>CAZALK010000008.1:0-203610 GCA_964486045.1 uncultured archaeon
CAAAATGCCTTATCTTTCGGTGATATTATTTACTATAATCGAGACCAAAACTATACAGACTCTCCAATTCAATTCAATGGATACCTAGATAATTGGCAAGATATCATTACTCATGAGAATAAAAGCGATATAAGTGTTGATATGAGTTATTGGGATTTTGGCTCTGAAATCTGGCTTCCTATGGGCACTCAAACCACAACCGACGGTACTTTTACAGTTGATTGGCAAGTTGATAACAACACATTCTATAAATTACTTCCCCATCAACGAAGTTACTTACCAATTAACTATACTTTCGATGAACAACCAAACAATAATTACTTCTATGGTTCCTACGGATATTTTGATGACACGACCACCTTACACCCATTCTTAGTTGATATAAACGGCAATATCTATGTATACTCATACAACAATTCCAATAATCAATGGTTTATCAATTTTACAAATTCTCTGGGATTTTCACTTCAAGGGAATGTAATTTCAAATTTCGATCTTAATGGAGATATTTACACTGATTTAGCTATTTATAACAAATTAGCTATTTCAGACAATATTTCTCTTTATATTTTCGACTCAAATACTTTAATGTATAATTTCAATCAAACAATATTAGCTTCCAGTATTTCGCTTCCAGAATCCCTTCCTGGTGCCGTGTTTACCGAATACGTGTTTGATTTTGAGAGTACTAGCTATCTTTCTATGTATATATGTGTTAGCAATACTGCTAATGCTGTAAATTATATCGCAAAGCTAGACTTTGATAGCGATCTGGTAAGAACACAGCAAAATGATGGCACCCAACTTCCTGCAAATAGAATAGTTAGCGCAGTTAACATCGTAGATGACAGTGTGTTTGTTGGTGCAATAAACCCTGCTTATAACTATGTTGTAAATTCCTCTATACTCAGTATTGATAAGAATTTAGTGAATTTCACAATGTTTGAAGATTCGGTAAAAGGAGCTATTTTAGAGCTTAATTCATTTACTTCACCTATTGGGGTGGTCGTGGTAGCAGGATTGTCTATGTCTTATTATAACGAAGATGATGATATTCTATATTATATATTTGACACATCTACGGACACATGGTACAAGACTAGCTTTTCACTGAATTCTGAAGTCGAATCCTTTTCAAACGAAATATACGATTTTAAAATCCGTTCTATCGTAAAGTCTAAGGAGGACTATTTTGAATCCGTGCTCATTTCCTCATCTCAAGGTCTATGGAAAACATATATCGATACAGAGGTTATTACTAATAGTTTGACACCAATATTTTATGCCGTTGATACGTTTAGACCGTGGGATCTATACAAATACCAACAAGACAGTGAAACTTCCATAATTCCACTTACTCATAACCCTGCTATTGAAATAATTAACGTCTATGAATTTGACAAATATTACGATTTAGGTTATTATACTTACGATGAATTAAGAGAAATTGACTCTTCATCTTATTACATTAGCGCTGATAAGAAATCTTTAATATGCTTAAATATTAATGATTTAAGTTGGAGAGCAAGGACTCAGGATGATGCTGACCTTTATTATGAAGTAAGATATTTTTATGAGTCTACTGTTGCATATGCTTCTGGTTTACTTTCTGGAAGTTATAAAGTGGACGAATATGAACAAGTGGGTAATATAGCTGCTCGAAATTCACAGATGAGGGCTGAAAAGTTAGGCTTTCAATTGTTAAATCCCAATGATTTAAACCATTGGACTTTCTATTATGGAACGGACTACGATGACTGGAACTACCAACAAATCGATGTTACTACGGGGGTCCCTTATATTTTGGCTAGTGGATTATTTGCTGACAGTGGAATAACTTCTCAAGATACCTTGTCAGCTTTAACTGAATATGATAATAAAAGAATTGATTATGGCTCTATTATTACTACTAGTAGCTCAGTCTCCACCGGAACGGAACTAAGCCAGTTTGAAGACGGTCAAGATTTCTTCAGACCTTTGGATTTCCAATCTCCCTACAGCAATTCCTATATTGATGCTGTATGGGGTGAAGACCTTTCTAAATCTTCTACCATAGACTTTAATAGTGATATGGATGACTATACTAATCTATTGAACGATATGGGTTCATGGTCTGACAATATCCTCCCTGAAACAGCGGGAAAAATTGGTTATCAACCCAAAATTAGCAATGTTGTTATAAAGGATGAACTCGGAAATATAGATATTTCTGTAGTGAATAAATTAGGTCAGACTGTTAGTTCTCAAGCTCAAAGAAAAAGCATTATTGAAGGTATTGGTGATTACCTTAGGGTCTACCAAAATGACCCTGATCTTTCTGATCGGGATCTTTATATTGAAGTTACATTTGACTTGGATCATAATGAGGATTACGAAAGTATAAAGTATATATTAGTGTCAACCTCATTTGCTCACGAGATAGATCCAATATCGGGCTATTCGATCGCTCACTTCCCTATGGAGGATAATCATAATAACATACAGATAGGGCTCGCAGACAGCTCTAACACATATTTTGAAGATATAAACGATATAAAACAATTTCAAGCGTCAAATATTATTGCTAGTAGGAATAATCCAGATGTTATATACAAGACATTTAAAACATATAATTTTGGTGAATCAATCTACAGCGACATTGTAGCTGCTAAATATTCTAAAGTCTCAAACGATCCAGACGAAGCAAATTTCCTATATCCCGGTTTATCACAAAACTTTATTGAAGACGGGATATTCACAAGGCAGGGCAATAACATCAACCAATTTAACTATGAAAATTATATACCCGAAGTTGTATTTGTCTCTCCTGCTCAGTATTATTCCGAGACGCACATCTATGACTATAACTATTTACGATTAGACACTAGTTCTGTTACAGATTTTGCTTCAGACGGAAAACTCACTCTTAGAATCTCACTAGATGGGTATCCCACCTCGGAAGATTATCTTACCAGTAAATTGGACCATAATGATCTTATACTTCGCCAACTTACTTGTACGGTATTTTCAGACAAAGACAACCTAAACAGCGAACACTGGGACCTAAGTGGAGAAGGATATGCGAAACAAGATACAGACGGGAGCTTAATTTTAAACTCAGGGACTATTAAACTGAATAATGTCATTAATGCATATCCCATTAAAGCAAATTTAAATAACGATAATAAATATCGGGCCTCATTTAAGTTTGAAAGTACTAATAATCTCATAAACTTTTCTGTAGGTGATTCTAGTTACATTTATAATCCTCTCGGTCAGTATACACTAAGTTTAGAAGACGATGTAATTAATTTGGTAGAAATTACATATGATAAAACCGATCCAACCGATCTAGACTGGCACTTTTTTGTTAATGGAGAAGAACGACCGGGAACAGGTCTAGGTCTATTTGACCCAAGTGCTTTTAATCCCTCAGACTCCTTATTTCCGATAATCTCTGTTGCATCTGGAGATGAGATTGATCTTGTCGAAATTAAGAGTCAAGTATTCAAGAAAATTGATGCCGATTTTAATAATTGGTCTACCGAGTTTAGTGACACAGAAGGACCTACTGCTGTCGGAGGTGTTAGCGAAACAGGTAATGATCTTACCTACTCAGATAAATCTCTACAGAGAGAAATTATTTATTCATTTAATGAAGGCTTAACCAATGTGAATGAAGTATTCGAAGACCTGCGATTATGGTCTGATATTGATTATAATACGAATTACGATCAAATTACTCAACAGCAATATGATCCAAACTTTCCTTTATTTAATTGGAACTTACCTAGTAATGAGCAGCTGTTTAATTCAAATCCGGGAGCGATAGGTGTTAAAACCTTTGGTGAGGGTTATTCACTTCCATTAACGTATGGGGAAGTTTGGCACTTCGATGGATATTTCAGAGACTACCCTCTCCCTCCTGCGCTTCCGAGTAATATTTATATCTCAAGGATTGGATTAGATTTTTATTTTAGGTATTCAGATGGGGATGGGTCTGGTTCTACCATAACCTATAAATTCGATAATTTAGGAAATCTCGTTTTACTTCTTCCTGACCCTGGTCCCGACCCTTATAGTAAATGGAGAACCGAATATGACGGATTCAGAACCGAGTATAATTTTGATGACCTTGAATATTGGAATTATGGGGAATTCCAAGATACAACGTTTAGTAACGCAATGACTTATACAGATAATTTAAATTTCGCAAACTTTCCAGGTTATTCGGCTTATTATGATGATACTCAACTACATATAAACTCTAAACTTGATTTTTTCGACCATCTTAACGTGGAAGTCTATAGTCTTGATTATGATATATATTATACAGACGAGCCAAACACATTTGAAGATTATTTAGATAATCAAGAATTTGATATTCCCACAAAGGCTCTTGCTGAATTTTATATAGTTGATAGCAAGAACTATAAAAGAATAATTAGCAACACCGATAACTTTAGTTCCAGTGGTTCCAATCTTACAACCCTTCTTGGTGATTCTAGTCTGAAAATGGACGATATTATCTATAAAACTTCATTTGGAAACAACGCTCTCAGCTTTAACATTAAGGCAAACATAAATTATCCCGATTTTGCCGATGAGGCGGACTCAATTACCGCTACCAATACAATTAATAGTTTCCAGATAGTTCCTAAACTAAAGCCAACTGAAGGGAAAGGGCTTTCTATACCAGATCCCGAAGATCTATATCCATACCCATACGGTTCAAGCTGGTGGCATGAGCAAGAGTTAGTATCGTTAATGCCATTTAACCTTACTTATTCAGGAATCAATGAACAGGACATAGATGGGCTTTCTGACATCATTTTGAAAGCTAATATAAACGTATCTGTTTCCAATTTTAACGCTTGGTCATGGCGACCCAACTTAAAAGTATATGATTATAATAACGACAAATGGCTTCCATACGAGGGTAATATTTATATGTATAACGATGTAGATGATAAATTGGTGTGGACCGGTCAGGAATCTGATACCGCCCAAGATGAATATGATAGTGTACAAAAGTGGCGCGATTCTGGGTTATTCTACGGAAATCCAGCAAGTGAAACATCTGATAATGGTACTATTATTTTTAAGATTTCAAAGGATAGTTATGACTTATCTGACATTGTCAGGTATGATACTACAGGAGGTTATTCCTATTTAACACTTTTAGGTCTTACGTATGTTATTCCTGGAACTTGGAATTCTAATGAAGGAAAGTGGGACTTGACTTACGAAGATAACTTTTATTCAAAGGGAAGAATGAGCGTTAATTCCTCGTTCACATCAAACTATACCTATGCTCGTTCATTCATGAAGACAGATGTCATAAAGAAAAATCTCGATTATTCTAATGACGTTGCAAACGAGTTTGATAGACCTTCTGTTGCTCAACCGTGGATTGACCTTAACGAGACGTTAGGGGCTATAAACCCAGGGTATATCTCTCAGATTGTAGACGTGTATGGTATTAATTATAATCCTAAGATGGTGAGCATATTAACTGATCCTACTCCTGAAGATCCAATTGGGAGCGATTTCTGGAGATTCAATAGAACGGAGGGGAGATTATATCTTCCGTTAGATGCAATAATTGATTATGAGAAATTTAACTTTACAATGGAATTATGGACCGATTTCACTCAGGATGTTGGAAATAAAAATATTTTTTATCCTGATGCAAGTCTTAACAATATTACTATAGTCGAAAATATAATTCGCAATAATAGTGGTCAGATTGAATATTTTACCAAGAACTTTGAATCTGACTATTCATTCTATCAAGACGAACCTTACTTCTTCGATCTTAACGGTGATGGGAGTGTAAATGCTATTGAATTTTCAGATACTGTAAATATTGAAACTAATGATGAAATTAGAGGTGTAGTCCATAATATCGAGGATTTTGGAACCCCCGAATTTGAAGAAAAGACTAATTTACTGCTCTATAATACCCTTAAATTTCCGTTTGCTGTCACAAACTTAGATGATGCTATATTATTAGGGTTAGATTTAAATTTGTTGTTTAAAGCAGGATTTATTGGCAAAGAATCGATCACTAACATATTACTTTCTGAAAGCGATTATGATATTAATCTAGAATTTTATAAACGAGAAAGTGGTCAGGACAATTATATCGGAACACTCCACTTAGAAGACTTAACTGACGTTTTTTCCCAATACGGCTTATATAATCTTACCATTGACCTAAAGAAAAGCGGTTTACACCTTAAAAGCCTATTCGAGTGTTTTGAAGGTGGAAAGGAATTAATTATCAACATCACCTCAAGTTTCAGTGGCATGCATCAAGGGAAAAGACTAAACGGTAAATTCACTTTAGAGATTCTTTATGCCGAGATTGACGCTGACTTAGTAAATGAATATCCAACCCTAGATATGGTAGAGTTATACCCAACAAACGATGGCACTCAATACATCAACATGTCTAGTGATTTTATGCACAATCCTTCTTATGCTGATATTGATGAGCTATACGGTTATAATTATGCTGATAACCGATTACAGTTTATAGATCCTTCTAAATACTATTCGGGTAATCTAAAGTACCTTTTTGATATTTCTGGTCAAAGAGGAAATCACGCGGGTGACCTAACCAGCATTGATAGAAAAGATAATAACTACCTTGGCTTAACTTCAGAATCGGGTAGTGGAACAAGCCTAGATTACATTTTTAATGGACCGTATGTGCCTCGACAACCTGATAATTTTAGTCTTAGTCGTGGTTCTGCTGACTACAATGGTGATTTGAATCGATTAGATGGAAATTATTCTACATTTACCTCTAATAAGACCATTTCCGCCAACGTTCTAGACCCTCAAACAACTGGTCAGCCAGAATTTATAACTAGCTTAACTGGGTATTATTCAAGTTATCAAAATCTTGCCAATTCTCATGAAGATGATTCAAACTATGCGACAATAAATAGTAAGTATATAGTGGGCGCGGGTATTTATATTGTAGACGTGAAAATAAACGATCCTTTAGGAAATAGAGATTTCTTACTTAGTTCCCATATTGAACGATCAAATCCAGGAGATATAAAATTATATGTTGGGAGTCAGCTAATTGCACAAGGATCAACCATTGATTTTGATGCTCGAGTCTATGAAAACGTTAATCAAATAAAAATCACTGCTGAGGATGCATCTAGTTCGTTCAGTGTAAGGGTTTATTTCTTTGAGTTTGGGGAGTTTACCGATTTCACAATTTTTGAGGGGAGTTCCGATCAAGGAGGCAACCCTGAATTTGACAATAATGATTGGACGACGCTTTCTAGTAACCTTATTGACACCCAGACAGGTACAATGTATCCAGATACTGATGTTAATATTAATTGGGATGTTCCCGGATCAGAGACTCATTATGATGACGTTGATACCCAAGATAGTCTTTATATTAGAGAAGATGCATTTGCACTCGGAGAGTATACTGGACAAGTGGATCAGTTTGGATTTGATGAATTAGTCACCATACCAACTGGATCTACAGTCACTCAATTAAAAATACGGATAAGAAGTAAAAGAGATACCGATGCCACAGCGTGGTTAAAGGTCAAGTTTAAGGGAACTGGGGGATTTTACTCTGAAAAAGATGTAATCGAAGGGAATAACGCGTGGTATTGGGACGAAATTATATGGACAGGGCTTTCTATGGGTCAAGTTGACTTATATGACTTGGAAGTGGCGATTACTTGCTATAATATGGGACCCCCATTTCAAGGTCCTGGTTATACATTTGTAGATATGATCTATGTTGAAGTCACGTATACAGTCCCAACAGACACCTACTCTGAATTTACTTCAAAATTCACGATGGACCCCGCCGCTATCTATTCTGCTGATATTAATTTAGACTATGCCTATTTAATTACCCCTCTTGCTAATTTGGTCATGAAGTTTGATATCTATAATTTTGATAGCAAGACATGGGATACCATAAAGACAGGTAATTTTAGTGCAGCTGGTACTTATGATATGCTTTCCGCACATTACAATGATCAATATGAGGTGTATGTAAGAATGGATGTCTATTCAACTATAGAGGTATTTGATGCCTTTGACATAGAGCTTGACCAACTTCGTATTTATTTTGATAACACTACCGTGTTGTTTACCGCGGGAATTTATGTGGATAAAATATATAGTGATAGTGTTTTACACTATTCATACAAGTTAAATACCTCTCAAGCTCTTGATTTACAGATTTGGAACGAAATGTTTCAGGAATGGAGTACAATTTCCGAGTTAAATTTCGAATCATTCAGTAAACATAGTTTTGATTTACGTGGGGATTTACCCGAGATGTATTTTGACGAGTCCCAGACAATTCTCCTTAGATTTTTTGCTACTAATATAAATAGCCCGTTCAATGTACAGATAGATATGTTAAATGTGGAACAAATTTCCTTTTCCGCTAAGGACAAAACCGGAATTGAAGATTACTTTATTAGTATTGATTATTATTCGGATGATGCTAATTTCTATTTACTTTACGGTGATGATTTAGGTTATCATTCTTTGGGAACGCTTCGCTCCACTTCAGATACCACATTTTCAGCCAATTTCCTTCCAATATTGCAAGACACACGCCTCACATTACGGATAATCCATAATGAGACTTCATTACCAGTATCGATATATCTAGATAGAATTATTATAAGCTCTAATTCAACAGAAGAGATAAACGATATAATTATTACCAGCGATACAACATACGACCTCTATTATACCAACCTTAAGTTTTTGAATGTACCTTCTCTTGTCAGCTCCCATACAACGAGTGCGACATTAACATATGTAGAAATGAAAGGAGGTATCTATTACGTCTTTAAAATCTCTGAGATTGACACTACGAGGCAGTTTATTGTCAATCAGGTTAAATTTACAAGTCCTCTACATGCTGAAAATATTACTATTCTCCCACAAGACTATTATCATGTAGCAGACGACGAGATTTATATTGATTCTGCTGTTGCTACCAATCCATTAGTAATTCCAACCAGCCAGCTCACCGTCGATTATTCCAATATCTACGATAGCTGGGAAGAAAATGAATATGTAGATACCCAACCTTACGTCCATAATTTTACTATATCAACAGCCCAACGATTAGAAGCTATTTCATTTATGACAACCTTTACTGAAATCCCCCAAATCCAATCGTGGTTCTTTGGGACAACTGAAGAAGAAGCAAATTACAAACAATTAAGTAATCAACTCATAAAAGATGTGAACCTTCTTGATATCCAGCTCTTTGACTACGCTTCTGATTCATGGGAAACTGTTAATTATGTTGTCTATGATCTTGCTGATAGGGATGCCAGAACGTTTGGATTTTTCATTGATAGAAATGCTATTGACTTTCTAAAATATGATGGGCTCTCGACCAATAATTTGATGTACCAACTTAAATATCGATTTAAAATAGAGCAAAATTACTTTGATGAAGATTATTCTACTAAAACATTTTTTGATATTCAAGATTTAAAGGTCCAAGTATACTATAACCCTGGTAAAAGTGTAGTGTCTCTTAATCCTCAACTAGAATTTTCAGCGGATCTTTCTGATATCATTCATCCTAATGGTGATACAAGTACAACCGCCCATATTAACGAGTTAAGCTTTGATATTGATTGGAAATATGGAGTTAGTGTAAATGATGCTCCTGTTGACGATATTGATATTAATGAGGTATTTAACAATTTCACGCTTTATTCAAATTATGTTAATCTTTACGTATTTGATAAATTTGGAACTAAGAGTCTACTAACCCAGTCAGGTGGTAAATATTACCTAAGAAATTCAAATACCGAAAATGTCTATGACTTTATAAATGATAAGCACGGAAAGAAGTATGTAGATTTCCTCTTAGATTATAAATGGGAGCTTCGCGGGCTCATTAGTTATATTTATGGCTCCATTTTCGACTTGGAAGCTTCAATTGAGCTTACAAATCTTAAATTAAGAGCTAAGGTCACCACTGTTGAAAAAGAGTTGATCACCCCAATTTCTATGCCGGTTAACGGCTCTATATATGTCGGTGATATAACAGGAGATTCTATAAATGATATTGGTTTCATGGGTGGTTTCCTAGAAAAGAAAGAGAATAATGATCGGTTTTACGTAAAATACGACTTTAGCTACTTGTATGATGCCGATGATGATGATTTATTCAATAGTACCAAAGATCCTCGAGTCTACTTCGCACAATACATCCAAGATATATCCTTTAGTTCTGCTGATGTCGAAGGGTTCTTGTATTACGATGGGGAAAACAGTAATAAGACTCTTATTATCGGTGATGAATTTCTCTTCAATCTTACAACTACGGGCAATGTAGATGAGGCGTATCTATATGTTGATCTCGGAAGCAGTGAAGTAATAGGGTCAAATATCTATAATGTATATGCCAACATTTCATATGAAGATACAACAAGTGGAAGTTTCACTTTAAATCCCACCTCGACTACTACTGTAGATAGATCTGGGACTGTTAACTGGACGACTCCAGATAATGCAAAAGCACAAGACGATGCTCTAACAAATGCTTCCATAATTTTAGGAGGAGGTTCTGGACAGTATGCTATGCCCACTTCTAGTAATTTCACGTTTACAGAAGGTAGTCCTACCTATGGTGACCTAGAAAATGTAGACGCTGCATATACTAACCTTACTCCAAGTTTTACAGCAGGAGGTGGCGGAGAACTAGAAGATACCTTTGGGTATACAACAGCTGGAGGAACCAAATACGGATTAAGTAAGGATAATAAACAAGGTTCAATATTCACCTTATCACAAGATGGAAATGTCACTAAGATTTCTGCTTATGCAAAGACTGGTGGAGGCGCAAAGGATCCTAAAGTGGCAAAAGCAGTTATATATAGTGTCTTAGGAGGATCACCAACTACCTTAGAAGGAATTTCAGAAGAGCTTATATTAGACAATACCTTGCAATGGCGGGACTTCAATTTTAGCACTGAGGTTGAACTTACCGCAGGAGATTATTGGATTGG
The DNA here is from genome assembly GCA_964486045.1 of uncultured archaeon. Lineage (GTDB taxonomy): Archaea > Asgardarchaeota > Lokiarchaeia > Sigyniarchaeales > SOKP01 > Loki-b32. Next base: position 11,025 of record CAZALK010000008.1, read on the forward strand.
ACTTATCATGGGGACTAAAGTAGATATATACGGTGATACAGGTTCCGCCGGGCAGAGGGCACGTAATTCTGATCCGTACTCAGACGGTCCTGAAAGTACATTCTCTCCTCCAACTGCTACGACCGACGCCGTTAAGTTAAGTATTTACGCGACCTACAATTATACTATAGGAGGACCAGATTCGTACGATTTAGATACTGAGATCGAATGGGCTCCAAGTGAAAGCGTAAGTTCAATGGATTATCTTCGATGGAATTATGTTAATAGCACACCTATCAATTTCTACATATATAATTGGGCTACAAACGATTATGAAAACTTTACTTCAAGCACAAGTCCCTTAACCTTAGGGGGTAATTATAACAGTTCTGACAACAGAGTTAAGATTAAATTTAACAAAACCGATACTTCCTCATTTACAGTAGATATCAATCAACTACGAATTGAATATTCCACTCCCGTACTCCCATCTCAAAGTGACTGGCTCCGTAGCACCGATTTTGGCTTTATTATTCCAGACGGAGCTACCATAAATGGTATTATGGTTGAGTTTGATAGATACTCCCCTCAAACAGGTCAGAATTCCATTAGAGATTATTCAGTAATGTTAAGAAACTCTTCTGGGCGAGTAGGCGACGATAATGCAAATACTTCTTATTGGAAAATGGTAGATGATGACACTTATAACTCATATGGAAATTCCACATATTTATGGGGAACTTCATGGACAGTAGGAGAAATAAACAGCGCAAGTTTTGGCGTTGATATTGCAGTTCAAAACGATGGAGTGTCTAATACGGCTTATGTAGATGAGATTCGCATTACAGTTTATTATACGGAAGCTCCAGCGCCATACGATGGAATTATTAGACCTGACGGAGATATCACAGCCGAGTGGGAGACATCAAGTGGTAGCAGTCATTTTGCGTTAATTAATGAAGTTACATTAGACACCAACAATTATATTTACACATCCAGTATTGCCTCATCAAATATTACTGATACTTTTGATATGAGTTACTTGGATATCGGTACCGGGTCTATTACCCAAATTCAAGTCAAAGTATATGGTGATGAAATCGATATCGATTCGACAATTAACGTATATTGCGGAACTTGGCTGGGAACGAAGCAGCTAGGCATGACCTCTGAAGGTTGGTATACTTACACATGGACCGGATTAAGCCTTTCCCAAGCCAATTTAACTAATATGCAGATTAAATTTGAGTCAGCTCCACCACAAACTATTAGCGGTCCAGTGTTAATTGGTCAGTTTTCAGCTATTGGGGGTACATCAAATAAATTCTCATTTAATTGGTCTAGTATCGAACAATCTATGGCTTATACTACAGGCGATGAAACGGATGTAATTGTCGAAATTATTGACATTGATTCTGGAAGTAGCTTAAACCTTACTTACACAGTTTTGCTTGATTTTGAAGATCCTACTTCAGTTATATCAATAGGAGATGGAGCTACCGATTATTCATTAAACAATTATGCTGCTCCATGGACACTATTTAACATTTTGACAACTGATAATCTGCAAGGCATTATTAATCATACTAACTATTATTATATAGACGAAATTTCAGTTGAGTATCAAATAAATGTATTCGATATGAGTAATATTTCTCTATACATTTCTGGATTTAGTCCTTTAAGTGGAACTGAGACCACATTATTTGATTTAGGAGTGCCTGTAAACAATTTCGAAGATCATACAAAGTATTATTATACCATCGAATTCAGAATAATCGACGCTGCGGGTAATACTATTACTAACTCCAGTTATCTTGGTGATTTATATAGCTACGATGCGTCAATTCCACGAATTCTAGTATCAAATGAAGTTACTATCCAATTTGATAATAATCTAATTAATGTCAATGAAATTTATCAAGGAATTGGAACTATCGTAAATTTCACGCTAATCGGTGCTGACAATAGTGAATTACAAAATTATTCGATTAAAGTCAAATCTGGAAATTATTATTTGGAGATTACCTTATGGAACGAAACCTCACAAAGATATGAAGTTAGATTTGATAGCCTCGACGATTTAATTTTATATTCGGACAATATTTTCAAGAACGAGTTAACTTCTAACTATGATCTTGACTTTACATTAAACTGGGACGCCTCAGGTACAGATTATTATGCATTTGCCAAACACGCTTCCCAAAAAGATCCATTAGTCCTTTCTTATTACCTACAAGAAGAACGATATGCACTCATGGAAATATCTGAAAAAGACGGATTTAGATTGCCTGATTATATCAATTACTCCGAGGTATTCAGTTTCCTCTATAATGGAGCCACTGGAAAGTATGATATTAAACATAATTTCAATCACAACGATTTCTTGGTGCTTTATAATGGTTCGGTAGTATGGAACGTCAATTTCAGCCAATATAACATCAAAGATGATCTAGTGGTGTTCAAATATTACGGTTCGGATTATGCGAATGTTATCAGAGATACTCAGAAGAATGGTATGTTCATAAAAATATTAGTTCCAAACATTTATTCCACTCACGGTACAATTGAAAGGCTACAAGTAATATTCACCGATTTTGATGATAATCGATTTATGTATAGCATGGATTCACTTGATTTCGATAAATATTTCAAAGACGCTTCACAATACAAACGAGTCATCCCTGGATTATCAGAATTGCTTGAAATACCGATCTATATTGATTTCTTAAGCCTGGCAGCAACGAATATAGGAACACCGTTTAATATAACTGAGATTTATTCCATAAACTTTGTAATAACCGATGCTCCAGTATGGCCGGGAAGTGTTTCAATGTATGATCCAAACACCGGATTTACCATTATTAACTTCCCATATCAGATATTCGGTATTTCACAAATGAATTTTTATGATATTTTAGCTAATGATTCAGCCTTAACGGTCTATTTTGATGACTATCAATACAATTTTATTGTAGATGAAAGCACGAGTATTGAATTAGATACTTTTGATTCTCAAATTACAGAAATGGAAGCTTTTAGCAACCTTCAAGCCTTAGCTTTGAACCAATCAAACGACCTTTTCTTTACGGATATTATTGATATTTACTTCAGGATAAACAACGCAATTACTCCATTTCCATTATATGAGATGGCAACACCATTCCTTGCAATGATCGACAATTTAACGGGTACTACCTTAGGATTTTCACTTTTAGAATGGGATAATTCAGTAGATAAATATCACTCAAAATTTATTATTATTGAAGAATTGGGGAGTTATGAACTTATTTTTACATTACTTCCAACAGCAGCAGAAACGATGGTTAATTCTACTGACTATATTGGAGTTGAATTAATCCCCCAAATTTTATCACAGATAGCATTAAAAAACGAAAGGGAGATCGTTTTCAATCCAGATTATACATTTACTCTTAACACGAAATTTAATATAGATTTTGAAGAAGAATTGAATTTAATGGGTTATATTTTAGACAATTCTACCTATTATAGAGAGCGTGAAATCATTCCCTATAAGGCAACCGATCCAATTGGAGAATTTACGCTTACTGAATACGAGATTGATCTAAACGGACTCATCGGAGAATCTGAATTCATTGATAAGGATAACTTTAAGCTGGAATTTATCGATCGGGAGAACTATAATGAGATTAGTCCTTTATTCGAAATAGTAGATGGAAGTAGTTTCAATTATGCCACCAATGTAATTGAGGATAGTTGGATTAGCTATTATGCCTATTATCGAGTAGATCATCCCAACAAGTTCATGTTAATTATAAATTGGACCTCCGATAATTCACAATTGATTCCTTACGATACTGACCTTTTACTCACCTATAAAGTAATTCAAGGAAAAATTATTACTCCTGTCACTTTTGAAAATATTGAGGATGTGGTTATTCCCGTTGACTTTAGAAGCTTTAGTTATGACACTTTTGAATGGGAGAACACTATGCTTTTCGATCGTGAACTTCTTGATAGTCCTATAATCGAGCAGAGTTCTCTCTTTTCTTCCGTTATACAAGATCAGACTATTCAAGTAGGTAACTCCTCTACTGGTTCCGGGATTCTTACTCTTGAAAATGTATGGAAGAATGTTAGCGGTGAGTTTGAGATACTCAATGGTAGCTATTATAATTATAGTATTGTAAATGTGGGTGGTGTTGATGCGCTTAAAGTTACATATACTGACTCGCCAACCCTCGATCTAAAAATCGAATATGGATACATTCCAGAACAAAAACTTACTCACTATGCAATAGGGAATTTATTAGATAATTCCTCCATTAAGGTAATGAAGGATAATTCGATATCAACTCTTTCCATGATACACGGCACTGACTACCAGATATCAGGAGCTAATAATAATTTAGTTACATTTTATACCCTCTTCAGTTCAAGTTCTACCGGATATAGTTTTGATGATGCATTTTTTATTTCCTATGATGGTTATCTTACTGAAGAAATTAATCCTATAAATAACATGATCCTTGAATTTTTGGATTCTGATGGATTATGGAAACCAATTACTAAAGTTCCCATTGGAGCAGACGGTAATTTTGATCATAGTTTCTACATGGGTGAAGGTGGATTTGAATTCCCATTAAACGAAGAGACTATTATGAGATTGGTTTATCTTCCTTCCAGTTTAACTGATTACAACGACCAATACATAGGAGTTGATTATTCTGGATTTAATCCCGTCTATAACCCTATCTATTCCATAAATGAAATGTTTACTTTAACTGTCAATGGAAAACAAAGCAAGATTTCTTATATACCCACTGAATTTTCGCGCACTTTCGACCAATGGGCAACAGTTCAAAACAGAATTTATACCACCACAACAAGTCCTTATGAAACCTTGCAAGTTGGCAAGCCTTATACCTATTTTGACTTCCATAGGACCATTACCGATAATTATGAGTTCCAATTTGAATTAACTGACGATAGGGGCGAATTTCTCGCAGACCAGTTAGTGTGGATGGAAATCGGTTTCAAACCGAAGGCGGGGCTTAATTACAAAATACTTGACTGGGAAGATGAGGATGGAAATTATATCGACTCTGAAGCGTTAGGTACTGCTTGGTTTACTGAACAAGGTCAAGAGATTGCTCGTGGACCAGGAATATTAGATAATGACTATTCAATATCCCGTATGTTTACACGTCCTGAGTCATGGGAGTATTTAGATCCTGAAACGGGACAAGTAGGTGAATATTCGAGCCTATTTTGGGATTATCAAATAACTGATAATACAGGGCTAGTTACATTTAATGTGAGCTTAGACGAGGATATCATTGGAGATCACCACAGAATATTTGATGAGTCTCTTTTCAGCAGTGGAAGTATAACCTTTGATTCACTTGATGATTATCGGCTTTATGTCCGTGTGTTCCATGCTCCTATATATGATATTGGCCACATGGCGTTTGAGGATGCTTCACAACTTTATATGTCGAAAGATAATGATGTATTTGATCTAAGCAGAGTTTCAGAATTAGACGGATTTGATTACTCTGATACCACTTTCTATTCGGGAAGCTACGGCGAAGGCTTGTTAACGGTCCATCCGGAAGACCTCATGCTTGGCATACCCAATCTCTTAGTTTATCAATTAGGCTCAGATTTAAATGATACCTTCTCGTTTAATGTAGAAGTTACGGAAGCTGATGTAGTTCCCGATGCGGAATTAATGACTCTTAGTAAATTAGATGCTGTTTTTGAGACCAGTAGTTTGATACCAGAATATAGCAATAATACCTTTTTGATTGATGGAATGCCATTAGTAGCAATGATTACCGATTATTCCGGTGTAAGTCCGTTTATAGAGGGAAATGTTCAATTCTCTTCATATGTTGATAGCTATGGGTTTGCTGCCTTCAATATCAGTGATTACTATTTACAACAGCTCGATCCTGGCGTATATCAAGTTAGTATTTTCACGGTTTCACGTGCATATACAAAAGACGCATACCGTTTTATCAGTCTCGAAGTGAGACCTGAGAATTGGATGAAATTTGGAGAACCTACAATGACTTTAGACCTTCTCAACTGGTATGATTCAGGATGGGGTGGAGCGTACTTCGGAAACGATTATGCGTTCTATGAAGATATTTATCCACGACTTACCGGTTATCTTGCTACACTACACAGCGAGGAGGGGATTTCAGATTATGTCAACTTCAAAGTCTCAGCGAAAGCCCGAGATATTGGCGATACTACCGATTGGAGTGAATTTTCATGGATAGAGTTGGGAGATGAGGATCTATTTGTCAGTTCACTTGTATATGATGGCCTTTATTACTTCGAATATCCATTAGGACAAGACGGAGATATGCTTATGGGCAAAGAAATCATATTAAATGTCACCGCTGACGCAACCTACAACCAGACGGGAATGATTGCTGAAAATCGAGAGCAGAAATTATTTATTTTAAATCTTACTTTAACTTCTTCCAGCATTCGTAATGATTCAATCATATTTAATTCCTATTCTGACCTAGATACAGGAACCTTCTGGTTAGGAGATATTACAGGTGATAAATATGGCGTAGAAAGGTATTTTGAATATACAGATGATATTGATATATATGGAATTGACTCTGAAGATGTATTATTAAACTTGATTGGATACAACACAATTGATATTGTAGAGGTTAGAGGAATATATGAATATGATGAAGTAGTTCTTACAGAAGGTATTGATTTTACCATATCCGGCAATGATTATGAAATTACAATCACCGGTCCAACTACCTTAGATAATTATTCTGATTTAATTATATCATATCGGGTTGAGCTTGAAGAAAGTAAGGTCAAGACATGGACCTTCTCCGAGTCAAACGGATTTGAATTTTCAGAAATACTCTTTAATACAGATAATACTCCACTTGAACTTGATCGCGATACTTATTTAGGTATTTATTACTCCAAATTCAACGAATCTTATAGCCTTGTTAGTACTGCTACCGACTTAAATATCGGATTTACAGCGATTACGCTTAACGATGTAGAAATTTATTCCGTATATGATATGCAAGGACAACCGATTGTGGACACTTATACTCTAAGTATAAACGGAGATCAAATTAATATCGATTTTGGTTCAACTACAGAAGATGTCTATATTGAGTATGGAATCGCAACATACAAACTTGATAGAGGGTACCAACAAATAGAAATGAATATGACTGACTCGATAAGAAAGCTTTCTAAATTCCACAATTTCCATAAAATATACAATTACAGTTCAAGCACAGATGTGAATTTACTCACCATTCCCGATGATCCACAAGATCCCCTCGATCCTGGTACTCCAAAGATACTAATACCTATATTAAAAGATAATAAAACTACTATCTCATTCAATTATCTCGCTTTGCTCTATGACAGCGTTCTCAATGGTTCATTTTTCTTAGACGATGCTGTACTTTATGGAAATGTGTCAAAACTTAAACCAATACTTGCAACATTTACTTTTACCACTGAAGATGGAGAATCTTATTTTGATTATGTATCAATTGATCCTTCCACCGGAGAAAATAGGTTTGACTTTGAGATTAATCTCCAGCCTATGTATGCGGTAAAAGGGTATACTACCTATGATATTGAAATCGACTTTCTTACCTATGGAAATAATACGAATATTACTCAGTATGTTATTTTCGATAAATTTGAGCTTACTGCTGATGATAGGATCCTTCAAGTAATCGATAAACCAATGAGAACTAAGAAAGATGAGCTCGATGTCTCACAAGTGATAAATACACCACACTATGCTCAGATCTTTACTGATAGATTAAATGATGCTTATGGTGTCATTGATGACGCATGGGTGACTATCGCTGTTGAAGGTTTTGATGATTATGGAGAATTAGTTCAACTCTATCGAGACGGGAATAATGACCTTCAATTTGGAAGTATTGATAATAATTCATATTCCTTTAAATCAGAACAGACAAATGATTACAGGCTCACGGAATCATTAGGGCTTCATATCAATGCTTATGATCTTGAACTTCCTGAATATATTGAAGGAGAAGTTAATCTTTATGCTGGAAAAGGCACCGAACCGTATGGAGAAGTGTTTGTCGATGCTCAAGACTTTGCGATGAATTGGCAATACAGTGATTATACCGTTGATATCAGCCAATTTGACTCTCACAATTACAATGTCCAAAACTTTGAATTATCGACTCAGCCCCTCACCAGCCAGTATATGTATATCGAAGGGGAACTATACTTGCACCATAGAATAGATCTCACTGATTCTAATAATATAATTACTTCAGGACTTCCAAGCGGTGTGCAATTTGCAGTAGAAATTCCAAACGCCACCAGTAGAATTGATTATGTGGATATTGTCAACATTAATAGAATTAGCTCACCATGGGGTTGGGTTGAGTCATGGCAAGGGTTTGCCTTAGTAGGAGAAGATTATATTATATATAACCAAGATAATGCCGATACTTACACTCCATCAACTATTACATTAAGTGAAGGAACCCACTTTGATTTAGTGATTACGGAAACAGGAGAAAATCAGATTCACTTTTACGATACCGAAGCCAATATTATTTCACTTCTTTCAAGTAATACTATCCAGATTGATTTCCACAGCGACTACGAGTTTACTGAATTTGATTACACTATTGATGAACCATTAAACGCCTACAGCCCCACACTTCATTGGAAGTTCCCTGATAGCTCATATGTATTCTGGGATCAGTTTGAATATCATCCCGATTTAACTTCAACAACTAGCTTTAGCGCCTCATTCTACCATCTTAGCGAATATGCGCCTATGAGTGACTTTATGTCTTCTAACACCGAAGAGTTTCAGTTCTATCCAAATGAATATAACTTTACTGAATTCAGTTTCACAAGTTTTAATGACACGGAATATGAAGTGACTGTTAATCTAACAAACGGTGGAGATTTCCAATATATTATTAACGATCCGAATGTCGAGTGGTATGATGTTGTAAAGCCATTTGGTATAACAATTCAAACATCCTCAGGAGAAAGATATTTAAATCATAAATATATTAACTATTGGCAGCATAGCTCAGATCCTCAGCATGCGGACGAACCAATTTTCACATTTTCATTAAGGCGGGAAGTGTTTGAACCTCTAGAGCTTTTAGATGACATAGAAATATTGATGACTTACTATTATAAAAAAGAAAGTTTAAGCTATTACACGACATACGATGATATTCTTAATGGAAGTGATTATACATTTATCATCAAAGATTCACAAGGAACTATAATTCAACCACTGGGAAATATTTCTTCAATAGTTGGAAATAACATTACATTTACCGAAAATATTAAGACACTGTTGAGCATTGGAGAGAATTTTACAATTGAATATTCGTTTAAAACTAAAGGCGGTCTTTTAGATACGAAACACTTCTTTATCGAAGTTCAGCCTTATGAGATGAAATTCTATAATAATTACTATCCGTTTAGCGGGAGTAGTATAGTTTCAGCCTTGTACTACAATCTTTCGGCTAACTATCAATATCAGCTCGCACTAAACTATCGGCTCCAAGAAAAAACATTCCTCACATTTTCGAAAGAAATAGAAGAAACAGAGATAACTAATAATGAAGTAAAAATCGATTTAACAAGCAATGAACCTCTTGCTGATGAAAATGATTTGGTATTAGTAGCCTATTACATTGATTCCACATCGAAGAGAATTATTATCCCAGATAAGTATGTAAACTTTATCGGGAAGATTGCCACCATTAATATAGTAGATTATCTTAATAATGGTTCACTTGCCCGAGGGGAAATTGTCTATGCTATGATAATGCCTGAACTTCATAACAAATATCAGCCATTCCATCACATTGAAGCCGATTTAAGCAATAAAGTGTTCACACTTAAAAATTGGACGGTTGCCCAAGATCCAGAAAATAATCTAATTGCTAACTTAGAATCAAATAATTTCATTTATGGCACAAGTTCCTACGAATCAATTACAGAAGGAAGAGTAAAACAAATTTATGGTATATTAAACAGCACTAATAATCTTACATATTATCTGACGGAAGAATTAAACGATGCGATAGATGGTTGGAAAGATTATGATACTCTTATCATGAAAATGGGATTTTTAAATCCTGATGTACTTGAATATCTGAATGTTTCCTTCTACTATAATAACAATACCCTCATAGGCTATGCCAACGTGACTTTAGATATGTTCGACGATGATTCCGGCGCGGTATATATTAGACTTCCCGACTCAACCAACTTCCAATATTTCACGGTTGCTAATAATGCCCATATCACCTTTAGTCCTACATTCTATCAATCTGATGATTATCTCGGATTTTTCTATGAGCAAGGACTTCCCACCTATCAATCAGTAGAATGGGAAGCTGATAATATAGAAAATGGATATTTACCTATTGATTTAGACAAGGAAGCCTTCTCACTTAATGAAAAAGTGTATGTATTTAACGATCAATATGAATTCCTTTACGCACTTGATCCTGATGTAAGAGAGCAAGAGGAAGAAAATAATGGTCAGGTTTATGCTTTACAATACAATAACGTGTCCATCCCAAGCTCTTATATAATAAATGGAGACACTATGCAAATGAAAGATGGAGACCTCCTCTTCTTAAAATATAACGCATCTTTAGAAGAATCCATAGGAATCACCGTAGAGGATATGGTACTCCAGAAGAAACCGTATATCAAGAACTATGAAACAGGGTTATATAACGTACCACTCGCGGAAATCTCGCTCTTAGGAATTAACAACGATGGTTTAACATACACAACTGATGATTTGTTTGATAATCGCGATAAATTAGTTGCCTGGGAAATTCCATTAAATATTACTCCCTTTGAAAACGTATTTTACAACGAATATAAACAAGCAGTTATTAACGTTTCTCTAGATGATATTTACTCCGACTTCAAGGTAACTGATATTTATGGAGTAGAACATGCATATATAACCGATATTCTTATTACTTCTAATGATCCTCGCTACGAATTAATTGTCGATTCAATATTCTTATTCGAGTTTGATGATAACGCAACTCTTTATGATTCTGATATTTTTGATATCTTTGATAACAATCACATGGAGAAATTCTTTGTTGGGGCTTATACCGACATTTACAATGAGTTTATTATTCTCAACGCAAGCGAGTTTCTACCACTATATCAAGATGATTCTGCAATTAATGAAACCTATTATTTCGATGCTTTTGACAGTGATGGCAATTGGTACTATTTTGGAGAGCATCTAATCGGACAAGAAACTACTTCCGGAATTTACAATATTACCTGGGATCAACAATACAGCGAAGAATATTATTATGCCTATCGCGACCAAGATGCAGATCTTCAAGACCTCTTTGAGTATTACAACCCACACATCGACACATTCAGGTATCTTTATATCTCATGGGCAGACCAAAATGCATGGAACGAATGGCAGACAATTGAAACCCCTAATGTAAATAGCAGCACACTTGATATAACTTTTGAATGGTACGATGAAACTTCAGAAGAATATCAATCCGTAACATATGACCAATCCCTCGATGAGTTTGAGGCACGACATATTGCAGTTGAAACTATCTATCCTTATAATTCAGAAGGAATAACGGATACTTTTGACTTATCACAAGACTATAGCAACGCTCAAAACCTCGAAATCATGACGATGAAAGGGTACTATTTCAACGAATCTGAGATCGATTTTGATCCAGCAGCGTCTACATTACCTGACGGAGAATCGATTCGAATTGAAGCGCCAAATAGCATTAGTTTGAAAAATTTCGAAAAAATAGTTGTTTATCTTAACTTTACTGAAGGTGCTTATTCCGATTACACTCAATTCAGACTACTTCAAAATGCGAAAGATAAATCAGGACCACCTACCTGGACCAAAAATGACAGCATCTATGTTGATTATGAATACATTGATATTGATTATTTCTTACTCATGGAAGATTATGCAGTTGGCTCCGATGATTCGCTTTTTGAACACCTCGATTATATAAGAAATGGCAATTTTGTCACCTATGATACCTTAAGCTCTGAATATATATTCAATAAAAATATTCAGATGACTGACTTCTATAATTTCACAAGAAAGGATGATAAAAGAACAGCACTTGAATTTTATGATTCTAATCTCGACGGGGAATATGAACTGGTCATACAAAAGGAAGACATCAATGTTGACGGCGTTTATGATGTGTTTAAATATGGAGAATTGGACGCTTCGGGTGAAATAGTATTTCATACCACCTTAATAAAAGTGGAATCTACTAATGTCGAAACTCAAAAGAGAGGTGAAACTCGACAAAGTAAAGTTTACACAACTAATTCAAGATGGCGGAAGATTAAAGATGGTAGGATGCAAGATTCTGATTCACCCGTTCTTGCTCAAAGGATTATAACGACAAACACTACAACTACAAGTCACACTACTAAGACAACGCTCATAGTTCAAAAAGACCTTGATTTGGACGGGGTTATCGATAAAGATGTAACTTTCGAAGCTACAAATGTCTTCTCTTCATCAACCACGTTTACTACCGAGACAACCAATTTCTTTGAGACAGTTCCTACTATAATCGGCACTATTGTAGAATACCGAAATTCAACAATCGTCGCTTCCGATAAATCTCATACCTTTATCTTCAGAGATTATGAAGACGGAGAAGTAAACAGCACACGTATATACGATGATGTCTTTCCAAATGAACTTTCCGAAAAATACAATTTAAATAATTACCTTGAGACTGTTTACAATGATGGAAATGATGAAGATCCTTCGAACGACCTTGTGCTCCAAGCACCCGCAATGGGAAGCTTACTGAGTTTCAAACATACAACTGATGATGTACCTGCCATTTTCGACCGTAGAATAACAATCAATAGTCCTGCAGTAATAGACAATATTTTAGATACTTCAGTCACTATTTCAATTCCTGATTCAAGAACCGGACTCGCTAAAACAACCGCCACACTTGATGTTATTGAGGTCATTCCTGAGGATGGAAAAGTAATAATTGATAGTAATCCTCGAACAAGCCCCAATAAAGTTCAGATTGAGGGAGGTAGATATCTGCATTATTCTTCTGCTCAAAATGGTGTATATGACCAAGTATTTGTCCTTGATGAAGATAATAATGTATTAGCGGTTTCCATGGATTATGATTATAATTTCCGTGTAGAACCCAATAAGAAAGTATTTACGGAGAAACATATCATGTCCACCGAGGTCGTAGAAGGGGATGTAGAGTACTTAATGGCTGATTCTCGAGTGTATCTACGAGACTTTGATAGATATGATGGATTTTCCTTAGATCCAACATTTGCCGATTCTTTCTACGATATTTGGAAAATAGCTTATACTTCAAGCACGAGTCAATTAATAAAGGAAGTGAAAGCGATTACATCTAGCCAGTTTGTACAATCTGTTCAGACGAGAATTGTAGGAGATGTAGTATGGCAAGTTGCATCCCAAATGATAGCATTTGCTGTTTCTTCACTTCTTCATGCTATACCTGGTATTGGTACGGTTTTGTCTGGTCTGGCTTATGCATTAGTTTACGGTCTTTTAAATGCTGCTAAATCATGGCAAGAGACAATAGCAAATGAAAATATTATCGCATCGCAGACACTCAACAATGAAAACTATGAGGGAGAGATAACACTTTCTTCTAAGGGGGCCTATTCGGACCTATGGGGTGGTACACTACCCAATATCGTTGGATTTAGCACGGCAGGAGTTTATACTGACATACGATTAGAAGTAGATAAACACATCTTCAAAGGTAACATGTTGCTTGCTCCAAAGGGTGTTCATAAAACAGACTTTTTAGGAATGAGAAATATACCAATTTCACTTGATTACACAAAGCAGAAAGGAGGATATATTATATATTCTGACTTTAATGATCCCCGTTTAGCTCCTTACATCGATCCAACACCCCCTGCACCCGGATTGTTGTTAGGCACGGCTGGTATAATAAGCTATGCTCAGCAAGTTGAGGCCTACAAAGCCAGTTTAGATACTGATGTTATTTACATGGCAAATACCATGATATTTCTAGAAAACGCGATTTCCAAGCAGACCAATGGTGAGTACTATACTGTCTATCCATACATGATGTCAAGAGAAGGAACTTTTGTACCTACATATCAATTTTCTGGATTCAATAGCAAATATCCAACTCCAGAGTATTACCATGACTATCCCGTATTTGTAGATGAGGAACATTACTCACAGTTTGAAAACGAATATAGCATTATATATAAAATATTTGATATTGAGAGTACTAAAGAGATTCAGCTTATCCCTGACGATGGTGTTCACGCGATCTATAGTGATGTCGCTGAGATCGATGTTATATTTAGAGATACTCAAGGACTTAATATACCTCTAGGACCTTTCAAGGCCTCTGCGGGATTATTTACTTATAATGAGTTCACAGGTATCTTAACTATGGGTGATGTGTTATACAATGATCTTCACGGACAACTAACCGCATTATTTAATAGTTATTCCGGAGTGCAAGGTTATGATGCATATATCGTATTGCAAGTTAAAATAGCAAAATATCGGTCTATGAGTGATCTCCAAGGAATGACACAAAAAGAGGTAAATCACATTGCCACCATGCAAGCTATAGAACAGTCCATCTTAGAATACACATATCAGTTCAAGCACGCTCAGGCCACTCAACAGGGTTTATCGGAGATGTTTTACACTACGTTTATAACCGTTATAAGTACTGTGATTACCACGGTTATAACCTTAGGTGTAGGTGCTGTAGCAGGGAAGCTTAGTAAGGTGATAACCAAGGAAGCAGGAGAGGCTGGTGGTATTGTAAATGTTGGTAAATTCATTGACGTTGCAACAAAGAGTTCAACAAGAGCGTTCCAGAGGGTTATGAGTGCTTTATCAAGTAGAACCTCTCTTATAAGTATTATGCTTTCTCCGATAACAGAGCCCCTTCAAGAAATATTCGTCGATCCCTACCTAGAGACCATCGTGACTAATCTCGCTGCCAAAGCAGGTTGGAACGTCTTTTGGCAAGTACTCGCCAGTAGTATGGTAGAGGGTGGCAGAGAGACGCTTACCGGTTCAATGTCCCAATTCCTTTTTGGTGGCTCTCAAACAAATACTCAAGGTTTAGTAGAGACTCGACATGTAATGGGTGAAATGCGTAGCACAGAACAAAGTGCTTCTATAAGTTCCATCGATAACAAGAAATATTCACTCAAAGTCACCCCAAAATGGAGTTCAGTCATTAAGTCGGGAGCATCCCTTATACTCGGGGCAGCACTCATCGGAATCGGCGGACCTATGTTCTTTGGCGCCACTCTTGCCAGCGGATTTATTGCCCTCCAATCAATTTCCCAAGATGTAAAGATCCTAAAGACTCTTACTCATAATATTGTCTCCAAACAATTGCCAAGTGATTACCATCTAAATGATGTTATAGCTGATAGTACTGATGCTTTAATTGATGAAGGAATAGAAGATGCCATAGAGTGGGCTCAAGTGAGTTCAGTATCTAAAGATGCATTTCCAATTACTCCAGAGCACATTGCTTCGATATATGAGGAAATTGCTTTGGGTCTTGGTCAAGGAGGTGGTGCGCCTAGTTATAATATACAAAATGAATTGCCTGCTTATTACCGCAAAATAGGTCAGATTAGGCAGGCCCATCAAGGAGAGGTTATTTATGAAAAAATGATTGAATATTCTGAAGCTGTAGTTCAGAGTGTCAGAGACGAATTTAGAGCCGCAAAAGTGGAAATTGATCAGAAAGATATACAGACGAAGATCATCAAGTTTGTTGCCGTCTCTACAAATCATAAAGTCATGTTCGGTGACCCTATATTTGACAAAGTAGTTGCCAATCCTGCTAAATATGGTTATCTCTATAATGTTTATCGCTGGAATTGGAAGGGACAGTCATCCAAATTGACATATGACGTTTCAACAAGATCTCTCAATGAAGTCCCATATATCGGATATTCAGTAGATTTTCAAGGTAGAATCCAAGATGAAGTTATGGCTGAGACGCTTAAAAAAATCGCTAATGACAGAGAGTTAACTGTACACCAAAGTGCAATAGCTATGGCGTTACGTATGGAACGTGAAGAAATTATAAGAGAGATTAATTCTATTGATATTTATGCTAACATCGACCCTATGACTGGGGATTTAGGTGACGTCTACCATTGGTACAAAAAACATGGAGGAGTATCAAAAGCTAAAAAGCTCGTTTCATATATATTATCAAATAAAGTAATTCACAAATATTTTGATATTAAAATTATCGAAGTACACGATTCACAAGCTTCTGCACTTGCTAGCGAAAAGGATTTGACCATAAATATGCCACATATTGTCGAAGGAAATTTAGTTGAAGGAACTATTTGGCCAAAAGGTCTTAATATGATAGAAGGAGGAGGGGGGGTTAAAACTGGAGCTAAACAAATAGTGATTAATAATATTTTGGATGTAATTGCTTTAGCCTCGTTAGGGCTTCACGAGACTACTATCGCCGAAATTTTAACTCGTGTTTACCATATTAATATTATAAAGGGAACTATATCTGAAGTTTTAAAATTGACAGAATTTAAGTCATTTGATGGTTTACAAGAAGCAGTACTGAAGCCTGTTGTCTGGGAGATGATTAAAGATGATGAGTTTTTTACAATAGATCAATTAAAAGAGTTGTTTCCATTTGATTATCGGTATCTTGACACAAGGTTAAATAAATGGTTTGGTGATTCACTTCTTACTTTAAGGAGATTAATTATGGCAGGGGCTCAGGATTGGCAAACTATACAAACATTTTCTAGAGAGCGGATAGAGATCTTCCGCGGACAATCTCCCGTTGAGATTAAACAGATATTATTAAAGTCAAAGTCACCCAGTGCCGATCTAACGAACGCTATTGGTTTGGGAAGTAAGATTTCTAAAGTGACAATGCATAAAATTTCGCAATATTATTCTAATCTGGACATGGCTGCTAAAGGTTTGCAAAAATATTTACGAAAGGAGGAGGCTCAGAGATTGTTAGAAGCAGGAATGGATCCTCATACCATTTTAGATGAAATCTTTGATCTAAGTATTTGGAGAACAAAAGACTCAGGACGGGTAAAATATGTGGATAAGCCGAAAGTAAGGTATTACTTTGAAGATCTTTTTAGTGGCCTAACCTTAGAACAAATTGTTACTCAATTCCATAACAATCCTACAAATATATTAAATCTGTATAGGTCAGGAAATGTTATCATACAAAGCTGAATAACAAACAAATTTATATATCTTTTTTTTAATTTTAACGATTCAAAAACGCCAAAATTAAAAGGTTTATATAGTTAATAACAAATAATCAATAATAAAATTAGATTATAAGATTGGTTTTTAGTGAGAAGACTTTGACAGATATTCGGCACCTTGATTATCTTATTGATAGAGTTTGGGAGAAATTTTTTCTTAGAACTTGTGGGTTAGATTTCATACAATATTGGCTTCACGAGGAGATCCTAACACAAGATATCTTAGAGACTCATTTAGACGATATAATTGATAAAGTGATTGGATTTATGGATTATATCTACAATCCTCTGATTAAACCTCGATTACCCACGTATGACGGTTATTGGATTAATTCGATAGATGATATCCTAATCGGATTACAAATTCTTGGGATTTTGATCCTTCAAACTGGAGCTAATTTACCTGAGTTTGTTAGAAGAGGTATATTATATTCTACTTTGTGGACATATGATAAAAGAAGGGGGTGGGGTATATCATTTGAAGATAAAAGAAAAAGAAATCTTGAAAAGTTTCGAGAAGCCATATTTAACCATAAAAAAGATCAACACATAGAAATCTCCTTCTAAATTCGAGGGGGTAAATTCATTACCTAATGAACTTGAAGAGAGAATTACAATTCCGATATTAATAAATTTTAATTTAAGTTTCATATTATATACAATATATCAAGATAATCAAAAGATTGTAAGTTAATTATGATTAGAAAAGGAATTAGACAGAAGAGGTGCCTTATTTATTAGTTTTTCTGATATTCCTGTCGATGTAGGACCTGTTTACGAAGGGGAACGAATTAGAGGGAATCAGATGTACGTTGAACTTGGTGGGCCAAAAATTTCCAAACATTTTGAACTCGTACGCGTTCTCGACGCCAAGGAAATTGAGGATGGAAAAATAATAATTATTGGCCCAGATCTAAAAGATATGGAAGAAGGATCTAGACACCCAATAGGTATTTTAGTAGAAGTTGCGGGACCTGAGTTAGAAGAGGATCTAGAAGCAGTTTTTGAAAGAAGAGTTCATGAATTTTGCAACTTCATAAATGGAATCATGCATTTAAACCAACGCTATACCAACTGGATGCGCATATCCAAAGCCGCCTATGAGAAAGGTTTTAATTCCCTTGAAATGCTTGGAACAGTCTTAATACGATTATTTAAAGCAGAATTACCGATAATTAAGAGCGCACAAGTTACAATCATTACCGACCCCGAAAAAATCAAAGAACCCCACGAATTTGCTTTAGGAATTTATGAAAAAAGAGATGAGAGAGCTCGAAGTATCAACGATGATGATGTTGACATGTTTTATGGCTGTGTTCTATGTCAATCTTTCGCTCCAACACACGCATGCTGCATTACACCAAATCGGATGAGTTTATGTGGCTCGATTTCATGGTTTGAT
This sequence comes from uncultured archaeon, assembly GCA_964486045.1. Taxonomy (GTDB): domain Archaea; phylum Asgardarchaeota; class Lokiarchaeia; order Sigyniarchaeales; family SOKP01; genus Loki-b32. Next base: position 29,782 of record CAZALK010000008.1, read on the forward strand.
GCGAGAGCAGCTGCTCGTGTAGATCCGAAGGGTCCTTTATTCGAAGTACCCATGGGAGAGACAATTAATAAAGACGGAGGAGAATATTCCGGTATTAACGAGATGATAAAAAAACGATCCCTAGGTGAAATTGAAAGAATTTATCTATATAGTGGAATGGAGTTCCCTCATACTTCTTGTGGATGTTTTGAGGCAATAGACTTTTTTATTCCTGAAACTGGTGCGGGCCATGGCATCATTGATAGAAATCATGATGGAATAGCATTAAATGGTCTCCCATTCTCAGCGATGGCAAATCAAACCGGAGGTGGAAAACAAATGGCGGGTTTCAACGGAATTAGTATCCAATATATTATTAGCCCTAAATTTCAAATATACGATGCAATTCAAGCGGGATTAAAGACAGGTATTGAATTGGTTGTTTGGATGGGAAGAACGACGAAGGATCGCGTATATGATCTACTTCCAGAAGATATCCGGGATAAAATTGCGACTGAAGATGATGTTGCCGACATAAGCGATTTACCAGCATGGTTAGAAAAAGTAAAGCATCCTATTATAGAAACAGAGGAATATAAAGCCGCTATCGGGGGAGTTGAAGAGGAAGAAGAAGAATGGGAAGAAGAAGGTGCAATGATGCCGATGGGGACTGTTGGAATGACAATTCCCGGAGTTGGAGGGGGCTCAGGTTTTAAGATTATTCTAAAGAATTGTAAGATCCATGCTGAATCGATAATCATCAAAAAGATTGAACCTAAAACCAGAAGGAAGAAATAGTTATAATATTTTTTTTTACTTATTTTTAAATTGTTTTAATTCAATAATTGACATTTTAAGACATCTACTGATTGAGATAATTCTAAATTCTACTAATTGAACATATTGTTACCATTACACTATAGCTTGGAATTTCATGATTAGACGGTATAGATATAGGTAGAATTTTATGACTACAATCTCATAGAAATTATCAATTCATAGTGTTTACAAAGCTTAAATTTAAGTATGTATTATTACTTCAGAAGGTTGTCTCCTATATGAAAAATACATTTCTCATTACTTATGTATCGTGGATTGTAAGCCTTTTGTTATATATGTGGGTCTGCGCTCTCGCGTCAGAAACCCAAGAACAATTTTATTATTTATTGAGTTTTGGAACGATGATTAGTATGCTTTTTTTCTGTAGTATTCTTGGGTTTCTCACAGAAAAATTAGATTAAAGCTAAACTTAAACTCACTGAACATTTTTGGCTGTATTTTTAAGGGAAAATCTTAATATAATATTTCTACTTTAAAATCCTCTTTTTTCTGAGTATATAATTTCCAATAATTTTCTGCAATAGCCGAAGGATTGTATTTCACATCTTCTGGTTCGATAATTCCACAAATAATAACTGAAGCGACATGGATATTCTGTGGAGTTAATTCTGCTGCTAATGTTTTTACTAAATTAATGAGTGCACCTTTTCCAACAGAAAGAGAAGCAAATTCTTTATGAGGTTCAATACCTAGATGTCCTCCAGTAACAAGAATAGTACCTTCTTTTTTTGCTTGCATTGCTGGGAGAACCTCTTGAACCGCTGTTAAAACTCCTGCTACATTCACTTTAAAATCAGTGACTAAAGATTCGAATCGTTCGTCAAGAATATTTCTCATTTTTAAACGAGCAGCATTATAGATTAATACATCTGTGTTCCCCACTTTTTCTTTTAATTTTTGAAGCGAATTTTTTAACGAATCTTCTATACTTGCATCTCCCACAAAATAGTAAGAGTCAATATTATCTTTTTTTAATTCTCCTTGGAGTTTTTGCAATTTTTCTTCATTGCGTGAAATCATAGCTACGGTAAACCTTTCTTTGCCAAATTTTCTTGCGATACCCATCCCATTACCTGGTCCCATTCCTACAATTGTTATAATTTTTTTCTTTTCCATAAATTTTCATATCAATTAATTATGATCAATTATTTTTGACCATTATATTCATTGAATTCCATTCTAAATTTAGATTTTAGGTTTTTTTCGATCTTACACATATTTTTTATTACCATTTCAATAGAACCATAGCATAATAAGGAATAAATTTAAAATTCTAAATTATTAAAAATTTTTATTTTATAATTCGATAAAACAACTTCGTAAATAGAGCATTAACCATTTTCAAAGATTTTTACGACAAAAAATCGACATAACCCTACAGCAATTCATATTCTACAAAACTTGTTCCTTTATCACGGAATTCTTATAAAGAGGGTAACATTTAAAAGTGAGAATTTTGTTATATATGAGGAACAGCAGTTAAGAATATATTTTTAATACGATTTGGACTAAACTCTTTAGAAATTAAAATGTTGATTCGAGAAGCTGGTATCATCTTTAATGGAATACCCGTTATTTTTGCTAGTTACCATAGAGCCAGTAAAGAAAAAACAGATTTAATTTGTTCAAGCGGATTGATGAGTGGATTACTAACTTTTGCCGAATGCTTAATGGCGCCAATTGAATATTTTGAAAGCAGCAATTATTCCATAATTTTCAATAAAGGAATGATGAAAGATTTTTATGGAAAAGAACAAGAGGTGCTTGCATTCTTAGTTGTTGATAAAGATAACAGACTTGAAAAATATTTACACAAAACTGTTTTACCACTTTTGGAGAAATTACTAAAAAAATTTACCTCTCAATATACTGGTTGTAAAATTACTGAAACAGCTCAATTTGAGCCATTTAAGCAAACTATTGACAAAATTTTCGGAACTGGTACTCAAACTTTTGAAGAAAAGGTAATTTCTTTATTAACTTAATTAAAAAATCTTATTTTATCACGATTTCCGAAAGTTAGATTAATTTATCCGTGAAAAAAATATTTCTCTAATTTTGTTAAAGAGAGCCTTATTTTCATCAAGATAATTACCCTTTAAAACTTGAGATCCCCCATTGGGATAATAGGCTAGTATTACGGAATCACATAATGTCCCACTCATACTTTTATAACCTATATCATATCCAACTATATTAAATCCTTTTTCAAGAGCAAGTGCCATAGAGTGTATGCTACTTTGAGTTGTAGGAATTCTCCATAAAATAATTCTCCAATCCTTATAGGTTTTAATTAGTTGGTTTAATGACTTTTCTTTAATAGAACCATATAATTGTACTAACCCATTATAATAATCTTTTGAAACACCATACAATTCATACCCCTGATCTTTTTTACCTTTTTCTGTGACTAAATCATCATCTTTCATTCGTTTACATTGATTTTTGACGTGTTTATGAAAAAAGACGAAATCCTCATCATCTAATAAATAAACCTTATTCTCTCTTTGACGCCAAAGTTTTTTAAATACAAGTGTGTAAAGAAATGCAGCCTCTTCTTCTTTTGGTGGAAATGGGGTATTATTAGTTATTTCATAAGTTCTCTTATCTCCTAAATTGAAGTAAGCCGGTATTAAACCAAAGTGTATTGCCCCAGCATTTTGATTAAGTTTTTGTGCTCTAACCTCTAACGTCCGCACTTCTGTATCAATTTTTAGAACATCTTTGAATTGTGGCATTTTCATGACTGAAATAAGACCTGCTGCACCTATTCTTGTTGTAACTCCTTGACCTTGGAATTTTTTCTTTGTCATACCTTTGCTTGAGTGAGCAATATATCTCTTTTTTTCTATTAATCCCACACCAGCTATTTCTCGAGTATTTAATAATTCACCTACAAACCAGAAATTATTCTTATTTGACAGCTCTTTTTTTAAATATTCTAATTCATACACTAAAGGATTGACATACTTATACCCCCAAATTTCTCTAAAAATCATAGAAATAGGTTTAGCATCATTCGGGGTCCCAAATCTTAATCCATATTCATCTCCATTTTTAGCTACAAATTTCTGAAAATATGCAATATCTTCTTGTTTTGATAAATATTTTTTACTAATAACTGCCAATCTTATCACCTTACATTGAAAAATTTATAAAATGTTAAGTAATACTCTCTAAAAGCCTTTAAATAATTTTCTAATTTTCACGTGAAAAAAGGGAAATTCAAGGTAAGGATCTTTGGCAAAAAAAGTAAAAAACTTTGATGTCAAATTATTATTTAAACACATCTAGATATGAAAAAACCATAAAAAAAAAGCGGACAAAAGAAATAGCGTCTAAGCAAAATCAATGATTGTTATTTTTTCAAAGATAAAAGAGAAATTATTTTTATTTTTTTAATTTGGAACCAATTCCATAATACATCAATGAACCCCATAAAATTACTGAAATTCCTAATAAACTTACCACTGGCCTCAAAATATTCTGGAAACTCTCATATTCTTCCATAATATATGTTAATAAATTTAATATGTATACTGGATATAAATTAAAAATAACTAATCCTAATGAACCTATTAAATAATAGAACCATTTTCTCTTTAATTCTTTAGTTTCAAATTTAAAATAAATTTTAAAAGATGTATAAAATATTGGTATAATTGCAAAGCAATTTACAATAGAAACTAAATAAATAAAAAAATACGGGGCCCATTTCATATATCCTGAAGAATGTATCGTCACTCCTTGAAAAGGGTATATAATTAATATTAACATTCCAATGAAAAGGATAAGACCGTAGTAAAGGATATATCTATTTTGCCGTTTTACAGAAAAAATGATGGTTGATTCTAATATTATCATATTTACAATCACGATAAAAATTAATCCGAAATTTACAGAGAAGACAGATAAAAAATGAAGAATTATAACAATATAATCAATATCTATTGCCGCATAAATCATATTTAGGATTAAACCAATGATTGTACTTATAAAGAATCCACTAAAAATCAGGTTTAATCGTTGTTTTTTTCGGTGTAATATTCGATTAGCTAACACTGAAAAATAGACAACAATAATTCCCATAACTACATAAACGGATATTATTCTTGTAGTCGTGGCAGATATTTGGAAAAAAGCTATTTATATCACCAGTATCAGCTCATTTTAGTTTTGTTATATAAACATTGGATTTAATATTAATAAAGATAATCTTGTTTGAGAGGTTTGAATCAAAATTAATAGTTTCATTTAAGATGATAAAATTTAAAAAAAAGTATTTACATTCTTATCTCAGGCTGATTTCTTTCAACCTTTGAGAAATATCCCATTCCTTCATAAGTTTTACTACACATAAAGGCAGAAAATGTTCCCATTTTTCGCCCTTTATCATAGCTTCACGTATATCACTTGAGCTAAGTCCTTTTTTTTCAATGGGAACTTCCCAAAGGAGATGAATTTTCAATCCCAAAGATTCAAAGTATTTTTTCTTTTGTCTCCCCCACTCATCATATATTGTAAGGAAAAAAATAACATCCAATGGAACATAATATTTGATAAGTTCTGGAACGTTTATGGGAAATGGTACTATAGAAAATTCAGATAATGATAAGTCTTGTTCTAAAAGTGCTGCTTGTATCATGACATAACGTTCATAATAAGTTAATGGATTTGCTATAGGAGTGCTGCGGTGTGGATTAGTATCTGAGTCTCTCGTTAAAGAGGGATCAGGATTCGTAATTCCCACTACGAGATTCTTACACAATTCCTTACCTGCCATTAGATATTTAATGTGATCATTATGCAATATCTGAAATCTACCATGAATTACACCTAGTTCATATTGAAAGATTTTCTGTTTCATCTCTACACTCTGTTTAATGACTTCAACAAATAATAGATTATCATATTTGAAATAACTTATTAATATGTCAAATTTTTCACTATTTTTGAAGGCTATTAATATTTATATTGGCGCTATGGACTATTGTTCTATAATTTTAAAGTGAATCTTTTTAATTTTTTAATATTAGAATGAGCAGATCTTCTGAAATCATGATAAAACCAAAAACCCATAGTAGCAGCTCTGTGAAATTTGTCCATGCAAGTGATATTCACCTTGGTTGCCACCAATATCGAACTTTAAACCGTGCTGATGATTTTATAAGAGCTTTCAGAGAAATATTGATATTATCAATTGACCACTGTGCAGATTTCATTATTCTAGGTGGGGATGTCTTTACTTCTCTAGAAATGTTGCCAGGAAAATTATTGGAAATAGTAGAGATGTTAACTGAATTTAAGACTCGTACAAGTGGAAAGATCAAAATCATTGCAATTGAGGGAAATCATGACATTCGAAAATCTTCTTTTGGTTTGAGATTATCCAAGCGTGGTCAATCATGGCTAAAACTTATCTCGAGCTTGGGTTTAATAATTTTGCTTGATGCAAATTTAGAAGATTCTCCAGAAGAATTGTTTAAGGTTTATGATTCTAGTTTGAAAAAAGGGGGGAAAATCCAAATAAAGAATGTAATGATTCACGGAATTCAATATATTGGCCAGGATCCTATAAAATATTTACCTAAGATAAAAAACGCAATTAAAAAGGAACATGGGGTATATAATATCCTGCTACAACATTATGGTATTAAAGGACAAATGAAAAATGTGCCAGGAGTGAAATTAGAAGATATTGAATTATTAAAAGATCGAGTAAATTATTTAGCTCTAGGTCATTTTCATCGTCAATTCATAATAGATGATTGGATATATAATCCTGGCTCTTCTGAAGCAGCGAGTTGGATTGATTCAACTTTTAAAAGAGGAGTTTTTTTAGTAGAAGTTTATAATGATAAAAAATTTACCAAAATTATTCAAATCATTAGATTACATAATCGTCACCACCGATGGGAGGTAATTTTTTTCCCAAAGGCTATAAAGAACAAACAAAACTTTTATAACTTTATTTTCCATAAATTAAAACCGGTTTTTAAATACTCTCAACCTAAAATAGGAACGTTAGATATGAGGATACCCGCGTTATATTTAGTATTGAAAGGTAAAAAGCCCCTAAACTTATTTAAAATAAACGAAAAAGAATTAGGAAATAGAATTTGTGAGAATTTTCCGGTTGTAGATGTTAAAATCTATCAGAAATTTACTAATTCTGTGGTTAAATTAGATAAATACATGTAACCTGCTTTTTCCTTAAGGAGATCCATGATATTTTAATATTTCTTATTAGACTGTTTTGTAAAATTAACTGAGTAAGTTAAATGTTTATTAAATAATTTAGTTAAATCCTATATGAGATGTCAGTACGAAATTTTATAAAAAAAAATCGAATTTTCTCTATTGTGTCAATAGGCTTTCTTATATGGCTAGTATTCTTAATAATATTAAGTGTTTTAAATAAACGAAAAATCATTTTCCTCGATGTTCTTAACTCCTATCCTGGAACAGATGTATCATCAGAATATCATTCAGTAGTGCCATTGATCAGGTATTTTATTGAACCCTTTGTCGGAATATCTTTTATAATCGGGATGGATTTCGAGTATTTAATTGCTTTAACAATAATTTATCCCATTTATAGATTATTATACTTATTTCTGAAAAAAAAGGGGCGAATTAACAAGAAAAGATTCAAGAAATTAAAGCCCCCAGTATTTAATTATTTGAGATTTGTGTTTAAAATATTTTCTTTAACAGTAATAATAATAGCAGTTGCTATATTAATCGGCTATATAATTTCAGGTTATTATTTTGTTAGTCGCCATTTTATGATGATTATTCAACCAGGAATAAGAATTTGCTTTGTATTATTAATTGTTAAGATTTCCTATTTATTTATGATTTTTCTGCATCCTAAATTAAAATTCAAAAATTTTTCTGAGAAAAAACTAAAAAAAATTAAAAGAAATTCAAAATTAGCAAAACATTCTGATACAATAAAGATGGAACTTACTTATTTCGTAGCATTAATATATTTAATGCTTGCAATAAACATTCTCTTGATTTCTACTCCATTTCCAACTCATCGGATAAATGCTGATTTAGATTATGATGAGTTTTTATTTGATTTTCATGTTCACACAACAATGTCAGATGGTTGGATCACCCCAGAGCAAAGAGTAATGTGGTATATAGAACAAGGAATAGATGGTGCTGCTTTTTCTGACCATGATAATCTCCGTGGGGTGATTCCTGCTAGAAATTATGTAGAAAGTAACAATTTAGATTTTACTGTTTGGTTAGGAGCAGAATGGACTGATAATGAGAGGGATATTCATATGAATTATTATGGTCTAGAAGAAGAAATTGTTGCTCCTATGTCAAAAACATCGTTGGGCATATCTTTAGCATTAAACGCATCAGATATGATCGCCTATGTAAAGAATCATGGAGGATATGTGATTGTGAACCATTATAATTATAATCCTAATCCAAAAGGAGGTTATGGGACACCATACACTCTTGAGCAACTACGAGACTGGGGGGTTGATGGTTTTGAAATAATTAATGGTGACCATGTTGAAGAAAAGGAGATAAGAGAATTTTGCTTAAATAATACTAACAACTATAATGAGAGCTTAATATGTTTTGGTGGTTCTGATATTCATACAAGTGAAGATTTAAATGCTTTTATAAAAGTAAGGTTAAATGATCCTTCAAATAAAACTATCGATAACATTTTTAAAAATTTAAGAAATAATAGCCATAGTGTGATAACTATTAATTTACATTCTAGCTTAGTAAATTTTCCAAGAGTGCTCAATGTTCTCGGTTTTGAATTGCTAGAAGATTATTTAAATTATGTTCTAAATCTAAATTCATTTCAGGTAATTTCCTGGATAGCCTGGTCTTCTATAGGTTATTTATTATTCTTTTTAACATATAGAAAGATTAAAAAACGGATTTAAGAAAATTAAAGCCTAGTAAATAAAAAATTCAAATGTAGTAATGGTTTCTATCTTCTTTATATTTATCTTTGTCGTCATCTTTGTCATCATCTTTCCTATCACCAAGAAATTTCTTATAAAGATACTTGAGCATATCTTCTGGATTCCCCTTAAAGTCTTTTAAGTCTCGAGGGTCGAGTTTAATAATACCTCCCCTTTTAAGTGGTATAACTTTATTGCGTAAATCTCTCTCCATATCTTTTTGCCTTTTCTCATTCAAGGATAATTCCTTTTTCATTAGGTCTTTTAATTCAGTTACCACAAGGTCTTCTAAGTATTCTGGCTCAAATGCCATAAGCTTTTCTAAACCGTACATTTTTGTGAGTCTTCGTATTGCTTTTCTCTTCTTAATTTCTGCTATCTGATTAATATTGTTTAACTTAAGCATAGATACAATATTAAGCCAATCCAGCTTAATTGTCCAACGAAAGTTCTTCTCGTCTTCTGTCATAATTTTTGAAGGCTTGAATTATATTTGTAATTGCTATAATTTTTTTACAAAAAAAAAAATTTATTTATAGACTACTATGTAGTAACCGATAAATGATCTTTATAAATTTATTTATTTTAATCAATAATTTCCAGAAAAGGACTAAAGTTTCATAAATTTATCCACTTTAAATATAATGAGGTAAAGATTATCCAATATTGATTTATCTATTTGAATTTAAATATAAGAAGGTTAATCCTTAACATTTAGAAAAAAAATTAGGGTTAAAATATTAAACACCAGTTATTTAACCTTTAACCTTTTAATTTTTAAAAATATTATTATTGGGATGAATCCTAATAGGATTAATAAATTATAGCCGGGAATTTGAGGATTTGAGGATGTTCTAGCTGATTCTATGATATAATCGTTTATTATTTGATCCAATGCATAATCAACATAGGTACTCTCGGAAAAAATAATTACAACTATATCATAATCGGGAATAACAATTATATATTGTCCTAAATAGCCAGCGGCATAAAAATAATCTTCACTTTTTAACCAAAACAAATATCCGTATTCAGGATTTCCTACATGATTTATAGAAGCAGAAGTTATATAACTCTCGGGTACTACTTGAGTACTATTCCAATTTCCATTGTTCAAACATAATAATCCTATCCGAGCCATCGCCTTTGGTGTAAAATAAAGTCCCCAGCCCCCATAAGAGATATTGTTTAAAGTTCCATTTCCCCATTCCCAATTAATTTCATCCCATTCCCATTGGTCATCTTTAATTCCAATAGGAGCAAATAAATGTTGCTGTGCAAATTCAGATGTTTTCATCCCTGTTTTATTTTGAATAATAGCAGATAATAATTGAGTATTTCCACTAGAATACTCAAAATCTGAACTAGGGGGTGATACTAATGGTTTTTTAAGAACATAGTCAAGACTGATATTATAAATCCACCAATTAGAAAAGGAGTCAAAGCCCTCATCCCATTGAAGTCCTGATCTCATTGTGAGTAGATCTTCAATTGTTATGTTCTTTTTCAGTTCATCACCATAACTAGGTTTCCATTTGTCAGGAAAGATCCCGAAAAAAGTCTCGTTTACACTGTCGATGTATCCTTTTTCAATTGCAATACCAATTAAGAGTGAGATAATAGATTTGGTACAACTATATAACACGTGTAAGGATCCATTTTTTCGGGTTATAATAGGCGTGGAAGTTATGAATCTTTGTTCTTCAATGACTTCACTATTAGATAAATAACTTTCATTAACAATATATCCATTCCGGCTAACTAGGATACTTTGAATATTTAGGTTATATTGGTTTATAAAATCATACATCTCCCCAATAAGATTCGAATTCATTCCTTGATCCTCAGGAGTCGTAATAATCCAATCATCACCAGGCCAGTAGTTGTTTTCAGTTTGGGAGATGCTATAGGAACTAAAGAGATTAATGAAAATTATTATGGAACATAAAAATCCACCTAGCAAGAATTTCGATTGTTTTTGCATTTTCTTATGAAAAATCGTTAATTATTTTTTTATGGAGCAAAAAATATTTAAATTTAATGAAAAAAAGTACGGCTCTTATGTATCAAGCTAGTAGAGGATTGAAATTAATAAAATAAGCAGTATAGAATTTAAAAATTAAGAAATTGTTGAAAATTTTATTCAAAATAACTTTTAAAGGAGCGAGAAAAATCTTTAATATATTTGTTATCTATTTCACCAAATTTAAAGCTTTCTTGATGTTTCTTTTCCTTCCCAAATAAGTATCTCTTGATAGCAAGCTCAAAATCATTTATGCACATACTATCTTCTTCCGCAAACTTGATTTCTCCGAAATATTTAAGAAAATCCGGGTTTGAAATTGACACTTTATAGTTTCACCTTAAACGGTATTTTAATGTTTATTTTAATATTCGTTTTACTATATCATTAAGTTTCTAATTAAAAAGATAGTTGAATATTTAAACATTTTCATATGATTAACCATCTCAATAATTCTCGATTTTAAGCACAATTTTCTAAAAAAAATTCATAAACTGTTAAAAAACTCAAGAATTTGTTGCAACGCTAAAAATTCTATCTTACTTTATTGAATAATTATCTCCTTATCGAGATTCTAGGTAAACAAATGGATATAATTATATATTAGGCTTTCAAATTATAATTGAATATTAAATTCATATTACGTTACCTACTTAACATTGTATTAAATTTTAGAAAAATAGGGCTTGAAATGAATAGACAACTTAATGATAAAACCTATATGAAATACCTTTTACAATACTTAAATGTTGATGGATTAAAGCAGATTTGCCGAGATTTTGGAATAAAAGGGTTTTCAAAACTGAAGAAGTCAGAATTGATTGAGTTTATTCTTGATTCCCTGGCTGAGGAGGAATTAGAAGAATTAATAAAACAAAAAGAATTGGAGATTATTTCAGAAGGTATAAATTTAGCTCTAAAAAAAATCGATGGAGAAGATAGAGAGACTATTAGTGAAATAAAAATTGTGAATCCTAAAAACCATGAGGTTGAGATTAAATTTAAGGGATTTAATTGGGAGATAGGTTCTTATTTATCTATTACACCTACAAATATAAATGATCCAGAGAGGGATTGTGATTGCCGAATAGGTTCAAACCTAGGTTTTTGTGGTCATTTTTGGGTAGTTTTTATCCTATCTTTAAAAGAAGGATATTTTAAACTCTCCGATTGGACGTTAACAAAACTGCCAGAAAATTTTGAAAAACTTATTAAGCCAATTAAGATATCAAAGCCAGATTCGAGTGCGAAAAGTACTGGAAAAAGAAGCTTAGTTAATGAGAGTTCTGATAGTGCTATGTTCATGAAGTTTATTGATAAAAGTATTACTATTTATGAAGGGAAAATCTCAGAGATAGTACAGAAGCAATCAGAATTTCAAGGAAATGTTTCCATTTTTTATCTCATCACTTTAGAAGATGTAAGATTCGGACCAAGAATATCCCGAAAAAGCGATTACCGTGAAGAAGACATTGTACAAGCAGACAACCTTAAAATAAGAGTTAGTGAAAAATTACAGAATGAAAATGAGTTAAAACCAAAAGAAAAAATAAAAGTGAATGGGAAGCTTGATAAAGATAATTTTTGGGGTATAATGGTAAAAAATATACGAAAAGTAGAAAAAATCTAAAAAATAAAAATCCCAAAATCCATCAGAGATTTTATTAATTTTTTTTCTTTCTCATACTTAACTTTGTTCTTTTAATTAGGATATTTATTATTTTTATAATTTGGGGATTTAAACGGCTGTAATTAAGAATAATACATCTAAAATTATGAAAGGAAAAATTTGCATGATTACTGGTGCAAACTCGGGTATTGGTAAAGCTACGGCTATTGGATTAACAAAAATGGGTGCAAAAATCGTCATGGTATGCCGTAATAAAAATAAAGGTGAAAAGGCTTTAGAAGATATCAAGAAAGAGTGTAACGACGGAACAGTTGATTTGATTATTGCAGATTTATCTTCACAAAAGGAAATCCATCAGCTTGTTAAAGATTATAAGGAAAAATATCAAGATTTGCACGTTTTAATAAATAACGCTGGTGTTAATCTTAATAAACGGGTTTTATCCGATGATGGGATTGAAACTACTTTTGCAGTTAACTATTTAGCACCATTTTTATTGAGTAATTTATTAATAGATCTTCTCCAAACTAGTAATCCAGCAAGAATAGTAAATGTAGCCTCAAGTATGCAAAGTAAATCTATTAATTTTGAGAATCTTAATGGAGAACAACATTATCGCCAATTGAATGCGTATGCACAATCGAAATTAGCAGTAATCCTCTTTACCTATGAGTTTGCGAGAAGAAATGAAGGGACAGGAGTATCTATTAACTGTCTTCATCCCGGATTTGTAAAAACTAATATGGTTAAGAATTTTAGACCCTTTGTCAAATATTTTTATCCTTTGATCGGTTTATTTATAAAAAGCCCAAAGAAAGGGGCTAAAACATCGATTTATCTAGCATCTTCACCTGAAGTTGAAGGTGTGAGTGGGAAATATTTCAAAAAAAAAAAGGAAGTAGAACCTGTGAAAGCCTCCTATGATGCAGAACTTATGAAACGTCTTTGGGATGTTAGTTTAGATTTGACTAGCCTTAGATTTGATTAAAATAAGTTAACATAACTTATTTCGCTAGATATTTCATAATTATATTAAAAACACCTTAATTTCTCCATATTGAATTTTATGAAACAAGGTTTATAATTGAAAGAATTAAATAACTAAAATATATAACTTCAAGTTTTATCGCTAAAGAAAATGACTCATATAAATTCTGGTTTTGTGAACAACAACAATATGATCTTGAGTACAGATTTTTACCAACTCACTATGGGTGCTGCATATTATCAGTACAACCTTGAAAATCACATAGATGAAAAAGATGATATCGCTACTTTTGAATTATTTGTTAGAAGTTTACCTAAAAATCGTAATTATTTAATTTTTGCTGGACTAGAACAAGCTATTTACTATTTATTAAATGCGAAATTCAACGAAAGAACGATTGAATTTCTTAGAAATAAGAAAGTTTTTAAAAATATTGATCAAAGTTTTTTCAACGAATACCTACCAAATTTTAAATTCAATATTGATTTATGGTCAATGAAAGAAGGTAATTTCTTTTTTCCTAATGAACCAATATTAAGAATTCGTGGTCCATTACTTCATGCTCAACTCGCAGAAACTCACGTGCTAAATGTAATCAATTTCCAGACATTAATAGCGTCTAAAGCCTCACGTATAAGGAATATTGCACCAAATAAAACGCTTCTTGAATTTGGTACGAGAAGATCTCACAGTCCACTTGCTGGTGTCTATGCCGCAAGAGCCAGTTACATTGCGGGTTTTAATGGAACTAGTAATGTAATTGCTGATCTTGAATTTGGAATAAATTCTACCGGTACAATGGCTCACAGTTTTGTTCAAAAGTTTGAACGAGAGGAGGATAGCTTTACTGCTTATTTTGATATTTACGATAATAATACAATTCTTCTGATTGATACATACAATACTGAAAAAGGAGCTGAAAAGAGTATTCGATTTGGGAATGGGATAAAAGGGGTACGAATTGATTCTGGAGATCTTGGTGGTCATGCAAAAAAAGTGAGAAAGATTTTGGATAATGCAGGTAGCGAAAAAGTTCTGATCATTGCAAGTTCTGATCTAAATGAGTACAAAATTAAAAAAATGATAGATGAAAATGCACCAATTGATGCGTTTGGCGTTGGAACAGAATTAGCAACTTCTAGTGATGATCCCACCATTTCTGGAGTGTATAAATTAGTTGAATATAAAAATGAAGCTAAAATTAAGGTAAGTGAAGATAAAATTACCTTTCCAGGGACAAAACAAGTTTTTAGAGTATTTAATAAGAAGGGTGCGTTTAAGGAGGATATTTTAGCGCTTGAGAATGAACCCATTCCTACCAATTCAGAAGCACTGTTAGAACTTATTATGAAAAATGGCAAATTAGAGGCTAAGTTACCTAAGATAGACGAAATTCAACAGTTCTACTTAGAGAATATAAAAAAATTGCCACGAACGTATAAGAAACTAGAACAAATTCAAATTTTCACGTTAAATATATCACCAGATTTGGAAAGCTTAACAAGTTTATTAAGAAAGAAATACCGATAATTTTCTGGGACCTAATTTTTTTATCTTTGGAATTTTTTTACTTAAGATACAAAATTATAAATGATTACAGAGAAAATAAATAAAAAGAATATCATGATTTGTGTATACTAAAAAAAGAGGAAAGGTAAAATGGATGTAGAAGAAATAAGAGAATTATTAGGAAACGATTTTGCTTTTGTTTATAATGAAACAAATCCAGTTATTCAAGACTTAAATTTAGATAAGACTGCAAAAATTTTAGACATCGGGACAGGAATTGGCTTAATATTAATAACTCTGGCTTTAAATAATTTCACCATAATTACTGGTGAACCTGAGGATGATGAATCAAAATACGCAAAACAGGATTGGTTACAATTTGCTAAAAAAGCAAAAGTGGATCATATGATAACATACACTCCATTTAATGCTGAAAAAATGCCATTTGAGGATTCTTCTTTTGACGCGATATTTATTTTCGGGGCGTTGCACCATATAGATGACAAAAAAGCAGCTCTAAAAGAATGTAATCGAACAGTAAAAATAAATGGAATTATTTGTATTTTTGAACCAAATTCTAAAATGTTAAAATTTGTACGAGAACAGAAGGATCCAGATCATCCAGACGCAGTTGATCCAAGGGGATATGCCCAAAACCTTCATTTATCTGTAGAATTGATACAACGCCCTTTCTATGATACATTCATTTTAAAAAAGATATAAAAAAAATTGTGTAATTTTTGGATTTTTTTAAAAACAAGCGCAAAATGCTAAGGATTTTAATCTAACTATTAATTCTCAATTTTATGACTAATTTTGAATTAATTGAATTAGAGATTGATGAACCGAATAACTTAGCTATTGTGTTCTTAAATCGTCCTAACCATTATAATGCTTTCAACATTAAACTCATGGATGAATTAATTATTGCTTTTAACATAATTTTGGGTAATAAAAGGATAAGATGCATAATTCTTACTGGAATAGGAAAAGCTTTTTCTGCAGGAGGGGATGTTGTGGAATTTAAAAATGCAGAAAAACCTGATGAATTTATGGCAAAATTAGTAAGTAAATTGCATAAAGGAATAAAAATCCTTAAGAATATGGGGACTCTCTCAATAGCCGCTATTAATGGTGCTTGCTTTGGGGCTGGTTTAGGTTATGCAACAACATGTGATTTTAGAATTAGTTCCGAGAATGCTACATTTGGTTGTGCTTTTACAAAAATAGGTTTATCTCCTGATTCTTCATCAACCTGGCATCTTCCTAAACTGGTAGGTTTAAGTCTGGCAAATGAGATGTTTTTCTTGAATAGAGTGCTCAATGCCGAAGAAGCTCTCCATTTTAACTTAGTAAATAAAATTTTCAACTCAGAAACATTTATGGAGGAAGTTAAAAAATATGCTATTCAGATAAGCCAGGGAGCACCGGTAGCATTTGCTTACACTAAAAGATTATTAAGAGAATCTTATACTAATGATTTAGAACCACATATTGAAAAAGAAGCTCAAAGTATTGTAAAAACTGCGGGAACAGAAGATTTTCAAGAAGGTATAAAAGCTTTCTTTGAAAAAAGAGATCCTAAATTTACTGGTGAATAATTAAATAGTAATATTATACGATTTGAGAATTGTTTTTATGATTCTATAATATAAAAATATCAAATTCCCAAAAAATGGGAGTAAAAACCCCGAGACTATGATTTTAAAGTTTATATCAAAACATATTAGCAAAAATAGGAAAAGTAGAAAAACCTTTATAAATCAGCACTTCGTATTTGTATAAATACATGTTTAAATAAATAATGATGTAATTGGTGTTAACAAAAAATGTATCACTTAAACGATGAAGATTATGTAAACGAACCTTATTATCGGAAAACTACAAGTATATGCCCTGAATGCTTACAGCCAATTGGTGCTGAAATCTATGAAGAAGATGAAAAAATATATATGAAAAAAACATGCGAAGATCATGGATTCTTCAAAGATTTACTCAGTAGCTCTGCAAAATATTATAAATGGACACATTATTCTGTAAAAGATAAGAATGGAAATGTTGTCTGGAAATTCGATAAAGATGGTGACACTAATCCACCAGATTTTCAAGGAGACGATCCAAGAGGGTGTCCTTATAACTGTGGACTCTGCGAACAGCATATTTCAACTTGTTCATTGGCTTTAATAGATCTAACTAATCGATGTAATTTTAACTGTAACTTTTGTTACGCAAATATCTTGCAAAGTGGCTATTTAGTTCAGCCAACCTTAGAAGAAATCGATAGGGTAATGAAACACTTTAGAAGTAAACCTATTCCAGCAGTTGCAATTATGTTTACGGGCGGAGAGCCTACTGTCAGAAAGGATTTTCCTGAGATTTGTAAGATGGCTAAAGACAATGGATTTAAAGAGGTAATAGTCGCTACAAACGGTTATGGTTTTCAAAGAAAGAAAGGTGGCTTAGAATTTACCAAAAAATGTAAGGAAATGGGCTTAGATACACTATACTTCCAATTTGATGGGATCAATGATGCGACTTATGAAAAAACTCGTGGAATTAAGCATTTAATGGCATACAAACAAAGGGTTGTTGATAACCTTAGAAAGGCAAAACTCGATTCAACTGTATTAGTTGCTACAATTGCTAAGGGAATTACTGACGTTGAGGTTGGAAATATTATTCAATACGCAATTGATAATATAGATGTTATACGCGGAATAACATTTCAGCCCGTTTCTTTATGTGGTCGAATTGCGTTTGAAGAACGCAGTGAACTTAGAATAACCAATGCAGATGTCCTAAAGAAAATTGAAGAACAAACCGGAGGAAGGATAAGCATGGAAAATTCGTGGTATCCACTCTCGACTATTGTGGAACTCGGTAGAATTATCGCTTATCTAGCAGATGTTGAACCTATTGAGTTTACCTGTCATCCTGATTGTGGTTTTGCCTCGTATATGGCCATAGACCCTGATACTGGTGAAATGATGCCGATAATGGAATATTTTGAGCCGTTTAAAGTAATTGACTTCGCAAACAAATTTTGGGAAAAGATTAAAAAGAAAGAAAAGCAGCCCATAAAGCTCTTTGAAAATTTACTCGGTGACTTTGGTAAAACTCTAGATGAAGGATTAAATTTCCTTGACAAAACCCAGCTTCGAGCGCGATTCCTATTAGGAATCTTACAGTATGCTAAAAAACCGGGTAAGCTCATGGAAATGTTCAGCAGAGTTCTTATTAATGGTGATTGGGAAAGTATCAGCTCTTTCAGTTACGGAACCCTTCTTTTAAGCTCAATGCATTTTCAAGACGCATACAATATGGATTTGGAAAGAACAAAAAGATGTATTGTTCATTTCGGTATAGCAATGCCGGACGGCACCGTCAAGGAATGCTCGTTCTGCACAATGAATACAATTCACAGGCCAGAGATTGAAAAACAAATAGCGAAACATATCACAGCTAAAGTCAGAGATGAATTTGACACGACTACCGGTCAAGAAGTCTTAGAAGTCCAACCAGAAATCGCACGAAATGGTGGAATTAAAACGGAGAGTGATAAATAAATGTCTGATGAATTTGTAAAAACAAAAGATGGCATGAAGATACGTAAATTAACGGAGTTAAGAACGAGTACTGCGAAAGAATATGAACAAGTAATGCTCGATAGAGTCGAGGAGTTCAAAGGCAAGAATGCGGATAAAAGTATTTTCAATAATTTCGTACAAAATACACTAGTATCTGGAATTGGTGTCCTTATGAACCTTAAAGTCAAGATTGATGAAGTTTTAGGAGAAGAAAACCAAAAAAAAATTCACGAAATATTAGATAGTGCCCTTCTATTAGGGCTTTAAATAACTTTTTTTACCTTTTACTTTTAATTATTAGTCTTCTACACATCTGAAAGCTTACCATTAATTATAAACTAATTTACTTAATTCTTCTACTTTACGGGCTAAATAATCGATACCTTTTTGCCAAAAGGAAGAGTCATTAAGATTAATATCGAGTGTAGAAAGCATCTTTTCAGGAGAAAGAGAAGTGCCTAAAGAAAGCAATTTAATGAATTTTGGGATAAATTCCTCTTTTTGTTCTAAATACAATTGATATAATGAAATTACTAATAGGTTTGACATGTTGTATGCATAGACATAAAAAGGAGCACTTAAGAAGTGCGGAATTACAAAACAATATTCAGCATAATCATCTTTAAGATTACTAATAGAGTTTCCAAACATTGCCTTCATTTCTTCTATGAATTTTTCTTTAATTTCGTTTGTCGTTGGAAGTTTTTTTTCAATCATATCATGTATTTTTACTTCAAAATTATAGAAAGCGTTTTGTCTAAATGAGGTTGCAATGTTTTTTTCAATAAATATGCATAGTAGTGCGATTCTTTCTTCGTTAGTAAGGTCTGTATTCATTAAATGATCCAAAGTTAACATTTCATTAAAATTAGAAGCAATTTCCGCTACAGCTAGAGATATACCATTATTAAGATAATTTTGATCTCTTTGGATATAAAAAAGTTGGATTGCATGACCTAATTCGTGAGAAAGAGCTAGGATTGAATCAACAGTCTCAGTAAAATTAATAAACACAAAGGGATAATGTTTTAACTTTCCGAATCCACAAAAAGCACCCCTATTTTTCCCTTTTCTTGGAGTTACATCTATATGTTCAAGTTCAAGCATTTTTTCTACGATATTTTTGAATTCGGGGTGAAACTGTTCATTCACTGTCTTAATGAGCTCAATTGCTTCGGAATATGAAAAATTTTTAGTGATCTCACTGACAGGTGCATACAAATCAGACATATGCAGTTCAGTAAGTCCTAATAATTTCTTCTTAAGGTTGTAATATATTTCAACTATTTGATAATTTTTTGTTGTCACATTCCCGAGAACTTCCACAATTTCGTCGCTCAACTCATTACTAAGATTTCTTCTCGATATAGGATTTCTATAATTCTTTTTCTTACTTCCTAAGTCCCAATCTTTTAAGATATTATTAAAAATATGAGTGAAAACCATTTCATTTTCCTTATATTTTTTTACAATAGTTTGTAGAGCATTATATCTGAGTTCTTTATCTGGTTGATACATAAAAGCGAACAATTCGGATTCTGTTAATTTTCTCTTTTCCCCATCAACTTCAAAGTCATATATGAAGCTACTTTTCAATTCACCATAGAGTTTGATAAACCCATTCACTCCAGTTAAGTTCTTCATCAAAATTATTTGTTCTTCTTTTTCGGAAAGTTGGTGGGGTTTTTCCTTCCGATTTACATCAAGCACATGATAGTAATTCTCCAACAATGGGGATGCAATCATTTTATCATATTTATCATCTGAAATTAAATTAAATTCTAAGGGGAAAAACAGAATCATATCCTGTATTTTTACATTAATTTCTTCGATTTTCGATTTAAAAGTCTTAATCTCATCATTTAGAGTATTAGTGGAATACGAAAATAATGCATAAAAGTGTAAATATGCTGATTTTTCAGAGATATCCTCGTACTCTTGTAACCATCCTAACAATTGTTCTGGAGTTAAAGTGGGAACATTGACTTTCCCTTTTACGTTATGGTTAAATTCTTCTGATGCTTTTAATACAGATTGGATATCTTTTTCAATATTAGAATCAGTAATACTCTCATAAAAATCACTCAAATCCCACTCAATGATTTCTTTGGTCATATTTCAGAAAAGAAGCAATAATTATTTGAAGTTTACTAGAAGTTTAAAACATAATTTAGTTAAATGACCAGTCGGAATTATGGAAGGTATTTTAATTCCATTTTTTATTTTTTTCAGATATATTTTTTAAATCATAAAAACTATTTATTTCACTAAAAAGTCATACTAAAAAACTTACAGAGTGAAATATCAAATGGTTAGTGAAGGGATGAAAACAATAATAAACATGCTTTTCCAACAAGGAGAAGTTGCGACAAAAAAAAGAGTAGAAGAAGGTCGTGCTAAATTTGATCAATTAGAAGCTATGTTACAAATTCCAAATGATGTAAAAATTGAGAAAATCGAAGTTAGCGGTGTTCCTGCCCTATGGATAAGCACTCCTGAAGTTGTAGAGGAAAATATTGTCCTATATTTACATGGAGGAGGTTATGTTCAGGGTTCAATCAATTCACATAAGGAGTTTGGTTCAAGGATTTCTCGGGTTTCAAATTCGCGAGTATTATTATTAGATTACCGTCTAGCACCTGAAAATCCCTATCCCGCAGCTTTAGATGATGCGGTTGCTGCTTATAAATGGCTGATCGATAGCCAAGGAATTAATCCTAAAAATGTAATAATTGGAGGAGAATCAGCTGGAGGAGGTTTAACATTAGCAACGCTTTTGAGATTACGAGATACTGGCATCACGTTACCTACCGCAGCAATTATACTTTCACCATGGGCAGATTTACTTATGACTGGAGATTCAATGAGAACAAAAGCAAAAGTAGATCCTCTTGCGAATGCAAGTGACCTTTTCTTCTTAGCTTCTTTATATATCGGAGAAGATGATCCCAAGAATCCTTATATATCACCATTTTATGCTGATCTCAAAGGATTACCACCTATGTTAATACAAGTAGGTGGTGCTGAAGTTTTGCTAAACGACGCTACTAGAATTGCAGAAAAAGCAAAAATTGCTGGAGTTGATGTTCTTTTAGACGTATGGGAAGATATGATTCATATGTTTCAGATGTTTGCATTTATGGCTCCAGAAGGCCAGAAAGCAACTGAAAAAATAGGAGAGTTTATTCAAAAACACCTAAAAAAAGAAGTTCAGATAATTTAGTATTGAAATTTAATTTTTTTTTTTATCCTCCAGAAATATTATTTCCATAAGATATTTTTGAAATAGAATTTTAATTAAAGTTATCATGGGATATGACATTATCTCATTGCCAGTTACAATTCTCTTTATACTAAGTGGATCAGGGTTATTTTATTATGCGATTAGACTCAATCAAAAATATCCAATGGAACACAATTTTATTAACAGTATTTTAACATACTTGTTATGGCTAACAGCAGGAATAATATATCCTCTCTTTTTCTCTGCCTATAATCCGAATATTCGATTTTTCCAAATGCTGTCAACCTTCTTTATTTGTATATTCACTCCAAGTATAATAATTTTAATTCTGTATTATCAATACAAATTAATTGTAGAGAAGCATCCAAATATAAAAGAAAAACGGAATATTGAAACTTTTTTACAGAGCTTTGGTCAAAAGAACAGTCAAAATTCAGATCAAAGATCAAAAAAACTAAGAACAGATATCCATAGAAAAGCATTACCTATATTTCCTGCTGGAATAATAATTTTACTTTGGATTTTTGCAGTATATATTTGGGATGATATCTGGAATGTTAATCTAGTTTGGGGAATAACTGGAAAGGAATTTGGTAGATTCTTAATTTTAACTGCGGGATATTCGGGAATTTTAGTATTTGGTGCTTTAGATTATATCAGATTATCTTATGTTTTTGAAAAAAAGAACCTATTCCATCTTATCCCAGATAATGTTTTAAATCTCTTAAGTAAGTCTATGAGGCGTGAAGAAAATTTTGATTTCATAAGGCCAACAGTCCTAGTTCTATCATTTGCTCCCATATTTTTTTTTCCATTCTGCATATTTGCAACTTCAATATTAATCGCAACGATTGGAGATGGAGCCGCATCTGTGTTTGGACTTAGATTTGGGAGAATTAAATTTCCTAGATCGTCTGAAAAAACGATTATTGGATATGTGGCAGGTTTTTTAGCCTCTTTTGGTATAGCTTTTATAATAATCATATCATTTGAACCAGCTCTGCAAAACATCAAGATTTTGTTAATTAGTATTAGTGGAGGACTTACATTTCTTATAATTGATCTTCTAAATCTAAGAATTGATGATAATATCTTAAATCCAATTTTTTGTTCCTTGATAATGGGAGTTTTGTATTTTCTCTTGTGACGATGATTTTAAAATACCAATACCTGGCGTAGTTCTAATTTTAAGAAATTAAAGAAATCATGAATAATGAAAGGTAAAAAAAAAAATAGTAAAATAGATTTTGACGCAATATGTAAAAATAAGCTAAACTGGTTTAACATATTCAGTGATTTCAAACTTATATATTACAATTTGCCTTCTTTTTAATCGATATTTCGCTTTGTTTATTTTAAAAACAATATTTTACTATTGTGTAGAAGATATAAGACAAATGTTTATTTAAAGCTTTTCTTCATGCTTATCTTTATATCCAACCAAAATATCGTTTAAATAACTAATTTCTTTGTTATTGAGTTCAATTTTTGAAGGATTTATTGTTAACACATCTATAAAAATAAAATTTTATAAATAGTTATGTTCTAAACATATTGCCACAATATTTTAAACAATAAATAAAAAATATATTGAGAGTGAAAGTGAAAAATTTGCCTCGTGTAGAGAGAAAAGTGGATATTTCAGCACCTCAAGAAAAGATTTTCAAGATAATTGATACAGATCGGGATTATGCTCGATGGAATATTGTCGTGAATGAGGTTACTGAGCTTGGTCCAGGTAACTATTTCTTTAAAACAAATGTGGGAGATGTCACGTCAACTCGTGTTGAAACCAATCCGCCTGAGAGTCTTTCTGCGTCTCAAGAAGGAAGCCCAATGACAAGTTTAGGTTATGTATTAAAACCAAAGGGAGATATTGTAGAAGCTACGATTTGGGCGGAATTCGATGATGCAGGTCAAGAACAAATACTTGGTATGGCTGGGGAGATGCTTGTAAGTAGTTTGAAAAAATATGCTGAATACCTTGAAGCTGGAGGAAATCCAGAAGATTATAACAAAAAGAAAAAATACTGAAATTAATTTATTATTAAATTAGTCTTTTCTTTTATTTTTTAGCACACTTTTTTCTGCTTCTTCTAAAGAATAAAAAAGATCTCGACCATTGTCATACTTCTCAACGTAGCAGAACCTTAGAAAAAATAAACTTTCAGGGAAATATTGAATGACTTGTATTTTTTTTATTAAAAGTGAAGGATTTTCATCAATTTTCCCCTGTATTGTTGAAACTACTTCAGGTTGTAGTTTTCTGAATTCACTTACAAAAGATAAAAACTTATTTAATGGATCTTGATTTCTATCAACGTTCTCCGTGATAGCATGAGCCCATCCGTATGATAAATTCCAATTAAATTTCATTTTAAGCCATTCACCAAAATGTTTGAAAAGAGGAACTCTTACCTCAACGATCGAATGTAATTCTAAACATGAATCATAACCAGCCAAAAACATTGATAATGATCTGATTGATTTGTCTGGAATGAACATACTTGTACGTTCTTTAATTCTGTCAATCAGATCAAAAATATTTTTCCTTTCAAAATAATTTTTCATAGTCAAGATCTTTCAACCAAACTCGTTTTTTTGATTTTCTGAATAGTTTAGAAAAAAGCATCCATCTTTTTAATACCTTTAACTTCATCAAATGTAATTCCGAGTGCATCCAACACTTGTTCTAATGCGGATGTCAAGAGCTCCTTATATTTTTTAGTATCAATATCTTGGAGTTTGGCTAATTCTAGTGCTTTTGCTCCAATAAGACCTTTACTTTTAATAAAACTAATTTTTTCACCCTTTTGAAATTCCCTTTTAGTAATTTTTTTCAATTCGAGAGCAGCTCGGACATGTTGTGGTATAACCTTAGTATCATTTTTAAGAGCCTTTTTAAGACTCATATTTATCGCGTAATCATTCAAGTTAAAGTATTAGATTTTCGAATTTTTTTGATATTATCTCTTACGATTCCAATTATTTCATCTTTAACATTAGTAAATTCTTCAATTTTTGTGATATTTTTTAACATTTCAATTAAAATTGAAAAATTGTGAGAAAATTCCCCATATTTGAGATTTGGACAATTTATACAAAACGTTTTTAAATCTGTGATAAAAGATCAACCTATTTATTTTAGAGAAGATTCATAAACTTTACCTTGACAAAAATATCAAATCTTCATTTTTGTAAATTCTTTTACGTGCTAAAATAAAGTATTCGCTCTCAAACTCTCTAACACACCGTAAAAAGATAATATTTAAAATGAACAAAAAATCATTCTTAGACTGCTTCAGGGAGTGCACGATGATGGAAAAGTTGTTATGCGAAAAGTATAGAATGATAAAAATTAGAAAGGAAATATTTAAACATCCGGATGAAAAGATGATGGGAATTAGAGAATTTTAGATTCCGCTTGACAAAAAATTTTCATTGATAAAAAGGAATAATTCTTGCATAGTTAATATCTAAAAAATGCAAAATCAATTTAAAATCCTTCAAATTCAGAGTATATATCTTATTCTCTGAATTAATCAATAATTCACATATAAAAAAATCTCCTAGATTAAAGCAATATCGCGTGTGAAAATCATATTTTCTCTTATTAGTATTAATATCTATCAATTTTTCTACTGTTTTATAGAATCGGTCATCTAAAATTAATTTATTTTTCTCACAAAAACCTTGGGCTTCATTAAGAATAGTACTAAATACTTTTTTATATTTCTTAGTTAATTGTTCTAATTTAAATTCTCTGGCATTGCATATTTTCTTCGCACAGCTATTAATATATAAAAATTCATAACAAAAAGTATTTTCATTATATACGATTTCCCACTCCGATCTTGGACATGGATATGTTAGGTTATTATTCCATTTAGAGATTTCTTCTTGAAACTCTAATAAATCATTAACAATAATATTAAAAGCTGATTTTACTCTATGAATTTGCTTTTTTTCATAATTTGGATCAGATTTCTCTACAGGAATTTTATCAATACAGTTTCTTATAATTGTAACAATAGAGGTACAGCGATTTTTTAATTGAGGGCTTCTTTTTCTCTGGATATATTGGTTAATATCAATCCAAAAATCATCAACATTAAATTGTTTCTTTTTCGAATTTAATTTTTCAAAAACTATTTCCCTTAATTTAAAAAATGAATTTAAAATTACTGTTCCTATCTCTGATTTTAAAATCGGATTAATTAAAATGTTATTTTTAAATGTAATAAATTGATTTTTTATTCTGTCTTTCTGTGAGGACTTACCATATAAATAATACACCAAAACACTTGTATCGGGGATTATAGCAATAATTATACATCACTCATCTCTTTCTATTATTGCTGTTATTTGCATTTTATATTATTCATCTAAAGTTCTATTTTTTCTTTAAAATCAACGAATATATGATGATCTTCTCCTATAATTTTGATCGATTCAATATCGTCTTTTTCAGAAAATTCATCAATTTCTTCAATTAATTTAAAATCAGTAATTTTTGTTTGTATCTCTTCAATTTTTTTTGATTCAGTTGTCTTCTCTCTTCTAATAATTTGTTTCTTTTCCTCTTTTTTTATACTTCTTAACTCATTTTTAAATTCTTCATAGTCTATTTCCAGTTCTGGCAATTGATCCTTATAATCTATGAATTCAAGTGAATTTTTTAATTCATTAAAATGTAATCTTAATTTTTCAATAGAGGTTTTATTCAGAGGATAATTTAATTGCAAGGATTTTAGAAAGAATTTCAAAAACTCCTTTTTTGAATCAAGACTAGTTAAGTGAGTTTTTTCAAAAGTAAGTACTTCCAATAATTTATATTTCAAGAATTTAAACGATTCATCTGGATCATCTATTGAAATGTTATCTATAGTGAAGACTAAATGTTTTTTATTAATTTGACTTTTAGCTTTAATACCTTGACGAATTTCTTCCAAAATTGAATAAAAATGCTCTTTCTCTATGTTTTTTTCATTTCTACAGAATAAATTCAAAATACCATCAAGATTGCTAAATAATTTAATGATATAGCCTTCATCTAAGCTATAAATCATCTTTAATATAACTTCTTGATTAAAGAATTTATTATGCGCTATTATTTGTTCTTTAATAATGGATTTCTGGGTAAATTTAGGCTTTAAGTAATAACAAAGTTGAATAAGATCAGTCAAATGTTCATGATCATAATGTACTGATAATATTTTAATTAGTTTGATTTCCTTTTTGAGGTCAGAATTATTTATATAGTTATCTTTTAATATACTTTCAATTTCTTTCTTTCTTTCAGGATTTATTTGATATAATCTTTTAGAATCTATAGGAATAAAATTCGAGTTTTTCTCGAATACTTCTTCGTAGGAAATGAGTTGCTCAGTAATTAAGGGTGCAATATTCGTTTGAAAATTAACTGCAAATGGACCTAGATTATATGAAATGAAATCAAGATCAGATTCACCCTTAAGTTCAAATATTTCCTCTAATAAGAACATTAATTTCATTGCTCTTGTTATTAAGGTAGTGTGTACTTTCGAATAATACAATATCAATAAAATCTTTTCATTAAAATCTAGATTACTTAAGCTCATTTTCTATTTCCTCCTTTTTCTTTTTTAATAACTCCCAATTATTCATTTTTAAATTTGTACTAAATATTTCTTTTATAAATTCTTCTAAATCACAATGCAATTGGCGATCTACATTATAAAAATTATGGTTCATCAAAATAATATTTTGTTTGGTCTTCAATTTTTCCTTTAGAGTCTTTACTGCTTTTCCCCTGAACTTATTATAAGCATTTACATCAACTGGATTTTGGAAATATATATCAAATGCTCTCTGTAATGATTTAATTCTAAAATCATAACAACTTGAACATTTACAATTATAGTCTAAACTAGGTTTACGCAATAAATCCTCTGAAAACCCTCGATCATTATAAAATTTACCATTTCTTTGAAAATAAAATCTTCTGGTTCGAGGAACCATAGCAGGAATATTTACATTAAGACCAGGATACCCACTAATTCTTATAATTTTTTTAATATTAGGATTTATTTTATCAATAAGTCGTGAGCTACAAACACCAATATAAAACACGAATAATTTAGCAAATACTGAATTGAACTTTTCGATTATATCATAAAACTCCTTCATTTCCTTTTTACTGGCACTAATCTCATTGAAATCTACAATCCATAATCCTATTTTATTAAAGAACTCATATTTCTTTATTATTTCAGTAATATCATAATGATGTTTCATATAATCTTTTAGATTTAATACAATCATGGGAATATGGTTATTTAAATTATATGTCTTGACATATTTAAGAGATAGATTATATAATTCCTCAATAGCTTTTTCATTAATACTATTTAATTTTTTAAAAAAAGAACCTTTCTTAGAAATTTTTATTGGAATTGCTGGTAAAAAAGGAATAGTAAAGCAAGAAACTTTGAAATTATCATGACTCTTAAATAATTTCTTTTCAATTAAAGTCCTCGGTCTATTTTTGTATTTCTCAACAAAATCAATAATCTGAATTGACTCTGATATTTCTTTTTTAAAATATTTTTCTAAATTAGCACCTTGAAAATCAGAAACAAATAAACTATAATCTTTTAGAAGTTTTTCTTTTGTTTCATCGTTTAGAGAAGGAGTTTGAGGATCTATCAGATAGGGGCGAACATTATAATAATTCTTATATAAAATAACCTCCTTATTAAGACTTTCAATTGATTTTATAAAAGATTCATCAATTTGCTTCTGTTTGGTTTTTTTGTCCTCTTTGAAGAAATGTCTTTTAGGAACTAGAAATCCCTTGCATAGAGAATGCTTTAAATAGAGATTTAATCTTTCAATTTCCGTCTTAAATTGAAGTTTATAATATATATTTGACAATTTAATCATTTATTTGTTCTTTTAAGATATATCTTATCTTCTGATAATTCGCTTGGATAAGATATTTACTTTTTTTCGGCTTTAATTCAATGATATTTTTATCTTTTGATACAATTATTAATCCTATCCCTTCGTTAATTAACATATCTCTATCAACTTTATCTTCATAATCTTTCCAAATAGCTAATGAATTATAAGGAATTAGAACCCGATTTCCTAAAGTTTGTCCAAATCCTTTTTTCCAATTAAATACTTTAAATTCTAATGCGTGGGCAGTTCCAAACCGATTATTATACTTTCTTAGTTGAACAAGATCGATTCTTTTTTGATTATTTTTAACTTCCTTAAAGATTAGGGTTTTGTCGCCTTCTATCAATTTTAAATTCCCGATATAGGTATTCACCATTTCAAATTCTGAAATAATTTGTTGATTTTTGACCAGCATTAATTAATTATATTCTATTCAAACTTAAATAATTTCTATTTTAATTAATAGGAGTAAGGAAGATTTATGGTTTCAATTTAATTAAGTGAAAAAGATTTAGTGTCAAGTCATTTAAATAGCAGTTAATTAGTTTTTTAATTACTAATAAAATCAAAGTTGAGTTATGAATAATAAAAAAAATGAGGGAAGAAAGGGAAATTAAACGAAACCATATCAATACTTCATGTAGTAAAAATGAGTTAACAAAAAACACAGGAAAGGGTAATTATGGGACAATGGATAATTTTTTTGAAGATATTAAATCAGGTTCTATAGAGGTTGAAAGAGAATATTTTACCAGTAAATCAGGTCTTCCTTATGATGAGGAAATAGTAGTAAAAGATCCAAATGGGATTGTTTGTAAGGTTAAAATTGGAAGTATAGAGAATTCATGGAAAAACTTAAAAGTTTTATCAATCAACAAATTTAATTCACCGAAATTTGGTTCACCGAAATTTGTACCGATTATAAATTTTTTAAAAAGTGTAACTTCATTTTTATTAAAAATTCGGTTATCAGATGGGAGACAAATTGTCTGTAGTCAGAATCACATTTTTCCTAAAATTGTAATTTCTATCAATTTTAAATCATATAATTCTCCAGAAAGCTTCTTTTCAATTAAATATGTGAATGCTAAAGAACTAAAGGAGCGAGATAATTTGTTAGTCTTTCACAAGATTCCATTGACTTCAAACGTTCCAAAATATATTTTTATTCCTAAACTTCTTAATTGGGAGCATAAATGGATTGGAATAAAAAGAAGTGATTATGTAAAATTTTCCTATAGAACGAATCAAAGAACTAATAATCCTTTAATACAATTAATAAATTCAAAATTTCAATATTCCAAGGTGGGAAAAAAATATAGAACACTTTGGTCAAATTTATCAAATTCGGAAAAACTTTTTCTTGAAATGGAAGCGAAAAGAAATCACGTTGAAATCTTGATAAAGATCCATGAAAATGTTGGATTTTGGTATTCATCAATAGTTCCATTAACAGATGATTTTTTTAGATATTTAGGTTGGTATGTTGCTGAGGGGTCTACAGACAAGAATAGAGTGACTATTTCTCAATCAAAAGAAAAAAATTATAATAATTGGATTGAAATTATTGATCTCCTTAAGCGATTAGGGTTCCCTGTAAGCATTTGCGCGCAAAATATGATCAGAATAAATTCAAATGTCTTAACTGAGCTAACAATTGAATTATGCTTAAAATTGGCTCAAAACAAGAAAATTCCTTTAGAATTAATTATGAATAATAGTAGGATAAAGTCATTTTTAGAAACATATTATAAAGGAGATGGTTGTCAATTAAGAGGGGAATTAAAGAAATATACAACCACAAGTCAGCAATTAAAAAATGATTTAGTAAGCATTCTTGGAGCGACAGGACATTTTTGTTCTATTTGGTATCCAAGTTCTTCAGATAATTGTTATCGTATAACCGAAACTGATGGAAAACATTATAAAAGAAAATACTTAGGTCTTCTTAAATTCAACAGTACAACTCCCATAAGGATTAAGTCCATAAGAAAAGTTAAAAAAAATTATGATATATTTAATTTAAAGACTGAAAATGGTTGGTTTGTCTCAACAAACGGAATTTTAGTCCAGGATTCTTAATAAATTCAAAATTAAATCTTTTCTTATTTTCAATCATTATATGTGATTTTTCAAATAAATCCATCTAATTTTTGAAATTCAAGAGTTTCTAAGCTTGAAATATCAATACCAATACTAAAAGCATCAACAAACTGTTCTAGAGCTGATCTCAATAGTTCTTTGTATTTTTTCACATCAATATCTTGCAGATTTGCTAATTCTATTACTTTAGCTCCGATTTTATCTTTACTCTTAATAAAACTTATCGTTTCGCCTTTTTGATATTCTTTTGCGGTTTTTTTTTTAAATTCTTGAGCAGCTCTAACATGCTGTGGTATTGTTTTTTTATAATTATCAAGCTTCTTTTGCATAATTATGTTAATTGCATAATCTTTTAAGTTGAACGTGTTGGGCTTTCCGATTTTTTTAAAATTTGAAATAATAAGCTTTTTGATATCTTTCTTTGCTTTTAAAAATTCATCATAGCTAGTGACCTCTTTAATAATTTCTAATAAATCACTGAAAGCTTTTTTAATAAATTCTGGTGTGTTTTTCTTCTTTGCTACAAGGCCTTTCATGTCAATATATTTAGTATCCTTATATACTCCAAGATAATTCTTTTTTCTATCAGAAAGAGCTAAGAATTGATAAGTTTTTTCCTCTTCCAAGTCAAGATCAAGGGTTTTTTTACTCCAGTCAGTTATTTCACTCAATTGTTCTTTTGAAGGGTTTAAGAGGAAAACAGAATCTGTATCCCCATATAAAACCTTAATCCCTATTTCTTCAGTTTTTTTTATTGTTTGTTTAATAGAATATTGCCCTATTCCCGTGATGCTTTCTGCTACTGGTAAACAAAACAACGGGAAATTTTGAGACCCAAAAACACCAAAACTTGCGTTAACAAAAACTTTAAGCGCTTGTTGAATAGTTTGATTATAACTTCTTTGTTTTTCTGTTGAACTTTTATCTTCTGATTTAGGTTTAAAATACTTAACTCTTATATCCCTGAAAAATCCAACAACATAGGCAAAGATCCCCATCTTTTGAGAGCAAATATGGTATGGAGAGCCTTTTACTAAATTATCTCGATCTTCTTTATGAGGACAAATAACTGTTTCATAGGAAAGATTGTATTCCTTTATTATTGATGGATATAGACTTGCGAAATCCATAACAACAACATCAAAATGAATTCCAGGAACAGGTTTTATTACATATGCCCCTTGGAATTTCTTATCGTTCGCGCTAGACATCATTTTTCCCCCTTTCTTAAGCTCTGAAATCTCAGATCGCCGAGGGATTAAGTAATTCTTCCTACGGTGTTCAAAATGGAAAATATTTCGTATCCATGTTGATATTTGCCTTCTAACCATTTCATGGACAGGCATTTTAGTTATCCGGCATAACAAAATGATTAAATTCCAAACTAACGAGTTGTTAAATTTTGTCAGTTCTAAGGTTAATAAAGAATCTTTCAGGTTATACCAGGAAAGGATATTATAATCCATATCTTGGATTTCTTCCTCATGCTGATATTTTTCCTCTCCCAGAAGAGCAGCACTAATAGCATTCAAAGACGAACTTTCATAAGCACCTCCAAAAGCGTATCCAGAGATGCTTCTATTGAAAAATAAATTAAACACGTCAATGTGAATTCCACTCCTTAGTTCACATTCTGCTTTGGTCATAATACCAAACCCACGTTTAACTTGAATAGGATTAAGGTCTTTATTAACCTTTAGCCTGTCATTTGCCCTATGATATAAATAGTTTAAATCAAAATTGTCTCCGTTAAATGTAATAACAACTGGATACTCCCACATTAGGCGAAATGTCTCTATTAGTAAACTTTTTTCAGATTTGAAGAAGATAACTTTCGCATCAGGAGGAAATTTTTCATGAGGTTTTGTATATTTGTAACCTTCCCTTTCTAGAATATAAACAAGTTTCAACCCATCTGTGGCAACAAAAGATATACTTATTACTTCCTGTTTGGCTAAGCGAGGGTCTGGAATGCCATGATCTTTAACATCCATACTTACCTCAATATCCATAGCCATACGTTTGACATCAGGGATTGGAGTAATGAAAATATCCAAAAATGCCTCAGAAAATTCTTGAATCTCGGGGGATTCATCTTTAAATAAATCTCTAAGCTCATTCGCCACTTTTTTGGAATCTTTATCGATCTTCTCAAAATCTATTTTTTCTAGCTTTCCATTTTTAATACAGTAAATAAGACCGGGGATTAACTGCCTATCGAAGATATAATTTAAATGATATCGGATATCAGCTTCGTAGGCTTTTTTTCCATTTTCTTCTAAAATAGTACGAATATTTGTCCCAGTGCCACCAATATTTGTTGGAGTTTCCCCATAAAGCTTTGTAATTTTAATTTCCTTATCGGATAATAAATCAAATTTTTTAATCTCTTCAAATCTTTTGAACCAAGGATATTCAGTTAATTTAGTCTTTTCTAACTCTGAAATTGGCTCTTTACTTAAACAGTAAGGTTCATGGTCAGTGGTATCAATCCAAATTTTTATATCGTCTTCGTCTAAATCATAGAATTTACAGTATGCTTTATTTTGCCCACCATCATAATCCACATCAAGCAATAACCCTTGATCTAAATTATCTACGATTTTTCCTGTTGCGATTAAATAACGAATATATGTCGAAGTTACACCTTCTCTGAGTACTTTATCAAGTTTTACATTGCCTAATTTTAATCCAAAAGGTTCTTTGTTTTCCTTATAAAACAGATTTTTTGGAATTTCACCACTAACTAATTTTTCTTCAGGGGAAAACTTTTCAATATTTTTCTCTTTAATTGGTTCTGGTTTTTCAGCAGTTTTTTTTTCTTTAATTTCTTCTTTCGTGGTTACTTTTGCTGGTTCAATTTTCTCACCTTTTTTATCATCTACAAAAGAAAATAAGGATTTTTGCGCTTTGTCTTCAATACTCTTCTTATTGCTTTTTTTTGGACTAGGCACTTTGTACACCAAAATGAATTTTAATTATGAACTAAAGATAATTAGTACAAGATTAATTATAATACCAACTATTCCTACTTTAATAGTATTACACTTATTTCTAATTTAATTTGCTATAAAAAAAAGTAGACTGAAAAGATTTCCTTTGATATTCTATGCAATTTTTTTGTTTTGAGTAATAATATTCTTTATTTCATCTAATAGCAGAGTTTTCTCAGCGATATACCAGTCAAGTTGGCTTTTTGAAGGATTTTCATGATAAATGATTTCTGAGACATCTCGAATTTCGTTTTCGGGAGGTTTAAGTAATTCACCATTTACATCCTCTCTTATTAATAAAACAAGATTATCGGTTTCTAAAGGTTGGATATCATACCCATTCTTTACATTTTTGTTAATAGTAACACAAAGCTCAGCAAGCCGCCAAATCGACTTCTCTAACGTATCTCCTTTCTTATATATACGAAACGCTAATCTAACAACATCCTCTTTGGAAAAAGGCATTTTCTATAATTTTGTAAGTTATTTCTATAATAATTTTGTAAGTTATAAAAAAAAAGGATATGTTAACTTTTAACTATTTGTGTTGATTTTTATACGTTTTGAAACCACAAAATTAAAAATAGATATTATTTTGTTATGATATCGATTATTATGTATTTATGGTCAAAATAAGGTATGTAATTTTGATTATTTACCATAGCTCCAATTTTTTTTCAGTAAAGATGAAATCTTTAATATTAAAAGCAGTTTCTTGTGAAATTTTTCCCATAAATCTAATTTTGCGAGTAATTTCTCGTTTTCATTAGCAATCTTCACAGCTAACTGATTAAGACCAAATTTTTTTTGATTCAATCAAACCTTTCTTGCAACAGAAATAAAGGTTTTTGCAAAAATCAATCCCTGCCATTTATTATAAAATTTTTCCTCTAATTTATTTCGAAAATTAGTTTGCTCAGAAGTTGTAAATGACGGAGGAAGTATATGGAAATTGTAGTAAAATTGTTTCTTTTCATTAAAGCTATACCGCTTTAGTTTTTCTTTATATATTAACGGATTCTCAGATTTCATGGTTTTTTCAGATTTTGGCTGTTGCGGCGCTGTAATTGCCTTTTTTAGTTTGGCTTTGTATCTATTAAAAATATCCTTATCCACTATTACCTTATTAATTAATTTCTGTGAGATAAGCTCAATTGTATACTTGTCAAATGTAAATAAATCAAAAAACAGATTATATTGTGAGGTTATTAGATAACCATTATCCTTTAAAGTACGATAGCACTCTTTGTAAACCCTGGATTCATCTTTAATATAGGGGAGCACCCCATTAAGCATAATAACATCAAACTTTTTGTTTTCAAATATATTCATGTCAAGAACAGAGCAGTGTATTATATCATGTTTTATTTTTTCTTTTACTGCTTTTTGCCTAGCATACTTTAACATTTTCCTTGATAAATCAATTGCAGTACAATCCCAGCCCTGTTTTGAAACTTCTCTGGCTATATAACCAGATCCACATCCAGCATCCAATATTTTTCCTTTTTTCAATTTACTTAGAAACCTTAGAATAATCTTTGCTCTATGTTTATTTGCAGGATAATTATTTTTTTTTCCGTGATAAGAGTTATCTTCGTAGTTTTCTGCAACATCATCCCATATCTTTATATCGTCCATAATATCCCTCCAAAATTTAATTTTGAATAAGTAATTAGGAGTTAAATTAAACAGCGCAATTTAGCTTAATTTAATTCTTCTTACTTCTTTCTTCCTCTTCTTTGTGCTAAGTGTCAAATTGTTTATCTAACTCGTCCATAAAATCAGATATTGTCTCTTACTTAACGATTAAGAATTTCCCATCAATTATAAAACCAAATTCGAGGGCCCATTCGAATATTTTTGCACTAAATCTATCCTCGTCCATTTTAAGAGCCTTTCTCATCATTTCAAACTCAATACGCGTAGAAACTTCCATCATCCTCTGAACCTTCTCTAATTTTCTACGGGGAGTTCTAATTTTAGTCCCTCGCTTCTTTTTTCTTTTATAAATTATCATCCCAGCAATGAACATTACGCTGATCACTATACTAACAACAACTATTATTACAACGGCAGCTTCTTGAGTGGCAGCTTCTTGAGTGGCAGCTTCTTGAGTGGCAGCTTCTTGAGTACCACCAATATCCTCATTATTGCCGCTAAAACTGTTATTTGAAATTTCATTACATTTAGATTCTTCATCTATGTAAATACCAAAATTATTAGCAATTATATTATTTACCGAAAAGATGTTATTATCACTATGGTCGAATTATTAACGTTGTTATCGACAATGATTGTATTATCACTAGTGTGTGACGCTATACCCATTTTGTCATTATTATTGACGGTGTTTCCCAAGATAGTGTAATTAGAACCCCCTAAGTTTATACCAGATCGCATATTGTAGCTTGCGATGTTTCCTGAAGCTGTATGGTTATTACTATTATCATATATATTTATTACGTAACCTCTATTGTAGCTTACGTTGTTGTTAATAATTTATCCGTTATCAACAAGTCGAAATTTTATTCCATCCTCACCTGCATTGTAGATAGTGCAATTTTCGATTTTAAAGTACACGCTTGAATCTTGAATCCAGAAAAAATTTCCCGAACCTTCACAATCTATTATTAAATTCTCTATAACGTATGGGTTGGATTCAGTGCCTGAACCTGTACAAATTCCAGCAGCTTTAGCAGCAGACCAGTCGGAATTACCGTTTAAGTAAATTTTTTTTGACACTTTAGAGAATCTCAAACTTTCGCTATCTAAGTTTATATCATCCTTATAATCCGAACTTTGAATACTACTTCCAATTTTAAAATTGAGGTTATAGATTATCACTGGTGTTAATACGAACCCAAGTCCTAAAACCAAAAGGATTAAATTCAGGACGGACTGTTGTAACCATAAGAATTGATATTGGACATTTTCAACTAATAACCAAAAGTAAGCACATCCTTTTTCTTCCCCTTTCTATAATAATAAATAGCTATAAGTAAAAAAATAATCCCTACAATCATTTGAACTTTGGGAATACTCATGTACAGGGAAGTATTGGAATAATCATAAAAAAGGGATCGATAAATGTGCAGGTTGTGCCTTCGCGTGAGATTAATAGAGATTTAATCGATAACAATCTCACTTAATTTTAATCCTAAATCTATATCTGTTATATCATCTAATGAATACATATTTAAAAAAGAAAGTAAACAAGCTACAGTAGATTCTGCACCTTGATTTCTGTTTATTCCAGTGGGGGTTATACTATCATAACATCCTCCAGTTTTATAATCGTAAAGAGAAAGATTCATATCATTGCGTCCTAAATACCATTCTAAACAACGACGTGCATTAACAATCCATTTTTTATCTTGAGTGCTTTTATAAGCCTCAACACATGCTTCAAGAACACTTTGGGCTTCGATTGGTTGTTGATCAAATCTTGCTTTTTCTCCATTTTTAGGATACCAGCCATTGTTCCCTATAGGAGAAAATTGTCCTTTTTTATTAGTCTGAATTTGAATTAACCAATCTAATGATCTTATTCCTGCTTCGACCATATCTCCTCGTTGTAACCATTGTCCAGACATTATCAGAGCATGTGGAATCTTTCCGTTATCATAGGCGAGCATATCTTCAATCCAAGGCCACTCATCTGAAGCATTTTTGCTATAAAAAGAAAATAATTTATTAGCGATTTCTTTTCTAAATCGTTTAATTTTAATATCTCCACTGAATCTTTCTAAATAAGCATGAATTCCTACTAAACCAAAAGCTAAGGCACGTGGAGAATTAAATTCCGATAAAGTACTCACAGCCTTTTCAAAAATATCTAAAACAATGTTACTTGTTTCTCTCTTCTCTGATAATGCGACTGCCACACCCAGAGCCCAGATTGCTCGACCATGACAGTCTTCAGATCCATTCTCTTCAATCCATGTACGATCATAACCCATAAAATTACGAAACTGGTTATTTTCTTCATCAAAAGCATATAATAAAAAACTTAAATACTTGTATCCAAATTTTCTCAAAAATTCTTCTTCAAATGATAATTTTTGAGCAATCAATACTGCTACTAGTGCTCTAGCATTATCATCTGTGCAATAACCATGAAAACGATTTGGTATTATATAGTTTGCGTGTTGTAAGATGCCAACATCGTCTGTTAAACGAAATACATGCTCAAATTTAGGATACGGCATTTCAAATGGAGTAAATCTCAAAAATTTCTTCTGAAATATAGTTTTTGGATGTAATAATCGATTTTCTTTAACATCATCAAAAATATCTATATATTTTCTAGCGACTTCTTTCCAAATCATATTTCTAGCGAACATATAAGCATTCTTCCTCATATTATGCCCTTCAACTTCATTCTCTAATAAAAAGCAAATTTGCTTAGCTATAGATTTAGAATCATTGAAAGGAACAATTATTCCTCTTCCATCAGCTAAAATTTCCTCAGCATACCAATAAGGTGTAGAAATAATTGCTTTACCAGCTCCAAGTGCATAAGCTAATGTTCCAGAAACAATTTGTTCTTTTTTTAAATATGGAGTTATATAAATATCTGCCGCTCCTAAGAATTCACATAATTCTTTTAATTCTACAAATCTATTATGGAATATTATGTGGTCTTCCACACCTAATTCTCTAGCTTTTATTTGAAGAGAATGACGATATGATTCACCTTGCTTCTTCTTTAAATTTGGATGAGTAGCACCTAAAACTATATATATAACATCAGGATATTTCCTAATAATATCTGGTAAGGCTTCAATCATTATTTCTATTCCTTTACTAGGACTAATCAAACCAAATGTCATTAGTACTTTTTTTCCTTCTACTCCAAACTGATCTTTAAAAAAATTTGGATCAATAAATGAGACATCTGGAATCCCATGATGGACTAAATTAATTTTTTCCTTAGAAACGTTATAAATATCTTTTAGAAATATCTCTGCCTTTTTACTCATAACAATTATACGATCTGAAATTTTTACTATTGTATTGATTATTTCCTTTTGTTTTAGATTAGGATTTGGTAAAAGAGTATGTAATGTTGTAACAATAGGCATTCTAAGATTTTTAAGTAAAGCTAAAATATAGCTACCATATTCTCCTCCATAAATTCCAAATTCATGTTGAAGACAAACAATATCAACTTTATTTACATTAAGATATTCGGCAGCTAATTTGTAATCCGTAAATCGGTTAGCATTCAATTCAAAATGAACTTGACTTGGATAAGGATATCCTTGAATAATATCGTTCATTGCCAGTGCCCAACATTCTAATTGAGGTGCTTCATTAGATACAGCATTTAACAAATCATTAGTAAAAGTTGCAATTCCACATTTCCTTGGTAAATAATTACCAATAAAAGCTATAGTTTTTAGATTTGGGAACCTTCTCATATATAGTTTTTAATATTAATAACTTAAATAATTAAGCTAATAATTAAATTAAGATTAAAATCTTGAACTACTTTACTACTGACAATTACTCTATTGATCTAACGAATAATTCATCTGAATCAAATCTACACAGAGCTTTATCTTCTCTTGATAACCAACCAATTGCCATCAATACAACTTTTTCGTTTTCGTTCAATGAATTCTTAATTTGGGTTAGGCTTTTTTCTTCTTTCAAAGTGAAACGGAAAATCTGCCCTGCTAAAAAACCCATTTCAACTTCTATTTCAGATGCTAAGAGTTCATGAAGAAGCTTATGCAAATTTACCGATACTACTGCTATTCTCTTATCGCCTGCACCATAATAAATATAGAGTCTATCTCCAAATATTGCAGTGCCTGAAGGGAAAACAACATTATTTACATCTCCAAACTTCTCATAATCTTCAGTTGGTGAAAAAAGAGGCTCCTTAAGCCGTCCTATCACTTTATAAGGATCATCTTTATCAAGGAGGGCGGCGCTTGCATGATATATCTTCCCTTTATTAGAATCCTCTACAGAATGATATATCATAAGCCAACCTCTCTCAGTCTCTATTAATGGTGCACCAGCTCCAATATTTCTTGATTCAAATCCAAATTTTGGCTCCATTAGGACATTTTCCCCGAGTTTTTCTAGATAACTCTGCCAAAATCCGTTTGTCAAATCTTTAAAATCGTCAAAACAAACAATCTGAATATCTGGTAATACTCTATGAATCAGGGCAAACTTATTATTGAATTTTTTTGGTAAAATGAATGAATCTTTTTCCCATAAGAGTACATCTTCACCAACGGTATCCTTATAATATGAGACAAAGAAATAATATTTCTCTTTTAGTTTTGATAAATGAAAAAAATGCCCTGCTTCATCGTAACTCATTTTAGCTGAAATTGTTCCATGTTTTTCCCATATTTTAAGGTCTTTACTAGTTGCATATGCTACTAGCGCATTTTTTCCATCATAAGCCGTGTAGAACATATAATAAATACCATCTAGAAGCACAACTCGAGGATCTTCTGTACCATGTATTTCATAATCATGTTCAGGAAACAATATAGGACTATTTCTCCTTTCTACGATAGTCAAAGGCCCTTTTAATTTACAATAACCAATACTAGAATAATTCCCTTCTTTTACTGCACGATAGAACATATGTAATGTATCTCCTTGCTGAATTATTGTTGGATTTAATACAGCTTGATTTTCAAACTCGTACTCCGTTGCTTCTAAAAGAACATTTTCTCTTCGTATTGTTACCATAATTTGGTAGAAGGGTCTCTTTCTTATTAATACTCTTATTTAATCATGGATATTATCGAAAGCTAACGAGTGATAAGGGGCTTCTCAATAGTAATTTAAAAAATAGATCGTAAAAGTGAATCGTAGAGATAATATTTTATCAATTAATTATGATTTAGGTAATATTTGGTTAAAAGGCTCCTAAAAGCTTTATAAATTAGTCTAACTATTTTTAATACAGATGAATTATAGATTAGTGAAACTAATATATCCGGTTAAGTCTAAAGAAGGAAATTTAACACGCATTACTTCATTAAAAGTTCTCTTGAGGAATGAAAACAGCACAATTTATAACACAATAGCTCGATTTGAAAAAGAAATTGATTCAAAACTAAACGAGACAGTCAAGGAAGTTAAAAAAATGGTGTTATTGAGAGAAGTGATCAACCTTCACAACATTAATGGCATTAAGAATGTGAACCAGATAAGATCCATGGTAAAACAAATAAAAAATGGAAAAGATATTTTATCTCCGCGCGGATTCCCAAATATTAAATTAGTAAAGACTAAGGAATTGGAGTGGATCTTATTTGATGGACACCATTCTTTACTTTCCTATATGGTTGCGGAAAGAAAATATTTACATGAAGTCCCGCATTTTGTTGTCGAAAATAGCAGTGGTTATGTAAATGATAAAGAAATTCTTATCTTTTTTGGATTACATTCATCTAAATTGCATAATTCTAATTGTAGAAATTATGTAATTAATTGGCAAGCACCAAGGGAAAAGCAATTATGTAAACGAGAGCAAAATAATATAGGTGAACTCATCGATTCAACTAGATTAACCCAATTTGATGAGAGAGAACTTTCTTAAGTAAATAAAACCTTCCTCTGTGACTTTTTGTTGTTTTTTATACGTTTTAAAACCGCAAAATTAAAAATTTATAACACCTTTATATAAAATATAGTAATAATTTCGCCTCCGTGGCTTAGTGGTAGAGCAGCAGACATTAGTAATAAATTATACTACTCTGTAATTGTAATCTGCCGGCCGTGGGTTCAATTGGGTTGGACGCTGTGTTTTATCCTGAATATCCCACCGGGGGCTTATATTAACCTATATTCAATCTTATTCTCCTTAATTAATTCATCATTTAATTACTTCTTTAACTACTTGAATAAAATTTATGTTTTGAATTTTTCAAGATATTTATATATTGCATAAGCTTAATTAGCATCAACAATTACAGTGAAAATCTTCAAACTCTGGTTTATAATTAAAGATTTCTTAATTCTAAATTTTTAATAATATTACATTTTTTAATTATAGGAGTATTATATTTCCTACCTTAAGTCTACTAGTATTATGAATAAAATTAATAGAGTCATTCTTTGCATAATTGACGATTTAAGATCTGATCACCTATTTAATTTTATCGAAAGAGGTTTACTTCCGAATATTAAGAAATTGATGGAAGATGGCCTATATTCTAAAAATTGTATAACTGATTTCCCTCCTATTACGTACCCTACTCAAGTTTCGATGCTCACAGGAACGTATACTGGAAATTATAAAAAAGAGTATTGTCATGGTGTACCATTAATGAATTGGATGGGTCGTGATACTGCACCACCAATTCTAAGAAATTATACGGCTAGAAATATACAAATATATAAATTAAGTAACGACATTGGAGATAAAAGCAAAACTATTTTTGAAATGGCGAGAGAGGAGAATACGGCAAGTATTGGAGAGTTTGTTAACAGAGGGGCAAACTACTTTTTTCCTGAGAGAAAGACTAAACTCGCAATGTATTATCTTGTCTTAGCCATTCCTCGAAATAATAAAAAAATGATGGTCAGAGCGGACTCTGGAATCGTACATAAGTTAATTGATGTATTCAAAAGACCCAAAAGATACTTTAAGACCTCTGAAGCACCTGTTGTATCTGTGTTATGGTTTATGACTCCTGACATCCTATTGCACTACTTCGGTTATAATTCACAGATTTATAAATTGAATATTTTGCATATTGATAAGGTTATAGGTGTTTTACTCCAAGCATTGAAAAGAATGGGATATCTTAACGACACAGCAATAGCAATAACATCTGATCATGGAAATTATGGAGCACAGAGATTAGGGAACGTTGCTAATTTTTTTAAGGGTAATTTACTTACTCATTACCATCCTCGTAGAAATCTAAAGGGAAACATGAATATATCTAAATATGATGGAGTTGGCTTCTTTAACTTCAAAGGTAAGAGTAATTTAAACAAATTAAACATCTGGTCTCACCCTACAATAGAGGAAATGGAAAATTATGGTCCTAAGAAGGTAAATTTACTACATGAATTATTTAAAATCAAAGGAAGCCATTTAATGTATTATAGGGATGAGAATAACACAGTTGAAAAGGGAATTATTCACTTAAAACGGAAGATTAAAAAATCAAAGAAGATAATTTCTGGAGCAATCGAATACACAGGTAAGGGTGATAGTTACCAGACAAAGTACATCTTGAATAATGATGAGAATGATATTTTTGGTTATCTAGATGATGAAAGAGCAAGTAAATTATTGGATAACAAATTCCACACGATCCAAGAATG
The DNA here is from genome assembly GCA_964486045.1 of uncultured archaeon. Lineage (GTDB taxonomy): Archaea > Asgardarchaeota > Lokiarchaeia > Sigyniarchaeales > SOKP01 > Loki-b32. The sequence continues at coordinate 72,890 of CAZALK010000008.1, forward strand.
GTTGAGTATGACTTATCACCTTGATTATCCTTTGCATCCTGATCTAATCCCACGTCATTTCAAAAATCCCAGGAGTAGTGATATAATTTTGAGCAACGATGGCTCTGTTGTTTTTAATTTGAACAATGGGAAGAGGGGAAATAAAAATATCTATAATCATGATAGGGGTATAAGAGAATGTATGAATGTACCCCTAATTATCGGTGGGTCTTCAGATATTCCGCGTATCAATGTACCTTTTTGTAAGACAACGGATATTGTTCCAACTCTATTAAAGATGTTAGGAAAGAAATCACATAAGAGCGTTGTAGGGCAGAGTTTAGTACAATCGTTGTAAAAATAGATTGATACAGAAGAAGTAAAAAACTTAGGCGTTTCTTTTCCTCTTCTGTTTTTCCATATTTTTTGTTAGGAGTCTAATTGATTCACTTCTTGCTTTTAATAAACTCCTTTCTGTAATCCCTTCCATTTCTTTCGTGGGTAAGATTTTCTCCTTCAACACTCTTTTAAATAACAGATATTCATCTTTCCCACTGATAAAAGGATTTACTTTTTCATTATAAATGCACTCATTAATGGTGGTATTTTTACCATTACAATTACCTTCGGTGAGGTCGAATTGCAAATTTCTAAATGCTATAAATGCTAAAAAACAGTGTACCATCGGTACATAAGGTATTTTGTATTTTTTTAGAATTTTATTTGCTCCTGTTGAAATTTTTTCTGTAAATTTATATACACATACATGTTTATAGAGGGGGATATTGAGTTCTTCTGCAAGACCTGCAATAACTGCATGCTTTGATGTGCAAGTTCCCTTTTTCTCTTTAAAAAAAATCAATTTATCATCATAATTTGAGTTATAACCATATTCAATACCATGTACATATTCACAAGCTTGCTTAAATGAATTGATTCCAAGCTCCAAAAATTTTCTTGATATTTCTCCTACAGGTTTAATTTCAGCATCTGGTAATTTATCATATGAATCCATAAATATCTCCTACTAATAACACTCAAGACACATTATTTGATATAGATCTGAATTCGAAAAAGAACTTAAAGATTTCACCTTTAGTCTATTGCTAAATTCTTTAGATAAATAAGTTATAATTTCTATATATTCTATATAGATGAACTTAATAAAATATATTGATAATTTTTTATATATAGAATTTTTATAATCAACAAGTTGAGAATTTAAATGTCATTTCATATGGAAACTAGAAAGGTACAGAAAACTGGAGGGTCATCCTATATCATAAGTTTGCCGAAAGCTTGGATAACCAGGCATGGTGTTGAAAAAAACGATACACTCGGAATTCTGAATCAACCAGATGGTAGTCTATTAATAACGCCACAATTTGAAAATGAAAAAATACAGAAAACTAAAGAAATAGATGCTGAGGATTTTCCTGATGATAACTTTTTATTCCGAGTGCTAATAGGTGCGTACATTATGGGATTTTCTATAATTGTTATTAAATCAAGTAAAAAATTTGAACCACATATAAGGGATACTATAAGAAAATTTACCCGAATAGCCATAGGTCCTGAAATTGAAGAAGAATCCAACAATTTCATAAAAATTAAAGATCTAGTAAATCCCAGGGAGATGTCATTCGAAAAAACGATACGGCGAATGTATATTCTTGCACAAGGTATGTTCGAAGATTCTATTAATGCTCTAAAAACGGGAAACTCGAACCTCGCAAAAACAGTTATAAAAAGCGATAATGATGTTGATAGATTACACTATTTAATCATGCGGCAAGTAAATATTGCATTATCAGATATAATATTATGCAGAAAAATGGGTGTGACATTAGAAGGTGCTGTTCAATTTCAGCAAATAAGTCGTTTCCTAGAAAGGATTGCTGACCACGCTGTAAAGATTTCAAAAAATGTTTTAAACTTTGTTAACAATGAAATCATTACGGAGTTGAAAGAAGAAATTGAAAATGCTAGTAAACTTTCCTTAGAATTGCTTAAAAGAAGCTTAGATGCATGGCTTCAAAAGGACATCAATCTTGCTAATGAAAATATAGAAAAAATTAAAAATCTAGTTTTAGCCACAGAAAAAATCAGCTTTAACTCCAGCAATAATACTGAATCTTCTATTGCCATTGGATACGTTATTGAGAGTATAAGAAGAACGGCAGAATATTCTGGGGATATATCCGAGGTAATTATAAACAAATTAATTTAAATTAATGAATTTGAAATCTAGAATTTTAAATAAGTAATTCTGTTAAATTACTTGATTTACCTTAAAATGATTATAATCCGGTGCGGTAATGATTATATATTGTTAATAATTTGTTAACAACACTAAGATATAATCAGCTACAGCCTCAATAGCATCTGATATCGCTTCTAAAATATCGAAAACGTTCCCTGCAGTGAAAATTGTAAAGTAATTTACAGTGTAAGCAGTTTCTTGCAAATATTTTCTTAACTTTATATTAAGTAGATCCACGGTATGTTCAAATTGGTTAACTTTTTGCGAGAATTCCTTAATATTTTCTCTTTCTTCAAGTAGATCGAGTACAAGCTTATCGAGAAATTGTCCGCATTCAACAGTAGTTTTCATCATTTCCAGGATAGTTTTGATTGTTTCATTACTACTTTCTTCCCAAAATTTCATTGGTATTGTGTTGATTCTACGAGCAACGCCTGTACAACAATTTGCAACATCATCCATCCTTTTAATTAAATGAGAGAGATTTTGACGTACGCTTGGATTTAATTCACCACTTGAAACATCTTGTTGGATTTCTCTCCTCAATTTATCAGCATCATTTTCTAAATTATCGACTTTCTGAAATAAATCATGTGATTTTTCGGTGTCCTTTTCGTTTAATAAAACTTGTAAACCAAGATCTAAATTCTTTATACATTCTTGAACTATTTTAGCATGTTTAACTGTTTTTTCTAAGGCATTTACCGCTGTTTCTCTTTTCAAATATTCAATTAAAGAACCTATTTATACCACCTTTTTGTTTCAGTTATTATTATATATTTTTTTAATCTTTTTAATATTTATCATGATAATCCTATAGCACTTAAACTATAATATAAAAATCCAGCTAAAAGAGCTGCTATTGGAAATGTAAGGACCCAATAGATTCCCATTTTGCCTAGACCTTTAAAGTCTACTTCTTTCTTTTGGGCAATACTCATACCAATTATACAAAATACGATTACGTGTGAATGACTGATTGGGAGAGACATGAAAGTTGCTATCATTAAAATAATCGCAGAGCTTATTTGAACAATGAATCCCTCACTAGGACGGGTATCTATCATATAAGAGGCGAGATTTCTGATCACATAACGAGCAGCGAAATAAATACCAAGAAAAGCAAAAACTGCACAAAAAATTGCAAAAGTCACGTATTGACTATTATTAATAGAACCATTCTCTCTGAGACCAAGTAGGATGCCTAAAGCCTCCCCCGAGTTAGCTCCAACCCACATCTCGGCAAAAATAACTGCAACTAACAATAGCCATTTAAATCTTTTCTCAGATTTTTCAATTTGATTTAACCCTTTGAGACGAGATAAAAAAAATTTCGCACTTACCTTATAGAGGACGTACGTTATTAAGAAGCCTGATAATGGTGATATAAACCAGCTGAGTACCACGTTTCCTAACTTTGTATAGTTAAATGCGGTATTGAGATCAACCCCACCTTGAAATATTGCGTAAACAATAACTACACCGACAATACTACCGATTAAAGAATGTGTACTACTTAAGGGTATCCCTGCAAAACTACCCACGACTAACCATATAATACTACTAATTAAAACCGCTAGAAGCATAATATTAGTGTATCTTGATTCTAAACCTTCACCTAAAAGACTCCTACCTATTGTTTCAGGAACAAAACCTCCACTAAAGATTATCATCCCTGCCCCTATTGCGGCACCTCCTATAATTAAAGCAATTTTAAACTTGAGTACACCAGCACCGATAAAAGAAGCAAGTGTCTCGTCATTAGCTCCGATCGAGAAGGCGAGCGCCACCGCCATAGCTATTAAAACTATAATTAGAATTAAATCAACTTCGGTAGCCATGACAAATCCTTAATACTTTTTTTTAATCGAAAACTAGATATTTGGTTGCTAAGAACTGGATGGATTCCGCAAAAGTTTTAACATGGTCAGCCAGCATCATTATGTCTTGAATCAATTCTTTTAGATAAATGAAAGTTCTTGATAAGTAATCCATATCGTAATTGTAGAGACGGTTTAAAATTTGCCATTCTTCTTTCCTCATTCTACGCCTTTCTTCCTTAATACTTTCACAGACGTCATGAGCCTTACTTAAATTGGAACCGATTAACTTAACAGCCTCAGAGAGCTCATTTGAAATTACTTTTAAAGATTTTAGAACGCTTCGAATTTGCAATTTAAATTTTTCATCAGGAAAAACTGCTCGATATAGGAGTAATTTGTTGGCTATAAATTCCCCGATGTTTTTAATTTCATTGATTTTAGCAAAGAGTTTTAATCTATCTGTTTTGGAAAACATTAATTTTGATTTAAAAATCTTCGATTCGAACCGTTTCTTAATTTTGACTTCAGAAAATGTGTCTATTACAGATTGCAGGTTTTCTTCAAAACTTTCGAAATTCTCCTCCACAAGAAACTCAATACCTTCAATTAATTTCAAGTTCTGTTCATTAATTACATCCATAAATAGATGAGTCAATTTGTCAATGCTTAGTTTGTTTAATTCTTTATCATCTATAGACTTCTCTTCTATCTCTTTCATTTAAACCAATTAAATCAAAAATTATTGTTATTTAAATAAGTATTTCATAGCTTTTAAGCAGATACTATATATTTCTATAGATCTATATGGAATTTCGTGTAACCACGCTTATTAATTATTAGTGCATTAAGTAGTGAACAAAAAGAAAAATTAAAATGCAATTAAGTTAGAAAATAAGCATGTAAAACTTTCAAAGTCCATGCTCTCCTCTTCCTCTCCTAAGAATTAAAAATTAGAATTAAAAATTTGCTTTAGCTGACTTTTCCAGCGTTTGAATAAGAGAAAAAGAGAATTATATAATATTCTTAATAAACAAAAATTACACCGAAAACAGACCAAAAACTGTATAAAAAGATATTCTTTATATACTCAAAGATCAAGAAACTTTGAAATAACCGTAATCGTCAAGGTTTCTCTTTAGTTTTCCAATAGCTTCCGGAAATATAGGAATGAGATTTTCATCTAAATATAACTCTTCTAATGAACTTAGCTCACTTAAGAAAGGCGGGATTTGACTCAATTGGTTACTTGCTAAATCTAATAACTTTAGACGTGTGAGGTTCTTAAGTGACTCGGGTATTGTCTTAAAATAATTACGTCGCAAATCTAAATGCTTTAAATACTGAAGACCGCTAAGAGATGGGGGAAATAATTCGAAAGAATTGTAAGACAAGACTAGATACTTAAGACTTTTTAGTCTCACGATATCCTCCGGGATTATTTTGCCATTGTTAAAGATTCTCAATCCCGTAATTCTGAGATCTTTACCAATGTAATAAACGTTACTTGGGTCGCCAATACCGGTTATATCCTCCAAATATCTAGCAAACGTAAAATGTTTCCCTATCTTTCTCTCTATGGTTTCAAGAACTAAAACATCGTCGATAAAGATCATACTTCGAAGCTCGTCTTCGGTCAAGTAATCGATGTACCTATTAAAAACTAAATATTCCCTTGTCTTCTGACCCCCCTCAAATAGACGTTTTAAAATCTCAAGTTTAAATATTATACTAGCCTTAGCCTCACCGACGTCGGTTAGTTTTTTTAATAGGGGGAATGCTAAGCTTCTATGAATCAAACGCGTATCATAATCATGTTCTACCCATGCCTGCAGGTTGGAACAATGCCCCCAAAACTCTTCCTTTGGAGTTATGCTATTCTTGGTGGTATCTGAACTTCTATCTAATCGCTTAAGTGACTCTGACGCTTCATCTATAGAATGAATATCGTCAAAATCCCTAACATTTTCTTGGGAAATATCTAACAAAATAGACTTGCATTGTCTAAACTTTTTACCCTTTATATATATGATAGTTTTATCTCCCCTAAGAGAGAGAGATATATATTCATTGACTTTAAACATGTTTATATAAAACCCTTACTATATGGAGAAATAAAGTTATACTTTATTAAATTTTAACCTTATAATTTGAGCAGACCTAATATTTTATAAAAAAAATAAAAAATTATTGATTAAGCCTCAAAAAATCTTGAAAATATGAAAATGAGGCGATCTCAGTAGTTCGAATAGGTAGAAAGTTAGAAATGTCTACCCACCTAGAAGGTAATCTTCCTAGGTTTGTATATGGTCCAGTTAAAACCACTTGAGTGAACTCTCGTCCTCTGTAGGTACTTAAAAATGCATTGGAGTTAGGGAGTATCGTACTTGAACTTCGTATGTATTTATGGTTGAAGTATGCTATATAATTCGAGTCGATGATAGTGGCCCCTGCCTTCTTTATAATAAACATAAAGTCTTGATAACTAAATGAGACTGGTCGAGTGTTATCCGCGCGCAATTCTCGTTCAAAAGAAAGCGATAGTAGCACGAGGTATCGTAACTTTGTGATCTCGGAGATTTTTCCATAGGGATTACTAGAGTCTTCTAAGTTGATATCTACAAATGCTTCACCGGATCGTGGCAACCATGTTTGGTCTGAAGTTGTTGTGGTTATGTATTGATATCCATAATCTATGCTTAAATCTTGAGATTGACCAAGATTCTGAGTAATGAAAATTCTAACTTTCCGAGAGCCGGCGGGTTGAGATTCAATTAAGTCTTTTAAGATATCCACTCTTTCATCGATTATCCTTTTATTATACTGTTCTCTAAATGCGGTGTCATAATATGACCAATCCAAATGACTTCTGCTTATTCGAGTAAATTTATCGGAGAACTTCTCCTTATCAATAGTTAACTTAAATATCTCTCCATCGACAATGCATCCATAAAAATAGAGCTCGATCGTGGATGAAGTAAGGTCTTGAAAACCTCTATTTAACTGTAACCTCAAATTATCTTTAATCTTCCCTCCAAGGGAATCTACCGATGTATCAGTTGTAAAAGATCTTGTTAAATCTCTTCTAGCAAACATAAGGGTGTTATATGCATCTTCAAGATTTTTAGCTACTAATTTCCTATAATGTGATTCAGATTCAACTTCGGAATAATATTTTGAAGTAAAGTGACTCATAACTTCTTGCTCTATGACGCTCATAATATCTTCATAAGCCATCATCTCTAGTGTCACTCGATTTATTTTAGGATCAGTCAAAGCATTGTCAATCTTATATTGGTTGAAAGATGTAAGAAAACTAGTCCCTATTGCACGCCCAATATATTGGTTGATATGATTTATCCCAAAATCTCTCTTTAAATAAGCAGGTACAGAAATCCCTCCAGATAAAAAGGGTGAGGGGGCATAGCCGAAATAAAACGCGTTGTCAGCACCATTATCTCCCAAGATGGGCAAATACAAAAATGAATTCCCATATAAATATGATGGTAGGTGATTCTGAATAGCCCCCACAGTAGTAAGAGGTAAATATCGTTTATTCTGACGATATCCATCCTGACTATCTTGAGAACTTGAAATGATATTCGCATCAATTATATAATCAACAACTGATTGGAAATGAATCCCTAAAGGCATTGCATGATAAAGCCCACCGCTAGTGAAATACCACATGGATCTTAATAATATTAAAGTCATAGTGAAGGGACCAACAAGATACTGGAACGCTTCTAGAAGAATAAGTCCGCGATCCAATTCAGAAAGACTGGAACCTGCATGGGATGTAGAGAACTCTTCATTAGCAGTGTTTAGTGAACCTAAGTTCATGATTAGGTCTTGAGTGTCGAGAATTATCTCATCAATTTCGTCTCTATTTTCAACACCAGGGTCTTCCCAGCTCATTACGATATCTTTGAAATTTTGGAGAAATTCTTTCATGGAAAGTTGACCTTTACCGTAAGGATTACCATCTTGATCACGATAAAATAATTTGTTAAATTGACTGAATCCAACTTTTTTCTTTAATCGAGTAAATATCGCTTCTAAATCCTTGTCACTCCTTGCAGCGTTGTCGTCATATATAAATTCATCTCCTATGATAACTAGCCTTTGATTGAGCTTCTGAAGGTCTTTTAGGATGGAGAATACAGGCATAACTTTCGTATTCGCTCCTGCTGTGAGCTTAGCTATTTGGGAAAGTTCTATATAGCCTTTAAATAGATCATCAGTAGATATAGGGTTAGAATCGGGAAGTTTAAGTAAAGAATCTTGCATGACTTTTCGTCTTTGAAGAACTGTGGAACTAGAAACAACTTTCTTATGAGCATCAGTTGGAATGATTGTAGAATGAACTGGTTGTATAAGATATGTTAGCTTCGTACCTGCCTCATGTTTAGCTGAACGAAGATAGTCAAGGGTGTAGTATTTTTGAATTCCGGGGAGTAAGGGTAGTCCTAAAACAATTTCCTGGGTTACTGGGTCTGTATAAGAAATGGATATAGGATCTGAAAGTGCTTGATTTAAAATTTGTGCCAGAGTCTCAAGGGGCATCACAGCAATTTCAATGAATTGGCCATTTGAATGGCGTATAAATACTTCTCCTATATTCAGAAATCCGTTCTTACTTAAGAAGACCCCTTCAAAAACCTTTATAAGTCTACCACCAACAGAATAACTATATCCGTCGGCTGTACCCGAAGGTAATTCTAACTGAGGTGTCTCTGCTAGTAGTATACCATTCTCATTCCTATCATTATGCACAGCTAATAAATTACCAGATAAAATCCTATTAATTTCTTGTTGGCTTAATCTGGAAGGTTCCTTTACAACATACTTATCGTTTTCTAAAAGAACAAAATAGGGGACGTTTTGAATTAAGTCTAATGGAATTGGAGTCGTTGTTGGTACATAGACCTTGAAACTGTTATCATAAGATATTTGATAAAAGCCATTTAAGTCCTGAGTTATAAGCTGTTCAAGATTTAAATTCTCCTGTTGCCACCTAGGTATTTTAGTAACTTCGAATTTATCCATTACAAGCTGTAGCATAGAATCAGCCTGTGAAGCTGAGAATATTTGAGAAGCGTAAACCTTTATTTGGTCATTGAAACTTTTATCTTTAAATAAATTATATAATTCATTCATAAAAGTCACCTTGTTGTTTGAACTTATCTTTTCGTTAATAAGTTTAGAGACTTTTGAATATAGTTCTATGAATTTGGCGTACTTCCTAGTTTCTTCTCTTGACCTAGATCCTCGGTAAGTAGAGACTATATCACTTGGTTCTTGTATGAATGTAAGTTCTTTAATAACTCTGAATATCGACGAAGGATCATCTGGATCCAAAGCTACAACCCAATGTTCATTTTGAGTTTCGATATTAATGTCGTTCAGAGCGACGCTCCTTGATGTAGCACCAAAAATTGTACTAAACAAGTCATAAATGATATTCAAAAGATAATCACTTTTGACGTTGTTAGCATTCTTAACTTCCCAATTATAAAATCCTATGCCTTCAACTAAGAGAGAAATGAGGTCTCCTTCTCTCCAATTATCATTCGACCCGAACAAATCTGCATCGTTATTTATCTTATCGACGATACTTTGTAAAGTATTTCCATCAAGGATTTGTTCCATGTCTGTTACCATGTCTTGGTTTTTCGTGGAATAAGGATTAAAGACAAGATATGTATAAAGCGTTAATTTATCAAAATCTATCGAGTAACTTTTCGCGATTAATTCCATAAATAAGAAATAAGGCAGTATTCCCAAAAATGAAAGTGCTTGAAGTTCCCACCCTATCTGGACGCTTCTTGACTCAAACCTCATATGTCTTGTATTTGGGGCAGTCTCGAAACTCTCTGCAAATTTAAGCATGGCACGTGGAAGGCCATCTGAAACAAACTCCCTCTGTAAGCTCTCTATATCCGCGGTTGATAAGAATGAATCGATATCTGAAGCTAAATCTGTCTCCCCGATGGTTTGTACATTGAAATGGGCACGTACTTCTTCCAAGAAAAATACTAATGCTGAATACTTAAGCGCTTGATTGAACAAGTCGTCGACATAAGTATAACCCTTAGTTCTTGTTGTATAATCAAACTTCTTTTTATATTTTTCCTCAAAAATTTTGCTTGCAAGCTTTGTAGCAACATCTTTTTGCGCTATGGTTGCGCTAGGATTTAATATATTATGTGCACCCATATAAGTATTTTCAATAAAAGACTCCAAAGCGGTTAGAATACCACCCATACTCGCAACAACTTCCGACTTTTCGAGATTAAAAGAAATGACTGAAGGATTAACAAATTGATTAATAACTTCTTCTATTTGTGCCACAACAGCAGGATTTAAGTTGAAGAGGTCGGTTGGATTTTTAAAGATCGGAGCGATGAGATCCTTAATTTCCACAAAACCTGGATATTCATTAAAGAACCAATCAGGGATTGGAACCATGTCTTCAACGCCTGTTTGGGAGGTAAAGTCAGGATCTGTGACGATTTTTATACTTTCCGATAATCCTAGATATTGTTGCTGTAATGCGACTTTACTTCTAAAATTATATCCGATTAAATCGAAGACTTGTTCAATTGGCATACTCCCTCTTAAAGGAGTATTTACGATAGTTCCATCTTCTCTTATTTCTTCAACTTCGTAGCCAGGTAAAAGGACATTAGGAAATTCTCCATCACCTTTAAACATAGGTATTTGCCCTTCTTTTAAGCCAAGCATTGCTATAAAGCCATCCAAGTCAAGACCACCCCTTATGATCTTCTTAGGGTTTCCAACCTGATCAGTCCACCTCACGTATGGTGCGCCAGTTAAGGGGTTATATCTTAAGAAGGGAAGAACCCAATGCCTAACTCCATTCTCGTCAGTATAGACGGGATCTCCTGATGTTTCAGCAAATAATTGTTCGGAGATAGCAACGATCTCTACATCAGATATGCCCTTATCAAGAGTGAGAGACTGGATGGTTGAAAGTCTTTTTTGTTCATTTCTTTTAGATTCGTATCTAATTTTCATTTGCTCATTATACGTGAACTCCTCTTGTAATTGGGGTTGAATGACCTGCAATTGAGATTTAGCTGCTGAGGGTGAAGCAACCGTTTGAACCGAAACTAAGTTTTTGGTCACAAATGGAGCGATTTCATTAGCTTTAAGAGCTGGTTTAGGCTTTAAGAATTCTGAAAGCTGTAGTCTGCCTTCAGAGAACTTTCGATTGTAACGATTCTTTAGGGCATTAAATATAGCATCCGAACCTAAATCTAAACCATAAAGCATAATGCCGACTCCAGCTCCTCCAAAGAAGAAGCTAGGAATAGTGGCTAGGATGCCTGAGACTGTATCGAAGTCTATATATTTCTTAAGAGATGCCCGAATACTTGTTTTATCTAACTTAACCTCTTGCTGCGTTGCAATCTGGGTATCTGTATCTGTACCCCCTTTACTAATCCTACTTTTAATAGCACTTGAGACACCTCCAATAAAAGCTTCACGGAAAGAGGTCACAAGTAATGAAAAGAAGTCTGCTGCTTCTTGATCTCCACCTAAGTTAAGAACCATTCGTTGAGTCCATTTTTCAAGATAGGGGTCTAAATACAATTCTTCTATGATCTCCGAGGCGACACCAAAAGGTATCGTTACGAGACCTAACGCAACAGCTTGCTTAAAGGAGTATGCGGGCATTGAGGCGATCTTAGCCACAGTCAAGGGTAATAGGACAAGCGTAGAGATCAACGTTGACCAAAATGTGACTAAAACAGTATAATCGCGTTCAGCTAAGTTAGTACTATCTGTAAACGCCATCTGAGCTTGGTTCACATAATCGGAAATGGTATAGGAGACAGTCTGTGCTAAAATAGTTCGTGCATGGTTATCAGAAGAATCAGTGGTATCAATATAACGTTGTGTATAAGATATTGTAGGATAGTGAAAACCAATAGTTACTGAGTTGTCTGGACGATCATTTGGATCTTGATAGCCGACCACACCGGGACCTACTACACCTACAAGAACATTTGCGAAGGAACACAGTTATCACATTTGATTTCATCAAATTCTTCCCAATCGCTTCTAAATACTTCAATTATTCCCCTTCCACTAAGCTTAGGACAGGTTCGGGGTTTTCGAATAGTTAACATTTCTCTAAAATGTATCATACTAGACAAAAACACATTCTTATATAAAGAAAAAATCCCAAAAGGAATTGTAAAAATTAAACGGTTTTTGGCATAAGCCCCCATTTAATGGCTTCCAACATAATATCATAAAAATCGATATCACTTTCATTCTGCTTTTTTTCATCCTTCATATCATATTTCACCTTTAATCTACTTTCAGTTATCCACCTATTTAAAATTTAGTATGAGTTGAATTTTAAGTTTGGATAAATTAAAATAAAATTTTACAGCGAATTTTTCTTTAAAAGTGTCAGATACAATAATAAAATAATTTATTATGACTTGTAAAAAAATTAATACTTTTAGGTGTGTCATAAATGAAAAAGATTCTCAAAAGATCAAAAACTTTTCTGTTTATCCTTCTGAGTGGTATATATACGATCAGGGAGTTCCTGATGACTATAGGGCCGTTGAGATTTCGCATGGTAATATTTCTACCATCGGCTTAGATCGTGGTGTTTATGTCTGGGCTAATATGTATTCTAAGAATAACACATCTGGAGAAACACAATTTATTGCTCAAGTAAATTGGGGTTATTGGAATGATTCTACATGTGTGTATAAAGGTGGGGTTATACCTGTTGAAGACGATGGAAGAATCTCAGAACGGATTTTTGGAAATGTATCTCTTTTTTACCAAGATGCATTTAGCTATAGTAATTTCGAGCAAAATTATACTGATTTTAATCTATTATCAATTACTTATTGGAATGAGACCTATAACGACTATTATGCTAGAGTCAATTTTTCAGATAGCGGCATTTTGCTTAGTTTTGAAGCGATCCCTGTAGGAAACTTTACTTTAATTTCTCAACCTTCTCGATTACCACCTATGTTCAGTTTCACTACTAATAACGGACTTTTGGATATTAACTCCACTAATATAAAGCTCAAGATTAATACAACCGATGCTGATAACAATAATGACGGAATAAAAGATACTGATTACTTATACCGCACCTTTATAAATTCGGTATGGACTGATTGGCTAACAATCCCCCCACTAATCCATTATGACTTAGGTTCTGTCTCTTCAGGTGAATATAATATAACATTGGAAGTGAAAAATATGTATGGTACCACACAGGAGCAGATCACCGTGCATTACACAGAAAATATCCCCCCTATTGAAACGAAAGATACTACTATCCCTAGCGAATCAATCTTCGGTTATTCTGCTATAATAATTATCGTTGTATTGTTCTTCAGTATTTCAATTAGACTTTCAAAGACAGAAGAATATTGCAAAAATAAGAGAACTACATTTTTTCCCCTTTTTTTTATTACAAATCTTTCACTCTTATTTTTCTTTTATTAAGGTTCACATTTTTAGGGTGTATGGTAGAATCAAACCTTGCAGCAAGTTTAAGTTAAAAGACTCGGTGGTCTCACATAGTTTTATAATAGAGAAATTTGGGGATAAGTATGGTTTTCAATTAATTTACCAATCTCTATTAATATTAACTTCAGAAGGATTTTTAATTGGGGAGTTTCAGGATTATAATAGAAAATACAAAATAGCCACTTAATTTGTTTAAAAGTCTGAATGAGAAATCCTAATTCTCTCCTCTGTAATTTTAATCGTCCCTCTCGCTTTTAGCTTTTCAATAACTCGCTTCCGATTAATAAGTTTACTTATAGTACGTAATAATTCTTGATGTTCAATGTCAACCGCCTCAAAAAGCTGTTCCAATTCTTCTACAGTAAAGAACGCGATGCATTTTTTATTTAGAAAATCAGTTATATAATCAATCCGATTGGCTTGAACTTGATCATGAATAAAAGAGGTCATACATTCAAAGGCCTTTCTATATTTACTTAATGCTAAATCTCTAATCAATCCGAAAATAATAAAAAACTGAGGATTAATTTCCAGAATTTTTCGGCAGATTTTAAAGGTACTCCTGGTGAATCCGAGGTTAAAATAAATAATTGCAATTTTACTCAATGCATAGACATTTCTAGAATCATGATGGAGCAGTTTTAAATAATATTTCAGAGAATTATTATAATCCTGAAAATGAAAATATAAATCTCCTAATTTCAAGAGTACTATCCGATGGTTAGGGTTAATGTCATAGAGCCTTTTAAGCTCACTGATTGCATTTCGGAACAAATGCTTTTCAACAAACCATTCAATTCTTTCTAACCATGTTTCAATGTTGTGATCTTCTGGAATTGGCGGTCTTGTTACAATTCGAGGTACTGATCTACGAGTCTTTACTTGATGAAAACCTTTTAAAACCTCTTTCACAATCATAGTAGTACTTTCATCTAAGGACTCAAATTCCTCATCTGATAGATATGATAAATAATCTTCCCTAACTAAATAATGAATAACCGGAAGATATTTTTGTTCAAGCCTTCGTGCGATCTCCTCTTTAAAAACTCTTCTTGCCATAGGATCTCCAACATCCGTCAGTTTTTTGAGCAATGGAAATGCTAAATTACGGTGTAAGAGTCGGGTATCGTAATTATTTTCCGCCCATGCTTGGAGATTACTACAATGGCCCCAAAATTCCACTTCGGGCTGAATGAGGTTTTTACCATTCCTACTCTCAAGTGAACGGTCGAGTACTTGTGATGCCTCGTCGATAGAATCTATCATTTCGACATTTTGCTTATAATATAAAGGCACATCTAATAATAAGTACTTACACTGAGTAAATAGCTCTCCCTTAATATAAATATTTGATAAACCGCGTTCTAACTTCAATTTTATGAAGTCATTGATCGAAAATACGTTAGTTCTGCTCATATTTTTAAAGATTCTGAACTTTTATTCTTAATAGTTTGATAACAATTTTTCTCACTGTTTTCTGACTACTCTTTATTTTTCAATTTTGATGTGAAGAAGCAATGGACAATTCTCTTCCTTCTTTTATTAAAGATAATTCTTGTTTCTCCAATTCAACAGTAACGAAAGGAATAATCTCTTCAGGCATACCTTCCAGATATAAAGCCAATTTTGAAAGTGATTTTTTGCTTAATCGTTTTAAATGCTTGGATAACAGCTTTCTAAAGTGGGGGTTCTCAAGTAACTCTTCATAAAGACAAAAATCCCAAAAATAACGGCTTCGAGGATTTTTTTTCAATCCTTTTCTTATCAACTTGAGAGTCTTTTTTATTCTCCCATGATCCATGTAAAACATCCCTAAGCGTAGCAAACAAAAATCAAAGGAGAAATCTATTTTCTGTGCTTGTTTAAATAATTGCATCGCATTGATATAATTTCTCTCTCTGGCATAAAGGTGCCCCATTTCAACTAACACCTTTCGATTCTTATTATCTTGAGTGCGGATATGATTGAAAATACCTAGAGCTTTAGAAAATTCATTTAAATATTTGTAAATCTTCCCTAATTCTAATAAGGCACTAATATTTCCAGGAATAAAATCTAATATCTTTTTTATAAAGATTTTGGCTTTTTGAAACTCCTCAAACATCGAAAATTCGGAAATGATCATTTTCCAGACATCAGGATATAATTCTTTTTCATTTTTTACATACAATAGCATGGCATTATCTAGAGAATTTAAGATTCTTATGAAATAGGCAGCGCCACTTTTAGGATCATCAACTGAACTACTTACTGAAAATAATAAGTCAACATGGTTAGTATTGTGTAAATCTGGGGTGGTTTTTTCAAAATAGGAAAAATACAAGCTGCTATGTTTAGAACAGAGTAATGTTTCAATTAGGGGTAAAAAATCTAGAAAAGTAAATTTGTGAATCAGTAATTGAATTTCTTTTTTTGACAAGTCTCCTAAAAAGCTAAAACTTGTTAAAAATTTTCTTATCTCTACATTTTCCTTACTAAACTGAATTGCAATCTCTTCTTTGTATACTTGTATCGCACGCGATTCCCCCGCTTTTACCAGCTCTTTCAAGATATGAAGAGTTATACTATAGTGCATTATATCAGTATTGTAATCATTATTAACCCAATTTTGTAGCATCATGCAATATGTAATAAAAGAATCTCTGAAGGTTACTCCTATTCTACTAGCAATGGCAAGACCAATAGACTCATTAATCATGTTTGATACATACTCTAACAACATATCTTTTACAAACACGTATATCTTATCCTTTTCAAATTTTATAGAAAGATAATCATTACATTCATAGTAATCAATCAATAGATCGATATTTATCACCTTTTTTCATAGTTCTTCTTTTGTTGTTTCTAATTCTTATTACTACAATTGGGATATATAAAGAAAAAATTTTGCATATGATCTTGTGGTTCGATTAATGTCGTATTTAATTAGTAAAATTTTCTTGAATTTAAAAATTTTTAATTAAATGTAAAAGAACTTCCCTAGTTGAAAATTACAAAGTTAACCCCGACTAATAATATTAATACTTTTTTTCTTTAAATATTCAAAAAATCAGGGATTGTTAATGTCAAAGATTTCACCTAAAAAAATTGTTGATGGAGTTCAGCATAAAATAAGACAGATTAAAGTTGAAGTATCAAAAGTTGCAGAGTATTTTAAGCCAAAGTTTGGGAGATTACGAGTTAAACTTCAATTAAGGAGTGCTAATAGAAAATTTCGGAGCCGTAAATTTCTTTCAGCGTATCATATATTGATTATCGCATCATCAAATGCTAAAATCTTTAAGATGCGAAAGCAGTTCATGGAAATTATCCAAGAAAGAATCAAGCAAACACTTAATCAAATTGATAGAAAGATACAAAAAGACACAACTGTGCTGAGAAGAAATCTGAGTGAGCAATTAGAAAAAAGACAATTTTCAGTTGTAATAGATAAATGCACTTCATTTTTTACTTCATTACAGAATTATCCTCAAACTGATATAACTGAAAAATGCAAGGCTTTAATTCGTAAAGAATTTGATATCGCAACTAAATTGTTCTGGGAGGGTGTCTATAAAGAAGACTTTGCTAAAATCGTAAATTTGAAGAAACGCCGCAATTTTGGTTTAGCAATTAATATAGGGAGAGAATTTCTTAAGAAAACTCAGAATGTATCATTAGTACCAGGAATTAAGATATATAGAGACAGAATTTTTGATTTGATTCAAGACCCAATTGCTCAAAAATGGTTAGGAAAATACAAAACTATAAAGAATTATACCACGAAAATAAGAACTCATAGGCAATTTGAACAAGCGGTAATGCAATCAGAAAAGTTTCTAAAATATAGTCTAAAAGACCAAGACGTTGTCGCGGTTCACCAGCTGAGACTTAAAACTACTAAAAAGGTTGAAAGGCTTCAAACAGATTTAATCTTTTTTGGAAGGAAAGATAATTATGATAATTTTGTAACTAGGGCAATGATTAATTATGAACTCGGATGTTATGAGAGAGCAATTAAATATATAGATAAAGCAATAAAATTACTGAAATTATATCAATTAGAAGAACAAGAAGTTCTCATTAAAAATACCAAAATATTTGTTAAGAATGTGCAATTTAAGTTCTTATGCCAGGATAAAATAAGAGAAAGGGAAATACGGGTTATGATTGATACTGCCCGTAAGTTATACTATGATGAAAAAGAAAGTAAAGCTATAAGCGTATTATTAGAAGCTCAGGGGCAGTTTAATATGTTTTCCACATTATATAAAGATTTAGAGAATAAAGCTTATAAAAAGCTATTTCGGGAGATCCGAAATGGTATTAACAAAGAACGAATAAAAGTGAGTGAGATTTCATTATAAAAAGGTGAACATCCATGCCAAAAAAGAGAATAGGTGAAGATAAGTTAATACAAGTGTATGTGTGTGTAAAGTGTACGCTTGGAATGATAGTAATCGAAGATAAACAAGGTGAGGTGCAGAATTTAACATATATTTCCAGATTCTTAAAGAAGCATCCTAACCCTGAACTCATGACATTAAAGAAATTTAAGGAAGTAAGCAGGAAGAAACTACTTCAAATAAAAACAGCATTTAATAGGTAAATTTTTTTACTTTACTTATCCTAATCATAAGGATTAAGAGGAAAAAAAGAGTGAGAATACGTTGAGAAGAAGACGATTTAGTTTAAAAAAGGAAAGATCACTACCCAAAGATTCCATATTAATCCCTAAAATCACCAAAGAACAAGTGTTCAATTATATTCAACAACATCTTGGAGGTAGAAATTCCAAAATTCCTCTAAAAAGGATTGAAGTTTCTTTACCGGAAGCAGTTCAATTCTTTAACCACAATGGGTATCAATCGGGAGCTATGAAGGCATATTCAGAATTACTTAGGGGCTTGATTTCAGAATTAGAAAAAGAAGAGAAGATAATTATTACTTATCGTTCTATTCAAGAAGGAAGAAGATTAATACGGTTCCCAATGATCGAACCGTTTGATCCTGCAAAAGTCAGAAGAAGAGTTCCACGCCAGACAATTAAAGGCAGATTTAGGGGTATTCATCTTTTTCAAAGTCGCCCTCTGCGAAAATATTGGGGACTAATTCTCCTATTCCTATGTATTCCGTTATTAATTATGGTAGTCCCCCTTTTTCTCCCGAAACCTGTCGTGGTTGAGAATAATGACCTAGTTAAGATTAAATATTCAGTATGGGTTTCTGACAAATACAAAAATTATGATAAGGAAAATCCTTATTTTGATGGTCAAGTTTGGGTAACTGTCATTTCAGTCGTCGATGCTTTTCCTAATGGGTTAATGTTAGGTTTGTATAATAATTTACTCGGAAAAGTGAAAGGCTTTGAAAGTGAATTGATATGGTTAAATAAATGTGTTGATGAAAATGTCGATGGTGTTGATGATATTACCGGAGAACCAGCACTAACTTATGGGAAAAGTAATGATCTCTACTTTGGATTTTATTTAATGATAAAGTTCAAGGTTTTGGATATTGAGAAACCTTAAAATCTTGAGAGACCATGAAAAATGGCAATGAATAGTTAAACTTCTTAATTATAAGTGGAAATGATATTAAAAAAGGTGTTATGAGTAGATTGATATGTTGTGAATGCGGTTCAGAGGATATTAAAGCTGTGCTAACTCAACCAGCAACCTTTAAATGTAAATGCTGCGGTCAGGTTTGGATCGACTCTAAATTATTAAAAGAACTTCCTGATTCTTTGAAGCAGTTTGTATTTCATATTAATGAGCACATTACGGTAAGGTTAGAAGATGAACATACGAGAATTTATGTAAATTATAAACTATTTACTCAATGCGCAATTTTATTAGTAGAGATTTCCTTTTCCGATGCACCCAAGTATGATAAAATACAATCAATTGATGAAATTGCTTTCAATTTAGGGTGGCCACATCAACAAGATGAGGTTAGTTATAGAATACCTCCTGAAGTTGAATTTATGGGTCATTGTTCTAACCTACAAGCGTGGGCGGATAATAATTATGATACAAGACTCCTTCATTCCAATATTTCGTTTCCTCTGTTAAAAAAATTAGTAGAAGCGGGAGATACAATGGCTAAAAGAAGATTCAAAGAGGAGATCGGTTTGAGGTTTGAGAGCGGATACCCCCCTACTCTCCTGTTTTTATTGGAAGAAAAGTATATAGGATATCTGACTCTTGAAGAACGTTCAGTACTTTTAAAAAATATTAATTTTACATCTTTGATGAAACATCAACCGGCTATCCTTTTTCCCTTATTAATCGAATTATCCTTGTTGGGAGTTAGAAAAGCAAAAATTCTTTATAAAAATGAGCTCTATAATATTTCTAACATATACAAGCTTTCATACATGTATGGGGAGATCGAAAGAAGTTTTAAAATCTTGGATAATCAGGAATTTCTACATTTTTTTCTCTATGGGATCAAAGCATTTTTCACAGCAGGGAGAAAGAAAACATATTTTAAGATATTAAAACTCTTTATTTCTGAAGCTTGCTCTCGTAGAATTCTCGATGATGAGAATAGTAGCAGTTATCTCATTATTCACTCAATTTCCTCTCAAATAACCCAAGAAAATGCTAAAGATTGGCCTGATATTTTCTGTCAAATTATAGATCGTAAACGAAATACTTCTCTCGATTCCTTAATAATTGCAGAACTGGTGGGTAAGTTTGCGCTTCTTGATAAATATAAAAGGATAAGTGTTATCACCGGTATTTTTATCAATATTTGTCAGTCAGATGTTATTCAAAAGCAACGAAGTGATCTTGTTAGGATAATAAATATTGCTTTAGGGGGGTTAGAGGAGATTGATGATATTTCTGAGGTGGGAGGGGGTCTTCATATGATGCTTACAGCCCTTCATAGAACCCTCTTTCTGAAAGAATATATCGACATGATACGTAAAAAACTCGTCTATTTTCTTAATAATTTAGATCCTAATTCAGTGCTTGCCACATCGGATTTTATAGGTGATATAGCCACTAGAATTCAGACCATTAAATGTAGAAGTTCTCGTGGAAAGCTGTCTTCCTTGTTAAAAAACCATCCCGTAATTAAAAAATTGGAGAAAACTATTTAAAATTGTCATATAGTTTTAGTCCCTCATTCTTGCCTTAGCTATGGTTTACACCTCTCTTTTTGGTGTATCTTTTCTCATTATACTAATTTCTAAAATTTATATCTTGAAACCACCGTGAAATTTTTTCTTTTAATTCAATTACTTCGCCTAAAGTTGTGAGTTTCGTGTTATTTTGATAGTTTACCAAATCATTTTTTGTAGTTTCAGGTACCATTATGTTTTCTAGTAAATTATTAAGTAACATTTTAATTAACAGATAATTGACTGTAAGTTCTTTAAGTGGGGTATTGGTTACAATATAAAGTTGGTGTTGTCCTAAGATCATACCCAATTTAACGATTTCTCGGTTTTATTCATTTGTCAAAGCATCATGAACTAATTCACTGCAAGCATCTCTCATTACATTAAATTTATCATAGTTTTGCTTTATAAAAGTAGCAGGATCGTTGTTTGCTAATAATTCTTCAAAAATATCTAATGAATTATATATTCCCATGAGACCTAACGCTTTTAAATATTCCTTGATTACTTCCAGTCTGAGTTGAAAGGTTAGAGCACCACCAGACGCGCATTCTGAACTACTAGACGGAAGAAGCTCTAAACTATAACCCAATTCCAAAATTTGTAATTCGGACATTTTTATTATTATCCCTTTTGATTTATCGTGTACTTGCTTTTTTCCATTCTTTATCTTGTGTAACTTTTTAGTTATTTAAAGAAATATTACTTATCAAAGTGAGTTTTCCAGCAATTTTCTAAGGACTGCTTGCTGTCCTTTTAATGTTTCATTATTTACCATTCCCTTACATTCTTCTGAAAATTCCATAATAAAATCAATTATCTTTTCTTCTTTATCCTGAATAAGTGGCTTCTCAATTTTTCTTATTTTCGCTTTCAAAATCTTTTCAATCTCAGGGCTCAAAACTTCAATATTATATTGTATTAGCTTGTCCCGAAGCTCCTTCCCTTCAACGGTCAACTTATATTCTCTCCGGTCATCACCCCCAAACTCACCCCCTTTTTTTAAAATTTCAATAAAACCAAAACTGGCAAGAGCATTTATTTTTGAATAAAGGGTATCTTGAGACAAATCAGGGAATAAATTCCTTATTTTTCGAGAAGTAGTAAATCTTTCAATATCTAGCCGTTTTAATATTACGATACTTCTAAGCGCATTCCACATTCGAGTACTACTCATTAACAATAAAACCAAATAAAATAGATTTGACTATAATATGTATAGTTTTTGAAATATTTAAAACTAGTTTTTGATTTTTCCAATACTAGTTTTTGAGTTATTTAAGACTAGTCTTTGAAATACTAAAAACTTTAAATACTTAAGTATCTATTTATCTTCTTAATATATTTAAATTTTAGAAAAGACAATTATTTGAAACGAGGGTTTAAAAATTAGTAACTTAGAGAATTACAAGGAGATTTTGAAATTTCTTGAAGGACATCCAATCTTAGAAGGATTGTTTGATAGGTTAAGAAACTCTTTAGAAGACCTATCTGAAAATAAGTTTGAGGCGCAGTGTGATAAGTATCTAGATTGTTTGGAGTTTTTAAGTGAAATTGTTACGTCTTACGGAGAGATTTTGGAATTTCTTGAAGAAGAACCGATTCTAAAGGTGGAGTTTGATAGTTTAAGACATTCTTTGGAGTCTCCCCCAGATAATTGTTCAGAACAAAATTTTGAAAGACATTATGAAGATTATCAAGAATTGCTGAGCTTTTTACATGAGATAGTAGCGCTTCCGAAAAATAAGAAGTTTTTTGTTTAAAAGTTCAAGAGTATTATAATATTAAATTATGAAAGAAAGATAAGGTGAAAATAGCTTTAGATCTTAACGCAGAATTAATAAACTCCATATCTATTATGTAATTATGGTAGATGTAACTCAAAAATTAGAGAATCATAGTATAAGATCCCTAAAAGAGGATGTTACTCACTTACTTGAGAATTATAAAGAAAAGGATAATATTGAGCTCCTTTCAGAGAAATTGATAGACCGATTTAAATCTTGGTTAGTTTCATATGACGATTGGAATCCTGGAGATCTTATTCGTGAAGATGTTATAGAACACTTAAAAATCATAATTGACAATTATGAAGACATTTGCAATGACGGACGCATAATAGATTTTGTTCTAAAAACGTATAAGTTTGAACGAGACGGTACAAGCATCGATTTTAGTAAGGAAGACATGAAAAGGATAACAGACTTGAAGGGAGAATTGGAAGAGATATTTTTTGTAGACCATGTATTTTCTAAATCTTGTAACTCTTTATTTATTTCACGGTTTAAAAATTGGTGTAAAGATCCTTATGCATTATGCAAAGATCATAATGGAAACTACGATAAATTCGGTGACCAAGCAGGAATAATGTTCGATTATCTAACCAAAGAAATTGCTTGGTATTGCTCAATAAATTTACCACATAGAAAATTAGTGAAGTAAAATTCAAGCTAAAATTTTTCTTTAAATATGATAGGTTACAATTCTATACATTCAGTATAAATCAAAAAAGAGATAGAATATGAAAACAAAATTGAAGAAAAAGTCGTTAGAATTACTCCTTACGATATTGGGATGTGATCAAGAGATGTTAGAACTAGTCCTACATCTCTTTGAAAGGTTTAAAGCTGAGTTTGGGAAAGATATCCTACATAATGTTGTTAAGGATTTAAAGGAAACGGATGGGAGATGTCATTTTGAAAATTTAATACTAGGTGTTTTGTTGGAGGTATTAGATGAAATAAATAGAAAATATATGCTAGAGTTTGATTGCTCTTGCTTAGAACAAAAAAGGTATTATCAGAAGGATTATAATGGAGTTACGTACCCTTCCAGAAATATAATTATGTTGTTAGGAGGTAGCACTGATATTAATGCAAAAGAATGGTGTAGTACTATAACCCATGAAATATTACATTTTATCTTTTACAATTTTGGCATCGCCTACCAATGGATTAACGAAAGAATGGTAAAAAGTTTAATGAAAGATACTTAAAAGTTTCTATAGCTAAATTTTAATATGTAACTTCATTAATCACTATGCAGCCAAGAGTATAAAAATATTCGGATATGATCGAAATTGCCTATAAAATCCACCTTATTAGATACGTTTAAGAAAAACGTGGACGGTTTAAAGAGAAAGCAGTCAAAGTTTGTCTATGGGATAACGATTTCCTCATTCCAACCTTTCAATCCAGAGAGGTTTCTCGTCGGTCGAGTTACTTTTCAACCTGTAGGGAAAGGAAATATTGACGTACCACTGTTAATAAGTAAATCCCTTGAAATTTTAAGAGAAACTACAGAATTTCTTTTTGATATATCAATTCAAAAAACTATAGCTCTCTTTAACGGAGATTTTTACGGTTTTTCTTATTTTGAGGATGAGACTTCCACTAAAAAAAAAGGCAAGGTTAGTTTTGAGTTAAAGGCTTTAATAGAAGATTCCTATCAAGATTGTTTCGTTATAGAATTACCAGAGTCCGACTTTAACTTTAATGACACCAGACCAATATATGTCCAACTTCTAACGGCTTCATTGACAAAAAAAGAACGGGATAGTTCTGCTTGGCTTCATAATGCGAACATATCCGAAACTTATGATTTCGAAGAAGAGTTTTCATTGATGAGTCCCCGCCCTAGAAAGCCGCCTATTGCATTAGGATTGAACGATTTAGGTATGATTGAGGACATTGATCTTGAACACAGAGTTTTTATGGTAGAACACGAAACCGTATCCGAAATATCTAGAAGCAAATCACCAGATTTACAAGATAAAGTATTACAGGAGTTTAAGATAAACAAACATATAACGTTAAAATTACTCGACAATGCAACATTAGGGAAGAAGTCAACACGTATTTTTATTGATAATAGTCCCTTTTTACAATGTATGTATATAATGTTAAATAATCCTCAAGAAAATCCCCTACAATCAGAAATTGATTCAATCGATGAGGCGACGGAAAAATTAGATAGTCGATTAGAATTCTTCTTTAGTCCTCCCACCCCCATCTCCCCCGAGTCTATATTTTGGGCTCATTGCTCAAATCTCCAAGTATGGTATGAACTCGGATATGATTCCAGAATTCTTCACAGTAATTTATCTTTTCCACTTCTAAAGAAATTGGTTGATGTTGGAGATCCTAAAGCTAAACAAGTTTTTAAAGAAGAGATAGCGAAACGTATATTAGATCAATATCTTCCTGTAACTATTTACTTGTTAGACGAACGATATTTGGATTATCTAAATGACTCTGAAATTGAATATATATTCCACACACTGTCTGAACAAATTATGATTCCGAATTCTGAACTTAAAAACGAAAAATTTGCCAACGTTCTACTCAAAACTGGATCTTCCTATCTAAAGAAGGGCGTATATGCAGGACATCTAGCTATTGATCTATGTATAAAACTCAGAAACCTTCTTAACAGCCATCCTAGTAGGGAAAAATAAGTATAAAGGATAAATAAAACCCTTTAAAATTTTCTATAATAATTCTAAATCATCATTTATTATTGTAGTAACTCTTGTATTATCTACCAACCTTAGTCTTCTAGATAACCCAAGACCACACCCCCTGCACACTTTTCCTTCATAATCAATTATATTACCACAATTTTTTTATCTTTTTTAATAAATAATTAAAATTCTCATAATCTTTAAGTTATTGACAAATTTACGAAAATCAGTAATTCTTTCGCCCATTTACAATTTAATTTCCTAAACTATTATATTTTTTAGGTGAAACATAAATCTTATAGGGAATTGGATTTTTGTCTTAAAACTCTTTCTCAATATCTCCTATAATGTTCGCGTCACCTTCTTTTTTCTTAAAGAGTTTTTATTTTTCTTGAAGTTCACTCCGAATGAACATAACAGTTACTAATTCCCCTAAAGGCTCATTATCACCGAGAATGGAAGACAGCTTCTCAAGGCTATACTTGATGAGTTGAGTTGAAATCATAAAATCTTCTGCCCCCAAACACAATTAAATGGTTACAGTCATAAATAGCATTGAAGACAAACTCAAAGGTTGATGAAATAAATAATGAGCAAGTCCAGACTAATTGATAGAGCAGAACAGCTAATAAAAAACAATCACGGAATCCTGTATAAACGATGTATTTCAATCTTAGAAACGGGGATAAAACGAGCCACAAATCTACTCGATTATTCCGATTTAGAGGATTTTGTGCCGATATTTGAGAAAAAATACATGCGATTAAAATTCCAACTTGAACAGGAAAATCGTCAAAGTAAAGAAAAAAAAATTCAAAACATAACCCTTCTATTCAAGTCCTATACAAAAGAAATGCTATTCAAACAATTGGAGAACTGCACAAAAGAAAGCTTAAAGTTAAAGATAAAATGGGATTCACTCCGAAGAGATGAGAGAACTCAAAGAAAGGCTACTAGATCAAATCGAGTAGATGCAAATGCAAAAGAAATGATGTTGATTCAAGACGCACTTAATTCTCTTAAAAAAAATGGTTTGTCTCAAATTTAAAAAGTGTTAAAAATGATTGAAATAACAGAAAATAAGACTTTTGAGAATTTTATGGTAGATTATCATTATAGTAAAAACAGGAGTGATTTTGTAATAATTAAAAACATTAATTCCGAACCTTATACCATTCTACATTTTTTTTAAATTCATTTTCCAAACCTTATAATCATTTGAATATTTAATTGAGGAATATGTGTCCCAATTCTCTCAGTTTAATTCAGATTTATTAGTATTACCTATTTTATTCTTTTATCCTTAGAAGGTACTCTTTCTTTTATAATTCAATTCAAAAATCTTTCAATTTCAAAAAATCATCACTCTTATCTAACATATATAAGAAAGACTCTTTCTAAATCAAGAGAAACATGACTGAATTACGAACAGAAAATAAGTGGTTAGAAAGCCTCCACAACCTAATGCATAAAGCATATTCAAGAAGGAATTTAGTCCAGCTTGATAAGATAATAGAAGGTATTTCCAGCTTAATAGAAGAAAACGCTAATTATCAGAGGAGAAATAAGGGGAAAAGGCTTAGGTCAGCAAAGTATGAAAGAAAGAAATATTTTGGCTTTATTGCTGAAATTCAAGATCTTCAGTACCGGATTAAGCAAAGAGCAGAAAAAAGGAAAGATTCTTAATAGTAATCAGTCGTAGTTTTATAGAAAATTAACAGGTGAAAGAATGGAAAAATTAAATTTTAACAATTGGTTTAAAGGATTTTTAGAGGAAAAAGGACTTTCTAAGAAGATGAGTATTTCACATTTTCTGGAACATCTTGGAAATTGGATCATAACAGGTGAGGGTGAACTAACCAGATGACTGAGATCAAAACGCCAGAATATTGGGAAGAATTATCAAAGAAAGGAAATATCCAAAGCAAAATCACTTTTGAAATTGAGGAGTCAATAAAGGAATACACGAAAAGATCCCCGTCGGAGATTTTCATTTCGCATAATTCTAGAAGCATATTTAGTGATGAGTTTACCAATGAATTACTTTATTAATATAAATGAATGTTCTCGACAAATAATCCATCTCGTAATTATAAAGTCGATTTATAAGTTGCCATTCTTCTTTTCTCATCTTTCGCCGTTCTTCCTTGACTTCTTCACAAATATCATGAGCTTTACTTAAATCAGATCCTATTAATTTAACAGCATTTGAAAGCTTATTTGAAATTAATTTTAAAGATTTTAACACACTTCGAATTTGTAATTTAAATTTTTCATCCGGGAATACAGCTCTATAAAGGAGTAATTTGTTGGCTATAAATTCCCCGATGTTTTTAATTTCATTGATTTTAGCAAAGAGTTTTAGTCTATCTGCTTTTGAAAACATTAATTTTGACTTAAATATTTTAGATTCAAACCGTTTTTTAATTCTGACTTCAGAAACGGATTCTATAACATACTGTAAATTTCTTTCAAAACTATCGAAATTCTCCTCCACAAGAAACTCAATTCCTTCAATTAGCTTTAAGTTTTGCTCATTGATCGCGTCCATAAATAAATGAGTTAAATCATCTATGTTTAGTTTATTTAACTCTTTCTCCTCTATCTCTCTCATTTAAATCAAAAATAATTGCTATTTTATTAAGTATTAATTTCATGACTTTTAAGCAGAATGTTAATTATTTCTATAGATCTATATAGTTCACAAATTTTATTAATGGGTTATTAATCTTTAACAAATTTGTGGTAAAAAATTCAATCATTTATAATTTAGAAATGAATATGCAAAATTATTTTTCAATTTTTGCTAAATTATGAGTTATAAGGGTTCAAAATTACGAATCTGTGGAATATTAATGGGTTAATAATTAACATTAATGCCTATTGATCAAAAAGAATTAATTTAAATATAAGTTCCATTGTAACTCATTTGTGTCAGAAGAAGAAATAATGTCGGAAATCGCATATGATATAAGACTAGAAAAAAAATTGGATGAAGTTAAACTACAAATTTGGCTGAATGAGGAACTCCAGTTACAGCCTGAAAATTTACGTAACTCATTAATTGAGAAGTTTAATCAAATTAATTCTTAAACTTTCCCTTTTCTTTTGCTGTTGATTATATTCTCAGAGAATCATAATAGCAGGAAGAATTTGGGAAGAGAATAGCTTTTATCTTTCCCACTGTATCTTTTTCTTCTAATTTATTGCACAAAGTAACATTTAGAAAAAAAAAAAATTTTAGAAATATTAAGTTAAGAATTAAATTAGTTTGGCACAAATTTTAGATTCGACCGAAACAAAATCATAAAAAAATTATTCAAAACTATTTTGAACTAATAAATCGAGGTAAGTTACTATTTTGAACTAACAAGTCGAGTTTAATTGTAACAACTTCTTTATTTCCACCTTAATTTTAAGAATATTAATGTTTGCACTAGATAATCTTTATTTCCCTTGCCACACTGGTTTTTTCTTTTGAATTCTAGCCATAACACCGTTCATAAAATCTTTTGAAGTTAACAGTTGAGAATTTACAAGTCCCTCCAATTCTAAACCAAATTCAAGATTTTGGCCATAAATATTATCAATTAGCTTCTTACCTAAACCTACTGCTAAAGGGGCACTCCCAATTAATTCGTCAGAGTATTTTTTCACCAATGCGTCTAAATCTTCTCTACTTTTTGCTACACCGTTTACTACACCCATTCTAAATGCTTCAATGCCATCAAAAATCCTACCGGTTAATGCGATATCTTTAGCATGCGATACACCACAGAGACGAGTAAGTCTTGTTGTCCCGGAAACATCAGGAATAATTCCTACCTTAACTTCTGGCATACTGAAGCTAGCATTTTCTAGGGAAAATCGGAAATCACAAGCAAGTGCTAACTCAAAACCAAGACCAAAGCAGAATCCTTCAATTCTTGCGATGGATGGCTTCTCAATTTTCCCAATCTTTAATACTAAAGGATGAAATCTCGTATTTAAGAAATATCGGAAATGGGGTGGTGTATTCAAATCAGGACCTCTTTCCCCTCCAGAACTGTCTTGACCTGCTAGAGTCTTCAAGTCAATTCCCGCGCTAAAATAATCCGTAGCCCCTGTAATAATAATAACTCTTGTAGTTGAACGTTCTGCTTTTTCAATTGCTTCTTCTAAACCGTTTATAACATCCCAATTTAACGCATTTCTTTTCTCTAAGCGATTCAATTTAATTGTTGTTATTGTTTGTTCATCATTTTCTTCGACTAACACATAATTTTTTTCACTCATTTTTTTCACTCCTAATGTTGATTCAATTTGAATTGAGTAATTAAGGGAATTAAAGTAAATAGAAATAAAAGTATTGTTCAGAAGTCCAAAAAAAGTCTCAAATGTTAAATTCAAAGTCTGAATTCAATGAAAATTTCTAGATAATAAAATTAAAATGCATTACAAAGATAATATTTTTTAAATTGAAAGCTATTATTAGTTATTAGATATTTTTAATTCTAGAAAGTAGTTCTTTAGAAAAAAAAGGTAATTTAAATGACTTTGTCAAATAATAAATCTACCGAAGATTGGTCGGTTGAAAAATTACAGAAATTGACTCGTGATGAATGTGTTGAATTATTTAAAACATTATTTCCCCCAGATTTTGAAGAATTAAATGGTGAATATGCTGCTACTTTACTAGGTGAGAATTTAGAGTACGGAGAATGGTATATGTATAAAACAGAATTAGGTCGCTGGTTAGGAAAGGCGTACACACCTACTCCTACAGAAGAAAGAACAGGTTTTAGAGGGGAAGGATACAATTTTTGGATCATCGATGGAAAAAAAGCTTATCATTCTCGATTCGCAACTCATATAGGTGTTTCAGTAATAGACGAAAAACCAATATTCAGAATGCAATATGATGTTTTTAAAAGTTTTTATGGACAAGAAAGGATGATAGATGAAATCCGTAGACTTAAACCAGGATTATACCTGTGCTTCGGAATGCCCAGACCAATTAATATACCTGGACCATTTTGTTTGTCAGGACCAAAAGAACCTTATAACAACAATCCTAAGTGGTATTTTGGGGATGAAGTCTCAAAACCGGTTAAACTTAAATTTTCATTTAAAGATTATCCCGATCCTGATGCAATTAATACAAAAGAATTCAGAGAATATTGGAAAGATCATTTTGATTAATGATACTGAAGGTTATATTCTGTAGTTGAACCTATTTACATTTTTTCACAATTTCCTTTGAAATTGTATCAGAAAGGCGAATAATTACAAATTATTTAATTTGCTTCTACTTTTTTAGGAGGAATAAACACATCTCTTGGGCCAGTTCTTTTTAAGTGTATCGCATCATCAGAGCACTGACGAGTACATACCCCACATCCAATGCATTTTTCTGTGTTAACAATGGCTATATTATCTTCAGCATAAATTGTTTCCATTGGGCACATTTCAATGCAAGTTCCACATCCCACACATAATTCTTCATCTACTTCAGCAAGATAAGAAGATATAGTGTGTAATGGCATAAATCCACCTCGGTACATCCCGATAATGCCGCAACAGCATTTGCAACAATTGCAAATGGCTTCTATACCTCGATTTATATCAGAATGCACGTGAATAACCTTATGAATCAACCCTTGATCTTCCGCTTCTCGGAAAATTTTCATAGCTTCTTCTTTCGATACTTTTCTTCCAAAATTCTTATCTATCGCAAATACAGCACTCTTATCAAAAAGGAAGCAATTTTTCTTTGACGCGCCTAATTTACATGGATCATCTACGAGGTCTTTAGCATGGCGACAATAACAATGTGCTACAGCTATATCATCGTATTCATCCACGTATTTTTTAACTTGTTCATATGGCATTACCATCTCGGTTCCAACTTCTACTTCTTGTTCAACGGGAAGTGTTCTATCAATTGCGGGTAAAGATTTAAACGTTTTGATGGTAGCCTCATAGTTCGCCTGAGTACCTCCTCTTAATTCTGAAAACTGTTTTGCAAATAACCGTGCTAACTTTTTATGTTTCTCATCTGTCTCTCCTCTTAAATTTGTGTACTCGAATATGCCTGGAAATGGGCCCATAAGCCTGTAAACCATCACTTCCGCGCTTCTACTCATTGCCCCGATTATAATACCGTTGTACATTAGCTTATCAAGCATTTGAAGGATGTTTTCTTCATCCATCTCAGTTTTCTGTTTGATTTGCTCAAGTGTCATTGAAGGTTTTTTGAAGATCAACATGAATTTAGCTTGCTCTTCAGTTACTAGATTTTGGAGAATTTCTATTAGATATTCATTTACAGGAAAAGGAAAAATTCCTGCTTTTGCAACTGTTCTTGCTACTTTATACCAAAATTTATCGACCATTTAAATCCCTAAATCATGAATTACATTGCTTTTAAATTATATTTTAAAAAATTCCATAGTTTAATTATATTACGAGAAAATGTCATAAAGAAGGATATAATTGAGGTGAAATCCAAAAAATCCAAAGACTCATCTAAAATTTAACCTAGAGTTCTCTATTACTAATATTATTGGTAAGAGATGTGGGATGAAAAGATGGGAGAAAAAATCCAAGAAAGAATAGATTTGCTAGAGAATTATGTATCGCTTTTAGAAGCGATCTTAAAAAATTATGGAATTCAGAATGAATCTAAACCTCTTAACCGTATTCAAGATAGAATTAGATCATATAAGCTTGAACTTCAAATACACAAAGATTATCACTTTGAAAATTTAAATTGAGTTTTAAAGAACAAAAATTATTATATTACAAATTAAGTTCGATAATTCTATTTTGGTGTAGTTTAACTTTATCTGGTGTTAAATCATAATATTTCCAAAAGATTAGTGTAGCAATGAGCATAAAAATCACGGGAATTAGAGCGAAATGAACATGTATTCCCCATAATGCTGAAGGTGGTTGAACTCCAACCCCTCCTCCTTCAACAAATCCTGTTATAGTATGTATTGATGCGAAACTTATCGCTTGCACCAATATAGCTAATCGTCCAAAAAATTGTAAGAATCCATTGAAAACACCCTCTTGACGCTTTTGGTTATTAACTACTGACTCATTTATAACATCTGCAAATACTGGTGCTAACATTGTCCAATAACCCCCAAGACCAAAACCCCAAAAAATCATCACTATCAATGCTACGATAACGCTATTAAGAAAAATAAAAGGAATCGTGAATATAGTCAACAGAAAGCTATTTATTAACATGATTTTTTTATTATTATCTGTTTTTTGAGCGACATAAGCCCATATTGGTGAGGAGATTAGTGCCCCAACGAGAAATCCAGCAGAAAGTAACGTTTGAGCCCTTTCCTGCAAAATAAACTCAACAAAAAATGGGATAGATGCTTGGAAAGATATTATAAGGGATCTGTAGAGCGTATAGGAAATTATGAAGAATAAGAAAGATTTTTGCTTTAGAGTTAATTTTAATGTTTTAAAGAATGAAGTTCTGTCTTCAGTATCATGTTTTTCGAGATAGCGATCAATTGTAACTTGATCCTCTCGACAACCAGGGATTGAAAGCATTAATACTATTATTCCTATTAATATTACTAATCCAGCGTTAATAAAGAATGTAGCAGAATCACCACTATCTATTATCAATGGAGGTAATAAAGCACCGAGAGCTACACCAACTATACCAATAGGAGTTTGTATTCCTGTTGCTTTCCTACGCTCTTTTACATAACGAAATTTATCAGGAAAAAGGGACACAAAATTAACAAAAAATATGGAATTAAAAGTATCAAAAATAGCTGTAGAGACAATGAACCAAATAAAAAAAATCCAGGCTCCTGAGTTAGGATCTACGTCTGGGGGTGTAAATATTAGAACATAACTCAATATATATGCAATACCACCAATTATTATCCAAGGAAATCTCCGTCCCCATTTTTTA
Organism: uncultured archaeon; assembly: GCA_964486045.1. Taxonomy (GTDB): domain Archaea; phylum Asgardarchaeota; class Lokiarchaeia; order Sigyniarchaeales; family SOKP01; genus Loki-b32. Next base: position 106,001 of record CAZALK010000008.1, read on the forward strand.
GTGAATTTAAAAGGTCGATTTGTTAAATATCCTACAAGAGGGTCATTCACAGCATTCCAAATAGCATATATTATTACAGCTAAACCAATGATCAATGAATCAACACCAATAGTCCTTACATAGAAAGAGTATAACCAAACTGTAAATGCCATCTCCATAAATTCCGTTAAGAATTTACCAAATCCGTATGAGGCTATATTCAGTTTTGAATGTTCAATTTCCATTACTTCACCCATAATGAATCACTAGTCTTATAATTAAATTAATAAAATTAGATAAGAATTAGTTGTTTCTCTTTTTATAGGTAATGCAATTTCAAAAAAAAATCAAATTTAAATCTTAAAATCTTTCATCAATTCTCAAAGGATATATTAATCATTATTTTTTTCTTAAATTCGTCTTTAGATCCAAAAGAATATGAAAAAAAGTTATAAAAGGAAACTTAGCTTAAGCTACAAAATTCTCTTCAATTCTCCTTTTTTAGTTTGTACCTAATGTTAAAGCATTTTAGATGATTGATACAAAAAATTTTTATCGTTTTAAAAATGATTTAGTTTACATATTTAACAAACTTATGATGATTAGGTGACCCATATGAAATTGGAGTACGCGGAAAGGGTAAAAAGCTTACCAAAATATATTTTTGTGCAAATCGAACAACTAATTGCTGAAAAGCGCAAGGAAGGGATCGATTTTATCCCGTTAGGAATAGGTGATCCAGATTTAACAACTCCTGATATAATAGTTCAGGAGATGGTTGAACAAGCAAGAATTCCAGATAACCAGAACTATCCGTCGAGTATGGGAGAAGAATTTTTCCGAGTAGAGGTTGCACGATGGATTAAAGTAAGATATGGAGTGGATTTGAATCCTAAAACAGAAGTCACACATGTGATGGGTGGCAAAGAAGGAGTTGCTAATGTTGCACGAGCTTTTATTAATCCTGGGGATACAGTATTATGTCCAAATCCCGGCTATCCTGTGTATATTAATGGTGCATCCAAGCTCTGTGATGGTAAACCATATCTAATGCCCTTAACAAAAGAAAATGGTTTTCTTCCAGATTTAGAGGAAATTGACAGACTAATTCTTAAGAAAGCTAAATTAATGTATTTAAATTATCCAAATAATCCAACGGGTGCTATAGCACCAATAGAATTTTTGAAAAAAGTTGCTGATTATGCAGAAGACTATAATTTTATCATTGTATTTGATAATCCTTATTCTGAATTTACTTTTGACGATTATATTGCTCCGAGTATATTACAAGTAAATAATAACCATGTTGAAATAAACAGCGCTTCAAAAATGTTCAATATGACTGGCTTTCGCTGCGGCTGGGTTGCTGGAAATGCAGTAATAATAGAAGGCTTACGAAAAATTAAATCTCAAATCGACTCTGGTGGTCCTATGTTTATCCAGAAGGCTGTGACCAAGGGATTAAAAGAATATAAATCTGAGAAAAAACCAGATATCGTTGCTAAAAGCATAAAAATATACGAAAGACGTAGAAATCTTCTTGTTGACGGGTTAAATAAAATTGGATGGAAAACTGATTTACCAAAGGCTACTTTTTATGTGTGGACGCAAATTCCTGAGAAATTCTGTGAGATGACTTGTTTTAATTTTGTGAAAAAGTTAATAGATATAGGGGTAATAATCACACCAGGGACAGGATTTGGGCAATATGGAGAAGGATTTGTAAGATTTGCGTTAACCCAACCTGAAGAAAGAATTAAAGAAGCTTTAGAGAGAATAGAAACATTAATCAAATAAAAAAAGTATTAAAATAATTAGGTTTAATTTAATTAAGGAATTTTGATTATTTTTATTAAAATAATAGAAATTAATAAGCTACATTATTTATAAGAGAAATAAAAATATTTCAGATAAGTGATTGATCATGTTTAAAGGATTACATCATATAGGAGTAATATATAAAGATTTTACAAAAATAGTAGAAATTATTAAAGATTTATTTGGAATGCCACATATACCTGTTGTTGAATCAGATGTTAAGGTCAATACATATATTAAAGAACTTACTGAACCCTTAAAAATTAAAGTAGGATTTGCTAGTTTTGGGGGCACAATGATAGAACTATTTGAACCATTAGATGATAACTCAATTTATTCTGAGTTTCTGGAAACGCATCCTGAGGGAGGAATTCATCACGTTGGTATATTGGTTGAAAATATTGATGAGGAACTTAAGAAATGGGATTCAAAGGGAATAAAACGGATGATTAGTGGTATTCTTCCGACAACTAGTTTTGTATATTATGATACTAGAGATATGTTTGGGTATGTTACTGAACTTTTAGATAACGTTCCGCCCCCAACTAAGTTATTATATCGCAATAAAGAGCTTTAGATAGAAGTAGGTAAAAGATTTGGTAAAAAAAAATATAAAAAAAATTTTATTTATATTTTCAAATTGGTTATAAAAATCCGATTAGGAATCAGGATTTATTATGTTTCATTCTAAGATACCCCAATTTCTTTTGGTCGACATTTTCAATATTTTCAGTGAAATTTGAATTGTCCAACACCAACATAACTGGAGCCTTAGAAGAATCCCAATTTTTATAATAATCTAAAACCTGATCCATTGAATCTAGGTCTTCCTCCAACATTTTTTCACCTCGTTTTTTTTTTTTTTTGACATGAAGGAGAATAAAGACTACTCTTGACCTAATTCGAATAAATTTTATTGAACAGTATTCATAACAGAGAACAAATCAGTAAAAAGTATAAGAAAAAGGTCGGAGCGATTTATTCTCTCTTAATAATACTACGAATAACCGGCTTTACTACACATAATAATGTGGTAAAACCAAAAGTATGATCCATAGTATTATACTGTGTCATCAAATAAAAAGTGTAAGAAGTTATATTTAAATTTTACCCAGATAATTCCCACTTGTTTTGTTTATATGTAAAAATTGTATGAAATTTTTTTAACTATTCATAACAATTCTTTAAATTCACTCTTCGTTTATTTACCTAATTACTTTTATATTTGAAATAGCGATGTAACTCATGGAAAAGAGGATTGTTTTAGTAGGAGCAGGATCTACTTCTTTTGGACCTGCTATGTTTAATGATATCTATCTAAGCGATGTTTTGGCAGGTTCTACAGTTGTTCTTCATGATATCAATAAAGAAAAGCTAGAAATGATTTATGATCTTTTACAAGCTGAAAATGAAAGAATAGATAATAAATTCAATCTTGAGAGGACGACTAATAGATCAACGGCATTTAAAGGCGCAGATTTCATAATTAATTCAATAGAGGTGGGTGATCGGTTTACGTTATGGAGACAAGATTATGAAATTCCTAGAAAACATGGTTCACATCAGATTTTAGGTGAGTGTGGAGGCCCTGGAGGCACGTTTCATGCGTGGAGGATTATTCCACCAATTGTAGAAATTGCTAAGGATGCTGAAAAAATTTGCCCTGAAGCATTCTTAATTAATTTCTCAAATCCAGTATCTCGAGTTTGTTTAGCAATTAAAAGAAGCGTAAAAAACCTAAAATTTATCGGATTATGTCATCAAATTAGATTTATGAACAGGCATTTACCAGAGATGTTGAATATTCCAATAAGACAACTTAAAATGGAGATTGGCGGATTAAATCATTTTGCTTTTCTATTGGGTTTGGAAAACAAAATAACAGGCCAAGATTTGATGTCCATGTTTAATAAACAAGCTTTAGGGTATTTTACCGAAACTGAAAACCGTTTTGAATTCTCCAAGTTAACGTTTGAATTCTACAAAAGATTTGGATATTTTCCTTTTGTAGGGGATAACCATTTAGGGGAATTTCTTCAGTTTGGTGAGGAATTCACACAAACTAAAGATATGGTGGATTGGATCGATTTAAATGATAAAGAGGGACAAGATGTTAATAGGAAATTTCTTAACAATCACAAACTGCTTAAAGGAGGAAAATATCCTAAGAAGGGGATATTGTTTAGAAGACGTTCAGGAGAGAGGGCAATCCCAATAATTGAGGAAATTATAAATGACAAAAATTATTATGAATTTGCAGTAAATATCCCAAATGATGAGATTATTCAAAACCTCCCCCAGGATTTAATTCTTGAATGTTCGGCAGTTGTGAATAAGCAAGGAGTTCAGGGAGTTAAGATTGGAATATTACCTAAGAACATTGCAGCATTACTTCGTATTGAAGCTACAATACAGGATTTGTGTGTTGAAGCTGTATTGACAAAATCTAGAGAACTAGCAATTGCGTGTTTAGCTATTGATCCTAATGTTGGTAGCTTTGAGATGGCGGAAAACATGTTTAATGAGATGATTGAGTTGCAGAAAATTCATTTACCGGAATTCAAATAATTAAGAATTCTTAGTACATTGATTACGATTAAAATCTTGATAATAGATCAACTTAACATTATGTTGAATTATCGAAATAGTTTTGCTGGTAATTCGTTAAATTTTACCACTAAAACATTTGGTTTACCGTTATTTTTTGACTATTAGTTAAATAGAAATAAAAATCATTTTATATCAAGACGATCAAATTTCTGATATATTTATTAATCTGAGTTTCTATTAATCCCAAGATCCAATTAAAAATAGGATCGAGTTATGAAATCTAAAAATAGCGATAAATCCGAAGAGAGCTTTAAGAAAGCTACTGAATTTCTCCAAAAAATTTGGTGGTTTAGTTTTTTAGTAGTTATAGCTCCATTAGCAACAGGATTAACAGGTTATTTGATTTTTCGTTTTTTTCAACAGAATTTTTACATAGAATTATCTTTTACAGTAATTACGTATATGTTCGCATTACTCTTTTTCTATAAAGCCTTTGATAAGTATAGAAAAAACCCCTTTTTTCTAAATAAAGAAAATAATCTGGTTGCTCGGATTCACATCGTCTATTTAATATCTATTCTGGCACTTATTGTTACCCCAATTTTTGTATACATTTCTCCCGCAGATTCATTTTTACTGCTCCCAGTAATAAGTTTTGTACCTCTTTATAATATAGTATACTATTACTATCGTTTCCAGCCCATTGGTTTTTTCAATAAGGCAGAGGGAGAATTCAAACATGCTACTAATTTCTTAATATTAGTTAAGCAACCTTATAATTTGATAATCTTCGTTAACTACATTGCTCAAATCATTTTCCTTTCACTTACTTTTTTCACAGAATTCTCGTGGCTCTTCGCTTTATTAAATAATTTAGCATTTTATCTCATCACATTTACAGTAACGCGAAAAATTTCTCGTGAGATTAACAAGTCTATTAAGGAAAATAAACCGTTTCTGCAAGATTTAACAAAGTATAAACAGCGGTTTGTTATTTCAATTACAAGCTTGATTTTCATACTCTTAATTCAGATGCCCTTTGTTATAATGGGTCTTTCAGGTGTTCAATATACAGGTTTAGAATTAATGACTGGTTCTTTTTTAAGTATCATTTTTGTATTGATTTACGTTAAAACTTTATTTTATATTAACTATTATTATAACTCTTTACTTAGCATCTATAAAGATCCTACGAAGAGTGATGATTCTGAAGAAGAGATACCCACCCAAGGCATTAAATATCAAAAATATAATACTTTTTTATCTGGAGTCTTAATTGGATCTATAACATTTTTTTGTTTTCTAATAAGAGTGCACTGGATATTGTTAATAGTTTTACCATTTTTCTTTATTTTTGCCTATTATGAACAGAAAGCAAAAATGTACCCAAAACAATATAGTAAATATATTTACCTATTAAATTCTATAAGTATATTAATAGCAATTTCCTTTGGGCTTTTTTCAAATATATTTTTCCTAAATATCCAATTAATAATATTTTTGATATCACTTTATTTCACTCTACAAATTCTTGTAAGAAATAAGTATTTCATAAAGGAAAACATAGTTATTATCCAGAATTTTTTGGCTATTGCAAGTTTTACTATTATAACATATTCAATTTTCGGATATACATCATTTGAAAACCTAATTGTTTTTGAATTAGCGATATTCCCATCAAATCCCGTAGTAACATTCATTTCTAACATTCTATTACATGGAATATTGATTTCAATTATTTCCTTAGTTTCCTTTTACTTTTTATTTGTTCGCGTATTCTCCATAAAGCGTTCAAAACTTTTCCGGTTTAGTGTATTTGGCCATGTTTTCCTCATTGAGCTCTTTATCTTTATTCTGGTTAATTTAAGGGGCTTTTCCTTGTTTGAAGGAATTATAGCATTAAAACTTCTACTCCTGTCTAGCTTATTATTTCCTTCAATTTTCATATTGTTTATATTTGCAAATTATCTATTGGGTCTACTTTCTCGAAAGCACTTTTCGCAATTAATTTACTACTTTTTATGGGTTTTAATAGCAGATATCTTCCTAGTTATAATTTTCGTCTTTTTTAATAATACTGTTCTGCCAGTTATGTTAACTTTAGATTTCTTATTTTTGTCAATTTTTTGTCAATTTAATTTGAAATTTGGGTTGAATTTAGGAAAGGTAAAGGATTCTACATTTGAGCGTTATGTCAAAATAAATCCCTATATTTTGACTCTTGAGTTGTTTGCTCTGTTTTTCTTTTCATTTTATTCTGTTATATTAATAGATTTAGCATGGTTCGATAAAATCATTTTCTCATCATATTTTTCTTTATTAGTGATGACCTTTTTGATAAACATACTTTCAAGAAGAAACCGGGTATTTTCAGCCTCAATAGCCTTTAAAATTAACCTAATATTCTTAATGTTTAGTGCTGGTTTGGCTTTTTATTATTCATTCTATTACACTCTGAGCACTTTCTACGTATTTGTAACTCCTTTTTTAAGTTTGTTCTCAATCTTATTTTTTCCAATATACTACATGTATAGAAAGAAGATTCACCTACCCTTAGAAAAAAAATATCAAGAAGAAGAAAAAGGAGAAGAAGATCAAAGAGAAGGAGACGGAGAAGAAAAAGTAGAAAAAGAAGAAGAAAGAGAAGAAGAGAAAGAAGAAAATGTAATGCGAAAATTTTTAATAGCTGACTGCATAATTTTAGCTATTTTTATAACATTAATACCTAGTATTATCAGCTTAGAGATCTACCGTTTAGGATTAAGTGTCAATATTTTACCAACTATCAGTTTTACGATACTAATTTTACCATCAATCCTGATTTTTTTTGTATTTGTTAATCATTTATTAGGGGTGTTTTCTCGAAAACAATTTTTGCTAATAAATCATAATGTACTTTGGTTTTTAATAACCAACATATTTGTTGCAATCTTTCTTACCTTTCTAAGTAATTTTGTAATTTTAGCTTTAGATTTTCTATTTTTTTCCATTTTTATTCAACTAAATTTAAAGTTTGGATTAAAATTAGGAAGAGTAAAGGAGACTATATTTAAGAGATTTTCTAATCTTAATTCTTATGTTATGGCAGTAGAACTCTTTATATTGTTCTTCTTCTTCTTTTACTTTCTTATTTTAATTAATTTAGCATTTTATGATAACCTTATACTGTCTATTTATTTATCACTGTTAGTTATAACTATTTTGGGTAATTTATTCTCCAAAAAGGAATTAATATTTTCTAATTCAATGAGCATTAAAATTAATATAACCACCTTAATATTTAGTGCTGGTACTGCTTTCTATTATTCGTTTTTATTTACCTTTAGCACTTTCTATGTATTTTTAATCCCGTTCTTATGCTTATTCTCAATATTATTTTTTCCATTTTACTATCTAATAAAAATGAAGAGATATGAAAATCTGACACGCAAGATTTTAGTAATAGATTGCATCTTGATCGCCATTTTCCTGACATTCATACCTAGTATTCTAGGGTTGGATTTATATTTTCGCTTGGGAGAACTTGTAGATGTTATTTCATTCTTGAATTTCACATTCTATATAGCCATTAGCCTTTTAATCTTCATTTATTATTTAGTAGAGCATTATGGGATGAAGGATAAATACCAACTAGGAGTTTTAAAATCTCAAGTTATAATTGAAATTTGTTTGACCGGAACGACGGCATTCTATTATATTTTTATGCTATTATCGGGAACGATGTATGGGTTTCTTATTCCTTTTATTGCAGCATCATGTTTCTTTTATCTCCCAATTTTATTTTCTTATAAAAAACGACTTTTTAATGTAAATCTTGTAAAAAACACTATATTTGTTAATAGTCTACTCCTTTCTGGATTAATAGTTTTAATCCCGACTTTTGTAGGATTAGAAATATCAAGTTTAGGGTTAGGAGCGAGAATTGATTTTTTCATGGTTACTGTGTTAACCTTAATCTTATTGTTTGTTATTTTAAAATTCTTAGATTTTGTTTGTATAAAATTTAAAATATTAGAAAAGATAATAAAACACTTAAAATTACTTGAAATTCTTGCTTGGTTTTCATTTTCACTTTTTACGGCTTTATGGATCTTCCCTTATCTATTAACAGAATTATCATTTAGTTTGACAATTTTTACATTTTTTATGTTAAATATCTATACTTTAAGGTTGTTATCTGATTATTCTAAAGAACTGAAAATCAGTAACTATTTACTTGAAAGTATTCTATATGGCATTGTTTTTTCGTTTTCTTATTTATTAGTATCTTTAATTCAGATCACATTTATTCTAAACTTCCTCCCATCAGGATTAACTTCATTAAATATCGTGTGGTATCTTGGGCTATTTTTCTTATTTAGCTTAATTTTCATCAGGTTAAAATTAATAAAACCAAGATTTGAATCGCTTAGAAATTGGGTTGAATTGATTTCTTGGTTTTCATTTAAGATTTTTGTGAGCCTTTTCATATCCGTGGTTCTTCCCCTTTCAATTTTAACTCAGATAATCATCTTTATATTAATTTTCTCAATTTTAAGCCCTGTAACACTAATATATTTCAAAAAATTGAAAATAATTTCAGAGGTTGCTCAGTTCTTTACAAAAAAAATACTTCTAGCCTTATTTATTATCTCAAGTTTAAGTCTATATTTGGATCTTTTCAATAATTTTACAAGGCCCATTCTTTCATTTAATATTTCTAATTTTATTCCTCTTACTGTTATTATAGCTAACCTGTTTTTGTTTGTTTATTTCTGCTTATTGCGATATAATTCGGTTATCGAAAATTATTCGATTACGCAATTGACTAGATTTTATCTTTCATCTTTCTTATTACTAATTAGCCTATTTTTTATGTATTTTCCATTACCGATATTCTCTTTCTTTACGTTAATTCTTATTATATCGAGACGTAGTATAATAAACATCTTTAGATTTCTTGCTTATCTAATTCTAGGATATATATTGTTTATAGCAATAACAGCATTTCCGTTTGGTGGATTTATTTATGTGAATTCATTTGATTTAAATTTGTTAGGTTATTATAGCCAAATTTATTTATCAGCCTTATCGATTGTTTTACTTTTTTCAATATGGCTAAATATTAAAAAAAATAATATTCTCGAAAAGTTTACTCTATATTCAACTTTCTCTCTTCTGTCTTTTGTAGTACTGTTCTCCTATTCTTTAATCCCTTTAATCTACAACATTACGATATCACTCTTTATATTTTTATTTTTCATGGGAATTTATTTCTATCGACTGAAAAATGTATTATATAAGTGGTTTATTAAGCCTTGTGTTTTATTAGCAGTTTTTGATCTAATGAGTTTCATATCATATTTCTTGCTCTTTAATCAACCACCTTACAATCAACTCCCTTACGTTGGGCTAAACCAAATACTTACCTTTACGTTGACAATAGGCATAACAGGATTTGTATTTTTGTTTTTGTTTAACAAAGCTCCTGCAAATTTTAGGAAAAAATCATTTTATTTCGTTCTGTTCGCGATAATATTATGCATACCCACATTTTTGTATTTCCTCATAGTTTCTTCATTTTCTATACCCTTTGAGGATCCGGTACCGATAATATTTAGTATTAACGTGGGGGTTTTTCTTTTCTATCTTTGCGTGGGAATTTATCAGGGGAGAGTTTCTTGGGCAATTTGGAAATCAGGTTGGTATGTGTGGAACATTTTACCTTTTGTTAATTTTATAATTATATATAAAAGTTTAAGTGGGGTTGATGTTATTAAAGATTCTATAAGTCTTTTTGGGTCTAATGGGTTTACAGGTTCATCAATTTTGTCCATAATTATTTGTTCCCTATTTTTCTTACCTGTTATCTACGCTAAAATAAAGAAACATTTTTTAAAAATCATCTTTATCGTTTGGGGGGAAAGTCTATTTCTGTTATATTGGATTTCCCAAAATCTATTTTTGAGTGATTTTTTGTTAAGAAATCTTTTATTTGTTCTTTTTACGGTTCTCTTACTAATGCCCATCTTAATTGGATTGAAATATTGGAAGATCGTATCTATTTTTTGGATAACGCTGATAGTCATCAATGCTTTATTTTTGCTCTTTTATTTAGTTTCAATAGGAATTTCATTAGAAGTGACGATTTCAATTGATATCTTAGTAATTGGGTTATTATTGATTATTTATTCCTTTTTTCCAAATGTTAGATCAATCGGGATTATCTTGATTATCAGTTATTTTATAGTTCTCACCGGTATTTTTATCACAGTCTATTTCGTTATTTTGTCAGTAGTTCAAAATTATATTTTCTCTGTGAATATAAGTCTAATGGTAGTAGGATTCAGCTTATTTTCATCAAAATCCATAAAATTATCACACAGAATAATTGATTTATGCCTTTCTTGGATTTTAATATTCAATTTCGCGTGGTTAACATTTAATACATTTAGTTTAGTTCCGCAATTGGTATTATTTGCCTTCTTTTTAGCATTGACCGTTTTGGGATGTTCCTTTTTTATCTTTAATAAATATAAATTAAAATTTCATCTAAATCGCGCAATTCCATTGTTCATTGTTGCAATTGGAGCATCATCCTCTATAACATCATTGTTTTCTGTTTTCTTGGGTGCTTCACCTTATATTTTAATTAGCATATTTTCAGGGGTTTTTGTAATTTTTCTCTATTTTATAATTATTGAATACAGATATTTCCTTTGGTCTTTAATTCCTATTCCGTTGGCATTACCGGTCTTTGAATTGTTTTTATCAATTGAAGCAATTCTCTCCTTGTGGTTTTTAGCTTTTTTGACCTTTTCAATAATTTATATCACCTTTTTTCAAGTAATATTTAATCTTTTTAAGAATTATGAAAGGGATGATACAAAAGAAATGAAGTATGAAGGGGACGATAAAATAGAAATGAAGAACAGTATGAAGAAGATTTTTCAAGATAAAAATCAAATTAAGCTAGTAAATTTCACATGTTTTATTCTCAATTCCCTATTTATCTCATTATTCATCTCAATTCTGGTCCCAGTTCTGCAAAATCAATTTTTATTCAATCAAATTATTTTTGTCTATCAAATTATGGATTTTCTAATAATCTGGCCGATCTTTATATTATTTAGTTTAAAATATATCGAAAAATCAGAAATTAAAATAAAATTAAGAGATCCGCTCCTTTACTTCAATAAGATTTGTCGTGGCATATACTTACTAATTCCTACAGCTATGATTATTAACCTACTACTTTTTATGATTTATGCACACATTGATACCATTATAATTTTCTACTCAATCGCTCTAATTTTTAGTGGTGTTATATTTTTTGAGTCATATGTTATCGACAGAAGATTTTTCTATTATTTACTAAATTCCACGAGGGATAAGTTTAGCTTTTGGTCTTTAAGTGCGTTTATTAATTTATTAGCTTTTTTCTTCTTTATGTACCATCAAAACATATTCTTACTAATAGTAACAATATCGCTTTTAAATCAGCTATGTTTCAATTTCCTCTCCCACCTAGACGTTTCAAAAGAAAAGATCTCCAATGGGCGAGTAATCCTATATTATATTCTCTTCATTTCGGGATCATTCTATTTAGGTTCATTGATATCTAATGGAATTATGATAATCTTCGGAGTGTTGAGTGATTTGACATATTACCTACTTATATTTCAAAATTCTTTTCTAATTTTATTTATTTTGAGTTACTTTCTCATAAAAGAAGATGTAAAGTTAAAAAGAGCAATTGAGATGATTCTTTTAATGGTGTTTCAAGGATTATTGGCCATCAATTTCATGACTATCTTCAACTTATTCAACATTTTAAATATTTTCTCAACAATTTTAATTATTTTAATAGAAACATGCCTTAGTTTTCAAACTATTAAATATATTAATTCTCTCTTCTATAAAGGAAGGAAACCAGAATTCTTGACAAGAGCTTTTTCATTACTAATAATCCTATTGTATTTTGAAACGAGTCTATTGTTTTATGGGTTGATAATTATTTTTACAGGAATTTTTGAAAGTATTTTGGTTTCTCAGTTGATATTTTTTGGATTAACATTATTAGATATTTATTCACTTAAGAAAATAAAGAGGGGCTATGCACAATTAATCCATACATTTAGTTTCTTTGTGATTTCATTAATGGTTTTAATAATTTTAAATACTTCAGCTGCAATTTTCCAAATATTACTGAGTTTGGAGGTGCTGTTGTTTATGTTAATGCAGTTTTATACCAATTATTCTTTTTTTGTTTCATGGCATCAATTATACCCAAATAAAAAAGAGTTAATTGATAAAAGGAGATCAGAGATAACACGAGTTTTAGGAATTATTTTCTATACTAATTTATTTATCCTTTTACTCCAAGGATTATTAATATTCAGTCTCGATCTGCAATTAATTTTTTTACTTTTAAGTCTACTGGTTCACATCTTGATGATTATTGATACCTATGTTTTGAAATTTATAGGAAAAGTTTCTAATTACCTCAAGGTATTTTCTTGGGTTTTCATAATGACTTTTACAACAATTTATCTTATTTGGATTTATCTTCTATATTTCTTTTCCTATTTAGCTACTTCTATACCTCTCCTCATTTTTATCTTACTATTTGAAACAGCTTACCTCTTTAAACTGTTAGATTTTTCAAAATATGTAATTTCAAATAAGAAGAAGATTAAAAAAATTCTCCTCTATATTTTATACTTAGATTTTATAACTTGGCCGGTATATAATGCAACATTAAATCCATTCTATTCATTAAATCTGATGCTTGCTTCAGTAGGAATCTTGTTTATTTTAACTTATGTTGATAAATATTTAATTGGTGTATTTAATGAGAAACAGCAGGTAAAACTTCGAAAAATTTCGTTTTTAACAATTGGAATCTTATTATCCTTTGATATATTCATCTCCTTAGGATTTATTCTGTCTCTCAATTTGTTCTTCACGTTAAGTGTAGCATTATTTACATTTGTAATTTTCTTAGGGATAATAATAAAACCATTTAAAGAACATTCCTCTATTGCCTTAGCTTTTTGGGCAGCTATTTTTTCTTTGTTAAGCTTGATAATATTCTTTTCCTCAAACTTGTTGGGAATCAGTGTAGCTATTTTTGTTATTACGGTTATTATTTACCCCTTTGTGTTTCTGTTGGAAGAATTACGTGAGCTCTTCAACAATTTTGTTGATGTCCTTATTAAAACCTTTAAAAAAATCAATCGACTAATAATAAATTTTCTAAAAACAGTTTTCAACTTTGTAAAAATCCATTTCAAAGTAATTTGGACAATAATTAGTGCTTTTCTGGGGATATTTTTTGGTGTTCTTATATCCGATATTTCATCAATCTTCCCATTTCTGTTTTCACTAGGTTACCTGAATCCAGTTCATTCTGTTTTACTAGCATTGGCAATTTTTGGTTTGCTTTATTTAATTATCCCGTACGCTCAAACGGATGATCCAGATATAATCTTCAAAAGAAGGATATTACGCTTATCCATCGGTTGGGGAAGTGTAATAGGGTTGTTGTTTATTGTAGTTACACCAGTTTGGTATATTTTTACAGTTTTAATATCAATTGCAGTCGTAGGTTCCATAATATTAGTTTATATTGGTAGAAAGGAAGAGAGAGAGAAAATTTCAGTGAAATGGAGATTTTACACACTCCTTTCTCTTTTCATATTATTAATACTTTTTTTGGTTTTATTCGTTTATCAACAACTCTCTATTAATCCTATCTAGGGATCATCCTGAAAGAAGAAGTGATTCATTTTCTTAATTTTGATATCTAAATCTTAGTTTTAGAGATCTCAACTTAAATTTAAATTTTTCTCACTGGTTTTTTTAGCTTGAAGCTTTTTTAGAATTTTTTTTCTTTCTTAGAAATATTCTTATTTAGTTGGAGAAAAATTATAAAATTTATATATGTGTTAAAATGAACTATTATAGACTATCTAAAAAAAAAAAATATAATATAAAAAGTGATCACAAATATGGAATCTTTAACAAAAAGAATTCTAGCTATTGTTATTGTTGCTGTCGTTGTTACAGGTGTTGGACTCGGAGCATGGTTTTTTCTATTAGCTCCTGGTGCTAGTTATTACGAATGGAGTCTTTCTGATACTCCTGGCGCACCATCTAATGTTAACGCAAGTCAAATAATTAGAGTAGGTGTAATCGGAGATACAGAACGAATACAAGGTCAGGGATCAAAGAACGGAGCATGGCTTGCAGCATACGAAATAAATTCTGCAGGTGGAGTCACGGTTGGTGGTGAAGTATACTATATCGGAATATCAAGTGAAAATTCAGATGAAGCTAATCCTGTATTAGATACAGCTGTTGCAGTCTCTGCAGCAAAGAAACTTATTAATTTCAAAAGAGTTCAATTCGCAACAGGTGGATTTAGAACAGAAGCAGGATTGGCATATCAAGATCTGTGGATGGAAAAGAAAATTATTTTCTTTAATACAGGAGCTGCTACTGCTGGTCTAACTCAAAAAGTTCTGGATAATTATGCTACCTATAAATACTTTTTCCAACCTAGTCCTTTGAACACAACTGCTTTAGCAATAGAATTAATAACCTTAGTAATCTCTACAGCGTCGTACCAATCTACAGTTACAGGTCATAATATTTCAAGATTTTCGTTTTTGAGAGAAGATTATGATTGGACTGCTGGTTTTGCAGGCCTCATGATACCTGCTTTAGAAGCTTATAACTTAACCTTTACCGGTTCAAGCATTGCGTTTGCTCCAGATGCCACAGCGTTACAATTGGAGGCACATTGGAATACTATCAATAGTTCCAAAACCCAAATAGTAATTCCTCTAATTTCTGGCCCAATAGGATTAACATATATGAATTCGTATGCTTCAATTCAGCCACAATGTATCCCAATTGGCATTAACGTTGTAGCACAAGACGGTGACTTCTATACTGACTCGAATGGAGATGCTGCTTACGGTGTTACTCTTGAATCAGTATTCGAAACAAACAAGACATCATTAACTCTTGGTTTTTGGAATAACTACCTTACTAATTTTTCCACATCGCCAATATATACTGCGACTGGTTCTTATGATGCGATATACCAATTAGCATGGGCACTTGAAGGAGCTGATTCATTCGATTCTGATGATCTTGTCACACAATTAGAGACATTAAAAATGGGAGCTGGTCTTGAAGGGGCTGGTGGAATCGGCGCTTATGACCAGAGTCATAGTCCTCATTATGGTTGGCCATATGGAATCGGTCTTGCCGTTCAATGGCAAGATGACGGAACTAAGAGATTAGTTCCAGCACCAGGTATTTATCCTAGTGGAGTTTATGAACCAGCACTTCAAAATATGGATCCCCTCCAATTACCAGCTTGGGGTCTATATTATTTCGATTAAACGACAATCTAAGAAAAATCTAAAATAATAATAAATTTCCTTTTTTTTTGTTTTTTTTTTTTTTACATCCTATTATGTAATGTATATCCGTTGTAGTGTTTGCTTGATTAACCCGCGAGCATTTAAAATTCAGCTCTTTAATAATATACTAATTTGTAGTATTACATCTTAATATCTTTAAACTTGCGAATTAAAAAATAAGAATAATAAGCTTTTTATAGAATAAAAGCAAAATATCAATAAAATTATGATATTTATTATGACAGTTCTTCAGATAAATTGATGTAACCTAAAAAAAAATTGAATATTTGATCTAAGGAGAGGGGATTTCGTTTGGTTGTTATAGAAATAATAATTTTTGGCACTGTACAAGGAGTTATTTTTGCCTTACTTGCTTTAGGTTACTCTTTAGTTTATGGTGTCGGTGGTATTTTGAATTTGGGCCATGGTGCCTATTACTTAATCGCATCATATACATTCTATTTGACTTGGATAATAGTTGGTGGAACAGTTGGGTTTTTTTTAGGGATAATTTATTCCTTGATTGTCGCCATGCTAGTAGGTGTAGCTTCTTACCTTTTTATAATTAAACCCTTGCAAGAAATGCCAATAAGCATCTTGATTGGTACCTTTTCAGTAGGTTTTTTTATTGAACAATTAGTGATGGTTATGGTTGATCGTAAACTCCATTCAATTCCCCCACTATTTGATTTTAGTATAAATATACTAGGCATTAATCTGCAAATACAGTATCTTTTTATTCTTTTTTTCTCAGCATTAATAATAATTACAGTAATAATTTTTATTAATAAATCCAAACTTGGGAAATCTATTCGAGCAGTTTCTCAAGATCGTGAGGCTGCTATGCTCATGGGTATAAATGCGGATAGAGTTCTTATGTATACAGTTATGATATCCGCACTTCTGGCTGGAATGGCTGCTGTTTTATTTACCCCTGTTGACGTCGTAGCTCCTTATAAAGGCTGGCCTATATTAACTAGTGCAATTGCGGTAGTAACTCTTGGTGGGATGGGAAGTCTCTCTGGAAGTGTGGTTGGAGCCTTTATTTTGGGGTATGCAAGACTTGCTACCGATTACCTTATCAACCCGGTTTATTCCTCTTTAATCCCAGTAGTAATTATTATTTTAATACTTGTAATTAGACCACGTGGTCTCTTCGGTAAAAAAGAAATGAATAAGTGATATAAATGAGAATTACATCATAGAATTTTAAATAATTTTAAATGTGAAAACAGTGGCACTAAAGATACGTGAAAAATTTATCGGTGTTCCGAGTTATTTGAAGGATTGGGCATTAACTTTCAAAGGTGGGGTAACTATTTTCTGTTTGTTCGTACTCTTTTGTATCCCACTTCTTACTCAGCAGGTTTACTACTTAGGGATTATAAGTCTAGCGATGATTTATTCAATTTTTGCTGCTTCCTGGGATTTCTTAGCAGGATATACAGGTCAGGTTAGCTTTGGACATTCTATTTTCTTTGGGTTATCAGGTTATATAACTAGCGCTATTCTTGTTGAGGTTTTCGTAACACCAATTGGTCAAAGCACCAATTGGTGGTGGTTAGCTCTAATTCTTGGAGTCCTTGTCGCGGTGGGTGTTGGTTTCATAGTAGGAATTATATGTTTAAGATTGAAAGGCCCCTACTTAGCTTTAGGTACCTTGACAATTGCTTTACTATTGATGAATTTATTTAGAATTGGCACACTAAAAGATATTTTATGGGGGGATGAAGGGATTTCAGGTGTCCCAGCGTTACACACCAACTCAAATGTAGTTTTTTATGTCACATTGATTTTTATGATTATTTCTCTAACAGCAATGATCCATATCAGTAAGTCAAACATGGGCACTATTTTTAAATCTATTCGCGATGATGAAAAAGGATCAGAATCTTCAGGTATTAACACAACAAAATATAAAGTTATTGCGTTTGTGATTAGTAGCCTTTTTGCTGGACTTGCTGGTGGTCTTTTTGTTATGTATAATAGAAGTGTAAATCCTTTAATTTTTCAACCTTATTATTCATTTATTGTGTTAATTATGGCGGCCTTAGGGGGAATTGCTACAGTCTCTGGATCAGCCTTAGGTGCTTTCACCTTTATTTTATTAAACGAGATTCTTAGAGATTTACAAGAAATAGATTCATCAAACCCATTCTTAGCGGCTTTTACTACTCCAGCATTTGTTTTTTCTATCCTGTTAATACTTATAATTCGATTTGCATCAGAGGGAATTTTAAAAGCTGCTTTAGAAAAATTAAAAGATTTTTGGGATGTTCTACTTGGAAGATAATAGATATTGAAAAAATTGAAACTATAGCGGAATGTAAGAATATGGGAGTAATTTTAGAAGTTAAAAATTTAACGAAAAAGTTTGGAGGATTAACAGCGGTTAACGATTTCAGTTTTGAAATCAGGAGAGGAGAATTTGTTGGTTTAATTGGACCAAATGGTGCAGGTAAAACAACTTTATTTAATCTAATATCGGGATTCGATAAACCTAGCTCAGGATCAATCCGGTTTGATGGTGTTGATATCACTGGTTTAAAACCCTTCAAAATTGTAAATTTGGGACTTGCGCGAACATTCCAACTAGTTAAATCATTTAAATTTCTCAGCCTTCTCGATAATATAGCAGTTTCGTGCCTTTCAGATAGAGGGAGAATTGTTTCAAAAAAAGTTGGAATTGATGAATATGCAAGCTCAATTCTCACATCAGTTGGTCTTGTGGATAAAGCTAGAGTACCACCTGTAATTTTACCTCACGGTGATTTGAGAAGATTACAGATTGGCAAGGCTATTGCTACAAACCCAGAACTACTTCTACTTGATGAGCCATTTAGTGGTCTTTCATTCGAAGCGAAATTATGGATAACTGATCTAATTAAAAAATTAAATGAGATGGGTGTTACAATTTTTATAACTGGTCATGTTTTGCGAGAACTTATGTCATTGGTACCCAGGGTGATTGCCATGCATCAAGGAAAATTTATTGCTGATGATTCTCCTCAAAAAATTGTTAAAAATAAAATTGTGCTTGAAGCATATTTAGGAGGAAGTACAGAATTTGCTTGAATTAAAAAAAGTGTATCATTATTATGGGAAGGCAAAGATCCTAGAAGAACTAAATCTAAAACTTGAAGAAGGAAATCTAGATTCTGTTATCGGCCCAAATGGAGCGGGTAAATCAACAATTCTCAGAGTAATTTCTGGTTTAGAAGAAATTGAAAGAGGAAAAGTAGTATTTTTAGGAAAGAGAATTGACGATTTTAAAGCTCATAAAATTGCAAGAATGGGAATTTCTCAATGCCCAGAGCGTCGTAGATTATTTTATGATATGAGTGTTGCGGATAACCTCAAAATGGGAACTTATTTAAGTAAAAATAAAAAAAGATCGAAGGAATTAAAAAAGTTTATTTTTGAAATATTTCCACGCCTTAAAGAACGATTGAAACAACGAGCTGGAACTTTAAGTGGTGGAGAACAACAAATGCTTGCCATAGCACGAGCACTTTTATCTAATCCTAAAGTACTTTTAATGGATGAACCCTCTATAGGTTTAGCTCCAAAGATTAAGAAAAATATATTTAATGCCATTGTTAAAATAAAAAAGGAGGGTAAAACCATATTGCTGGTTGAACAGGATGCAGTATTAGCTTTGGCCATTTCAGATACAGTCCATGTTCTTGAGGAGGGTAAAATTGAAATGAGAGGATCAAAAGAAGAATTAGAGAGAGAACCTCGAATAAGAGAAATATATCTTGGAATTTAAGGTGATTAATGATGTCAGCACCATTAGAAAAACTGTTAAGAGATGCAAGAATAGATTTAGTTTTATCAAGAATTGAAAAGGATCCAACAGTTATTAATGAAGTAATTAAGAATTTAGATAGTGATATTAGATCTATTAAATTCAATTCCATTAATGTTTTAGGGGAATTAGGCCAACAATCAGCAGATGCGATCCCAAAAATAATGAGTTGCTTAGAAGATGAGGATTGGAGCATATGTCGGGAAGCAGCTCGATCCTTGGGTAAAATTGGTGATAGCGCGAAAGAAGCAATACCACAAATATCAAAAATGTTAGAAGATCCAGAAGAATCGATCCGAAAAGAGGCTGCGATTGCTCTTGGTAAAATTAGAAAATCTACACCCGAATCAATTTCTAGTTTAATTAAAGCAGTAGATGACGATAGTGATACTGTCAGAACTGAAGCAATAAAAGCACTTGGAGAGCTAGGGCCGGATGCGTATGAAGCCATTCCTTCTATAATGAATGGACTTAAAGATGTAAGTTGGACAGTTAGAACTGCCTCAGCTCAGTCAATTTCCTTGATTGGTAAAGATTCTACTAAAGCTATTCCAAGTTTGATAAATGCAATTGACGATGCAGATTGGAGAGTGCGCAGTATGGTTATAAATGCCCTTGTAGAGGCAGGGGAATCGGCAATTCCACCGTTAGTTGAGATTTTAAAACTTAAAAATGATTTAGCAAGAAAAGAAGCACTAGATTGCTTAGGAGAATTGAAAATTACCGACCCTGAAATAATTGCAATTATTTCACAATTATTAAACACTAGCTCTGAACATGTTAGGGGAAAAGCAGCAGATGCTCTTAGAAGTATTGGTACCCCCGCTATTCCCGCTTTATTAAAGGAATATAAAAATGTTAAGTCTAAAATGAAAGTTGCTATCATTTCTAGCATTGGAGGGATTGGTAAAGAAGCTAAGGAAGCAACACCTACGATCATTAATATCTTAAATATTCCGGAACAAGAGAAAGAATATAGCGCCTCAGTTCCCAATAGGATAAAAAGAACATTATTAGCTTTTTTAAATGATCCGCTAGGAAAATCAGCCTCGATTAGAGCAGAAGCGGCACGAACGTTAGGTAAAATAGGAACTGATTCAGAAAATTCTGTAACTTCACTTGAACTTGCTTTAAACGATCCAAAAAAAATTGTACGTCGTGAAGTCGCACTTTCTTTAGGTAAATTAGGCACAATAGCCAAAAGTGCAATCCCATCTCTGATAATAGCATTGAAAGATGCAAATCCAGATGTGAGATGGAGATCCTCTGAAGCACTAGGAGTAATAGGAGTAAATACAGAAGAAGTTATTTCTAGTTTAGATACTCTTATACATGATAAATGTGATTATGTATGTGAATCTGCAATAACTGCACTTGATACTTTAATGGAAGAATAACTTTAATTAAAATTAACTTTTTTTAAGAATAACATATTATTTAAAATTGAATTAAAAATAAAGAGGTCTTTGAATAAAATGAGTGAAAATCCATATGCGGCAAAACCTTGGTTAGCGCATTATGATGAAGGTGTACCCCATGAAATCGAGTTTCCAGAGATGAATGTCTATGAATTTCTCGATAACTCCACAAAGGAATTTGGTGGTAGAACTGCGATTTGGTTTATGAAAAATAAAATTTCCTATAAGAAATTTAAGGATATTACTGAAAGGTTAGCTACTGTACTTGTAAATTTAGGAGTGAAAAAGGGTGACGTTGTTGCTCTAATGTTACCCAATATGCCTCAATTCATGTTTAGTTTTTATGCTATCCAAAAAGCAGGAGGAATTGTCACAGCCTGCAGCGTGCTTCACACTGAGCACGAATTAGCTTACCAGTTAAATGATTCTGGTGCTGAGATTATCATTGCATGGGATGCTCAACTAGAGAAAATTAGTCTCATTAAAGATAGGACACGCCTCAGACATGTAATAATTACAAACGTTTTTGATTATGCTCCGCTGGCAAATCCATTAGGCCAAAGTGAACCACCAGAAATAGCGGACACTAAACAACTTTTTAATCTAATTAATAATACAAAACCTAATCCCCCTAAAATTGAGACATCTGCTAGTGATATAGCAGTTCTCCAATACACAGGAGGAACAACGGGTTTACCTAAAGGAGCAATGCTTACACACGGTAATTTAGTAGCAAATTGTTATCAGATGTATGAATGGACAAAAGGTGTAGCGGAAAGAGGGAAAGCTACAGCACTTACAACTCTACCATTATTCCATATCTATGGAATGCAAATTTGCATGAATTTATTCATTTTTAACGGTTTTACCATCGCGTTACATCCTGATCCTCGAGACCAAAAGGGATTGTTTGAAGTCATTAAAGCAACCCATCCTACTTTTTTTCCTGGGGTACCTACGATGTATATGCGTTTATTAGAACGTGATGATCTTGAAGACTATGCTAAAGACCTCAAATCCATTAAAGTCTGCAACACTGGTGCTGCTCCTATGCCCCCGGAGGTTCTTAAAGAGTTTGAAGAGAGAACAGGTGCTCGAGTAGTAGAAGGATATGGTATGACAGAAGCCTCACCTGCAACGCACGTTAATCCATACAAAGGGACAAGGAAAATTGGTTCGGTAGGCTTGGCAATACCTAACACTGAATACAAAATCGTTGATATTGATGATTACACAAAGATAGTACCTCAGGGTGAATCGGGGGAAATAATGATTAAAGGCCCACAGATCATGAAAGGCTATTGGAACAAACCAGAAGAAACTGCATTTCAATTAAAAGGTGAATGGTTATTAACCGGTGATATTGGAAGAATGGATGATGATGGCTATTTATTTATTGTAGATCGTAAAAAAGATATGATAAATATCAGCGGGTTCAAAGTTTATCCAAGAGAAGTCGAAGATGTGCTATTTGAAAACGAAGCAGTTGAAAATGCTGCGGTAATAGGTATCCCTAATCCAGAAATAGCAGGTAATGAAATAGTAAAGGCGTTCATAGTATTAAAAGATGGATTTAAAGAATCTGAAGAGATGAAAAGTGAGATAAAGGAGTTTCTTAGAAAAAATGTGGCACCCTATAAAGTTCCAAAGTTGATAGATTTCAGGAAGGAACTCCCAGAGACACTTGTAGGTAAGGTTTTGAGAAAAGAGTTAAAAGACATTGAAGCTAGGAATAGAGGAGAAGAAGTTTAAGTGTTACTTATCTTTTTATAACAAATTCTTTTTAATTTATATTTCAAAAATACTTGTTCTTACTTACTATAAAGTTCCTTTAACGTTTTGAATATTAGCTAACTTTATTTCTTTCATACAATTTAAATAATATTATGTTTATTTTTTTAGAGAATTTAGTTAAAACCGAAGGGACAAATGAAGAAATATTCTTAATCCCCCAACCTCGGTATATTAAAGCTATTAATTCTCTTAAAATGAAAATTAATGAAAAGACAAGAGTAAGTACTGATTTAGGAGAAGGAGATCATTTTATTATTGAACGTCTGCAAGACACATTATTTGGTTTTAGTTTAAAAGAAAGATTAAATGTTGATAGGGTTCAAAACCTAGATAAAAATCCTGAAGTAACAACCTTTTTAAACAAAAATATTACTCTTTTTCCAGAACCATTATATAATGTAATAACAGAAAAAAAGAATTATAAGGATCAAGGTTATCTATTGATTTCTAGGGATTCTAAATTGCTTATTGATGCAAATTCCATACTAGGTGTTTATTATGGTGTTCAGACTCTTATTCAGTTATTGAATTCAAGTCAAGAAAAGCTTTCGATAAATGAATTAATCATATTAGATTTTCCTGCTTTAGAAATTCGTGGTGTTTCTGATGATGTTTCAAGAGGTCAAGCACCTACTATTGAAAATTTGAAGAAATTCATCAAAACTTTAAGCCATTATAAGATTAATCAATATTATTTAGTGTATATGCAAGATATGATAATGTATGATAATTATCCTGATATTGGAAACAACAGGGGTGCCTATTCAAAAGAAGAATTAAATGAATTAATTAAATTTGCTGAAAAACATTTTGTCGAAATAATTCCAATTTTTCAAACAATAGGGCACTGGGATAATATTTTGCATAATCCTAATTACTGGAAATATGGAGAATTTCCTGGTTCAAATAGTTTAAATATTGCTAATGATGAAATCTATAAAATTTTAGATGATTTAATAAGTGAATTTCGAGAAATTTTTCCTTCTGATTATTTCCATATTGGTGCTGACGAGAGTTGGGATGTTGGAAAAGGTAGCTCAAAACAATATGTGAATGAAATTGGTCTTGGGAATGCCTATCTTACACATTATAAAAAAGTATATAATATAGCAAAGAAGCATGGGTATTCTAAAATTGTAATTTATCATGATATTCTCTATAAATTCAGAGAAGTTTTGGAAGGTTTAGCTAAAGACATTACAGTGATGTATTGGAACTATACTACGAAAACTAAAAATCCAATATTAGATAAGATTAAGAAGTTTGATTTTCCAATTATTGTCAGCCCTTCAATTATGGATTTTAATCGAATATTTCCCTCTATTAAGAAATATGAACAAAATATAATGAATTTAACTAAATATGGGTTTAATAATGGAGTAATTGGTGAGGTTACGTCAAGTTGGGGTGATTATAGGAATAAAGAATTAAGAGAGAATAGGATTTATGGGTTTATATTTTCAGCCTTAGTTGGATGGGATCCTATTAAAGAGATCAATTTATTAAAATTCTGGAAAGGATTATTCATCCATTTTTTCGGCATAACCGATCGACGGTTAATAGAGATATTTAGCAAGTATCGTTTAATTCAAGATAAGAATTTATTACATACTCGACCTTCGGCTTATTACAATCATTTTTTTGCTCAACCCTTTAATAAAATGACCTCGAGATACAGAAAAAATTTAAAAACTAAGGGATTTGATAATATAATTTCCGACATGGACGAAATGATTAAAAAATGTGAAGAATTGGAGAAAATTGTCGTGAAAAATACGATTAATATTAGAAATCTTGCTTTTATAGCTAAACATATTAGATTTTATTGCAGGAAAAGAATTAACTCAAAAAAAAATGTTGATATAAACATAAATAAAATTAAAAAAGATCAAAAAGATCGAATAATTCAAGAACTCGTAGATTTGAAAGGAGAACTTACTGATCTATTAGAGGAGTATGAGGATTTATGGTTAAAGAGCTCTAAGAAAGAGGGATTTAAATCAATAAAGCAAAAATATCTATTTCTAAATAGATTTTATGATGATAAAATAGATGAAATAAGGGCAAACCGTAAATGGAAGGATCCAAATATTCCAAGTGAACTAATTTATTTAGATTCCAGTAATATCCATAGCAATTATTCAACATTCTATAAAAAGCTCATTCACGTTGATGAAGAGATAGATCAAGCATACTTACAAGTAATAGCTGGTACATTTGCTAAAGTTTATGTAAATAATCAATATCTAGGGCATGTTATTACAAGGAGAACACTAAATTGGGTTGGTATTGAAAATAATATTCAAATTTTTAACGTAAAAGAATACATTCAAAAAGGTGAGAATTCGTTAGAAATTGAAAATATTGATTATATTGGAGGGGTAGGTCCTATTAATGTATATGGAATTATCAAACTAAGATCAGGGAAGTTAATTCAGATTAAAACAGATAAAACTTGGTTAGGTTCAAATAAAAAAAAAGATGATTGGAAAAAAGTTAGAAGTTTTGGAAAACCGCCTAAAGCTACTGGTGGCTTAAATTACCCCGATTTTGAGAATAATATCCCATCGAAAGCCGATGATTCCATGCCATTTTTAAACACACTAATTAGTAAGATGTCTAAAAAGTATTTTTGGTTTGTGAAACTAATTGTTAAACTCTTTAATCGATATGATATTATTGAATGAATGAGTTTTTAAAATCATATTCAAACAAATTAGAAATTCTAAAATCATTGAAAACTTAACAGTAAAAAAAAATGTGATTCAGTTCAAATTTTTTTCTTTCCAACTTGAAAGAAATTCTTTAAAATTACCTTTAGGGATCCCTATGGTATTGAAAGATTTGCTATCATTTAGCTTATCCTCATTGGAAGGAGTATCTTTTCTTTTAAATGATAGTTCCCAATCATAATAAGAAATTGCTTTAGACATAATTTAATATTTGAATTTTATTAAGTTAAATCAACACAGACTACAAGTTTTCTAATGACTGGAAAAATAATACAAATTTGTCTATTTAGATTTATGGCTTATAATCCATAATACGTACCGAAAGAACATAATGATAAAAACTACAAAGGTTTTTTAGGATTAAGTTCAATATTTCTCTTCGACGGAGGTATCCGACAAAAATATTTGACTATAAATTTTTAAAAAAAGAGGAGTCATTAATTTAAAACAATAAATTCACAATGTTATGAAATCTTCACCACATTTTTTAACCATTTTTATTAATAGGCAAAAATTATACTATTCATGACTGAAGATGTACATCGGGAATTACAGAAACATCTGGATAAGATGCCAATTGGGTATCCTCCAACCGAATCTGGTGTTGAAATTAGGGTTTTGAAGCACCTTTTTACTCCAGAAGAAGCTCAACTTGCATTGAAATTAAATTTCCAAGTAGAACCATTAATTCAAATCTATAAAAAAGTAGAAAGTGATGGAACATCAATAGAAGGACTTGAACAGATGTTAGATGACATGTATTTTAAGGGATTGATCAATCGCTGGAAACAAAAATTTGATGATGGTGAAGTCAAGCATTATAGTAATGCCTTTTTAGTTGTTGGGATGTTTGAATACCAGTTGGGGAAATTAACTAAAGAATTCGTAGAAGATTTTCACGAATATTTGGAAGAAGCATTTTTTGAAGATAGTATGGCAGCTGGAATCCCACAATTACGGACCATTCCAATAGGGCAAACCATCGAACACGAACAGGGAATTGCTTCGTATGATGATTTAAGATCTATTGTGAAAAATGCGGGGGGTCCATTTGCTGTGCAGGAATGTATTTGTCGTCAAGGTCAAGAAGTCCTTGGTAATCCTTGCCAAAAAACAAAGTTAGTTGACTCATGTTTACTTTTTCGAACGAATGCTAAAATAGCTATTGAAAAAGGGCACGCAAAGGAAATTTCGGAACAAGAATTACTAAAAGTTCTAGAAGACGGTGAAAAAAATGGATTAGTTCTTCAACCGGGTAATTCTCAGAGACCGGGTAACATATGTATGTGTTGCGGATGTTGTTGTGAAATACTTACCAACACAAAAAGATTTCAGGATCCTGCGCGATTGTTTGCTACGAACTTTATTGCCGTCGTTGATGAAGATGTATGTTCTGGTTGTGGGACCTGCGAAACTCGTTGCAACATGGAAGCGGTACAAGTTGGTGATGATATTGCCGAAGTTGACATAAACAGATGCATAGGTTGTGGGGTATGCGTTCCGACCTGCACGACAGAAGCAATGAGCCTTCAGAAAAAAGACAAAGAAACTATTCCACCTATAAATACTGTCGCGACGTACACAGCCATAATGATGAAAAGAGCAGAGTTATCAAAAGAGAAATAAAAAAAGGATATTGTTTATAGGAAAAAATGGAAAACAGATCAAATAGCATTAGAACCTTAAATAAGGTAAGTTTCTTTAGTGATGGCCTTTAAAAGGTTCATCTGATTGTTTATAATTTTATATCTTTATAAACATAAGAAAAATGTAAAATTCTAGATAAATTCTCCATTTGTAGATTCTCCACAAATTATTTTTAAGATTTCAGATAATCTTATGGTTCCTTATAGTCCAATTGCCCAAACTCTAACATATGCCCAAGAATGTCTGTTGTATCGTAATAAACAAATTTATTTGATCCAATTTTACTTAAAATAACTTGTTTGAATCCCATCAAATCCCATTCTTTTATTTTTTCATCCACATCTTCAACTTGAAATCCGATATGATGAAGACCACTATTACCTTCTTCTAAAAACGTATAAAATATAGATTCGGTATCTTGAGGTTCAATCAAGTCTATTCGTAAATTTGATTGTTTTCCGATCATAAATCTTGCTCCTTTAACTACAACATAATCAAACCGCATAGCTTTGTCTATTCCAAAAATTTTTTTGAAATTTTTAAGTGCTTCTTCAACATCTTTAAATACATACCCGATATGATCAATCTCACCAAACACTGATTAAACTCACTCCTTACACTTTAATTATTTAAAAACAATATTATAACTAATTCCAACTCTAGTTTTGAAAATTATCTTTTCTTGAATTTCCAGTCCACTTTTTTTTCAGGATAATATTGACAATTTATAAGAAAATCTAAAACCAGAAGTCCACCGCTTTTTCTGATCCATCTCCAATTTCCCTATTAAATCCTTTATAAATATCCTTTTGAATAATATGCTTCATGATCTCATCAGTACCTCCACCTATTCGGTGGAGCCTTATATCTCGCAATAAACGTTCCACAGGATATTTGTTTGTGTATCCAATGCCACCCATAATCTGTAATGCATCATCACAAATCTTGTGGGTACTTGTAACAATAAACAGTTTGCATGCTGCAGCAACTGCGGGGATATGCGCTTTTGTAGCGGATTTTTCATATAAAGCTTTTCCTGCTTGGTAGTTTGCAATCATTTCAGCAACTTTAAAACTTATTCCCTCAAATTCACTTATAGGTTTTCTAAACTGAACTCTTTCCTGAGAATATTTTATTACGATTTCAATTGCTCGTTTAGCTACTGCCAAGGCTTGTAATGACATACCAACCCTTTCTGGACCAAGAAATTGTTGCATGCTTGAAATTGCAGATGTTCTCTTCTTCTGAGCTCCTTCGGTTGAGGATTTCAATTCTCTGTAAAACAGTTCGTTCTCTTTGGGAAGTTTTACATTGGTAAACTTCAGATGTCCCAAGTTAAGACCGTGAAGGCCCATTAACTTGTATTCTTCAAGCATTTCAAATCCTTCTCGATCGGATTCAACTATAAATGCCCCGTTTCGGGCATAGACAACCATTATATCTGCTACACTACCGTTAGTTATAAACCTCTTTTCTCCATTAAGTATAAAATCACCATCTTTGTCCTTTTCATAAAGAGTTTTCATCCTTGAAAGATCAGATCCCGCATCAGGTTCGGTAAAACAAAAACATCCTTTTTTTTCGCCAGTTACTAAAGGTTTTTCATATTTTCCAAGAGTTTTCTCTTTTCTAAAGGTTCTTATCAAACTTGCAGGGTATGTACTTGAACCCCGAACCATATCATAAACTAAACTCTCATATGATAACGCCTCTGTTAATAACATTTCTTGAAGATAAGAACCACCCCGACCCCCCATTTCTTTTGGATACCTTAATCCAAGTAATCCTCTTTTTCCTAATGGTTCCAAAACATCCCAAACATTAATTTTACCATCCTCTAAATCTTGGGTTTTAGGGGCGACATCTGATGCAATTATTTCATCAATTTCGTTTTTAAACGCAACATCCTCTTCACTGAGGTGTTCAAGATCAATAACAATTCTTTTCATTTTTCATCAATACGCTTTAGCTTTAATACCAGATTGCTCAATTTTCAATAATAATTTGAATAAACCAAATTATATAATCTTTCTCACAGTTAAAGAGGTAAGAAATTGAGGAGAAGAAGTTTAAAGTATATGTGTTTGTGGGTGAAGGTTGGTATTGAAGATAGTTAAAAAAAAAATTGGTTATCTCAAAATGTGTTCTCAAATATGCTCCATTAAAAAGGAAATATTTTTTTTAATAATTGAATATACGTGTTTTGGTCGACTTACGTTATTATTTAGGAAGAAAAGATATCGAACACATCAACTTATATTAGAAATTTAATTAAACAGTATAATTAACGAAAATTTTTTCATTTGACAATTTAACAGATAATCAATAACTATACTTGGTGAGTGTAATAGAATTAGGAATAAGTTCAATGGGGCACATTTTCGATTGTATTCGCTCCAATGAATTTAATAATTTAATAGATATATTATTAGAATCTATAAAAGCTAGTCTTGAATATGCAGAACAAAAAAATCTAAGTGTTTGTGAGTTAATGCTAGAACCACCAGAAATCTTTTCGAGTGAAAATCAACAGAAAATTATTGATATCTGCAACTCGTATTCAATTAAAAAGCAAATTCATGCCCCTTTCATAGATCTTAAAATGTGTTCCTATAATCAACGTATATCTAAAGCGAGTATGGAATCTTGTGTTGAAGCAGCAAAAATTTGTGACCAGATCGATTCAGAAATATTAGTTATACACCCCGGTACCGTATTTGGGGGAAAATTTTTTAGAATGATAAGTAATGAAAAGTTAATCGAGAGGGTGAAGGATCTATTAAATGTAGTTACTCAAATGTACCCAAATCTTAAAATTTGCATTGAAAACATGCCTAAAAGAACAAATTATTTTATATCTGTGGAAGAGATTGAAATATTCTTGAATGATTTAAATAGAGAGAATATATTTTTAATATGGGATACGAGCCATTCGTGGACTTGCGACGTAAATCTTGAAGACTTTTGGGAAAAATTCCACAAGATCATAAAAAATATTCATCTTGCAGACAATGACAATAAAGAGAGCGATATGCATCCCACCTTAGGGTCCGGTAAGGTAAATTTTCCTGAGATTTTTGATTTAATTAAGAAATATAATTACAAGAATTCACTAATTGTAGAAATTAGTTCTGCTCAAGACCTTTCAAATAGTCTTGAATACGTAAAAAAACTCTTACAGATAAAAAAAATTAAAATAAAGCTTAATTAATCGTTGAGTTAATTTTTAATAATATTAGAATATGTGAATTATTATGATGAAGAGTCATTTCCACCAAAAAAGCAAATTGAAGAAAAGTAAATTAATAATTATTTTTATTCTGAGTGTAATACTTCTTTCCCCTTCAGTAAACTCCTCCTCAGTCGCACCAGCTCCGGCTGTTGAAGTAAAAGCGGGCGAAAGTTATAATTGGTTTTTAAAGGTAAATATTAGTAATTATATTGAGCTTTTAACTAATACAGGAGGACCTATATCAACTGAATTATTAGCACTAAATTTAATGGGGGATAGTGATGGACTTATTACGTTAACAGCAAAATTTGAAATACTATATATTCCAGATAATTTTGTTATTGATTCATTCTTTGATATAACCTTCACGATAGTTGAAGGAGAGTTTACTCTTGTTCCAGATTACAATATATCCACAGCACCTATTTTTTACCCTCTGAATTTTTCAATATCTCCTACTTTGTCTAGGACCAATTTTTCAATTTTAAAGGGGGATACTCCTAGCTACTTTTCCGCACATAATGGGAATAATTATCCAAAGGGAACTTATCATGGGTTCTACCTGATCGTTCCAACTGATTTAGATTGGACTGTGACAGCAGCACAATTACAAACAGAAATAGGATCTTATTTTCGGAATAATTTTAATATTACGGATGCCAGTGTATCACCACAAAGTAATGGATTAAGGGTAGTTTCTCCCGCAGATACAACTATCCTTGCTACTGAACTTAATTTAAACTATAACACAAATGGAGTTCTCGAAACCGCATCTGGAAAATATGGAGGGACGACACTGTTTTCTTTAGAACTAACGAGTGACGAAACTATTGCTTTTGAGCTTCCGTTTCTCTTAAGCATCTTTGCTATCGCTACTGTTATACTACTAATTAGAAATAGGAAAAATCATAAATTGAGGACTGATAAAATAACATCAACTTAGCTTTTTTCATATAACTCTTAATTTGTGATCTTAATTTGTTGTTGTTAGATCGATATATCGGGTATTTTGAAATCGAAAACATTGGGGATTTCTTAAAGAATAAACCTCCTGCAGAAATGATAGAAACGATAGAACAAGCTTCGAAGGTCTGTTCGAATACAAAAGAATGGATCGGTGAACAAATTGCCACAAATACCAATTAATGATCTTAGGTTGTAAAGAATTATGCCAGCAAAAATAGATTTTAAAAAAAAGTTTAAAGAACTGTATCAACCAAGTGCAAAGGAAGTAGTTATAGTTAACGTTCCAGAAATGCAATTTCTCATGATTGATGGAATGGGCTCACCTGGTGATTCCCAAGAATACCAAGACGCACTCGCTACACTCTATCCTGTAGCATTTAAAACTAAATTCTTAAGTAAAGCAAAAGGTAAAGACTATGTTGTTCCACCCTCAGAGGGTTTATGGTGGGCTGATGACATGAATGACTATACGGGGGGAAATCGCGATAAATGGAAATGGACAATGATGATAATGCAGCCTGATTGGATTACTCAAAAAATGATTGATGAAGTAATCACGATTACAAATGACAAAAAACCTGAGCTTTCAGAATTATTACCTAAACTCAGACTAGAGAAATATACTGAAGGTAAGGCCGCTCAAATAATGCATATAGGCCCATATTCGGAGGAAGGTTCCACAGTTCAAAAAATTCATGAGTTCATCCAGAAGGAAGATGGAATATTCGACGGTCAAAATAATAAACACCATGAAATATATCTTAGTGATCCGAGAAAGGGTAATCCAGCGACCATGAAAACTGTTATAAGACAACCTTTTATCTAACTTTTTTTCCTTTTTTTGAATTATTTCAAATTATTTTAAATTTTATTCGTTAAGACAAGATCCCAATCTTTATATTCTGGCGCTTTTGTAATTTTAATTAATAAAAAATTAATAGGTAAAAATTATGAGTAATGAAGAAAAAAAGCAGATCAATGTAAGAGATTGGATTACGCTTAGTACAGTCATGATAGGAGCTGTTTTAACGATTTTGGCTCTAATTTGGCAACTTCCTCCTACAACTGGGGGAATTGGAACCGTAACGTTTCTTCTACTGCTTTCATTTATTCTCTTTGTGAATTCAGTCAGCGCAAATTCAAAAGCCAATTATGAAGCTAATTTAAGAATGGTAAATGAAAAACGTGTAGACCGGTTTGTCTCATTCGCGGAATACACATTTGGGTTAGCTTTCACACTAGTTATCTTTGCTTTCGCGATTCTTGGTTATAAATATTTATTGATATCAACCAATATCGGTCGTACAATTGTCACATTAATGCTTCCAATAACTTTCCTTGTAGTCGCATGGGCATTGATTTTTATTTATAATACTATAAATTACTCAGGAGTCCTTAGCGCTTTAAAAAGCTTAAAAAGAAACATTTGGATTCTTCTAGAATTTATTTGTTTATTGTTTATCCTCGGTGATTTTTTCGAAATTTTTTCGATTCCTTAATCTTTTTTTTTTTTAATCCTTGGATTTCCACTAAATTTGAAAACATAATAGAGTATAATTTTCTTAATTATGGTTATTAGTATGACATAGAAGATGTATTTTTTCTGCCAATAGAAAGAATAAATAGATTTTCATAAGCTTAAGAATTAAATATTGTTTTCCCCTATCAATTTATAAATTAGGTTATTAAAAAAAGATCTAATTTATTAGTAGAACTTTAGCGTTTAGATATATACAACATTTCTATAATTTTAAAATAAAAATTAAAAAAAATTAGACGTGATAAATAATGGGACGTGGTGGAGCAGTTTTAGGGATAATAGGAATAGTTTTAGCTGCTGGAGCTGGTGGGTTTGCATTTGTGGGGTGGAATGGCCAAAACATCGCTAATTCAGAGATTAATAATTTGACAAATGAGCTTAATAATTTGACGGACGAACTAAATAATTTGTCGAGGATTATTGTTGTAGGAACATGGAATACGCTTGAAGACAATCTAAATTTTGCACCTCATAATTCACAAAATGATTGGCTTTTAGAATTTGGAGAAAATAACGTGAGTAATATTGATTATTTTTCTACTACGAACAATACTCGTATTACACTATTAAAGCCTGGTTGGTATCGAATTCACCTCTCTGTGTTATTGATGAATATTAATCCTTCGAGTACTTATTGGATTAGGCTCTACGTTAATGGTACGATGACAAATTATATGGCTCGTCATGAGACATCAGCAGCTAGTCCAATTTTTCATCATATTGATGTATCTGCATTTGTATATTGTGATGCGTTAAATTATATCGAAATTAATGGATATTCTACTTTTGATAATTTTGATGTAGCAGCCTCTGACGATAAATTTAATCAACTAACGATTGAGTATCTAGATATTTAGTGGAAGATTTTTAATACTTAACTCTTTTTTTTTTCAATTCTTCATAAGCAGGGATTTCCATCTCAGAAAGTTTAAAAATTAAATAAATAATTTAATATCTAGTAAACGAAAATTAAGAAATTGAGTAAAATAGTTAGTTGAGTGAAAATGATCGCTAAACAGAAATTTGGTAACACCGGACATATGAGTACCAGAATTATTTTTGGAGCTGCGGCGCTCAGTAATGTTACACAAGCTGAAGCAGATCAAACATTTGAAGTACTTCTTAAGTTTGGAATAAATCATATCGACACTGCTGCGGGTTATGGGGAGTCAGAGTTACGAATCGGTCCTTGGATGGAAAAACATCGCAATAAATTCTTCCTTGCTACAAAAGTATTTAGGCGTTCCTATCAAGAAGCCCTTGATCAGATACATAGTTCACTTGAACGAATGCGTGTATCTTCAATCGACTTAATTCAATTTCATAATTTGACATCTCCTAATAGCTGGAAAAAAGTAATGGGTGAAGATGGAGCCTTAAAGGCCGCCGTTGAAGCCCGTGAACAAGGAGTGGTAAAAAACATTGGTGTAACAGGGCACGGATATACTGTAGCTGCCATGCATAAACAAAGCTTAGAGCATTTTGAATTTGATACGGTTCTATTACCATACAACTACATGATGGTACAAAATTCGGAGTATGCTGCAGATTTTGAAAGCCTTTTGAAACTATGTAAGGAACGAAATGTGGCAGTTCAGACAATAAAATCTCTCGCACGCCGTCCTTGGGGTGGGAGCAAAAGGATCCGAACCACGTGGTACGAACCTTTTGAGGATCAGGTTGATATAGACCGTGCAGTTCATTGGGTTTTAAAAAAAGAAGGAATTTTCCTCAATACAAGCGGTGATATTCATATTTTGCCCAAAATACTTGATGCTGCCAGTCGTTTCAATATCGGACCCCCCGAAGAGGAAATGCAGGAAAAAGCTACTCAGCTAGAGATGAAACCAATATTTGATGGAAGATCCTTAATTTTATAATGAGTAATACTTTTTTTTAGCCCATTAAATGAGAGTTTTATTTACCTTCTAAGAGTTTTATACAGTTTAAAACAACTGGAAGAAGTAGACATTCATAAAATTAAATTTCTTAATAGCAATAAAATCATCAATTCTCTTGTAAGAAGAAAGAAAAAAAGAAAAAAAAGAGTTAAGGGTTAAAAATCTTATGCTAAATAGCTACAAACTCAATCGTTAGTTGATTAAACAAATCGTCAGCACGAACAAAAAAGTTATTATCTCCTAATAAAGACTCTCCGTTAATTTCTATATAATTTGTACCATTACTATATACAAACGCAAATGAATCAACAGAATGGTATTGGGAATTCATTGCTAATGATGTCTCATAATAATCTAAAAAAAATTCGGTAATACCATCTTTTAATAATTTTATCGTATAAATACTAGCAGGATTGATATCCATCAATACCATAGAGAGGTGGATTCGATACCAACCAGGTTTTAATAAAGTAATACGAGTATTAGTGTTTGAAACAGAGATAAAGTTAGGATTACTCAAGCTATTGTCTCCAAATTCTATAAGCCAATTATCTAGCGCATTATGAGGGGGATAACCTTGATTGTCCGCAAGCGAATCCCATACTCCCACAACGATAGTCATATTATTAGTGGTATTTTGACCGTTCCACACTACAAATGTAAATCCTATTGCTCCAGCGGCTAAGATTATCCCTATAACCCCTAAAACTGCTCCACCACGTCCCATTATTTATCACTCATAATTTTTTTTTAATTTCATTTTTTAAATATTAGTTAAGAATTGGATTATATTTCTAAATATTTTAAAATTATACTAATAAATTAGAACTTTTTTAGAAAAAAGTTATGAAATAAAGCTAAATTCAGCTTCTATGACGAACAAACTTTAACGATTAAACAGAGCACATTTAATAAAGTTTAATATCATTACGAATCAAAACCTTATTTTTAACCTACATCAAAAATACTATTATCAAATTTAGGTCAAGTCATGATTGTGAAACTATCGAGATCTTCAGCAATTTCATTCAAAGATCACGAAAGATTTTGAAAAGAAATTAAATCCATCTGAATTGATCTATGGTTAATATTTGAGACTAGGTCTTCAAGATCAGGGAACTCAAAAGGGAAGATGTTTTCAAAAGCTCTTTTTAACAATTCAACGTACTTCTTCTTGTCATATTTGTGCTTTTTATCATCAAATAAGTCTGAAAGGATAACCTTTTTTTCAGGAAAACTTGGATCCGCATCGGCATTAAGAATAATATATCTTACGTTTTTACCTGCTGATGCAATAACACCAGAGCGTTCTAACTGTCTTGCGGCAACTGCCTGGTAACTAGTTTTCCCTTCTCTAAGTTAATCTGAGTTTAGGTTTTGCGAAGAAAAACTTATGTAATAAACCCTCGAATGCTTTCCTCTAAAATAATACTGTGCCTTTTATAAGAGGGAGAAATAGAAAAGAAGTGCAAGGAAAAAAAGCTAAAAACTTGGAATTGCTTAAAGATAATTAAAATAAAATCACGAGATTATCTTGACTTTTTTCTTCAATATTCTGAGTAAAATAAGAGAGAAAAAAAAAATGCTCGGGAGTTTGTTCAGCTGCGGGTGGGATAACTATAATCATAACACCATTCGATAAATATTTTAATATGCGTTTATCAATTGCATGGATCTTAATAAACTCAAGAAATTATCTTTGGCCAAAATAACCATCATTAAACAAAATGAGCTATTCAATGCAAATAGTAAAAGGTACAGAGCTTTTAGGGGAAAACTGTGACAATATTCTCAAATGTATTAAAAAAATAGAAGAACCGTATTATAAGACAGAAACTCTATCAAGTTAAATTATTCCCTAATAGTTAAAAGATGATTTCAACACCCTCTATAATATCTAGATTTACTATTTTATTGAAGCCATGAATTTCAAAATAGTATCCATAATAGGAAGAGAGTTACAAATTATTCCAATTCTTTTAGCCCGAAAATCAAAGGCTTTCCTTCCAATAGGTGCGAGGTATGGATAATTGGAGATAATTATTACTTCATCTCCAGCCAGTATTGCATTAAATTTAACATTTTTACTCAATTCAAGGAAATTACAATTTTCACATTCTTTTGTTATCATTTCTAATTTTCTTATCCCCTCTTCCCATTGAATTGAGCTTTTTATAAGTTCCGTCTTATTTAATAATATAGAGAAAGAAGGGATCTCTTCTAGGTGTGATTGAAATATTGGACCAATTCTTTTCTGACTTAGCTTTTCAGTAATTAATTGGAATGGCGCTTGTATCTCTCTCATAGCATCTATTAGTATATCTTCATGTTCATAATCATATAATAATGATATACATTCTATATTCACCAAAGTGTTAATTTTTTCTTTGATTTCATATAGTAAACCATTTGTACTCTCTATATTCTCGTTTAATATAAAAAATTCAAGGTCCTCAATTTTTTTTTCAAAAAAATTGATAATATTAATTCTGTAATCGGACAAATTATTACAATAGACTTGAGTGGATTTTGCTAAGTATTTGTTTAAAACTTTTTTTCTATCAAATGAATCAGGTAAAAAATCGATAACAAATTGCAAAAGGCTTAAAGGTGTCTTTCCGCCCTCTAAATAAATGTTTGGAGTAATTAAACCCTCCTCGTTGTAATTATAACCAAGGAATGATAAACAATTGTAAAAGACTTTGTTGTTATCAATGATTAAAAAATTTGCATCAATCATATTATCCGATATAGTAAAAAATACTCTATTTTTATCTTTTCTTTCTAGTCCAGAAGATACTCCCAGTCTAAACTCCTTGATCTTTTCACGCTGTTCGCTAGGTGAGATCTCTTCTACACCCCCCCAAATAAACGTAATAGGTACTTCATTTTGACTAGATTCATATATAATACTCTGAAGAAATGATAAATTGTTTAAGTTTAAATTATCAGAACAGATAACAATAAAATCTTGTGCATTTTTAACGTGTTCAATAATAAGATTTTTTACTTCTAAATTTTGATATTTAAATACTATTTTATTTACACTTTCAATTCGTTCTTTTAAAATTTTAAAATCTTTTTTTATTCTATCAAACCTATCCTCTAACAATATTTGAAGGCTCAAATTCTCTTCAAGATTATTAAAAGAGTTAATTTCTTCCTGTAAAAAGTTAAGGTTGAATAGAATTTGGGTTATAAATTTTTTATTTGACAAAATAATCGGTGTTTCAAGAGTTAAATCTTCTTCTATTTCTTCTGATTCCATAAGTTTTGATTCAAAAGCTTTCTGCCAATATTTTTGGACGACTCTGGGGAATATATCAAAATCCAGATTAAATAAAATACCTTCTTCCTTTTTAATTGGAATATATAATTTATCTCGATGTAAGGGATATAAGAAATTAATTTTTTCGACATTTTCTAAATCTCTAACTCTTGATTTAACACATTGAGTATATTTTAGTAAAGAATAACTATATATATGTTGAAATGTCTCTGAAGGTGAAGATTTTAAATCAATGAAATTCGTTTTATCAGGATTAGGTGTCTTTAAATAATCATTAACATCATTTTGAATAAAGAGTTCCCCCCCAATTTTTTCTTGAAGAATTATTACGGGATATTTATAGACAGTAGTATCAACATCCAAAAATTCATCTAGTTTATCTTTTTCAACATATTCAATAATCTTTTCGCTAAGTGTTACTAATCCACTATTTAAATCAATATGGATTAATCCTGAATATATTAATGGTGTTAATATATAATTCATAATATGTTTTCCAACATTAAAGGCTTTAACTATGTTTATTAGTGAATTATCTTTACTTATTAATTTTAAAACTAATTTCTCAAGATGAGAAAGCATCTTACTTTTACGAATCACAATTTCACATTTTTCCATTTGAATTGGAACAGTAATAACATCATCTTTTTTAACCTCCAGATTTTCCTCAGACATTTTAATATGGAACCTCGTCGTGTGAGATTATTTTTCCTTCTTTTTGAAAAAAGACTGCCACCTTACTAAATTTTTCCATAATTGGATTTCTACGATGATTTAAACACATTTTTAAATCACCTACAATTATTTCTACTTTTCTCGCTCTTGAGAGCATTACATTTAGTCTTTGAGGATCAGGAATAAAACCCCAAGCTGATCTGATTCCTTCTTTATTGTTACTTCGAACAAGTGATATAATCACTAAATCTGCCTCTTGACCCTGAAAACTATCAACAGTATAACAAGAATTTTTAATATTTATCCCCCCCAAGTTTGGAAGGTTGTTTGGTAAGTGAGTCTTTAAAACATTTACTTGCTCATTATAAGGGCTTAAAATAGCCAAGGAGAATTGGATATACTTCTTATTAACTCTAATTTTTTTTAATATTCTATTAATTAATTTAACTTCAGAAATGTTGTAAAAATCTGTACCAGCCCGTTTTTCTCCATAGATTCTTTCATTTTTTGTATTGATCCAAATTAATTGTTCATTTGACATCATAGTTGGTTCTAAAATTAAATCATCTATTTCATGAATTTCTTGTCTAAAAGCTCTGTCATAGAAAATTGTTGAAATCATTTTACTAATTTTTGAAGGAAGTCTATGTTGGCCTATGAGTGTATTACAAGATCTCCTTTCATCAGCAGAATCATATGAAGGGCTTATTTTTTTAAATCGTTCGAACATAGATTGGAAGATTTTTACTTCTCTAATTGTTAACTTTCTAAATTCTAAGAAATCTCTTTCATTAAAGGTTATTTCTTCTTTAGATTCCTCTTCTATTTCATCTAATTCTTCATTGATTAGTTCAATAATATCATTTAGTTTAAATGGAGGGAGTTGGTTTTGATCTCCAATTAGGACCCACTTATTCCCTAGCTGCAAAGGTCGGAATAATTCAGAAGGATATGTTTTAGCAGCCTCCTCGATTATTACTAAATCAAAATTAGGTCTTGATTCCAGTTTACTCAAATCATTAGACGTACTAGTACAGAAAACTAAGTTTGAACTCTCTCTAATACTATCTGTCCATTCACGACTTGGTGCTTTACCTTCGTATTTTATTATGTTTTCAATTTCGGCTAAAATGTCATCATATTTTTTAAGATTAGGATTCCATTTTTCAATATTCTCTAACATTTTAATAGCCATTTGTTTAGGAAAATGCTTAAAGGCTATTGATCCTGGCGGATAATTACGTTCTCTAAATGGATTAATTAGTCGAACAATTTTAGGTTTTGGATTAATGTTTAATTCCTTGCACATGTCATAAGTCTTCTCTAGAAGGTCATCTAAAGCCGCATGCTCTTTACTTGAGACTAGAATCCTTTTATAAGGGTCTCTTTCAAGAGTTAATCTAATTAATTCCTTTGCAGACCATGTTTTTCCCGTTCCTGGAGGTCCTTGAAGAAGGAATATTGGAAAAGTGTAGAAAATAAAATTTACGATATCACTCTTATTGTCTTTCAAAAAATATTGATGTATCGCAGCTGGATTTAAAATCGCATCAATTAAATAATCTTTATCTTCTAAATTTTGAATAGTCATAAATTTCCTTTTTAATAGATGCAATGTTGGTTTTAAATCCCAAAAACGCAAATAACCATTTAAAGAAGGACTATCATTTTTTCTAACTTCTTCCCATTTTACAACAATATTGAAATCATCAGGTTCATCAATAATTTCAATAAATTTCCATTTTCTTCGTTCTTTAAACCTTTGTTTTAAATCTGGTGAATCTGTTAGTTCTACAGTTTGAGTTTGAGAATTTCTTAAGACTTGTATGAACCGGGTCCTTTCAGCTTTGTTAAAAATGTTTATACTAATTTGTCGTTTACTTTTTTTTGGACTCTCTTTATCGAATGAATCGTTTATAAGTTCATATTCGAATATGTATCTTTTTTCAATATTTTGCTCTACTTTAGTAATAAGTTTTAATGCTTCTAACCATCTTTTCTTATCTAGTTCATAATCTGATGGTTCTTCATCAATAGTTCTTATTTGTGTTAAAGCATTTGCAAATATCCGATCCCAAGTAGAATATGATTTTTCTTTAAGATCTTGCCAATATAACTCATTTACTTTACAGACACAAATATCATTTTTCAATCCAAAACTTCTCTCTTCATTTTTATTTAATAAACTTACTATTGCAATTTTTCTATTATTACGACCCCTCTGAAATTTATACTTTCCATTTTTACCAATTGCCCATAAGGGCCAATCTCTATTATTCGTTAAATAAAAAGATAATTCTGAAAATTCATTTTTTAAAAAAGCATCTGGATATTCTCGAATACCTTGAATATTTACATCAACCTTCCGAGCAATCCAGTTGAGAAAATGACTATCTCGGTCTATATTGAAGTATATTGGTAATTTAGGTGTTGTAATTGTGAGATATTTAAGTTCGTTCACAAAATCTCTAATCTTTTCTACAAATTCATCAATGCTTTCAAATCTGTCTTCGTGATTCAATTCGGTTGCTTTTAAAATTATTTCTTTTTCTTGTTGTAATCCCTCTTGAAAATGTATATTATCACGGATTTCATTGTATAATCTAGCTCTATCTGAAAACTCAGTGTCTTCATATTCAATCATATCTAAATCAAAAATTAGAAAAGCCATTACTAATCCTAAAGAAAAAATGTCTGATTTAAAAGTCTCCATCTCTAAGCACTCAGGTGCTCTAAAAAAATGCAAGTTATTTTGAATAATATTTTTTGTAATCTCATCAGAGATTAGATTAGATATTGAATATAAATAAATACTCCAGTTAAAATCACCTAATCTAAAGATATGATCTTCACCTTCTCGATAAGCTTCCCTGTTAAAATAAACCGTATCAAGAGAGATGTTTCTATGTAGGAGTCCTGCGTTATGAATCGCAAGTAATCCCTCTGATAATTTTAAAATTCCTTCCCAAATTTTTTTTTTTGAAAGATTTGAATTCTTTAATTGATCAAATAGTTCGATATCTTCATTCTCCTTTTTAGATAAGAGAATCTCCCTTAAACTTGAACCTCCTGCCTCAGTTATTAAAATAAAACAATTCTCCTCCTTATCGTACTCACCATCAATTAATTTTAGTAATGTATTTCCTCTAGAAATATTAATTGCTCTTTGATTTAAAGAAATTTCATAATGCCATAGATATTGAGCTAACTCTTGAATACGAGGGTCCTCTTTAACGTTAATTTTTTTTAATATAACTCTCTGTTGTAGACCACGATCTTCGGCGATATATTGATTTATTTCAATCTTATCACTAAAAGGGATCGCAATATTGCCTGTAATTTCTTCAATAATTCTATATCTTGTTTTCCATGAATCATAAATTGAGGTCATAATTATCCTTTTTTTGTCTCTAATAAGTATTAATATTTGTTTTGTATTTCAGCTGTATTTTATTCGTTTTTCGACTTTAAAAACCTTAGCTTAATTTTTGGTATTTGGTGTTGGTAATATATGAAATGTTGGGTTTTAGATCTCTAAGCACAAAACCATAGCCATTCAAGCCTACGGCGCCTTCCTTAAAGTTATCCTTTCCTCCCGCCGCGTCTGTTGCGAGTTTAATAATTTGCTCGATTCTCATCTCTTAAAGATAAACAAAGTAACCCATCAATTTAAATTTATGGATTGACATTGATTAACGATTTATTAAAATTCTTCTATACTGAACCAAGCGATTTAGACTATTCTCCTGGTAATGAGATGACGACAGCATTTATTTATGACGAAATTCGAGAAATTGGAGATAACATTTTTACATCTAATATAGATCCTAAATTTTATAAAGAGACCGCTGAAATATTCTTAAAAGACATTGATACTCTATTACAAGATACTCCGGATGGGAAAAGATTAGTATGGGAAGAATCATTAGTGGCACATCTACCCGCTTTGGACGAGAATGGTGATCAAATTATTTTAAGACCTTCAATGCTACCTTCTAAAGATACCGGCTTCTTTATCTGGGATGAAGGAAAAAAGAAATCCTCTGACGAATTAACAGATCAATGGGGAAACGAAGGCGGATGGGGTTATTTTCAGGGAAAAGGCTCCCCATTTATTTTTGTTCACGATGACGATGGCAATAATGGAATTATGCCCGTAAGTTTAATGGGTGATACCATGCCTGAAGGAATAAATCTAGGATATAAGAGTTCAGGTACAGGAGATGTGATAAAAGGAGTGTATCTAAGCGACGAAGGAGGAGGACTTTTACTATCACAAATTGGGCTCATATCTGAAACGTTCTATGCTAAGGGTAAGGAATGGTTCAAAGATCCATTAGCCATCCCAAATCACATTAACCCGAATTATGAAATAGAAATAAATGGTAAGGTTGTCATGGTTCCTAGACTAATTTATTACAGATCTTCTACGAGACAGACTGGTAACCATATCCATGGATTCCTTCAGAAGGTAGTATCCACTATGGTACCTCGGAACACGTACAAACCGCTCATAAAGGCTGAAGTTTCTCTAACAAGTAGACTGAAAAGCATCTTAAAAAGTAGCGAGTTTTCTTATCGGTTTGAATTCGATAGGGATTTCTCATCTAAGCAATTATTCGAAATACTTAGTTTACTTCCTACTGTTGCTCAGAAAGGCTCTTCAGGTGCGATTGATTCAACTGCTTTAAATTTACTTAAATATTTTAATGGTCGATTTATAGGTAAAAAAACATTGACGAATTTTATTCCAGGTCCAGACAAAATTGAAATTAATGACATGATTAGGGCGTTAGAATTCACTGCCTTAGAATTAAAGCGATTAGCATGGAAAAATAGTGATAATACTTTCATCGGGGCAAATCAATATCTTAAAGAATGGTTAATGTTAATCTATAATAAGATTATGACATACGATAAAACTCAACCCAATGCTGACACTAGCATAATACGAGAGCAAGAAAAACTAACAGACCTCAGAGATAACCATGCCACAACTTATTCTGAACTAGTTACCTCAATTGAGCCAGAAAAATGTACTCCAAAGGAGTGGAATATGGCCATTAGTATTTTTGAGTCAGCATCAAAGTTATTTGGTCATGGGACAGTCAGATTAATGCTTTCAAATATGGTGAATTTCAATAAAGATAAGAGCATAAAAATATATAATACTCCTCCAAAAGGTGAACTCGCAGCAATTCATAATCATATAGGTTTTGCTTCTATGGGCAATTTGCCAATTTCTGATTATACAACCATCGGTAACTTTTACGAACATATGGTTGGAATATTTCTTCTAGATTCTCATGTTATCATACCGAGGACTGATATTATAATTAATTCAAAAGAAAACTCATACATATTTCCTTTCGGACCAATAACATTTAATAATCCGACCGAAATTGTCGAAGCCAATACCATAGGTTCATTTTCTTGGTCTTTAGCTAAAAAGATTTCTGGCGAATTCAAAATATATATGAATAGCAAAACGAAGATAGATAGTTTTATATCCTCACAAACAAATCTATATAACGCCTTTTCTGATTTATTAGATGAACAAATAATAGATCAGAGACTCTATAACAACTTCAACACCCCTGAAAAGACTTGGAAGGAAAGGAAAGGAATGAATATCTGGCTTTCTAGAAGAACCA
The DNA here is from genome assembly GCA_964486045.1 of uncultured archaeon. Taxonomy (GTDB): domain Archaea; phylum Asgardarchaeota; class Lokiarchaeia; order Sigyniarchaeales; family SOKP01; genus Loki-b32. Next base: position 150,424 of record CAZALK010000008.1, read on the forward strand.
AACAAGTCGCAAGGACAGAGCTCTTTTCTATTCAATCCGGTGGCTTAAGAAACAATATTGATGAATTTAGGGCATTATTTGATTATTTAACTGACATACCATTTAATGTCCTTAAGGCGGGAGCTACTACTACATTCTCTCTATCACTAACTCAGCCATTTTTAGAAAATATAGACTATTTGAGTTGGCCAAAGGACGCCATTGCCAAACTTATCGAGGATTCTTATCAACGTTTCAAAGATGAAAATATTGAAAACTTTTTTGACCAAACTAGAAAGATAATTTCAGAATTTGGAACCGACGGTAAGAAAGTGCTAATTCAACCTATATTTTCTACAAACGATCCAGATCTAGGATATCAACACCTAATATCTGCTGAAAATCTCGCTAAAAAGAGGTGGTTACCAAGAGAAAAAACGGTATTTGAAGTTGACCTTACCAAACCCGAGGAAGCACATTATGTTTTAGAACATATAGCTCATCTTATGGCTACATTTAATATCGCTTTTGTATTTAGAGAGTGGATTGACCTAGATACTGACCCCCGTTATAAAGATATTTATTTGAGGACAGAAAAAATGAAGAAATATTTTGAAGATAATCAAGAAGTAATTACAGCGGTTGATTTTGAGGGTTATTTACGCATTGACGAAATCTATTCAGGGTCTTCTTCTGGTGAACAAGTCTTACTTAATGGCTATACCACAAATTCAGAGGGAAAAACATTTTTTGATGCTGAAGTTTTTAAGACATACGATGAATGGGACAAAGTATGGAAACATAAAATGGGTTTCTTTTCGATTTCATTTGGTAAATTTAATTTTAACGCATTAATGTCTGGCACTTCTGATCAAGCGAATACCCTAAGAGAGATATTAGATCCAACAGGAACAAGATTTAGAAATTAGTGGATTTTTATCCCTTTTTTTTTTAATTTTTGAATAATGAGATTACCACTTTCTGTAAGGTTGTTTTCATCAATAAATAAAGTTTTTAGATATTTTAGATTTAGCAAGTTTTTTGGTAAATCTCTAATTTTATTTCCCTTTAAATTAAGAAGTTCGAGATTTTCAAGTTTACCTATAGATTCAGTTATTTTTTTTATCCGATTCTTTTGTAGGTGCAATGTCTTTAAATTTCTTAACAAAAAGACGTTAACGGGTATTTGAGTTAAAAGATTATTACCTAAATACAGATATTCAAGTCTTTTCAATTCGATAATTGAATCTGGAATTTCTTCAACCATATTACCCAGAGAAAATAATTTAAGCCTATTTAGAGCACCTATTCTTTTTGGGACAAATTTTAGACAAGCACTTCGGATTCTTAACTTTTCAATCTTGTATAGGTCAAATATTGAGTTTGGAAATTCCTCCAAAATACTACTTTCCACTGATAATTCTTGTAAATTCTTTAATTTTACAAATGTTTTCGGTATTGATGGTATTTTATCTCCAAAATAACGTAAAACTTGTAAATTTTTAAAGTTAGAGACTGAACTCGGGAGGGGTTTTGCGGGTTTATTATACCAATATAACAGTAGTTTAATTACGGACTTATCTTTTACCATAAACTGTTGACTCTCATCCAAGCCGTCACCAGTGTCAAATTCCTCCCAATTTACCTTTTGGTTTATAGGCTCATCTGTAAACTTTTCAAGCTCAAGCAACGATTCAGCTTCCACAGGATTTAAAATAGACATAAAATATTGATCACGGTCTAAAAAATCGACATAATGTTCGCTGACTAAAAATTTAATAACTGAATCATTCCCTGAAGCGAGACGTGTTGCGATTTCTCCTTTAAAGACTTGTTTTGCGATTGCATCACCGGCTTTAGTGAGAGCGTGAAGTAGTGGAAATGCCAAATTTCGATGGAGCAGTCGTGTGTCATAATTGTTCTCATACCATACTTGTAAATTTGAACAGTGTGCCCAAAACTCAGTTCTAGGATCTATATAGACATCTTCTCGCTCACCAGGGTGTTCTAGGGTATTATCAAGTTTTTCAGTGATTTCATCAAGAGACTTAAGTTCTTCAAGCGATTTAACTTTGTTAATTGGGATGTTTAAAAGTAAGAATTTGCATTGAATGAATCTCTTACCAGCAACATAAATAATTGTTCGAACACCCTCGACTTTTAGCGTTAAATATCTATTAATTCTAAATTCGCTCATGATCTCCTCAATATAAAGAAAAGTTGTCTTTATATAATTAATCGAAATCAAGACATAAAAAAATTATGTGTAAGTATATTTTTTGATTTTATAAATACCAAAAGAGCCAATATTAAATTTTTCTTTCTTATTGAAAATGTTATAAAAAAGCCATTAAAAGAGTTCAGACTAAAGGAAAAATACAAATTAACCAAAACTTGACTAATCATTAAAATTATAGGAGAGATAATCTCAGAAATTTTTTTTATTTTTTTTAAATTTAACTTAAAATTCACTACCCAATGCACTTAATCTTTACATAACTTTAAGTTTTTTTACGGGCGGTTTGAAATGACAGCAAATCCATTTGAGTTGATTTTTGGTTGAAGTTTGCTACTACTTCTTCAAGATCGGGAAAGCTAAATGGAAAAATGCTCTCAAAAGCCCTTTTTAATAGTTCTGTGTACTTCTTTTTATCATACTGGTGCTTCTTTGGATCATACAAATCCGAAAGGATCACTTTTTTTTCGGGAAAACTGGGGTCTGCTTCAGCGTTAAGGATAATATACCTTACATTCTTTCCCGCAGAAGCAATTACACCCGAGCGTTCTAGCTGTCTAGCCGCTACTGCTTGGTAAGAGTTCACCTTGTATTGTGAAGGTCGTCTTGAAATCTTTTGTTTTATCGTAAGCTCATCCCCCGATACATTACCACTTGTGATTTTGTTAATATATTCATAGAGCTTCTTTTTTGCTTCGGGAATTTTTTTCATAAACTCTTCGACGGAAACGACTCCTTGGAATACATCAAAAAAAGCATATTGGGCATCTTTGACGATCTTTGGTATATCTCTACGTCTCACCTCAACGCCTCTGACCTTTAGTTCTCCATTAGTTTTGATACCCCAATAATGAGTGAGGGCTGGAACGTTACGTTCGGCTCGAGAGGGCAGAAAAGCAATGACATTATAGCATCCATCCCAGCTCATCGGGACTCTAGTATGATCCGTTATTTCTTCAGCTATCTTCTTAGTTACTTTTTCAAACTCCTCGGGAGTTCTTCCTTTCGTGTCTTTCACATAGATTGAATCAACAATTCCGTGAATAATCTTGCACCCGTGACTTCCAGCGATTTCAGCCGCACGCATTAAAAATTCTCGGGCAAATGCACACACTGTTTGGTGTGCCTCAATTTTACCAAAACGCGCATTTTTGAAGCCTAAATAACCAAAACTTACTACAAGCACCCATTTTAAAGCGATATCTGTGAACTTGTATCGAAGATCATCGTGTGTTTTGTTATATGCTTTGCACTCTAAACGTTTTCTAAGGGGTAGACTAATCGATTTTGAGATAATTCCTTCTCTTTTGGAACAGATATGAAAACCTCCTCCTCCGGGTACTCTAATTCCCGTTCCATCATCTTTGCAACATTTGCAGTTAATTGTTTCAGATGAAACGTTAAGATTGGCCATAATGGAAGGATACATTGATGAAAAATCGAGTTCTACAACTTGATCAAAGACTCCGATTATTGGCTCGAATATATGGCCTCCCCGGTCATTAACGATCAGATCCATGCCATTTCTAAATCCTTCAGGACTTTTCTTGAAAGGTGGAATAAGATGACCTAGCTTGTAGGCATTATAATATTGTATCGACTGAAGCGCACCTCCAATTGTTATTCTACATAGTCTCTGCATCGCTACTCGAGAAATCCTCGCAACTTCAATAATTCCTGGTATATTTCCTTCACTAAAGTGCAAACTCCCATAAGAAGATGTATCCATATGAAAACGACCAGTCAAATACACTTGCGTTTTAGAGCGACGCATTATTATCCCATATGACATATAATGATCTGAGTTTCCTGAAAGGTTAAAAATACAGTTTTTTAGCGGTGTTTTATTCCGAGAAAGGTAGAGATCCTTTGATACTCGATTCACTGATGCCCGAGCAACTAAGTATGGAAATACGAATTCGTCTCCTCCACTAGTTAATATAATATCAGGATCTAATTTCTCGATTACTTTACTAATCATTTTAATGGTTTCTGCTTCATCAGCTTCATCGATAAGAATCGTTCTTTTTCTCTGACCGTCTGCCCTTGGCACATTATTTTCATCATTTTCAACAATGCTCACCTCTGCGTATACCAAACAGTCGTTAAAATATGATCTCATCCCATGTTGTTCAACTTTTATATCCAGCCATACAGATTTTAACGGAGGTAATTCATAAAATAGTTCTTCGTTGTCATCTTTTAAATCTAAGGATACCAGCTGCATTGAGTGACCATCAGCATTTTTCTTCTTTTTAGGTTTGACCTTGAAACTGCAAAAAGACATAGGAAAGAGATCATTTACGTAGAAATACATCTGAGCGATTGGAAGATCGGTGTTATATAACGTAAACAGCCCAATCCCATCAATAGCTTTAATAGTTTTCTTAAATACTGAAGGCTTCACCACAGAGACTCCAAAGATTTTTGTCTTCTTATGGTCTTCTAGCTTCACATATTTTTCGCAGATTCGTACACCTTTAACGTCGTGATGGGATAAAAGAATAGTCTCTAGCCTCCTAAAATCGTTACCCATGTGTTTCTTTGGCACAGCAAAAAATTCGGGGCAGAAATCATGAAATATTTTTACAATCTTTTGCTCTTTTGCAGTTTTCACCCAAAGAATGACTCCATTGCCATGAGTGGAGACATCAAAAAGCCAACCGTCAAATTGTTCTTGAAAGCTCAATCTTTAGTCTTTCCTTTTATCATTTCTTCTAATTTATTTACTTTCTTTTCTAGCATCTCAATTTTCTTTTCTTGTTCTACGGCAAAAGAAAGGAACAATATTTCTGATAGCATTGGACGTGCGCTCATGCTGCCAGCATCTGCATGTATTCGAGCATAATTCATTAATTTATTAAATATTTTTTGTCCTTCAGGCCTTAAAGCTCTTTTAAAGCCTTTCCAGCTTTCAATCTCATGTTCTAACGCAGGCCTGAAAGAAGGTACAGTTCTTCCCATATTAAAAACCAAGTAAAATAATTCGAATAGAAATTTAAGGGGAAATGGCATCGAAATTTTTTGATTTTCTGAAGAATTTTAAAATTTAATTTTGAATCAAGAGGGTTATAGATTTTTTTTAGTTAGCAAAAACTTTATTTAAGGGGTTAATTTACACTAGCTAAATTAGAGTTAGGTTTTGTTCTTGAGTGAAGAATTATTACGATGGCATGCGCCTTGCGGAATTTTTTGTAAAAGATGTTTGGCTTCAGAACGCCTTGGATGCGAAGGTTGTAGGGAACGAGAAGGGAAAGTCTTGAAGGGCCCCCTATGTAAAACTTATGAATGTGTTACAAATAAAGGACACGAATTCTGTTATGAATGTAATGATTTCCCCTGTGAAATGCTCCAACCAATTGTCCATTTTGAACAGTTTCTTCCCCATAATTCAAAACTTTATAATTTATTAATGATACAAAAACTCGGTTTAGATGAGTGGAATAAAATGTGTGAGGAAAAATCAACACTTTACTATAAAGGAAAGAAGATTAAACGTGGTGGCGATCCCCTTACACTTGAAAAAGATTAAAAAAAAAGTCTCATTAATTATAGCAAAGTGTTCATAAATCTAATTTTAGCAAAATTTACACCAGAATTATCTGGGAACTATCATGAATTCTAAAAAAGATAATTTTGGACCTTCAGCTGATGTTAAAAGTTATGTATTAGCATCAGGAGCAGATATCGTAGGGATTGCAGATCCTTTCAAATTAGCTGAGATTTCTGGAAAAAAAAGCCCATTTTCAGCCATGGAAAACACCAAATCAGTAATTATTTTTGGAATTGCTATGCCAAAAGAAATTATTGAAGAAGCTCCTGAAGCAGAGTACCAGAGAAGGCTTGCAAATTACTTCGATAAATTAAGAAGAATAGCTAAAAAAGTAGCAAGACAGCTTAAAGAACAAGGATTTAATAGCTATCCTTGCCATGATCAAGATAATATTGAACACAAAAAGGCAGCTGAGCTGGCTGGACTCGGTAGAGTAGGAAGTCATACTCTTTTGATTACACCCCTTTATGGCCCAAGGGTGCATTTAAACTCAGTATTAACTGATCAAATTCTTCAATTTGATACTATTATAGAAACTAAAATTTGCGATCAATGCGACGAATGCATCAAAGGTTGCCCCCCTGCTGCTTTAAAAAAAGGTTTAGAAGTGGATCGCCAAAAATGCCTAAATTATCGTTACACAAAATTAAAAAGACGTTATTGTGGTTTATGCATGAAAATTTGCTGGGAACATCTTGGATGTCCTTAGTATATTTTACCCCAACTCTAAATTTCTAAAGAAAATTTTTGATAGATTAAGGTTTTATCTCATAAAGCTAAATCCAACAATCTATCGTAGCATTTTTTAGAGGAATTTTCTTTTTTGATGTACGAGGCTTCCATTTTAATAACCGCTTTTCAGGCATGTAAGGATGCTGAAAGAGGGTGTATTCTGCATAACGTTCGTCATCATTTATCATTACGAGCACACTCCCAAAATGAGAAAGAATTTTTCCCCCTTTTGGCCTGAAAAGAGAATGTTCATGTAAAGGTGCTGTTATAATAATGAGGGGATTTGTCTTCCAAAGGATCTTTCTAATCCCATCTAAGGTTCTTAGTAGATCTTCAAAAGTCTGTTTTTCGTAGGCCTCAAACAGAGTTGTAATTCCCGAGATCATCACAACTTTCACATCTTCAAGTATGGAAAGTTTGTTCTCTAAAATTTCAACCATTTGCTCCCAAGTGAAAGCTCTGCTTATGAGAATATTTTTCAAAACCTTTTGGGGGGACAGGTTTTGAGTAACTGCAAATTTACTTACATTATAAGGGTTAAATCGATTATTTCCATCGACAAATGCAACTTTGATACCTTCTCCAAGTCCTCCATTACTAAACGCTTTTTGGGCAATAACGGCAGTTGTTAATAAAATATTTGTCGTTAATTTCTTGTCTCCATAAAGCAGATAGACTAAATCTCGGTGAAATCCTCCGGAAAGCAACTCATCGAGAGTTTTATCTCCGCTTGAAATGAGAGGAGAATGAATATTCCTTTTGTACACCTTGAATCCTGAATCAAACGTCATCATATGAAGAAACAATTCTTCAAAATAAAATAACAATACACCGACAATTTTCTGAAATTTATGGGTTTTGTCTAGAGTTAAACAATATTGTTTCCTTTTTAAGGATATAATGACCTTTTAAAAGTAAGGTTGTTTCATAGAGAGAGAGAGGGGGGTGATTGAAAATAAAAATTTAAGTAATAATATAGAGAAAGCTTTGATATTATCGAAAAAATTCAGAAAGCAAGATTTTTGTATTTTTTATATCAAAAATTTTTATTTTATATCTTCAATATAAATTATTAATACTAATTTTAAGTGAATTTTTTATGGAAAGTCCTTATACAAGTCGTTTTTGGAAGAAAAATTGGGATAGTTTCATTTCTGACTTAAAACCGGAGGAATATGATACTACCATGGTCGATATGTTTAAACCCACATTTAAAGATTACCCGAATGTTATGGCTTTAGAATATTTTGGAAGAGAAATTACGTTCGCAGAATTAGATAAATATTCTAATCAATTTGCGAGAATGCTAAGTGAAAACGGTTTTAAAAAAGGGGATATTGTTGGAATCAACTTACCCAATACACCTCAATATGTTATAGCCGCTGTGGGAACATTAAAAGCTGATTGTATTATTTCTGGCGTTTCTCCCCTTTTAGCAGCAGTTCAGATGCAATACCAATTAAACGATTTAGGTACAAATGGAAAACAGGTTGCCTTGATAACCCTTGATTCAAGTTTTTCTAATAATGTAGTAAAAATCGCGGATTCTATTAAGCAACTAAATCTAGTTATTACGACTAATGTAGCGAGTTTTCTCCCAACAATAACTGAAGAATTAATCAAATCTTATGGGGAAATTTCTGAAGTAGAAGTCCCCCAAATAGAAGGAAAGATGGTTCTAGACTTACATGATGATATTTTAAATGAAGTTTCGTCAAAACCGGTAAATACTGAAACGACTCCTGATGATATTGGATGGATTCAATATACAGGTGGGACGACTGGTCCACCTAAGGGGGCGATGCTTACTCATAGAGGTCGGGCTTCAAATGTGATTAGTCTAGCAAGGTGGCTCCAATGGAAAAGGGCAGCAGAAATAACTTGTTCAGGATTCCCTTTTTTTCATATCGCTGGAGTAAATACATCTGAGATCAGCATTTATACAGCAACCAGCCAGCTATTAGTTCTGAATCCACGCGATATTGATTATATTGTTAACCTTATAGAGAAATACCGTCCAACGAATCTATCAAATGTACCTTCGTTATACCAACTTTTAATGCGAAATCCCAGATTTAAAGAACTAGATCATTCTAATTTACGATTTTGCTTCTGTGCGGCATCACCTTTTCCAAAAGAATCCCAAGGGGAATTAGAAAGTATAATCGGCAAAAATAAGCTCATAGAAGTGTACGGAATGACTGAACTTTCACCTGTGGCGACAGTGAACCCCTTTATGGGTGTGAAAAAGCTAGGTACGGTTGGATTACCAATCCAAAATGTTGTGTTAAAGATTGTAGACCCAGAAACTGGAGAGGAGGTACCTATAGGAGAACCGGGAGAAATTCTCGCTGCAGGTCCACTAGTAATGCCCGGCTATCATAATAAACCAGAAGAAACTAAAAATGCTATAGACAAGGATGGTTATATGCACACAGGTGATGTAGGAATTATGGATGAGGATGGATACATCAAAATAGTTGATCGTACAAAAGATATGATAATTGTTGGTGGGTTCAAGGTTTTTTCTGCTAAAATCGAAGATGTTTTATCTAAAAATCCCGCAGTAGGTACGATCGCTTTGATTGGTACTCCCAACCCAAACCGCCCGGGTTCTGAAATTGTTAAAGCTTATATACAACTTCATCCGGAATATGAATATAGTGGAGACGACGACGCTGTTAAAGAAGATATAATAAAGTTTGCTAAAGAGAATTGTGCTCCTTATGAAGTTCCAAAGATTATTGAGTTTGTTAAGGAATTACCGCTTACGCCTGTTGGGAAGATTGATAAAAAGGTCCTACGAAAAAGGTAGTTAAATAAAAAAATCATTCTATTGTCTTTGTAAGAAATGAGATACGGTAGCCAACAAAAATAATCTAATATTCTTAAATAATCCTATCAAGAAAAGTAAAATAGTTGTTTTATAATTGAAAAAAAGTTATGAAAGCAATATTATGTCACAACTTTTAAATATTAAAGGATAATATGTATTGGATGGGTGTAAAATAAAAAATTTCAACCTTAAATAGCATGTAGATAGCATAGTTTAAAGACTTTTCCTTTTTTGAATAGAACTGTTGAGATATACTGACTACAACAGCCTAAAAGAACCATGGATTTAAATATTTGTATTTACTTGAGTTAAGTTACCAATCCAAATGGTGTTTTAAACATAATAAATCAAATTTGATTAATTATGATAGCAATATTAAAAAAATTTAAAAAAAATAAGTTTAGCAATTTTTCTCCAAACTATAATTTCAGTGCTCCTCCTTACAATATGTTGAGTACATTTCAACCAGGGGCTTATTATAGAATGTATCACCGTGTTCAAGCGGAAAAAATGAAAAGATCTTATGAGTGGGTAAAGTTAATGTCGAGGACTGAACAAACCTATAGTCTTGTTGATATTATAAAAATAATCCAAGAAGGAATGCCCCGAGTAAAGACCTACATTAAGGATGGAGTATTAAATGTTATAATTGGGGAATATAATGAAGAAATCTTAGAAGAATTTCCATTAATCAGTCAAATCATTGAGGAAGGAACGTTAAAAGTTGAATTAGGAGATGATAGGAACACAAAAATTGTAAATATCGATGTAAAAGGATATTGAAGTATAATAAAATAAAACTTATTATCAAATTGAGCTGTAAAAATAAATCTTAATAATTAAAATTCTTTTTTTTTAATATCTACTTTTTGAATCATATAAAAAATTGAAATAACAATTCCAATTTAAATTAATCTAAGTTAAATTCTAAAGATTGCTTTTTATGTCTAACCTTTAGAAAAAGAAGTCCATCAAATCGTAAAGCTCTATTAATTTCTCGACCGTGAGGTTGCTGAACCCTTTTAATTCATCAATAGGTTTATTTTGGAGCTCCTTTTGATCTTTCCAATACATTGTAAAAATCATACCAAGATATTTACCATAGATTATCGTCCCACCATTTTCGTTTCCATCCCCCTCAAAGGTCATGAGTCCAAATGTGTTTTCATCCTCATTCTCACTTAGGAATTCTATTAATTGGGTGTAGAATTTAGAACTCATTAATGTTCTATCTTTAACACCCGACACAAATTTATGATCGAACCCGCGCCCTTTATTTCTTGGGACTTTGAGATGGTAGAATCTCAACGTATCTTCTAATTCATTTATGCTGCCACGAGCGTTTTCGAGAAATTGACCATTTATAGACTCCTCTTCATCTTCACTATCTATTTTTTGAGAACCTCTATGTCTTCCATTACTGTCTATAAATGCAATAAAGGGAGGACATTCTTCCCCTTTGGGATGATTTTTTATTAAGATCGTGAATAATCCTGTCTTTTTTTGATAATCCACTTGTTTTCTGAAACTCTCTTTACAGTAAGGGCAGATCATATTTACTAATGCTGTTTCCTCGGAGTCGATCACAGTCTTATCATAAGGATAATCTAATTCAAATTTTTAAGTTTTAGTAATTAGATAACTATAAATCGAAAACGTTGAAAATTTTAGTTGTTTTGTACTGAAGAATTTAGAAGAAACGGGAAAAGCTAATAAGTAATTAATTAGAAAACTACCCAATGTTATTTTAACCTTTACAAAAAATTAAAACGAAATTAAAATATTATCAAAATCTAAATGGATATATTAATCTTGATGAAATATAATCAGCATCCAGTGGTAGAAAAGGAAATTCTTTTTCCCGTAAGCTCACTCTCACGGTTAATTGAAGATCCTAATAATCCAGGAAATAAGATAGAATTCTATGATTTAGTTGGTGAATATAATATAAAAAATGGGATAATCTATGGAGTCATCATATTGGTTACTCAATTTCAAATCAAGGCGTATGGTATAAAATTTATCTTGCTAATTTACAGAAAAAATATCTTATTTTTTTAAGTTCACAGCCCAATGCATTTATTATTTTTTTCGTCTTGGAAGAGCAATTGAAATTATTAAAAAAGATTTAATATATGTGTCTTTATTAATTTTATATTAAAATTATAAAATAATTCTCAAGTAACTAAAACCATGACTTTTTCTATATTGTAGGGAATGTTATGGAAAGTCTGCTTGGGTTGAGTTAATTAACCGGATTGAGGAGTTGGCTAAGCTGGGGAATTCTACAAGGTCATTTATCTATAAGGTAGTCGTAGTTGGTGACGGGGGCGTAGGGAAAACTTCAATGGTTCTGCGTTATTGTGAAAACGCATTTAAAGAAAATTATATCATGACAATTGGATCAAATTTTTCTACGAAGTCAGTGGAACTAGAAGAATACCCAAATTACCTGGTAAAGCTTCAACTCTGGGATCTCGCAGGACAGAAGCATTTTAGCTTCGTTCGCCCTCCTTTCTATAGAGGAGCGACAGCTACGGTATTTGTGTTTGATATTACACGAAGAAGCTCGTTTCAAAACATCTTAGAGTGGAAAGATGAAGTAGAGAGAGTAATCGGTCAAGGAAAACCATCAATGTTAGTGGGAAATAAAATTGATCTCGCAGACAAGAGAGAAGTTGGAGAAAAGGAAGGGGAGGCATTAAAGGACGAGATAAATGCTCTTTCTTATTTTGAGACAAGTGCGAAAGAAGGTCTTGGTGTTCATCCTGTATTTAAAGATATAACCTTAGCCATTCTTAAAAATAGCCATAAAATCTGATTTAATGAATTTTATTTAGTATAAACAATAAATTAAAATTCTTTAAATTATTTAAAAAAACTAAGTTCAATCTATTATTATCAAAGAATAAAAAAGGTTAGAATTGAAAAATGTTTGGTGGGCAAGGTAGGGCTTATGACAGGGCGTTAACGGTATTCTCTCCAGAGGGTCGTTTGTTTCAAGTAGAATATGCCTTAGAGGCTGTAAGACGTGGAACTTTAGCAGTCGCAGTGAAATCTAAAGATGATGTATGTTTAGTAGCTCAAATTAAAGTCGCTTCGAAGTTAATGGTCGCCGATTCTATAGACAAACTTTTCCAGATAGACGAACATATTGGAGTAGCCATATCAGGGTTGCATGCGGATTCACGAACACTTATTAATTATGCACGAGTTCAAGCCCAATCATTTAGACTGACTTACGATGAACCTGTTCGGCTAAATATATTAGCAAAGGCAATAGCTGACCTTAAGCAACAATATACACAGTTTGGTGGTACGCGTCCTTGGGGCTGCGCCTTTTTCTTTATCGGAATTGATGCTTCGGGAGCACACATTTACACGACTTCACCGAGTGGTATTTACAGGCCTTTCAATGCTTATGCTTTAGGAAACGGCGAGGCTACAGCGAGAGAGTATCTTATCGAAAATTACAAACCTGATTTGCCATTCGAAGGAATTATCAGTCTGGCGCTAAAAACTCTCAAGGAATCGATTGATGAGGAATTAACAAAAGAGAACGTACGTCTGGCTTATGTAAAAGGAGACACGAAAAAATTTCACATGGGCTCTAAAGAAGAAATTGAAGGTTTTCTAGCCAAATTAGAATAATTCTCATTTTTTCACTTATCATAAAAGGTTTTATTTTCTAAATTTATAATCTAGTTAGTTATAGATAATCACAAATTTTTCCCAAAACTATAATTTACTGTGTGTTAACAATGGCAAAGAAGAAGATTAGAGAACAGTTTGATGCTGTTTATAAGAATGGTGATGAACAAGCTATCAAAAAGATGTTAAAGAAAAACCCGTGGCTAGGTGAAGAGATGAAAACTTCAATGGACGCAAGCATGACCAAGCAAAATCAAATTCTTGTTGCTTTAGGTGTTATGGAGGATGAACTTGGGGGATCCGTTCCTATCGATGAAATAGTTTTTAGCCTTAGAGTAGATTTTAATATTCGTAAAGATGAGGCAGAAGTTCATCAGATATTAGGGGGTATCGAAGATTTGAAGCTGGTAAAAAGAGACGCTAATGGTTGGGGTTTGACAAGGGAAGGAGGAAAAATTTGCGATGAATTTCTTAACAAGAATTTAGGAAAATTCGATCTGTGATTAATTAAATTTTTATTTATGATTTATGAATTCTAGATAAAGTATATTACATTTATTTTAGATTGAAATTATTTATTATAATTATTAGGGTATCTTATTACTAATTCTTCTTAAAAACAGATGAATTTTATGAACGAGCGAAAAGAAGAGGATTCAGATGAGAACGGTTTTGATCCAACTAAAGATGCTTTTTTTTCTGATTTAATGGGAATGGAAGAAGAAGTTGCTTCTGAGGCTTATGAGTTAGTTGAGCATGCAATCCATTTAACAGAAACAAAGTATTTTGATGATAGTATAGAAATCTTACGCCAAGCTATTGGATTATATTCTCAAATCAATAGAGTAGATGAAATTAAAGCTATAAATGAAAAGATTTCTGAGATATATTTACTAAAGGAAGAACTATTTAGAGAAAGTGAGGGTAAATCTGAAAAACATGAAGTAGAAGAGGAAGATGTAAAAATTTCTGATGTAGAAAAAGACTCTACTCTTGAGCCAGAATTAATTCAGAAAGAAATTGAGGTAGATCCAAAAATACAAGCTGAACAACTAGTTAGAGAAGGTAAAGAATTATTAGAAACAAATAATTTTGAAGAAACTCTTAATAAGTATGACCAGGCTGTTGAAATCTTGGAAGAGGCTAAGAATTCTGAAGAGATTGAACGGATATTTGAGTTAATCGAAGTATGCTATAAAAAAAAAGCAGAATTTTTACGAAACGTGAAAAAAATTCCACTTTCAGCTGAGGTTGAGAAAGAAGAAGAACAAAAAGAATTAACTGAAGTAGAATTAAAAGAAGAAAAACTAAAGCAATATCTCATTTCAAAGAAAAAAGAAGAAGAGATTTCGTCCCACGCTTATGAAGTCTTAGGGAAAGCAGCACAATTAGCTTCTACCAAACAATACGATAAAGCTCTACAATTGTATAAAGAGGGCGCTAAATATTTTCAAGATTTAAATTGGACATACGAAGTAAAGAAAGTTCAAGACACAATAATTCAATTGGAAAATGAAAAATTAGTATTCTTAAAGAGGTTTGATGAACAGAGAATAAGAAGAGAAGAGAAGCTTCAGAGCCAAACTGAGGAGGTAGAAACTATAGGGCAGAAAGAAATGGATCTAGAGGAACAAGAAAAACTAGCCAAACTGGAAAGGCTAAAGGCAATTGAAAATCAAAAGATGGAAACTGATTTTTTCAAATCTCAGATTGATAACATGGCTACGGAGGCATTACGTATGGCTCGAGAATATGAATTGTCAATGCAGAAGGCAATAAAAAAAGGAGACTTAGTTGAAGATTGTATTTACCCCCAAGTGATTAAAGCATATGAAAAAATAAAGGAGTTGTTAATTGATAAGGGGTGGAATAGTGAAGTGGCTATTTATGATGATACCATTCAAGTATATCATCAAAAACTTAAGCAAGATAATAAAATTAGACAAATCGAAACTGAAAAAGTGTTAAGACAGTTGAAATCGGAAGAATTTATAAAACTTAAAAAAGAAAATGAAATTCCGGCTCCAACTGAGTCACAAGTTCAAGTTTCAGAAGAACAACATAGAAGAGAAATTGAAGAACAAAAATTCAGAACTAATATTGATGAAATAACAATAAGGGCAGAAAGGTTGGCAAGAGAATATGAGGTAGCGCTAAGAAAAGGTAAATTTGAATTAAAATGTCCCTATCCTGAAATTATAAAGATTTACAATACAGCAATGCAGAAATCCCAAGAAAGAGGTTGGGAGACTGATATAGCAATTTTTTCTAGTCAAATTCTAGCCTTCACAGAAAAGTTGGAAAAAGATAAAAGGTTGCGACAGATTGAAGCTGAAAAAATCCTAAAGCAAAAAGAAATGGGAGAAATATTAAAAATACAGAAAGATGACAAATTAAGTGGTTTAGAGGAGGCAAAATTAAGTACTTCTAAGGTAAAGACAGATAAAGAAGTGGAAGACCAAGAATTTGAACAATTAATAAATGACATGGTCAAAAAAGCTGAGCTTTTGGCACGTGAGTATGATTTAGCTATGAAAAAAGCAGTAAGGCAGGGAAAATTAGCTAATAATCCACCATTTGCTGAGATAATAAAAATTTATGAGAAAGTAAGACAGATGGTCGTCTCCAAAGAAAGAAATGAGGAAGCTGCAGCTTATAAGAACCAAATAAATTTTTACTCCCAAAAATTGCAGAAGGATAAAAATTTGCGTGATATTGAGGTTAAAAAGGCGGAACGACGAAAAGAAATTAAGGATATGCATAAAGTGGACCGAAAAGTTGGAATCGATGAGGAAAAATTAAGCACTACTGACCGAAAAAAGGAGGAAGAAGTGGAGTTTGAAAGATATATAACAAATAATATTGATAACGCAGAAAAGTTAGTACGGGAATATGAAATCTCAATGAGAAAAGCGATGAGGAAAGGTGAAATTTTAGAAAATACACCTTATTCTGAAGTAATTGATATTTATAAAGATATTCTAGAGAAAGTATATGCTAAAGGTTGGAAAGAACAAACCGAGGTATATACAAACCAAATTAAGATCTACCAAAAAAAATTAGATAAACATGTAAAATTACTTGAAATTGAGGCTAAAAAGGTAGAAAAACAGAAAGAAATTGATGAAATGCATAAAGCAGATCAAAAAGTTGAAGTTGATGAGGAAAAATTAAGCGCTATTGAAAGAAAAAAGGTGGAAGAAGAGGATTTTGAACGGAATATAACCAACATGATCGATGAAGCTGAAAAATTAGTGCGAGATTATGAATCAAATATGAGAAAAGCGATGAAGAAAGGTGAAATTTTAGAAAATACCCCTTATTCTGAAGTAATTGACATGTATAAAGAGATTAGGGAAAAAGTTTACGCAAGGGGTTGGAAGACCCAAGCTGAAGTTTATGCAAATCAAATTAAGATCTACCAAGAAAAATTAGATAAACACGTAAAACTTCATGAAGTTGAGGCTAAAAAGGTAGATAGACAAAAAGATATCGATGATATGCTTAAAATAGGAAAACAATTTGAAGTAGATCATAAAAAATTAAAATCTTTAAAAAAAAAAAAGGAAGGGGATGTATTCCAAAAATATATTTCTGATTTGGTTGATAAAGCAGCTAAATTGGAGAGAGAACATGATTCAGCTTTGAAGAAGGCATTAAAAAAGGGAGAAGTTATTGATAAAACCCCTTATCCGGAAATTATCGAGATTTACAAACAAATTAAAAACGATTTAACTGATAAAGGATGGATAGAACAAGTACAGATTTACTCAAATCAAATAAAAATTTATGAAAAGAAATTAAAAAAAAGTGAAAAGTTACACCAAGTCGAAGCGAAAAAAGCAGATAGACAAAGAGATATTGATGAAATGCATAGAGTCAGAGAAGAATTAAAACCAGAAAAAGTAAACGAAACAGTGGGAGAGATTAAAGAGGAAGATATATTATTAGATAATGCTATGAGCCTAATAGATGAAGCTGAAAGATCCGTCAAAAATTATGAATTAAGTATTAAAACAGATGTCTTATTATACGAAAGTCCTTATGAAAAAGCTATTGAAAATTACCAAGAAGCGAAAAAACTATTCCAAAAGATTGGTTGGAATGAAGAAGCTTCTCGGTTAGTTAATACCATCAAATTTTATAAGAAAAAAAATGAGAAGGATGAAAATTTAAGGCAATTAGAGAAAAAGAAATTAGAAGAATTAACTATTGAGAAAGTTTTAGTTAAGGACGACACAAAAAAAGGCAATTTCGCACGTGAAAAAAGGATTTTAGAATTTGAGAAACAAAAGAAAGAGAAAAGTGAAGCAGCAGAAAAGATTTTTAACGAAATCCAGAAAGCTGAAAAAATGGCACAGGAGTATGAAATAAAGAAAAAGGAGATTATCTTTGATCATAAAGCACCGTATGATGAAATTCTAAAGATCTATCGTGAAGCTAGAAAAAACCTCGAGGAAATTGGTTGGATAGAGGAATCTATGCATATTGTAAATACAATAAGATTCTATAAAGAAAAATTTGAGAAAGATAAAAGATTACGTGCGTTAGAAATTGCGAAAGGTGAAAAACGAGATGAGGAATTATTACAACAGCAAACTTTGTTAAAACAAGCAAAGAAAGAGCAAGAAACACTCCTCAAAAGAAGAAAAGAGTCAAGGTTACTACAAAAAGAAAAGGTGAATACATTTGAAACAGCAAAAGATAAAGCATTTATTTTAATGGATAAAGCAAAAGTTGAATTAAATTCAAATAATTTTGAAAATGCCATTCAATTTTATAAGGAAAGTGAAGAAATATTCTCTGAAATTAGCTGGCAAGAAGGAGTTAATATGGTAATAGATTCGATTGCAATGATCAAGAGAAGAAAAAAATCCTTTGAATTTGAACAAGCGAACATTGAAAAGGAAAGACTAGAAAAATTGAATATCGAGTCAAAATTAGAAGAGAAGTTTGCTAAGGCTGAAGAATTAAGGAAACTTCAGCAGGAGGAAAAGAGAAAAGAATTCTTAAAAATCCAAAGTGAGAAACAATGGGAAAGAGAAATATCAGAGGAAGCTTACAAACTTTTAGAACAAGGGACATCACTACTAGAACGCAAAAAATTTGAAGAAGCGAATGAAAAGTATATAGAAGCTCGCAAATTATTTGATAAAATTTCATGGAAGCGAGAAGTTTCTCGTATAAACAATGAACTTCTTTTCGTACTTAAACGAGAGAAAAAGATTCATGAAGTTCTTGGGGATATAAAAAAGAAAAAAGAAGAAGAAGAAAAACAAATGGAGAAGTTGAAAAAAGAAACTGAAAGAGAACGTCGTGAATTAAAAAAGCAGAAGAAAGACGATAAACGCAAATTAGCTAGAGAAGAATTTGATAAGAAAATATTTAGAGAATTAGAGAGAGCAAAAAGATTTATTAATGATTTCAAATATAATGAAGGAATTCTTCTTATGATTAGAGAGAAGAAAAAGTTAAGAAAATTAGTAAATGATGAGGAAATAAAGAGGATCGAAGAAATAATTAACGATGTGAAAGATAAAGCAGAAATTCCATTAGTTACATTTGAACCCCTAGGTAACATTGGAAACCATGAAAAATTCGAAACCACATATAAAGCACTAGATAAAGCCCAAGTTTCATTGGAAAATGATCAGCTCATGAAAGCTGTTTCTGAATTAAACGAAGCAAAGGCCAACCTCAAAGTTCTTAAAATGGGTAAAAAATATATCAGTGATATAGATAAAAAGATTCGTGAATTGCAGGAAAGATTAGGGAAAAAACCTCCTAAAGAAGACTTTGAAGCTAAAGAAAAAGAACATGACGCTGAGATGGACAGGTTAAAGGCTCGAATTGCAGCGAGAAGAGAAGAAAGAAGAAAAAAAGTATTAGACTTATTAAAAAAAGATTAGAGTTATTTATTCTGCCAATTTTTCCTTAATCTTGGCAACTAATTTTCCAGATTCTTCTGAATCTGTGATAAATTCGATTTGATCTGGTGAGGAAACCCCGATTTGCAGTTCTACTGCTCGTTTAATTTGTTCTTGGTCAAAGATAGAGCCGTTAGATACTTCAGGAGTTGTCCCAAGAATTCGAAGTATAGCAACTCCAACAGCATCAATGGCTACCTTATCTGTACCTGCAACAAAGACATTTGCTTCTTTTCGAGTTCCTTCCATTGGGCCACGATCTACAAAGCTAATAATACCATCCATAATAATTAAATCTGGTTTATAGACCGCATTAATTTCAGCGATCATTTTCCTTTGATCTTTTGATGAATGGAGCTCAGGCATGTATTTCTTATTTACTAATCCAACGGCATTCTTTAATGATAAGGTAAAGTGACCCCCAAACATATGGGTTTTTAAACAACAAGTTTCCACAATGCATTCTGCTTCATCATAAATTTTGGGAAATAGAAACCCATCTTTCCAGTGGGAATTTTCTGGTTTTTTGAGAATAAAATCTTCATCAGGTACTCCTGTGAGATCTACTGTCGTAAAATCTAATTCTTCTGCTAGTTTGTACAATCCTTTTTTCTTAAATGTTTCAGATGTGTTAGCTGGACCAGCACGTTCTGCAACTACTATAGATTTCGCACCCATTTCTTTTACCTTGATAATAAGCTTTTTTATAGTCTCCATTGAACTAGAAGCCGGAGGAGGATCTGCAGTGTTAAAGTTTGGTTTGAAAATTACATTTTTATTTTTTACAGGATTGATACCTAATAGCTCTATGGCTTTATCAACGCCATAAACACGACTATTAGTCGATACGACTGCTATTTTAGAAATTTTATCCATATTAGGTAGTAAATTGTTATTTATTGAATTAAAATTTATCTGGTAACCAAATTAAGTAGCTAAAAAGTCTTTAGGACATGTTTGACAAGGATTAAATATATAAGGAAAAAATAAGAAAAGAAAACTAAGCAAATAATTTTTCATGAATTTCATTTTCTATTTCTGGCTCTATCGAGCTTAGAGGTGTATTTCTATTTATAGATTCTTCAATCAAATATTCCGTTTTAATTAGATCACGAATTGCTACGCGTATAGCTTCTGATCGATTAGGGAATTTACTTTCTGATACAAAAATCTCTAAAATTTTTAGATAAGATTCAGGCAGATTTACTGAGATTAATTTTAT
Source organism: uncultured archaeon (assembly GCA_964486045.1). Taxonomy (GTDB): domain Archaea; phylum Asgardarchaeota; class Lokiarchaeia; order Sigyniarchaeales; family SOKP01; genus Loki-b32. The sequence continues at coordinate 170,560 of CAZALK010000008.1, forward strand.
AACAATCACCTTGGCAATATTTGTTTAATTTTATAAATATATATCACTCTCATATGTATTTAAAGATTTAGTGGAAATAAACCCCAAGAAATCCGACTAAATATTGAAATGTTTTTTTTGTTTTCCTCTTTGGAGTAATTTGTAGATTTTTGCATTGGTTATTTCCCAGAACTTTAAATCATATACAAGATTTTTTTTTTACAAAAATTTTTATATATGTATTACATGTTACACGTAACACATGTAAGAAATGAATTAAAAAAAAATCTAAACGATAAATCATGGCAACTATTGAAACCCAGCTAAAAGAGCACTTAAAAAGTGGAGCAGATTGGGAAAAAATGGAGACTCCTATAGAAGGAGTAAATGTGGTAAAAGTCCCCGCTACTAAGACAAGACCCCCACTTTTATTTCTAGAAATTAACCCTTTGAAGGAGGATGGTAAGCCATTAAAAAGAAAAGGGTTATTTGTTGGCAGTAAAGAAATGCTAATAAAATTTAGTGAAGCTTTAAATGATGATAAGACATTTCAATTAATTGGAGAGTTAGAAAAAATCAATCCAAAAGTGTCTAGGAATGGAATAGCCAAAAAATTAGAAATGTAGATTAAAAATTTTTTTATTTACTTATTTTTTTTGTATATGGATCTAATTAAGTCAGAAGATCACAAATCAACCTCTCCCTCCCTGATTATACTTGTACTAATGGCACTAATTAATTAATATATCATGTTAGAGACATTTACTGATTTTATGATTTTTGAAGTTAAAGACAACGGAGAATATCCTAGATTAAACATTTCAGAAAAGACTTTCCGTCAGAATAATGGAAATAATGTATTAAAGCCATTACAATCGGTAATAATTGTTAAAGAAGAACTTAGAAGAATATATTTATGGAAAGGAATGTCATCTACGGTGAGAAAGAAATTCATAGCATCTCGGGTTGCATCAGAAATACAAAGAGAATTAACAAATTCATCAAATTTTCATCGGTGCAAGATTGTTTCAGTTGATCAAGGAGACGAACCTAAAGAGTTCCTGAAAAGTTTTGATTTCCAAAAGAACCCTATTATTATTGATAATGATGTACCCATCGTTTATAATATTGGAAATATTGATACATCAAATAATGGAGCTCAATTACGGGGAGAACGTTTTATAATTAAGGATAGGCAGTTAGAATATAAAGAAACTAAAGATTTTACTTACTCCACCGAAAAATCTCCTTCGTATGAATATTTAAAAAAAATTCAAAAAACAGAAGAGATTTTAGAGAAAGTTTTAAAATCTAGTACCCCTGAGCATTTCACACGCAAAAACATTCTAATTGGAAATAGCATCCTCTATGGTGAAATTATAAAAAAAGCAGAAGTTTTTAGTAATCAAATCGAAGAAAAAGGGTGGGAAGAAATTTCAAGCTTTCCAACAGATATCTTTGAAATCGAGGGAGCTAAACTCCGAATCCGCATTAATAAAGAATTAAGAGAAATTGAAGCGATAGAAATATTAGAAAAAACACAAATATACGAAAATCTAATAGAAAAACATAAGAATACTGATTATAAAAAATGGACTGTAAAGCAATTGAAGCAATACTGTCACAAAAATGCTATAAAGATTCCATCTTCTTATCGAAAAGCAGATATAGTTCGTTTGGTTTTAAACTTTAATTCATTACAAAAATGAAAACATTTATTGTAAAAACACTTCAGTACTTTGAAGGAGAAAATAAAACTGTCATTGGTTTGATTTTCGAAATCGTTTAATTTTTAATTAAGTATTTTATTTATTAATATAACATAGAAATTGTAAAAAATAAGTGTAAAAAATATGGTTCAAGAAGATGGTCATCACTGTATTGCCTGTGGAAAAGATCAATTTTCTCTTGCACATGATGAATGGATGAGGAGAGCTTTTCTTTTCGTCGAACAAGGACAATTAAAGATGTGTGCGGGATGTGGGGCAAAGTATTTAGTCTGCAAGCAATGTGGGGGTTTGTTTACTCGAGTACATCCTGCATTAGAGAGTTGGGAAGTCAATCAGAAATGTCCGGCTTGTGGAGCTGAAGATCCTGCTGTAAAAGCTTGGGATGGAACTTCAGCAAGGCACACATAAACCAGTATTTAAGAGGATCTTATAGTTTCTAATCCTTAAATGGGATAAAGATATAACTTTTATTGAATCTTAATTCTGAGATAATCAAAAAATTAAATATTTTTAAGAGAGTGTAAATTTAGAAATTATTTCAATTTAAAGAAAATTACAGAATATCGGTTTTTTATTAAATAAAAGTCAAGTAAATTTAAATTTTAATGTATCAATACTTATTTTATTAGAATTAAGTCATATGAAAATTTTTCAGAAATGTCGAACGTTAGAGTTGAGATCGCTTCTCCAGAGAATATCGAGGAATTAAAGAGTTTAACCAAATTTTTGGTAGAAGAATTAGGTCAAGTGTTTGATCCACAGCGATTTGATTGGGGAATTCGCCGTAGAATATTTGATCCCCTTCAAAGACACGGTATACTCCTTGCTATTGATGAAGATGATAACTCCGTAGTAGGAATGATTGTTGCAGAACTTCGAATTGATCCTTTTGGATCATCTGAAGGATACATCAAACAATTCTTTTTAAAAGAAGAATATCGACGAAAGGGTACGGGGAGCGTTTTATTAAAGAAAGCAATGGAGCATCTTAAAAGAATCAAAGTCGAAAAGGTTAAGGTAAATATAAAGGATAAAGCTTTAGAAGCCGCAAATCTTTATGAAAAAATGAATTTTAAGAAAGTTTATGAGGTTTTACAATTAGATTTAGCACATAAGGATTAAAGGCATAAAACATACGTTACAAAAATGAGCTTAGAAATCCCTTGGGTTGAAAAATATCGACCTACAGATTTTATCGATATCGTGAGTCAAAATGTTGCCGTTAGCTGTTTAAAAGAATTTATAACAGCCCCTAATATGCCTCATATGGTCTTTACGGGGCCAGCAGGAACGGGAAAAACTAGCACTGCTTTAATAATCGTAAAAAAATTCCTCAAAGGGGAAGATCTAAGCACGAAACTCTTGGAAGTGAATGCCTCTGATACAGTGAGGATTGATTTCGTTCGAAATGTTTTAAAGAACTTCATTAATCAAAACCTCATAAAAGACGGTTCCTTAAAGTTCGTAATTTTAGATGAGGCAGATAACATTCCTAGTCAAGTTCAACAAGCCCTTAGAAGAATAATTGAGAAAGCATCATCAAATATAAAATTCATTTTATTATGCAATTACATAAACCGAATTATAGATCCAATTATATCACGATGCGCCGTTTTTAGATTCGTACACCTCCCCAAAGAAAAGATTATTGAAAGATTGAAATATATTGCGAAAAAAGAGAATTTACAAATTCCTACAGAAAAATCCGAACAATTTTTTGAAATACTATTTTTCATATCTGGAGGAGATTTAAGAAAAGCAATTAATACTCTTCAAATGTCGGTATCACTAGAACTTATAGATAATTTAGAATTGAACGAAATTTTAAGAATTTCCGGTTTTTTGGATAAGAATACTTTGGGAGATTTAATAGGTGCTCTTAAAAATAAAGATTTTGTGAAATCAAGAGAAATTATTGAAAGTACGGAAACTCTTGACAGCAGAAACTTTATTAGGCAATTAATAGAAGCCCTATCAAGTATCATTATTACCCCAAATAATATTCCCGCTTTAATATCCTTTATTGGAGAAATCGACTTTCGAATAACTCAAGGGGCTAATGAGAAAGTCCAAGTTTCTGCACTTTTAGCTGAGATTATAGGAAACATTAAATAGTAACTTTATATTTTAATCAAAATTAGAAAAAACTTATAGAAATTTGACTGAAGAAATCCCAATTTGGAGAATAAAGTATTATCCAAAGAGTCTAGACCAATTTTGTGGTAGAGTGGAGATAAAAGAAGCGTTAAAAAATATTATTATACAAAGAAATTTTCCCCATATGTTATTTGTTGGATCTGAGGGCATAGGAAAGAAAACTCTCGCTTCTTTATTTTCTAAAGAATTTCTCGGAAAAAATTTTGATGCAAATTGCAAATTAGTGTATGCAAATGTCCCTTTAAGTGAAGAAGAGAGGAAACAAGCAAGATCTGAAGCATATGTCTCAACGAGTAAACTAGGGAGCATAGCAGGTAGAAGAATAACAACTCCGGCTTTTATACAAGTTAAAGTTAAACCATTTGTACAACTGAAAGTCCTAGGAGATGCGCCCTTTAAAATTTTGGTTGTAAAGAATTTCGAAGCTTTAGGATCAACCCAACAGGGTTTTAGAAGGTTAATGGAAAAATATGGCTCAAACTGTAGAATGATATTAATTACTACTAAGATTTCAAGTATTATCGATCCTATAGCAAGTAGATGTCAAATTTTTCTAATTCCTCGAGTCAGATATGGAGATTTTAAAAATTTGGTTATCGATATTGCTGATAAAGAGTCATTACAAGTTACAGATGAAGTCATTGAAGTTTTATACAAAATTTCCGAAGGTAAGATAGCTCACGCGATAGATATTCTACAATTAGGAAGTGTTACGGGAAATGTAATTGATAAAAATGTTTTATATGAAAATGTTCTAAAATTTCAGAGTGATCTACTAAGAAATCTTCTATTTTCATCTTTAAACGGCAATTTTCCAAAATCAAGGGAATTAGTCCGCAAAATAATTTCAACCTATAAATATAGTTCTCACGAAATATTTAAGAACTTACTTGAAGAGTTAAATAAATTACCTTTGAGTAAATATGTGAGATGTAAAATAATCGATCTAATAGCTGAAGCAGATTTTAGAGCGCTAGATGGAAGAGATGGTGATATTCAAATATCGGCTTTATTATCAAAACTCTGTTTATTTAGTGAGTATCTATAGGTGAAAAAAATGTCTAAAACAATTGAGATGCCATGGGTTGAAAAATATAGACCTAAAAGCCTTAAAGATATGGCTTTACCTACAGCCAAGGTAAATGGGCAAAGAGTTAAACTTATTGAAGAATTAACAAAATTTGTAAAAATTTTCTTCCAAGAACGAAATAGAATAAATCAAGAAAATAATAAAATCAAAGCATTTAATAGAACGGTTATAGAAAAGGATCAAAAAGTAAAATTGGAAATTAATTTTGAAAAAGCAGCCATATTATTAGAAGGACCTCCTGGTATTGGTAAAACCTCCATCGTATATGCACTTGCTAACGATTTTAATATGGAGGTTATAGAGACTAACGCTTCTGATACACGAACGAGAGCCGCGTTGGAAAGAAGATTGAAAGAAACTACCAAATCTCGGGGTATAATGGATTTCATAACTCAATCGAAAGAGAAGCTTATACTCATTGATGAAATAGATGGCATCTATGGAGTAAAAGATCGAGGTGCTGTCCCAACTATTATAGATTTAATCCAAAAAACTCAATTTCCCATTATAATGTGTTCTAACGAGTATAAAACTAATCTCCAGTCCCTCTATAATAAAATTCGCAGATTCGAAGTACATCCTTTATCTAAAGGGGAATCATTAAGGATTGTTCAAAACATTCTCAAAAAAGAAAATATTACTCAACTTAAAGAAGGGGATTTAGAATTAATAATAGAGAAGAATAATGGGGATCTCCGAGGTGTAATTAACGATATTCAAGGTATTAGCCAAGGTGAAATAGAGGGTAATATCAAGGAATTGATTCTTAGTTTACGACGAGATTCTTTAGAAGAGATTTTTTCCTTAATTAGTAACCTATTTAAAGTGTCCTCTTTAAGAGAAGCTCGAAACTTAACAGATAAATCTGACGTTGATTATAATTTTCTATATAAATGGGTCAATGAAAATCTCCCCACATTCATAAAAACTAATAGAGAACTTGCTGATGCTTATGAAAATCTCTCGTTAGCAGACGAGATCTTTGGAAGAATACGTATTAATCAGTATTGGGGTTTATTGCCTTATTTCTTTGATCTTTTTGCGGGAGGTGTTGCATTGTCTAGGAAGGAAACTCCTGAGGCTAAAGGCTTTCGAAGAGTTGTTTTCCCTAGATATTCTTCAGGAGGATTCTTCTCTTTAACTAACCCTCAGAAAGAATTGGTTGAAAAATTAAATAAGAAATATGAGATTTCTCAGATAGATTTCATTCAAAATTTACTCCCGTTTTTAAAAATTTTGTGTGGATCTTCACGAAAACAACTCAAAAATATTAGTGATTGGTTGGATTTGGACGCGAAGGAGAAAAAATTATTAAAATAAATAAAATTTTTCTAAAATTAATCAAAATAAATCATTATCTAATTAGAGGATTGTAGAAAAGATGGAGGTGATTAGAATTGAGAATGCTACTCCCGATGATCAAAAACAACTAGAAGAGACATTTCAACATTTTAAGGATAAATCTGCCATGAGAAAAAGGGCTGAATGTTATCTTTTCCATAATAACACCGTTCTTGCTAAAGATGGAAATTGTATGATAGGGAAAGTGTTATGGTATGTTAAAGGAAATCCCAATGATGGACTTGTTGAACTTGAGGAGTTATACGTACTTGAAGAATATAGAAGAAAAGGAGTAGGATCGGAGTTGATAAAATTCTCTATTAATTCTGTCCAAAAACATTTTAAAAGCATCGGAATAGAACCCAGACGGATTTATCTTTTTACAAATGAAGATAATCAAAGTGCTAGAAAGCTTTACGAAAACTTTGGATTTAAGTATATAGCAAATTTGGGTCATTTACATGCTGATGATGAAAGTGATCTATTTTATATTTTAGATCTCACAAAAAAGCATAATCTCTCCAAAAATGAGTAGATTAAATATTAAAAAATATGGCCATTTTGAAATTTTATATGAAATTACCATATTTTTAAACAGGTTTTTCTGATTTAATTAGAGATTCCTTAAAAATATTCCTAATAATTGTTCGAAAACTTACAAATATCAATGTTAACTAGATTTACACCTACCCATAAATTTAAATAAGATCTTTTGACTTTAACAAATAAACTATTATTTAGGTTAACAAAAAATGTCTGAAATTAAACAAGGAGAATTGGAATTTACCCTAACTAAAAAATCACAATTAACTATCCAAATAGTAGGAGGAGCAATCTTTGGTGCCCTATCTTTAGTTTTTTCTCTTTATGTGGTACCATATTTACCTAGAACTCCGGAAGGCTTCGCTTATTTCGATCCTGTTTCAATTATATGGGTAACAAGTTTTTTAATTTTTGGCCCCTTAGCAGGAATTTTAAGTTGTGTAATTGGAATGGTAGTACTTTTTCCTTTTGATCCTTTCACCCCAATTGGTCCTCTTATGAAGTTTTCAGCAACTTTTTCATTGATAATTATCCCCATACTGTTACTATATCTGTTTAAACGGCAAGCAGGAGAGCGAATGAGTCAAAAATTGAAAAAGCCAAAAATTTATATAATTTATGGAGCATTAGGCGTATTAGTTAGAATAATCGTGATGATAATTCTAAATATTATAGTGTATTTGGCGTTTTATGGTCCAGCTGGATTGGAATATTGGATAATATTAGTAATTCTACTTAACGCTCTAACCAGTTTATGGGATTTATTAGTTCCTTATTTACTTGTATACACAACTAAACTTGATGAAAAATTCGAAATTTGGTAACTAAAATACTTTTTTTTATCTCTTATTTAAATTTTTAATGAAAGAAAGAAATTAGATTTAATTTAATCAATGCTCTAGCAATTTCTCTTTAATAAAATTTTTCTACTTTAAACTCATTTCAAATAAGAATTAGAGGATAATGTTTTTCATACTTCGTTATTGATGACTTTTTTTCTTTATTCATAATAAAAACAACCTATACTATTCTATCGGAAATAGTTGGTCAACCTTTTTTAAACAAGTTTCCAAATAAATATTAATCAAAGTTTCACAATTTACAGTAATTTAAAAATTAAAAAATTAGGAGAGATTAATGATTTCAGAAAAAAATTATAAAGATATTATTTTCAGGACAGAAGCAGGCGTCTGTACAATAACTCTCAATCGCCCAAACAAACTAAATGCTATACGATATCTTACAATAATGGAAATTCTAGATGTTATCGAATCAATAATGAAAGATAATTCTATACGGGTAATAGTTTTTAATGGAGCTGGTAGAAGTTTTTGTTCTGGTGATGATTTAGTAAGTATGGGCACTAGAGGTGATGAATTTCCACCAATTGATCCCAAATTTAAACTACCGCACCATAAGCTAATATTCCTAATAAGAGAGATTCAAATACCTGTCATAGCATTATTACATGGACATTGTTTAGGAGCGGGATTTGAGCTAGCACTTGCTTGTGATTTTAGATTAACTGCCGATGATCTTGAAATTGGAGACCATCGAACTACAAGAGCGATCTGTATGTTGCATGGAGCAAGTTGGTTTCTTCCTAGATTAATAGGGTTTGCGAGGGCAACAGAAATAGTTCTTACTGGAAAACATTTAGATGCAGAAGAAGCATTGGAAATTGGTTTAGTAAATAAAGTCTATCCTGCTTCCCAGTTCAATGAAGATTCTAAAGAATTCATACGAAAAATAGCTAAAATGCCCACAAAATGTCTCGGTTACAATAAAGCTATGTTCAATTATTCATTTATTAACGATCTTCCCAGTTCTTTGCAAAACGAATTCAATTTGTTTACTGAAAACACGAAAACAAGTGATTCTAGAGAAGGCAATAAATCATTTATTGAAAAAAGGGCACCACAATTTAAAGGGAAATGAGTTCTTTATGGTGTTACATATCGATTTAAAAGTCCATAATTAAAGAATACTTTAAGGACTGCTCTAGTTAACGTATAAATTTTTAAAGGAAAACTATCCCAAAAATATCATTCAATTTAAAATTTAAGATAAATTTTCAATTATATGGAAATAACAAAAGAAATACAAGAATTTCTTCTTAACGATGCATTAGAGCGTTTTTTACGGTATGTAAAAATTTGGACTACTTCTGATGAAACTATAAAAACAGTCCCAACAACTCAAAACCAATTAGAATTAGGAAGGGTATTGGTGGAGGAATTAAAAGAATTAAATCTTGATGGGGTAATTCATGATGAATTTGGATTTGTCTATGCACGTTTACCTCCAAGTAAAGGCTTTGAAAAAGCAAAACCTATAGGTTTGTTAGCTCATATGGATACTTCTTATGCTGTTAGTGGTAAAGATGTGAAACCTATTATTCATAAGAACTATGATGGCAAAGAGATAAAATTTATTCAGGATAAGGATTTAATCTTAAATTTTGATGACTCTCCTCACTTAGAAGAATTTATAGGTCTTGACATAATCACAACTGAAGGGGATACTCTATTAGGAGCTGATGATAAAGCAGGCATCGCTGAAATTATGGCTACTTGTGCCGCGTGGACTAGATATTCAGAGTTAAAACACGGTCCAATAATCATTTGTTTTACAACAGATGAAGAAACAGGAATAGGAATAGATAAAGTTGATAGAAAAAAGTTACCTGATATATGTTATACGGTAGATGGAGGTGTAATTGGTGAATTGGAATATGAATGTTTTGATGCATGGCGAGCTGATTTTAGATTTAAAGGTTTAAGTGTGCATCCCGGTTATGCCAAGAATAAAATGATAAACTCAATTCAATTAGCAAGTATGTTTTTTAGCGACTTTCCTGAATCTGAGACACCAACACACACCGAAAAGAGAGAGGGATATTTTCATTTAACTAAAATGAAAGGAAAAGCCGAAGAAACTACAGCAAGAATGATAATTAGAGATTTTGATGCAAAAGAAACCCAAAGACGGGTGGATTATATAAAAAATTTGCAAAATACCTTTGAGATTCGCTATCCTGGATTAAAGATTGATATTGAGTTTACTCATCAGTATCAAAATATGGCTAAATTTATTAAGAAAAAACTATTTATAGTTGAATTAGCTAAACAGGCTATAGAAACTGCAGGCTTAGAAGTTAAAATTCATCCCATTAGAGGAGGCACAGATGGGGCCAGATTAAGTGCAAAAGGGATCCTAACTCCAAATCTGTTTTCTGGAGGATCATTACATCATTCAAGGAAGGAACATATTCCTACTTTAGCTCTACAAAAAGCAGCTGAAGTTTTGATACACTTAGCTGAATTATGGACTAACAAAAAATAAAAGATACAACCTACTTAATCTTTTTTTAGAATTTTAGAGAAATCTGTTATCGCAAACACAATGATAAATATAAATAAGAGAGTTGCGGTGTAAGTAAAAGCCCATGTGAATGAAAGAGCATCATAGATAAAACCAAATAGTAAAGATTCCCCTAAAGATATTAACCCAACAGATAGGTAATAATACCCATATGCTCTGCCCCTTTTGTTTTTGCCTGCTAAATCAGCAATGTAAGCTCTAGATATAGGATCCACAGATGCCAAATAGAAACCAAAAAGGGCGTATATAATTATTATAACTATAAGTGAAAACGGTGAAGGAGTAAAGGGAAGTGCTAAAATAACACAAGAAAACAACAAAACAGATAACCCAATAATAATTATTGGTTTACGCCCAATTTTATCCGACAAGGAACCTGTAACAGGAGAAAGGAACATGTATATTACATTTGTGAGTAAGTAAAAAATAGGTATTAGAAAAATAAAGCCAGCAGAAATAAAATCTAATGACCTAGCTTGAAGGAAAACAATATCTAAACTGGCAAATTCAATTACGCCTAGGATTATAATAAGTTTTACAAATTTTTTACTGATTTTGTCCACTTTAGGTTCTCCATAATATTTTAATTTCGTTTCATCTAATTTTGCTGGATCAACATCTTTTATAAAAAATATTAATACAACTGCACAAATCCCGGGGAAAATTGAAAAAAGTATTATTTGAGAATAAGTCCATTGCCGAAATAAGAAAAGAAATGCTAGAAGTGAACCGACAACCGCTCCCAATGTATCCATAGCGCGATGCATTCCAAAGGCTTTTCCTTTCTTAACAGCATAATAAGAAATTAGAGTATCTCGCGAAGATGTTCTAAGTCCCTTACCAAATCGATCAACGGCCTTTAACCCTAAAATAGATTGCCAAGAGGGACTAAATGCGATAAACGGTTTTGAAAGATTTGATACCGTATATCCCGCAACCACAAACGGTTTTCTTTTATTTATCTTATCACTCGCCCATCCCGAAACTCCTTTCAAAACGTTAGCAAGAGCGGTTGTTATTCCTGCGATTAAACCTAAAACAAAGGTAGGATTATCTTTAACTAGATCTATAATAAATAAGGGTAAAATACTCTGGATCATCTCGCTAGAGACATCAGTAAAAAAAGAAACTAGTCCCATTATAAAAACGGGTAAAGAAACCCCTAAAATTAGTTTTGTTTGAAGATGGGACTTATTTCCTTCGCTCATGATTTCAGAAATTTTTTAATAAGGAATAAATATAATAAAAATAATTGAATAAAATAAATTGTGATTCCAATGAATGAAGAAGATAAAACTCTAAATGTGATTGATGAGACTATTCAAGCTGCTGAGACAAGTTTTAAGGAATTCATCGAAGTATTAGAAACATCAAGAACAGCATTGTTACACCTTGAAAGCGATAAAGTTGAACTGAGCAAAGAAAAAGAGACGCTTGAAAAAGAAAAGGTTCAATTAGAAGAAGAAAAAATCAAATTAGAAGGAGAGGCCCAAAAATTAGAAATCGATAAAAAAAAACTAGAAGAAGCAACTGAAAAGCTTGAATTGGAGAAACAGGAAAGAGACCAAAAAATCGGTTCATTGACAGAAGAACAAGTGAAATTATTAGATGAGTACCAAAAAGTTAAAGTTGAATTGCAGAAATTTATGGAGGCAACTGCCGAAGCAGAATCGGCAGAATTTAACTTCGAAAGAGTTCGAGCTTTGCTTTCAATTTATACTGTATTAGTTTCTGATATTTGGGCGGGACAACCTCATTATAGAATACTACTGACTCTTCATGGAGATAAAGAAGAAATGACCAGAGACGAAATAAAAAACACTACTGGAATTGGAGGTGCTTTTGTATTACGATCTGTTCAAGAATTAGCAAAAGTTGGTCTAGTTGAGTACGATATGGATACTCAGACTGCAAAGTTAAAAAAACGCCTATTTCCAAAACGAGCATTAGAGGAAAAGAAATAAGATTTCTTTTTTATCTTTGTTTGGGCTTTAAAGCTTCAGGATTTTTAGCTTCAAATCCAGCATTTACTCCTAAATCATCAACAATTATGTTCTTATTCTTCCTATCAAACAATTTCAACTTAATTTTTGAGTTAATACTTTCAGCTATACGCCCCGACATTATCCCTCCTTGTGGAGCCTTTAGAGATATAGATTCAATACCTTTTTTAGAAACTTCAAAATAAAGGATATGTTTCTTATCTTCTACTAAAATTTTAATATTATTTGGATTGACATCTAACGATTTTACCTTTGCGCCGGTATAGGTAGCAAATATAAAGAATTTTCCTTCAAACCAAATTGCACTTAAGAACCCATTAATTTGCTTTCCGAGTAAAGGTATTTTAGCAATTGAAAACATAAAGGATAGATTTTGATTTGAAAAGTGATTTGATTGTATCCAAATCCATGCTACAGGAAAAGATTTACCCCAATCTTTTTCTACATACCCCCTCCCATTGTTAAAATTCACGGTTTCTCCATTAATTGATATTTTACCTTGTATCTTATGATTCATACTCACTACAGCATGGTAGGTTTCCAAAAAGGGTATATACGAGAGCCATCCCATTGCTCCAGGTTGCAAGAATTTTTTGGGCCAAGGGATTGAATCAATATACTTAAGATCTCCAGTAATTTTATATCCTTGTTTATCAATATCAAGGTGAACTCGCTCTATTGAGAAATAATTTTTTTCTATAGAAATCTTGAATTTTTTATTTGATAGATTTTTAAACTCATCTATAGGAAACTTAAAATATACAGTCGTTGCATTAACCGCGTCAAAATATTGAATAGCACAGTGTGAAGTTTGTTCTTTCTTGTTCAATGCTACTGTTGGAATTATGGCGTATATATGTTCTGCTGATGCATCGATTATTTTGTTATACCACCCTTCAAAATAGATTTTTTTCTTCATGTTTCCTTGAAATGCTTCAGGGTTGCTTTTCTTCACCATATTATTCCTCTTTTGATTATTATAACTTTCTTAATAATTAGGTAAAACACAATTGGGGACAATTCATAAGGATAAATCTCAAAATTCTAAGATAAATTTTGATCCAATAGGTTCTGTGATATCAACATTCTAAAATGATTTAAAATTTATCATTATGAATTTAATTGAAATTATTTTTACATGGTCTAAACCTTCACCACACATGAAATTAAGATCGAGACTGCTAGTCATTATACTTGTCATTTCTGGGTTTGGGTTTGTTTTTTATGCAGGATTTCTTGTTTTTCCCTACCTTAATCTTGGAAATGAGGGACCAAACATTAATTATTTAGCTCCCTATATTAACAATACTCATTCTTGCTCTAAACACAGTTTAGGCTGTACTGCAGAATTACCAAATCAAATAATCAACTATACAGTTTGGAGTACAGATGGGATTATAAATAAAACGAGTTATGCTACAACTGGTGATAATGGATTTTTTAAATTAGATCTGGAAGTAGATAAAAGTTATGTGATTCTTATGCAAGCAATTGTTAATAATATCTTCTATAAGGGTATAGCAAGTTTTAGTACAGTAGTTGGAAGTGCTAATTGTATTACTACTGGTCAATTAATGTCATAATTTATTAAGTTTAGTGGCAGGAATTTAATTTACTCCCATATAACATATTAATAGCATTAAATTCATTCCTTACCTTTCATTAATTTCCAAAAGTAGTTCTTTGAGATTATTTAAAAAAATTGTTTTTTATTGTCGTTTGAGGAATTTCAAGACCTTTTTTTTAAATCTTTGATCAGCTACAACGTTAAGGTGATTTTTATTAGGTATTCTAATCAATTGAGAACCAGGTATTGCATCAGCGAGTTTTTTATCACTTTTGACGTAAGGGTAGTCATCTTCACCGTTTATTATGATGACTGGAATGTCGACATTAGCTAGACCATCACCTCCGAGTTGGACAGGATATCCTTCAGGCCACATTTGTAGGGCTGATAATGCAAGAGCCTCACGATCGTTATTTGGGTTTGAATCAACATAATCCCGATAAATACGACCTAAACGATTAGTGATTTGAGAGGGATCTTCTGCCCTTAAGGCATCAGCGATAAAGTGTACATCCTTACTTTCTTCAGTTTCATCGCCTATACCACCTAAAATCACTGAAGTAATTCTTTCTCTATTATGACCTAGCAGATGAACCGCCATAAAAGCTCCCATGGAATAGCCAAAAAGATCAACCTTAGGTAAGTTGAGATGATCCATCAGGTGTAGAACATCCTGAGCCATGATACTATAGCTATAAACCTTTTGATTGTGAGGTTTATCGCTTTGTCCATGACCTCTACAATCCATAGCAATAACCATCCGTATCGATTGAATTTTCTTCACCCAGCCTGATTCTATCCAATTTTTTTTTAGATCAGAGCCCCAACCGTGTACTAGAATAATGGGTTTCCCTTGGCCAAATGTCTCGTAATAGATTTGTAAACCGTCTGAAGGAGCATATGCTTTTACGATACTTTTACACTTCTTGCCTATTTTATTGTTACAAACTTGAGATTAGGAAATTTCTAATTGCATAAAATTGTATCTAATTAAAATTCCTATTCTTAATTTTAAAAGAGATTGGATCAGAATAAACTTATCTACTTAAAATCATAAATTTTAATCGGAATTTTATTCCATTTCTAAAAGGTGTTCCCAAAATTCTTTTATATTCAATTCTTTATCGCTTTTTATTGTGGATGCGATTTTAACAAGAACATCTTTTATTGCTTTGGATTGTAAATAATGAGAATTAGGTGTGATTGCACAAAGCATAAAGGATTCAATCCCACTCTCATTAATATTATCTCCTAAGTTATCGACTAAGGCATAGGCATCGACTAAATCCCTTACGACTCTGATAGTGAACTGGTTTGTTTTTGATAATTCTTCGAATTTATAAATTTTTATTAATGTAGAATATAATTGAATTGTGAGATCTTTTAGATTTAGGGAAGGAATTTCGTTTTTAGGAAAGAAATCCTTTATTTCTGGCCCATTCTTCTCTTTATCCCAAACTAAATAAAATATGTAAAAGAAATCCGCTCTACGATGCTTTTTTAAAGAAGGTTCTTCAAATTTCAATATATCCTTTAATTCTTCTTCAATAACTTTTGATGTTTTTCTAATTTCTCTATCTTTTTTAATTGTTTCTTCAATTCTTCTCAATAACTCTTTGGGCTTAAACGGCTTGGTAATATAATCATCAGCTCCCAAAAGCTTACCAAATCTCACGTCATCAGGTTCTGCTTTTCCGGATAAGAAAAAGAACGGGATTCTTGACCACTCTGAATTTTCAGAGACTTTCATGTACAAATCATATCCATCCATTTCTGGCATAAGTATATCACTTAGGATGAGATCTGGCTGTTGCTCAAGATTCGAAAGAGTTTCTAATCCTTCTTTTCCATTAGATGCAGAGAAGAATTTAAATTCATTCATTTCCAAAAAGATTTTTAAGTTCTGGACTAGTGCTTTATCATCTTCGATTAAAAAAACAATGGGTTCCATATGCAGAAAGCTCATTTATTTAAAATTATGATATTAAGACTCATTTATAATAAAAGAATGAATATTTAATATTTGTGAAAATGAAGATTTTAAAAAATCTTTTTTTTCTTATAATTCCATTAATTAAGATGGTTTCATTAGAAAAATTAAAATACAAGACATAAATTACTATTAGAATATCTTAGGTGTTAATATTGTATAAAAAAATACTGCTTGCAACTGATGGTTCTCTTCATGCAAATAATGCTGTTAAAAAAGCAGTTGGATTTCAAAAGATATGGGGTAGTAAAGTTACGGTAGTTCACTCAATTAAGGATAATAGATTACCATCAGATATTTATCCAAACATAGAGGCTTTATACTCGAAATATAGTACCCTTGAAGAGGTATACCAAGAAGCAGGAAAAATACTACTTGATAGGACTAAGAACATGTTTGGTCCAAACCAAAATTCAGTAGAAACTCGTTTGATTGAGAGTGAATCCCCTGAGGATTATATTAGACGGGTTGTAGAAGAAGAAAATTTCGACCTTGTTATTTTGGGAAGTAGAGGGCAGCACTCTAAAGTAAAAAAAGTCTTATTAGGGACAGTTTCCTCTAAAGTTTCCAAAAATACCCCATGCGATGTTTTAATAGTTAAGTAATTACGAGTTTTTCTGAAGAATTTTTAAGTATATAGAAAGAGACATTATTATTCTTTCCAATATTTTAATTGAAAGTAAGGAATTAAATTGAAGAAGAAAAAAGAAGGATAGATTTAGATGTTAAACCGAAGAAAATATGTTGATTTGAGCTTGGAAATCAAGGAGGGTTTAGGTGATTTACCACCTGAATTTAAATATCTTGAAAAAAACTTATCTGCTAAAGTAAAACATTCAAATCATAAAGATAGCATACCCATAATGCTTAGTTCATTTCCAGGTATTACAGCTGAAGATCTTCCAGAGGGATTAGCTTGGGCTGATGACTTTTTATCATTAGGAGTCCATATGGGTACCCATATGGATGCTCCGTGGCATTATCATCCCACTAGCGAAGGGAAAAGATCGAAAACTATTGATGAAATCCCAATTGAATATTGTTTTAGTGATGGGGTCGTGCTGGATATGACCCATAAAGAAGTAGGTGATTTAATAAGCCCAGAAGACATACAGAAAGCTCTTCAAAAAATAAATTATTCCCTGAAACCATTGGATATTGTCTTAATTAGAACGGACGCCGACAAATTTTGGGACTCAATAAAATACTGGACAGATTATAGCGGAGTGGGAAGAGAAGGAACGATTTGGTTAGTCGATCAAGGAGTAAAAGTTGTTGGTACTGACGCGGCGGGTTGGGATCGTCCTTTTCATTTTCAAGCTAGAGAATTTCGTGAGACAGGAAATAAAAATTTAATTTGGGAAGGACATTATGCAGGTATTGAGAGAGAATACTTTCAGATGGAAAAATTAACCAACCTAGATAAACTACCCCCCTATGGTTTCAAGGTTAGTTGTTTTCCTATTAAGATTTTAGAAGCAAGTGCTGCATGGGTAAGACCTGTTGCAATACTCGGAAATAAGTAATTTACACTTTTTGTTTTACTTTCCAAGTATTACTTAAGGGTAATGAAGGTGAAAATAAAGAGAACATAAAGATATTTCTTAATGTTTAAAATCTAGACATTATTAGCATAAATGTTAAATTGGTTGTATCTAAGGTATTTCGTGTATGGATAATATTGACTTTGGAATAAGCATGATGTTATTAGTGAATTCTCGAATTCCTTACCGAGAACTCGCTGAAATTTTTAATATGAGTGTAAATTCCATCCATAAGCGTATAAAATCAATGGTAGAACTAGGTATTATTCAGAAGTTTAACACAAAACTTAGTCTGCTTAATTTCCCTAATACTGTTAATATACTGTTGTTTGGGAGGACACTTAAAGAAAATAAAGCGAATTTGCTCCAAAACCTCGGAAACCATGAAAGCATTTTTAATGTAACTCAAGCTAGTGGTGATCTTTTTTATATTCATGGTAATTTAAAAAAATTTAATGATTTAGATCCTCTGCTTTCATTCATAAAGCAAAAAGGTGAATTTCGTGATCTTGAAATAGGTTTAGTTAGTGTTGCACCTATGCCTAATACGCCCAAAACATCGGAAACATTTCTTGAATTAAGAACGGACTATTTAGAAGAGCTAAGTGATATTAAACTTTCCAACTTGGATTTATTGATTATTAATGCATTGAAAGACAACTCACGAAAGTCTGTTACTGATATTTCAGATGAAATTGGGGCATCAACAAAAACGGTAGGACGACATTTAAGCAGATTAGAAGACAAAAAATTGATTGATAATTCGATTGACTGGTATCCAGACAAGTCAGCTGTTGTCATGACTATTATTATTCTAAAACTTAATCCTAATACCGAAGTCGATAAATCTAAGTTTATAATAGAATTACGTAAGAAACATGGACAAGTTATTCTGTTTACTTGGGATTTTGTTAATCTCCCAAATTTAATTCTCGTCTGTGTTTGGACCCACACTATGAAAGAACTCCAAGAAATAGAATCCTCACTATTGTCTCAGGATTTCGCTTCGGTTAAAGTAACAATATTAGTTAATGGGAAAATGTTTCCGACTTGGAGAGATACTTACTTAGAAGATAAAGTAAGAGATATTAGAAGTCAGTCAAAATAACTTATTTTAATTAAAAGTTATGGAATTGAAATTTGATAGGGATTTTTTCAAACCTCTAAAGTTGAAAAATGGGAACCTTATATCTAAAATTTATTTAAATATAATTGCTTAAAATTTTAAAATAATTCCTTATTATGATTATAAGAAGCAGTTTTGATAAAAAAATGATCTTATAATGGTGTAATTTCTCACCCATTAAGGTGATAAATTGCCCATTTTCTAGACCTTATTTCCCTATTTCACACCCAGACGTAACCCATCAATATTATAAACGATTTAGAATAATTCTTATTTAGAGATTAATTCTCGGTGATTTAAAAAAATGAAAAATGAAAAAATACCAGAAAATATTGTATCTATAGTTTTGTATGCTGTTGCTTTAGCAATGGGGATTGTAAGTATAGTTCTTAATGTTCTAGGACAATCTGTAGATATAATAATGCTTGCAATTGGAGTAACGGCATTAGCTATTGCCGGTTTAAATACAATTGATAAGAAACCTAATTAATAAAAGTGGTGATAAAAAAAGTGACATCCAAATTGAAAAACCCAGAAGATATCTTTGATCCAGACGGTGATAATGCAATCATTATCAAAGATCTTGTAAAAAAGTTTGGTGATATTATCGCTGTTAATGGATTAAACCTTGAAATAAAAAAAGGTGAGTTATTTGGCCTTTTAGGACCAAATGGTGCAGGTAAAACCACGACAATAAATGTTCTTAGTGGGTTATTAAAACCATCTGAAGGAACTGCCTATGTTGGTGGTTATGACGTAAGGAAGGATCTTAAAAAGATCAAAGAATTAATTGGCGTTTGTCCTCAAGAAGCATCTGTCTTTAAATTTCTATCAGGAAGAGAAAATATTGAACTTTTTGGTAATATCCATGGGATGCCGAAGAAAATTATTAAGGAGCGAACCAATAGTCTCTTAGAATTAGCCAATTTTACCGAAACAAGTAAGAGAAAAGCAAAGGGCTATAGTGGTGGAATGGTTCGTCAATTAAATCTACTAATAGCATTAATTAGTGATCCAAAAATCGCATTTCTTGATGAACCAACAGTAGGGATGGATGCAAGAGCTCGTAGAAAAACGTGGGAGTTTATTGGATCTCTTAAAGAGCAAAATAAAACTGTAATCTTGACTACTCATTACATTGAGGAAGCAGAAGCTCTTAGTGATAGAGTGGGAATTATCGATTATGGTGAGTTAATAGCTCTTGGAACCCCAAAGGAGTTAATGGAAAAACACGATGCTAAAAATTTAGAAGAAGTTTTTTTGAAAATAACTGGAAGAAGAATAATGGAGGGAATTTAAAATGAAAATACAAAAAATAGTAGCTCTGGTAAAGATGGAGCTTAAAAAATTGATTAGAGAGCCAGCAACATTATTTTTAATGATTTTATTTCCCCTTATACTGACCTTTTTTTTTGGATTAGGGTTTAAAGGGATCATACCGGATCCAATCAGTAACCCTGGGGTGTCTCAGTTTGACGTGATGGTACCAGGCTTGTATGCTTTTGTATGCATCTTTATAATAATGACCGTAGCTATGACTTTTAGTGAAGACAGGGAAAAAGGCTTGCTAAGGAGATTAAATACAACACCTTTATCATCAGGAGAATTCATAGGAAGTCACCTCCTAACAAACACGTTAATTTCAGTTTTGCAGGTAATAATTGTCGTCGTTCTTTCTTTTCTTATGGGATATAAAGGTGACATTGGAGGATTAGGAGTCGCATTCATATTTATGATTTTTCTTTCTGTATGCTCAGTCGGACTAGGGCTTATCACTGCGACTATTGCTAAATCTCCTGGAGCTGCTACAGGAATTTCATTCATATTTATAATGCCACAAATGTTTTTGGGAACCTATATCATCCCCCCTACCGGTACCACTCAAGTGATATCAATGTTTCTTCCTAGCTCTTATGTTACTGATGGCATTACAATGCTTTTTAATGGCGTTCCCTTAACAAATCCTCTTATCTGGATAAAATTAGTGACTGTTGCATTAATAAGTGTTGTAATTGCCATTGTTGGTATACAATTGTTTAAAAAATATGGTAATAAATAATTACCGTACCTTTTTTTTTTTACTTTTAATACTCTAAAATTTCATGAATGAATTGATTTTGAATTTAGAAAAAACAATTAACGAAGAGAAGAGTACTTAAAAAAAATTTTGAAGATTATATAGTTATATTTAATTTCTTTTTCAACTCTTTATACCTGGAACGAAGAGTAACCTCTGTGATTCCAACTGAGTTGGCTATCTGTAATTGAGTAAGCTCTATATTTTTTAACTTACAAGCTACATAGATTGCTCCAGCACACAATCCTTTTGGGTCTATTCCACTAATGGGAAAGTTAGAAATATACGTTGTTAAAATTTTACTTGTGAGCGCCATGATTTCTGAATCTAATCCTAATTCCGTGACATATCTAGGAATTAATGCGACAGGATCTGTGATGTGGGTTTTTAATTTAAATTCCTTCATTAAAATGCTTACACTTCTTCTTACATCTTTGGGTGATACTGATGATTCATCTAAAATTTCTTGAAGTGTTCTTGGTATCCCCTTTTGTCTACAAGCTAAATATAAACAGGCAGCAACCATAGCATTAATAGACCTACCTCGAAGCAATTTTCTTTTAAATGCCCTAATATAAAGACGCATACCCTCTTCCTTAACATGATTTGGTAAGTTTATGTTACCACTAATCCTTTTTAATTCCGTGGTAGCAATTAATAAATTTCTTTTTTGCCACGTAATTCGAGTATTCCACTTTGCTGCTCTCTTTAAATCAGGATTAGTTATTTTTTGTGTATCAATCACAGTGGTTAAACCCATATCAGGTAACAAGATTGAAATGGGTGCACCTGTCTGCTCACGATTATTCCTTTCTTGGTTTGTATAAGCTCTTTTTCCACTATGTGAAATATCTACTTGTCGTTCCTTCATTATTAATCCACATTGAGTACAAACATCCTCCCCTTTTTCTTCTATAAACATAATTGAGCCCCCACATTCGGAGCATAGATTTGAAAGTTTACTTCTTTTTGTCATCATTCCCTACACATACCTCCTTATTTTTCATCCTTTTTATACACCTACTGCCCTTAATTTTTCTAACAACTCTTTTTGGTTCCCATTTAGTTTTTTAGGAACTTTAATTCTTATCTTAACTAACAGATTACCTCTCTGTTCTGAATTAATTTTATAAAACCCTTGATTTTTTAATCGCAATAAAGTTGAATCATTAGTTCCCACCGGAATTGATACATTCAAAGTTTTGTCAATTCCTTCAACTTGAACCTTACCGCCAAGTGCAGCCATAGTAAAGGGTACCTCTAACTCATGATAAAGATCATCATCCCTTCTTTCAAATTTGGGATGGCTTTTTATATGGACTGCGATATATAAATCACCAGGATTTCCTCCATTCTCTCCTGGCATACCTTTCCCCTTCAACCGTAATTTCTGATCGTCTTTAATTCCTCTCGGAATCTTTACATTAATATTATTAAGCTTTCCTGTAGTAGGATCTTTATATTGTACTTTTCTTTTTCCGCCCTTGAAGGCATCTATAAAATCAATTTCCATATCATATCGTAGATCTTCTCCTTCCCTTGGAAAATTTCTAGACTGGGTTGATCTCCCCCTTGTACCCCCTCCACCTCTCCTGTTAAACACATCAAATATATCTCCTAAATCATTGAAAAAATCAAAACCTCCACCGTTGCCCCTTGAATTCTTATTATTACCAAATGCCTCACCAAAGTCAAAATTTCCTGGTGAACCAGATGTAGAATAATAATATGTTGTACCGTCAGGACTTCGATAACTTCTACCCCCTCTTGATCCACCAAATCCACCAGATGAACCTCTATATTGTTGATAAGTAGATGGATCTCCTTCTACAACTCCAAATTTATCATACATCTCCCTCTTTTTATCATCGTTAAGTATACTATAAGCCTCATTTATTTCTTTAAATTTTTCCCCAGATTTAGCCTCATCTGGATTTACATCTGGATGATATTTTCGCGCCATCTTTCGGAAGCCTCTCTTGATTTCCTCCTTTGATGCGCCCTTTGAAATTCCTAATAATTTATAATAATCCTTAGCCATAATCCTTCCCCGTTTTTAACCATTTTAACTATATTAGCTTGAATTTTACCAATTCTAAATAAAAAAAATAAAATAAAAAAATATTAATAATTATATAAAAAAAAAACTGAGTTATTCATACTCAGCATCCACTACATCATCTTGACCTGTTGCCCTTCGGAATTGCTCAGCCTCAACCTCATCTTGGGTTTTACCTTCGTCTCCGTAATTACTCCCAGCTGGCATATCTCCCATACCCCCTGGTGGTGCTCCTTGATGTTCATGCGGTGCCCCTTGTTGTTGCCCATAGATTCGAGATGAAACTTCATGTAAAGAGCTCTGTAAAGCTTCTATCACACTCTTGATTTTTGGTACATCATCAGATTCCATCGCACTTCGCAAATCAGATATCTTATCAAGTATATTTGATTTCAAATCACCAATGACCGCTTCATTTTCATTCAGGAGCTTCTCAGTTTGATAGATTAATGACTCACCCTGATTCTTTGATTCAGTAAGCTCTTTAAATCTTTTATCGTCGTCAGCATTTCTCTCAGCTTCGCGAATTTTCTGTTCGATCTCATCGTCAGCCATCTTTGTTGATGATGTAATTGTTATTGATTGACTCTTGCCAGTACCCATGTCCTTCGCTGAAACATTTAAAATTCCGTTTTGATCAATATCATAGGTTACCTCGATCTGTGGCACTCCTCTAGGCGCTGGCGGAATACCAGTTAAATGAAATTTGCCTAATGTAATATTATCTGCCGCCCTTGGTCGCTCTCCTTGTAGTACATGAATCTCTACTGCCGGTTGATTGTCAGCTGCTGTCGAAAATATCTGTGTTTTATGCGTAGGTATCGTAGTGTTTCTCCCAATTAGCGTAGTAAAAACCGCTCCTAAGGTCTCAACTCCTAAGGATAATGGTGTCACATCGAGTAATAATAAATCCTTAACTTCACCCGTTAGCACACCTCCCTGAATTGAAGCACCCATCGCAACACACTCCATCGGATCAATGCTACGCTCAGGTTTTTTCCCTAAAAGATCCTCGAATTTCTTCTGAATCACTGGCATCCTCGTTGGTCCACCAACTAAGATAATTTTGTTAATCTCATCCCTCGCAATACCCGCATCTCTTAATGCCTTTAGAATTGATGTGTCTAACCTATTAGTGACTGGTTCGATTATTTGCTCCAGCTTGGCCCTCGTAAGTGACATATTAAGATGTTTTGGACCTTCACTCGTCGCTGTTATATAAGGCAGATTAATATCTGTCTTTACTGATGTTGATAATTCGATCTTAGCCTTTTCTGCTGCGTCTCGAACTCGTTCTAATGCCATTGAATCACTTCGCAAATCTGCGCCTTGATCCTTCTTAAATTCCGACACTAAATAATCCACCAACAGTTTATCCATATCAGTACCGCCTAATTGTGTATCCCCAGCTGTCGAAATTACCTCAAATACCTGATTATCAAGCTCCATAATGGTGACGTCAAAAGTTCCACCACCTAAATCTAACACCGCGATCTTTAAACTTACGTTCTTCTTGTCCAATCCGTAAGCTACCGCTGCGGCCGTTGGTTCGTTAATTAAACGTTTCACATTTAATCCCGCGATCTTGCCCGCATCTTTGGTAGCTTGTCTTTGATTGTTATTAAAATAAGCCGGAACCGTAATTATGACATCTATAACCTCTTCACCTAAATACGCACTCGCATCTTCCTTGATTTTTCTCAAAATCATCGCTGAAATCTCCTGTGGCTTATAATCCTTTCCATCAATCGTTACCTTGTACGATGTTCCCATTTTACGCTTAATTGCCGTGATTGTCCTATCCGGATTTGAAATTGCTTGCCTTCTTGCTGGCTCCCCGATTAACCGCTGACCATCCTTAGTAAACGCAACCACGGATGGAAATGCCTTACCACCTAAGGTTAACCCCTCAGCACTCGGAATTATTGTCGGTTTACCACCAACCAATACCGATGCCGCTGAATTTGAGGTCCCTAAGTCTATTCCTATTATTTTTCCCATACTTCTTACCTCTCTTTTACTTTAATTTTTAATATCATTTTTTTTTAATCTTAAATTTGGTTTTAATTTTTAATTTTTTTTTAATTTTTTTTTTAATTTTGATTTTAATTTTGGTTTTAGTTCTAATTCTTAATTAGCTCTAATTAACCTCTACTTTTTTTGTAAAGTCTTGTAAATTTGATAGACTTGATTGGTTTGACCGATCCGAAGGCTTCGATATTTTTACCTTCGCTGGTCGTAAAACCATTTCACATAAATAATAACCCTTATCTAACACTTCCACTATTGTATTCTCCGGAATGTCATTACGACCCTCCTCAACCAACATTACTTCATGCTTATACGGATCAAAAAGTTGACCCTCCGAGTCCATCGGCTTAATTCCCTCTTTCTCCAGTACTTTCTCGAAATTATGAAGTACTATTTCAAATCCCTTCCGGACTCCCTCCATTCCTTCAAGCATCTTCATAAGGTTTAACGCTCGCACCAAGTCGTCATAATGACTGAGAAGCTTTAGCAGTAATCCTTCCAGAACGTACTGTCTATATCGAGCCCCCTCACGAGCCTCGCGTTTCTTGTGGTTCTCAAAATCCGCCCGAATCTGTAAAAGCTGCTTCAGAAATTTCTCGTTCTCTTCCTGGAGCTTCTTAAAACCACGAGCGTCATCCTTCATGTCATCCAACTCCTTCAATAACTGATCGTTCCACGTCTTTATTTTCTTATGTTCCTCCATTAAAGCCTTATATTCCCCTGCTTTCGTCTTTAAGGCTTGATAAGCCTCCTTCGAAATGGTCATGGTTTCCGACAAACGACGCCCTCTGTTACCTCCGCGTTCGCCGGAATAACGGTCAAAAAAATCCTCGAACACCATCGATCTCATATCTCCCTTTTCTCTTCTAGACATAAATACCATATTTTTTGGTTTTTTGCTATATTATTAATAGAATTATTTCTTGTCAATTTAGGTTTCTTGACAATTCTTTGTTTATCGTCAATGTTTTCTTGACATACTTTAATATAGAAGTATTAACTCTGGTATTTAAATATTATGATTTTAGAAAATAAAGGGAAAATAGGGAAAAGTTATGTGTAATAGGCATTGATTGGATTTTAATTTTGCGGTATATGCAAAAAATCGTGTTGAAGACAGAGCTATTTTTTTATTCCCCGTGATAATGGTTATAAAGAGGGTTGCGTAAAAACCACAATTACGTAGTGCTCTGTTGCTCTCGCGGTATTTTATGAGTTTGATATACATAGTAAATAGAAATAAATAAGAATATTGAGCTGATAACATTGAGTATGGTAAACATACCACTCAGAAAAGATATTATGGTCATTACGAGTGAGACGGGAAGACCTAGGGTGATAAACAGAGTAGTTGTGAGAAATGGATAATTAACTGCAAAATATATGATGTTTGGGACAATCGAGAATATTGCGGAGATCATAAAGTGAAGGCCGTAGGTGTATCCATTATTTTTACGGATGAGATACCCAAAGGCAAGCATAGCTATTGAGAAAGTGGTGGAGATGGTTACGGGTAGGTAAATGAGAATATATGACAAAATTTCAGGGAATTGGTATAACATTTTTTTTTTGCTTCCTTTTTTTTTTTTTGTTTCCTTTTTTTTTTTTTTTATCTATAAATGTGTTAAGTTAAGTTAAGTCAAGTTAAGTCAAGTTAAGTTATGGTAATGTGATGGTTATGTATAGAGTTGTGGCATAACTGGATTTACTATTTTTAAGTCGTTATTATTTATAAATTATCTGGAATTGGGAAGGATATAGGGGGTGAGAGGATGATTTATATATGCCTTAGGTATTACTACTAATATTGAGAGGATTTACAATCGAAATTTTTGATATGGTATTCGTCGTTTGTGGGAGTGTGACTATATGAGTGAGTTGAAATTGAAGTGCTATTCTTGTGAGTATGAGCGTGTTATTGGAGAGAGGGAGTTAATAACAGATTTACAGGATTGTCCTGAGTGTGGTTCAGAAGATATCGAGATTGTCGCGAGTGAGGAGACCTACAGTGGCCCCCCTCTTGACCCTTTAGAGAGGGAACGGATCGTCAAGCGGAGGATGTGGGTAATTGGGGTAATTGGCTTTATATTTCTGATGGTTGGGATACCGCTTGTATCGGTTGGAGTAGGGATAGTGTTTATAGTGGTTGGTTTTTTATGTTTGGTGGTCGCTTCTGGTGGCAAGCTTTTATGTGGGTTTTGATATTAATTACCAGGGTGCTTTCTATATGCATTTAAATTTATACTGTGAGAAATAAATTTTATTTTTAAGTTGAAAGTATAAAATGAGGTGAATAAAGAAAGAATTTGAGACAAATTATCACCTATACCCTTATTTACGATCTTAAATTTTAAGTCTTAATTATGTCAAGATATAAAGTTTCTATCGAAATTACTGATATTCTTGAAGAGGGGAATTGTCCCGTAGGCCATGCAATTGGGCAAACCTTCACTTATCCTGAAGATCGTGGGAAAATATGTGCCGCCGCATTTAACTCTATTTTTCCATATATCCGTGTATTAGAGTCAGGTGGGTCATATCCCTTTTTTGAAGATGATGGCAACACTCATAAAGCGTGCTGTCCTGATTATAAACGCCCTGTTGTATTTAAAATGACTCGAAAAACAATTTAATGACTAAAACTTATTTTAATTTTTATCTATTAGTTTAATATTTGGATAGTAAGACACAAAGTCGTTGAATCTTGCATTTCTACAATTTTCCTTGTATGCCTTATCTAAGTGAAATGAACTTTTGGATATGTTTCGGCATTTTTCTACAAAGGCAAGATTTGAGTTTGAATTAATATTTCTATGCCATTAAAAATACTTTTAGATTAAATAGTAGGTTATGGAATTAAATCAAGAACTCTTTGAGTTGATTTTTTTTGATAGTTGATTATATTAATAAAACATTAAACCTCAAGGTAGTTTATTACGGTCCTGCCCTTTCTGGTAAGACAACAGCTGTTTTAGCCCTTTTTTCCCATTTTGGCAAAAAGGAAGCAGTAGAGAGCATAGAAAATACAGTATTAAGAACAATTTTTTTTGATTATGGGACGTTATCATTTCAAAACAGTGAGTGGGTTACTAAAATTCATGTGTACGCGACGACCGGTCAAGATTACTATGCTATCACTCGCCCAATTACTTTGGAAGCGGTTGATGGCATCATTGTAGTTTTAGATTCGCAGCAAGTTGTATATAAGCGCAATTTAGCCTCCTGGAATGAGTTGCTTTATTTATATGAAGAGAAGGCTATTAACGAACTTCCAATTATTATTGCATTTAATAAGCAAGATTTAACAGGAAAATTACAAGTAGAGCCATTTTTAGAAGAGATTAATGCATTTCATTTTAATACGATGAGTATTAAATTTTGGATTGCTATAACTGGAGAAGGGATTTTAGGGAGTTTCGAAGAGCTCTTAAGAATGATATGGGTGAAAAATAGTTAAAATTTTTTAATTCCTGAGATGAATTTTTCCAGTAAATAGGTTTTTAAGAATATGTTGATAAAGATTATTTTAAGGGGAAAGGGGGAATTATATGTGTTGTAGGCAAATATCGTGTGTTCATTTTGAATTAATAGCAAAGAATTAAATTTAGAGTATTCCTAAGAGTTCGAACTTCGCTAAAAGTTCATGGAACTAAACTATATATGATGCGTTTTCTATTTTAATATTAAGAAAAAGAAAGAAAAAAAATATCAAATAAAAGGTTAAAAAAATGAAGAAAAAAGCGACCAAAGGATTGATAAAAATAACCAAGTATGGTAATCATAATTTATTCAGCAATTTAATGAAATAATTATTTTTTTTTTATTTTTATTATTTAGTAAAACAAACGTGAGGGAAATTAAAAATGTCAAAAAAGAATGGAAAAGGAAAGGAAGCAACTTTCGAGGATTATCTTTTACATCCAAAAAAGTACAGTTTTGGATGGAAAGACCTAAAATAAAATCTTTTTATTTTTTTTTTTATTTCTGTATATTCGATATTTCTAAAATTTCTATTTTTGTGATATTGTCTTATTTAAAGCTATAATTTATTGAACTTAGCCAATTTTTTTCCCAAATTCTTTACACTTTTCAAGTTCTCCATCTATGAGTGGTCCTTTTATTCCGTGGACCCCAACTTGCAGAATCTCAACCGGTTTTTTGATCCCGGATATTTTTTTCATAACCTGTTTTTCCATCTTAAAAACGGCTTTCCTAAGAAATTTACCTTCTCCTTCAGAAATATGGGTGTCGAATGCAGCTATAGACTTACCCTCTAAGTTTATTTCAGACATTTTTTTAATAAGTTTCTTTATACTTCCCGCAGGGCTTCCAGCATAGGTAGGAGAACCTAAAATAACCAAATCAAAATTATTAATCTCACTAACATCAATTTCTTTAACATGTTTCACGATAACATCATGTCCCTTTTCAGTTAATCCCTCTCCTATAGCTTCTCCGGCCAATTTAGTATTTCCAAATTTAGTTTCATAAACAATTATTACTTTCATTTTATCATCTCTCCTTTTCTTCTCTTGAACAAAATAAATTAATTAAAGAAAATGATTTTTCGTTAATAATTATAGGGATATTAATCCAATTTTTTTTTACCCTAAAATTTCGTTTCTTACCACTCAGGGACATGAGTACCTAGAGGTACAGGAGGTCTACTCCATTTGGGTGGGGTTTCAGACATTTGAACTACAGGCTTAAGATGGGTTAGACGTCCCCATTGGGTATCTGATTCTTCTTGGATTTCAGTAATATCACCCATACCCGATATACTTGTTGTGTCCAGAGTGGCACCTAGGCGTGTGAGCCACATGCCAGTTTGACATAGTGACGCTCTAACATGCCAGCTCCCACCATCTTTTGCTCGACGAGAGAGAGCATTCATAACACCATAGGCTGCCAAATAACCTGTTGTATAATCTGTAGGTGCGGCGGGAATTAACTGAGGTTTTTTATTATTTGTACTCTGTGCATGTGCAATACCAGTGGCACATTGAGCAAGTTGTTCCCATCCTTTTCGATTAACCCATGGACCGACGTGCCCATAACAATTAATTGAAACATAAATAATCCCTGGATGGGTTTTTGCTAGTTTTTCTGACCCAAATCCCCGATCTTCTAGGGTTCCTGTACGATAACCTTGTGTAAAAATGTCGGTTTTTGAGATGAGATTTTCCAAACATATTACCCCTTCATCCGTATTTAGATCAACAAAAACGCTTCTTTTCCCATGACCTGTTTCAATAACAAATGGTTCAAAACTCGGAAGCTTTGGTGACCCAATCCGCATTACATCAGCACCATATGAAGCGAGGGTGCGACCACAAGCGGGACCAGCTAATACCCTAGTTAAATCCATTACTCGTATCCCATCGAGAGCAGATTCACCGTCAGATAATGGTTGTGGGGGTCCATCCCCAATTCGAGAGATCTCCACAACTGGTATGTTTGCTAATGCTAATCCTTGAGGATGAGCACTCCATTCATCGATTGAGCGCACTAAAACGCCGCATGAACTGTGTTCAGCAATACTTTCCTCAAGATCTTCACCATTCCAGTTTTTTACTGCAGATTTGATGCATCTTTGATCAGGATTTTCCTTACATTCTAGAGTTTCTAATAACCCTTTTGCCAAGTTGGGAAAACCACCATGAAGATGAATCCAGCGCTTATCAGCTGTTTTATAAAGTCCTACGGTTGGATTACATTTAAGCGTAAATTTTCTTTCAATATCAAATTTTTGAAATCCAAATCCAAGCAGTGTTGCTGATGCATCCCTCACATCAACCCTAATTTTTTGATGTACACCTCTACGTTGAAACCATAATTCCTCAGCTGCAATACCGGTAAGACCTAGAGCGAATGCTGCAACTTCCCCAACGGGAAACGGTGTTGAGATTATTGGATCTTCTCCAGTGATCTCCAATTGAGTTTTTTTTGGGAGATTAAGTTTTGTAGCCTCTGAAATTTCCTCAAAACGAGATTTTTTCATGAATTTCAATCCTAATATTAAACTACATAAATTTACATAAATTGATTAAAGATAAAGAGGAACAAATAATTTAAAAGGTTTTTGAGCTAATAGCAGATTCTTGCTGTACTGATGTCAATCCTAAACTACTATTTATAATTGATATAGAAAATTTCATTGACATCTATTCTATATAATAAAAGTTTAAATTTCATATAATAATTTTTATCCATAAACTACAACTATCAATGATTTTAAGGTTTAATAAAAATGAAATATAAAAGAAACCAATATTCTGAAGGATTAAGTGTTTGTTCTTTCATTATCGCCGGTATTTTAATTTATTGGGGATTAAATGATCTATTCTTTAGACCAATCTGGTATGGATGGGCTGTTAGTTGGTTTGGGATTGTGTGGCTTGTTATAGGTGTGGCAATTGTAGGAGGTCAAGTGGCAGCATTCGCTAACCGAGGAAAGTTGAGAAATGCCGTCTTATATGAGTATGAGGCGCATCGTGAGGCAACTATTGAGGAGATAAGTAAAAATACAGGAGTTAGCTTAAGAGATGTGAGATCAATCATTTTAGATTTAAAATCAAGAGGGTTATTACGCGGTAAGTTTTCTTCCACTACAGGCCAGTTGACTCATGGTGAAGTGATAACCAAAACTCAAACAACAGTTCCAGAAGGAAAAGTAAGTTATTGCCCTAATTGTGGAACAGCTAAATCTAAAGATTCAGCAGTGTATTGTTCATATTGCGGATCAAAACTGTAAATAATAATTTTTATTTTTATTTTTTCTATCTCTGGAAGCGATTATTTAGATAAATAAATAAAGAAATCGTGAAGGGAATTTGTAAGTGATATATCTCAATTAATAGGATCATTAAGTTTAGGCATGTAAAGATATTTATTCACACGATTTATTAATTAATTAAATAATAAACTAATAAATTAATTAAATCATATAATCTAAAATGACGTTTACGACTATATCAATTAAGGAGAAAACAAAAAAAGAGCTAAAAAAACTGCAGGAAATGTATGAGGTAAAGTCCATGGATGAATTGGTTAAAAAATTAATCATTCAAGCTAAAAAAGAGTATATTACTGGATTTACTAAGGATTTCAAGAGTAGATTGAAGGAAAAGGGGTTAACATTGGAGGATATAGTTAAATCCGGTGAAAAAATAAGAGAAGAAATCTTAAAGGCAAGGGATTTAATGTAAGAGATAATGATATCCTTAGTTATCGATTCTAATATTTTTTTCTCAGCTATATATAATGAAAAGGGACTTGAAAGAAAAATCCTGAACCTTTCAATTGAAGAAGAAAAAATTCAAATCTTTGCTCCCGATATATTTTGGGAGGAAATTAAACGAATTCTGAATAGAAAATTAGGATATGAAGAGGAAGAAATAGATCAACTCATTACAAAATTCGATATTATCGAAATTCCTGAGGATAAATATAAAAAATTTAGGGATCAAGCAGAAATGATTATTTCTCATAAAAGTGATATAGCATTTGTAAGCACTTCGCTATTTCTTAATTGTCCACTCTGGTCAGGAAATGTTAAACATTTTCAGAAGTTAATAAATTCAAAAGAAGTAATCTGGTTTACATCAAGAGAATTATTTGATTTTCTAAACAAAAAGTATAATATTAAATAATTAAATCAAATAAAATAAATTTGTATTTTGAAATAATAATTATAATATTAATTCCCACTAACAACAGTTTTGAAAAAACGGATTGAATTAAATGCAACAATACAAAATATGCATATTTTAAATATGCTGAATTTATTACATTTTTAGGTGTAAAAATTATGGTTGGAACAAAAGTTCATGTAGCGTATGAGATTAAGAATCCTCCGTTAATTGTTAAACCCAATGATGAAATTGAAGGCAAAATTATAGTAACCAATGGAGAAAAAAAGGATAAAAAGTTAAAAAAGTTGTTTATTGAACTTTATGACATGCATACGGCATTGGTTACCAGTACAGACCCCCAGTCCGGCGAAGAAACTGAATCTTGGAGAGATCAAAAAAAAGAATTAAAACAATGGGATATCGCTTCGGGAGATAAAATAAAGTCAGGGGAAAAAAAAGAGTATCCCTTTAGTATTAAATTGCCAAATTGGCAACGAAAAAAGGGAAAAGGAAAAGAAGATGATAAATTTAATAATTGGCGTTTGCAGTTACACTTCAATCAAAAAACGGGTATGGTAGCTTCTAGGGGTTCTGAGAAGAATGATGCAACTTGCATATTACCAACAAAAGGTACAAAATATAACCCTTCATTTGGAGATATTAAGCTAGCAAAGAAACAAAAGAAACAAAAGAAGGCAGAAGAGAAAACAAAGGCTTCTAAAAGTGCTGACGGTGGAAGTTAACTTATAAATTCTTGTTGTAAATGTTACTTCAAGATTTTTTTTTTTTGTTTAAT
>CAZALK010000009.1:0-201308 GCA_964486045.1 uncultured archaeon
ATCACACTCCGGTTGAAAAAACAATTCAAATTGGGGTAGAAAAAGTATATTTTGCAAAGAAATTCGTTGGCTATGATTATAATTCACTACCCAAGTATGCAGAATTAATGCTCGTAAATACAGATGACTCATTAAATTACTCAAGTTTTACCGATCCTTACTATTACAGTACTTCCATAGAGCTTACTCCATTCAGTACTGACTATTTAGGTACTTATAGAGATATTTTAGTTGAAATAAACCTTACTACCCTAGACCAATTTGCAGTCGACGGCTTTATAGATTTTACCAACTTGCTCTTCTCAGTTCCTAACCCCGCCTATGAACTTACTGTCCATGAATTTGCGATTGTCCAAGAATCTCATGATCTCACAAATGAATATGATAGTATGAATGCAAGAGTATGGCAATTTACCCACCAAGTAAACTTTACTTCCAGTACCACCCCTGAGATTGACGGATATATTCCTATTTTCGAGGAAACTCCCCTCTTCTTTAATGATGCAGACGAAGAGAAATGGCTACAACATCTCAAGATTTATGATGAAAACTATAATTATTATTCAGCAGGAGTTCTTGGAAGTTCTAATGAAGATGACTATCAGCTCTTATACGACTCAACCACCGGAAATATCACATGGAACCAAGGATTTGACAAATTCCAAGAATACTGGGGAATGGAAATTGAACTTCCTGCCTTAATAGAGCCTAATACCACAATTTATTTTGAATATACTTTCAATAACTCATGGAACGAACGCCTCGAATTACGATATGAGAACATTGATGCCTACTCTCTAGATGTTATCTATAAGTCAGATTACTTGCTAACACCTCGATACGAGCTATGGTATGACGAGCTTGTTGTTAACGATGATGATTATGATTATGAAACTGTTCAATACTACGCTGAATCATTTACCGTATATGAAAATAAAGCATCTCACTCCTATACATTTGAAACCGAGTACAATTTCACCCAAGATTTCTTAAATCTCACTTTATTTAAGGTTATTGCTTCCTATCCGAATTTCACTAAGGCAACCATTGAGGATGATAATATATCTTATAGTATTGATTTTAATATCACAAATAACGAAATAACAATTAATGATCTAGATTCTGGAGATGGAGTTCTTAACCAATTTGATCTCATAACAGTAATTTTAAATTTTACAGCAGGTCCCGTTTCCCAAAGAACGTTTCTAAATTTCTCAACTAATTTCAACCAAACTTATTTGACCGATCCTGAAGCCACTTTTTATGACTATCATACCATTTCATTTGCGTATTTAGAAGTATCGCCTGAATATCTTCTATCAGAGGATGCTCAGACCATAGTTTCCAGTTATACAAGTTTTGAGTCCATCGATTATATACGCAACACTGAATTAGCTATTGACCAACACTTAAAAGGATTTAATTCCAGCTCCCGCTTTATTAATTTTGAGGTTATCGAAGATCCTTATAACGTAATTTATGAAGCTGACCTTGATCAAGACGGGGAGGTTGATTACAAACAACAGATTGATATTGACAAAGATGGACGGATAGACATAACGAAATTTGGTGTTATGAACAGTAGTGGAAGCGAGATTATATGGTATCGTGTTATTCAAGACTTTGAATCGGTTGAGACCACAATTGATGAAAAAACACCCGCCGAAAAAAGAACCAAATGGTTTAGTTTAGATTATAAATCGACAGATAACTTCTATGGCTATGCGATGCGCTCCTCACAAGAAAGGGTAATTACAACACAGACTACACGTACCGTGTTTTATGCGGTATCAGTTGATCTTGACTTAGACGGGTTTACAGACTCTCATGTCACTTATCAGAAGAAAACTGATTCCATTGAAGTAGATAGCTATTTAGATGAATGGACCGCAATTTTCGGATTTCGCGATAGTATCTTAACCCAAGGTCTTAGTAAATCTCCACGGAATTACTTAAGCGCAATCAACAAATATATCACTGTTGAAGGTATTGAAACCGGAAACTTTACAGACTTTTTCATTAAAGATGCTGCATCTACATCCACAGCAATAACATTCATACGTGATACTTATACAAAATACAATGAGCACAATAGAACTACCTATTTCAATGATTTTATTACTCAAGAAAGTCTAACATATAGCGACTGGGAGGAAGGAGAATTAATAGAAGTTCGCGAATATTCCAATAAATTTGAGGATGAATTTGATATGACGACTACCACCGATATCGAATCTACAGTCAAAACACTCTCAATAATAAATGAGGAAACCAACCAGCAAGTCGAAACGGATGCACTTCCATTCTTAATAACTGATCCTGCAGGTTTAAATTGGAATACTGAGACGTGGGGTGTTGATAATGTTCCTATGGAGTTTGAAACAGTCGCCACCAAAACGGGAGATAATGGCTACGTGGTGGAAAACAGACTAGAACGTAATATTATTATTAGACTTAATGATCGGTTTAGTTTATACCACGATTACTTAAAAACAGATCCAAAAGCAGATGATATTGTCGGATCTACCTTATTTAGAGTTAACGGAGTATTTGTAACACCTCCTGATGGAAAAGTGTACCATACTTCTGACAAGAATGCCTTTTCTACAGGAGAAGGAAAGATGAATGGTCATTATCTCTATTACGATTCAGATGGTAATGCATTTTATGAAACAGTATTTATTTTGACTCCCGATGAGGATGGGGATGGAATTTACAATGTGATTTCAATTGGGTTTAATTATGACGGAAAGCATGATTTTGAGCCTTATCAAGTTTTAAACGAAGATAATCCAGTCGGGTTTAATTCTGTGTCTCAAACTTATAGGAGTGAATATGAATATGTTGATTCTATGAACGGTTATGCGACATATATGTTCCATGGAGACAGTAATGAAATGAAGAACTTCATGAAGGCTCATTTCCCCTTATCTGATTTTGATAAATATATTCCTAAAGACCAGATATTTGAGATTTCGAGACTTATGCCCTCTGCTGAACTTAATCAATATGCTCCAGACCTCTTCCTTCAGGTATATACTCATTGGTATGGTGAAACGTGGAATGTATATAGGGGGTCTCTTAATAGTGATATATGGGAGCAGGTTTTAATGATCGCTACAGCGGGAATAGCTACGGCAGTTATAGGGGTTGGTCTTGCCGCTGTTGCAATCTCAACATTGGGAGCAAGCGGAATAGGGACTATAGCAGGTATTCTTTTTGCCATAATCTACTTCGGTCTGTCCGTAGCATCACAAGAGGAGAAACGCCAAATTCAAGCTCAACAAGTTGCATCACGTACTTATTATAATCTTAACGAAGACGGTACATACATTGAAGACACACGGAGTCCTAAAACTTTAAGTGATAAAAGGGCTGACGAAGTCTATAACTTATATGAACACCATCAAGGGCACCCCAGTGCGAAATACCTGCCAGTAAGCGATTCTGAAGGGTTATATAATGGACAAGCAATTGTTACACCTCCGAAGACACTCCGAATAGCAGGCTCGACTCTTGATTATTCGGACGCCACTCTTAATAATCTTATTAACACTCTTGATACTAGCAAACTAAGTCGTCTATCAAAAAGTGGTGAGACAATCCTTTTAGATGGGGAGGAATTAACTGCTGAAACATTAAGAAATTATCCACGAGTATTACAATACTTATTTAATGGTAACAAGATGTATACGGCATTAGTCCATGGTTCAACATCATATTCTAACCTTGATTATTTCCTTGTTTCCAGCGAGCTTCCTGCTTACAACGAGTATGATAATTATCAATTTACACCTAATAAAGACACCGCACGAACAAGAACTTATTCGAAATATCCACTTAACAGTATCGGGGCTTTAGAAAATGCTGTAAGTACAATGTCCCTTAATGAATTTAACACCATTAGGCCATATAGCATAAATGGACGCCCTGCGTATGGGTTTATTGATGAATACAGTAATGCATATCACCTAACGCAGCCTCGTTCCGGCCTCTACAGACCCATCATAGTGAGTCAACAAAGATACAATGAATTAGTAGACGAGGGAATAAATACGGGTGGTACTATTTCGATCGATCTTAGAACCGGAATATACGATAAATATCCTTGGTTCGAAGGTAGTTCCATCCCTCGTGGGATTAATGAAAATCTTACTTATGCGGAAATAGAGAAAGGTTATAAGGTAAAAGTCCCGCTTCTTTCCAAGAGCTTTGGGTACAATATTACCATGATTACTTTAGATATTTTAGAGTTAGAGACAATAACTCATATTTTATCAAGCTGGGATGTACAATGGATGAGCGAAAATAGAAAAGAGGAGTTAGGTGTCAGGTTTAACACAAAGACAAAAGTATGGTACTATACAACAATTGACATCCTAGAATTTGAAACCGATATCGAAATAGACGAAAATGATTACATAATCGAAGGAGGGAATTTATACTTCACAATTTCACTTGATGATTTTGTAATAGAGAAATATCCACAGCCAGGATTTTTAGTACTGCAAGAAGTTTGTTCTTATAAAATTCATATTCATATCGAAACCGTAATCCCAGATACAGAAGCGAGTAGAGAACTCTTTACTCCAGAGGAAGTGTATGCTTCGATCGACTTTTTCGGAGATAATAACGCAGGCTTCTATTTGAATCCAAGTTCATTAGTATTAGACACAACTACAAGTGACATTGCTAAAGACGCTCTTGCCCAGACCGTCTCATATCTTATCTCTGACTATGTGAGCGTACACACTCTTGCTATTGAGCTTTCACAATCTCAAGTTGAAAAAGAATATACTTCACACATCACCCGTGTATCTACATTGCTTACTTCGATTATTCTACTTATCCCAACCGTTCTTTCTGCTGGTGCCATATCTGGTTTCAGCCAAGCAGCAGCCAATGCAGCTATACTCGCTGGAGGGGGGAAGATTACAATGTCGGTCACTAGAGCTATTCTTTTATCTCTGCTGAAAACTTCTATATCCTACATCGCATCCATCCCCGTTCAAGTCATCGGGGAGGAATTAGAAGAGCTTTATTTAGATCCGTGGATTGAGAGTGAAATGATCAAGATGGCTGTCCGAACCGGTACTCCACGCGAGGTCGGAGAGTTCTGGGCTATGTTTGTGTCCTCTTTCAGAGAAGCTTTCTTAGGTGCTGGTAGTGCTATTGTAGGAGGGATTAAGGGTTCCGGATCAAGTGATATGAAAGTAAATTTAGAGAATAATGTAGAGATCGCTATAGATGCCCAAAATAAAGCAGATTTCGAATCCGCACTTGAATTTGTAGATGTCATATATGACGAAGTTTTTTATTCAGATTCAATTTCTCAGACTTCTACAAGAGCTGAATTTGATACATCCATAGCAAGTATAACTAATCAGAAGAGGAAGCATAATTTCGCGAGCCTTATCAGTTCCGACAGGTTCTTTAGCATACTGGCTTCGGTCCCAAGCTTTTTTGTAGGCGCTGGAGGAATATCAACAATGACTCAACTCCTTGACTTAAGTACCGACCTAATATTTGAGCTTGAGCTAGGCAGGCTCATTGATAACAAGTTTATTCTTGATCCAATACTCGATGAGCTAAATGAGGGTAGAAAGATCCATGAATTAGTACTTAAGAATAAAGAAGCCTACAAGAAATATTCAAATGAGATAGAAGTAAAAACTATCTCTGCTGTTAAGGGTCTTTCTTCTGCTATTAACATAGCCTCCTTATTTGACCAAGCCTCAAGTAACGTCCCACAAGTCACAGCTCAATTAATGTTTAAGCAATTAGGAGAGAATCTCCAAAGTTTAAAGGTGATAGGTAAATCAAAGCAAATACAATATATTCTAGAGCAAAATCTACAAATTCAAGAAAGTGTGGTTCCAATTGTTTACGGTGCTGATGAAGCATATATCTTTGACGAAGAAGTTAGAGCTTTCTCCACTTTCTCTTATAAAAGAGCGACCAGCAAAGCTTCAGTCACGGAATCATTAGAAGGTGTAAAGGTTGTATATAAAAGAGGAGACCATCCAATAGACGTAAAGCGAGAAATAGGTTATCAATGGAGGAATTTTATCATTACAAAAGACCGAGTTGTAACTGATGAAGGACATGAAGTAATGCGTGACTTTTCTCAAGAATGGATATTATATGACGTGCTGCGTATTTTGGGCTATGAGTTTACCTCTGATTATATGACAAACCCCGACTCCCAACTTCAGATAGTCTACATCGAAGGTAGTCAGATTCAAGATACCGATTTTATCAAAGAGCAGTTCCCATATTATTATGAATTTATTATAGACTCGGATACAGATAATAAAGCTGTTTTCAGTACAATCTTTAAAGGAAGATTAGGTACATTGGCCTATACTTACAAAGAATTTGAGATTTTAGATAGGGTGTTTAAGTATGTTAAGAAAGAAGCTGATATATTTACCCATTCCAACTTCTATCAAAACAATGAATTTGATGCTAACAAATTCGAGAAATCATTTAGAAGTTATTTCAATATGAAATGGAAAGGCGTTGAGAAAAATGCAAGAGATGTTTTCTATGATGTCGTATTCGAACCAGGTCTTACCCGAGCAAAAACTGATAAGTCACTTAGCAAATATGCTACCAAACAAGCACAATATATCATTCTGGATACTGTTATGAGAAATCTTGCTGAAATTGATGTTGGAGAAAATCTTAAGTCTTCTGAAGTACTTGCTAAGATAGAAGAGGAGATGGGTAGTTTGCATAATACCGAGATAGACAAATTGAAGATATTCAAAGATTTAAGTAAATTCATGAAATCTCCAAAGACAGGAATGCCTGCATTTTTTGAAGTATTCATGGAGGGATTTTTTGATAGTACAAAAACGTATTTATCATTTTCATCTACAATTCAGAAAATAATAGCGAGATATATGGAATCCCATAATGCAATGGACGATCTCCCAAATAAACTTATTAAGATATTTCAAACAGAAGAGTTTGTCGCTTGGATAGATGGAATGAATTATGGAGAGACGGGAAAAGATCTAGAATTGAATAAATATTTCGATTACATAGATGTAGGTATTGAGGAAATTGAATCAATTCTATTTAGTTCCAACATCAATAGGCTCAGAGCTGGTTTGAAATCAAATACTTTTAATCCAGATGTAGGTGCAAATCTTCTTACTTCCTTGGCTCTTTATGCGATAGAATCAAAAAACACTAAAGACTCAGAAGTAAGACCTACGGCCTTGAAAGAAGTGGGAAGAGATTTGTTACGAAGTGCATTTATGCTGACGATAATCGAATTGAGCAAAATTGTGAAGAGTGGTCAAAATCTCAGGTTGAAGGACTTGCGAAGTCTAGGATTATCGGCTTCAGTCGTCTCTCTTAACGGATTTGTAGATTTAGCTAATATAATAACCTATATGGGCGAGACAACACGGTTCAGTCAGTTTAAATCTGGTAAAGTGTATAAAATGCCAAGCTTATACACTTTATTATCTTTATCTGCCGGAAAGATTAATCAAAGGGGTGTTGAGTCCTCTGGTAACATGTATGCTATAATAGATTATATTAACTCAAATGATTTTATCTCGGATGTAGAGGATTTGGTACCACAAGCATTCAACAAAGAACATGTCAAAGACTTTGATAAAAATTTTTATAAAGAGGTACAAAAATTCTTTAGCGATAATTTTGATAATTTTAGATCCCCAACTGCTGACAATACAGGTTGGGAAATCTCTTTTGGGGAAAGTTTCAACATATTATTCAAGAAGACAGACAGTAGTGGAGACTTAGTTAAAAGGAGAGTGAAAGATCTTCCTTCAGACATCAAGATTTATGAGAATGGAGAGTGGGTGATATTGTCTGACAACCTAAAGCTTGAATATCCTACAATGAGCGCAACACAAATACAGGAAATGGAATTAGATGCAGCCTACATGATCGTACATGGTTTGGAAGGTAACAGTTTAATCAACGGTCTTTTCAAGGTGGAAGAAGTGAAGAATAAGCTCCCAACTGGTATTAAAGAAGGATATTATGATCAATCAACTAAAAAAGTACACCACAATATATTTATTAGTGATGCATTTGGTAATTTCCTCTATAGCAAGATTGAGTTCGAGTCTCGTAGAACCATGAGCGAAGTAAGAATTCGTCCAGAAAATTGGCATCTTACCTTTGTGGGCAAGAATACGGAACAAGACTTATTTGTGGCCTTTAGTATGACGTCCGGGAGTCAGTTCTCGTGCTTTTTATTTGATACAAAGGTTGATATTTTGGTAAAAAGCCCATATAATGATTATTTTAAAGGAGAAACATTTGAGCAAAAGCGTAAGAGAATTACCATATCGGGTGATACTCGTTCTCCTGATTTTTCTCAAGAGGGGATTACTATGACGAAAGAAGTGTTTTTACGTGATTATTTCCACTATGCATACTCAGGATATTATGCAGGGTTTAGCGCTCTTCCTGTATCAATAAATCCCTATGCGTCCAGCACTTTTGATGAGTTAAACGTACAATTTAAGATCGATGAAGAGAAGATCGATTATAATACTCAACGGAAGAAAGTAGTAGTCGAGGCAATAATCAATGAAATCTTTGATTCCAATAATGATATGGAGACATTTTTATTATCCGATGGGAGAGATAGCAATGGAATCTTAATGCCTAGAACGACAAGTAGTACAACTCAAGTTGTTACTAAGAAACAGTGGATCAAGTGGATGTTTGATGTATTAACAGATCCTACTTTAACGTCAAAACTACTCCCAGAAGGTATGAATCCTACCCACGATTTAATAAGGAGAGCAATCGGGAAATTAGATGAGTTAAAGAAATCAGGACCTGATTCAAATCCCGTTGATATCACTACGGACATAATCAATTATGCTACTGATTTAGAAGCTCAGAAAGCCAAAAGCATTTTTAACATCATTAAAGATTTACTTGGACATAAGACTATCCGAAGCATCTTTATGCATACAATTGATTACTATGAGGAAGGTGGTTATGTTTTGGAGACAACAACACTCAGGAGTTTCGAATTAATGGAGAAGGTTTTTGAGTTGTATGGGTTTGTTTACCCTACATATAATCCAAATTTGGACTCGTCAGTGTCTAAGACAAGAACTCCGGATAGTAACGGTATCCATAAAAATATTTTCCATTACTTGTATGGGAATGCCTATTTCAGTTTTACTGTTGTTGACGGTAAAGAATATAAAGCAGATTTAGGATATTCTCCAATGCCTTTCTTACCTCCAGGTACTATCTTGTCACGCGCAAGTGTAGATACTGAGCTAATTGGATTATTTGAGTCACATTATAAACAAGCATATGCTCCTAGTAAGCAAAATGATATTTATGTTAAAACAGAGGCATTTTTCGAGAATGGTCTTGAATTATTTAAGGCTATGGAACAGAGGATTAGGGACACTTTGGTAGCTTTATCGTTAGTGGATAACTCTTTTGTATATGATGAGAATCTAGTACAAAATACATTGTTTAAGGTTATGGCCAATTTACAACAGATCGGACGCTCAGGTCCTTTGTCACCTAGACTTCAAATCGATGATTTGATGACTGATAGGAGCTTTTCTAGAATAATAACTTTTGATAAAATACTAGTTGGAACCCAACCTTTAAAGATAAGATTAACAAAACAAGATTTGGATGGAAAAGATATATTTACTCTACGCAGAAAGGGCTTCTTTAAGGTTAGTGATATCGATTTCGACAAAATAAACATGGTCGCAATAAATAATAAGCTAGCAGGATTATGGACACTTTTAAGTGATTATACAGGAAAAACTATCGAGTTTTATTTCTTGGAAAATGTCGGTGAGGAAGGTTGGCAATATATAGGTCTTACCCCTGGCGCTCCAGCTTATGACTTCGTTGCTGCGAGTGAGAGACACACACGTAATGCTCCATCTTATGTGGAGATTAATGTCGATCAGCTGTTTAATGGTGATATCAGTGAAATGCAGAAATTATTAAGAGTAATCAAAGTATCGATGGGATTTAAGAAAACTCTTACTGGAGGAACTCGAATGGGATTTCTGATGTCAGATGGGACTGATATTATTACCGCTTTTGATGGCCAAGCGTTTTATTCGTCTAATGATTTTATTTCTAATAGGTATACTGGGGGTGGTGGAACAACGAGATATTACCTCGAGGTGGGACTAGTAGACTTTGAGGGTGATCAAAATCTAATCGATTATGCAAACATATTGTGGACATCTCAACTATTCTATTACAAGAATTTAGCGAATTTTATTCTATGATTTAAAAAATTTAAGATTTAAGCTAACTTTTATTTTTTTTTAATTTTATGATTTTAAATAGTTAATATCAAAAATTCAATTTCGAGAATTCATTATATTTATATTTCAATACTATTTGTATTTTAATGAGGATGGCAATCAAAGAGTTTGTTGTTAGTAAACATATTTCAATCAGATTAGAGGGTACAGAGATTTATATCTATATCGACGGGAATCGTTTCAAGCAATGTGCCAGCTTAGTATTAAATATTCCCATCGACAAGATTGAGGATTTTGATGATATTAAATCTATCGAGGAGGCTGTAGAGAGGCTAGAATCGACAGAAGGGTGGGATCAACTCAGTTTGGAATATCATATATCCCCTGAAGAGGAGTTCTTCGGTCATTGCTCAAATATTCAAGCATGGTACGAAAGTGGTTATAATTCAAATATCTTACATTATACTTTGTCATTTAGTTTGCTTCAAGAATTGGCTAAATATGATTCGGTAGCAAAAGCTGTTTTAAGGGAAGAAGTTGCTAAAAGATTAGCAACCGGCTACGAAAACGTGACTAATTACATTTATGAGTCTCGTCTTATTTTATTATTATCCCATGATGAAATTTTAGATATACTATTGCATCCAGAGGATGCTGAGATTTTCCATGAGCTTGAATCTGTGTTGCAAGCTAAGGTTTATATATCAAATGAGGATAAATTCCCCAGATATTCCTACTCCGGTCGTGACTATTTAGCTACTGTTGAGGATAGACGAATCGTGAGTTTACGTTTAGGGTCTTCAAAGCTGGATATAATTCCTGATGTAATATGCAAATTTAAAAATATTACAGACCTGTTTTTCAAAGACCTTAATAATTTAAATTATCTGCCAGATCTATTAAAACATCTCTTTATTTGGCAAGACAGCGATTTTATTTGGCACCCTTATGAGCGTCTTGATACATAGTTTGCAATAAAACAAGTTCATCA
This sequence comes from uncultured archaeon, assembly GCA_964486045.1. GTDB lineage: Archaea > Asgardarchaeota > Lokiarchaeia > Sigyniarchaeales > SOKP01 > Loki-b32. The sequence continues at coordinate 11,251 of CAZALK010000009.1, forward strand.
GTCAATGCACTCCACGACCTCCTATGTTTTAATTAAAAATCCCGATATGCATCCCTGAGCCTGCTGAGCCGCATTGTCTATCTAAAGAGAAGGATGGAACTGTTACTGGAAATCCCGCTAAAAAGAGTGGAATTCTTCCCCCATATGACCAATTTTCTAAAACCCCCGCAGCAACACCTACCGAAACTTCATTGATATCTCCTTTTTGTATGCCCTTATCAGCTAATTTCTCGTCAAAAAATTTCATGAGTAATTCAGCTAACAACTCATCTCCTCTAATTTCACCGAATACGTCTCTTTCAGGTTGTTTAGCTCTTGAGCGAGAGAAAGCCGTTCGAGCATAATCGATCAACCACACTTCTTTAAGATCCATTTTGTTTTCACTTTTTTATTTTTTATTTTTTTAGATTGAAACTATCAATTAAAATTAAGGATATTATTTTAACAATTTTAAATTGAGAATTTGATTTACTTAGGTATAGGAAAAAAGTATTTATAGTACAAAGACAAATATACGTATTTAATGGTGAAAATTGAATGAATAACAGGGAAAAAGAAAAAAAGGGAAAAATCGACAAAGCTAAAACCTTACATCTTGTAAAACCTCGTGTTTCTCCCATAAATGAAGTAGATTTTATTAAAGAGTTATACGATTTTAATAAGGCTATGGATCACTTACAATTTGGGAAACAAGAAAGTTTCGATTCAGAATGGGAGAGTGAAATGCATTCTCTTGTGCAGTGGTTAAAAAACTATAATGAAAGTATGCTTAATGATTTATCATCCTTTCTTAAACTAAATGAAAAGGGATTAAATATAGATTCAATTAATTTTGATGACTATGAGGACTCCATTAAATCATTTATTTACGAAAAAGGCTCTATATATAATATTAGGGCTACAATGACCATGCATAGGAGATTGCGGTTGAAATGGATATTAATGGCAAGTCACGTGACGTACGACTCCTCACTTCCTCCACGCGAGAAGGAAATATTGATTTTACGTAATGCGTGGCTTTGTAGGTGTGAGTATGAATGGGATCATCATGTACTTGTTGGAAAACGAACTGGTCTTTCGAATGAAGAGATTGATCAAATAAAAAAAGGTCCTGATGCTCAAGGATGGAGTCCTTTTGATATGACGTTATTATGTGCCGTTGATGAACTCCATAAAAACAAGATAATATCAAATGAAACGTGGAAATCCTTATCTGAACGATACAACACACAGAATCTTATGGATTTGATATTTGTTGTTGGAGCATACAACATGCTAGCTATGTTTATGAACTCTTTTGGGCTTCAAACAGAAGATTGTGTAAAAAAAATGCTTGCTTGATTAGAAGTAAAAAGAAAGAAAATTTAATTAAATCAGAGTATTCATATTTCAAAATAGAAATTTTGTGAACTTGAAAATGAATGAGGAAAAAAAAGACGATCTAAAAAGGAATCTTAATAGGGATGGACTCTTGAAGTTTAATTCCTCCCGGGTTTCTCCTCTAAATGAACTAGAATATGTACAAGGGTTAATATCTTCCCGCCAGGCGGTTGATAACATAAAGTTTGATGAAAAAAGTGGTGAAAAGTCCGAGTGGGATAGTGCAGTTTTGAGTATAATAAGAGAATTGAAGGGGGGTCCAAATTTCTACATGAATCCTATAGCTCAACATTTAAAACTCGCTGACAAAGGGTTAGATTTAAATTCAATTAAACTTGAAGATTTTGAAGAACCTATTAAAGATTTTATAAAACAAAAAGCTACCATTTTTCACCTTAGAGCTACCTTGATGAGACATAAGGATCTTTTCTTAAGGTGGGGTTTATTCGCAAGTCAGGTATTTGTTCATTCAGACATCCCCCCTCGAGAAAAAGAAATTATTATCTTACGAATTGCTTGGCTTAGTCAATCGGAATATGAATGGGAACATCATGTAGCTGGCAGTAAACGGGGAAAACTTTTTTCTGATGATGAAATCAATAGGATTAAACAAGGTCCAAATGCAGAAGGGTGGGATGATTTTGAGTCTACACTAGTTCTAGCCGTAGATGAGCTTTATTCCAAAAATTGCATGTCAGACTCAACATGGAAAATTCTCTCTGAACGATTTAACACAAATCAACTCATTGAAATTCTTTTCATTGTAGGATACTATAACCTGTTGGCATTAACAATGAACACTCTTGGTGCTCAAGTAGAAAGTATGTATAAAAACATTCCAAAATAAAAACTGGAGATCCTCGCACTATGAAGATTCGGGAAGCTATATTAAAAACATATTAATTAAAATCTAATTGACTTTTTATGATCTTTTTCTAAAACATATAAAAAAAAATAAGAAGTTATTGAAATTATTTGCCTTCAAATTTTGGGAGTCTCTTTTCATTAAAAGCTCTGACTCCTTCCATTGAATCTTTGGAGGTAGCATTCAGGGCATAGCCCCAATATTCAAACTGGAGACCAACATTTAGTGGTACCTGAGTTCCAAATAATGTACATTTCTTTATGATGTACAACGAATTTGTCGCTGCATTCCCTAACCATGATGCTTTTTCATGGACAAAATCTTCAAATTTGTCATCATCAACCAAGAAACTGATAAATCCCCATTCATCCATTTGTTCTGCAGTGAGATGTTCGCCAAAATAGGTCATTCTATTGGCTCTCATCTTACCTATATGTCTGACCATTCTTTGAGTTCCGCCATTACCAGGAAAAATTCCTCGTTTGATTTCAGGAAAACCGAATTGTGACCTTTTCGAAGCGATAACAATATCACAAACTAATACTAGTTCTAATCCTCCACCTAATGCAAAACCATCAACAGCAGCTATTATCGGTTTTGGAAATTCTTCAATCATATTATAATACTTATGTCTGTAGTGTTGTGCTTGACCTCGGTGTCGTATATTACTGTAGTCCAGAGTTGGGCCTCTGTCTCCCCGAGATGAGAGATCCGCCCCTGCAGAAAACGATGGTTTTTTAGTATATTCTTTTGTCCCTCGGATGACAACGCATCTAACGTTCTGATCTGTTTCCACAGATTCTAAAGCCTTAGCAATTTCATAAAGTGTTCGGTTTTGAAGAGCATTTAATTTATCTGGTCGAATTATTGAGATTACTGCATAATTATCTTCTTCTACTTTTTCAATTTTTACATGCTCAAACTTTATAGATTCAGCCATCTTTTCTAACCTTTTTTTATCTAGAATTCTTAATTGTTAAGTGCATTAACTAAAGAACTATAATGAAAAAAAGTTACTAAAAAAAGAATAAAAAAAGAAGAATTTGATCTCAAATATTTGAGAAAATTAAAGAATACCATCCCACGCTTTTCTTTCACTTCCATATGGATCTTCTTCGACAGTAACTTCCTTGCCGAAAAGGATTGTAGATCTTTTTCCTTTATCGTAAGCAGAAAGTTCTGGAATATTCTCATGATTTGGGTTACCAGAATGAGCAAACGCAATCCATGCATCCATCATTTGTTCTGATAACTTCTGTGTTTCTGCATTTCTGCCTGGAAAAATTCCAATGTCTCTATCCCCAAGAAGACCGAATACAAAAGGAAGTTCTAGAGCATGCATGGCTCCATATTTCCCTCCATCTATAGGGCTTTTCCAAGTAAAAAGATACATATATATGTTTTTTTGATGTTTAGATTGTTCTTCTGCAAGACGAACTGAAGGGATACGAAACATATAATCTGTCAATATTGCATCCATGATGTCTCTAGGAGTTTTTCTTAATTCTCTGTATGTATCTATGAGCTCTTTAGATTTGCTTTCTTTCTGCTTTGTAAATCGCATAAGTGTATTTACAGTGTTTAATAATCTTTCCTCTTTAAAGTCAAAAGCTTTAGGTGTCCACATTAAAAATAATTTGTTTTCATCCAAGTTTGACCCTATGAATACATCTATATCCTTGGCAGATCCCTTAGTTATTGCTTCTAGTGGGTGATCTGGTAAAGTGTTTTTATCTACAACCGGACCCACCCTCAAACCACCTGCTCGTAATTCTGTTGCATTCATTTGGGGTACTATAAATTGTTCAGCTGGAAGGGTCCGTAATGCATCTATATCTCCTTTTTCAACTCCTAATTTTTGGATTAAATTTTCATAGACTTTAATCCCGGAGACCGGATTATAACCGAATTTATTTGCAGCTCCAGAATGAGGGATAGCTTTATGAAACAATCCCTTTGCTGAAGGCACAGCAAGTAGGCTAGAAACTGCCATACCACCCGCAGATTCCCCAAAAATAGTGACATTATTAGGATCTCCCCCAAATTTTGAGATATTTTCTTTAACCCATTCAAGTGCTGCAACCATATCTAGTAATCCCGCATTAGCAGTCGTATCAGGCATATCTGGCATATAAAAAAAACCAAGATATCCAAGACGATAATTAATACTAACTACAACCACGTCCCCCCTAAGAACTAACCGTGAACCATCTAAAGATGCTCCATTTCCCGTTATAAATCCTCCACCATGTATCCAAAACATAACAGGCCGCTTTTTACCGTTTAAACTTTGGGTCCAGATATTCAAAGTTAGACAATCAGACTCACTTTGAGGCAATGGTTCACCAAATAATGCTTCAAGGTTTGAGGACGGTTGAATTGAAACTGAGCTATATTTTAATGCATCTCGCACTTCGCTCCAAGGTTCAACAGGAGCAGGAGGTTTAAATCGGAATTCTCCCACAGGTGGGGCTGCATAGGGTATTCCTTTAAATTTTATAACCCCTTTTTTACTATATCCACGGATTTTACCATTTGTCGTTTCTACAATAATATCATTTTCCATTATATTCACTTTTTGTTTATTTTATAATTTTGATTTAAAAATTATTGAAGGTTTTATTTTATTATTATTTTTGAAACCTATTGCGTTAGGATTGGTTCCATATTTTTGTTGTAATTGCTCGATTGGTCCAACATCTAAAGCATACATAGGACAAGCTTCAACACAAATTGTTTGCTTTCCTTGCTCTAACCTTTCTAAACATAGGTCACATTTTCTCATTTTAGCGTTACTTGTTGCATTAAATTGTGGTGAATCCCAGGAGCACACTTTCAAACATTTAGCCCCACATTCATTTTTTCCTAGACAAGTTTCTTGATTTACTATTACAATTCCATCGGATTCTCTTTTTATGATAGCATTAGTGGGACAAGCCTTAATACAGGGAGGATCAGTACAATGGTTACACGCGATAGCAAGATATGCTAGAAATAAATTTGGAAACTTCCCTTCTTCTATGCTAATTATTCGCATCCAGTTTTCAGGTCCTGAATCGATATCATTCCAGTCTTTGCAAGCAACTGAACAGGTATAGCAACCAGTACATCTAGTTTGGTCAAAGTAAAATCCCATTTGTTTCATGATACTCCCTCTGTTTCCTTTTTAGAGAATAACTCTACTTGAACCAGTGCACTATTCATAGGAAAAGCACCTCCAGGTGAGTGTGAATCTTTTGTTAAAACATTTCCACATCCTCCAAGGTCAACCCCCTCTTTATCTGGGTTATACCATGCTCCTTGAAACACAACAACTACTCCAGGCATAATTCGTTCTGTCACATTGGCAGGGATCCGAATGCGTCCTCTATCATTAAAAACATCAATTAAATCACCGTTCTTAACATTTCTTGATTCTGCATCAACAGGGTTGATCCAAACTGCATGAGGTTCAACTTCTTCCAACCATGGAATCATACTCAAACTCGAATGGGTCCTCCTTTTATTGTGAGGCGTAAGAAGTTGCAAAGGATATTGTTTTGCTTGAGGAGCATCATAATGTTCTTCATGGCTCAAATATTTAGGTATTGGCGGCATGTTAGGGACATTTAATTCTGCTATGTGTTCACAATATATCTCAATTTTTCCTGATAGTGTAGGAAATGGATTATTTTCTAGATCTTCCATTTGATCTTTAAACGCAACAAAAGGTTCCTCTACTTTTACTTTATAAAACCCATCTTTTTTCATTTGATCATAACTCTTAATATCCTTACGAGGGGATGTAAAAATTCGTAGGATTTGATCTTCTGATAGAATTAAAAGACCGGGATCAATACCTAACTTCAAAGCCAGCTCCTTACAAATCTCCAGATCTGATTTTGATTCATATAGTGAATCAATAGCTTTGTTCAAATAAATGTAATAAGGTGATCCGAGCCAGGGAACTGCTATATCATTACGTTCCATAAAAGTGTTAACTGGTAATAAGATATCTGCAAATTTAGCAGTAGGTGTCATAAATTGTTCATGAACTACGATAAACTCAAGAGATTTCAAAGCCCTAACCCCTTTATTCACATTACTATATTGATTTAAACGATTTTCTGCTGCAATATAGGCCATTTTTAAATCCGCTGGATATCCACCTTTTCGACCTTGTAATATAGCATCATAGTATTCATTAAAATGGATGCGTGAGCTCGCTGGATTTGTCCCTCCTCTCAATTTATAAAGGCTATCTTTACGGGGAGGAGCTCCCCAATCAACAGGATTACCTCGAGGAGTCTTTTTCTTTATAATTTCTTTTCTTTCTTCTTGATTAATCGGACCTGTTTTCTTTTTCCGGCCTGATGATACTGTCTCACGGCTGTAATACGCTCGCATAAATCCAGAAGCATATCCCCCTTTAACTCCAATATTTCCAGTGATAGTACATAATATGTTAGCCGCTCTTGAATATTGTTCTCCTCTTGCAGTCCGAGCAGGTCCCCATCCAGCCATGAGTGCTGCTGGTTTATTGGATGCATACTCCCGTGCTAAGTTTATGATTATTTCTGCGGGTACAGTAGTAATTTCTTCCGCCCATTGTGATGTTTTTGGAATACCATCCTTTCCTCCCATTAAATACGTTTTATATTTATCGAAACCGACTGTGTATTTCTCAATGAAAGTTTGATCGTGAAGGTTTTCAGTAATAATTACGTATGCCATTGCATTGAGCATTGCAGTATCAGTACCAGGTCGAATAGGGATCCACTGCTCTGCTAGAATCGCCGCTGAATCGGTAAAAATTGGATCTATAACAACTATTTTAATTCCTTTTTCTCGTGCCTTCGCGAGCATTAATGAAGTTCCTGGATCCCATACAGTGTTGGCAGGATTCCAACCCCACATTATTATTAATTTAGAATTTAGCAAGTCTTCTCGGGCATTGCCCGTCATCATTGTACCATAAGTTGCCATTGAAGCAAAAAGCGGTCCTTCATATGAAGGTATTCCCCACATACGTGTATAACCACCAAATTGGTTAAGCATCAAACCCACCGGGGTTACTCCATGGAGCATGCCCTGATTTCCGCCACCAGGGACAAATAAAATGGAAGAGTTTCCATAATTTTCCTTAATTTCTTTCATTTTATTTGCGACTATTTCTAATGCCTCATTCCAAGAGATCTTCTCAAATTTACCCTCACCTCGTTCTCCAATACGACGCATGGGATATTTTAACCTGTCTGGAGAATATACTTTTTGTCTATACACTCTTCCGCGTAAACAAGCTCGTAACTGCGGATCATCGCCATTATCTGTTTCAAAACGTATAATCTTACCATCTTTAACATGTGCTTTAAGTGTACAGCGACCCCCGCAATCATGGCAACAACCAGTATTAACTATTTTAATACCGTCTTGATCATTTTCGATATTATTATAACTCATAAATTTAAATCATTCTCTTGAAATATATAATTACACAAAAATTTTGTTCTATTTTAACCTTTATTTGAGGATTCTTAAATTAAAAATAATAAAGTTCTTAATAATAAATAGAATAGATTGTTAATAGGTGCATCTGGTTTGGATATAAATAAAAAAGAATTAATTTTTCTTGGAAGTAGTGGAGGAATACAAGTTCCTTCATTTCATTGTTCTTGCCGAACATGTGAGGACGCAAGGAATGACCCTAAATTACAGCGAACGAGAGCCTCAGTTTTAATATCCGGGAAAGAAAACATATTGTTTGATGCTGGGCCGGATATTGAATTTCAACTCGAGCGGGAAAAAATTAAATTCATTGATCGAATATTCTTAACACATTGGCATTATGACCATTGTTTTGGATTAGGTGCGTTTCCAGAATTAGGTTCTCACGGAACTTGGGAGAAGAAAATAATTGATTTATATTTACCTAAACAAGATGTGAATTATTTTGAAAATATAGGTTTTTCATGGACTAAATTTCGATATAATATCCACCCGATAAAACCAGGAGATACTATCGAATTACCCGATGCTACTTTTGAAGTTGTGAAGACTAATCATTCAGTTGATAGTGTCGGTTATATCATTACTACTCCCAATAAATCAATTGCATATTTAGTGGATGGGGTAATTCCACCAGAGGAAACTTTAATTCGATTAGATAGAACCAAATTAGAGTTATTAATTTTAGAGGGTACAATGGATGAATTGATCCTCTCTGAGGGAGTACTATGGTATAATTTTTCTATTGGTGATGCTGTTGATTTTTGGAAAACATTACAAGTACCAGAATGTATCCTAACACACGCATCCTTTCACAGTTGGAAAAACAATCAATTAATTGCTGGAATAACCCAAAAAGAGCGTAATATTTTTGTTAAAAAAAATCCAGGATTATCATTTGCTTATGATGGATTAAGAATAGAGATATGAATTAAATTCATTAATCGAATATTCCAAATGGAATAAGATTCGAAATATAAAATCTCTCAATCAAGCTTTCATTATTTTCATCTTGCTTCAATATTTTTTTACTCGATTCACTAGATAAGATTTTTTTTAGATCTTCTATATTTAGAACATATTTTCCTTTTCAGTAGAATTTGAATGATGTTAAAGCCAGAGAAAAGGGTTAAAATCTTTTAAAATAATCATACTAAACTTTGATTTTAGGCCCAGCTAAAAGATAGCCAACAACGATAGGAATTATTACAACTTTGAAATTTAATAAAATTGATGGGAACCATAACTCTAATTCCAAGCGAAGAAGTCCGAATAAAACAATCAAGTCCATCAACAATAAAATTACATACCATGCTATTCCAGCTTCCCAAGCCGTACGTTTGTAGTTTTGTCCTTTATCTCTATAAACTAAAAATAATGCCAAGGCTAAACCAATCGCCACGAAAAATGTCTCGATACCATTGATCCACAATAACCCATAAGGGTTGAGTAAAACTTCTTCCCCCGCGATAGCAAAAATGAAACCGCCTACTATAAATTTTATTACCCATATCATCAATCCAAACAATACAATTTTCACTCTTTGGTTCATAAAAATGATCAAAGAATTAATACCTTTAAAATATTCTAATTTACTATATGTTAACTCGAATCGAAAGCGAAATTAATAAACTTAATGTTCCTATTATAGCCAAAAAAAACCAGTATATTGATTCTATTAAATTTTCAGCTCAGAATTACTATTTAATTTCGGGATTTCTTGCAAACAGCAAGTATGATAGTCAAATTTATCATCCGGCAAAATTTATTTGTATTTTTTTTATTATTATACTAAACCCAAAGAGTTTATACTTGATTTATTTTGTGGTAGTAAAATAGGTATAGATGCGGGAAATGATTTTAATCGTAATGTTCTTGGTTTAGATTTTATAACTAGAAGAATTAGCAATAGATGCCGAATTTAATTTTTAGTTAAGCCTATTAAATAAATCAACCCATCAGGAAGTTGTGCTTGCCAGGCAATATATTCGTGTCCACCTCTATATTCCTCGAAATAAAATGTATATCCTTTTACCTGGAGCATTTTAAGAAAGCTCAAGACTTGAAACTTGGTGCGAGTTTCAAGGGTTCCGACGTTTATATAAAATTGTAATGGTAACGTTTCACTTTTTAAATACTGTTTGATAAGCCACTGGTCCTCTTTTTCATCTTCGTCTGTCCACCAACGCTCAAAATATTTTCCATAAAATTGTTGAATTCTTTTAAACCATATATTACCAGGAGTCCATCCAAAAAATCCAGATTGGGCTAAAATCTTACCAAAGACCTCTGGATACTTGTATCCAATGAACCCCGAGCCTAATCCTCCAGAGCTGCTCCCAATTAACATTGACTGTCTTGAATCAGATGTAATATAGTATTCTTTTTGAGCCCATGGTACTAGTTCCTTAGCAACAAAATCTGCAAAAAATGGGGAACAATTTAAGTCCTTTCCCCTTTGAAACCCGCTATAGTTGTGGATAAATATAGCTACTACTTTTGGGATTTTATTCTTAGCTATTAAATTGTCAAAAATTATCTGTGGCTTAGTAAACTCGAGAAATGCCTTTCCATCAAAAATAACCAGAAAATGATATCTTTCACCATCTTTATTGAAATCATGTGGGGTATATACCCAAATTTTTCGATTCATTTTTAAAATATTACTATAAAAGTCTATTTCTTCTACTTTTCCAGACGGAATTGCTTCATTGTATTCTGACCATTTCCGAGGTTTAGCATTAGGCATTTCAAGGACTGAATAATCGATTGTAAAACGCCTTCCCTCCCTACGATATCTTTGTACAAATCGTTTGGGATTAAAAGGATCAGGAGATAGAGTCTTTGCATTAACCATAACATTATCATAAAATCTGTTAAATCTGAGGGAGTTATTTTTACTTATAGAATAAATAGTAAGAGTTCCGTTTAGAACTTTAAAGGTTTTATAAAATACATTTGAATTTTCAATCTTCTCACAAACATTATTGGATATAACATCATCTTGATTTGCCAATGCTGTTATAATTACAACATTTCTTGTGTCTTCATCTCCTTTGACTATAAATGTCACTAATTTATAATTCTCATTACTTTCAATCGGTTCAATCAAAGGTGTTCCATTTTCCTCAATTTTACGCCAAAAATCTTTTAGCACGGAAGTGATTCCAGATTTAATATCATTTCTTAATTTGGTTATTGTAGGGCTTATCAATTCTTTTCTCATGTTTAAATGATATTCCAATAATGTTTTTAAAAAACACTCACTTTAGTTAACTAGTTACTTTATTCTAATGTAATAACGATGATAAACTTTTCTAATTATGAGTAGGATGATTGGTGTTGATCCAAGAAGATTTGATTAGTAAAATAGACAACCGAACATTATCCACATCAGATTTAACTGAATATTATGGAATTTATACAAAAATTGCAAATGATTCAGAAAATGTCCAAGATTTTTGCAAAGATTGGAATGTTACTATCTTTTTTAACACAAAGAACAAAGCAGATCATTGGATTAAAATAGAAAACAGCCAATTTTCCTTTGGAATGGGTAAAACTAACAATCCCGATGTAATATATAAAAGTACTATCAATGAATTTTTAAATATTTTGTTATGGACTAACGATTACATTGTCTCACTTTTTTTTGGTAGATTGACAATCGAGGGAACCATTTCAGATTCTGATAAATTTATCTGGATTGATTCAAAAATTCGGGGCAAGATGTTAAGTACCATTAATAAACTTAAAACAAATCTTGAGGTAAAGGACAAATATACCTTAGTTTATAACGATTATCTTTTATTACAGCAAAGGCTTCGTGAAAAGTTGAAGAAATTTAGTGAATTTAGAGAAGTACCATGGTTTTTATCTAGCCAAGAAAGTAAGGATTCTATCGGACTCCGTATTGAACAACGAGCAAGAGATTTCCCTGAAAGGATGATAATGTATTATGAAGAGGAGAAATATACAAATTTTAAGTTCAATTCATTTGTTAATCAATATGCTAACTATTTTTTAGATAAAGTAGGATTAAAAAAAGGGGATATTGCAGTTGTTTTCCTTGAAAATCGTTCAGAGATAATGTTTACGATTATAGCAATGGCAAAAATCGGTGTAATATCCTCATTGATAAATACTAGACAACAAGATCAATCTTTAATTCATTCCATAACTCATGCTCCTGGAAATGTTTTTATTATCGGAGAGGAGTTAATCGATCCATTCTTAAGCATACAATCAAGATTAAATTTAACCGAGAATCAAGTACAAAACCTGTTTTTTGTGCCAGATAAAGGAATAATAAACACACCAGAAGGCTTTATTAATTTAAAGGAAGAAATTAAAGACTCTCCTATAGCTAACCCTCCAACAACTCCAGAGATACAGCTAAAAGTTCCTTACTGTTATATTTTTACATCAGGTACAACGGGATTACCAAAAGCTGCGGTTATCACTAATGGTCATACAATTGGTTCTGCTTTCTTTTGGGCATTTATTGTTATGGACATGACGCCTGAAGATGTTACTTACATTACAACGCCAATATTTCATTCTAATGCCATCAACATAGGGTTTGCATCAGTTTTAGGTGGTGGTGGTGCAATGGCTATTAGACGCAAATTTTCTGCAAGTAATTTCTTAAAAGATGCTAGAAAATATGGTTGCACTGCATTTAATTACGTTGGGGAGATCTGTCGTTATTTATATAACCAACCTCCAAGAGATGATGATAAAGACCATCCTATAGTAAAATGCGCTGGAAATGGAATTAAACCAGAATTTTGGATGGATTTTAAGAACAGGTTTGGGATTGAGAGAATTCACGAACAGTATGGTGCGACTGAAAGATTTATCCCTAACTTTGCCAATATATTTAATCTTGATAAAACTGTTGGGTATTCCTCAGTTCAATATGCAATGGTTAAATATGATATCGGGAATGACGAACCTATGCGGGATAAGAATAATCATATGATACGTGTAGAACCCGGAGAGATTGGGTTATTAATCGGACCAGTCGATCCAAAATCTTTCTACATGTATAGAGATAAGAAAGCAACTGAGAAGAAAGTTTTTCGAGATGTATTTATCGATGGGGATATGTGGGTAAATACTGGAGATCTTTTGCGAGATATAGGATTTAGACATGCCTTGTTCGCGGATCGCTTAGGAGATACTTATAGATGGAAGGGAGAAAACGTTTCATCTGAAGAAATGGAGATCTTAGTTAATTCATTTGATCAAATTGAGTATTCATGCGCATACGGTGTATTAATCCCTGGCACTGAAGGTCGTGCAGGGATGATTTCTTTTATTAAGAAAGGTGATGAAGAATTTGATTTCGATTCATTTTCGGAGTTTGTTAATGATAAAATACCAGCTTATGCTATTCCTATTTTCATACGTGTTAAAAAAGAATTTGCTACCACAGCAACGGATAAAATTCAGAAAGTTAAATTGAAACAGGAAGGGTATAACATCAAAAAAATTGAAGATCCAATATATGTCCTCCTCCCAAGATCTTCTAAATATATCCCATTGACAAAAAAAATCTATGAAGGAATTAAAGCTGGTGAGTATAGATATTGATCTCTCTTGAAATGTGTTTTTATGTGGTGTAATCTCTAATCCACAGATTTTTAGTTCAAGATTATAATTACCGAATAGTATCATTATAATTCATTATTTTAAAATAAATAACATTTTTTTTTTAAAACAACACAAAACCTTACCGATTATGATAAACACCATACCAGATAAAATTCCTAAGGCGATTTTGGAAAATTTACCCAAATATGCAATTCCCCTTTTCATACGTTTTCTATCCGAATTATCTACAACTAGTACTTTTAAAATTCAAAAGTCAAATATGAAAAAAGTTGGTTTTGATATTACTAAAACTAAGGATCCCATATATGTTCTATTACCAAAAAGTTCAGAGTTTACACTTCTAAATGTTTCAGATATTATCAAAGAGGAATATAGATTTTAAAAAAGCTTATTTTACTTTAACGAGAAATTTTAAAATGCCGTTAGATTTTATAAATTAATAAATTTTAAAGAGAATTAAATTGGTAATTGATGAAAAATGTCAGATGCAGTAAATGAAAAGTATAAGCAAGCTGTTCAAGTAATCAATAGTGCTGGTGGTACTCCTGTTGCCATTAATGACATTACTGTTGCAATATTGAAACATATTATTTCAGAGGAGTATTTAGACTTTATAATGGCATTTAAGAAGAAAAGATCACAGACTATTGAACAGGTAAAAGAAAGCAGTGGGTTGTCTGAGGAAGAAATTAATCGAAATGTAGAGGAATTAGCCAAAAAGGGTTTAATCTTAAATCAACCAAGTCGTTCAGGTTTAATGATACTTAGGTTAATGCCATTTGTAAATGTAGGTGTATTTGAATACACATTTATGAAAAAACTCGAATATAATGACTGGGAGAAAGAATTAGCTCGATTATTTGCAAAATTAAATAAAGGATCAAGAGATCGAATGATGGCTAATTACGATTATGTAGTTAATAATTTCCTTCCAACAATGCCACCAATAGACAGAACGGTGCCTTTTACAGAGAATTTAGAGACTGGAAGCGAGATAAATATCCTCATTGATAAAGAATTAGATGTACCAGAAGAAAAGATATTACCTGCTCAAAAAGTTGAAGAGATAATAGCTAAATTTGATGATATTGCAGTAGGCCATTGTTATTGCCGTCATCACGAGGATTTATTAGGAAATTCTTGTAAACAAACTGAATTACGAGAAAATTGTTTTACGTTTGGAAAATCCGCTCGTTATACCAGTGAACAAGGTTTTGCTAGAATGATTTCTAGGGATGAAGCTCTGGAAATTTTAAAAAAATCTGAAGAAGATGGTTTAGTACATAAAGCTTATCATCCAAACTTTGATTTCAAGCGAGATGAAGATAGTATTTGCAATTGTTGTACAGATTGTTGTGGTCAAGCAAAAGGTATAACAGCTAATCTTTCAAATTATCTGGCACGAGTTGATAATGAGCTATGCACGGGATGTGGGATATGCGTTGATAAATGCTATTCCGGTGCTATGGAATTAAACGATGCAGGAAAAGCAGAACCTACAGATGATATTTGTATCGGTTGCGGAATATGTGCGTCTGTTTGTCCTGAAGATGCTGTCTCCTTATTCGAGAAAAATAGAATAGTAAGACTTGCTCCTCCCCGTCAAACTTAGAATAATCATTTTTTTATTTTTTATTTTTAATGTGAAAGTTATTTAATTTTATAATTGTAATGATGCAATAATAGAGATTCTGGGCTATCTCATAAAAGGTACAAAAGGTGAAGAGGAATAAGAGAATCTAACCAAAATTCAAATATAATTTCCACATTATACTCAGAACCAAAAATAAAATCACCTTTAATAAAACTTCTTATATATTTACGACCACATTTGGTAAAGGTTATCTTGATTTTCATTTTACTTACGATGTCATCTCTAATTATTTTAATTCCACCTTTTTTAATGGGGCTAGCAGTGGATGAATTTATAGCAACAAATAATCTTATAAAAATTGGATTAATTTGTTTAGAACTAATAGGGATAAGTATTATAGGTGCATTAGTTTCTTACTTTCTTAAATATAAAACAGGCTTTGTAGGAAGATATGTAGTAAAAGATATTAGATTAGATCTATTTTCACATGTAAACAAATTTTCCTTTGCTTATTTTGATGAAACTAGTACAGGAGATATTATTTCTCGAATTATGTCTGATTCACAAGAAGTTATACAATTTTTGACTAATAGCCTTATCGATTTATTAATAAACATAGTTGTATTATTTGGGATTTTATATATAATGTCTATTTGGAATATTTACTTCTTTTTTATTGTCTTATTTTTATTTCCTTTAATTATTTTTAGCCAATACATATATGTAAAAAAGGTAACTCCCGCCAAAAAACGAATTATGGTAGCAAACTCTACATTAACTTCTGCTACTCACAATATCGTTGGTGGATTACAAGAGGTAAAATTATATGCTCGAGAAGAATATATGGGGGGAATTTTTAATAAATGGAATAAAGAATATTACGATGCAGTTATGGAATCAACAAAATATAACGCACTTTGGATACCTTTCATTCCTTTAATAGTTTCATTATCAACAGCATTAATTTTATTACTCGGAGGTTTAACAATAATAAATGGGACATTCACAATAGGCTCTTTACTCGCTTCTCTTGGTTATATGGCAATACTTTCTATACCAATAAACTCAATTGCATCATTTGTAAGTAATGCTAATTCTGCAGGAATCGCAGCAGAACGTATATTTATGATTCTAGATATTAATCCTAAAATTTCAGACAGTCTAGATGCAATCGAGTTAAATAATTTAGATGGCAAAATTGAATTTAAAAATGTTAACTTCCATTATAAAGAAAGCAATATAGTTCTTTCAAATATAAACTTAAAAATTAATCCTGGAGAAGTTATTGCATTTGTAGGACCATCAGGTGTTGGGAAGACTACTTTGTTACATTTATTACCTCGATTTTATGATGTAGTTGATGGGGAAGTATGTATTGATAATATTAATATAAAAAATATTAAACTTGAATTTTTAAGGAAAATAGTAGGTATTTCAATGCAAAATATATTTCTTTTTGATGGAACTATAATGGAAAATATTATATTTGGTAAAGATGATGCCACAATTGAAGAGATCAAAAATGCCGTTCGTATCGCTCAATTAGACAAATTTATTTCATCTTTACCAATGGGGTATGACACAAATATTGGTGAACGAGGTATAAAGTTATCTGGAGGTCAATCCCAACTGTTAAATTTAGCGCGTGTTCTTGTTACTGATCCAAAGATCCTGATCTTAGATGAACCAACTGGCCATATGGACGCACTTACTGATGAGAGATTAATCAACTCAGTGAAAAGAGCAATGAAAGGAAGAACTACTTTAATTATTGCACATAGACTTTGGACAATACATAGTGCAGATAAAATTGTAGTTCTACGAGATGATAAAATAGAAGCAATAGGTTCTCATAATGATCTTATTCAAAATAACTCATTTTATCAAGAATTCTTTGCAACACAATTTAATACAAAAACCATGAATAAACAAGAAAATTTGGGTGGGGATTTGCGACGAAAAAGAACATCATAAGAGGGCTCTTTGTTTTCGATAAATAGGTTAAGGTGATAATAAATGTATAAATCTGGCAAAAAAGCGTACAAAGTAATGTTTATTAAAGAAATGAGACAAGAAAATATAAAATTCACTAAAAAAGATTTCCAGATCTTAATTCCTCTAATTACACAAAGTAAAAAAATTATAATAATCGCACTAATAATTGCTGTAATTTCATCAACTTTCAATCTTGTACCTATAATTGTTCAAAAAACAATAATTGATGATCTTATTCTTAGGGGTAATGAAATGGGATTAATTATATTCTCAATTTTATTAATAATTGTATTTATTTTGCAATGGTTAATTACATATATAAAAACTCGTTCTATTCGAAATGTCTCTCAAAAAATTGTTTTTAACCTTAGATCTGTTGTATTTAATCGAATTTTATCTCTTTCATTAAAACAAACAAACGAAACTAAGAAAGGAGAATTACTTTCAGTAGTTATGAATGATGTTAATGTCTTATCTTCTTCTGTTGCATCAGGAATAATTGTCTTTTTTACTGATATCATTACACTAATTGGACTTACTCTTGTAATGATATTTTTAGACGTAATTTTGACTTTAATTGCATTATCAATTTCATTTATAATAGTTTTTAGTAGTAGACGATATAGAAAGAAAGTACGTGGAACGTGGTTGAAAGAACGTGAAAGTGTTGCTCAAATTAACTCAAATATTGAGGAAGCTTTATCTGGTATACGTGTTGTAAAAGCACTGGCAGTAGAATCAAAAAAAGAAAATGAGTTTCTACAATTAAATAAAAAGAATTTTGATATTACTATGAAGGGAACCCAGTTATCTGCTTCATTCTCTGCACTAATTTCAATATTTACTACATTACTGATTGTTTTTGTTATATTCATTGGTGGAATCCTTTTTTATTTTGGAAATATATCTTTAGGTGACTTTATAATATTCTATCTCTATACAACGCTCTTTATTCAACCTATTAAAGGTCTTTCTGGAATCTATACTACTTTTCAAATAGCTGTAATTGCCGTTAAGCATATTACAAAATATTTAGAGAAACCAAATGATATTCCAGAACCCAAAAATCCAATACCACTACCTATTCCATTTAATGGAAGAGTTGAATATAAAGATGTATCATTTAGCTATACAAATGAACCTTTCATTGAGAATTTAAATTTTATTATTAACTCTGGAGAACAAATTGGAATTGTAGGAGAAATGGGCGCTGGAAAAACTACTCTTATAAAATTAATTAACCGTTTATATGATGTAACAGCAGGATCCATTTTATTAGATGGTATTGATGTTCGCGATTTAAGTAAAAAAGAACTTAGAGAAACAATTGCTGTAGTTTCTCAAGATACTACTATTTTTGCTGATACAGTTAAGAATAATTTACTTTTTGGGAACCCTGAAGCGACTGATGAACAAATTATCGAAGCAGCAAAATTGTCTCATGCACATAAATTCATTCAAACATTACCAAAAGGTTATGATACTGTATTAGGTGATATGGGAACTGGACTTTCAGGAGGACAAAAACAATTATTAGCATATACAAGATTAATTCTTGCAAAACCAAAAATAGCTATTTTAGATGAAGCCACTTCTAATCTTGATTCTTACACAGAAAACCTTATTCAAGAAAACATGAAGAAAGTTTTAATCGGTTGCACTACAATAATAATTGCTCACAGATTCGCTACTATACAAGATGTAGAACGTTTAATTTTAATTGACAATGGCAGCATTAAAGCTGTAGGATCTCATGAAGAAATTTATAAAAATAACAAATTTTATAGGGATTTATATGATATCCAAAGCAGTAAGTTCTCATCGAGAAATTTATGAAAACAAATTAGATGCAAAAAATTATTTTTCAGAAAATTTTGCTCCTCCTCGTTCTATCTATGAATAATTACTTTTTATTTGTTATTTTCCTTTTATACAATCGAGATTATTTAAAAAAAAAATAGAGAAATTCAATATAAAACTTTATCACTAGTAATAAGGTAGAGTGAAAAAGATCATAAAAAATATTTAAATCTTTAATCATCGGATATTTGATTCCCTTCAGGGATAATATAATCTAACAACAGTTTGTTATAACCCTCTTTGGGTAGTTTCCCACCCGCCGTAAAGCCAACCGTAATATTGTAATCTGGTAAAATATAGATACACTGTCCTCCAGATCCAGCCATATAATATCCTTCAAGAGGACTATCCGTCATAAAAAATAAATAACCATAATCCATCGAAGTTTCTCCCTTGACAAGACTAATCTTGACTGTTGTTGCGTCTTTTATATAATCTTTATCTACAATTTGTCTTACATCCCAAATTCCATTGTTCAGACATAATATTCCTAATTTCGCTTGTACTTTAGGTGAGCAATGAAATGCATATGCGCCATAATTAATGTTTTTAGAATCACGGGGCCAATAGTATTCATTTTCTAAAATTCCCAAAGGTGTAAATAGATATTCTTTTGCAAATTCTGCAGTGCTTTTACCAGTTACTTTGGTTATTATACCTGATAAGAGATTAGGTCCCTCATTGCTATATTCCCATTTTCCCGCTTCCCCAGGAGTATACCCTAATGGTACTTCATCAAGCGCTAATTTAATGCAATCAACAGGAGGATAATCAGTTGGAGGATAATTAGGATCCCAACTGCCAATTAGTCCGGCATTCATTGTTAATAATTGTTCTATTGTTATATTCTTCTTTAATTCGCTATCGCTAAAACTAGGATCCCAAATATCAGCAAAGAATTCATATAATGTCTGATTTAGGTTGTCTAAGAAACCTTCTTGGAGAGCTATTCCAATCAAAATACTCATTAAGCTCTTGGTCGCAGAAGCTTGATCATGGAATATGGGTCCAGTGTACGCTTTAGGAGGAAGAAGATCAGAATACGCTTTAGTATCAAGGAGTTGGGAATTATATAGATATTCCTCGGTAATTAGATACCCATTGCGTACTATGATAAGACTATGTATATTATGTGAATTTTTTTCAATAGATTTAAACATATCTGCAATCTTTTCAGAATTTAATCCCTGTTCTTCAGGAGCTACTTCTGTCCATTCACTTGAATTTGATGGCCAAAATTTATTTTTCATTATTGAATCAGTTTTTCAAGAAATAAAAATTTTTTCTCATTTTTCTGTGAAATTGGAATCGAAAGGTCAATCCAGCTCCTCATTTCAATGAAAATTTTCTTAAATGGGAAAAATAGGAGAAAAAATAATAATTTCGATATACAATCATATAAAAATCAGACTATTTTCGGAATTCCTCGAAGCGAAGCGCTTGGTCAAATGTTCTTTGACTTAAGTTGAGTATCGATTTATCAGACCATTCTTTAAGACCTGGAATTATTTCTCCTCTAATAAACCGTTTCGCATATGATGGAATCAAATTCTGACCAAGATAGGCTCCAACAATAGCTCCAGCGTTCCCTGCATTGCAATCTGTATCAGCTCCACATTCAGTACTAATACGCACCGTCTGTATAAAATCCCCGTCTCCATATAATAAACCCATAACAATTGCACCGTTATTGAATAATGTATGAACACCTTTACTTTTACCAAAGCTCTTTATTCGCCTTTCAAAAATACTCGGAAAATCTTTAAATCTGGAAACTGCATCAGTTACCATACTTTGTTCAAATTTCCACCACAATCCATCTAATTTTGTTTCCCAATCTTTTTTATTTTTAGCTCCAATAAAATTTGTTTCCCAATCTCTTGAATCTGGATTATTAATGTAGTTATCAATTATAGGATCAATAAAGCGAAAATATAATTCTACATCATTCGTAGATATCCAATCTATCAAAGAAGCATATTCTAACATGACAGTCTTAATACGCTTAATATCGCCTATAATAGTTTCAGCACAAATCCCTGCCTGGTCAATTTGCTGTGTAAATGCATCAAAATACTCGTTTTCTGCCTTATCCCATCGATGTACTGCAGACTTTGGGAAGTTTATCTCTTCCTTATATTCATATGGGTTGTGTACTATTGCTACTGAAATCAATGCTGAGATAAATAATTCACCTACAATTCCTACTTCTCTATGTGCTATCAACGCATCTTGAAGTGATAAATCCAAGCATGGTTGTAATAATTCTAGATCACTTTTGGATTTTTTATACCAGCCCCATGCAGGGAGTAACATTCCATATAATTCTCCCTTCATTTGTGCTCCAATCCAATCAGCATACTCATTCCCAAATACTTTACCATCATGTTCATATACATAATCACCCGCATGTTCCCATGGAACACCATTTTTCGCGTTATCATAAGCAGCTTTTTCTGCTGTAAATACATACTGAGGGAGTAAATACTTCAACCAAAATGATCCAAGATAATCTGGTTCCAAAATTGTTCCAGCTTTAAACCTCTTCGCAAATTCTTCATCATCTAAAGCTTCTAATGCTAATATAGATATCAATTCATATTGTTCATCATCATTTATACCTTGTCTATGATGTATGCTCCATCCACTTAAAGGAGGGTGCATATTAATAATAATTCTGCGATCTCTTCCCTCAACAGGCATTCCAAAAGTCCCACCTGCTACTTTGCCAGTCCAACTCCCCCAAATTTTTTGGAGTAAAAAGTCTTTATCTACCATAAGTAAATCTCATTTTTCTTTTTATTTTAATTTTATTTTAATTATATATGATTCAAATTAGAAGAAGTAATATAATACTGAGAGAGATTAGAACTAAGCATTACGAGTTTTACCACCTAAAATATTTTTATAGGGATTCCAAGCATCTTGAATCAATTTTGGATCATTTTTTCTACATAATTCCATTCCAAGCAATTCTTTCTTTTCCATACGGATCATCAACTACTTTTATCTCCTTGCCCAAAATCATTGTACTACGTTTTTCTGTGTTATATTTAGGCCATTCTGGTATACCGCTGTGAGAAGGATTTCCTGTTCGAGCAAACGCTATCCATGAATCCATAATTTTTTCACTGTGTTTCTTCGCTTCTTCACTCGTATCCGAAAATTTGTTCCAATCTGGATTATCAAACATACCAAATACGAAAGGTATTTCACAAGTATGGAAGGCTCCGAATTTTCCGTCCATAAATGTAGAGGGCCATGTAAACAAATACATATAAGTATTAGGATTTTGTGTAGATTGAGCCTCTGCCGTTCGTATGGCAGCAATGCGAAACTCAAAGTCGGTTAAAAATGCATCTATTACTACTTGGGGGGATAAAGAGCTTTCATCTTTCCTTGTTTCTCTGTATGCATTTATTAAACTTACTACTTTATCCTCATTTTGACCGAGAGATTTCATAACAAGTTTTATCCAGTTATGCATCCCATTTTCACTTACTTCCTTGAAATCGGAATCATCGTTAGGATCAGGTTTCATCGATGTAGATTCATTCAAATTTGTACCAACTAGCAGATCAACCTCTGCTGCAGCACCCTTACGGATCAAGTCTAGAGGGTGTTCGAGAATATACTCCCCATCAATGTAGGGGGGACTTACTAAAGGCCATGGTTTTAATTCTTTCTCTACTTTTTCTATCCAAGCTTTTGATTCAGCATTAACGAGTTCGTATGCAGAAATTTTACGTAGTGCTTCTAGATCACCATCTTGAATCCCTACTTCTGAAAGTACACGCTCGCTTAAATCTTTACCTTCAGAAACTCTGAAACCCGCAGGATTGCAGGCTCCGCTCTGGGCTATCGCTCTATGGAACAGACCCTTAGCTTCGGGTATTGTTAATAATGTTGACACAGACCAACCGCCCGCACTTTCTCCAAAAATCGTTACCCGCGCAGGATCCCCTCCGAAATTCTCGATATTATCACGAACCCATTTCAAGGCTGTAATTTGATCAAGTAATCCTACATTTGAAGTGATACCCGGTATAAAAGAAAACCCTAGAGCGTTTAATCTATAGTTTAATGTAACTACTACCACATTTCCCCTTTTTGCTAGGAATGTACCATCGTATGAACGTTGGCTATGGCTTCTTAATCCTCCACCATGGATCCAGACCATTACTGGACGTTTATCCCGATCGGTGGAAGGTGTCCAAATATTCAAGTTAAGACAATCGGGTTCACTTTGCGGATTCGGTTGACTTAGTAATTTTGGAGAGATAACTTGAGGACAGATAGGGCCAAATTCAGTTGCTAAAAATACTCCCGGAAATCGCTTCGCGGGAACAGGGGGGTTAAAACGTAAATCTCCTACCACCCTTTCGGCATAAGGTATTCCTTTAAATATCTCTATATCCTCATCTTTAATACCCTGAATTTTACCTGCTTTTGTATCAACGATTTTGGTTCTTTCCATATTTTTTTCATCTTTTTTACAATGTGCTCTAAAAGTGGATTATTTTACAATGATTATCTAATTTATAGTTTTTTTTTTTTAAAATTGCTTAAAAAATATATTAAAGTAATGTAAATAATAGTTTAAATATAGCGTTTAATAAGTAGGAGAGAATGGTTAGATGAGGTTTAGTAGTTTATCAATGATAGGCACAACACATTTAAGGTGTACGGATTGCATTATAGCTGCTTTACTTGTTCATCCAAACTATCAAATAAATAAAAATCTTATCTATGAAGCACAAAAAATTATGTTAGGTCATAGAGGAAAATGGGCTTATGCATTTCATTTACCAAAAAAAGAGGTAAAAGAAGAATTTACGAAATGCTTACCTGACATAATTAAGAAGCAACAATCATCTGGATTGTGGAAAAGAAAGTATGCTAAAGTTTATACTTACGGGCTATTACGAGCATTGAAGCATGCAGAGCTTCTCGAACAAGATATTTTTCGTTATGATTTATACAAAAGTTTTCGACAGAATACAGACCTTATCAGCATCCTTGTAAGGAAAAATATCATGAACGAAAATAATGTTAACATAGAAAAGGTTGTGGCAAAATTATTCTCTAATCAACAACAGAATGGTTCTTGGTTTAATAGTCTCTCCGCAACATGTTTTCAACTACTAATTTTGAACGAATTAGGTATTAGTGCTAACCATGAATTAGTTTCCTTGGCTATCAAATGGATTTTTGATCAGTTTTATAAAACATTTGAGGGAAAAGCAAAGACTTGGACATTTGATTTTGAGAATATTTTTCTGACAGATAATTATGCTGTTGAACAAAATGGTTTTCAACAAGTTGCTCCAGAACATGGTAGAAACCCTTGCATCGGTTCTTTACTGTCTGGTGTTGATAGTTTTATCAGGCAAAATCCTCTAATAACTACTGCTATAGCACTATATACCTTGACTAGGTTAGGATATGGAAATGATAAAAGAATAGTAGATGCATATGACAGTCTCTATAACCTTAGAGGTATTCACCTAATTAATGGGGAGATCACAGATAACATTGGTTGGTGTACTGGTTTATATCGTCCAAAATCATTACATTATGATATAGAAAGATCAGGTGTCAGTTTTGACGATTATTTACAAGTTGTAAAGGAAAGAAAAATCAAGCAAAGAAAAAATACAATTTACTAAAAATCGTAGCTCAAATCGATGTGAAATAAATTTTTTTTTTTAACATAATTCCATCCCAAAACTTTCTTTCTTTTCCATATGGATCACAATTAAATGATGAAAATATTCTTTTCGTGAGGAAAATTATTTTCACCTTTACATATGCTAATTTGAGTGATAATGAAATAGAAAATTTTCAAAAATAAAGAATTATATTCATAATAATGGATACTGATAAAATATGGAAAGAAGGTGAATGGACAAGTGAAGCACGTCAGATAATTGATGGGCTTAAAAAGTTTCCTGACAATTCAAAAATAATCCTAATTTTAAGACATTCTCATCGAAATGAAGCAAAAGCATTTGAGAAAGCTCAGAAAGAAAGATTAACACCCCAAGGTCATGCAATTGCTAAGAAATTCGGCGAAAATTTACCCCGAAGCAGACCTATTAAAAACTTCTATAGCATTATATGGCGATGCGAAGAAACAGCTAAAAATATACATGAGGGGTTTAAAAGTATTGGCGGAGCAAGTGAATTAAAGGGAGAACTTAAACCTCTCCAAGATGTTGGAATTGCTGATAGACAATTTTTTTTGAATGAATTTACTAATGTTCCTTTTTTTGACATCTTTTATCGATGGGCAGTAGGTTTTTATAATCCTAATGTTTGGACACCGTTCATAGAATATTGTCAATCAACGGCTCATATTATTCTAGACCAAGTTAAAAGCTCTCCTGAAAATGGGTTAAACATATTTGTTTCTCATGATATGAATGTAATGGCTCTTAGATTTGGATGGTTTGCGCTTCTACCAACAAAATGGGTGAAATTCCTTGGGGGATTTGCATTCTCGATAGAAGAAGATCAAATCTTACTATTAGATAATAACGAGCTAAAACCAGTAGCAATTCCACATTGGTGGAAAAAATCATGAAAACTCCAAATTGACATTACTCAATTATCGCCCTAACAATTTATAAAATCGGCTTTTTTGTTCTTCTGTCATCTCAGTAAGGAGTGGTACACCGTATTCTGTATGTGGAAAATCCTTAACTTCTGGTGAATGAATAAGTCGTCTCGCGGTAATATTATGAAGTCCCTCACCATCAATCCCCATGAGTGCTTCTCCAATACCAGGTGGCCATACTGGTTTACTTTTAAACGAATTTGTTTTTCTCCCTTTTCCAACCTTAGTCAAACCATTGTTTAATATTTCTTCCTCTATAAACCGCTTATTTTGACCTTTAAGGTCGTAGATAAAGGATGAGGCATGTGCTATTAGCGCCCACTCTACACGAGCATGAAATCCAGGAAGTTCTAGGCATTCGTCCGGTAATGATGCTCCTCCGCTGACCTTTCCCTTGTGGATCATAAAATGCCAACCTGCTATATCACGCCCAGCCAAGAGACGTTTCGGTATGAGTGTATATTCTTCGCTAAAACCCCATTCATATTTATTGAGATCTAAATTAGCTTGTTTAATGAGTTTTACACCTGTTTCAGCAGCAAACTTGCACCACTCTAAAGACCCGAACTCCCATTTTTCAATATCATTCATATTTTTTCTCTTCTAAGATTAAATTTGATCTTAAAATACGATAGTACTGCAAAATTCATTAAATATTTTAAATTTGCTTAAAAAATTATTTAGATATGTAGCCCTCATCCAATTCATCCAATTAAAAAAATTGAAATTGAATGTATTACTTTCCTAATTATAATTCGAATAGAGGATTAATATGACTTATAACTATATAATGCCAATTGATACGAAAACATTATCCTTAGAAATGATCGGTGGTAAAGGAAAGTCTCTAGCAAAGATGGCATCTACAGGAATGTCGGTGCCTTCAGGCTTTTATCTGACGACGTCTGCATACAAGGATTTTATAGAAAAGAATAACCTACAAGAAGCTATCATCAATCTAGCAAAGCCTGAAATCATCGGTAGGACAATATCATTCGAATCAGCATCGAAGAATATTCAAAAGCTGATAAAAGGAGTGGAACTACCTGATGAGATTACTAATGAAATCCGGCAGGCTTACGCTGCATTGAATGGACAGAATCCCGCTGTGGCCGTGCGTTCCTCAGCCAATGCTGAAGACCTCCCAGATTTATCTTTTGCCGGGCAACAGGATACCTATTTGAACATTAGTGGTGATGAGCCACTGATAACAGCTATACGTGATTGTTGGGCGTCTCTTTGGACACCACGAGCTATCAGTTACCGGCATCAAATGGGGATTAAACAAGAAGTGGTCGCTATGGCTGTGGTGGTCCAAATCATGGTACCATCGGACGTCTCGGGGATACTTTTTACTGCTAATCCAGTTAACGGTGAAAGATCAGAAATCATTATCAATTCAAGTTTTGGTCTAGGTGAGGCGGTAGTTGGTGGACAAGTAACACCGGACACCTATGTGGTAGATCGGAAAACACTTACTGTAAAAGAGACTATAATTGGTCCAAAGGCGCAGAAGATTATTTCCAGTGATAAACAAGGAACAATATTGCAAGATGTCTCTGAACATGAGCGTAGCCAGTCGTCGTTGTCAGATAATTTACTCAAGGAACTGACATCAGTTGCACTTAATGTAGAACAGATTTTCGAAGGTGTCCCTCAAGATATCGAATGGGCCATATCTAACGGTAAACTTTGGATGCTACAATCCCGCCCTATAACGAATCTTCCTCCACAGCCCATAAAGGTTATTTGGGAACCTACTCCACCAGCAAAGATTCTCGCCCGGCGTCAAATCGTAGAAAATATTCCTGACCCTTGTAGTCCGTTATTTGATGAGCTGTATCTAACTGAAGGTTTGGAATCTCCTGCAAAAGGACAGAAGCGGAAAAGTTTCTTTGTAGGGGGTGGTCCTATGTTTGTAACAGTAAATGGTTATGCCTATCAACGTTTTGATTTTCCACAAGTTGTAGACATACAGAAAGAAATAGACAAGGCTGAAACAGAAGAAGAAAAGGAGGACGTAATTGCAAGGATTTGGCAACAATGGGATGATACATACGCACAAATGAGAAATAAAAGCGATTCCACGATGGAACAGCATGACTTGAACTTGTTCTTGGCAGAGATTTCATCCGAAGATTTAGAGGCATTTAATGAATGGGCCAAAAACGCAGATATCAAAGATATTGCTCATGAGGTGACCATGCCTGAAAGTAAAAATCCAACTTATACCGCCTTCAATAAGACCCAGATCAATGAGAACCAAATTAAAGGATGGAGTGAAAAAGCGATGCCCGAACTTCTAGCTACGGTGGAGGAATGGCGAAATATTGATTATAGAACAGCATCGGATGATGATTTATTGAGAGGAATTAGTGAATTGGCTATTGCTGGGGGAAGGTACTGGGCATCGAATGCGTCGCATACTTTTGGTGTTGCAAAATCAACAGATGACCAGTTACAAGCATTTCTACGAGAAAACCTACCAGATCATCATTTCATCAGTGGTCACTTCCTGAGTGGTTTTAAATCGAAAACTTTAGAAGCCAATGAGCACATGTATAAGATTGCCAAGCAGATCCAAGCAGACGATGCGCTCTATGAATTGATGGTTACAACACCGCCTAAACAAATGATGAATGCTCTACAAAATCACCCAAACAGTGGTTCAGTGATTAAAGCTATTGAAGATTATCTCAGGATCTATGGACACTTAGGCTACAGCTTGGATTTTGTTGAATCACTTCCAATTGAAGATCCTTCCGGGCTTCTTAGCACCTTAAAAACCATGATAACTGTCAAGGATTACAACCCAAATAAACATCAAATCGATGCTGCAGGGAAGCGTGAACAAGCGATGCAGAAGATCGAGCAGCTTCTTGATGGATTGCAGTATTGGCAGTTTCGTTATAGAAATTGGTTCACCCATCGTTTTTATTTCATCCGCGAGGAAGTTATGTTTTATCTAACTAGTGGTTGGCCAACTCTTCGAATTTTAGCTCTGGAGCTCGGACAGCGTCTTGTAGATGTTGGTACAATTAACGCTCCTGATGATGTTTTTTATCTTGTTACCGAAGAACTGACCGAAGCCATAAACGCTCGTAAAGAGAATAAAGCGATACCAGAATATCAACAATTAACTGCAAAACGTCGAGAGTTGAGAGAAGCACGCAAACGACTACATCCCCCAGGAACTATTCCAGAAGTAGCAAGCAATAATCCCGGTGTGGCATTCAAAGAGACACAAGCACGCAATGATCCCAACAGTGATATATTGAAAGGGATTCCGGTTAGTCCCGGCACTGTCACCAGTCCAGTTAGTTTGATTAAATCACCAGCAGAATTTGATCAAATGCAACCAGATTCAATTTTAGTCTGTCCGATGACCAACCCCGCATGGACGCCACTATTTGCCCATGCAACCGGATTAGTAACTGATATGGGTGGTATTCTGGGGCATGGATCCATCGTTGCGAGGGAATATGGCATCCCGGCCGTTGTGGGAACCGGCACTATTACGCAACGCGTTAAACATGGCCAGAAGATCACAGTGGACGGTGATGCTGGTACTGTTAGTCTTATTCAAGATGAAACAATATAACTTCAATGATTTTTTTTCTTTTCTTACCTTTTTCTTTAAGAATTATAAGAACAACTTAATCTTAAATGTTTGATATAAATATTTGAGAATTGTGAGTTAGTAGAACTTTAAGATTGATTTTTTCACTAAAAAGACTAAAGAATGACAAAAAATTTTTATTTTAAGTTTTGTTATAACCTTTATTTCAAATTTAAGAAGAACTGACAGAAAATGAATCGAGAGTTTAAGATTGAAAAACAGTATTTGAATTTTCCAGTTAAACAGGGAAATGAAGGGAGTTTGATACACCTAATTATTGATGGTAATGTTGTACATGAATTTGAAATTTCGCTGGCGATAACCGAACCTGATTTCTGGATTTTTCTTGATGTTTCTGAATTTAAAGGTAAAAAAGTAACTTTACAAATCATTGAGGAAAACGAAGCATTTAATAAGATTTACTTGGATGATACATTTCCGGGGGAAGAAAATCTCTACAAAGAAAAACTGCGACCTCAATTTCATTTCTCTACCCGTCGTGGATGGATCAATGATCCCAATGGTCTGGTTTATTATGATGGTGAATATCACCTATTTTACCAGCATAATCCCTATGATTGGCATCCTGGTACTAATGAGGTTAATATAACCTGGGGCCATGCAATAAGCAAAGATCTGATACACTGGAAAGAATTGCGTGATGCCATCCATCCGGATAACCTTGGTGTAGTCTATTCTGGTTCAGCAGTTATTGATAAGCTGAATACTACAGGCTTTCAAAGTGGTGATGAAAAACCATTAATATGTATATATACTTCCGCAGGAGGTGGAAGCCCGTTGTCAAAAGGCAAACATTTTACACTATCAATCGCATATAGTAATGACAGGGGTAGAACTTTCACTAAATATAGTGGAAATCCTGTTCAAGAAGAAATTGAACCATATAACCGTGATCCAAAAGTTATTTGGCATGAGCCATCAAATCAATGGGTAATCGTGTTGTACTTAGATGGAAATGTTGTGGGTTTTTTCACTTCTAAAGACCTTAAATCTTGGGAACTTCAAAGTAAATATGGAAGAAAAACTCTTTATGAATGCCCAGAACTATTCCAAATGGCCATTGATGGAAATCAACAGAACAAGAAATGGATTCTGTATGCTGCTAATGGTCGTTATGATATAGGCCAATTTAATGGGAAAAACTTTATTCCTGATACCAAAGGGATTACTTTTAACTACGGGAATTGTTTCTATGCATCACAGACTTTCAACAATATCCCTGAAGAAGATGGTAGACGTATTCAAATAGCATGGGGAGTAAATCCCATGCCAGGTATGCCTTTTAATCAACAGATGCTTTTTCCTGTTGAACTTACACTAAGAACTACAGAAGATGGACCTCGACTATTTGTTCAACCTATAGATGAAATTAAGAAACTTTACGGTAAGGACTGGAAATTTCAAGATAAAGTTGTTGAAGAAGGTCACCATTCAATTTTGGAAGAAAAATATGATGAGGGTCTTTATAATATCTCAGCTGAGTTTGAAATCGGGAGTGCTGAAAGATTTGGAATTTTTATCAATGATATCCAAATTACGTATGAAATCAAGGAGCAAAAGCTCTATTGTCAAGAGCGTTATGCGGAATTAAAACCGACGGAAGGCAAAATAAAATTCAGAATACTTGTTGATCGCACAACATTGGAACTTTTCGCCAACGATGGCCAAATCTATATGCCAATCCGTACACATATTAACATCGCAGAGATTTCTGAGCTCTATTCAAAATTCGGTACAGATTTTAATATCACAGAACTTGTTGAGCACTTTCCATATAAATTTAATTATGCAGTGTCGTACACTAAACCTGTCATCATAGGGAAAGGTGATATTATAGTTTTTAGTGAAGGAGGAATAACTAAACTTGTTAAAATGGAAGTTCACGAGCTAAATTCAATTTGGTAGTAAATGATTAAACATATTTAGAAGTAAAGGTATTTTTTAACAAAAATTAAAAAAAAAGTGTTAATTATAAATTTTATATTTTTTTTACTTTTGAGCACGTTTTCTCTTTCTATTTAGCGACAAACCGATTCCTGTAAAAGTTACTATAGTAATGGATAAAACTGCTGCCATTTCATACCCTGGGATTTGGACACCAGCACCACCACCAACCGTTCCTATATATTTAACGAATCCATATCCCAATCTTGGTAATTGCCATTCAAAATCTTTATTTATTGCAAATCCCGTCAGGCTAGAAGCTATCATGATTTCCGTATAATGCCAGGTTTGAAAGTGTTTGGTCATGTTATTCCAAACTTCTTGAGCTGTAATTTTATCTACAAACCAAGTCATATCTATCCATCGATCAACAGTCGCATTATAATGAAATCCTGTGTTAGTCAGCCCTTCGAATGGAAAGATGGCATAATCAAATGCATAATCAGCAGATCCGGGACTCCTATAGAAATATTCAGCGACTGGGCCATATTTATAGTTTAAGCTTCCCCACTCACTGGGGAGTCCGTGAGATGTGAACCATGGAACTGATCCTATATCTTCCCCAAACAATACAGTGTAAACATCTGGTTGTATTAATAAGTTACCATCAGGTGCTCCATTTAGACCGCCCAATACCATCCCTATATCTTTAATGGAATTTCCAAATACGCTCGCCTTGTCAAAATTGCTTATATCCCAAAGGAGCTTAAATTCAAAGATTGGATTAGAATTTGCGACACTAACCCAATCTGCAGTTGCATTATTGATATCTAAACCCCTAGCAGCTATAGTTGCATTCAAGAAAGGATCATCAATGAGAGTTTGTCGTGCTATAGTGAGATCTCTGGTTGCAAGAGGTATACTTGGGTTATAGTATTCATTTGTACTCGGAAGAAAACCATCAGATCGTACCGCACGTCCTCCTTTAATAACATTAATATATGTATCATAATCAAACGCGTAACTAAGCGCTTTCCTCATAGCTCTATTAATTCCATCAGTATAAACCCGTCCATCAACATCATCAACATCTGCCAAGTATCTCATATCCCCAAGCCAGGGAAATTGCGAGTAGGTAGCATCTGTTAAATTAACAACAGATGGACCCCAATCTGCCCAGTCTTTCCAATACGTTTCATTGATAGAATTCAATGTAATAAAATCGCGATCTAGACCAACACCCGTTTCAACGTAATTAATATCGGGATGTGCAACCATGTCAGCATAGACCAGTTGACCGTCATCAGCGGTGTAATCTATGTCTCCTGTGACCATGGCTAAATTCCTTACCTGAAATCCTGTTGTAGTTGTTATAAAGGTAGCGACAGAAATTTTTGGTACCTTGTGTAAATCCAAAGCTTGCATGGCAGTAGAATTCCACCAGTCATCAAATCTTTCCATAGTACCTTGTCCTAGTACATCATCGTGCTCGATAAATCTGTAAGGTCCCGTACCAATCAAATGCCCAGGAAATCCTGTAGAAGGATAACCTCCGGAAACATCTGGTTGTCCAAATCCAGAGACATCTCCCAAACCCTTTATTGGTATATCGAAATAGTCTTTATACGCGTCCATTGAAATCATAGTATGGTCATCAACGTATAGAAATACAGCACTCCAATCATTAAAGTAAACCTTAATTTTTCCTCCAGATTGTTTATCTTCTGTTATAGTCACATTTTTAATTCTGGAATATGCACCATCATAAGCCCAATCATAAAGCCAACCCCAGACTGGGTGGGCTGAGCTAGACTTAGTAGCTCCATACTCTGCATATGATGCAGGTTGTCCAATAAATTGTGATACATTCCAAGTGTCAGTTTCAAATTGTGACCAGTGTGCGGCGGGTAACCAATAACTAAATATCGCTTTATACATCTCATCTGTCATCAAATCAGGTGTTAATTCACCAGTTAAATTTCCAGAGATTACTATATCACGATCAATATTCCATTTCGCAACCGTTGCGTTAAAATCTGATCCATCATGAAATTTAACGCCCTCTCGCAGAGTGAATTCTATTGCCCGAACACCACCTTTGTTCATAAATGGTCCGTCTGGGTGGTAATTCATTTCATCTGGCCACGGAGTTATGGTCCAACTTGTTGCTAGCACTGGGATCATAGTGTTAAATTCACCGTCCCAATCCGTAGGCCATTGAGCTAACGGCTCAACAGTTTCAGCGCTATAAACAGCACCAGCAAATCCTGCTGAGGCGATAGCACCATCCCAACTTCCTATTGCACCGCCAGTTACTCCTATTTTGAATGCTGGTACTTGTGCAGTTGTAGGTTGAGCTATTACAGGGAAGAAAGGTAATACAAGAGAACTAAGTAAAAGTAGTAAAATTATTTTAGTTGAAAATTTTCGAATTGTTTTTTCACCTTATTTTTAAAATAGAGTTTTGTTATTAAATGTTTATGATGTGAAAATATATAAATGTTTCACATGTTCAATTGATTTTACATAATTTAGACCACAAATAGTCGCATTAACAATAAAAAGGTATAAATAGAAATTTCAATTTTTATAAGTATTAAAGTCAGAATCTACAATTAAAATATGAGAAAAAGAAGCTCTAAAATAAAAGAAAAACCCTTAATGGAAAATAGCTCAGAATTAAAGGGACATTTTCACATGGATTGGGGAAGACAAGGAACGGTTATCATTGCATACATTGCTGTTTTATTAGGCTACTTTGGAATTGTCGCAAATATAATTTTGGTAGATGATATTGGCAATTGGATCCCATATCCTGAAATGGATCCTACGATTTTGATCTGGACCTATAAAGTATATCCGGATACGTTCTACTTACCGATTTTATTACTATTTTTAATAAGCTTTTTATTAACTTATAAGGAAGATATTCCCCATTATGGGATAAAAGCTTCATTATGGCTAGTACCCCCATTAATAGCTGAAGGTTTTTTGTTTTATTGGATAATGTTTGGACTCTCTGCTGAGCCTTTCATTTTACAATTTGCTCATGGGGAGGGTTATTTAAATATTTTAATACTATATGGGTGTACGTTTACTGGGGGCTTAAGTGGGATGAAATTTAAACAGTTTATTAAAAAGAGAAGAAAATTTTAAGCAAAAAGAAGTAATTATAAAAGAGAGAGGGGTAATAAATTGGCTCGGAAAGCAAAAAATATGGTAAAATATATCATTAAGCGAATTCTTATCATGTTTCCGCTGTTAATACTTGCTTTAATAAGTACATGGGTTTTATCAAACCTGATGACAGTAGATCCTACACTGAATAGAGTAGGTCTTACAGATCCAGTAGTTCTTGAACTGGAGAGAAGAAGAGTTGGATATTATGACCCTTGGCTTGTTAAACTTGGTAAGTATTTAGTAAACTTTTTCACGGGAGATTGGGGTGAATCTTATATACTCAAGCCAGGAAAACCTGTCCTTACACTTATTAGGGAGATCTTTCCTAAGACTATTGAATTGATGATAATTCCAACGATTATAGCCCCAATTATTGCTGTCAAACTTGGGACTAGTGCAGCAAGTAACAAGTATAAAAAGAAAGATACTATTATTCGTTTTATTGCGATAATCGGAGCGGGTTTCCCAGTTTTTTGGTTTGCTACCATTATTCAAATTGGTTTTGGTGTTTATATAACCGATTTAACCAATGGTCAAATTGATATTCCCGTTATGTTCACAAATACACTAGGATATTCCTACCCAGGCCCCATAGATGGATTTAGAACAAACTTCCGAATAATTGATGCCATTATATACAATGATCAAGCTTTTCTATGGGACTCAATCTCACATTTGATTCTTCCGACGGTATGTATGGTTTTTGTTTCAATATCGGGGTTAACGGCACTAACGCGCTCAAGCATGTTAGAAGTGTTAGATCAAGATTATATTAGAACTGCTCGTGCAAAAGGAGTTGAAGAAAACGATGTTATTGATAAACATGCACTTCGCAATGCCCTACTCCCATCAAGTGACAAAATCATTGGGGGTTTATTGGGAGCATTTCTAGGATCACTTTTTATTGAGACAGTTTTTGCTTACGAAGGGTTTGGGTATTATCTTGTCCAATCAATTCTTCAAGGCGATTATTTGGTCATTAATGGTTTAACGGTATTCACCGTAATATTTACTCTTATTGGAACCTTACTCTCTGATGTAATGTATACAATTATCGATCCGAGGATAACTTATAAATAAAAATTAATTAAAATAATAATTTAAAATATGACTGAACAAGATATAACAATAGAAGAAGTAGATTATACGGATTTTTCCGTAGGTGGTAAGAAGAAATGGGTAAACCTAATGAAATTTTATTTACTTCCTACTTGGCGTAATCCAGAATTCACTGCTTATGAAAATGAAATTGAAAAAATAAAATCAAAAAGGCGGGTATTCCGTCGTCTTCTTACACCTTTAACAATTACTGGGTTATTGTTGATTTTATTTATTGTAGTATTAGCAGTATATGGTCCTTGGTTTACCGAGATTCCGTTACAAGAATTAACATTGCCATTTGT
Organism: uncultured archaeon; assembly: GCA_964486045.1. Taxonomy (GTDB): domain Archaea; phylum Asgardarchaeota; class Lokiarchaeia; order Sigyniarchaeales; family SOKP01; genus Loki-b32. The sequence goes on from CAZALK010000009.1 coordinate 46,774, forward strand.
ACCTTCTGACGGAATCCCTTTCGATGAACCGAGTCCAGAACATCCACTAGGAACAACATTGTACGGATATGATATTTATGCTCGGATAATTTGGGGTGCTAGAACTACAGTAGGAATGGCGTTTATTCCTGTAATTATAGGAACGGGAGGTGGGCTTATTTTAGGAACAATTTCAGCTTATTTTGGTGGCCCAGTTGATTATGCTATGATGCGTTTTGTTGATTTAATGTATATATTACCAATGGGAATTTTAGGTTTTATTCTTATTCCCACGGTTGGTGAAGATTTAATGGCTATGCTTGTAATTTTTGGGATACTCGGAATTCCTGCTAACATAAGGTTTATGCGAACAATGGTTTTGCTAGTAAAAGAAATGGTTTTTGTAAAGGCAGCAAAAACAGGTGGTGCTCTTAAATTCAAAATCATGTTTAAACATATTGTACCAAACGCGATATCTCCTATAATAATTAGTGTCTTTTGGGGAGCTGCGGGTACAGTTTTAGGTTTAGCGGGGCTTGGTTTTCTTGGTTTAGGACCCCAAACAGTTGCGACTTGGGGAACTGATGTTAATTGGGGTGCCGGTCGCTTATTAACTGGTAGAGGGGCAGCAATCTGGCCAGGTATTTTTCTCGGAATAATATCTGCAGGGTTTATGTTAGTAGGAGATGGATTGAGGGACGCTTTAGATCCACGATTTCACAAATAAAAAAAGGTAGACAATAAAATGAAGAATACCAAAAGGCAATTTTGGATCCCTTCAACTATTATTCTAAACATAACGTTTTTTGGGAGTTTATTAGTAATTATTTATGTGTTTCAGCTTGGAATGTCATTAATTGAAGCTTTGATAGCAGCTATTGTCTTATATTTAAGTGCTGGCATTCTAAATAATAATCTCCGAGAGGAAGTTCGGATTTCTAAAATTGTTCACAGGTTTAGTTCGGGTGTAAGCACCTTTATAATTTTTGGGATAATACTCATTATTCGCCTTCTTTTTGAAGCTCTCGGAAATTTTTATATTTTTGAGGATTTCTATTTATTCAGATTTTTGAATACAGATGCATTTTTATTTGCCATAATGGTTACAATATTTCTACCCTTACACGCCATTTTTTTAAAGCGATTTGCAAAATACAAATTGCATGATGATGAGAATATTATCCAGAGCGAACAATTCAGAAGAGTTTATATAAAATTTATAATACTAGCATGGATCGTTGGAGCCATCTTTTTATCAATTCCGCTCCTCAAAATTCCTATGGGAAATCCTGATATATTTAATCTTGGTTTTGTTTGGGCTATTTTTACAATCGGTTTTGCTATTATTATAACAATCATAGTTAATAGAACTCGTTCAACTGAAACACGTATTCCAAATTTTGTGCTTAAACAAGCTATGTATACTGGTGGATTTATCTCATTTGGAATTTGGTCTATTCAGCTTGTTATTGTTGAACTGTATTTACGGAGATTATTCAGTATCACTCTATATATTCAGGATATTCGTATTTTAATTCTAGTTGTTAATTCTGTATATATTGCCGTTTTTTTTATTACTTTAAAGAAAATATTTAAACCTCTATCTGCTGAAAGGAGTGAGTTAAAACTTCAGAAAGCATTTGAGATATATGAGAAAAAACAAGGTGAAGAAATAAAGGTAGTTGGAAATCAAATTCTTTTGGATGTTCAAGATCTCACGACTTATTTTTACACAGAAGAAGGAATTGTAAAAGCTGTTGAAGGTGTTTCTTTTAAAATTCATGAGGGTGAAACTCTTGGTCTTGTTGGAGAAACTGGTTGTGGAAAATCCGTAACAGCATTATCAATTCTACAATTAGTACGCCCACCAGGAAAGATAGAAGAAGGAAAAGTCATATTTAGGGGAGAAGATTTATTTCAAAAATCGATATCTAAAGTATTGAAATATCGTGGAAAAGATATTACCATGATTTTTCAAGATCCCCTTAATTCTCTTAATCCTGTTTTTAAAATCGGGTCTCAAATCACTGAAGTTTATCTCTTGCATATGGAAAATGAGTTACTCGTGGAATCGTCTAAACAGAATACAAGCATTTTTGCTGTTGCCCGAGAATGGGGTGAGAAACTTTTACGAGATTTAAATATCCCCTTCCCCAATTTAGTCTTTGATCTATACCCTCATGAACTGAGTGGGGGAATGCGACAAAGGGTTCAGATCGCTATGGGTCTTGCGTGCAAACCGAAACTTTTAATCGCGGATGAGCCTACAACAGCATTGGACGTAACCATTCAAAATCAAATTCTGAAGTTAATGAAGGATCTTAAGAGTAAATTTAATACCTCAATTTTGTTTATAACACATGATCTAGGAATAATTTCTAAAATGTGTGATAGGGTTGCTGTGATGTATTCCGGTTTTATTGTCGAAAATGGGAATATTCAAAAATTATTTATAAAACCATATCACCCTTATACTAGAAGTCTTATAGGCTCTGTTCCTGTTGTTGGGAAGAAGAAACGCCGTCTTGAAGTTATAGGAGGAACGGTTCCAAACCTGATTTATCCACCCTCTGGATGCAGATTTCATCCTCGATGCAAATACTGCTTCGAGCCTTGCGATTCAAAAATCGTAAAAAGTATAGAGGTTGAACCAGATTATTTTGTCGCATGTCATCTTTATGATCCAGAATATAAAGAATTATCAGAAATTTCTATAAAAAAAGCGGAAGAAAAAAATCATTAAAACTTATTATGATAATTAATAGAACAGAAAAACTCAAAAAATTGCAGTAAAAAACGGAATTCAATCTTAAAGTGTAAAAAAAAATGGAGGATAAATCGAAATGGCAGTTAATCTGACAATACTAGTTATTACCCAACTATTACTATTCTCAGTGGGATTGTTCTATATAAAATGGCATATCAACTTGAATAGATGGGATAAACCATTTTTTTCAGCATTAATTGTAAATGGAACTTGGTTTGTTATAGGTATGGTTGTGGGATTAACCATTTATTCATTGATTGGTCAAAATCTTTTCACCGACATTCTCATAATAATTATCAATGCTTTTATTGGATTAGGTATCTTGATAAGTATTTACAAAAATAAATGGTTAAGATCTTTAGAAATTATAGGACTAGCTCAAATCTCTTTATTCATTACTACCATTTTTATAAATTTTCTTTTTGATATTATTGATATTTTTCTAATTGAAGGTAATGATAATTTGAATTATGCAAAATTTACTTTTGTTCTATTTTTTCTGACTTTTCTCGGTATAACGGTATTTATATTAAGTTGGGGAGACAAAATTCAATTAGTAAAGTTAAGAAGAGTAGTCGTTATTGTCAGTGTAATACCAGGGCTTCTCTATCTCATAGCAATGTTTATATCTCAGCAGGAAAGGTTTTTTGATAATTTTATTCCAAATTTAGTAATAAGTTTTACATTTTCAATTATAACAATGGTTGGAGCTAGAATAATCGCTTATAAAACAATACCAATTCAGGAACTCAGAGAACTCCATATTTTAGAAAAAGGAGAGTCTTTGTTAAAAGTTACAAACCTTAAAGTATATTATCCTCTACTTAAAGGGGTGCTTAAAAGGCAAATTGGAGCAGTAAAAGCGGTTGATGGTGTAACATTTGAAATTAAAACAGGTGAAACATTAGGATTAGTTGGAGAAAGCGGATGCGGGAAAACGACTGTCGCTAACGCAATTTTAGGATTAATAGAAAAAGAAGATGGAGAAATATTATATCATGAGGAATCCGTCCCGAACGAACTTACAAGTTATTTAAGGCAAAAAATTCAAATGGTTTTCCAAGATCCTGATGCATCTTTAAATCCACGTTTAAAAGTTACTGATATTATAGCAGAACCCCTCAAGAATTTACTTGGTATTACCAATAAACTGTCAATCAGAAGATATGTATTGAGATTGTTGAAACAGGTTTCATTAAAACGAGAACACATGGATCGTTACCCTCACGAGTTTTCAGGTGGACAAAAGCAAAGAATTATTATCGCAAGAGCACTTGCTTGTAATCCAGAATTAATCGTTCTTGATGAGCCGACATCAGCTCTAGATGTGTCTGTACAAGCACAAATTTTAAACCTAATTTTAGATTTACAGGAGGAATATGGATACGGTTTTTTGTTTATAACACATAATTTATCCGTTGTGAATCATATTGCGGATAGAGTTGCTGTAATGTATCTCGGTAAGTTTGTTGAGATTGGGGAAACTGATCAAATTTTTTCAAATCCAGCTCATCCTTATACTCAAGCACTCCTAAAAAGTCGCTCTGAAATTGATCCTTTTGATCAAGATATTAAATATGTTATAGATGGCGAAGTTCCGAGCCCGATTGCTCCCCCACCAGGATGTACTTTTAATCCTCGATGTGTATCAGATAATCGAACACCAGAATGTGAAATTGAGACTCCCCATCAAATAAAAATCGAGGAAGGTCATTATATCTGGTGCGTCAATCCACCAAAGGGAGTAGAGGACATAGAAGAAACTGAGTTATTTACTAGTAAAATTGAAGAAGAAGCTTATAGAAATCCATAAATGCAATATTGTTTCCTTAGGTTATTCATTCAATCTCAATTAATTTATATGATTGCGTGGATGAGTTCCACAGATAAATATCTAAAGTCAAATTAAAAAATTTATTAATCAACTTAATATTTAAATCTATAATTTCAATAAAAACCAATTAGATAATAAAGAGGAATTTGTATGCAATTTGGAACGCAGTTACTAAATTATTTTACTACATGGGAAGAGACTCTTTCAGCTATTAAGGTTATAGAGGCTGGACCGTGGCATAGTCTCTGGTTTTCAGATCATTTCCTCCCACCTTATCCAGGGAGAGGTCTGGAATCTGAGTCTGCTTTGGAGAGTTGGTCTATGGTGACCGCTACTGCTGCTGTCACCAATCAATTACGATTAGGTATACTTGTAACAGGCAATACATATCGTAACCCGGCACTACTTGCTAAAATGGCTGCCACAGTGGACCAAATCTCGAATGGTCGGCTTATCCTCGGTGTTGGTGCTGGTTGGTTTCAACAAGAGCATGAAGCCTTCGGCTGGGAGTTTCCTGGTGTTAAGGAGAGATGTGATCGTCTAGAAGAGGCAGTAGAGTTGATCAAGATGCTGTTTACAGCTGATGGGCCAATCAATTATGATGGACAATATTATAAGCTTAAGAATGCATATTTTTCACCCTCTTGTACCCAGAAACCGCATCTTCCAATCATGGTTGGAGGAAATGGGGAGAAAAGGACCTTACGTACACTCGCTCGATTCGGTGATATTGCGAATATAGATATTAATCTCCCTGGATCTCCAGAACTATTTAGACATAAACTGGAAGTGATTGAGCGTCATTGTGAAGAATTTGGCAGGGATTCATCAGAAATCAAAAAAACAATGGTGATTCCTTTACGAATTGAGAAAGATGAAAAAGAGGCTGAACAACTTCGCAAACGTCGTGGAAAATGGTTCTTATATGGTACAGTACCATTTATAAATGACCGTATTCAACAATATATCGATGCTGGCGCCGAGGAGATCATATTTAGTGGTGTAGTATCTAAACCAGAGCTGTTCGAACAAATTAAAGAAGAAATTTTATCTGTCTTCAGCTGACCTTCTTGACTAACAGACGTAATCTTAATTAGATCTGTTAAAAGAAAAAGCAAGATTTGCATTAAAATAAGTCTTTTACATTTTTTCGATCCGACACAGAAGGGCTATTGTCGAAACTGAAGCTGTTATTGGATCCTTAGGACCATTGTCGGTGATTTGATTAAAACTGGAATAATCTTATAATATAGATTTATAAATTTCTAATCCTTATACTTTTAATAATATTGTGAACCAAAATTCAAATCATTTTATCCATCACTTTTAATGGAAAATTCTCTCAGCAAGATACGCTATCTGAGTCTTATGATAAATTTAATAATCAGCTTAACATTTCATTTTATAATTGTTATAAAAACCAATTAGATATTAAAGAGGAATATGTATGCAATTTGGAGCACAGTTAGTTAATTATTTTACCACATGGGAAGAATCGCTTCCAACGATTAAGTTTATAGAAGCAGGTCCTTGGTACAGTCTCTGGTTCTCAGATCATTTCCTACCACCAGTTCCAGGGGCAGGTCTGGAATCTGGAGCCTCTTTGGAAAGCTGGTCTATGATCACCGCTACCGCTGCTGTCACAGAGCGATTACGATTGGGTGTACTTGTCACAGGCAATACTTATCGTAATCCGGCACTACTTGCTAAAATGGCTTCCACTGTAGACCAAATCTCTAATGGTCGATTTATTCTTGGTATTGGTGCGGCTTGGTTTCAACAGGAACATGAAGCTTTTGGTTGGGAGTTTCCGAGCATCAAGGAAAGATGTGATCGTCTAGAGGAGGCAGTTGAGTTGATCAAGATATTATTTACAGCAGAAGGACCTATTGACTACAACGGGCTTTATTACAAGCTTGATAAAGCTTATTTTTCCCCAGCCTGCACACAGAAACCGCACCTTCCAATTATGGTTGGTGGAAATGGGGAGAAAAGGACATTACGCACTCTCGTCAGATTCGGTGACATTGCGAATATTGATTTTGGTCACCCTGGATCTCCCGAAATATTTAAGCATAAAATGGAAGTGATTGAGCGTCATTGTGAAGAGTTTGGTCGCGATCCTTCTGAAATCAAAAAAACAATGGTGATTCCTTTACGAATTGAAAACGATGAGAAGAAAGCCGCCCAACTCCGTAAAAGTCGAGGTGAATGGGTATTATATGGTACGATACCATTTATAATTGACCGAGTTCAGCAATATATCGATGCTGGTGCTGAGGAAATCATATTTGGTGGCGTACCATCCAAACCAAAACTGTTCGAGCAAATTCAAGAAGAGATTCTATCTGCTTTCAGCTGACCTTCTTAACCAACAGACGTAATCTCAATTATATCTGTTAAAAGAAAAAGTAAGATTTACATTAAAATAAGCCTTTTACATTTTTTTGATCCGACACAGAAGAGCTTTTGTCGAGACTGAAGCTGTTATTTGATCCTTAGGACCATTGTCGGTGATTAGTTTAATATTCTTATAATATAAATTTAAAAATTTCAAATCCTTATAGTATATAATAGAAAATTTTTATACCATATCAAAGAATCTAGAAAATAGGTTTCATAAAATGGTGCAGATTGTAGAGAAAACAGAAACTCTGTTAGAAAGGGTGTTAACTGTCCAACCAACTCAGAGAGTTGAGAGGCAGAGGCAACGCTATTTAGACCGGAAGCTTGTGTACTCAATTGATAGAGATCGTATTGAAGCAAGGGTTATGAAGGAAACAGAAGGCGAACCCATGGTAACCCGCAAAGCGAAGCTCTTTGCAGCCGTAGTAAGGGAGTTGCCGATCGACATCTATCCGGATGAACTTATAGTAGGTTGGTATGATCCTGTGCCTAACAACTGCCCGCTTCCTGTGAAGTGCGACCCCATGCTAGAGGCTAATCTTGATATTATTAGCAGCAGGGACCGCAATCCAATTTTCATTACTGAAGAACAGAAGCGAGAGTTAAGAGAGGAAATTATTCCGTACTGGAGGGGGGAAGGTAATTGGGAAAAAACACGACGTAGCCCTACTCATTACGACCCAGTTCCTGTTGGTTTTCCTCCTGAATTATGGTATTCTATCCAATCAGGGATGGGATCCTTCCATGTTGGCCACATTATTACTAATCATGAAAAAGTGCTGAAAAAGGGATTTTTGGGAATAAAGAAGGATGCTGAAGAGAGATTGAGTAGGATCGATCAAGCCAATCCTGAGGAGGTGAAAAAGATTCCCTTCCTTGAGGGTGTAATTATGGCTATGGAGACAGCAGCCGAGATAGGGAAAAGGTTTGCTGCTAGGGCAAATGAATTAGCCGAGGAAGAAGTTGATGGCACAAGGAGAGCGGAATTACTCAAAATAGCTGAAATGTGCAATTGGGTGCCAGCAAATCCGGCGAGAACATTCTACGAAGCAATACAATCAATCTGGTTTACCCATATTCTCCATTGGTGGGAAACCCGTGATACCGCTTCCATAAGTCCAGGGAGAATTGACCAGCTTCTGTATCCTTATTTCGAAGCTGATATAAGAGAAGAGAGAATAACCAAAGGAAAGGCTCAGGAACTCATTGATTGCTTCCTTCTAAGGCCTTCATGGTTTCTTTATAGTGTAAACTCCCTAAATGGATATCTTCTTGTGAATACTGCCGGAATTGCTCAGCATGTTGATGTAGGTGGTCTTAGAGCAGATGGAACTGATGCTACTAATGAGCTGTCATACATGATTCTCGAGGGTATGATGCATACCAGGTTAGTAGAGCCTGACCTAGGTGTCTTGGTCCATAGTAGAACGCCTGAAGACCTCCTAATTAAAGCCTGCCAGCTCTGTGCGCTAGGAACTGGTCATCCAATATTTCTCAATAATGATAATCTCGTGGTTAACCTCCTTGGTCGAGGGAATTTAGGCGGCGGGCCACCGATAACGCTGGAGATTGCCAGAAAGGCTAGTGCAATGGGGTGCAACGAGCCATCGTTGGTCGGTATGGATTCTGGGTATACAACCTCAGTCCATTTCCAAAATCTCCCGGGAATCGTAGAAGCGGTGCTGTCTAATGGCCGGAAGGGATTTCCCGGAGGATTATTAGGAGCGCAAACAGGGGATCCCCGGAAATTCAAATCCTTTGAAGAACTGCAGGAGGCATATAGAAAGCAACTAGCATGGGCGTTTGAAAGGGAGACAATTGGCTCTAACATTGGTGAGAGACTAATGGCCGAGTTCGACCCAACTGTTTTCCAATCAGCACTTATAGAGGACTGCATTGAAAAAGGGATATGTAGGGAAGCAGGTGGAGCTCGTTATAATTTCGGTCCGTTTGTCGGGGGAAATGGGGCTCCTGATGCTGGCGATTCCTTGACCGCCATTAAGAAGCTTGTTTTTGAGGAAAAAAAGATTACTATGGATCAGCTGTGCGACGCTTTGGAGAAGAATTTTGAAGGTTATGACGACCTACGCCAAATGTTGTTAAATGTACCCAAGTTTGGAAACGACGATGACTATACTGATGAACAAACAGTGTGGGTAATGCACACCTTCTGTCAGGAGGCGATAAAGCTTAAAAATACACGTGGTGGTCACAAGATCCCGGTACTCATCCCCCTCAGTAGCTATGTCAGGGCTGGTCAGGTAGTGGGAGCACTTCCTTCTGGAAGATTAGCCGGAGAACCACTATCAGATTCAATCGCACCCACTCAAGGTAGCGATGTTAGTGGTCTCACATCGGTTCTCAAGTCCGTAGGTAAGGTCGACCACGCTGAGGTTTTCGCTGGAATAACATTCAACACGAGGCTGGATCCGCTGATTTTCAAGGATGAATATGGTTTCAAAATGATGTCAGATCTAATAAGAACCTTTGTCGACCAGAAGATACATCAAATCCAGTTTAATATAATTTCCTCAGATACGTTGAAGGCGGCCCAGAAAGAGCCCGATAAATATAAAGACTTAATGGTGAGGGTAGCTGGGTATGTCGCTCGCTTTGTTGAGCTACCTAAGTCAGTTCAAGATACTATCATTGCTCGAACGGTATACGGATTATAGACAACCAAGTGCCATGGATATATTACAAGTTGATTATATTCAACTCTAAAGTAGCACTGTACAACTCTAATATCTAATCCTTTACTTAACAAATAAATCTAAATTGGGTAGTTTTAAATAATGCAGCTAGTCCCTTTGAATTAATTTTATCAAGGTGTTACCGTTATTTTCACGAGCATCAAAGCAAGCAAAGGCAGGGTCGTTCTCGAGTTTACCACTAAGTACTACGGGCATGCCTCGATATATCATGGTTGCAGCTTCTTTCTCCAGATCAGTTACTGTAAAGGTCATTTCAGCGACACCTTCGCCCCTACTATCTAGAGATTCCTGATATATTGAAATTCCTTCAAGGGGTTGAATGAATTCAAAAGCCACTGGACCTACATGACCAATCCTTGCTCTCGTCTTGAAATTTAATTCCATAGTTTCACTAGGCACGTTGATTGGGTCAAGAAGGTTGCTATCAAGTTCGCTTTCGTTTTGAAAATCGATTATATCTAGGCTCTCGTAGTACTCAACCGCTTTATCAAGATTCCTTACACCAATACCAATTCCTTGGAATTTCCAATCTTTTAGATTTGGATGCGAACGATTGTGATCTATCCATGCTTTTTCATGCTTGCGTAGAGGAGGTCTGAATGATATGTCCACGTTACCATACTTGCGAGTGTCAAGGTGATTTTCCATAATAAGATCACCTTGGGTGAAACTCGACATTTCCTCGCAACCTTTTTCCAGCAGTTTGTCTGTCTCTGCGTTGATATCTGGGACGTTGAAACAAAGGTGGGTAATACCTTCAAATGGGATATCCCTAGATTGCCCAATCTCAAGTAGTAGATCCCCAACTTGGCAATCTTTATCTATAAATTTGTATAACTCTTTTCTTTTTCGTTCGGATTCCACCTTAATAGGTTTTCCCGGCCCGGAGCCACCATTTGTCCTTAGAACTTCTTTATTAACGTAGAACTTGGGGATTTCATTCTCTTCCCAATATGGGGGGTTCACTTGGTAATCCAAACCCATTACTTGAGGGCCAACGCTCACCCCCATTCTTGTATTTTGATAATAATGCAAGCCGTCATTCCAGTCTCTAAAAACGAGACAAACATGATGCAATTCCCAGTCATTTTTCAACATTTTATTCTACACCTTTTTTGATCAAATATTAATTGTTTAAGCTTTCCTAAAGAATCAAATGAAGAAATTTAAAAAAGGTTTTACTTATGCTTCCAGCTAAATTAATAAAAAAATTGATAAAAAAAACAGTAAAAAACTTACACAAACATGGATAGCTGGTGAATATTGCTTAGACTAAAATAAAAGCTTTCTTAAAAAAGAAAGAATCGTAAACCAGAAGGATAACTATTCATATCGATATTCGAAGTTGTTAAATACAATAAAACTTAATTACATTTAATTTCTAAAAAAACAATTTTTTTGAATATAGAAACTCAAAAGTGAAACAAATGGGAGTATTAGATGGGAAAGTGACTTTAATAACTGGTGGCTCCAGTGGTATTGGTAAATGTATCGCTCTAACATACGCCGAAGCAGGGGCTAATGTTGTAATTGCTAGTCGTAAACAAGAAAATCTAGATAAAGTTGCTACAAAAATCAAAGCACTTGGTAGAGAATCTCTTGCTATCGCCACTGATGTTCGGAAACCGGAACAAGTAGATAATATGGTCAAGCAAACAGTAGATCATTTTGGACAGCTTGATATAATGGTCAACAACGCAGGCCGTGGGATACCGACTCAACCACTAGAAATTTCGATTGAAGAATGGAATCATGTCATTGCTCTCAATCTTACTGGCGTTTTTCTTGGCTGTATCGCTGCTGGTAAGGTAATGATTGAACAGAAACAGGGAAAGATTATCAATATTGCTTCAACAGCTGGAGTTAAAGGTGATCCAGGAATGATTCATTATTCAGTAGCAAAAGCAGGTGTTATCATGGTAACCAATACTTTAGCTGCTTCATGGGCTGAACATAACATTAATGTGAATTGTATTGCTCCTGGTTTGACGGCTACCGAAGGAGTAATAAAGTGGGGAATTTTACCTCCTGATAAAAATGAAGATGGTACACCAATACCTCGATTATTACGTCCTCCGGTTCCCAAAAATATCGCAGATTTGGCTTTATTTCTTGCTTCATCAGCATCAGATCAAATAACCGGTGAACTACTAATTATAAGAGGTCATTTTCCTTGGGACCGTTAACCTCAATGTATTTTCATTCCCATTCGTTTTTGTTTAGTTTTTTCATGAAATTTTTATGAAATTACAAAAATAAAGGATGTGTAAAAAATGGATTATAAATATATAATTGTTGAAAAAAAAGACCATATTACAATTGTTCGCCTGAATAGGCCAGAAGTAAGGAATGCAATTAACCCATATGTAAGCATCGAGTTAGAAGATGCTTTTGATGAGTTTGAAAATGATTCAAATGCGTGGGTTGCCATCGTAACAGGAGTAGGTGATAAAGCCTTTTCTGCAGGATTTGATTTAAAATGGGGTGCTACTGCGAGTCTCGAAGAACAGAGAGAAGCTTTTGGTAAACTTAAATTCAAAGCTGTTACTGGAGGTTTAACCTTTAATCCAAATATTACAAAACCAGTTATCGCTGCTGTAAATGGTTTTGCCTTTGGTGGAGGATTCGAACTTGCATTAGGCTGTGATCTTATCATTGCCGCTGAACATGCTACTTTTTCATTGCCTGAACCACTAGTAGGGCGTGTTCCTACTGAAGGAGGTGTTCATAGATTATCAAGACAAATTCCTTATCACCTGGCAATGGAAATTCTCTTTACGTATAAACGTATTTCGGCTCAAGAAGGAGTAAAATATGGTTTTGTAAATAAAGTTGTTCCATTAGACCAATTAATGGCTGAAGCAGAGAAAATGGCACATGTTATCATGGGAGGCTCACCATTAGCTATTCGAGCAATAAAACAAATGGCAAATGATGGACTGGAAATGACATTGAGAAAAGCTTATTCTACTACCTTCCCTATATACCGAGAATTTACTCGGTCTCAAGATTTCATTGAAGGTCCAAGAGCTTTTTCAGAAAAAAGAAAACCTGTTTGGAAAGGTGGTTAAATTAAATAGAAATTAATAATATGGAATTGAAATATTATGGAGTATAAACATATATTTGTAGAAAAAAAAGAACATATTACAATTATTACCCTGAATCGACCCGAAGTATTGAACGCGCTTCATCCTTATATACAATTAGAACTTGGTCATGCATTAAACGAGTTTGAGGATGAACCTAATGCGTGGGTTGCTATTTTAACAGGAGTCGGGGAAAAAGCATTTTCTGCTGGTGCCGACTTAAAATGGGCTGCTTCAACTAGCGCTGAAGAACAGAGAGAAGCTTATGAAAAAGTCAGAAGTCAATCAGCTTATCTAATAAGAAATTTCAGAATCACCAAACCATTAATCGCTGCAATAAACGGTCTTGCATTTGGGGGAGGTTTTGAACTTGCTTTAAGCTGTGATCTTATGATTGCTGCTGAACATGCTACTTTTTGCCTACCCGAACCTGTAGTGGGGAGAATTCCTTCAGGAGGGGGAATTCATCGACTAGTGAGATATCTCCCATACCACTTAGCTATGGATATTCTCCTTACACGTAAACGTATGACTGCTCAAGAAGGAGTTGAATATGGCTTTGTGAAAAAAGTAGTTCCATTCGATCATTTATTGGAAGAAACAGAAAAAGTAGCTAATCTGATAATGGAAGGATCACCTCTAGCTATTCGAACAATTAAACAAATGGCAATTGATGGGCTTCAAATGACGTTAAAAGACGCACTTTTTGCGAATTTTCCCCTATTCACAAAATTTCTCCAATCTCATGATTTTAGAGAAGGTCCAAAAGCGTTTAGTGAAAAAAGAAAACCGGTTTGGAAAGGTATTTAAACTTAAAAATATAAGAGTGAAATTATTATGACTATATCAAAACGAGAACGAGTTATCCGGTTTTTAGAGCTGGATGATGAACCTGACAAATGCCCAATCTTTACTTTTGGCTTTGAAACATCAGGTTGGGGGATGGCCCAGTACTATGCCTCCGAAGAATATAAAAAAGTCTTAGTGGAACAAGAAGATATAAATTTTGGTCCAGAAAGATTTCGGAGAAGAATTGCATGGTTAATTACTCAGATGAAATTTTGGCACGCTGATTTAGTTTTGAGTGACCCCTTTAAAAAGTTTAAAAGGAATATTTATCCTATGCCCGATGACTACCCTAACGCAGAAAATCATAATTGGAATTGCATTAGTGGAAGAATTATGAGTGTTGGAAAAAATCCCAAAACGGGAAGATCTCATGAATGGTATGTAGATGGGTTTTTTAAAACTAAAGAGAAACTTCATGAGGTTTGGGATGAATATGGGAAACCAATTGATCGTATTACTGAAGGAGGATTTTCTCCAAAATTATGGCAAGAGTACGTTGATGGTCTAAGCCCATATGTGTACCCTATGGCAAATCTTAGTATGACTATGTCAGAATATTTATGTGAAGGCCACACTCACGGTTATGCAATGAAATTAATGCGTAAAGATCCCCAACATATGCATTATGTCATGAATGAATACACTAAAGCTATGGAAGAAACTATAAAGAAGTTAGCTGAAGCGGGAGTTGATATAGTTTTTTTCCTAGATGATTTAGGTTATAAAGGTCGAGGTATTTTTTCACCGAAAAATTTTAAGGAATTTGTTCTTCCTTATTACAAACGTCTTTATCAAGCCGCTCGAAAGAGGGGGATGTTTATGATTCAACATAGTTGCGGATACTTGCATGATTATCTTCCTCTTATGGCAGATGCGGGTTTGAATTGTATTCAAGCAGTACAACCAACCGCAGAAAATGATTTAGCTTATTTAGTTGAGACTTTAGGTGACAAACTTGCGTTTATGGGCTGTCTTGATGATACCCGTGTTTTAAAATTCGGCACGCCAAAGGATGTTGAAGAAGATGTTAAAAAGTTTATTCGGATTGCTGGACCAACTGGAAATTTCTGCCCTGGACCAACAAATACGGTATTAGATCCTCCCTGGGAGAATGTACTTGCTACAATTACCGCTTTAGAGAAGTATCGGAGCTATCCTTTAAAGGTTTAAATTTTCATGTCTTTTTTATTTCTTCATATTTTCTCACTTGATCAATCTTCTTAATGAATTTATTTCAAATAGAAAAACAAAAGAAAAAGAAATATCATCCTAATTGCCTCTTCTTCATCGATTACTTCATTCCCATCATCGATTTTAGTTGGCAATCACATGCATCCCATCCCTAAAGCAGAAACTTCCCAATCCAATGATCCCATCTTTCTATATTTCATTTGAACTCACTTCTTGAAATTATTTTAATCAGTTAATAATAATAGAGACTAATAATAAAAAAAGGATATAAAAAATTAAATTTACTTTTTTTGAGCTAAAAAGGTACACATTTTATCGCTTGGGATTTCTTGAGTTTGACTAACCTCAACATCGTCCATCTTAAGAATATCAAAAATTGTTTTCCAGGCGGTTAAACATCCTTCTTTACATGGTAATGAGTTTAATTCTTCGTCGGATAGCGTTTCTTTTAGCTTATTGTGGACAGTGCAAGTTCCCTCTACAATCGAAAAGCTCAATTCTTTATTGTATGCAGTTTGGATTAACACAACACTCATTAAATGTATTGATAGGCACGCAATTTCTATAAATCTTTGAGCTTCATGTGGGAATTTTACCTCGCCTGTTTTTTCAGCAACCATTTGAACCATTTCATAAAGATGATCCATATTTTCTGGTTTAACACCAAGTTCAAAAGTTTTTTCCATTAGCCCCTTTCCCCATTCCTTAAAAACCGAATCATCTTTAGATTCGAGATATTTCTCAGCAATCTTTGCACCCCCAAATTGATCTTCAATTGATTTAAATAGCTCTTCAGAGATGTTATAATTAAATTTTGGTTGCATCATATTTTTTTCAACCCCTTAAATGTTGAATCCAATTTTTCAATTATTTTTTGATTTTCCATTGCAACTTCCATTGATTCGAATGGGTGTTTATGTGGATGTTCTCCCTCCTTTATTTCAGGAGTTTTAATTTCTATAGTTATGGCGTCCTCAGGGCAATTCTCTGTGCATTCCATACAACCAGTGCATTTTGGGGCGGCGGATCCTGCTACTAGATAATGTTTAGGACTATTAGGATCTGGTTTCATATAAGCACCTGAAACATTCGGGTATGAATGGACATGAAAAACTCCTTGAGGACATTTTGTGAAGCATTTGTGGCTGCATATCATAGGTAGTTGACATTTTTCTCTATCTATTCTAACTCTAATACTGGGAATATCTAAATTTTTTATTTGTATTGCCATATAATTACCCCCTACCAATCATATCTTAGAATCGGGAAATCTCGCCTATTTTTCAGTTCAATAGCATCATCATTACAAACGCTTTCACAAAGTCCGCATCCAAAACACATTTGAGCATCTATTTGTACCTTGTTTTGTCGTATATCTGCAGCTATAGCCCCAAATTGACATCTTTTAACACAATTAAAGCATCCTGTGCAATTTTCTTTATTATGGATTGCAACTCGTTCACCCTTAATTAGTTGTTTTTCACCATAACGTAATCTATTTTCAATCGAAGAACAATCTGGTCGCGAACAATTACATAGACCACCAATGTAAGGCCCTCCATTTCTCATTCCAAAATTCATTAAGTTTTGTACCAAGCCTTTCTTATTCCATTTTATTACCCATTCTCGAGCCTCATCGTGGTCAACCCATTCCGCTCCAGCAACATATCGTGCTGGGGTTCGTTCCCATCTAAACATTCCAATACCGAGACCTAGGCAAGTCATTTTAGAGCGATCTCTTTCAACATACCCAAATTTGGCTTTGCGACATTCACAATGAATAAAACAAATCGGTGAACTTATATCTATTAGATCTAATGAATCTTGAAGAGTAAGTGTTTGAGCTCCTTGAACTTGAGTATGTAACCTATTAGCAGCTCGCATGAGATCAGGAAATCTCTCATCTTTAAGATTATAGGCGTCTATAGCTTGAGCAATCATAGGCCCCGCAGCGGCTTCAATAGCAGCAGTTCCACCTTTTATACGCTTAGTATTTTTTTTCGTTTGCTCTACACGAGTTCGATGATACATAAATCGAGAATACCTTTTTGCATCTTTAAACCAGAGCTTTCCAGCCCCTTTGCTGTGAGTAAAACAGTTATTACACACGTTTAATATTACCTTTCTTATAGTATTTCATTTTTGTATTATATCATATTTAATCTCAATAAAATATAATCCTTATGATTAAAATAAATAATTGAAAGGAAAATAAACTGTAATAAGAGAGACCAATGGAATCTATGATTAAAAAAGATTAATTTAAAATCTAAAAAGAAAATATTACACCTATAACGGTTCTGTTATAAAGCTTATAATAAAAAAAATTTAATCTGAATTTCTTAAGTCGTGGTAAATTTCTTCCATTGCGTATTTACGCGTAACCTGGTGTCGTATGATAACTGGATAGTTGGTGCCTATTTATGATAGACAACAATCCCCAATATTTATGTACAAAAAATCCCTAGATGTAATCATCTAATATAAAACAAGAATAACTACAAATTCACTATGAAAGAATTTAAGGTTAATAATTACATTGTACTGAAGCTGGAACGAGGAAAGACTAATATTTACATTAAGAATCGCTTGTTTAAACAATGTAAGTCTTTGGTATTGAATATTCCTAAATATAAACTTGATACATTTGATGATTTAAATTCTATCGACGATGTCGCAGATAGATTGAATAAATCATTTAATGTTAGAAATTTTACAATTCCACCTGAATTAGAATTTTGGGGGCATTGTTCTAATCTACAAGTTTGGGTAGAAATGAATTATGACACTCGTTTGATACATAGTAACTTAGCTTTTCCGCTGCTCAAAAAATTAGTGGAGATTGGAGATAATATGGCTTTGAGGGTTTTTAAAGAAGAGATTGTAAAGAGATTTAAAAGTGAAAATTTCACGGTAATTAATTATCTATTAAAAGAAAATTATATTAATTATCTATCAGAGGAAGAGTTAGAACACATTTTTCTTGAAAATAACGAAAGCTTAAGAACTTTCTATGAATTAAATTCAGGATTATCCAAACCATGGAACCATAGATATCAACTCCTTATTCATTTAATGGAATTAGGCGACGTTTTAGCTCGTAAGTTTCTTAAGGAAGATATTAAAAAAAGGATTTACAATAACAACTTAAATTTTATAGAAATACTTCGTTCAAATTCTCATTTGCTCTTATTATTTTCTGAGAAAGAATTAAGTGACATTTTTCTTGAAAACAATGAACTTATCAAGGATCTTAAAAATCTTGAAAGACTGGATTTAGGATATAGAGATTTAACAATTATTCCAAAATTTATTGAACAGTTTAAGCATCTTAAGGAACTTAACCTAAGTTTCAATAAAATAGATTCACTTGCAAATGTAATTGGAAGCCTTAAACATCTTGAAACGCTCGATCTAAGGAATAATAACATTAGTTCGCTTCCATCATCAATTTTTTATTTAAAATCACTCCAAAATTTATACTTAGATAATAATTCTTTAAAATTTATACCAAATTCCATTGGGAAATTAAAATCTCTTAAGAAATTAGATTTAAGGAAAAATCTTTTGATAATATTACCAGATTCAATTATTAAATTAAGAAAATTAGAGGGCCTTAACTTAAGTAATAATAAACTCATAGAATTACCGAAAAATATTGGGCAATTAATTAAGCTTAAGGAACTATATATCCATAGAAATCAGATAAAAGAATTACCAACCTCTATTGGAAATTTAAGATCTCTTAAATGCTTAAATATTTTTTATAACCGATTAAATATGATTCCATCTTCAACTGGACGGTTAGATGCACTCGAGACATTAAATCTGGAATGATATAATTTAGAACTTTTACCATCTTCTATCGGTAATTTGAAATCATTGATATCCTTACAATTAGAATTTAATAAGCTTAAAAATATTCCAAAGTCAATTCTAAAAATAAAGAAATTACAACGTTTAACTATAACTCCTAAATTTTTAGATATTCATTCAAAAGAAATATTGAACATCTTATCTGAAAAGGATGTTCATATAGATACCCCACCTCATAATTTAAAGTTTGTATATGAATATGGTGGTGCTATGTTTTGGAGTGGGGGACATACCGGTGAGTTTTTACCTTTATCAACAGATATAGTAAAAAAGTTAAGACGATTATCTATTTTATGGGAAAGGCAATACTGGCCTCGTCTAAATAAAGAAAGACGATGGAGTAAAGTGGAGAAGAATGAATTCAACAAACAAACGCAAGAAATAATAAAAGTGGTTAAGTCGGAGTTAGGGGAAGATTTTATTATAGATTATATACAGTGAATGTGGGACTTACTATTTATCTTAATATCAATTCACTTTAAATATGGTCTATCTACGAATCTACTTACCCAAAAATAACATCCTAATTTTTAAATATCCTTTTTGATATATTTGTGAGGAAAAACATGATGAAAAAGTTGAAAAATCAAAGATTACTTATTTTTTTGATCCAATATGACCAAAAAAATCATAAATTTAATTAAACGTTATTTTTTAGCTTTTGGAATTGCTTTTGGGTTATTCTACTTAATGTAATATTATATTGTATCGTACAGCTCATAGCTCACACCTTATTATATTAATCTAATGATATATTATATATAATTCAGTTATTATATTTAATATTATAATGTAGCTATTTATATAGTCTTATTGTATTAAATCTTTTTACCCAAGAGCATTATTGGTGGAAGAGACTGGTAGAAATTAATTTATCTATTTCATCAATATTAGCTTCTTGATCAAAAGCTATAGATTGTGTTCTCGTAAAGAATTGAGCAAAAACCTCTTCTTTATCGGATTTATTCTTTAGTTCTATCTTCTGAGATCTCCAGCTTTATTTTCCATTCTTTTCTTTTCTTATACCCAAATATGATCATTAAGATCGGAATAATTACAAGTGGGATACCAATTGCTAAGAAAATTGGATTAAAAAGACTAAGGGAAATTAGGGTAGGTAATAAAAAAATAAAAAGATATAAACCAATGCAGATTAATGAAGTTCCCCCTCTTCTTTTTCTTGTTTTATCACCTCGAACACAAGCAGAACATAATCTAAAAAAGTTTTCGTTTTGATTAACAGTTATTTCTTCTCCGCAATTTTTACAAAGAGGCATTTTAATCTCACACTAGATATTAGATTTGATAATGGATATTAATAAGATATTCTTTAAAAATGTTTTTCAAATTTCTTCAATTTGAATCTTCATTTCTTGAAGATCTGAATGCGTTCATCATATCCGTTAGAAAATGATTAAAAATTTTATTTAAATTATCCTTCTGAGAATCTTTCGACAAATTAATCACCTATTATTTAATACATTGTAAAAATGAAAAATAAACTTTAAAGATCTAATAAGTTATTTGGTATGCTCAATAAGAAATTTCTCAATCTTTCTAATTAACCCATTTCCTTTTTCAAAATTCGACCAAATAAACCTAAAATCTTCAAGGCGTTCTATAATTGCTGTGGTTTATCTACTTCATTTACAACTTCTTTTAATTTATTTAGTTTTAAACTCCTCAAGTTTTCTTTTCATTATATTTAATAACAATTCAGCAATCTCCTCCTTCCTACTCAACTTATGGATATCAATTCTGCGTTCAATCGTGGTTTTCATATGAGGCATACTCAGCTATTGGATATAGGGGGCAGCGCATAGCAATCTTTCCCGAATTAAGTATAATCATCGTCTTTACTTCAAATGAGGAGAATGAAGGTTATTACCTCGATTATATCATAGGAAATTTTATCCTTGCTTCTGTAGGTGTTGATTCAGGAATTATAGAATACTTAATAACAGGTTATCCTATAATAGTTATTTGGAGCTCGATAGCAGTCGGATTTCTCGGAAGTATTTATTTGGTGAATAAGAAGTGGAAAAATATCTGAGAGATATTGAACTATTAGAATTACATGAAGAAATGGTAGAATTATAATATCATCTAATTTTTTATTTTCCTCGTTTCTAAAAAGATAAGAAGAATGAGAATCAAAGTTTTAAATATTTTGGGAGATAAAATCAGTTAAACAAAAAAAAAATTAAGGTGAAAGTAAAAAATGAGTTCAAAAGAATTTGAAACAGTTCTGTATGAAACAAATGAAGAAACTAGAGTTGGATATATTACTCTAAACAGGCCTGAAAAACATAATGCACTGAGTTATCAATTACTTGACGATATAGACGCCGTTTTTGACCATGCAGAGGCAGATACCAGTGCAAAAGTCATAGTGTTAAAAGGTGCAGGTAAGAGTTTTTGTTCGGGATTTGATCTTAAAGGATCTTATTATTTAACACCTCCCGAAGGTGGTTGGAAATACAAGAATTCCTATGATATACTTCGGAAAAAAATATATGCGAAATATACGCGTATCTTTAATTTTCCTAAGGTAACAATTGCTCAAATTCATGGTAATTGTACTGACGCGGGATGTTATCTTCAACTTTGCTGTGATATTTCAGTTGCAGCAGATGATGCAATATTAGGACATCCTGCTCAATTATGGGGTGGCTCACAAAGTCTACCACTTTGGCAAATGTACTTAGGTGAGAAAAAAGCACGATATCTTTTGATAAGTGGGAGGAGAATTTCGGGAAAAGATGCTGCAGATATGGGACTAGTGAGTATAAGTGTTCCTAGAGATAAACTTGACGAAGAGGTTAATAAATTAGCTGCTGAAATTTCCAAAGTTCCATCCGATGGGGCTTTACATAATAAACTTGCGATGAATACCGCTCTTAAAATACAGGGTGCTGATGCTTTATTCGAATATTTTGGTCAGATGAATCGATTCACTAGATTTATACCAAGTAGATCACCAAGATAATTAATGTAACGAGATTCACAGAATATATTTACCAAATTAGAATGATTAAATTTTTTTAATTTAATAATTATTTTTTTAGAAATGGAGGTTATTATAAAATGAATTATGAAGAAATAATTTTTGAAAAATCAAACCAAATTGCCACAATAACTTTGAATAGACCCAATAAACTTAATGCTATGACAAATAGGATGATGGTAGAGATTTGGGATGCAATTGGGAAAGTAGAAGATGATCCAAACATACGAGTCACAATAATTACTGGTGCGGGAAGAGGATTTTGTGCGGGTCAAGATTTATCAAGAGGTGGTGATACTTTTGAAAATCTAGATCAACCTCAAGACGTAGCTGAGAAAGCTGAAAGGGAAGGTAGTACAATCAAGCGATATTTCTCATTGAGAAAACCTGTGATTGTGGCAATAAATGGCCCTGTTGTAGGAGTAGGAGTGACACTAATTTTACCATTTGATATCAGAATCGCTTCTGAGAGTGCCCGTATTGGGATTGTCTTTAATAAACGAGGTGTGATCCCAGAATTTGCTAGCCCATGGTTATTACCTAGGATTATTGGAATCAGCAGAGCTGCTGAATTAATGTATACTGGCAGGATTCTCAATGCCAAGGAAGCTTTAGACTTTGGACTTGTTAGCCGAGTAGTACCTGACGATAAACTAATGGATACAGCAAGGGAATTAGCGGAAGAAATATTATTGTGTGCACCGGTAAGTGTTACCCTTACAAAACGAATGCTTTATCAATTCCTTACTGAAACAGATATTGATAAGGCAGAAAGTATTAACCATCAATATCTTGGGTGGGTTTCAACAAAGGCAGATACTCGAGAAGGAGTAATGTCTTTCTTAGAAAAGAGAAAACCTGAATGGAAATTAAAGGTCCCTGGCGATTTACCTGATTTTTACCCATTAGAGTGATAATCCCGTGTGTGCAAAATTTAAAGGCATCCCTGCCCTGATTTATTCAGCATTATGGAGACGGCAGATATTCGGAAGATTAAAGAAGGATTTTCCACAAAAAATCAAATTAGTGGTATATATAACTGATCAATCTCCTGCGGTTTTAATTACTATTGAAAATGAAACCTTTCAAATGGAAAAACTAGAGGATATCAAAGATTTTGATGAGTTAGATAATTTAGAGTGTGATGGTTATTTTGCTGCGCCACAGAATTATCTTTATGGTGGTGTTCCTGCATTAATGAAGGGAGTAGGTGAAGGAAAAGTTAAAATGAAAAATGAATCGGCAATCTTTGGGCTTCTGCGTAGAATTATTTCTTAATGAATGAGTGTTTACAATGGTTAAAGTTCAGAAAATGTCTGCTCTTGAAAGAGTTCTAACCGTGTTAGAGGGAAAAATTCCAGATCGTGTTCCTAGTTTTATTTTAGGTGGAGATTGTGATTTTGTCTACAGGTTCATGAATTCTCCTTATAAACTTTCAGAAGAGGATATGAAACAATTAGAAAAAGATAGGGTTTCATTTAGGATCCCTTTCATTCATTCTGTAATAGCTAAATTTTCCCCACCTGACATATTACACGGTGGAATTGATGCAAAAATTGATATGTGTTGGAGCACGGCTGGAGGGGGGTTGATAAAATTAGATTTCATTGATAAGGTTTTAATGAATAACGGGGGGACATTTGACACCTTTGTGAAGGATGACGGGATACCACATTCATGGTATACTGGACCTGCACTCTTAAAAAAGGAACATATTGAAGAATATTGGGAAAAAAAAAAGGAATTAAATCCAAATCCTGCTGGATTTCGCAACTTATCAAGAATCCGAAAAACTATGTTAGAAAAATATGATATTGTAGTTTCTCAAGGAATTACTGGTCCATTTGAAAATTGTGTATTCGGAATTGGACATGCTAATTTCACTCGGTTTGCCAGAAAAGATCCAAAATTTCTACAACAACATATAGATTTTCAATGGGAAACAATCGAAGAACCTTCATTGAAGTTATTAATGAATCAAAAACCAGATGTTATTATGTGCGGGGATGATTATGGATTTAATAGAGGTTTACAAATAAATGTGATACAGTGGCGTAAATATATTAAACCTAAGTTAGCGAAATATGTTAAATATGTCCATGATGGTGGTGCTAAATTTATCCTGCATAGTTGTGGCAATATTGGTCAAATTTTTCCTGATTTTGTAGAAATAGGAATAGATGGTGTTGAATCATTAAAACCAAAAAGTAATGATTTAAAAAGGTATAGGGAGAAATATCCAGAAATTGCTCTAATTGGAACTATTGACGATTCTGAGATGCTTGTGTATGAATCTCCTAAATTTATACGAAATTCAGTTAAAGAAAGCATAAAATCCTTAGGAAAAAAAGGGGGATATATTCCAGGACCCACAAATTTTCTGTTAGATCAACCAGCCGAAAATATTGTTTCCCTATATAAAGCAATACAGGAATATGGGAGCATATATTAAACCAAATTTCTTTTTTTTTAATTCAGATCCTTCCCTAGTTCTATTATTTAAAATTAAAAATTTTTAAAAAAAAAAACTTATTTAAAATTAAGATCAGTCTATATTATGAGTAAAAATCGTAATGATTCAGGAAAAAAAAGTTACTTACCGTCTAAATAGGATTACATTAAGGCACGGCTTTTCTCTCGCCATGTGATTAAGCGAATGGAAAGTGTAGTTGATGAGGTTTTAGCTAATACTCCAGAATCGTATAATAACGTTGCAATTTTGATTGAAAAACACGCTAAAAACTATCCAAATGATGCAGCAATTCTTTTTGAAGATAAAATGTATACACATAAAGAATATAATGAATGGTGCAACCGGTATGCTAATTATTTTAGAGATAAGGTAGGGTTAAAGAAAGGGGATATAGCTGTTGTTTTTATGACAAATCGACCAGAGATAATGTTTGCAATATACGGCTTGTCCAAAATAGGCGTTATCTCTTCCCTAATTAATACTAAGCAAAGGTTGAATCCTCTTATTCACAGTATTAACATCGATCCCGGAAGAGTCTTCATTATTGGAGAAGAATTAGTAGAAGCTTTTGAAGAAGTTCGACAGGAACTTAAGTTATCTAAAGAACAATCCAAACATTTGTATTTTGTTCCAGATCTCGGAGAAATTAAGAAACCTGAAGGATTTCAGGATTTATCTGATATAGTTAAAAATGAAGATATATCCAATCCCCCCACTTCAAAAACACTCCAATCTAAAGATCCTTACGCTTATATTTTCACTAGTGGAACTACTGGATTACCCAAAGCGGCAATTATCACTCATGGGCATACTTACGGTTCAAGTATTTATTGGGGTGATACCGTTGTCGGATTTGAACATAAGGATATAATATACGTTACTACACCTCTTTTTCATTCTCACGCTATAAACGTAGCATATGCGTCTTCTTTAAGATATGGCTCAACCATAGCTATACGTCGTAAATTTTCTGCCAGTAACTTCTGGGATGATGCGATAAAATTTAAGGCTACTTGCTTTAATTATATTGGTGAAATTTGCCGATATCTAAATAACCAACCTGAAAAACCTACAGATCGAAAGCATTTTATTAAAAAAATCGTGGGAAATGGTCTTAGGAATGAAATGTGGAAGGATTTCAAAAAAAGATTTGGAATTAAGCAAATTTTTGAATTTTATGGTGCAACTGAAAGATTCGCTCCAAATTTTGCTAACCGTTTCAATTTAAACTGTACGGTTGGCTTTACATTAAACCCATATGCTATAGTGAAATATGATCTAGACATAAATGAGCCTATCAGAGATGAAAGTGGGCATATGATAAAAGTAAAGGAAGGAGAAGCAGGACTTCTTGTAGGACAGATAATTGCAGATGATATTTTTATATATACAAGTAAGAATGCGGATGAAAAGAAGATTTTTAAAAACGTATTTAAGGAGGGGGATTATTACTTTAATAGCGGAGACCTTATTAAAGAAATAGGGCATCTAAAAAAGATCTATAAATTTGCTCAATTTGTTGATAGAGTTGGAGATACTTTTAGATGGAAAGGAGAAAATGTATCTACTGAAGAAGTTGAAGCAGTAATTAATGAATTTGATCAGGTTGAGATGTGTTGTGTATATGGTGTATTAATTCCTAAAACTGAAGGTAGAGCTGGAATGGTTTCGCTAGTCACAAATTCTCATATCTCTGAGGATTTTAATTTTTCAAGATTTTATTCTATGCTTCAAGAATCCTTACCAGAATATGCCATTCCAAAATTCATTCGTTTTACTCCAGAGTTAATTACAACAGCAACTCTCAAAATTCAAAAAGGAAATTTAAAAAAGGAGTCATTTAATATTGAAGATGTTGAAGATCCTCTTTATATTCTATTACCTAACTCTTCTGGGTACGAATTACTGACAAAAGAAATATACGGAGGGATACTAAACTCAGAATTTAATTTTTAATAAATTGAATTTATAATGATTTTGAATTTATCTTTCTTGAAGCTATAAATTGTATTACCTAATTAATTTTAGATAAATATTATCTCATTTATACTATGTAATTTGTTGCCTTTTTTAAGGCAATTTCTGCATCCACTACGCATTTTTCGATAATATCTGAAACACTTTCGATACTCTTGACTACACCGATACTCTATCCAAGAGGAACAATTCCACTTTCTACGTCACCTTCATAAATAGCATAGTTTTTAATAAATTCCTTCCTAGTTTCTTCTTTTAATTCTTCTTCACTCATTGTAGCACGTTTTTTAACGAGAGCTTGTTCCTCAGCTATTTTCTCTTCTTTTGATTTTATTAAGCCTTTTGCTGTAGAATATTTATTTCTCCACATTCGTATTATGCTTAGATTTCCAGTTTTGACAATTGTGTCTTGAGCTTTTGCAGGAGGTATTATATTCTTGTAATTTTCATGGAATTCACTATTTATAGAAGCAATAAATCTTGATCCCATGGATATTCCATCAGCTCCTGCTGCTAGAGCTAAAGCTAATCCTGTGCCATTTGCAAATCCTCCCGCAACCATTTTTGGTATGTCTGGATATTTTTGTTGGACTTGTTGAAGTAAGGCAATACCACCCACCCTTTCATATGCTTGGTGGCCTCCTCCTTCAAATCCATCAACTAAAAGACCATCACAACCCGCCACAACACATTTATCAGCCAACCAAAGTGCTGGAGCAACATGAAAATGTTTAATCTGTGTGGTTTTCCTCAATTTTTGAAAATCCTTGTTTTGAGGCATTCTTCTTGCTGAACCCGCGCTGGTAAGGGCATAGAGGCATTGTTCTCTTAGCTTAACATTTTCTAATATATGTCGTGAAAGTACAGATATTAACTTATCAATCCCAGGCTCTAGCCGTGATGTTCTAATATTAAACCCAAAAATCCCTTCAGTGTGCTCAACAACGTGATCAAGATTTTTTTTCATTGCTGCATAATAATTAGATTCAATTCCCGTAGGTGATACATTCGTATGAGAAATCATTCCTAGTCCACCCGCTTCAGCTACAGCAATACATAAATCATTTGTTCTGAATGGTCCCATGGCTGCTGAGGCAATGGGATGTTTTATCCCAAACATTTCAGTAATTTTCGTTTTTAACATAACTCGAACCTTTCTTTTTTAGGTTCCTAATTTATAATTTAAATAATTATTTTTTTACAATTATTACTAAATTATTATTTTAAGGATAATAACCCTTTTCACTATAGAAAAACTTCTTTGAATTTTAAAAAGGGAAAAAAAAATATATAAAAAGATCTAATCATTCACCAATGTTATAATCCAATCGTATAATGAATTAATCAGAAAAAAATAATGAGTAAAATATGATCGATCTCAATAAAAGAGCACTCGAAAACCCTGATAAACCTGCCTACATAATGGCAGGCAGCGGTGAGGTGATTACAAATCTGCAACTTGAGGAAAGAGCAAATCAATGTGCACATATGTTCCGGGACATGGGCCTGAAAATTGGAGACCATATAGCTATGTTTATGGAAAATAACCGGCATTTCCTGGAAATCTGCTGTGCGGCGGCCCGAGCTGGTCTTTTTTATACACCTATTAGTTCCTTTCTCAAAACTTCAGAAATTGAATACATAATAAACAACTCACGTGCGAAATTGTTTATTACATCAGCAGCAAAAAGTGAAATGGCAGCAAAACTTACTGACCTTATGCCCAATGTAGCAAAACGCCTGATTGTTGGAGAAGTTATATACGGTTATAGTTCTTATGATGAGATAATTGCCCAGTACCCTGTTACTCCCATTGATGACCAGATGGCAGGGAATGACATGCTTTATTCCTCAGGGACTACCGGACGTCCGAAGGGAATAAAAACAGCCACTGAACTCCTTCCGTATGGCGAAATTACAGCTGGTGGTAAAGGACTTCTTGCCCTTTTTAGCTTTACTGAAAAAACCATTTATCTTTCACCCGCACCGCTTTATCATGCTGCTCCACTCAGGTTTTGTATGTCAGTTCTATATGTAGGTGGGACTATCATTGTTATGGAGAGATTTAATGCACTCAAATCACTTGAACTAATAGAAAAATACAATGTAAATAACAGTCAGTGGGTACCTACCATGTTCGTGCGAATGCTAAAACTCCCTGAAGAAGAACGCAATCGATACGATATATCGAGTCTGAAAATTGCCATTCATGCAGCGGCACCTATACCTATACCGGTTAAAGAAAAAATGATTTCGTGGTGGGGACCCGTATTAATTGAATATTATGCTGGCACCGAGGGTAATGGGCTTACATTTATAACATCAAAAGAATGGCTGTCACATAAGGGATCAGTAGGGCGCGCAATTCTTGGAAAGCTCCACATACTTGATGAAACGGGCAATGAGCTTCCACCGGGAGATCCGGGTGTTATATATTTCTCAGATGGTCCAGAATTCGAGTATTATGATGACCCGGAAAAAACTGCTGCTTCACGCAGTCCCCAAGGCTGGTCTACTCTAAATGATGTGGGTTATATGGATAAGGAGGGTTTCCTATATCTTACTGATCGAACTACAAACATGATTATCTCAGGCGGAGTAAATATATACCCCCAGGAAACGGAAAATATTCTTGTTATGCACCCTAAGGTGATGGACGCCGCAGTGATAGGTGTTCCCAATGATGTATACGGAGAAGAGGTAAAAGCAATAATACAACTGAGAAATATGACCGATGCAGGTCTGGACTTGGAAAGAGAACTCATAGCTTACTGCCATTCAAAACTATCCAAATTAAAATGTCCGGTAAGTGTCGATTTTGAGGCAGAACTTCCAAGAACTCCCACAGGTAAGTTATTGAAAAGACTTTTGAAAGAACGCTACTGGAAAGAAGGAAAAATGATTTAAAAAAATTATTTTTTAATCATGTATGATATTTTACTTCAATTATTTTAGGTTTTTTAAATTAATAGGTGGAAGTACCAAAAAAATTTGAGAAAAGTAGACATCTCTACCTTTAATAATTTTTCTTAATTATTTAAGCTAATATTAAAAACGTATATGTGAAGTTAATATGGTTTTAGAAACAAATGTAACAAAAATGCTAGGGATTACGCATCCCATAATCGCTGCCCCAATGGGGCCATTCTATACAACCGAGTTAACCATTGCCGTTTCAGAAGCTGGTGGACTTGGTGTATTAAGCCATAGTGGTTTAATGAGTGACTTCCAAGCCAGAAAAATTCCTTTAGATATAATGAAGGAAAATATGCTTGAAGTTGTTGAACACACGGATAAGCCATTTGGGTTTAACATCAGGACTTCCCGAAATGACCCAAGTGCAGTAAATCTTTGCAATGAAATCCCAAAATTTATCTTAGAGAATCAAAAAATAAAAGAGCAGTGCATTTATGCCGTTACAAGTGCAGGATCTTCAAAGATGTTACCCCAATCAAAATCTTTCCAAAAGTTAAAAGAAAGTGGTTCTAATATTAAACATTTTCATGTAGCTCCAGCCTTATGGCTTGCTGATAAATGTGTTGCGACGGGAGTAGATGGATTAGTAATTACTGGAGGTGAAGGAGGGGGACATCAGTCTTATGAAAGAGTTAGCACCTTAGTTTTGCTTCAACAAGCTATACAAAAACATCCTGATTACCCTATAGTAGCATGTGGAGGGTTTGCTACAGGTCAAAGTTTAGCAGCTGCTTTAGCTATGGGTGCAGGAGCAGTTGCAATGGGATCAAGATTCATTGCTTCTAAAGAGAGCGAATTTCATGAAGCATTTAAGAATATTATTCCTCCCGCAAAAGCTCAAGATACAGTCTTAACTACTGGTGCACTAGGCTTAATTCGTTTATGGAAAAATGATTATTCATTACATCATGAACTAGTAGCAAATAAGGAGGAAAAAATGGCTCAAGAAGCGGCAATCACCCCAGAAGCGGCACTTGAAATGGGAATAAAATATGGATTAGCTTATAAAGGAAATATAAAGGATGGAGCTGTTCCATTAGGACAAAGCATCGGAATTGCCAATCAAATAGAATCCGTCCCAGATATTATTGAAACAATAATGAGAGATGCTGAAAAACACATCAAAAGGGCTTCTAGCTACATAAAATAAATTCTTCAATTCTATTTTTCAATTCTAATTTTATTTTCCTTGAATAATGTATGATTAGGAGTTCAGCGTAATAGAGATTATTTAAAATTTGTATTTCCGTTGATTTATCCTTTCTAAGATGTTTTTTGTTAAAATCGTATATTTAGATTCATTGGGTAATAGGATATATACTTGATCTCTCATTGTTTCAAATTTAAAACCTTCTTTTTTTAAATCCACTTTCCTAAATTTAAACGTTGAAGTGGCTGATAAACCGGATTTAAACCTAATAAAAATGGGGATCGCATATGAGGGAAGATTACTTTTTAGATGAATAATTAGATTATTAAAATCAAAATCCTTAATTTCGACATTTGAAACAATAGAAGCCATTCCAGCACGTCCGTCAGTACCAGGAATTTTTACACCATATGCAGAAGACATAGATATTTGTTCAAAAACATTAAGAACTTCTTCTACTTCAGTCGTAGAAACATTTTGAGCTTTCCAACGGAATGTATCCCCTAAACGATCTATAAATTGAACATGATTACAACCCTGATCTCTCATTAAGTCTCCCGAATTGAAATAATTATCCCCTTTTTTAAATACATTTCGAAAAATCTTCCTTTCTGTAGCTTCTTTATTTGTATAACCACGAAAAACTGTTTCGTCATCAATTTCCCAGAGTAGCAGACCTGTTCCGCCAAGTCCGATTATATCCATGAATCCATCTTTGTTAAATATTGGTTTTTCCTCTTCTATGTTATATTTGACAATTGCATAAGAGTTAGAGCTGAAACCAACGGTGCAATCAAAGTTAAGCAAATTCCCAAATCCTCTACTAATTTCAGATGCTCCATAAACTTCAACCACATTTTGGATATCAAAACGTTTCTTAAATTTCTTCCATATATCAGGTCTTAATCCATTTCCAATAATGGTTTTTACATTGTTCTCTTTATCATAAGGCGTAGGGACTTTGTTTAAAAGATATCGGCATACTTCGCCAACATAACAAAAGGCTGTAGCTTCAAATTTTTTTATATCATCCCAAAATCGGGAGATCGTTAATTTTCGACTTAAAGCGACGGCTGCACCAGGACCTACAGCAACTCCCCACCCTACAAGCAATGCTGTAGTGTGGAAAAATGGTAATGGAATATAAATTATATCATCCGAGGTGAATTTTAGGGCATAAAATCCACCATAGCATGCACCAACCATACGAGAATGAGAAAATATTGATGCTTTTGGTAAACCTGTAGTCCCCGATGTAAATATATAAGCTAATTGATCAGAACCCTTTACTTTAGATGTTGTGACAGGATTTTTTATGGAGAAATCTCTTACAGTCTTAGAAAGATCAATAAATCCCTTTGGGAGTGGAATCTTGCCTTTGTCATGTAAAAATAAGAGTACATGTTCCGATGATAGATTCAATGTAGGTTGAACACTTTTGAATGCTTCATAAGATATTTCATCTACTATGATAAATCTTTCAAGGGTTAACTTTAAACTATGAACAAGAGAACTTTTACGTTGATCTGTATTGATTAATGAACCTATAGCCCCAATTTTCCCTAAAGCCGTAAATATAAATAAGTATTCTGGTCTGTTGGTCACCAATACTTCTATTACTTCACCTTTTTTCACTCCTTTTGAAATAAAATAATTAGCGTATCGATTTACCCATTCATTAAATTCTTTGTGAGTTAAACTGATTTCTTCAAATTTAAGAGCAGTCTTATCTGAATATATTCGAGCATTTCTTTCAATCATTGTACCCCACGAAGTTTTATTTTCAACAAGGGTTTTTATTGAATCTTCGATAACTGAAGCGTATTTTTTGTTAAATTCTTCCAATCTCTTAACAAATTCTTTTTCATCAATTAGATCTAATTCTTTTAGCTCTTGCATTTTTTGTAATCGCGTTTAATTAATTATTTAAGTCATTTTTCAGATCTCTATAGAACTTTTTGTTAAAAGAATAAAGATCTATTAAATTATTTAAATTTTATCTATATTGAAAAAAAATTTTATGACGCAACCTTTCCTGAAATTCATAATTAGTTTCATTAGGACTTCCATTAGGACAAAGTATTAGAATTGTTAATAAAATAGAAAAAATGTCTGAAATCGTAAATAAGATAATAAAAGATGCTGAGAAAAACTTGAGCAAAGCTTATACGTATTTAAAATAACAATATTTTTTTCTATCTTTATATATATAGAATAAATTTTAAAAGATTTAGGAATAATCTGGTTATCCGTCGTTACTAAAGAATTTGAGGAATAAATAGAAATTAAAAAATAAAAAATAAATTTTTAAACCTTTTTTGGCTTGAAAACAATAGAAGGTTTTGTTCTTTCGGAGTATTTAAATCCTGATGTTTCTTGAATATTACCATATTTTGATTTTAGATCATCTAACGATCCAGAATCTAGAGCTCTCGTGTAACATGTTTCAACACATATAGGTTTCTGATTATTCAAGTGACGTTCAAGACAAAAGTTGCATTTTCGCATTTTCGCACCTTCTTCTAACCCGAACTGTGGTGAATTATATGGGCATGCTTTTAGACATTTCACATTGCATTCTTTATTGCCTAAGCATACTTCACTATTTACAACTACAATTCCATCTTCATCTCTCTTAGAAATTGCCTTTGGTGGACACACTGGCATGCAAACGGGATCTTCGCAATGATAACATGGAGAGATTAAATAACTTACGAAGAGATCTGGTATATCACCACTCTCTTCGTATAAAATTCTCATCCAATTTTCGGGACCCGCATCGATATCATTCCAATCTTTACACGCAACACTACAAGCTTTACAGCCCGTGCATCTAGTTTGGTTAAAATAGAATCCCATTTGCATTATTTGGAACCTCCAATTTCTAGTTTTACTTGAACTAAGGCTGTTTTAAGAGTAACAGCACCACCTTCCGAAAATTCATCCTTTGTAAGCGTATTTGCGCAAGCTCCTCTATCTATCCCATTCTGGTCGGGAGTATACCATGTTCCTTCTTTAATGCTTACTACTCCTGGGATGATGCGCTTAGTTACCCACGCTTCAATTGCAACAATACCCCGGTCATTAAAAGCTAAGCAATTATCTCCATTTTTTATTCCCCTTGGTTCAGCGTCGACTGGGTTTATCCACATCCTATGAGGAAACGCTTCTTGAAGCCATTTTACCTTGTATAATTCTGAATGAACCTGGTTTCTGGGATGAGGCGTAAGTAATTGAAGAGGATATTTTTCTACTAGAGAGTCATCTCTATTTTCCCAAGTAGGAACATATTTTGCAACTGGAGGGCATAGAGGGTTGTTAAAACTCGCTATCTGATCAGAAAATAATTCTATTTTGCCCGATGGAGTTGGAAATGGGTTGTTTTCAAAATCGTCTATATTCTTCTTGAAAGCCACGTAGGGTTCTTTCAGATCAACCCTTTGAATGCCGTCTTCTCTGTATTTCTTATAATCCTTGATATTTTCTCTTAAATCTTGTGCCATCACAACAAATAATCTTAGGAATTTATCATTTATATCATCATATCCTTCGACTAGATCTTTCACTTTACCTGGCATATTTTTGAGGAAAGCATGGAGTACATGTTCCCTTTTGAAATTCTCAATTCCTAATTTTTCTGCTAATTCTTCAGCGATCTGAATGTCAGGTTTACATTCACCTATTGGTTCAATTGCTTTATTCATATGACCATAATAGGGACCTGAAGGCCATGGTCTTGTAAGATCGGTCTTTTCAGCAAAACTAGTGACCGGTAGAACAATGTCAGCATATTGGGCAGTAGGAGTTAACCACAATTCAGGGACAACCACAAATAGGTCTTCCCTTTTCATAGCTTTAGCTGATTTATTGCAATTCCCCATTTGATTTAAAAAATTGCATCCCACAAACATGGCAAATTTTACGTCAAATGGATATCCTCCAGATTTACCTTTAAGAATAGCATCAAACAACTTATTGACATGAACTCTTGTGTCTAATCGGTCCCTTGGGTTGATATTTCCTCTTAGAGATTTTCCTTTAGGGAAAGCTTTATTAACCCCAGGAGGAATTGCTATACCTCTAAACATGTGAGCCCAAGGAATTCCGTGAAGACCACCACACGCACTTCCTCCATTTATTCCTATATTCCCTGTCATTGCGGAAAGTGTAATTGCACCTCTTGTATATTGTCCACCCATTGCTGAACGTGCTGGACCTTGACAATCTTCTAATGCAGCTGGTTTGGTAGTTGCATATTCACGAGCTAATTGTTCTATTACTTGAGCTTTCACTCCGCAAATCTTTTCTGCCCACTCAGGAGATTTTGGTATTCCATCCTCATCTCCTAGGACATAATCCTTGTATTTATCGAATCCATGTGTAAATCTATCAAGATATGCTTGATCGTGGAGATTTTCATTGATCATTACGTATGCCATGGCGGCCATCATGGCAGTATCGGTTCCCGGGATAATGGGGATCCATTGATCTGCTGCGATAACAGCACTATCAGAATAACGAGGGTCAATTACAATAATCTTCGTACCATTTTCTTTCGCTTTAATAAGCCAGTAAGTAGTATTGGTACCGGCAATCATCCTTGCGGGGTCCCAACCCCACATGATGATAAGTTTAGTGTTCATCCAATCTTCACGGCTGTGTCCTACGAAAATTTGACCAAAACCGTATGATGCTTGAGTGCCAAAAACTGCTCCTTGCGATGAGGGGTTTCCATATGTAGTTGAAAATCCACCTAAAGCGTTAATTAACCTAGCATAAGCTACAGTAGGATTATGCAAAGCTCCCAAATATCCTCCACCCCCAGCCATAAACACACTCTGATTCCCATATTTTTCTATAACTTCTTTTAGCTTACTAGCAATAGTTTCATAAGCTTCATCCCAAGTAATTCTCTCAAATTTACCCGAACCTTTTGGACCTGCCCTTTTTAAAGGATATTTCAGACGTTCTGGATTATAGACATATTGCCGTATTGCTCTGCATCTAATACAAGTTCTTAGTTGTTTATCAGAACCAGCGCTATCATCTCCCTCAACTTTAATTATTTTTCCATCTTTCACATGAAGTCTTAAGGGACATCTTCCACCACAATCGAATGCTGAAGTTGTCCTTACTATCTTAAGGTCTCCTTCATTTGTACTACTTATTTGATTTTCCATAAGATCACCTTCATTACTATCTATATAACTTAATAAAAAACATTTTTTATAATTTAAATTTATAAATAAAATTAAGCTATCCAAGAGAAATTTTTCTCAACTAAAAAGTTTAATAAGTTTATCTAAAAATATTCAATATTTTGTAATACTCATAGACTAAAAAGAAAAAAAAATGATTATACTAATTTTTGTTTAACATTTATTGTGTAAGTTAAAGTGCTTCAACTATGGTGGCAATTCCTACGCCAAACCCACCACACATTAATTGAACGCCATATTTCTTATTGTAATTCTTAAGGTAGTGTATCATTTCTCCAAAATAAATTACTCCACTCGCTCCAATCGGATGACCTATTGCAATTGCACCCCCTGTCGGGTTAACTCTAGGATCATCAAATTCATAACCAAAGTCCTTCGAAAAAGCCAAGCAAGGACTTGCAAAAGCTTCATTGGGTTCAATTACATCCATATCGTCCACTGTAAGATCTGCTCGTTGTAATGCTTTTTTCATTGCAGGGATCGGTGCTAACAACATGATAATAGGTTCTCCACCAGCTACAGCAGTTGATAGAATTCTAGCCATTGGTTTTAATCCTAACTCATCTGCCTTCTCTCGGGACATTAAAAGTGTTGCTGAAGCTCCATCGACTATTTGTGAAGAATTTCCTGCAGTTGTCATACCACCTTTTTCAGGGGTTCTAAACACGGGTTTCAAACTGCTTATCATTCCCCATCCTTTATCGGGATCATCTAAGTATACAGAACGTACTGTCTGATCCTTTGTAATTGTAACTTCTTCGACTATCTGCTTTCCAGTTTTCTCATCCTTTATTGGCTTCATATTTTCATCGGTATGTCTTTTATCATAAGTCACCGGAACCACACGCTTAAAGTACTCTTCTTCATTCCTCATAGCTTTAGTTGCTTTTTGATGGCTCCACATGCCAAATCGGTCTAATTCTTCTCTTTTAAATCCATACCTATCATTGATCATCTCTGATGAAACTCCTTGAGGTACCAAACCAAGCTTTCCAAACCCTGAAGACAACATCACGGGATAGTTGGGAACTTGTCTGATAATCTGCATGTCTGAACCCATCGCATAATGGGTCATCGACTCAACCCCAGCTGCAATGCAAATGTCTCCATCGCCTACTCGAATAGCATTAGCCGCCGTATTAACTGCTTGGAGCCCTGAATTACAATATCTATTCACTGTTGCTCCAGCTATTTCTTGAGGTAACCCAGCAAGCATTAATGCAATCCGTGCAATGTTCCCACCTTGTTCTCCTAATTGAGATAGACATCCAACTTGACAATCTTCGATTTCTTTAGGATCAAAGTCTGCACTTTTTGCCTGGGTTCTCTCAACAACTGATTTTAACACTGTCACCAGTAAATCTTGAGCTGAAATTTCTCGGAATGCTCCTCCGAGTTTTTTCATCTGAGCCCTACCAGATTTGCCAATAGGGGTGCGAACTGCATCAATAACTACACATTCTTTTAATTCTTTCATATTTTATCACTCCAATATTACATTTTCTTCTTTTTTAACCTTTGTAGGTAAGTTTAGTATAATTTCTGTCGCTTCAGTCATTATATCTTGAATTAAATCATGAACAGTTGGTATCGAGTGAATCCTACCAGTGACAACTCCCGCATTCATAAGGCTTTTATTCTCATCCTCATCAAGTAATTTCTTGAATCCCTTTTCTTCTAGAATACGGATTTTGTCTGTACTTGGACATGGTTTTCCACGATAAAGATCTGAAGCCCCATCAATAGTCGCATCTATAACTTCTAGAGATGCTGGATTTATTAAAAACCTCATTGGACCAAATATCCCTCGTCCCACAATTGTGTCAAATTCTGTGGCTTTTACTAGCTGTTCTTTCCACATCTGTTCGAAATCAGCTTCTTGAGTAGCGATAAACCGAGTTCCCATCTGAACTCCAATCGCACCTAAAGCAAGAGCTGCTGCTAGAGTTGCACCATCAGCAAACCCTCCTGCACCAACAACAGGTAAATTAACAGTTCTTACAACTTCGGGAAGAAGTACCATAGATGAAGTATCTCTCCAAGCACAATGTGCTCCTCCTTCCCTTCCAGAAGCAATAATTATATCTACACCTGTTCTTTCAGCTCTTTTTGCACCTCTTACATTTGGACACACTTGACACCATATTATATCAGGTAATTCTTTTTTTACTTCGAGGAATGCCTTTTTTGATCCCTTCTCTTTGGCATTTATCGCCCAAGGAAGTGGATCACCAGCAGACGTAACCATTACCCTTAGTTTTTTCTTAATTTCAGGTGTTTCATTAAAAATCTCGATAACAGCTAGCATAAATTGTTTTGAAACCATAGTAAACTCCTTAGCTATCGGTATATTGACACCGAATTTAGCATCGGGGTAATCTTCAAGTTTTTCATAAACATATCTTATCGTTTGTTTGAGAACATTTTTAGCACTACCACCAACCCCAAAATCCAGCTTTCGATCTTCTTCAGGTATAAAGTTCACGTCTGGTCCTGCCATACCAATTGTTGAGATCAGACCTAAACCACCTTCTTTTGCTACAGCGATACATAATTTTGTTGTTGCGTATGGTCCCATCCCTGCTTGTATAATTGGATATTTTGTTCCAATAATTTCTTGGAATTTTGTTTGTATCATTATATTTCAGTTTTTTTTGTTTTTTTTGATAATTTACAACCTAAAATGTAATTATTGTAATAAATTTTACATCCTTTCTAAATAAAACTATCTGACTTTATAAACAACTAATTCATGATTCTCAACTTCCAATCCAGGTTAAGCAATTTCTAATGATTTAGGAATTCTACTCGTCTTTTAAACCCGCAATTTCTTTCATCTTAATAAAAATAGTCATAATATTTATTTCAAATGAAGGTTCTTCTATGGGATCGATTAAACAGTTGAGTCATTCTAACACCCTTATTTTTATATATATTTTTTCTTAAGTTGGAATAAATCTTTATTGAAATGATTATTTTTAAAGAATAATCAAACCTTAATATAAATTTTCTTAATACCCCATTACAGTTTCAGAAAACAAATCAATTGGAATTTGGATTATTTCCCTTCTTTTCGAAGTGCATTTTCTTTCATCTGAATAAAAAATTCCCTAGCTTTTATCACTTCAGGAGGTTCTTCCAAGGGATTAATAATGCGATTAAGAAATAAAAATCCATTTGGGATCCTTTCTCTAAATGAGACTCCTAAGTGATCAGCTCCATAAACATAACGAAATTCATGACAAATATTACGATCAAACAGAGATCTATGTAAAAATTCTGCTCCCCTAAAGAGTCCAAAAAAATCCTCTGTACCAACTTCAAGATAAATCTTTATTTCAGATCCACGTATTTTTTCAGAGTTTTCTCTAACTATATAGGCAGGATTATTATTATTCCAATAATCTTCATCGATAGGAGAACCGAATATCTTTTCCATGAAATCCTTTTGACGATAAAATTTATCTACAGATTTTACTTCCTTCCATTCAAATGCAGGTTCAATTCCTGGCTCGAATGATACAATAGCCCCAAATTTTTCCGGATACTTAAATCCCAATCTTAGAGAACCTAAACCACCCATAGAAATCCCACCAATGAATAATCTATCCAGATTAGTTTCAACCCTGTACTCTTTTTGAAGATAAGGTAGGAATTCATGGATTATGAATGATTCCCATTTCTCGGATTCATCTTTATAATCCATGTAAAGAGATCTATCACAGCTGGGAGTCACAATCACCATTTCTGGAACAATTTTCTTCTCCCATAAACCCCAAATCATAGGACCTATTGAGTTAAGAAATACATTACTTTTATTTCCACCGCCATGTAGAAATAACATAAGAGGATATGATTCTTCCGTATTATCATATCCTTTAGGAAACAATACATCATATTCTACAGGAGTAGGGACAAGTTCAGATTTTATCTTGAAACTTTTGACTTTAAATATAAGAATTCACCATTTTGAATTTTTATTTATTTATCTATATCTTTACGAGATTTTGTGCTTTTTCTTTTATTAATTTTTCCTCAAATTTGACATTGTTAGCTATTCTCTTTGCTAAGAAATTAAGGATAATATTGCCTTAGTCACAAAAGCCATAAGTGTATAGGATTTAAATTGCTAAAAGTCCAGTTAAAGAGGGAAGAAATTCTTTTTCACATCCGTAATCGGATTTAAATATTATGAAAATATCCGTAGGTTGATATAATCATCAGAATTTTTCTTGCGAAGCTCAGTTAGTTCCTTTATATTATACTCTCCAGCAACTACTATGGGAATATAAGGGTCAGCATTCAAAGACTTTAATGAGATGGATGTAAGATCTTCGACAGTCATCCAAGCTTCCTTCGGAAACCATTCACGTTTGAATTTACCTTTGGCTATTTGTTCATCGTGCATTTCAGTAAGTGTTAAACCAGGGAGAAGACTTTGAACCAAAATCCCTTTTTTATACATTTTTTCATGCAGTTTCTCTGAAAAGGACACCAAAGCGCTCTTTGTTGTGTAATAAGATACACCCGGTTTTCTATCTATAACTCCTGATGAAGAAATATTAATTATAATTCCACGTTTGCTCTGTATCATCAATGGCAAAGCTGCATGGCAAAAAACAATTGGTGCGGTAAAATTTACATTGATATAATCAAAATGCTGATTTAATTCGATACCCAAAAATGACCTCCAAATTGCATATCCTGCTGAATTGACCAAACATTCAACATCGCCTTTATTTTTTATATAAGATACGACCTTCTCAATATCGGACATTTTAGACAGATCAGCGGTTAACACTGAAGCTTCAATATTATGGTTTTCCTTTAATTCGGTTGCTAATTTTTCTAACTTATCCTTTCTTCGAGCAACTAATACAACGTTAAATCCTTGTTCGGCTAATTTTTTTGCAAATCCTTCCCCAATACCAGAACTAGCTCCAGTAATTAAGGCTGTTTTCTTATTATCCCACTCCAATTTATCCATCCTATTTCACCTATAGTTTGTAGGTTTTTTCCCTATGTTTTAAACAGAGATAAGCATAAAATGTAATCCATTTGTTTGCTAAGCTGCTTTTCCCAATTTTCCAATATTTATTATTATGAACCCCATCACATATATATTTTCCTTCTTGCGTTTTGTGCCGTGCGAGAACCTTCCATGCGAAATCCATTCTCGAGTCATTCCCAAATCCCATTATAGCTAAAGGTAGTAATACATCTATTAATCCGAATCGCCAATAAAAAGGAAAAATCGTTGATCCTGCATCGGTGTTAACATAAGTTTCCGTATCTGTCGTTTTAAATAATATATTGCGATTAAGAAAATATTCAACTATTTTTTTACTGAAGGGTTCATCCCATAATTCTGCCAATTGACCTAAAGCAAATAATACTTTTACAGAACCTCTAACACATGATTTAACTGGTCTTCCCTTCTTACGCTTTCCTTCATGGGTGTCACATAAATATCCGTTATCATATCTAACCGAATTTACCATTAAATCAATAGTTTTTTTAAGGCGAGGATCATCCTTAAATCCAAGAAGCATAAAAGTTCTGATATTCATTCCAAACAAACACGAAAAATGCCTAAAAAAGTCACCATCGGATTGTTGTAGAGATAGATAACGATTGGCAGCTTTCTCGATTTTGGGCTCTTCTCTTGTCATACCAAGTTCAGCAAGATAACTAAGAATAAAATGTGTCGAATTTTGCCTATAATCCACTCCTTTTCCATAAGATTTTTTGGTACTTGGACTAATAACTTCCCAATACCCGTCTGGATGCATTCCCTCTAACATATTCTTTACAGGACGGTAGGTTGTAATCTGTTTTCTAGTAGATTGAAGTTCTGGATCAGAATCGGAAAACTCTTGAAGTTCTCGCATAGTACGATAACGAATCGAAGGATTTCCCTCCTCTAACAACCATTCTATAACATTTTGTGGAATGTTCATAACTTTATAGTCTTATTTTCATCTATTTATTTTATTGTAATAGTTTTCCAACTTCAACGAGCTCCTGAATCGCTTCTATTTCATAATTTAAGGCCTGTTTGTTAGCGTTGGATCCTTTCCAACGTTACTCGATAGATGACTTTGTAGCATTATCAATATGATGGCCGAATAAATCATATAATTCTTGCCATTGCTTGAAAGCATCCTTATACAAATTGTGTATTTTTAGATTAAAAATCTAATAAAATTTATGAATATTTTTATTGAGATGATATCAATCGAAATATAGAAACTCCTGCGACTCTTCCTATTTAGGTACTAAAAACTCTCCTATAATATTCTTTAGAACTTATGTCCATCCTGTTAAAATCATTTTTTTTAAAATTTTGAATCTATTAATTTCCGATCTTTATCGATGTAATAAACCCAGGCATTTCGAGACATTAAGCAATAATCATCAGCGCCGAGTTTCTTTAATAGTTCAATCCGCAATTTTCTCGCTTCAATATTTTCTGGATCTGCTTGAATTAAAACATCTAAGATTTCCAATGCTAACTGGGCTTTATTTTGAGATAATAGTTCTTTTGCCCTTTTTATAATCTTCTCAGGGTCACCTATAAGGTTATTAAGTTCCCGCATGACTTCTTTTTCTGGTCTTGGTAAGAGGTGGGCAATATTACCATCAAAATAGCCATGATACCAGCGATATACATTAAAAACAAAAAATTCTGTTCTAGAATACAACGGTCTTAAATAAGGTGATTTTGCAAGGTGGTCTGGAAGTTTAACCTTATGAATCATTTCTGTAATATGGGTTCCTTTATTTATATGTTCAACGACTTGATCGTGAAGTGAATATATTGATTCTATGTTTAAGTCCAATATTTTTAGGGCTTTATCTCCCGTATAATAAAAACCAGCGCCATTGCAAAATACATGTTCGGGATTAAGAGCTCTTACATCTTCTAAAATTTTTGCCCAATCTAATGCAAAACGAGTTGGTTTCCATGGATTACCTACATTCGGCAAGCCTGCAATAATAAGATCTCCTATAAACGCAGCCTTAATTTCAGGAATATATACCCACACCGCATCATCTGTTTCTGCTCGAACAGCATGAAGTTCAAAGGTTTTATCCCCAAGTTTTACTATCATATCTCCTAAAAATGTTTTCGTGGGATATACAAATTCTGGAGTTCTGACAACTTCTGGAACATTGAATTGTACCGCTGTTATA
This sequence comes from uncultured archaeon, assembly GCA_964486045.1. Lineage (GTDB taxonomy): Archaea > Asgardarchaeota > Lokiarchaeia > Sigyniarchaeales > SOKP01 > Loki-b32. Next base: position 89,478 of record CAZALK010000009.1, read on the forward strand.
TGCGATCTATGAGGAGCAAGCATTTTGTATTTATCTAATCGATCAGGTAAATATTTGCTTGCAATTATTTCCGGATTATCTTTTAAGTAAGCTGCTGCACCACCTACATGATCAGTATGCCCGTGAGTGTAAATAATGTATTTAATTGTACCATTTATTTGTTTAAAAACTTCCCTTCCTACATTAACTCTTGCTATAGTATCTATTAGAACAACCCCATCTGTAGTTTCTACCCAAGCACAACCTGCTATTGGTAACCTGGCAGTATAAACATCTTTTATAGGATTAGTAAAACTCGCATTTGGAGCACCTAAAATTCGAGTACCTTTAATTTCATTCATTTTTGATTTTCACTTTTAATTTAATAAAATAAAATTTTTTGTAGTTAAAATTAATTCCTACTTGTTAGGATTTTTGTAGATTTCTTCCCAAACTGATTCAACGGGTAAAGGTTGATAAGGTTTTATTTCAAATTGTTTCTTACTTAGCTCATAAATTCCTCTGTTAAATGGAATGTTAATGTCGAATGAGTTCGCTAATTTCACAAAATATCCGGTTAACGATTCAAGTTCAGATTGATTTTTCTGTCGATGAATCATATCCTGAGCCATGCTATTAAACCATGAATATTTAAAATATTTTTTGAAATTAATGATTGCTGTCGCTTTATCGATGTTTTTACGTAATTCTGTTCTTTCCCAAGAGGGCAATCCCTTTAATTCAAATTCTTGATACCCTGCAGCTTTTACAACGTTCACACCCTCAAGGTATACATTCATATAAATGGTCCAAAGCTTGAAGATCGCATCATCATCTTTAAGGTCTGAACTTATTAGCGTAAAAGTAGCATTTGAAAGGTTAACTATTAATTTTGAATGAGTAGCATCTTGAAATTGTTGTGTTGTTATTGTTGGGATTCCAAGGTTTAAAATTTTTGCAGCTCTCTCTGTAATTTTTGGATTTTCATTTTCAGGAGTTCCAAGTGTAAGGTGTCCTTTACCTCTGGTCCCAAATCTTCCTGGTTCTTCCCGCCAACCAGATTGGACAACGACAGCATAAACAGTTTTCGTAAAATATTTTGGTAAAATTCTTTGATTCTCAAATCCATTCTGTAATCCAACTACAATCGGTGCATCTCCAAATTTTATGGAAATATCCTTAGCAACCTCATCTAAATCATAATTTTTAACGGCGATTACTACGACATCTACATTAGCGAGTTCATTTAAATCTTCAATTACTTTAACTGGTATTGTTACTAAATTATCGCTTACTACATTATTAAGAATTAAACCATCCTTTTTAAGCGTTTTGGCATTTTCTCCACGTGCTAATAAGTAAACATCATCACTTTCTTGTGTTAACCATCCTCCAAGAGTAGCACCTATTCCACCAATCCCATAGATTACCACAGTTAAATCATTAATGTTTTTCTCCACTAAATTCAACTCATTTTAGAAATATAATCTCTATCCCATTTTTGATTAAACTTAACTCAAAAACTATAATAATATTTCTTAATTAAAACATAAAAAAATTTTCGATTTAAAAAATGTGATTAAAAGGAATTGTACAAGAAGGATATTTTAATCTCCATTACGTTATTTTTTTGATTATTAACAAAAAATTAGTTTAAGTTCCAAATAGGGAGTAAAATATTTACATTGCAAAAAATTCCTTTATCTAAATTTTATTTTTTCTTTTTTCTCATGGATTAACATAATTAAAAAAATAAAAGAATAAGTGTGTTAAAGTGAAAAATATTGTTGTAATTGGCGTAGGATTGATGGGTACTGGCATTGCTCAAGTTTCACTAATGGCAGGAAACAATGTAACTCTCGTTGACTTGTCCCAGGAAATTAATGATAAAGCCTATGAAAATATTAAAGGTGGATTAAATAAGCTTGAATCAAAGGGAGTATTAAATGCCGCAGAAAATATCGCACGGATGAAGACAAATCTAGATATAGTTTCAGCTGTTAAAGATGCTGATATAATAATCGAAGCTGTTATTGAAGATATGGACGAAAAGAAAACTGTTTTCAAAACATGTGATGAAAATGCACCTTCTCACGCTGTTTTTGCATCAAATACATCTACAATGTCCATTACAGAAATAGCGACTGCGACTAATAGAGATGATAAATGCATAGGTATGCATTTTTTCAATCCAGCACCTTTAATGAGGTTAATAGAGGTTATTGCTGGTGAAAAATCTTCAGAAGAATCCATGGAAATTGGTGTAAAGTTAAGTGAAAGTTTGCCGTGTCTGAGAGGTGAAAGATATATTGCAAAAGTCTTAAAAGACCGTCCAGGGTTTATTGTAAATAGGCTTAATGCTCCGGGGGGAATCTATATGAATTATCTTCTCGATACGTGTCTAGAAAAAGGAATTCCTTTTGAATCTTTAGATGCTGATTTTGGAAGCGGTGGACCGATGTCTCCATTAGTTTTGTCTGATTATACTGGAATTGATACTGGGTTTCATGTGCGAAATTATTATGCTGAAACTTTACATGAAGACTTTAGACCGGGGAAAGTAGTCACCAAAATGTTTAATGAAGGAAAATTGGGTAGAAAAACAGGACAAGGATTCTATGATTGGTCTAATGGAAGACCAAAGCCAGATTTCTCTAAAATCGAAAAAGCGGGATTAGTAAATCCCGGGATTGGACTTGCTATCCGTTTAAATGAAGGATGTAGAATCTTAGAAGAAGGAATAGCTTCAGGTTGGAAAGTAATAGATGATGCTAATATGGCTGGTATGAACTTTCCAGGACCTTTTGAATATGGAATAAAGAATTGGCAAAATCTCGTTAAAGTGCTCGAAGATTTCGCTAAAAAAATTGGTAGTGAATATCTTAAACCGTGTGAGCTCTTTAAAAGTGGAAAATTTGTTGATATGAAATGATTTAAATTTTTTTTTTCATTTTTAATTGTATTTTTTCTTAAAATCAAGGAAATAAATTCTATTGACACAGAATTTGTAAATTCATAGAAATAAAAAATAACACATTATAGGAAGTAAAAAAACTAATAATTCATTATAATAATTATGTCAGGTATTCAAGTTTTAAGAGGACAGAGAGTTAAATTTCAAAATCCTCTAAAAGATGTTCATACAGCAGTTTTACCAATTGCAGGATGTGCATGGATCGACACAGAAGATGGAGTTGTAGTAATTGATACCTTGATAAATCCTGCTGCAGCCAAAAAGACTAGAGAACAAATTAAGGGAAAGATAAAATATATAATATACACTCATGGGCATTTGGACCACCTTTTGGGCACCAGTGAATTTATGGATGACGGAACTGAAGTTATTGCAAACAAATATTTGCCAGATCGTTTAGATCGATATAAACTACTTGCTCCCTACCGATCACATATCTCAGCGGTTCAATTCAATATTCCTGAAGTCGTTTTTCCTATGAAATTTGTGTACCCCACAAAAACCTTCTTAGGAGATATAAACATAAAATTGGGAGGTAAAACCTTTGAACTTCATACCGCGAGAGCAGAAACAGATGATGTTTGTTGGATATATGTGCCAGAACTGAAAGCAGCGTTCATAGGAGATCTTATTATTGGGAGAAGTTTTCCAAACATAGGTAACCCTTGGAAACCAACTCGATTTGCTTTAGATTGGGCAAAAACATTAGAGAAAGTTAGAGCATTAAATCCTGAATATGTTTTTTGCAATGGAGCAGGTGTAATGTTTAAAGGGGAAGAGGTACGGGAAGCTTTAGATGCAAATATTGAAGTTATTCAGAATTTACATCAACAAGTAGTAGACTATATTAATGAAGGAGTGCACATTACAGAAATGATTCATAAAGTAAAAATCCCAGATCATCTTAAGGATAGCCCTTATTTAAATCCTTCATATTCTCGACCAGAGTTTTTCACATTTAATGTTTATCGTTGGTTACACGGATATATGGATAATAATCCTGCCCATCTATTACCTCGCCCAAAAACAGAAGTTATGGGGGAACTTTACAAGCTTATAGGAAGTTCTGATAAAATATTAAAAAGAGCAAAAACACTCCTGGATCAAGATCAAGCGCAGTTAGCATTAGAAGTATTGGATGTGTTAATTCAAGCAGATCCAGAAAATATTGAAGCAAGAAAGGTGAGAATTAAACTCCTTGAAAAGATTGGGAAAGCCGACTACTGTCTTATGTCTCGAAATGCGTGGATTTACTTTATGAATAAGGATAATGCCTTTCTTAAAGCAAAAAAAAAGTAGAATAAAATTATTCCACTGTTTTCAGATCTACATTATAGCTTTCTGGTATATAGATTAAAACAAGTGGAATTATTGGGAACATAAAGCACGTTAGAATGAGAGCTATCAACTGGATTCCTAATAGTGGAAATAATGGGGCTATTGTAAAACCTAAAACTACTCCAGCTATGTTCATTAGTAAAACCAAGAGACCATTCCCAATCCCTCTTACTTCTGTAGGTATAACTTCAATTGAAACTATCATTAACAACGCCCATAATCCAGCTCTAGTCGACATTCCAAGAATTTTTAATATTACCATTATAATAAATCTCGATTGGTTAGATGGAATATGAGCACCCCAAGTAAATTGTAATATTACTGATATAGGGTATACAAAACTATAGATGATTAATAAAATTCTTCTACCGGAGCGATCTGCTATTTTTCCTGTTAGAATATAAAAAAATATGAGCCCAAATAACCCTAGCATTGAAATAATACTAAATTCTTCAGATGTCATTTGTGAGTAGTTCATCATATACGGTTCTAATAAATTTCCTGATCCGACTGCAATACTAAACAAAACTGATATAACAATTAATACAACATAACTCTTCTTTCTCCCTTTCCCAAAAATTATATTAATACTTTTCTTAAAAGAAAAATTACTTTGAGGCTTCTCATTTAATTCTCCATCTCCTAAAATTTTCTTTAATAGATAGGCCGAAGTTTCTTTTATTGTAAAAATTATCAATAAAGTAGTGATTAATCCTAAAATTACTGAGAAATATAAAACGCCTTTCCAGTGTAAAATGGTAAAGATTTTATCATTAGTGATGAAAATTGAACGATTTATATAAAAAATTATAGGACCAATAATTCCTATTAGTAGAATAATCGTCGACTATCTCGCATTTTTTCCTTTTGGAGATTCCTCGTTTACATAGATCATCCATACATTAACATTTGCTGCCAATATCAAAAAAAAAGTAGTAATTGTAAAAATAAGAAGAGAACTAGTTAAAATTTGAATTAATGGCATTACAGTTAAAATAATACTAATAAAAATCAAAATAGGCTTTCTTCCTACCTTATCTGCAAATCTTTGGATAAAAATAGAAAGAAAAGTCCCCAATCCTGCAATAGCTCCAATATAAGAAAAATATGTCAATCCGGTTTCGAAATCTAAATTCGGAAAAAAATACCAAACAAGAGCAGTAGTTTTTGGTCCATCTAGTGTGTATGAGCGAAAAGCTGTGAATAAAGATAAAATCCCTAAAAGATAATATAAATATTTCTTAGTCCGTAAAGCTTCAGTTTGTTTATTCACAGTAATTTTTTTTATTGGGTTTTTAGACTGTTAAAATAATAAAAAAGAGTAAATTAATAAGGAAACTGCCAAAAATTTAGAAAAAAAACGTATTTCTCCTAATTTAAGGTCATATACATGTTATATTTCCTGAAGAGGTGCTTTTTTTTGTTCCTTTCTGAGGTTCTTAAAGATATCGTTGACAATTTTTTCAAATGTTTGGCGTCTTTCAGAGGTTTTTATGTAGGGATCAGTAATTTTTCCAGCTTTTTCCAGTTCATCTGCTTCTTCCTTTGATACTATAATATTATCCCCATTTTCTTTGGTTATAACACAACCTGAATTTGTAAGTATACGATAGTTTTCATCGGTTTCATCATGATTACCTGAGCAAATTAATTGGCAGTTACCACAGGTCAAGATAAAATTTTCTGTAAATGTATTTGATGCTATTTCACCGGATGTTATATATTCTCGAGCAACTTTATCATTTATCAATTTGGATTCCCCGTAAGTACCTTCTTCACCAGCTAGACGTAATTTTTCTACTGGATGTGTGAATAAATGAACAAAAGTGCGATCCGCATCTTCAAATGTTTCGGGATATGGAGTCCTACCAGGAGACCATGTAGACCATTCTCCTGTTTTATCCAAACCAGAGAGTCCTCCACAAACAGCATAACAACGTGATACATTATTTCGTTTTGAAAATGAAAAAGTGTATCCACCCATTGTATATGAGTCCTCCTCCTTCTTATCAAACATTCTATAGGCACAAACATTTACGCAGAGCTTGCATTTATCGCAGGGTGATTCTTCAGGAGGGATCGGATCTGTGGGTTCTAATTTTGCTGACGTAACGAGTGCTCCTAATAAAACACCGGCTCCGTGTCCTTTAACTAATATATTCCCGGACCAACCTATTGAGCCGACTCCTGATCTGGCTGCTACTAGTCTCAGGGCGAGAAGAGGTGGTAATTTTGTACGCCAATTAATTACGTCTTCGCGATATTTGAAGTTATTAATAACAGGAACTGATTCAAATCCCTTTCCCTTTAAGAAATCGGCAGCGACCTTAGCAAATTTATAACCTTTTAAGTAAGCATCTCCATTATCGATAACATGATCAAATCGTCCTCTGGGTAGTTCTTTTGCTAAATAAGATTTTATTTTAGGCTTGTCTAAAGGAATCGCAAAACATATAGCAGTTTCTGCTTCTGGAAGGATGTAAGTCATATCTGTGGTGGATGGTCCTCCTTCAAGTGTTTCTTTAGTTGCAAATCCTACGCTCACAGCACCTTGTTCTAATAAAATCTTTTCAATTTCATCATTTAGAGTAATAATATCATCACTACCAAAAATTCGATATTTCCTAATTTCTATACTATTAGTATTAATTAGCTTTAGTTTTAAAAATATTTTTCCATTATACAATTAAATTAACTGAATTCTCTTTATCAAGATATAAAATCACAAAGTTAAGATATTATTGAATTTTTCCAAAAGTATACACACATAAGTGATTTCAAAGAAAAATGCAATTTATTAAGAGGTGGTAATCATTAGACCGTTAAACAAATTCAAAACATTCAAATATGATGCAGCACCGTTTTTCTTCTTTATTGATGTGTTTCCCGCTGATTATTCAAACAGAAACAAACCAAATTTAATTAACTTGATTAACGCAATAAAGACAAATCCAATTATACCATTGCCAATGAGAATTGATAGGGTATTCAATGGTGAAAGATCGATTCTCATCCGACCGAAAGAACCAATATCATTTTCGGTTAAAGAAGATTTAACAGCAATCATTAATCCAGCCCCGTTTCTTCGGATGGGATTTGAAAAATTATTATATTTTACTGAAGTTCGTTCTCGGGAGAAATTTCTATTATCACTTTCTTCTGAAATGGCTTTAAAATGGTGGAAATACACGAGATTTCTTTATGGAAATCTTCCCAGCTTGGAAGAAGATTTCTCAGCTTTCTTGAGAGCATACTTGCATACTATTGTTCGAGCTAAGATTCTTGAAGAAGATCCTATTAAAGCCGCAAAAAATTATTGTCAGTTAATAGCTGATGTATGTGAAAAACGAATAGAACAAAATGTTATTCTGGCCGAAGTAAAAGAAAAGCAAGAAAATTTAAAAATGTATAAAATCAAAGAAGTCACCTATTATAAAAAATTCAAGAAACAACACCAGACTCAATACCATCCTGAGCTTATTGATATCGAAATTTATGATTTAACTCAAAAAGGATTTTTAAATTTCGAAGGAGATCGCATAAAAAATATGAAAGAAATGGACACAAAGGTAATAAAATATATCCCTCTTTTAATTTACGATGATTTACTTGAATGTATGCTTCATAATTTAAAAAGACTTGAAAATGGTGATAACGATATATTAGATCCTTCTCTATTATTTGAAAAGAATATAATCATTACTTATCAATCCAAGGATTTTGAAAAAATAAATAAGGATAAATTCACGTGGTGGAGTAGTTTTGAGAATATTGATTTAGATTTAATTGTAAGAACTATTCTAAAAATTGAGGAAGATTTCGCTTCTTCTTTTGAACTTGAAGTGCTTCGATAAAACTTTTTATCTTTTAAAGTAATATGCGACCGGTTAATAATTAATTTTAAGTAAAAACATTCGTTATATTTGCTTTAAACAGTTAAGAGAAATTATTTAGATTTTGCCTATGATTATTAAGGGAGAAAAACCCGCAATTTTAATGCTCCAAGATGGGCGTTATTTTCAGGGAATCGGTTTCGGATCGACAAAAATAGTTACTGGGGAACTTGTGTTTAACACTATGACTGGAGCAGGATATAATGAAACCCTTACAGATCCATCCTATCAAGGCCAGATTGTCGTAATGACTCATCCCCTAGTTGGAAACTATGGGGTGCCTGGGTGGGAAAAGGACATATACGGGATCATCAAATATTTTGAATCCGAATCAATAAAAGTTTCTGGTTTTATAGTAAATGAGTGTTGTAAAAAACCAAGTCATTATGAATCCGTGAAGACTTTAGATGAATTTCTTCGTGAGGAAGATATACCTGGAATTGAATGGATAGATACTCGAGCGGTAACTAAAATCTTGAGGGAAGAGGGTGTTCAAGTTGGTCTATTAGCAGTTCTTGAATCAGGAGTAAAACCAAATATAAAGGAATTGAGAGATATAGTTAAAAATGCAGAAGATCCTAACCTGAGACATTTAGTAAGTGAAGTATCGACAAAAAAAGTTCAAACATTTTCTCCACCAAATCCAATAGGAAAAGTCGTAGTATTAGATTGTGGTGTTAAACTTAATATCTTAAGAAATTTCTTAGCAAGGGGGCTTAAAATTATTTTATTGCCCTATAATTACGATTATGAGAAAATTATGAGTTATAGTCCCAATGGTGTCTTTATTTCTAATGGTCCAGGAGATCCTGATATGTGTATAAATGCCATTGAAGTTTGTAAGCAATTAATTCAGAATAATATTCCAACATTTGGGATTTGTTTAGGTAATCAAATTCTAGGAATTGCAGCTGGTGGATATAAATATAAATTGAAATATGGACATAGAGGGGGAAATAAAACTGTAATAGATATTAACACTAATCAATGTTATATAACATCACAGAATCATGGATTTTGCATAAGAGACTTTGAAAAGAATGGTTTTAAAGAATTCCTAAAAAATATAGACGATGAAACTAATGAAGGTTTAATTCATGAAAATAAACCAATTATAGCTGTCCAATTTCATCCAGAAGCATGTCCAGGACCCTTAGATTCCCTATATTTATTTGATAAGTTTATAGAGCTAATGGAGTTATAATAAAATGCCTTTAGATAAATCTATTAAAAAGGCTTTAATCTTAGGTTCTGGAGGAATAAAGATAGGTCAAGCTGGAGAATTTGACTATACCGGAACTCAAGTTCTTAAAGCCTTAAAAGAAGAAGGAATTGAAACAATCTTAATTAATCCCAATATTGCCTCGGTGCAAACTGACCCAAACATTTCAGATATCGTGTATTTATTACCTATCAATGTTAAATATGTTGAGGAAATAATAAAAAAAGAAGAACCAGATGGAATTTTATTAGCATTTGGTGGACAAACTGCTTTAAATGTTGGAGTTGAACTAAATGAGACGGGGATACTTGAAAAATATAATATTAGAGTACTAGGAACCCCAATAGATGCAATTGAAACAACTGAAGATAGAGAATTGTTTATCAAAGCTATGGTAGAATCAAATGTTAAAGTATGCAAAAGTCAAGCTGTTAATTCTTATACTCAAGCGCTAAAAGCCGTAGAGGATATCGGATTTCCATGCATGATAAGAGTAGCTTATACTTTGGGTGGAAGAGGATCCGGAATTGTTAATAACATTAAAGAATTCGAGAGAATTGCTAAAAAGGGTTTAGCTCAATCGCGTATCAACCAAATACTTATTGAAGAGAGCATTTGGGGCTGGAAAGAAATCGAATATGAAGTAGTAAGGGATTCTGAAGATAATTGTTTTATCAATTGTAATATGGAAAATTTCGATCCTGTAGGTATTCATACAGGAGAATCCCTTGTCGTAAGTCCAAGTCAAACACTGACAAATGAGGAATATCAAATGCTCCGTTCTGCTTCAATTAGAGTAATACGGAACCTTGGAATTATAGGAGAATGTAATATTCAATACGGTCTAGATCCGTTTTCAAAAGAGTTTCGCGCAATAGAAGTAAATGCACGACTCTCTAGATCATCAGCACTTGCTTCTAAAGCAACAGGGTATCCTTTAGCATATATTGCCGCAAAGCTAGCAATAGGATATACTTTACCAGAATTGAAAAATAAAATTACTGGCATTACAACAGCTTGTTTTGAACCGGCATTAGATTATCTGGTACTTAAAATTCCAAGATGGGATCTGACTAAATTCCAAAAAGTGGATCGAAGATTAGGATCTCAGATGAAATCTGTTGGTGAAATAATGGCGATTGGGAGGACATTCGAGGAAGTTCTTCAAAAAGGATTACGAATGCTTGATATAGGCATGAAAGGATTTGTGGCTAATAATCTAGATCCTATTGAGGATTTAAATGAATTAAAATATGCCTTAAGAAATCCGACAGACTTAAGAGTTTTTAGGATTGGTGAAGCATTAAAAAAAGGTATCGGTATTGATGAAATTTATCGGCTTTCGAGAGTTGATAAATGGTTTTTGTATAAAATGAAAAATATAATTGAAATTGAGCATCAACTTGAAGAGCTTAATTTATTAGAAACTTCAGATTTTGAAAAAAAGCATTGGATAGAAAAAGCTAAGCGATATGGCTTTTCTGACGGGCAAATTGGAAAGATTATAGGTGTTGACACAATTTTCATAAGACAACTGAGAAGAAAGTTGGATATCCATCCCTTTGTTAAAAGAATCGATACTCTTGCGGCTGAATGGCCAGCGATTACAAACTATTTGTATCTTACTTACAGTGCTTCAGAGCATGATATTGATTTTGAAGAAGAACATAAAGCTAACCTCAAAAAAGTAATTGTTTTAGGATCGGGGACATATCGCATCGGGGCTTCAGTTGAGTTTGATTGGGGTTCAGTTAATTGTTTATGGGGAATTAAGAAAATGGATATAGACCAGGCAATAATGATAAACTACAACCCAGAAACTGTTTCAACCGATTATGACGTAAGTGACAAACTCTATTTCGAGGAAATCTCTGGGGAAAGAGTCCTTGATATATGTGAGCTTGAAAAAGCAAATGGTATTGTGGTATCTGCAGGAGGTCAGATAGCAAACAACCTAGCGACAAAAATTACTAAATATTCTGAATTTTTTAGAAAAACTAACTTAAAAATACTCGGTACTCATGGTTCCAGAATAGATATGGCAGAAGATAGAAGCAAGTTTAGCGCTTTACTAGATCAACTCGAAATAAAGCAACCAGAATGGAATGCATTGACAAATAAAGAAGAATCTTTAAAATTTGCTAAAAAAGTAGGTTACCCTGTCTTGGTTAGACCTTCTTATGTTTTAAGTGGAGCAGCTATGAGAGTATCTTATGATGAAAAGACACTAATGGATACTTTAGACCTTGCAGCTTCAGTTTCAAGTGAGTATCCTGTCGTTATAACTAAATTTTTTACTGATGCTAGAGAAATCGAATGCGACGGTATATCCGATGGTGAAAATGTGTTAATCGGGGCTATTGTTGAGCATATTGAAAATGCAGGAATTCATAGCGGTGACGCTACAATGGTAATTCCTCCCCAGACAGTTAAAAAAGAAATTTTAACGAAAATAGAACAGTATACAAGGCAAATTGCCTTAGCTCTTAAAATTCAAGGACCTTTTAACGTCCAATATCTATTAAAAAATGGAGAAGTATATGTAATTGAATGTAATTTACGTTCAAGTCGCAGTATGCCTTATGTTTCAAAAACCAGAGGTTTGAACCTTATGAGATTAGCTGCCGAAGTGATAATGGGTAAAAAAATTCCCGAAAGACTAATGAATCTGGATTATGGAGATTATGTGTCAATCAAGGCACCAATGTTTTCATTTGTTAGGTTAGATAAAGCAGATCCTGTGTTGGGTGTCGAGATGGCATCTACGGGGGAAATTGGAATAATAGGAGATAATTTTCAAGACGCTTTAATAAAAGCTTTAGAAGCTACAGAAATGGAAATTCCGGTAGAAGGAGGGAATGTATTAATATCTGTAGGAGGAGATGAATTAAAGAAACAAGTTATTCCTCTCGCTAAAAAGTTAAAAATCTTAGGATTTACAATTTTTGCAACCGAAACCACAGCGTTAACCTTAAAAAACAATGGAGTTGAAGCAGTAAGATTATATAAAGTCCATGAGTTCGGAAAAGAGCCTAATATAATGGCGTGTTTACAAGAAGGTCACATAGATATGGTAATTAACATTCCTATGCCGACTACCCAAGGAGAAAAATTTAAAACTATAATGGAAGATGAATATGAAATTAGAAGGATGGCTGTAGATTATAATATACCCGTGATTATAAACTTACAGCTCGCAAAGGCTGTTGTAGATGCTATTGAAACTGTAAGGGAAAAAAAAATTGAAATAAAGTCTCTTAACGAGTATCATAGTACTTTAAAAGAAATTTATTGGTAGACCAAATTGTTGTTAGAGTTCTATTTATTCCCTACCTTTTATTAATGCGATTATAATTACTAGTGCACCAAATATCAATGTGGTTACTGTACCTGTAATAAGAACTATGACAATCCCATCAATTAATGTTGCTGTAAAACTAATATAATTTAAGTTAAAAGAATCAACAGAAATTAAAACTATCCACAAAATCATAGAACACATCGAAGTAAGAATCCATCCTCCAAAAGATTTACCTATACTACCTCCCATGAGTCCTGCTACAATTGCTGCAATAATAAAAGATATAAATCCTCCAAAGTAAAATATTTTAAAAGCAAGACTTGCAGCAATACCACTACTTATAAGATCCCATGGAAAATAACGAGAAGGGTAAACAAATAGGTAAATACTAAAAGTTGGATGACTTGTAATATCATCAATCAAAAAATTTAAAATATTTCCGATCGCATATGTTACAATGATTAATAAGAAATTTAATACCAAGAAAATAAGTAAACTAAATATAAAAGATCGTGATAAACTCTTTTCCATTTGATAAAACCTTTTCTATATTTTTTAAAATTATAACTTATGTTTCTTAATAGAGTTGTTAATATATTTAAATGTATTATTTTTATGGTATTTACAAAATTTTAAATTAACATTGAAGACTTAACTCGCTAGTAATTCTCTCATTAATAAAAATCTTGAAAAATCTTGAATAATATATCACAAATTATTAAATATTCAATATCTAAAGATTTAATTTAGGTGTTACATAGATTTACTACCGTGGTTATATCTTAGTTCGATTAAAAATCATCGGAACTCAATGGAAAGTCACAGAAAAACTAAAGGGTTTAAAATCGAGTAGTCAACAGGAAGATTGGGAAGTAACCTATGCTACACCGATATATGGTGGATGGGATTTAATCGCCGAATGTAAATTTACCAAACTTGAAGATTTAGATAATATAGTGTCCTATTGTAGGACAGATAAGGAATTATCTCAATGGATAGATGCAACAACTACTTTTATCAGCACCAAAAAGAATTATCCATAATATCGAAAAAAGAAGGTAGTATGATATATATCCTCAATTCAGACTCAGTTCGAAAAATCTCATCAAAGTAACAGTATGTTTATGCAACTAAAACTCTATTAAATATTTATTATTTCAATAGTAAACAAATAAGATCTTTATTTTTTATACACTTTAGGATAAGAATTTTCTATGCGAGAATTAAAACTTGAGGAAATACAAACTCGTGTTGAGTATTCACCAGGAAAGGATCCTTTCGAAAAATCTCGTCAAAAAGGAACTAGGAGCTGGATTTTGAAACATATGTTTCACGGTTCTAATAAAATATTATTGATTATTGTTTTTTTTACAACAATCATAAGCGCTAACATTAATTCGATATCTTACATCGTTTTGGGGAATGCCCTTGTAGCCCTTCTTTCCCCATTGGGGAACTACACAACGCTAATATCTTATGTAATTTTGATATTAATATTAAACCTTAGTACGCCTATCCTGAGAGTAGTCAGTTTTATGTTAAGGGAAATTGTAGCCAGTAGAATGGAGAGAGATGCCAGAAGAGAATTCTATACTAATCTTTTAGGTAAAAGCCAATCATTTCATGAGCAACAACAAATCGGGGATTTAATGGCTAGAGTCACAAACGATGTTCGTATGTTAAATTTTTTAGTGAGTCCCGCAATTTCTTATATTTTTGAATCATTCACGACATTATTTATCCCAATTATTTATATTATTCTTTACTATCCGAGTCAATTAATATTTGCGCCCTTATTATTTGCGATTCTCTTTTTATTTTCATTGAAGTCCTATGTTCGTAATTTGGGACCAATTACTCTAAGATTACGGAGTTTCTTTGGGATGATGAATGCCACATTGGCCGAAACACTTAATGGAATTGAAGTTGTAAAAGCTTCCGTTCAAGAGCATTTTGAATTAAATAAGTATTTTTCAAAAGCAAGGAGTTATCGCGATGCTTATATAGATCAGGGAAAAGTTCAAGCGAAATATTTTCCCCTCTTACTTATTGCTTTAACAATAACAATTGGATTAACTCATGGTATTATATTAACGTTTATCCCATTAGTATTTTTTAGTATTGGACAATTAATTGGATATCTTGGATTAATATCACAATTACGTTTTCCGACAATGGTTTCAATGCGTGTTTTTGCCATTATTCGGGCAGCAATTTCGAGCTCACATAGGCTACTAGAATTAATGAATAGAGAAACTGAAATTGATGAAAATCTAGGAGGAACAAAGAAAATAATAGATGGAAAGATTACATTTGAAAATGTTTCATTTACTTATCCAGGAAGTGAAAAAACCGTATTAAAAAATATTTCTTTTGAAGTACAGCCAGGACAAACAATAGCAATTGTTGGGACAACGGGTTCAGGAAAAACCACCCTCACAAAATTGATGTCTCGTTTATACGATGTGAATCAGGGCAGAATTCTTATCGATAATATTCCCATCAGAGATTACGCTTTGCATTCTTTAAGACGTCAAATTTCATATATTGAACAAGATATCTTCTTGTTTTCTGATTCTCTATTTAATAATATATCCTTTGGAAGAACCTCATCATTAGAAGAAATTATATTTTGCGCGAAAGAAGCTCAAGCAGATGGTTTTATTCTCCAATTACCAGACCAATATGATTCAGAGGTCGGAGAAAGAGGAGTTCAGCTTAGTGGGGGAGAAAGACAACGAATTGCAATTGCTCGGGCTTTCCTCTCGGACCCAAGAATCTTGATTTTAGATGATTCAACCTCAGCAATCGATTCAAACACAGAAGATAAAATCCAAAAAGCATTTCAAAATATATTAAGAAGACGAACCACCCTTTTAATCACTCATAGACTTTCTCAGATTAGGTGGGCAGATTTGATTATAGTGTTAAAAAGCGGTGAAATAGCCAATATGGGAACTCACGAAGATTTATTAAGAACATCAGAAGAATACCGTAAAATCTTTATTAAGAAGTTTGATGTAGATATTGAACAACTTCTTAAACAAAAGGAGGTATTATAAATGTGGTTTGGTTTGGAAGCCGAAGAATACGATAGAGATTATGGGGATTTAGTCCTTTTAAAACGTATAGTAAGCTACTTTGGCAAATATAAACGTCCAATGATAATTGTCATAATTTTTTTAACAATCTCCTCGACATTCAGAGCATTGATCCCTGTACTCACTACTATTGCAATAAATAATATTGGTAACACCCAAGGTATCTTTTTTATTTTTTTAATAATATTATTTATTTTTGGTTTGAACTTATCAGGATGGGTTTTTAACTATTTTCGTCAACTCAATATGTCTCGAGTCGTTGGGGACGTAATGCTAGATTTAAGAAGGGATGCCGGAGAAGCTGTGTTAGAGCACGACCTCTCGTTTTTCGATAAACACCCTATTGGAAAAATTGTTAGTCGAATAAATACAGATTCCCGAGATTTATCTCAAACGGTAGAATTGACCCTTGACGTGATCTCATCCCTCTTTATGATTATTTTCATTCTTATATTTATGAGTTTCATGAATCTAACACTCCTTCTAATAACAATGATCTCAGTTCCTCTCTTCTTTGCGTTAGCATTATCTTTTCGCAAAGTTGCAAGATCAAGAACTTTATTAGGACAAAGAGCTTTAGCTTCTGTTAACGCCTACGTGAAGGAAAGCTTTTCGGGAATTCAAATTGCAAAAACTTTTCGCCAAGAAGATAAGCTGTATGAAAATTTTAATGAAGTAAACAATATATCTTATAAGGTTAATCTCCGTAGAAGTTATGTATTTAATATTATGTTTCCTGTTTTAAGTTTAATTCAAGGAACAGTTTTAACTTTAATCGTATTCTATGGAGGGGGAAGAGTTTTAGATGGAAGTATTAGCGCTGGTGATTTGAATCTATTTCTCCAAGGATTAAGTTATCTATTTATGCCATTACTGACCATTGCTACCTTTTGGCCAGCATTTCAAACTGGTTTGGCATCATCTGAAAGGATTTTTGCCTTAATTGATACTCTACCCCTCGTTGTACAAAATGATAATATTAAACCACCTCGTCTTAAAGGTGGGATCGAATTCAAAAATGTAACCTTTAGCTATGAAGTTTCCAAGGAAGTCTTTGAGAATTTTAACCTAAAAATTAATCCTGGAGAATCTGTGGCAATAGTTGGACATACTGGTGCTGGAAAATCTAGCTTAGCAAAATTACTCGCGAGGTTTTATGAATTTCAGGAGGGAAAAATCTTAATCGATGGTGTAGATATCAGAGATTATGATTTAAAAGAATATCGGAAACAGATTGGCATAATCCCGCAAACTCCCTTTCTTTGGGCAGATACGATTGAAAACAATATAAAGTATTGTAACAAAACGGCTACAAAAGAGGATGTATATAACGTTTTAAATATTTCTAGTGGCGCCGATTGGATTGATGATACATCAAATGGACTTGAAACTAATGTTGGGGAAAGAGGAAGGCGTCTTTCTATGGGACAGCGCCAATTAGTTGTTTTTGCTCGTGTACTGTTAGAAAATCCCGCAATTCTTATTCTTGATGAAGCAACAGCTTCTGTAGATCCCTTCACTGAAACTAGAATTCAAGAGGCTCTACAAAAAACAATTGAAGGGCGTACTTCAATCATTATAGCTCATAGGCTATGGACAGTACGTCACGTTCAGAAAATAATTGTTCTCGATCATGGAAAAATTGTAGAAGTAGGCAACCATGACGAATTAATGGCTAAAGGTGGGATTTACTCTGAACTTTACAATACTTATTTCAGACATCAATCTTTAGAATACATAGAAAGACTTAAGGAATTGGCATGAGCGCCTTTTCCATTTAACCCCTATGCCAGATGAAGAAAAAATCCTTGAAAATTATGTAGAACCAGATATAACAGTTGAATACATCTTCATAGAAAAAGCGGATACCCAGATTAAACCGATTAATGATGATCAAGGATATCAGATGGGCTTTTTTAGTCTTTTTGTCTCTGGTGAGTTAAAAAATAACAATTTAAGTGATTTCAAGAAATTATTGTTGGATGAATTGAATTATAGCGTTAAAACCTATGACTATTTTAAATCCAATAAAATATCTCTGGGAGATTACAAATTTGCCCTTGTAGATAATAATAAAATTGTTTCTGAATTTACTGTGTTGGATGAGAATTTTTTTCAAGCATTATTAGCATCACAAAGAAATCTAATGATTGTAGGTGAGAATTTTATTATAGAGAATTTTCTGCGTGATTCTCTATTTTACGAATGGTTTGAAGAATACACGAATAGATATTAATAAGATAATTTATTTTTTTTTAGAACTTAATTCTTTTTAATACTGGATATCTCCTACCAATTCCGAAGGCGCTTTCACTAACCTTAATTGTTTGAACTAATTGTCTCCGTTTGTATTCGGAATTTAGATAAAGATTTCTAACTCTATTAATTGTATTCACATCAAAACCTTGGTCCTTTAAATTCTGAAATTCAGAACCAATTCCATTTTCAATAATTTCTTCCAATATCACATCTAACACATCATATGGTGGAAGGGAATCACTATCTTTCTGATTTTCACGTAATTCAGCAGTGGGAGGTCTTTCTATTATTCCTTTAGGGATTATCTCTTTATCTCGATTTATCCAATCACATATATCATAAATTTGAACTTTTAAAAGATCCCCAGGAACATTCTTACCACCACAAGTATCACCATATAAAGTACAGTAACCCACTCCAATCTCAGATTTATTCCCGGTAGACACCAAAAGCCAATTGAATTTGTTAGAGTAATACATTAATATATCTGCTCTAATTCTTGCTTGAAGGTTCTCATCTGCTATATCAAAACGTTGTTTTCCCATGTTTTTTTCTATATTTTCTTCATAGATAGCAAATAAATCGCTAATAGGATGAATAACATATTTAAGATTTAAATTATCGCATAATTTTCGGGCAAGATCTATACTTTCTTTTGATGTGAATCTTGTAGGCATCATTATAGCAGTAACTCTTTTTGAACCGAGAGCTTTTGCACAGATATAGGCAGTAATAGCAGAATCAACTCCACCACTTAGGCCTAATACCACACCGACGAAGACACCACTTTTGTGATAATAATCAAAAAGGTTTAATTTCAAAGCATTTACGACATCTTCTCTCCAATCTGCTTTAGGATGCGATTCTTCAGTCGTTTGAGCTTCATTGACTAGTAACTCGAAAAAACGAATATCCTCTTCAAATGCTTTCGCTTTAAAAACAATCTGACCATATCTATTTGTAATAAAACTTTGACCATCATAAACTATTTCGTCAAGCCCACCAACCATATTAACATATGCTATAGGTAGTGATAGTTCTTTGGATTTTCCTCTAATTAGATCACTTCTTAATTTAAATTTGTTAATATGATAAGGTGAGGCATTAATAACAATCAAAATCTCAGCTCCATTTGCTTTTAAGTTCCTTGATACTTTCACATTATAATGTTCATCCCATATATCCTCACAAATTAATATTCCTACTTTGTATCCTTTAATTTCTACTGGTTCATATTGATTGTCAAATGAAAAATATCTTCTCTCATCAAATACATCATAGTTTGGAAGTAATCGTTTATTTACGCTTTTAATAATTTTATTATTTTCAATAACAATAGCAGAATTATAGAACCGATGTATTTTTCCTTCTATTTTTTTTGGTTCTGTAAATGTGCCCAAAATAATTGTTGATTCTGTCTCAATTTCCTTAATTTTTTTAATAGCTTCAAGATTTTTCTTTCTGATTAGGGGATCATGAATATGATCCATAATTGGATAACCCACAAGCGCCATTTCAGGAAATATGATGATCTCACTTTCTTGACTGTTTCTAATTATCCCTATTATTTTATTAGCATTATACTCAATATCTCCTACAATTGGATTAATTTGAGCAATTTTGAGCTTTAAGCTTCCATTTAGCATTTTGAGTTCTATATTAAATTAAATTTGATATTAATATTCTTTTCCTCTAAGAATTATAAAAAAAACCAAAAAAAATCTTAATTGTATTATAATCTTATGTAGCGATTTCTTTCCCAGTCGCTTACAACAAGTCGATATGCATCAAATTCTTCTAATTTAGCATAATAATAATTCTTAAACGCAACTTCGCCAAATGTATCTTTCATTAATTCAGATTTTTTGAATTCCGTGATTGCTTCACTTAGGCTTCCAGGTAAAGAAATAATCCCTTCTTTTTCCATTTCTTTTGATGATAAATGGTAAACATTTCTGTCTGTTGCCTCAGGAATTTCAATATCATCCGAGAGAAGTCCTTCTAACCCCGTTCTAATTAATACAGCAAATTGTAGATATGGATTGCCCGAAGGATCTGGACATCTTATCTCATTTCTAGCTGAATCAGGTTTTCCATGAAAGTCTGGTACTCTAATTAGGGGAGATCGATTTCTAAATCCCCAAGCTAGATAGACTGGAGCTTCATATCCCGGAACTAAACGCTTGTAAGAGTTAGGCCAACTACTTAATACAGCACACATAGCCCTAGCATGTTTTAATTGACCGGCCATCCATTTTTTCATTAATATAGAAATATTGTCTGCATCATTTTCATCATAGAAGATATTATTACCGCCTCTCCAAAGGGATTGGTGTACATGCATCCCAGATCCATTGATTCCATGAAAAGGCTTTGGCATAAATGTAGCAGTCATCTTATTTTGAGCTGCAACAGTTTTTACAATTGTTTTTATAGTAATTGTATTGTCTGCTGTATCAACAGCTTTATCATATCGAAAGTCTATTTCATGCTGTCCATACGCTACCTCGTGGTGGACGCATTCGACATCAATTCCCATGGCATCGCAATATTCAGCAATAGTATATCTCATCAATTCGTTTATATCATATGGATCATAGTCGAAATATCCTCTCATATCTGAAGGTTTAAATTCTTGCGTAGTATCAGGAGTTAGTATAAAAAATTCCATTTCTGGAGCACATTGAAAAGTATAACCATGTTCTTCTGCTTTTCTTACAGCTCGTTGCAAAATATATCTTGGATCTCCTTCATAACGTTTTCCATCTGGTGTATAAATGTCACAAATCACTCTTGCAACTTTTCTTTCTTTTCTCCATGGTAAAAGAAAAAATGTACTCGGGTCAGGTATAGCAACTTTATCGGATTCCTCTATGGCTCCATAACCTGTAATGGAACTTCCGTCAAAGCTTTCGCCAATATCAAATATGTCTTCAATCCGTTTTGAGTTTATTTCAAAACTTTTGATTATCCCATGGATATCTGTAAATTGGAGATAGATAAATTTAATATCTTGTTCTTTTATCTTTTCAATTACAGCATCACATACCTGCTTCCTTTTTGGATCATCTTTTTCAATCATAATTTTTAATCATTCTGTTTGTTTTTATCTATTTTATTCATAAAATAAAGAAGAATTGCTCTTATTTTTTATATTAGGAGTGAAAAATTTTTTTGATGGAAAGACTATTGGGATGCTCTCCTTTTTTGGTTTAAATCTTCTAACAGCTTCACTATTCCAATCATAGAGATTTCTTTCATTTATTGCTAAGCTTTCTGGTTCAGGAGTTAAATCTTTAATTGATTCACTAGTTCTGCTTTTTCTAAATGCAGTAGTATCAATTCCTAAGAAGACTGAACAATTCCATTTGTGATTGGTTTTATCTCCAATATCTGCCACACCACTATAAACCGAATAATCCTCACAATCTTGACAGATTTTTCTGTCATAGTGGTATTTTTTTCCGCATACGGGACATTTTATTTCCATAATTTCTTTTTCACAGTTATTAAGTTTTTGTTATAGTATTTTTATTAAAAGGAAAATTACTTGATTTCCCTAAGCAAATCATTTTTCACTTTTTAATAGGTTAATACTCATTTTATTTTCTTAAATACTATATGTGATCGTATATTTAAAAATATTAGTATTAACTTATTCAATTGTTAACATTTATGGGAATAAAGATTTATAAATGATCATTAATCTATAATAAGAGTGATCGATTGATTCAATTCATAATTTTTGTCGTGAAAAATAATGATCATTCAGTTATTTTTCAGTCAAAGTTATGGACGAATGCATACTTTAATAATAAAGATTAGGCTATTAATAATATGACCTCAAATATGGATCTTTCTGATTTAGATATCAACATCCTCACTAAGCTGAGTGAAGATGGTCGATTCTCACTTCGTCAACTCGCAAAAGATTTGAATGTAGGTTCACCAGTAACGATCAAGAATCATGTTGAGAGTTTGGAAAAAAAAGGGATTATTAAGAATTATGGTGCCCAAATTGATTATGAAAAATTGGGTTATACCATTATTGCACTTATTGAAATTACGGTTTCAAAAGGTAAAATGATTGTTGTCGAAGAAAAGTTGGCCCAAAATCCAAATGTTTTTGCAGTGTATGACATCACAGGGACGTATGATGCTCTTATTCTTGCTAGGTTTAAAACAAGAGCAGAACTTAGCGATATGATAAAGAAAGAGATTCATGCTTCCCCTAATGTTGAGCATACAAATACACATATAATATTAAATATTATTAAAGAAGGGTGTTCTTTTACTGAATTGCTAGAAAAGGAAAAGGAAAAGGAAAACGAGTAAATACCCGTTTCACCTTTCATTGAAAACCTAGGAATTATAAAATAACCTTTTTTAAGTAATATGTCTATTCTTTATTCATAGAATATTTATGATCAAAACAAGAAAAAATGGCGCTAAAAATGAAACTAATAACACGAGAAGAACTAAAAAATAAAATAGACGCAAAAGAAGACTTCAAACTAGTTTTTACTCTTGGAGAATGGCCTTATAAAGCAATACATATACCTAGTTCGCTCAATATTAGCTCTCCTGAAAAAATTATAGAGCAACTCGAAAAAAATGATGAGATTATTGTTTATTGCTCATCTGAAGAATGTTATGCTAGCATTATGGCATATCATGCTCTGATGAACAATGGTTTCACCAATGTTAGGCGTTTTGCAGGTGGTTTGGAAGAATGGCAAAAAGCAGGTTATGAATTAGACGGAGAAATGGTGGCTTAAGAGTATATAACCTCATATTTCTTCCAGTGGTAGGATCAATGACTTTTTGAATTATTTCTTCTTCTTTGAGCATCTTGTATTTTTCTCCTCTCAAATTATGTCTTAACTATAAAAATATTTAATAATCGAATCAATTTTCAATAGAAAAATTTTTGTTAAATCCAACTAAATATATCAAAATAAAAAAAATCTTGTGCTAAAAATATGGGAAAAGTTCTAGAACTTGCTGAAGATTTGTGGACAGGGAAGAAAGATACTTTTACTTATCATCCTTTCGGTATGCCACGAGGACTTGAGTTGATTGATGGTCGTGATACTAATCGGACTTGGTTTTACCGTGGCTTTTCAAATACGATTATTAGGGAAACAGATGAAGGATTAATTATTGTAGATCCTGGTGCATTATTTGATATTAGAGAAAGATTCAGAGCCGTCAGAAAGGTATCCCAACAAAGATTAAATACTGCTATCTTCACGCATGGTCATGTTGATCATGTTGGAATAAGGGATTATTTAAAAGAATCTAAGAAGAAAAATTGGCCACCACCTCAAGTAATTGGCCATAAATCAATGATCGATCGTTTTAATCGATATAAATTAACTGAATCCTGGAATGGATACATAAATCTTAGACAATTCAGAGGAAATCAAGGTGAACCATTTTTTCCAACTGGTTTTTATTATCCTGATAAAACTTATGACGGAGAGTTAGCTTTAAAAATAGGAGGAGTCAATATCCAACTGAAGCATGCTAGGGGTGAAACAAACGATCATACTTGGGTTTTCTTTCCCGATAGTGGTGTATTATGTACTGGAGATTTATTTATTTGGGCGATACCAAACACCGGAAATCCACAAAAAGTCCAACGTTATGCTAATGAATGGGCCATTGCCCTGCGAGAGATGAAAAGTAAAAATCCAAAGATATTGTGTCCGGGACATGGGGTTCCAATTATTGGGAAAGAAAGAGTAACAGATGCATTGAACGACACTGCGTCGCTTCTGGAGTCACTTCATGAGCAGACGATTGATTTAATGAATAAAGGTGTTTCCCTTGATACTGTTATCCATAATGTTAAGGCTCCAGATGATCTACTCAAAAAACCTTATTTAAAACCGGTATATGACGAACCAGAATTCATCGTGAGGAATATTTGGAGATTGTATGGTGGCTGGTATGATGGAACACCTTCACATCTTAAACCAGCTCCCGAACTTGCCCAAGCAAATGAAATAGCAAATCTATCTGGTGGAGCTAATAAGCTGGCGGAGAGAGCAAAAGAACTTCTAGAACAAGGAGAATTAAAATTGGCATGTCACCTTGCAGAATGGGCTTTTTTAAGTTCTCCTGATGATAGTTTTGTTCGCAAAATCGCTTCAGATGTTTTTACTACTCGTGCTAAAGCAGAAACATCCACGATGGCAATCGGGATATATTTATCTGCCGCTAGAGATATGAGAGGGGAGACTGAAAACGAATCACTTGGTAATACCATCAAGTTTTCCCAAGATGAAAGAAGGGAAAAAAAATAAAAAAATAAGTAAAAACTCGTTATTGTATAGCAATAATGAATTGTAATGATAATTCCAATTAAGAGAATTGAAATAATTCCAACTTGTATTAGGAATCTTACTTTACCGAAATTTTCTGGGATTAGATATATTAACCGATAAATCGCAAAAGTTTTTATCCATACACAAGGTTAAGGAAGTCAAAACGGAGATAGTGTTAGACCTAATAAACCAAGATCACTCAACTTTTATTCCTGAATAATAAAAACCTTCTTTAAAAAGTAATAATCTGATAAAACACTTAAAAAATTGGAGCTATCAAAGGAGTTCTCTTATATTTTTCTTTAAATCCTCGTTTTCTTTACCAAAAACGCGTAAATATGTCTCTTTCTCTTGATCTACATCAAATTTTGAAGTTATTCCACGATTTTTTAATTCCTCAAATAAATCCCATAAAGAAGCGCCAGAAATATTCGCTGCGCGTTCTAAGGTATCACCTTTTTGGTATAAATCAATAGCAACCTCTACTTTTTGTGAAAGCATACAAAATCATTTTTGATTTTTGAAACCTTAAAATTCAGAAATTCATTCCTTTAATTATTTAATATTCATCTAGTTCAGTTTAAAATGTTTTCCTTTTTCTAGAAATAAAATTAAAATCACTAAAGCGTGAAAGGGTATTCATAAATTTTGACTTGGCTGGTCGTTGATGATGTGACTCCTTGGAATTTGGATAATTGCAAGAGATTTTTCCTTTAAATAAACTAAAAACCAAACTATTAAATGGTTTAGAAGTAAAAATACTATTGTAGATAAGATAAAAAACCTATCCATGACTCCTACCAAGCACCCTGGATTTTTGTCTTTTGGCAGTGTAAGCACTTACACTCTAATTTAATCTTTACCTATATTGTCTTTAACCTTGGTTTTAGGTCTCGCTGGTAGGAGTCGCTCTTAGATATTGTTATCCTCAAGATTCTAATTCAAGAGAAAAAGTTTACTATACAAATTGATGAAACTGAGGAACTAATGATAATTACAATTGTTACCATGAAATTCTGATCCTTTGAATAATTTCCCACAGAACCAGAAATATAATCCCGGGTAATTAAAATAAGTCTCGTTTTCTATACATTGTTTATGTTTTTAATTATATTTTTATGTAAAATTTACCTAATTTAATTTATTACCAGCGATATAAGGTATTAGATTAATCATTTATAAGTTAGAGCAAAATAAAATGTCAGAGTCAATATCCGGACAAATTGAATAAGGTTATATTCTACTCAATGAAGGAAAAATCGACCAAGCTTTCCAAATAGTACTCGAAACAGAAAACCAAGAGAGCTTAACACCTGGTGAAATGTTACAAAATCAATTACTTAAAGGAACACTTTTACTTTTTCTGGGGAAGTTGGAAGAAGCTATTAAAATAGGAGAGAAAGCCTTCCAGGAGAGTGAGGCTCTAAACAACCCATGCCAATCAATTGAAGCTATTCTCCTGAAATTTGGAGCCTTATATAACCTTGGTAGATTCGATGAAGCATTGGGAGATATTAATTATAGTAAAAAATTACTCAAAAGTAATTATAGGTGGACTTCATCTGAATTAGAAAAATGTAAAGCTATGGTTGCTTTCATGAAGGGCTCTATTCATCATCAAAGGCACGAACTAGATCTTGCATTAAAAAATCTCATGAAAAGTTTAGCTTTATTAGAAAATTCTAAGTTATATTCCTTTATGATTCCGCAGCTGTTAGTTTTCATTGGTGACACTTATCATTGGAAAGGGGAAGTGGAAGAAGCTCGCCAATCTCACGAAAGAGCCTTGACACTTTTAAAAGGTACTAGTCCACTCATTAAAATAATGATCGCAACTTCTCATTATGGTCTTGGTGTAATGCATCATCAACAGGGTAAACCAGATTTAGCATTAGAAAAATATAAAAAAAGTCTAAATATTTTCGAAAAGCATTGGATACCTTTTTACGTTGGTGCAGTTTACGATCGCATTATTATAGTTTACCTTGATCAGAACGATTGTGAACAAGCAAGAAATTACTTAACTCGATTTCAGCAGTTCAATGAACAAATTAGTAATTTGAATAATAAAATCGTCTATGACACTAATTTCTATGAATTATCACGAGCAAGAATATTAAAGTCAAGTACTCGAACCCGAGATCGGGCAAAAGCTGAAAAAATTTTAAAAGGTCTAATTAAAAGAGAAATGAATATAAACTCTCCAATAAAATTCTTCTTGCGGGGGCAAGTTCAATTAGCCTTAGTAGTACTCTGTGAATTATATTTTACAGAGTTACATCTCACAAACGATTTGAGAATTCTTGATGATATTGAACCTCTAATTGAAAAATTGACTAAAGAAGCAGAACGATCAAGTTCTAGTTTTCTATTAGCTAATGTTTACTTATTACAAGGTAAAATTGCTTTGCTTCGAATGAATATGGGGGAGGCTCGGCGCTATTTAACACAAGCTCAGCATATTGCAGAACCTAAAGGTCTTCAGTTGCTAGCCAAAGCTATATCACGAAATCATGATAAGCTTTTGGACCAGTTGGATGAATGGGAGAACCTTAAAAAGAAAAAAGCTTCAATATCAGAACGCATGGATTTAGCCCTAGTTGATGAAACAATTGATCAGATACAAGGAAGGCGCAATATTGAAGATTTAGAGATCAAGGATGAAGACTCGGTTCTACTAATGATATTAACTGAGGGAGGTTCGTTATTGTTTTCTTATCCTTTCGCTAAAGAATGGAAAATGGATGAAGATCTCCTTGGAAGTTTCCTGTCTGCATTCACTTCATTTAGTGAGGAATTTTTTTCGCAGGAACTGGACAGAGCTAAGTTTGGCAAATTCACCGTTCTCATAAAATCTCTCTTCAATTTTACCGTTTGCTACTTATTTAAGGGTCAGTCTTATCTGGCAATAAAAAAACTCGCAAAGTTCGTTAAGATCATCAGCGAGAATGATTCCGTCATCGAGACCTTCCGGAAATTTCAAAACACTAACCAGTTATTGGAAATCAGCGATTACCCGTTTCTCAAATCGTTCATCACTGAACTTTTTGTAAAAAATGAGTGAAAAATCAACTTGAATCAATTTGCTCATAGAAAGTAAATCTATTTATGTAATACCAACACTATGATAATTCAGATCCTAAATCTTAAATATAAAAGTTGCTGAATATGAGTTAAAAAAGACATAAAGAATCATGAACAGAGATAAAACGCAGGAAAAAGAAAGAGAACATGCTGAGAATGAGATAAATTTTTATGATATCATGTTAGAAGCTATCAAATTCGGACTGTTGAATTATATTGAATATTATTAAAGAAAAAATTCCCTGTCAAATTAATAAATACAGAATAGATAGAGAATCTTAAAAATAGCTTTTCTGATAATTTATGTGCCTAAAATTTTAATTCCTTATTTTTGACGTTTTTTATTTATAATAATTTACCAAATCCTACTCATTTGTACCATTTTAAAATTAATTTTGTTCGAATATATGCAGATCATAACTTCATTCCAGAAGGTAAAAATGGTCTAGAATTAACTATCAGACCCAGATTTCAAGAAAAGAAGGAACCTTTGAAAGTTATGGTGGATGGGAGATGTCCTTATTGTAATGGTAATAAATATAGGAAAATAAATAAAGGTTTAATAGAAATCACAAACCAAGAAACATCAGAAAAATCCTATATCTTCGAGTATTATGAAAATTTGCTATATTGTCAAAATCCCGAATGTCGTGAAAAATTTTTGTTAAAAAAGACTTCTGAAAGTTAAAAATGTAGATTGTTGACAGAAGCTCAAAATAATGCCGAGGATCATGGCTTAAGATTATTATCTCAAAAGATCTCAATAGAACATGATAACTTACTGGGAAAATCAGAAGTTTGGCAAACTCTTAAGAACAATAAGGCCCCAATTTCAGATCGTATTAAATTGGCTTCCATTGATGGCGTTATTGGCCGATTACAAGGGAGTCGTGCGGTAGATCCTCCTGATATAATTGATGAGCAACCTACACTAATTTTAATCATAGCTGAGGGGGGATCACTTTTGTTTTCTCATAAGTTTGTAGAAGAATTTTCATATGAAGAAGATGTAATCAGTGGTTTTTTAACCGCTTTTAGCACCTTTAGTGGAGAAATTTTTTCCAAGGGACTCGATAGAGCCAAATTTGGCGAAGATACTATACTAATGGAATCAGTTGGCCAATTTTCTGTTTGCTATCTATTTAAAGGGCAAACATATCCAGCAATGCAAAAACTAAGTCAGTTTAAAGGAAAAATTGAAAACTCAACCCCTATATTGCAAACGCTTGAGAAGTTTTATAACACAAGCCAAGTTCTTGAATTAAAGGATGATCCTTTACTTAAGTCGTTAATAGATGAGATATTTATTAGGAAAAGCGTTAAATTAAATGTTTAAATAACTCAAAGAATTCTCTTTTTCTCAATCTTCATTTTATTTAATTTCAAAACTCTTAGGAATTGTCCCTATGCCTATTGAAAAGATTTTCAATTTAAGATTTTAAGATTTATGAAAAGAATTTATCCCATACTTCTTGTAGGCTGAACTCGATAAATAACCTTTTCACTATTTTTAATTTAATAGGGTAAATATATTTAATAAATATGAACAATACCTATTGAGTGAAAAACATGAAAGTTTTAAGTAAAGAAGAGATATTCAAGCTTCTTAAGCAACATAAAGAAGAATTAAAAAAGTATTTTGTAAGAAAGATTGGAATTTTTGGCTCCGTTTTGAGAGGAGATAATACTAATGAGAGTGATATCGATTTTATAGTTGAGTTTGAGGTTGGAAAAAAAAATTATGATAATTTTATCGAATTGGCCTTTTTATTAGAACGTCTTTTGCAGAGAAAAGTAGAATTACTCACGACTGAAGCTCTCAGTCCTTATATGAAGCCTAAGATTCTAAAGGAGGCTTATTTTGAATCAATCTAAAGATTATATGGACAAAATCAATCACATAATTGATGAGATTACTTATTTATTAACCAATTTAAAAGGATTAACGCATGATAAGTTCATTAAAGATGAAACGCTAAAGAGAGCATTTGTTAGAAGTTTGGAGATTATTGGAGAAGCCGTAAAAACCATTCCTAAACATGTACGTGAACAGTAAATAATATATTTAACTATAAATAATACTTTTTAACTTCAGTTATTACTAGATCAATTAAGTCTTTAGTATTAACCGATAAATTCATAGAGATTTTTCATAACTCTATGGCGTATTAATTATCGTCATTTTGATAATTTGTGAGTATAGCACCCAAACTGAAAGATAGTAGAAAATCAGGTTTCAGCTTTAAACATCTTTTAGAAATATCGAGTGTTGAAGATAAAAACATTGGATAATTTTGTCTATATTTGCCTACTTGATTATAAAAATGTTAGAAGTATAAAATTTGTTCAATTAAAACCATTAATATTAAATACTAGATCTGTAGAAAAAAAAAAGTTTTCACAAATGTGAGATTTATTTAGTTATTTGTTTATTTTTTTTTGTTTTTTGTCGCTTATGTTTAGCAGATCGCTGATTTTATTAAACAAATATCAATAACTTTATTAGGTACAATGTGTATTTATAATATAAAAAGATATGGGATCCATTTCCCATATTATAAAAAAATGAGATAATTAAGCGTAAGAGGAAAAGTAAGGCTATAAAAAATTTTTAAATAGGAGGTTTTAAAAATAACAGTTCAAGAGTATTTTCGAACATGGGAAGAAATTTGCTTAGAAAAACTAAAAGAAATAGGAAGATCATCAGCCTCAGAATGGGCAAGGGCAATGGGATATGGAGAAAATCGTAATGGAGTAACAACCGTCATTAAAAGAATTAGAAAAACGATGCCAGAGAAATTGGTAATTTATTATAAACAAAGGCCTAGATTATACGAGGCTCAATAAATAAGAAAAAGGATGTGAACAAAAATATCATTAAAATGTCATCTTTGCGGAAAAGAGATTTATCATGACAGCAAGATATGTCAAATATGTGAAGAAACAGCTACCAAAAGTGCATTATCCCACAGTGGAAGAGAAGTCAAGAAGTGGAGATGTGATAACTTTTTAGAATTAAAAAGTTTACCATTTGGATGTAATCTAGGTTCAGGAATCGAAATTGGCCCGAAAATGATTAATTGCCCTGAGTGCGGAGAGGAATACTCATATGGAAGAAAAATTAGCCATATTTGCCAGGACAATTCAATTGAGTTTGGTAAAATATTCGAATTTGAACACCAAGGCCATAAGTGGAATTGTGATACGGCAATGGCATGCATGGAATTATTAACATCCAATCTAGATTCAGTTGAATCATTTGTAGAAAAAATCCCGCGTATTGAAAAACTCGAGACAAACGATCATAAATGGAATGATTTAAAATTGAACATTGAGATAGATGTGAAGAAGAACCATCTAATTTATGAATAATAATTTACAAATTTTTTAATTATTAATTCAATAATAAAAGGATTTAAGTAAAAAAGAGAGAAGTATTACATAGATAACTCAAAGTAAATGTGAGTATATTGTAGTAGAGAAGAAAATTTAGTCAAGCAATTAAGATTAAGTTATTTCCTTAGCTTTTTTACGTAAGATTTTCAAAAATTTTATAGAATTGATTGATAAAATTAAAGAGGTTTAAAAAAATTCAGCAAGAGATTGTATTATTCCCGGGATGTGTAATTACTTATCGGCTCCCTTTTATTGAAGTTTCAATAAGAAAGGCTTTCGATTATTTAGGGATCGCATTCACAGAAAATTCAAAGTTTTCCTGTTGTCCTGAACCTAATGGAATCAAAAACTCGAATAAGTTATTATTTTCCATAGCTGCTGCACGGAATCTTGCTCTTGCTGAGAAGGAGAATAAATCTATTTTAACACCCTGTAATGGGTGTTTTACAACTTTCAAAAAAATAAAAGGTGAAATTGAGGAGGATCACCACTTCAGGAGGAAAGTTAATGATTATTTAGATAAAATTGATCTTAAAGTTCAGGGAGATTTAGAAGTTTATCATATGGTCGAATTCTTTTCTAAATTCAG
Organism: uncultured archaeon; assembly: GCA_964486045.1. GTDB lineage: Archaea > Asgardarchaeota > Lokiarchaeia > Sigyniarchaeales > SOKP01 > Loki-b32. Next base: position 120,946 of record CAZALK010000009.1, read on the forward strand.
AAGAGAAGCAATTAAGGATAATTTAAATTATACCTTGACTGGTTTAAGAGTTGCTGTGTTTTATGGTTGTCACTTCCTCAGACCAAGTAATATGGTGCAGATAGATGACCCGCTAGAGCCAACCATATTTGATAATTTAATTGAGGATTTAGGTGCTCAAAGTATTGATTATGATCTCAAGATGGAGTGTTGTGGGGGAAGCCTTGGGAGAGCAGGGAATCCAGCCCTATCATTAGAGATAATAAATGCGAAATTAGCCAGCATGAAGGAGAATAAAGTTGATTGCATAGTCGTGTGCTGTCCTCAATGTTTTATTCAGTTTGATCATTTACAACATGACTTAAAAAAAGATGATCATAATTACGATATTCCCGTTTTATATTATTCAGAAATTGTTTGTATCGCATTAGGGATTGACATTCGAGAAATTATGAAAAAAAACCACAGAACACAAGTTGAATCCCTTTTTAACAAATTAGAAATCATCCAAGAGAAAAATAGTGAGATAAGAAAACATTTCGATCTTAATTTCTTACTCAAGTGTTATTCATGTAAAGCATGTGATGATGACTGTATTATTTCAACTAAGACTGAATTCAAACCGAGTGAAATTGTTGGTAGACTTCTTGAGGGAAAAGTTGAGGATGTAATATCAGATCCTTCAATTTGGTTGTGCCTTGATTGCTATTTATGTTATGAGCTGTGTCCTATGAGGGTTGGGGTGATTGAAATTTTTTCAATATTACGAAACCTTGCGACAGAACGAGGTCATACTACCAAGGGATATAAGGGTGAATTTGAATCCTTTTATCAAAAAGGAACTGTGGGTATGTTTTCAAAGTCAGCCCGTAAAAGAGTGGGCTTAGAATCTACAAAACCAAACGTTGGAGATTTGAAAGAATTATTTAATATTATTGAAAGAGAAAATGTAAAACCAGATTCTTAAAAAATAAAAAGGAGAAAAGTGATGAGATGGGAAAATTATACATCCTTACCGGAACAATTTAGGAATCAGAGGGTGTTTGATGGATGTGGAATCTCCGGTTTCATTAATATTGATGGCAGCAGAGTTTCAGGGGATAAAGTAATTGATATGTTATGTATTTTAAAAGACAGAGAAAATGGCCTTGGTGCTGGTTTTGCAGGATATGGAATTTATCCTGAGTTTAAAGATTATTATGCTTTTCATTTTCTTTTTGACAACGATAATGCTAAATTAAAATCATTAAAATATCTTGAAAAAAATGGCAGAATAATAAAATCTGAGGTAATACCTACAAATCTACCATCTGGTATTGATAATCCTCCTATTATCTGGAGAGTATTTTTTGATCCTGAGAATTGCAAAAACCAAGATTGCGATGAGAAAATCGTTCAATTAGTTATGGAAATCAATTCAAATATAGAAAATGCCTTTGTAATGTCATCTGGAAAAGATCTGGGTGTGTTTAAAGGGAATGGCTGGTCATATGAAATAGCTGATTTTTATAAAATTTCAGATTATGACGGATATATGTGGTTAGGACATTCAAGGTTCCCAACAAATACACCTGGATGGTGGGGTGGTGCACATCCATTTAATCTGTTAAATTGTTCGGTGGTTCATAATGGGGAGATAACGTCTTATGGAACGAATAAAAGGTATTTAGATTCATTTGGATATAAATGTACTCTTTTTACCGATACAGAAGTTATCGCATACTTATTTGATCTCTTATGTCGTAAACATAATATTCCGGTATATCTCGCTGCTATTGCTTTAGCACCTCCATTATATAAAGATATTGAAAAATTAGATAAAAAATCTCAAATAATATTTAAAAACATAAGAGCGACTTATAAGAGCGCCATGTTGAACGGTCCGTTTTCTATTGTTGTTGGCTATTCAAATCCCGTCCCTACAATGATAGGATTGTCGGATAGAAAAAAGTTACGACCCTTAGTGGCGGGAATTTCTGAAGATAGAAACACAGTTTACATGAGTAGCGAGGAAGCCTCTTTCAAAAGATTGATGCTTAAAGATAGTGATTTTAATTTACAAGATATTTGGCACCCAAAAAGTGGGACTGCTGTTATAGCCAAAGTTGGGAAAGGATTAATAAGTGATGGACTCGAAATTCCGTTAAAAAAAGAAAAATTTTCTACAGTAGAGGTGTGAAAACTGGCATTAGTGCATGAAATTCTTCCATATTATCGAGTAAATGTTGATCGAGAATATTGCAAGAAATGCAAAAGATGTATAACTCACTGTTCATTCGGAGCGTTGTCTTTTAATGGAGAAAGAATTGTTGCGACTGATAATAAGTGTGTAGCATGCCAAAGATGTGTGGTAATGTGCCCAGGTAAGGCAATACGCATTGTTAAAAATGATGCCTATTTACCTCAACATGGTAATTACACAAGAAAGATTCGAAATATGATATGGGCTCAATCTGGAAGCGGAGGTGTTTTACTTTCTGCAACTGGAAACGATAGACCAATTAGATCTATTTTTGACGATTTACTTCTTGATGCCTGCCAAGTAACAAATCCCAGTATCGATCCCTTAAGAGAAACAATTGAGACTAAAATAGTTTTTGGGCGAAAACCAAAACAACTTGAATTCATTGGTGAATCAGATGATATAAATGAGATATCATTAAAGACCAAACTTTTTCCAAATTTTGATATAGATATGCCAATTATGGTTGGTCATATGTCTTTAGGGTCAATTAGCTACAATGCATGTCAAGCAATATATCAAGCAGCAAGTGAATTAAATATTGTTGCAGGTTCAGGAGAAGGTGGTCTACATCAAGATTTTTATGAATATGCCCCAAATATCATTACAGAAGTTGCATCGGGAAGGTTTGGGGTAGATATTAATTATTTACACAACGCTGCGGGCTTAGAAATTAAGATAGGCCAAGGAGCTAAACCTGGTCACGGTGGTCATTTACCTGGTGAGAAAGTGAGTAGTTTAATTTCGCAAACACGAATGATTCCTCAAGGAAGTGATGCGTTATCTCCCTATCCTCATCATGATATTTATTCAATAGAGGATTTAGCCCAATTAATAGCAGCATTAAAAGAAGCAACAAGATATAATGTTCCTGTGGGAGTAAAAATTGCTGCAGTTCATAACTCCGCTCCCATAGCTGTAGGAATTGTTAGAGGTGGTGCTGATTTTCTAACAATTGATGGTTTTAGAGGTGGAACAGGAGCTGCTCCAAGAATTATTCGAGATCATGCAGGAATTCCTATAGAATTAGCAATTGCTGCCGTGGATGAAAGATTAAGACAAGAAGGATTACGAGAAGAGATAACATTAATTGCTGGAGGTTCAATTCGATATTCTGCCGACCTAATCAAAGCTATTGCGTTAGGAGCTGATGTAGCAATGTGTTGTATGCCAGTATTAATAGCAATGGGATGTCGAGTTTGTCAACAATGTTTTAAAGGTACTTGCTCATGGGGAATCGCAACTCAACAAGAATATTTAGTGAAGAGATTAGATATTGATGTTGCGAAAAAAAGAATTATAAATTTATTTCATTCTTGGAATGAAGAATTAAAAGAAGTATTAGGAGCGATGGGTATTGATTCTGTAGAGTCGCTCCGTTCAAATAGGGATCGGTTAAGATATATCGGTCCTAATCCGCGTATTGCGGATATATTGGGAGTAAAACATGCTGGGGAATAAAAAAATGGTAGTAAATGGAATTGAAGAAAGGAAGTTTGATATAGGAATTAACGAAACAGTTGAGATAAACGCTGCTCCAAATGGAGAACCATTGGAATATAAAGAATTAAATGAACAAATTCATCAAGCAGTTAATGCGCATAATAAAAAAATCATTTTACATAATGTATGCGGTCAAAGATTCATAGGAGCTGCCTTACAAGGAGACATTGAAATTGAAATTGATGGGATCCCTGGAAATGATCTGGGTATTTTCATGGATGGTCCAAAAATTTTTGTTGATGGAAATTGTGAAGATCAATCTGGGAATACTATGAACGATGGAACAATGATAATTAACGGAGATGGTGGCGACGTCATAGGATTATCTTCGAGAGGAGGAAAAATTTATATTAAAGGAGACGTCGGATATCGTGTAGGGATTCATATGAAAGAGTATGAGGATAAACATCCTGTGATAATTATTGGTGGCACAGCTAAAGACTTTTTGGGTGAATATATGGCCGGTGGAATCATTATTGTACTTGGTTTAACATTCTTGAAAGATGGAATTATACTTGAAAATGGTCGGACAGTATGTGGTAATGAATTGGGAACTGGAATTCATAGAGGAAGTATTTTTTTGAGAACAAATGAGAACTTAGAAGAGAAGCTTGGCGTTGGGGCAAAAATTTCAGATTATGGAGATAATGAACAGGCTGAAATTATGCCTTACTTAATTGACTACTGTAAAACATTCAACATTCCATTAGATCTAGTTATTAATAAATCGTTTAAAGTAATCAAACCAATATCAAAAAGACCTTTTGGAGGTACCTATTGTAGTCAATTAATTTAATCCTAATTTTTCTAAAAATCAAAAAGGAGACTTATTCTGGAAATTAATAGCTCTTCTTCCGATTTTTTTTGATTTTGAAAACTATTTTTCTGCAAACACAAATAGATGAGATGAATCTCCCCACTTCGGAGATTCTTTTACAGATTTAGACCAGATTATTTTAAATCCAATATTTTTGAGCATGATTAAGTTAGTTTTTTTATCGAAACCACTCCAATACATCTTCACTCCTCTATCAAAGAAATCTTTTGCATAAGATTCAGGATCATCACTTATATGAAATACCAAAATAACAACACCCTTAATTTTTAACATCCGATAGAAATTACTCAATAAATCAAAATGTTCATCTCGGGGCACATGAATTATCGAATAATAAGACAATATACCATCAAAATTTTCATCAGGATAGTTGATTTTAGTCATATCTTTACAAATAAACTCAGCTTTAGGTGCATTTTTTCTTGCTAATTTGATTTGCTTTTCAGAAATATCTACGCCTGTAACTTTAAATTTATCACTTAAATAGTGAGAATAAACACCATTCCCACAACCAGCATCTAAAACTAGACCACCTGGGGGTATTCTTGAGCTAAAGTTTGCTAAGTAGTGTAATTCTTCATTTCCCTCTTTTTCTAAACCAGATATTTCCTGCAGCCTTTCAGCTACCTTATTGTATCCTGTACGAACAATTTCTTTTTTTTCCATATGAACCACTTAATATACCACTCTCAATTAATTTAGAGCCATTGACTGAAATCAATGAATTATAACAGAATAAAATACGAAAGAATTATTTAATCCATAAGACTTTCTAATTGATTTACAAAATCTTCATATTGTTTTATCCCGAGTTTCCAAAAGTCAGGTTTTGTAATATCTAACCCAACAATTCTTCCTAACTCTTCTGGAGATAAACTTCCACCTGAAGAAAGCAATTTTTTAAATTTAGGAACGAAGCTTTTCCCTTCTTTCTTATATGTTTGATATAAGGCATACACAAATAACTGAGCATAAACATATGGATAATTATAAAACCTATGATTAGGCATGTAATAATGTTGTTTCATTGTCCATTCCCAATCCATTTCTTCAAACCATTCAACAGAATCACCGTAAATTTTGTCTCTCCCAGCACACCAATATTTTGACACCGTTTTTCCATCCAGGTGTACACCATTCTCGATAGCATCATAAAGGCTTTGTTCAAACCATACACGAGCACTCACTTGAAAAGCCGCTTGACCAGCTTCATCTAAAACATGTGCTATAATCACCATCTTTTCTTCTTTTGTTTCGGCCTTTTCAAGTAGTAAATCCGTCATAAGCAATTCTCCAAATGTAGAGGCTGTTTCCGCCACGGTAGATCCGTAATGAGAATTAATATATGTCTGATTTCGTGAGACTAAGTATTCATGTATAGCATGGCCAAGTTCATGAGTCAGTGTATATACTTGTCGTAAAGCACCACCAAAGGATAATAATATAAACGCAGTTTTCCCTCTATACCATCCAGAACAATATGCACCGTTTCTTTTGCCCTTTCTTGGGCTACCATCAATATGATTCTTTTCAAACATATCTTTAGCATACTCTAAGAACGATTCATCAAAACGACTGAAAGATTCAAATACAAGGTCTTTTACCTCTTCCCACTCATATTTTTTGTGGGGGGCATTTAGAAGTGGAGCAACAACATCTGCACAAGTTAATTTAGGCAAACTAAGAAGTTTAGCTTTAATTTTTAGATATTTTTGGTAGACTCCCACGTTCTTTTCAATAGCTTGTATTAAACTATCTATGATTTCTTGAGTGGTATCATTTCCTATAAGACTGGCGTGCATAGGGCTATTATATTCTCTACGTTTAGAAATTTTAACCCAATCAGCACAAACATTTCGTAGAGCAGAAGTAAAAATTTCTTCATCTTTTCCTAATAATCCATATATAGATTTATTTGCTGAAATTCTTGTGTTTCTATCTGGATGAGTAAATAAATTGTTTGCTTCCCCATAAGGGAGAATTTTTTCCTCTCCCTCAACATTTACTTTTATTTCTCTTGTATTTAGCCAGGCACCCTGTAATTGGCTCCATGCTCTCACGCCATGTTGATCTTTTTCAAGAATTATTTGTTCTTCAATTTCTGATAGTTTATGAGGAAAAGCTCTGTAAATCTTTTTTAAATGATGTTTATAATTTGATATTGTTGGATCAGAAATTATATCCTTGTTTTCATAGATATATTTCCCTATTTCTAAATCCAAAAATGTCAGCTTCTTGGATATTTGAGTTTGAAATTCTCTATATTTATTATTGAGGGCTTGAGTTTCCGGAAGTGTCATATTAGCATTAAAAGAGTTTGTTGCAAATACTCCTAAACCACCAGTTCTGGCTGAAAAATCTTCTATTTTTTTAAATAGTTTATTCAAATCATCTGCATTAAAATTTTTAATATCTATTTTGCCTTTATATTCCGTTACAAATTGGTCTGCCTCTTTACTTACAGATTGCATCAAGTCTTGTATCTTTGGGTCGTTATAGTCTGAAAAAATTTCCGATAGATCCCATTTTATTTCTTTTTCTGTCATGATAATCGAGAGTTTTAAATTTAATATAAATTAGAATCATTTCCTTGTTAAAAAAATTATTCATATTCGATTGTGCTTGGTGGTTTATTAGAGATATCATAAACCACACGGTTAAAACCTTGTACTTCGTTAATTATTCGTGTGCTAATTTTCTCTAACAGGTTCATATCTAACTTCGCAAAATTAGCTGTCATAACATCAAGAGATTCTACAGCTCTGATAGCACAAATATTTTCATATGTACGAAAATCTCCCATAACCCCGACTGTTTTTAATGGAAGAAAAACACAAAATACTTGCCAAAGGCTTTCATACAAGCCAGCATTTCTTATTTCTTCAATTAATATCTCATCAGCATCTCGTAAAATCTTCAGTTTCTCTTTATCTACAGAACCAATTATCCTTACGGCTAATCCTGGTCCTGGGAAGGGATGTCGATTGATTATCTCTTTAGGTAATCCTAAGCTTAGCCCTATCCTTCTAACTTCGTCCTTATATAAATCTTTTAGCGGTTCTATAATTTCTAACATCATATTTTCGGGTAGAGTTAAGTTATGATGAGATTTAATTTTTGCAGAAGTGTTGCTTGTAGCACTTGATTCAACACGATCTGGATAAATCGTTCCTTGAGCAAGAAATTTTATATTAGGAAATTCTTTCTCTAATTCAATGGTCTTATTCTCAAAGACTTCAATGAATGTATGGCCTATTACTCGTCGCTTTTCCTCAGGATCTTCTATTCCATTAAGTCTATTAAGAAATAAATCCTCCGCATCCATATAGTGGAAGTTCTTAAACTTTAATTTCTTTCTAAAAGTTTCTTGAACCTCAACCACTTCATTTTTGCGTAATACTCCATTATTTACAAAAATACTATGTAATCGATCTCCAATAGCCTTATGCAATAATACTGCAGTAACAGAAGAATCTACCCCACCACTTAATCCCAAAATAACTTTTTTATCTGGACCAACCGTTTCTCTTATATTCTCTATTGTTTGATCAACCCAGTTCTCTAATTTCCATTGCCTTTTAGCTTTAGCATATTTAATAGCAAAATTTTCGAGTACTACTCTACCCTTAGGTGTGTGGTCTACTTCTGGGTGGAATTGAACACCAAATAAATTTTCTTGGTTATTAGCAAAGACTGCAATTGGACATGTTGCCGTTCTCGCCAAAACGTTAAAGCCCTTAGGTAATTCTTCTATTTGATCTCCATGAGACATCCACACTGTTTCAATATTGTTAAAACCTTCAAGTAGACTGTCACCAATTAACATATTCAGATCTGACTGACCATATTCCTTATGGTCATGTGATTCAATTTTTCCTTTTAATTGGTGTACTATAAGATGATGCCCATAACAAATACCTAATACTGGTATCTCTTTTTCAGAAACATAATTATAAAAATCCTCAGGTAATTGTGGGCTTCCTTCGTCATAGACACTATTAGGACCACCCGATAAAATGATACCTTTGGGATTTATGGCTTTAATCTTTTCAAGAGCAACATTATAGGGTAATATTTCTGAATACACACCTAAATCTCTGATTCTTCTCGCGATTAAGTGACAATATTGACCCCCGAAATCTAACACGAGTATTGTATCCATGATTAAATATATAAATCTTTCATTTGTCAAAAATATTATTATCCAATCTTTAACTTGCCATTAATAATCAAAAATTTAAAATTTATACAATCTTTTAAAAATCTAAAGTAGAAATCATGGTATTGCGATAAATTGACCCAAGAAATTCTCAATGAAATAAACGGTGAGGAGAAAAGCAAGATTAAGGAAATCTTGAAAATTTACGAGAACGAAAGAGGAAATGTAATTTCAATATTACAAAAAATTCAAGAAACCTATCAATATTTACCTTCAAACGTCTTATTTTACATATCTAAGAGATTAAATATTTCTCCTGCTGAAATATTTGGAGTAGCAACTTTCTATACACAGTTTAAATTTAAAAAAATGGGTAAAAATTCCCTTATATGCTGTGATGGTACTGCTTGTCATGTTAATGGTAGTCCAATTTTATTAAGTTTCGTTGAAAATGAACTAGGGATAAAATCTGGTGAAATAACTGAAAATAAGATGTTTTCCATAGAATCTGTTGCGTGTTTGGGGTGTTGTGCAATCTCTCCTGTGTGTGTAATTAATGGGCAGATTTATGGAGATTTAACATTGAAAAGGTTCAGAACAATATTAAAGAATTTGATGAAAAACCAAAACATATAGTTTTTTAAACAATGAGTAAAACCTTGAATGAAAGAACAATCTTAGTTTGCAGGGGTAGTGGATGTAATTCGATGAATGCACTGGGAATTAACTCTACATTGAAAAATTTAATTCAAGACTTAAATTTATCCGATTACTTGAAAATTAAATTGACAGGGTGTCAAGGTTTCTGCCAATTTGGCCCACAATTGATAATAAAACCAGACAATGTTTTATATGTTAAGTTAAAGACAAAAGATATTGAAGAAATTGTTGAGTCTCATTTAATTGGAAATAATATTGTTGAACGTCTGTTATATGAGGATCCCACCTCGGGGAAACGGATCAGAAACATGGATGAAATTCTATTCTATAAGGAACAAATGCCAATTTTAAGGAAGTATTGTGGGAGGATTAATCCTGAAGATATCAACGAGTATATTCATGTAGGGGGCTATTTATCACTAAAAAAAGCGCTTGAGGACATGAATCCGGAGGAAGTTATTACTGAAATAAAAAATTCTGGATTACGTGGAAGGGGAGGAGCTGGTTTTCTAACAGGACAAAAATGGTGGGCATGTCGAAATGCTATTGGTCTCCCCAAATATTTAATCGCTAATGGAGATGAGGGAGATCCAGGAGCATTTATGGATAGGTCACTATTAGAAGCTGATCCCCATAGCGTTATAGAAGGGATGATTATTGCTGCCTATGCGATAGGTGCTAATTATGGATACATATATGTTCGTGCCGAATATCCTCTTGCCATCAAACGTCTTGAGATAGCACTAAATCAAGCAAGAAAGGAAAATCTCCTTGGAAAAAATATTCTTAATTATGAACTTGATTTTGATATAATATTAAAAAAAGGGGCTGGAGCATTTGTTTGTGGTGAAGAAACAGCGTTAATGGCAGCTATTACCGGTAAACGTGGAATGCCTCGACCTAGGCCTCCCTATCCATCTACCTCAGGTGTATGGGATAAACCAACAAATATCAATAATGTTAAAACTTATGCTTATATTCCAAGAATTATTAAGAATGGTTCAAACTGGTTTAATTCAATAGGATCTGAGAATGCTTCTGGAACATTTGTCGTCGCTTTAACTGGAAAAATTAATAATTCAGGATTAGTAGAAGTTCCTATGGGAACTAAAATAAATAAACTAGTTTTCGAGATTGGTGGAGGTATCCCTAATGGCAAAAAATTTAAAGCGGTTCAAATTGGTGGTCCCTCTGGAGGATGCATTCCAGAAGAACTGTCAGATACTAAAATGGATTATGAGAGCATTACCTCTTTAGGCTCTATAATGGGTTCAGGAGGTTTTATTGTATTAGATGAAGATACTTGTATGGTAGAATTAGCCCATTATTTTATAGCTTTTACTCAAGACGAATCTTGTGGAAAGTGTGTTCCATGTAGAATAGGGACTAAAAGAATGCTAGATCTCCTTACAGATATTAGAGAGGGTAAAGCAAATCTAACAGATTTAGATAGTTTAGAAAAATTAGCAAAAATTGTAAAGAAAACTAGTTTATGTGGATTAGGTCAAACAGCACCCAATCCGGTTCTTACAACCCTTAAGTATTTTAGAGATGAATATGAAGCGCATATAGTAGAAAAAAGTTGCCCGGCTCTTGTTTGCAAAAATCTAATTTCATTTTTAATAGATAAAAACACGTGTACAGGTTGTGAAATTTGTAAAAATAGTTGTCCTTCTAAGGCGATAACAGGCATTGCTAAAGAATCTCATCTCATTAATTCTGATTTATGTGTCAGATGTGAAATATGTTTTAATTTATGTCCATATAATTCAATTTCTAAAGTGCCAAAATATAGAATAAACGGGTGAATCAACGATGAACGATAAAAAGTCTTTAAAAATCAATGAAACAATTATTGAATTTTCAGATGGACCAACGATTTTAGAAGTCGCTACAAAGGCAGGCATATACATTCCTACACTCTGTTACATAGAAAACTTGACGCCTTATGGAGGTTGTAGACTTTGCATAATAAAAGTTGAAGGTATGAAAGGATATCCTACAGCCTGTTCAACTCTTGCCAAAAATGATATGAAAATTATCACTGATGATGAGGAGCTTCAAGAATTAAGAAGAGAAGTAGTAAAACTTACCTTGAGTGAGCACCCTTTCTCTTGCCTTGTTTGTGACAATAACGGTAAGTGTGAGGAAGACAGAAGGAATGAGGGTAAAGCAGGTCGTTCCTTTGGATGTTTTTTTTGCTCAAGTAAGACCAATTGTGATTTGAGGAAAATAACTAATTTCCTTGGAATAAATGATATTGAATATCAATTAGAGTACAGAAATTCACCTTTAAAGAGAAAAGATCCATTTATTGAAATAGACCCAAATATGTGTATTTTATGCGGTAAATGTGTTAGGACTTGTAATGAATTGAGAAACATTGGTGCAATTAATTTTACTCAACGAGGGCATGATACAAAAGTATCGACTGCTTTTGACTTATCACTCATCGATACGAATTGCCAATTTTGTGGTGCTTGTATAGATATTTGCCCCACGGGAGCGATAACCTCCAAAAATACAAAATGGTTTGACAAAGATAGTAATGTGACAGCATCTATATGTGGATTTTGTAGCATAGGATGTAAATTTGACTATTATTCTCATAATGGATTGTTAGTTGAATCAATTCCAAATAAAATTAATTATAATAGTAACAAATACCCTTGTATGTTTGGCAGATTCTGTATAGTTCCATTTAACAATGGAAATAACAGATTAAAGTATCCTTTAATCAAAAAAAATGATGAATTAATCCCAAGTCAGTGGGATGAGGCTTACTACGTTATTAAAGAAAGTTTAATGAAATATGAACCTGAAGAAATTGCTGTTTTGGCTTCAGTAGATTTATCTAATGAATCTGCTTATATTTTAAATAAACTTTCCCGAAGAGTCCTAAAAACTGACAATATTGGTATAATTCCTAATAGTAATCACTCAGATCATCTCTGGAGAAATGCAAATATCATCGGTGTTTGTAAAAATTTAAATTTAGGCAACAGGAAATCTCACGAAGAAATTATCAAGAATATTAAAGGAGGGAAAATAAAAGCTCTTTACCTTACCGAGAGAGTGGTTAATCCAGATTTCCTGAAGGATGTTGAATTTCTAATTTTACAAGATATATATCCTTCAGACTGCTTTCAATATGCCAATGTAATTCTTCCAACATGTACATTTATAGAGGACTCAGGATCAATTTTAAGTACTGAGCAATCAATCAGTCAATTTTTTAAAGCCTCTTCAAATGTAGGTGAATCAAAACCAGACTGGAAAATTTTTTGTGAATTAGCAAAGCAATACGATAGTTTGATGGGTGAAGATTTCAATTTCTCCAATTCTGATGGAATTTTTGAAGAAATGAAGAAAGAGTACTCTGATAATAATGTACATAATTTTGAAGGTTTTATAGAAAATTTAAAAATACCTCTACTTTCTTTTGAGGAGAAAATTTATGAATATATTAACCAACCCTCAAAATTGGAATTGTTTAAATATCGAGGGGAATCGATATCAGATCAAGTAAAAGATCTAAAGCATTTAATTGACTATCGCGGTTTTAAAAAAGATAGTAAAGAATCTAATGTTCCGCTCATAGAATTAATTGAAACTAGATTTAAAGTTATATCAAATAACGAAATTGCGATCAACTTCTTCCAATTAGTGATAGAAGCACCTTTAATTGCTAAAAAAGCAAAACCAAGCAATTTTGTCATTTTAATGAAGGATGAGAAGAGTGAAAGAATTCCAATAACTATCTCCAGTTGGGACCCAAATAAAGGAATTATAACTCTTTTCTTCCAGGAAGCAGGATATTCCACAATGAAATTAACAGATCTTAATGCGGGGGATTATTTATATAGCATAGTTGGTCCATTAGGAAAGGATATCGAAATTAAAAATTTTGGCACGGTTTTATTGGCAGGCGGATGTTATGGAAATGGGGCAATTTATCCTATAGCTAAAGCTTTAAAATCCGCTGGAAATAAAGTAAATGTAATTCTAGAGGCTCGAAATGAGAATTTATTTTATTTAGAAGAGGAATTTGAAGAAATTTCAGACTTTATAATTTACTGCACCTCAGATGGTTCTAAAGGTTTGAAAGGTAAAATTCAAGTAGGATTAAAGCACATGTTCAACCGGGGTATTGATGTAGACAGAGCTTATTTTATTGGATGCACTTATATGATGAGAGATGCTTCAATCTATACTAAAGAAAACGGAAACATCCCTACTTTTGTAAGTTTGAATACTATCATGATTGATGGGACAGGAATGTGTGGGTGCTGTCGCCTAACATTACTTCAGGATGGAAAAGAGTTGACCAAATTTGCATGTATAGATGGTCCAATGTTCAATGGTCATCAAATCAAATGGGATGAATTATTATCTCGTAATGAAAGGTTTGAAGAGCCTGAGATCTCCATTTATCAAAACCACTCTTGTAAAGCTATAGAAAAATTCAATAAAGGTGGTAGCAATGGGTGAGAGTGCACCAAAGAAGAAACTTATTCGAATTCCTCGTCATGAAATGCCAACACAAGATCCTAACCTAAGAGTTAGAAACTTTGAAGAAGTTAATTTAGGTTATAATACTGAAACTGCAAAAGAGGAAGCAAAAAGATGTTTACAATGCGCAAAACCCCTCTGCGTTGAAGGATGTCCAGTTAATATCAATATTCCAGAATTTATCAGACTGGTAAAAGATGGAGAAATTCAAGAAGCCATCAGGAGCTTAAAAGAATATAATATCTTACCTGCAATATGTGGGAGAGTATGTCAACAAGAACGCCAATGTGAATCAAAATGTGTTATGCGAAAGCGGTTTAAATCTGTAGCTATAGGAAATCTTGAGAGATTTATAGCAGATTGGGAAAGAGCAAATCAACTTAAGGAATGTCCTGATTGTGAGCCCCCAAACAATATTAAAGTGGCTATAATAGGTTCGGGTCCAGCAGGACTTACTTGTGCAGCAGATATGGCTAGATTTGGATATAATGTTACGATCTTTGAAGCTTTCCATAAGGGTGGTGGAGTTTTGGTATACGGAATTCCAGAGTTTAGACTCCCAAAAGAAGTAGTGGAAGAAGAAATTGAAACCCTCAAAATGTTGGGCGTAACTATTGAATATAATATGATTATTGGAAAAATCTTAACGATTGAGGACTTACAATCTATGGGATTTAAGGCAATTTTTATAGGGATTGGTGCCGGTAGCCCAAGATTTTTAGGTATCTCTGGAGAAAATTTAAAAGGAATAGTATCTGCTAATGAATATTTAACTAGAACCAACTTAATGAAGGCTTATGAATTTCCCAAATATAAAACACCTATTGTGAAAGGTAAAAATATAGTTGTCATTGGTGGAGGGAATACTGCTATGGATTCAGCGAGAACAGCATTAAGACTTGGGGCGAAGACAGTTACAATTGTATATCGACGGGCTATGGAACAACTGCCAGCAAGATTAGAAGAGGTACATCATGGGGAAGAAGAGGGAATCGTTTTCAAACTTTTAACAAATCCTGTTAGATTTAATGGGAATGAAGAAGGCAAGGTCAAAGAATTAGAAGTAGTTAAAATGAAACTAGGAGAACATGACAGTTCTGGAAGGGCGCGACCACTACCAATTGAAAACTCAGAATTTATTATAAAAACCGATTTAGTTATTATAGGGATAGGAAACAATGCCAATCCTTTACTAACTTCAACTTATCCCGCTCTTGAATTAAATAAGTGGGGGAATATTATAGCGGATGAAAATGGTCAAACAAATATCGAAGCGATTTATGCTGGGGGAGATATAGTTTCAGGAGCAGCAACAGTGATATCTGCAATGGGTGCCGGGAGAATCGCAGCTAAAGCTATGAACCAATATCTAAAATTAAAATATCTATAAATGTATTAACATTTATTACTTACTTTAAAATTTTTGATGATTTCCCAGATCTTTCCCGCTTTACTCATGTATTAGAAGTGTTTTATATAATGAATTATTATTCAAATTATCCTAAATAAAATACAGATTTCTTCAGATATTTTATTATTATTTCTTAAAAATTGAAAAAAATTCATTTTGAGACTGAATAATATGAGTGAAAATTTAGATCCATTTCAAATAGCCCAAAAACAACTTTACGATGCTTGCAAGCTGATTAATTATGATAGTGAAATCTATGAAGCCTTAAGCGTTCCAGAACGATTCATACAAATTAAAATAACCATGAAGATGGATAACGGATCAATTAAAACATTTCAAGGTTTTCGATGTCAGTATAATTCTGCTAGAGGGCCTATGAAAGGGGGGATTAGATGGCATCCTGATGAATCTGCTTCTCTTATAAAAGCCTTATCTGCGTGGATGACATGGAAAACAGCCTGTGTTGATATCCCCTTGGGTGGTGCTAAGGGTGGAATAATTTGTAATCCAAAAGAGATGAGTAAAAGAGAGCTCGAAACTCTAGCAAGAAGCTATATTAGACGGCTTGCTGATGTTATTGGACCAAATATTGATGTTCCTGCTCCTGACGTTTACACAAATCCCCAGATAATGGGGTGGATGCTCGATGAATACGAAACCATAGTCCGTAGGCATGCACCTTCAGTCATTACGGGAAAACCCTTACCGTTAGGTGGTAGTGCTGGAAGGTCAATTGCAACGGCTAAAGGCGGAGTTTTTACTATCAGAGAAGCAGCAAAAGACTTGAACTTAAATTTAAATGGTGCGAAAGTAGTAGTCCAAGGTTATGGAAATGCTGGTTCCTGGGTTGCAAAGATTTTACATGATGATTTTAATTGTAATATCATTGCAGTTTCTGATTCTAAAGGAGGGATTTTCAATAAAAATGGTATTGATCCCTATGAAGTAGCCTCTTTTAAAGAAAAGACATCAACTGTTGTTGGATTAAAAGGTTCTGAAGAAATTTCAAATAAAGAATTGTTAGAGCTAGAATGTGATGTATTAGTTCCTGCGGCTTTAGAAAATGTCATAACTAGGAAGAATGCTGAAAATATTAACTGTAAAATTGTAGCTGAACTTGCTAATGGTCCAACTACTCCAGATGCTGATCAAAAACTTTCTGAGAAGGGAATTCTCGTAATTCCTGATTTTTTATGTAATGCAGGAGGAGTTACTGTATCATATTTTGAGATGGTACAAGGCTATTATCGCTATTTTTGGACAGAAGCAGAAGTTTTTGAAGCATTAGATAGAGTTATGACACGAGCTTATCGTTCTACTGTTGACGAAGCGGCAAAATTCGATACAAACAACAGAATGGGCGCTTATATCATTTCTATAGAGAGAGTTTTAACGGCAATGCGACTTAGAGGATGGATTTAACCCAAAAAACTTTATTTAACATTTCTTCAATTCACATATCATTTCAATAATTCCTATAGTGATTTTCTATCCAAAAAATGGGACTAAGATCAATAAATACAATATCGCTATACCGATGTGAACAAAAGCAAATATAGCTCCCATCTTTAACAACCGTTTGTAATTGAAATTTTCTACTCCTGAATCTCGTGCAATTTTTAGAGTCATCATATCGCAAGCTGCTCCTGAAGGCAAGAAATTTCCACCAAGATTGATACCGATTACAAGTGAAAAAAACAAGGGAATTGATGAGAAACCAAAACCACCGTTGGACACTGGTTCTATTAATAATCCAATTATCGGGATAAAAATTAACGCTGTTGGAGTATTTGCAACAACACCAGAGATAAAACTAATGATTATTAATATAAGAAAAGCTAAAACAAATGGATTTAAAGCCTCAAACGGGATCAATTCAAAAAGCTCTCCAAATCCAGCTTCTATAAGGCAACCAACGACTACATATAGTGAAATGAAAAAGAACAGGATTTCCCATTCAATATCTTTTAACATTTCACTCATAGATTTTTTTGTATAACTTTTATTAGCGAGAACCAATATTATCGCAGAAATTACCGCGGTTAAATATAGTAGTGGGAGAATACCAAACAGAATAATTGTTATTATTATAGCCGTTCCATTAAAATAAAACATCCTTTTATTTTTTACCATAGTATCAGTATCTATTAAATCTAGAACATATTTTTTTTGTAACTCTTCTATTTTTGGCTCTTTACTTAAAACAAATTTATCTAAAAGAAAAATTGTGCCAAACAATAAAAGGAATGAAAATATCCAATAAAACTGAATAAAATAAAGTGTGTTGAGCTCGGAAAATGCAGTAGAAATAATAATGTTTTCTCCACTTGAGAAAGGAGTTAATATTGAGCCAATATTAATACAAATCGTCATTCCTAGAAGGTAAGTTCCAGCTTTTATTTTAAGAAAGTGGCAAAGTCGAATTACTATAGGTGCTAATATTAAAACCACAACTACATCGCTTATAATTGAAGCTAGAAGAGTAGTAATTATACAGAGAAGCCAAAAAAATATTCTTTGGTTACCTTTTGATAATTTAAAAAGCTTTACAGCTATAAATTCTAAAATATTCGAATCCTGAGCTATCTTTGTTATCAGGCTCATGCTTAATATTATAATAATTGCTTCCCATTCAATAAATCCAATAAAAGTATCAAATCCTATCCCTATGACTGCACCAGTGATAGTTGCTGCAATAAAACAACATAAAAGTGAAATTGCTACAACATCTAAATTAGATTTCGAATAGCTTAGAATTATTAATCCAAACAATATAAAAAGAATGATGAGAAGGATAATATTCATAATTGTTTAAGATTGTTTTCATTTAATTAGATAATAATTCTAATAAATACATTTTAATAAATCTATTTAAACTTAACTAAATGAATTTTGAGGTTTGTATCGTTAAGTTTTAGTGCGAATTAATCGAGATCTTCTTTATTTTTATCAATTGAAAAAAACTAATTGAGAAATTTGATTTTAAATTATTTAATTAGAAATAAGCGAAGGAAAAATAAAAACAAATTCAAATCGTTTAATAGAGAATAATTAGAGAGTAGGTAATCAAAAATGTTCTCTTCAATGAAAAATTTTAAACTTGTGAAATACCCTTCTTCAATCTTGAGGATTTCAACCATATTTTTAATCAAATTTATAAGTTCCTTTTCTACTACATGCATATCACAATTCATAGGATTTATGCTAATGATATCCATACCAATTTTTCTCTGAAATGTTACTTGACTCAATTCTGGATTTTTTATAACGTTATCTAACTTTGAATAATTATCGAACATTTCTTCAATTTTATTATAAACTTCTTCTTTTATTTTATCAGATAAATGTACTTCAATTACATTAATAACTAAATTTAATGTCTGTTGAAAAATACCTAACATATCGAAAAATTCAGCAACAGTAGTTATTCTCTCAGCTTGTTTCCATTGTGTATAATATTCGTCAATAATGCTCTCAAATGGCTTATAAATCTCCACATTCCCCGTCCATTTACCTTGCCAGCTGGTTTTTCTCTCAGCATATTTTTGAATAAATGTATGTCTAATAACATCAAGCCTTGATCTTAACATATCACTCTTGACTTCTTTCGAATCAGCCCCAATGAAAAGGAGGTTTGTGTCCTTATCTTGTATATAAACCCATCGAAGTCCACCCATCTCAATTGAATCAATTCCTTGCTTAAATTCCACTATTGTAAACTGGTTAAGTGCCGTTAAGAGTCCAGAAACAAGATCCTCATTAACAGGAAAATCCATGTATGCCTTATATACCAGTGTAATCCCTGAGTCAGATTCCATGATCCATATATTAATCCTTAACACCTCTTTAATTAATTTCCCTTTTATAATCTAACTACGAGTTAAATTAAAATAGATCATTTAAAGAATTATTTTTAACCCAATGTTTTAATTTTCTTACCATTTCTGTTATTTTATTTCTTAAAGTAAGTTCTGAAGCATTTTTTCCAATCAAATTAAGAAAATCGCTATCCATTTTAAAACTGCTTACAAATACTCCAAATTTTGTTCGATTTGTTGATAGTTCTTTTATTCTCAATCTTCCTTCAAGTTCTTTTACATCTTTATTATTCCGAACATTAATCTCAATCAATCGTCCCTTTCCATCTTCCTGTTCACCCTGATCTTGTAAAACTAGTTCACCTTCCATTTCGACGGGAATTTTCACAATCTCATCTATTACCTTAGTATATAAGACATTGGGAGAGATAAATTTTGCTTCCATTTTTTTAGCTGGATTCACTGTTTCCCAAAATTTTGCTGTGTAGAGTGCCTTTACTAGCAAATCTTTGTTACAATTTTCTAATTCTACAACTTTTGAAATTATGCTTGTAGTCAAAGGAATCTAATAACATAATAATTATCTTAAGTATTAAAATACAGAAGGCTTATAATAGTTTATATCTTTACTATTTTTGAATTTTAAACATTTTATACAAATAATCGTCTCTCTCAGACTTCCTCAATTTAATCATTTTTGATCATTACTTTTTTATTTTCATCATCGACGATTATTTGAAAATAAATTATTATGTAGACCTAAATAATTTACTTTGCTCAAGATTATTTTCTTCTTTACAATGAGGACAAACCCAAATGTTCTTATTTTTCTTAACGGAGTTAATGCAATCACTACAAATTGCGATGTCGCAAATACAATAATAGGTATCCTCCATTGAACTTTCACAGTTCTTACTACAAATATAGCATATAGGTGGGGGCTTTTCAGACATTATTCAAACCTAATTTATTTGGTGTATATTATACTTTTAATTTTAAGTAATATATTACTTTAATGCATAAATCGAAATTTATTGTGTATCATGGACAGGTCAAGATCGGGAATTCGGTTATTGGCACTATTTAGTGTTTTTTTTATCTATAAAGCTATCATGGGAATGATTGAAAATAATACCAACGAAGTTATTTTATGGTTTCTGATAACCGTAGTGTATATTATCTCTCTAATTATTTTGAATCTTGTTATTACCAGATGGAAGAAGGAAGCGAAAATGGAATAGAAATAAAATAACTGATGTTTATTTTTTTTTCCTAAGGAAATCCGGAATTATCTCATCAAGTCCAAGACTTTTTAATACAGTATCTCTTACATTCATCTGAATAGTTAAATCTGACATTGTTTTCATTGTATTATCTAAAGATCTGCTCATCTCTTTTATAGTTTCAGAAGTAATTTTTAAGGAATCTCTTATAGTAATATTTGTTTCATGCAATTCTTTCGTTAAATTATCCACACTGTTCCTCAGTTCAGAGATTTCTTTTTTAAATTCTTTAAAACCCGCCATTATGTTTAATCTGTGAATTATTACTTAAATAGTATACTTAAAGCTATTTAAAATTGTTAAATAAACGAGGCTTTCAGCTTATTTTTATACAATAAGAAAAAAAAATGTTATTAATATTAAAGGATATTAAATCCGAATATACTTACACCAAAAATCCATAAAGCGAATCCCTGAACCAAGCAGAATATCATGATTACAAAGGCAATAGGAGGCCAACTGAGAAATTTAGATATAGCTTTTAAAACACCTATATAAAATTTAACTGATATCGCAACTATGACTGTTATTATGATAAATATTATCACTAATATCCATTTTGGATTTATAACTCCTGCAATTAAATTTACAGCCCAATCTGGAACAATTAAAGATATTACAAAAGCTGTAGCTGTGCCTGCTAAAAGACCAATTATACTAGCAAGAGGCAAATCAGAAATAGGCTTGAAAAACATTGCTGTTCCTATCACAATCAAGAATATACTTGTAAAGTGGTTAGCCTCTCCATCACCAGGAGGGTTTACCCCAGGGTTTAATCTTGCATAGTCAAAACTGGGAGAAATATCTAAAATTAAGCTTGTTACCCCGCTCCATACAACAAATATTCCTAGAATTAATCCTAAATAAGATAACCCTCTAAGAAATTTAGTTACATTGAATTCCTCTTCTGCCTTTCTTTTCGTAAATGATCCTCTCCGTTTTCTTTCAAAACCCAACCAAGTAATAGCCATGAATCCTGAAAGAACCATCATTATAGCACCAGATTCGGCAACCCAATTAAAAAAACTTCCGATAATAGCCCAATAATCTATTTGTAAAATCATATTTTCCCAACAATTCTATGAAATTTTTAGATTTTAAATAAAAGTAGGATTATGGTTATAAAAATTTATTTATTATTATGAGATCACACGAATTTAGGGTAAGCTGAAATTTCTTTATATTTATTACCATAATCATAATATACTAGTTCTTTTTTCTATCATTTAATCAAATAACATTATTTTAAAAGATTCAAATGTCTGAATGGAAATATAGAATTAATAACAATTCGGGATATAACGACTGTTATCGTTATGGATGAAACGTGGTAGATGACATCATAAATAGTATTAGAGCAATGAAATTAATGAAATTAAAACGACAACAAAAAAAATTAAAAAAAAAAAAATCTCAAAGATTAGATCGACAAATGATAGGGTTTAACCTTAAGAATTCCGCAAAGAATTCGAGATAATCATACGAATTAAAATTTACTCTACATTCATGTTCAATTAACAAAAAATAAGCTTTAATTATAAAAAGTTCAATTACTTGTGATGGTTTTTATCTTTTATAATAGCCACTCTTTTATCTGTTATTAACTACAGATAAATTAAGAAATTGAGAGGTATATTAAAATGGAAGATGAAGAAGATTTTCTAAATTTAGATTTTGATGATAGTTGTTATACTACAACTTGATCACTGATTGGAATGTGGTATCGAAGAGCACAACAAATAAAAAAACGAGAAGAAAAACAGGCAAGAAAAAACCAAAAATAATTAAATCTCAAGAAATTAAATTGTAAAATGTTAGGATTTAATTTTAAGTTCTGCGAGAACAAGAGATTAGAAAATTAATATTCTTTTCTTTAATTTATTTTGTCCTATCTTGACCTTCTCCTATCTTTCTATAGATAAAACCTTTACTCTCTACCACTTCTTTACCAAAGATATTACGACCATCGATTATAATTGGATTAATATTCATATTTTTTCTAAGTTCATCAAGGTTAGTGGAATAGTATTGTTTATGATTCGTAACAAATATTAAGGCATCAGCGTTTTTACTTACCTTGTTAAAATCAGATGTTAATTCCGTTTCTTTATAATCTCTTTCTGTAACCCATGGATCATGTGCTATATATTCGATATTATGGGAATGATAACGATTTTTTAAAAAGAGAATGATTTTTTCTGTTGGAGTATTTCTAGTATCATCGCAATCAGCTTTATACGCAACACCCATTAAAGCAATTTTTAAATTGTCATATTTATCTGCCACTTTAAGTGCTTCTTCTAACAATTCAACCATATGTTCTGGCATGAAATCGTTAAGGTTTCTCGATTTTAATAAAATTTCGGAATTATATTTGTTTTCAGTATAAGTACGATGACCATATACAAGGAGATGTGGATCCTTTGTTAAACAATGTCCACCTACACCAGAACCAGGATAAAGCATCATCCTATCATGCCTTTTATTTATTAACTCGACAATTTCAAAAATATTTCTATTAAAATCTTCAACAACCAAGGCCATCTCGTTGGCAAATGCGATATTAACATCCCTGTATGTGTTTTCTATACATTTTGTTAATTCTGCTGTTAAAGTGTCAGTTATTTGGAGCTCTTTTTTTACTACTTTGTTATATAAAAATAGGGCATTTTTATTTGCTATATCGCAGCCTCCTCCAATTACTCTCGGAAGATCTATTATATATTCGAGTAGTTTTCCTGGCATTACCCGTTCAAACGAATAAACTAAGTAGAAATCTTCTCCTCTTTTCATTCCACTACGTTTTTCTAAGATTGGTGCGACTATATTATCTGTAGTTCCAGGGGCAACCGTTGATTCAATAATAACTGTGGCTCCTTTTTTCATGTGTGGTGCTACCAATTTTGATACATCTTTTAATGATTCGTAACGGGGTATCCTTTTTTCGTCAACTGGAGTCTGGACATCAATTAAAATAAAATCCGCGTCATCTACTACATCATATTTATCTGTAACGTTAAACTTTCCATTCTTTACCACACGAGTTATCAAATCATCTAAACCTGGCTCATCTCCTTCAAAAGGGTTTTTTCCACTATTTAACCATTCTATTTTCCAACCTGAACGCTTTGATTGTCTTTGGATACCAGTGACGTATAGATTCTCCACATCAGCAAGTAATACCGCCATTGGAATTCCAACGTAACCCATTCCAATAACAACTATTTTTACTGTCATTTTAGTTCTCAATAAATTTTAATGAATTTTAATAAATGATGGTGATTACTTATTGAAATAATTCATGCTAGAAAAATATTAAGATAACATTAGGATTAAAAGAATAAATAAAATTTTAAAAGCTCTTTACATGAAAAAGTTTAACATCTCTTAAGAGATATATTAGACCACCATTTCAATGTTCTACATTCAGAAATCTTTGCGATAAAAATTATGGACCTAGAATAAATATTGGCTATTGTTATTTTTTTCTTTATTATTAAAAATCTTGTTAAAATATGTTCAAGAAATGCTTAAATAGCCTTCATTAGTAAAGACCATCGGATCTTGGGTTTTAGCTGTTGATTTCTCTTTGAGTAATTGAACCTGAGAAATTTTCTTTTCTTTATTTATTAAAAATCTTTTCTTTTTAGTGATAAGCTAACAATCCGTTTAGAAACTTTCTTAAAAAGGTTATCTCCTAAGAATAAGGCTTCAAGAAAATTTAAGTTTGAAAGACCTTCTGGTAGGCTCATTAATTTATTACTATTAAGAGACAGATCTTTAAGAGATTTCAGTAGACAAATTGAATCAGGAAGACATCTTAACCGATTGTGAGAGAGGATTAATAATTCGAGATTTGTTAATTGCCCTAACTCTTTTGGAAGACATCTTAGTCGATTATTAGAAAGCTTTAATGATTTGAGATTTGTTAATTGCCCTAGCTCTTTTGGAAGGCAACTCAATTTATTACCTCCAATCCAGAATTCTTCAAGATATTCTAACTGGCATATAGAATTAGGAAGGAATCTTAATTTATTAGAGCCAAGAAATAATTTTCTTAACAATTTAAGCTTGAAAATTTTGCTAGGAAGCTCCTTTATTTTATTACTATAGAGTATTAAAACTTGTAATGCATCAAACTTTAGAATCGCTTTTGGAAAATATTCAAGCTGATGCTCGTGAAGATCTATTTCTACTACTCTTTTATTGTCAATTCCTACTCTATAAAGCAATTCTTCCATTGTTAGATTGTATCCTAGAGCGTTTAACTGATCTAATAAATCCATTAGAAAGATAAAGTCCTTTTGAATGAGTATCAAATCCATAACTTCGTCAAAACTCAGGAATTTTAAAAATCCCTCAATCTCAAGAAATTTCATTGTCGCTTTATGCCCGCTTTTATATCTCTGGATAATTTCTGTTTTGAATACTTGTTTCGCCAACGGATCCCCTACCTCGCTTAATTTTTTCAATAACGGAAACGCAAGGTTGCTGTGTAAAAGACGCGTGTCATAATTATTCTCTGCCCAAACTTGCAAGTTGGAGCTGTGTGCCCAGAATTGCACTCCAGGAGGTATTTCAAGCTCAATTGCGTGGTCATCATGTTCTAAAGAATTATCTAATTCTTCAGCCGCTTCATCAATCGAGTTAATTTCATCAAGTGAGGTAATTTGATCAACGGGAATATTTAACAGTAAAAATTTGCATTGAATAAATTGTTGCTTTTTTACATAAATAATCGTCTCATCGCTTTCAAGCTTAAGTGTGATGTAATCATTGACTCTAAATTCTTTCATTTACTTCTTATTTAAAGAATATATCCCTAACTATTTAAATCAAGTCTCTCTCTAAATAAATAAAAAAAGATTGCTCATAACTCAAAGAGAAATCAACAGCTAAAACCCAAAATCCGATGGTCTTTACTAATGAAGGCTATTTAAGCATTTCTTGAACATAATTTAACAGGTCTTTACCCGAAAAGGGTTTTGTAATGTACCCATCTGCACCTAATCTCTTGCCTTTTTGGATATCTTCAGCAAAACTCTTAACTGTGAAAAGTACAACTAAAATATGCTTGAAGCGTTCTTCCTCCTTTACTTGACGTAATACATCCATTCCTGACTTTCCCGGCATCATAACATCGAGGAGGATTAGGGCAATACTCTTGTATTGTTCTTCTATAACTCTCATTGCATCTTTTGCATTAGCACTTGTAAGAGTTTTAAAGTCTCCTAAATTTAAGAACTTTTCTGTTAGATTCAAAATGTCTGGTTCATCGTCGACCACGAGTACGACTTTACTCATCATTTACTCACCAATATCTCATCGCTTTTCTTAATTAAAATTTTCTGAGTCATAATCCTACTATTTTTTGTCTTGATTAAGTATAAATTAATTTACTATATTTAATTGAATTTAGTCATTTATTAATATTTAAATAACCGTTTTTTTTAGAATTGTGATCCCAAATGGTAAGACACCGTTTACCTAGATTTCCATTTGATTATATTAATGACAAGGCTGATGAATATAATAATTCAAGATGGATGGAGCGTAATCAAAAGAGAGCTACTATGTTAAGCATCCAATATCTTTTTGATGAAAAATTAGATAATAGTGAAGTGGATGGGATACAAATGGAAGATTCATCACTAATTTTAGAGTTAGGGTGTGGGACGGGTTTTTCTTCCGAGGTCTTAATTGAAAATGGTTTTATTGTAATAGGCGTAGATATTTTACCTGATATGTTATTAAAAGCAAGAGAAAAGAAGAAAGATATGAAATTTGAAAAATCATTATTATTAATTTTAGCTGATATTAATTATCTACCGATTAGAGCAAATGTTATTGATCATATCATTTCGATCTCCTCCTATAACTTTATTATCCATGGAAATAAGAATTTTGGTGAAAAAATTAAGCTTCTCAATAATACAGCAAAATATTTAGGCAAAATTTTGAAGAAGGAGGGGAGAACAATCATTGAATTTTATCCTATAGATGATCAAGAATTAACTATTTTTAATAATTCATTTACTAAAAATGGGTTTGAAGGATTCATGGTGAAAAGCAACCCAAAACAAAAATCTGGTCAAACCTTTTTGCTATTAAAGAAAAGAGTATAAAAATGGGAACCTGTAAGTTTTGTGGGGAAAAAGATAGTGCAATATCTGAGATCCTTCAAGTGTGCAGAAAATGTGTTTTGGAAGGAGATTGGACCAAAGTAAAGCCACATATTTATACAGTTCATGAGCAAGTGAGAAAACTTGTAGAATTACCTAAAGAACCACCAAAAGCACAAAAACCGTATATAAAGTTAAAATGCAATTATTGTATAAATGAATGTTCCCTCTCTCAAAATGATGTAAGTTATTGTGGATTAAGGAATATCCACAGAGAGAAAACTGGTGATTTACCTTTTCCATCTAAATCTAAAGGATATATTCATGGTTATATTGATCCAAATCCAACAAACTGTTGTAATGCCTGGTTTTGCCCAGCAGGGTCATCAGTTGGATTTCCGGAATATTCAGATTATGAAGACCCTGAGTTTGGGACATATAGTTATGCTGCATTTTTGTATGGTTGTACCTTTAATTGTTTATTCTGCCAGAATTCCTCTCATAAACATTTTTCAAAAAGAAATCTATTTAACGCTGAAATGCTCGCAAATCAGATTGTTAATAATAAGGATATCACATGCATCTGCTACTTTGGTGGTACCCCAGAAGCTCAGCTGCCTTTTTCAATTAATTTATCTAACAAAATACTAGAAAAAATTAAACAAGAAAAGAAAAAACGTAAATTTCGAGTATGCTTCGAATGGAATGGTTCAGGAAACAGAAATTTAATTGAAAAATGCATGCAAATTGCTATTAATTCAGGAGGAAATATTAAATTTGATTTAAAGACATTCCATGAAAAATTAAATCTTGCTTTATGTGGAGTAAGTAATAAACGAACCCTTGATAATTTTAAATTTCTAGCTGAAAACTATTTTGGAACGAGAGGTCAAGATATGCCAGAGATGAGTGCTTGCACCCTATTAGTCCCGGGATATACTACCTATGAAGAAGTTGAGTTAATTGCGAAATTCATCAGTTCTATTAATAAAAATATTCCTTATAGCTTATTAATATTCCACGGAGATTATCAAATGAGAGATTTAAGAGTTACAGCTCGAGAGCAGGCTTTAAAATGTTTGGAAGTTGCAAAAAAATATCTAAAAAGAGTAAATTTAGGAAATAAATTCTTATTGGGAATAGCTTAATATAATACATATACCCTTTAAAAACTCAGATTTCAAGAACTAAAATAATAAAATTTAATTTGAACTACTCTTTTTAGATAATAATATGATTAAAAGATTTGGTGAGTAAAAAAATACAAAAAGCTAGAATAAGGCTTTCTTCTACTCAATTAGACGCACTTAAGTCGGTATGCGGACAAATTGAGTCTGTGTGCAAAACACTTTCAAACCTCTTGTTAGTGGTGCGACTCACAGGGTATTAGAAAGAACGGACCTATTCCTCTTCCCACAAAAAGATTACGTGTGCCAATATTAAAAGCGCCCTCTGGACAAGGAACTGCTACCTGGGCAAAATTTGAGATGCGTATTCATAAACGTCTTTTTGAAATAATTGCTAATGAAAGAAGCATGCATCTCATTATGAAGATTCAAATTCCCGAGTCAGTGCTTGTAGAAATTGAACTAATGTAAATGTTTATAAATCATCTATTTTAATCTGAACCGGATCTTTCGGTAATTTTGCTTTCTCATTAATTTCGATATTATCGACATAGTAAATAGTGCCAAGAACTTCCGTATTTTTACCAATTGTTACATCTCTGCCTTTAATATCACCTTCAACATGCGCCCTCCCAATGTTTACAATGTTTTTAGCGAAAACACTCCCGTGGATTATATAATGTTGCTTTTTTCTTATAGTTTCTGAAGCTCCAATTAGGATATCTTCAGCAACGACATTTCCTTCTATATGTGTTTTCCCTTCTATTCTAATCTTTTTTTCAGAAGATAAGTTTCCGTTAACATTTGAAGAACCAGAAAAGGTTACACCTTGTTCTCCTCTCACAAAATGTCCTGCTTTGAAAGAACCAGATGCAATTAAAGAACCTTGGATATTAACAAGATTACCTATTTGCGTTGAACCAGAAAAATCCGCATTTTCATCTCCATAAAGAAATCCAGCAATATTAAAAGAACCCGAGCTACTTACATCTCCATGCGCGTTTATATTACCTGATCCTTTTAAAGATCCTGATGAAGTAAGCCCATTACATTCCAAATCCCCATTAATTCGACCTGAACCTGAAACTCGTATGGATTTATTTATTTTTCCACCCGAGATTTTTGCTGAGCCAGATACGCTTATATGTTCTTCATATTCTTTTAGGCTCCCTGAGCTACTGATTATTGCTCTTTTCTCATTTTGCTTTACAGATTCACCCTCTTTTTTTTCCATTTTTAATCACAACTAATAGAATTGATATACAGTAATATAAAATCAAGTTTAATAAAACATTTACTTATTTCTTTATTCTAGAAGAAAACTTGAGTTTAATTAATCAGATTTAAATCAATATATAATTATAATTCTATTAGTTAATTAGAAGCTTACTTAACAAAATAAAACGAGAATGTATTGTAATGGGAGATTTTCACACAAAAACGTTTTATGGGCAAAAATCAAGTTTATTAATTTCTAGCCCAGCAAAAATTACTCCTTACGTTTTCCTTAGTTGTATTAATAGGAAGGATGATGGGGCTTGGGAGAGGCCAGTTAAGGGGGAAGGGAAAACTGTTAAACTATCAATTGAAGAAATAATATGTATTTTAGAAGTTCTATATAGAAGAAGTGCAAATTGGAGAGGATTTCATGTATTTAAAGATCGCAAAACAGAGATTTATGCCGGATGGGAAGATAAAAGTCGTCAAGTATTGCTGATAAAGATCGGGAATTATATGAAGAAACTCAGATTTCCTAATTTGAATTTTTTAACGTTACTGCTTGAGCATCTATTATCTGAGAAAATAGAGTTTGCTACGAGTGGGACATTCGAATCTGAGAGGAAGGAAAAACAAGAAGTTGATGAGGAATCTGAATACGGGGTTTTTGCAGAATATATTACGGCTAGAGATGGTTTACATATTGTAGAAACTACTGAATATGATACTTCTATAGATACCTTCGATATAAATGCTAAAATAAAAGTTGATAGTCCTAAGGCTTTAATGATTACGTTAGAATCTGGTGAGGAGTATTGGATACCTAAATCAACAGTACATTCAGTATATGATGTAAATAATAAAGAGATGTTTCAGAGGTTTGTAGTAGATAAATGGATAATTGAAAAATATAAGATTTCAAAATAAAGGATCTAGTAAAAACCATAATTTCAAGAAACGAAAAAAGATAATAACTAATTTTTACTTCTTTATCTAATAATTCTCTGTTTGATTCAAATGGGATTCACTATTAATTTTTTGAAACAAATCACTTTAAATGTATTTGATGTAGTTTCTCCCCTTTTGGGGACAAAAGAAGCTGCTATAAAATCTAAAAGAGGTGCTGGGGGAGATATATCAATGAATATTGATATTGTTGCTGAAAATGCTATAATTGAAACGTTAGAGGAAGCCAGTATTGATTTATTATTAATTAGTGAAGAAGTGGGGGAAAAATTTATAGGTGATAAAGAAAAAGCAAAGGAGAATCAATTAACTTTAATCGTGGATCCATTAGATGGGTCAAATAATGCGGTTAGAGGTGTACCCTACTGTTCTGTATCAATAGCATCAGCGATTGGTACAAAAATAAGTGATATCAGAAAAGCTACTGTCCTTAATTTGAACACTAAAGATATTTATTGGGCAGAGAAAGGAAAGGGTGCTTTTCTTAATGATAAAAAAATCCAAGTCTCTAATTTAGATATTTCTCAAAAATGCTTTTTTGAACTCAACCTCCCTAAGGAAAATTTTATGAAAGTTTTTCAAGATCTAATGCCAATAATAAGAAAATTTTATCGAATGAGAATATTGGGAAGCAGTGCACTAACTTTATGTCAAGTAGCAGGTGGTAATATGGAAGCCTTTATTAACATGAGGAATAGTAATAGGTTAGTTGATGTAGCAGCAGGATTGTTGATTTTAAAGGAAGCCGGAGGAAAATTTTTTTCGTTAAACGGGACTGAGATTGATTTTCCATTATCAATAGATGTTAGATTTCCATTTGTAGCTTGTAATGCAAACTTAGAACCTTTCCTTAAAACAGAAATCCAAAATAAAATAAACTGAAATGTAAGCCGAATATAATGAATTCAAGAGAAAGGGTACGGATTACATTAAACCATAAGGAACCCGATAGTGTTCCATTGGATTTAGGTGGAAACCAATCAGGAATTCATATAAAAGCATATAAAAGACTTATTGATTATCTTGGAATCGAAGATAAAGAAATTAAAACCTACGATTATATACAGCAACTTGCAACTCCATCTGAGATATTATTAGAACGTTTTAACATCGATACGAGGTATATTCGACCTCTTGGTGGCATGGTTAAAATTGATGATTTCGAAGTAGAATATGAAGGAAATTATGTTGGTGTTTATGATCAATTTGGATGTTTTTGGGGAAATAATGCTAATAAAGATTTAAAGAACATCTTGTATTACGATCCTGTTTTTCATCCCTTTGAGGATTTTAAGACAGTTCAAGATATTAAGGGATTTGATTGGCCTGATGGAACCGATAAATCCCCATTTGAAGGATTAAAAGAATATGCTAAAGGATTACACGACCGAACTAATTTTGCATTAGGATCTGCGCCAACAGGGTGCATTTACGAGTACACAACTTTTCTTTTTGGTTTCACTAGAGCTTTAAGATATCTAAAGAAAAAACCAGAATTAATAACTGCTGCAATGGAAGGACTTTTACAATATTGGGTTGATTACAACATCACATTTTTGAATGAAGTTGGTCAATACTTAGATTTTCTGTGTATCAATGGAGATCTCGCAGAACAAGCTGGCCCTATAATGGACTTGAGGACATATAAAGATTTGATAAAGCCCATTGAGAGGAAACTTTCTGAAAAAGTTCATTCTTTAGCAAACCTAAAGATAAATTATCATTGTTGTGGTTCAATCCCACAATTTATCCCCCATTTTGCAGAAATTAAATATAACGCAGTTAATCCCGTTCAAATTTCGGCATATGATATGGAGCCTTGTAGCCTAAAAAAACGTTTTGGGAAAAAAATTGCTTTTTGGGGTGGTATGTGTAACTCACAAGCTACGCTACCTTTTGGTAATCCTAAACAAATAAGAAAAGAAGTTAAAAGAAATTTTTGGTGCTTGAAACCTGGTGGTGGTTTTGTAGCAGCAAATATTCATAATATCACAGCAGAAGTTCCCCCTCAAAATATAGTAGCTATGTTTGACGCTGCAAATGAATTTAGAAATTACTAAAATTTAAGCAGGTACGTTGATTGGATAATTACCATATTTTCTCCGAATGTTTTGCATCGATTCAAATCGATCTACTGTAACTGCGGGATTAATACTATGCCCCGAACCAAAAATATAGCCCCCATTTGGTCCTAACTCGCGAATTAGCCTTTTTGCATTAGCTTCGATTTCAGAAATCTTTCCCATTGCTAATAATACAGGGCTTAAATTACCAGAAAATGTTATTTGATCACCATATTTTTGATGTAACTTAAAAATATCATATTCTGGATTTGCGGTCATCGGTTCAATTGGATTTATTATATCGACCCCACATTTTATAATATCTTCAAAAATATCTAATAGATCGCCATCAGAGTGTAACATTATCTTACAATTTCTTTTATGGGCAACCTCACAAATTTGTTTTAACCACGAAAAGACGTATTTTCTGTAATTTTGAGGGCTCATAAATAACCCATTCTTAAACCCATAGTCATCCCATAATAGAATTATCTGAGCATCATTATCCGCTAAAATTTTAACAAGTTCTACAGTGAATTTTCCCCTATCGTCAAAAACTTTCTTTGCTTGTTTTGGTTTTTTCATTATTCTTGAGAAAGTCTCAATTCCAAATCCCTCCCAAGTACATTCCATCATTGCTCCTGTAGCTGGAATAGAAAAAACTTCATTATTTAATTCTTCCTGAGTTTTTCTACCTAACTTAAATTGTTCAATTCTTGTATTTAAATAAGGATCTGGTTGTTCCCAACTCTCATATTCTTCAAAGGATTGAAATTCTCCTCCATGATATCCTGATAATGTTGTTCCATCTTTGTATGATTCAAACTTCATTATTCTTCCATATTCATCTACATATCCTCCTTTGAAAAATTTCCGTGGGAAGAGACTTACATAACTTAAAACTAAGTCTATACCGACTCTCCTAAAAAAATCATAAATTATTTTGTAACCACGACCAACACTCTCCATACGATAATATTTCAAAATTGTATCGTTTGTAAAAGCGCTTTCAAACGCAGGAATTCTATCTGGTTCTTCATGATTTATGACTTTTAATATTCTTTCTGGTGCTCTCATTATCCCCTAATTCTTAAGAAGTAATTAGAATTAATATAATTAATAACATAGTTCTTGCTAAATAAATTATTCTTTAAAGAAGGGATATTGATAATTGACAAATTTTAAACGGTTGAATCGGGAGTTTTTCAGTAGAAATACCATAACAGTGGCAAAGGAGTTATTAGGGAAGTATTTAATAAGAGAAACAGATAAAGGTACCATGGTAGGAGAAATTATAGAAGTTGAAGCATATCTCGGAACTGAGGATAAAGCTTGTCATTCTTATAATTATAAAAAAACCGAAAGAATAAAGATTATGTATGAAAAACCCGGAACTTTTTATGTTTATTTAATATATGGTATGTATCATTGTTTAAACGTTATCACTGAACCTGAAGCAATACCTTGCGCGGTGTTAATCAGACAATTATACCCAATTGATGGGATTGAACTAATAGTCGAAAATCGGAAGATTAGGAAGAGTAAAAAACCTAAAAATTTAACCAATGGTCCAGGAAAATTATGTATGGCTTTTAATATTACTAAAGATGAATTCAATGGAAATGATTCGGTTGCAAATGACTCAAAATTATTTTTTGCCCATACTGAGAAACAATTTGATAAAACTTTTATCTCTCTTAAAAGAATCGGGGTTGAATATGCCGAGGAAGATAAAGACAAGCTACTCCGGTTTAAATTAACTAAATAACACGGATATATATCAAAAAAATAGTGTCTTTTATTTGAATTCAATGAGGAGTTTTCTATTTTTTTCTATTACAAATTTGACATTAATGGATACATTTAAATATTAGAATTCTTCAAATATACATTGTAGAAAGGGATATTGGTTGTAGGTTTATTATACATTTATTATAAAATTTAGTAAGGTGATTCTATCGTAAAAGATGCCTTGAAGTTTTTTCAAGCATATATTAAAGAAATGATTGATATTGGTGGAAATAATTTACCAAAAGCAATTTCTACTAAATCTGGTGCAAAATTAGGTAAAATATATAAAGGAAAAAGTTTAGTTTCAGATATTGAAAGTGCTCTGAAACAAATTTATATTGCTTTGAAAGCAAAACCAATTGTAAAAAAGCTAAACGATAATCACTATGAAGTAATAGTTAAATACTCTAAAGGATTCTGCTTAATAGGAGGATCTAATAATTCCTCGCGATCGCATGTTTTTCAAGAAAATATATGTATCCCTTATACAAAGGGATTCTTAAATGAACTTTTCCCACAATACAAGTTTGAAGAGGATATCATTAACTGTATCCCGTTAAATGGACAAAAAACATGCCATTATAAGCTAAAAGTTTCAAACAGACGAAACTTCGTATAATACTTATTTTTTAAATCTTGGTTGGACAACTCTAATTAATAATAAAAGAATATAAAATATTAAATACTTTTAATCCGAGATTTATATAATTCTTTTTTAAGGTTATCACAACATAGTAGGTCTTAATAGTATCATGTCAAAAAATAAAGATGCTCTGAAGTTTTTTCAGGCATATATTAACGAGATGATTGATGTGGGGGGTCCTAATCTTCCTAAATCAATATCTGTCAGCTTAGGTGCGAAGTTAGGCAAATTATTAAGAGAACGCGGAGTTTCTGGTGTTGAAAATAGTTTAAGGAAAATACATAAGGTTTTAAAGGCTAAAACTAAAATCGTAGCAAATGATAATAGTGCGTTAGATATCTATCTAAGATATTCAAAACGATTTTGCCCTATAGGGGGGAAAATCAATCCTGAACGGGCAAGAGTAATCCAAGATACAATTTGTATCCCGTATATATCATCTATTTTGAATTCTCTACATCCAGATTTAAAATTTTTCCCCGTAATAAAAGAATGCATTCTCAATTCTAATGAAAAAACTTGCCATTATGAATTAAGAATGGAGGATAAAAAAGGGAAGTAAACTTTATGTAATAAAAAACCCAAGCCTCGAATCCTCAATTCTAGTGCTATAGCCGATAGTCATGCCTCTCCACACCCTTACTATAAAGCGTAAATACCTATAGTTACGGTTGTTCCATCCCTGGCCTAGCCGGTTTTCTAATTACAAGCTTATATCTTTCCTTCAAAAGACACTGCTCTGATACCTACCATTATAGGGAATGCTTCGCCGAGAACATAACGCTGGATAACAATAATCATGAAGCCTTGACCTGGGCAATTTCCGCTGTGAGGATTTTACGGTCCGTCCAGCAATGGGACTTCAGACCACCCCAAAAGGTCCATATTATTAAAATGAACCTACAGTTAAAAATTTATTGTCCTAAGAAACATAAGTTAATTATTGCTGAAATCACTGCGAATATTTGATGTTTATATTCTTTATTTTAAAACAATTTCTTTATTTAATTTTCGTCTTAGAATTGAAATAAATTCTTTTGTATCTGGAAAAATGTAAACAACTTCTTCCCCATCATCTTCAATAATAATTTCTCTTGAAAAAGTTCCGTTAACTTTAACCTTTAAATCGTTCAAAATCATAAATGAAATATATGAAGCCTAAGTTCAAAAATTCTTATAACATGGCGATGATATCATAATCTGTAATCTCATAAGAAGAAAAAGTAAAAAAATTGAATAAGTTCTCACTTATTTTTAGTTTAATAAAAGCTGATCTAGATAAGTTCTTATCTGAGTTTCTGAGGTGCTTCCATTTTTAATAATTTTACTGAAATACCCATTTAAATGCATTTTTATTTCAGTATTAAGATCTCGAATATCAATGTAGTTATATCTACTTTTAAGCTTTTTACTATCAATTAAAGGTTTTATGTGTTTCTCCACTAAATTTAAGATAAAACCAACTACAGCTCTATTCACTTTATTTTCATCATTCCTAGATAATTCATAATCACTGTGAATTGCCATATCTCGAATTTCATTCAATTCTAAAAGAATTTTCTCCATACCAACCGATAGCTCAAGAGCTTTTATTTTATTTTCAAGATCCTTATTATTCTCAGCTGAAAACTGAGAGTTGCAATAATTCTCTAAATTTGCATAAAACCGTACTAAGAGTTTAAAAGCATCTTTAATTTCGTACATATTTTCAAAAGCTGCTAAATCTAAATCTTTCAATGAGGTATCGATTTCCACCTTAATTTTTTCCACAGCCATTGCTAAATATTGTGAATAATCTTCAAATGGAAATCCAAAATAATAATTATTATATTTTTCTGTAATTTCCTTAACCTCTGGCCTTTGAGCTTGAATTTTTTCTTTCTTTACAATTTCCTTAACAAACTTTAAAACATAATTACATTTAGGACAGTATGTAATCCACGAGCTTAAAATAACTTCTATAGGCTTAACACCTCTTGAGCTAATATAACCATTAAATCCTGATAAATTTTTTCCATCCGAAGTCGAAAATATTGATTCTTCTGGATAAAACGTTCTTGGAATGAATTTACTATTACACACTGGGCATTTTAATTTATCTTTTTGTTTCATAACTCAATGATCAACGTATTTTAATTTATCTTTTTGTTTCATGACTCAATAATACCTTAAATGCAAGTATAATTCCTAATATATATACGGAAATAATATATAGAACATACTATATTTTTAGATAGATATAGTTTTAGCATAAAGGATTATTTATCGGATACCAAT
This sequence comes from uncultured archaeon, assembly GCA_964486045.1. GTDB lineage: Archaea > Asgardarchaeota > Lokiarchaeia > Sigyniarchaeales > SOKP01 > Loki-b32. The sequence goes on from CAZALK010000009.1 coordinate 157,558, forward strand.
AATTATATTTTAATCTAAAAAGCTTAATATTTGTGTTATTTTAATAGTAAGTTCGTTTGTATTTCTTAATTATAGATGTGTAGGATAAAATATGTCAGAAAAAATCGTATATGTTGATGCAAAAACTCTTGAAAATTTCATGAGAGATGTTTTCATTGGACTTGAGGTGCCATACGAAGATGCAAAAATAATAGCTGAAGTTCTAATAACTTCTGATTTACGCGGAATTGATTCTCATGGTATTCAGCGATGTAAAATGTACTATGACAGGATTAAGGCTGGTATTTATGAAGTAATTACGAAGATTGATATTATTAAAGAGGGGCCGACTACAGCTATATTGGATGGAAACTGCGGAATGGGGCACGTTATTGCCTATAAAGCAATGAAACTAGCAATAGATAAAGCAAAAAAATATGGTCTTGGAGCTGTAGCTGTACGTAACGGTTCTCATTTTGGTATTGCAGGGTACTATTCCTTAATGGCAATTAAAGAGGGTATGATTGGTTTAGCTGTAACAAATGCACGACCTTCTATTCCTCCAACTTTTGGTGTAGAGCCAATGTTAGGTACCAATCCATTGACAATCGGGGCTCCTACAGACGAGATGTTTCCATTCCTATTAGATGCAGCAACTTCAATCATTCAACGAGGTAAAGTTGAAGTATATGAAAGAATTAATAAAAATCTCCCCAAAAACACTGTTATTGACGAGAAAGGTGAATTCCTTACAGATGCGGGGAAAGTGTTACAAAAAATGGGTGAAAAAAAAGCTGCTTTGCTACCTTTAGGGGGAAAAGGGGAAGATACTGCAGGGTATAAAGGTTATGGGTATGCGACCGTTGTCGAATTATTATCTGCTGCTTTACAAAATGGAATTTTTTTGAGAGACACTATTGGTATTGTTGAGAATGGTCAAAAAAGGTTAAAAGTTGGACATTTCTTTTTAGCAATTAATATTGAAAGCTTCAACGGGCTTGATTCATTTAAGAAAACCGCAGGAAGCATTATGAAAGATTTAAGAGAATCTCCAAAGGAACCAGGAGCAAAGAAAATATATACAGCAGGAGAAAAGGAGTATATGATAGAAGAAGAAAGGAAAAAAACCGGGATCCCACTTAATAAGAGTTTGCAACAAGATATAAAAACAATGAAAGAAGAACTCGGGTTAGATAATTATACTTTTAACTTTTAATTGTATTAAAAAATAATCCCTTGAGTTTGTCCCTCAATTGGTTCAGAATGAAGAAATATTGTTTCTAGATTATCTATGCCTAATTCTTCTCTAATAATTTTCTCTAATTCAGAGATATAACTATGAATTTGTAATATATTTAATGACCCATCAAAAAAAACGTGCATCTCTAATATGCAATAGTCCATTGTAGCCCAAAATTCTAACCCATGATAACCCTTTACTTGCGAATGTTTTTTTAGCACTTCTTCAATTATCTCTCCTATTTGTTTTATCATTTCTGGTCCCACATCTGCACATTTAATTTGATTTGAGGACATTGGTTCACCATGTCTTTGACCTTCAATATGAGTAATAACTCGTGATATATATGGTGCTTGTTTCTTTAATTCACTTTCAAAATGAGATGTTATCTCATGCGCCTTTGTGAGTGAAAGTGAATCATTCATTACAACAATTAAGGAAATAAAATGTTCATCCTCAAGTCTGAAAACATTTAGATCTTTAAAATTAATAATATCTGGGTACTCTGATTTCATTGAATAAATTAAATTAATCAATCCCTCTCCTATTGATTTCTCGCTAGCCAAAGGATTCATCTCGACTATACATTCAACATTATAAAAAGGAAAGAGTTTATTACTTGAATTACGAATCGATTTTATTATTTCATTTGCATGTACAATAGAGATATGGTCTTCTACTGATAGATTAACTTCTAAAAATAAAGTTTTACCGGTTACTCGCACTTTCAAATTATGGACACCAACTACATGTTCAAGGGCAAATATATCCGTCCTTAATTTTTCAATTATTATTACACTTACCGGATTTGTATCTGTTAAATCCTTTACACCACCTTTTGCAAGCTTAAACGCGCCGATAATGATCCATATTGAAAGAATAACACTAAATATTGGATCTAGAAATAATATATTAAAATAAGAGAAGATGAAACTAAAAATGACAATTACAGCTCGCATGGAATCTTGAAACAAATTTAATCCTTGAATCTCCATAGTAAGACTTTTCTGTTCCCTTCCTTCTGAAATTAATAATCGTGAAAATACTAAGTTCACTATAAATGAAATTACTAGAATTATTATCCCAACTTCGGGATTAAATACTTCCAACCTATTTGAAAGGACTACTTGAATGGCGTTGTATATCAATAAACCATATATATTAATTAGAATTACACCTTGAATCAATCCAGAAATAGAATCTATTTTGCTGTGACCATACATATGTTCATAATCAGCTGGTTTCTGGCTTGTATACAAGGAATATAGAGTGAGAGAAACAAATAAAATATCTGTAAATGTGTCTACAGTTTCAGATAAGAAGCTTAAACTACCTGTTAATAAAACCCCAATAAGTTTTATAGTTGACTGAAATAAAACAACAACAAGAGTAAAAAGTCCAAATTTTAATTTAGAATTCATCTCTAGAATAACTTAATTTTTTTCTGGTTTATATTTTTTTAAATTTGGAAAGAATAAATTCACTTTTTTTTTATAATGGGTATATTCTTCACCAAATTTATGTAATAAATATTTTTCTTCTTTTCTGATAAAAATTCTAACGATTATGTAATATATCGGAAGAAGTAGAAATATAAGCCAACTATCGAAAAAACAAAAAATACCAGGAAGTATAGCTAAGCCCCAAATTGCGTACATTGGATGCCTTACATGTGCATAGGTTTTTGAGGTTATTAATTCAGATGCATTGTAAGCGGGTTTAAGTATTTTCTCAGAGCGAATAAATATAAAAACACCTAATATTATTAGAATGGATCCAATAAATACCATCCAATAATATTCAATGGGATTCTGAAAAATTGGGCGATATACTGAATTTATTACTCCAAATAAAATTAGAAATGGGCTCAAAGTCGTCAATATTTTAGGACCAACACCTAATAACGGAAAATTCTCTTTACCTTTGTCTTTATCTTGGTTACTCAAAATTTCTTCAAAACTTTTTTAATCTTATTAAAGGAGTCAAATTAATGAAAATTCCTAATTATATGAATTTAATACGGCATCAAATATTAAATATTGAGAGAATTACAGAATTATTTGGCTGAAATATGGTTTTAAACGGAGATTTGTCATGAGATACTATTTTTTTTTTCACACCCTTTTACACTACTAAAAACTTCAGAAATTAGCTTATACAACAAAGTCATAACCTTTATCCTACCTTTTAATATATGAATGATTTAATTAATAAATATATAAATGTTTACATATAGATAACCGATAATTAGATTTGGTGAAAAGCTTAATAAAAGCAAATGATAATCAATTACTAAGAAATGATAGTTCAGGATTTCTAAAAAGAGTTTCTGATACGAAAGCCAAGACTAAAACTATAAAATTAGATCTAATAATCTGGAATATTATCAACAAATTTAATTTTACAAAATTTTTTCATCTTTTTATTAAAAATTGTCCTTCTTGTGGGAGAATATTTTCTGAAATTTTTATTGATTATTATATAAGTAAAGAGATTAAATGTAAAAAGTGTAAATACAAGACGATATTTTCTACACTCCTGATTTCCTTCGTTCTAAATGCTGTCAGCAGAAGTTTAAATATCCCAAAAAAAAGATTTCCTGAGATATTGAGAGAAAATAAGCCTTTAAAGAGATTAGCTTTATCGTATATTGAAGGAATTGGAAAATTTGGAATGAAAATCCCCACGGTACCTATTGGTCCTCCTGTTGTTTTTTGGTCAGTTACCCATCGCTGTAATTTAAATTGTACTCATTGCTATGTCGATCAAGATGTCAGCGAAATGCCCTATAATGAAGCTTGCAATGTAATTGACCAGTTGTCAGAAGCGAAAAATTTTATTCTCATATTTTTTGGTGGAGAAGCACTTCTTCGAAATGATATTTTTGATCTTATGAGATACGCCACAGAAAAAAATATCAATGTCGCTCTTGCATCTAATGGAACTTTAATAAATGCTGAAAAAGCCAAAAAACTGAAAGAAATTGGTGTTGGATATGTTCAAGTAAGTATTGATGGTTTAAAAGACATTCATGAGCAAATTCGGGGGAAGGATACATATGAAAAAGCAATTTCTGCTATTAAACATTGTTTAAATGAAGGTCTATATACATGCATAGGAACAACTATTACTAAATTGAATGTTCATCAATTTTATGAACTTGTTGATTTAGCAAAATCTCTAAAAGTTCAAAAATTTGAAATTGTAGATTTTGTACCATCAGGTAAAGCATCGCTTCAAGCCCATATAACCTTAGACCCCCTTCAAATAGAAAGGTTTAGCGTTATTGTATGTGATACATGGCAAAAACTTATTGAAGAAGGGTATCCATTGACTCTCTCATACAAAAATCCCATTTTCGGTAGAGTCTTGGCACAACGGTTTCCAAAAGTGATGATTGCACCATTTTTTAAAAGTGTCTTTTCACAAGAGGCATTATCTTATTTTAATTTCTCTGAGAGACTTCAGAGTGGTGTATTTAGTAAACAAAGCCCTTTCTCTCCTTTTATTACAGGGTGTGAATGCGGTGTTTTTACAGTGCATATTAAATCCAATGGAGAAGTTACCCCTTGTCCTCTTAACCAGGCATCTTTGGGTAATGTTAAAAACCAACATATTCAAAAAATTTGGTTAGAATCTCCTATTTTAAATCAGTATCGTGGTTTGGAATTTGAGGGTCAATGTGGTAAATGTAATTACAAAAGTATATGTGGAGGGTGTAGAGCAAAAGCATTCAATTCAACAGGGAGTTCTGTAACAACGGATCCGACATGTATGCTAGAAATAAGAAATATAAAAATCTAGAACGCTAATTTATTATTCGGATTTATTTTATCTACAATTAATTATTATTTTGAAAATATCAATAAAATCATGTGTTGGTCTCTCAAAATTGAGGAATTTAGAGGAGATAAATCCTAAGGCATTTATACAACTAAAAAGTGCTATTTATAAGACATTGGAGACATATTCCAATGTACATAGAGGAACAGGTCATAATTCAATAATAACTACTGCATTGTTTGATCAAGCACGAGAAATTATACTTGAACATTTAAGGTTGGATAAAAAAAAATTCGCAGTAGTTTTTTGCAACCCCCGAAGATTGAGAATGTTTCAATTACAATTAAAGTTATCAAATTATCATGTCATTTCAAGTAAAGAGTATGGATTACCTTTAGGCATAAGAGCTTTAATAGCTAAGAAAAAAAACTTACGTAAATGTTCTATGATATTTACAGGAGGCGGAATAATTAAACAGGTGACTTCTAATTCAGTTGTATGGGAAGAAATTCCAGAGAGATTTGAGGCTGGTACACCTAGTATTGTTAATGTAATAACTCTTGCAATAGTTATTAAATTAACTGCAAAATTCGGTAAATTCATTAAAAAAAATAAACTAATTCATCCTCTTTCCATGCAAGAATTAATTTATCAAGATCAAATATTCGAATACAGTGGAAAAAAATTACTAGCTAAACTTAGGGATTTATTAATTGGTCGAGATATTGTAGTTCCTACAATAAATGGTTTAGAATCGTTTACTAATTTAGATAATGCTGCTAGTACTCCCACATTTATACCAATTTGGGATACATATTGGAAAACATTACAACAACCAGAACAAAATTCTAAACAAATTATTCATGAAGCTAAAAACATAATCTCTAATTTTTTAGACGCCCCTTTGAAGAAATATGATATAATTTTTACTTCAAATACGACTGAGGCTATAAACATTGTCGCCCAAAGTTTAATTAGATTGTCTCGAGAAAAAATAGAACCTGTAATTGTAAATACTGTATTAGAACACCATTCTAATGAGCTCCCCTTCCGCTTTATTCCTAATTCATCATTAATTAGAACAGCAATCGATGATAAAGGGTTTGTAGATTTGAATGAATTGGAATCTGTTCTCTCAGAATATAATCAGGATCATAAACACGGGAATAAACGGATCCTTATCGTTGCTGTGAGTGGCATATCTAATGTTCTTGGAACTTATACTGATCTTTTCGCAATTAGCAAAATTACTCATAAGTATGGTGCGAATCTACTTGTTGATGGGGCACAGATAGTTGCACATCATAAAATTGAATTAGAAAAACTTGATATTGACTATTTTGCTTTTTCAGGACATAAAAATTATGCCCCTTTTGGAAGTGGGGCTCTGATAGCTAAAAAAAATCATTTAAAATTCGAAACTAAAGAATTAAGTGAAATTAGAGAATCTAATGAAGAAAATGTATGCGGGATTGCAACAATGGGAAAGGCAATCTTGCTCTTAGAAAAGATTGGTATTGAAATTATCGAAGACCATGAAAAACAATTAACGCAACTTACTTTAAACAGATTAAACAAAATAAAAGATGTGGAAGTTTTTGGAGTTATTGACCCTAATTCAAGCAACTTTAGTAATCGGGGGAGCATTATCTCTTTTAGTTTGAAAACAATTCCACATAATCTAGCGGCTAAAGAACTTGCCGAATATGGGGGAATCGGTATACGCAATGGTTGTTTCTGTGCTCATATGTTAATTCAACAAATACTTAAAGTTCAACAAATTAGAATTCTAGGATCAGAGATGACTTCAATAATAATGCCAGGAAAAACGAGAATGTTACTTCCTGGATTATTAAGAGTAAGTTTTGGTATTGAAAATGATGAAAGGGATGTAGATATTTTATTAAAGACAATTGATACCATAATGAAAAAACCACGATCACAGATAAATAAGCTTCTTAGCTACATCTATAATGGAACGGTTTTTGTCCCTAAAACTAAAACTGGGGAAAAAATAAAAGGATTTGTTAAGCTTATTATTAAAAAAGTTTATTCAAACTAAAAATATTAATGGATTTAACCAAATTTTATGTAAACTCCCCACTTGCTATAATAAAAGCTTTTCCACCAACTGAAACACTGATTTTACCTTCAATCTCCTCTGCTTTTAATAATAATAAGCTAGGTCTACCAACTTCATATCCCTGTTCCACTCTAACATCGATACTGTTTTTACCAAAATATTGACGATTTACCAAATATGCTGCCAAACAACCATTACCTGAACCAGTCGCAGGATCCTCAAATCCAGGAACTTCTGTAAAAACACGAACACTCAAATGATTTCCTTTGTTACGGGCTTCAGGACAGAATATTAATATTGATTTAGCACTTGTATTTTCTACTAAATCAAAAAATCTTTCTCGTCCGACTCGAGCTCTTTTTAAAGCATCTAGATTCTTTAACGGGACAATTATGTGAGGAAGACCTGTTGAAACTTCTTGAATTGGAAACCTAATATCAATATCTTCCTCCTTTAAGTATAATGTTTTTGCAATTAATTCAGGATCAAAGAATTTCCCAAATGCAGGAATATTCTGTTCCATCCATATTTCTTCGGTATCCCCAGATTTATATTTAAATAGAATAGGTATTTGTCCAATTTTAAGATTTAAGGACAGAGTTTTGACATTAGATTTTATAATTTCTTTTTGAAAAACATAAGCAGTTCCTATAGTTGGGTGACCTGCAAAAGGCAATTCTACGTCAGGTGTAAAAATACGAATGTTAAAATCTTTAATAGATGTAATAAATGTAGTTTCAGAAAAATTCATTTCTCTTGCTATTTTTTGCATTTCGGTATCGGAAAAAATATCTTCTGCTAAAAAAACAGCAAGTTGATTCCCTTCATACTTTTTTTCAGCAAACACATCAACGATATAAAATTTACATTTCGGCAAATTTAATCCCTCTTTCTTGTTAAAGCTTAAGGTATAAGATAAATAGTAGTGTTATAAAGATAAATGTTTTTTATTTCTTTTTAACCTTAATTTTCTATCTTTTTACTGGGGAAGCATAGCAATAATCACAATTATGTCTACATCGAAATATTCCTGTATAACCCCCTATATCTTTGGATTTAAAACATCCACAATCTGTTCTCTGTCCAGTGTCCTTTATTTTTGGAATCTTCTCGTTAATTAATTTTTCAATTTTAAATGCATCAATACAGTGAGCCTGCTCTATTCCTTCGATCTCTAATAAATCAGGTTGACAACAAGCTTTCATTTGTAAATTAAATTCAAGGCATATTTTCATTAGGATTTCTAAAATCTCCCTCTTCTTCTCTAATGCTGGATCAATGGGGATATAACCTCTAGCATTCATCCTATTATTCACCTTGGAATATATAGTTGCAAATGAGAAAATGATTTCTGTTATTCCTTTATTGGCTACCTTTTCAATGATACTTTTAAACTTATCCAAATTATTTTTTATTTGATTTGAATCTTGAACTTTGTAAAATATTATAGGATCAAATCTGTAATTGACAGCGGATAAACTAAATTCTTTAATAAGCCATTCTAATTGTTCAAATCGTTTGCCTAATGAAATTTTGAGATTTTTTTCTAATTGTGATGGAGAATTAATTGTAAATTGAAAAGAGTGTCCTTTAAACGACTTGAAAAGATTTCTATTATTCTTATATACCCTAATCCATTCTTCGAAATTTTTGCTCCACCATACAATACATTTTACATCTTTCGGGTTTAATGAAACTCGAGTCACCTGTTTACGATTAAAAGGATTAGCTACATCAACATAACCCTCCTCTATTCTTTTTAGAACCCAATCCATTAAAAAGGCTGGTATGTCTGTTCTACGTGAACATGAAATTATTGGAGATTTAATAAGATTCATTAAGTTTATGGATAGTTTTAATAATTATTTCAATGATTCTTAAAATTTATAGATTTAAATTAAAACTCCTAATAGATAAGAAATTGATCCAAACTGCATTATGAAAAACACCCAGCCTCTCAATTTTATGATATTAACGCGATTTTGGTTTTTTAAGAGAGATCTTGAGAGTATAATATAAAAAATGACTGGTATTAGTATAAGCATTAAGAACATAAAATCTAAATACAAGCGTGGATCAATATTTAGAAAAAAAGGTAACGGATCTAAAATAACTATAACAATGTAGAACAGAGTAGAAATTTGTGCCGCTTTTTTAGTACCGAATCTCGTAGAAATTGTGTTTATGCCTTGTTCGTTATCACCTTTTACGTCAGCTATATCAAACATAATTTCAGTTGCAAATCCTACAATGAATCCCATAATTGCATAGTATATTATTAAGGGTTCAAGATATGAATCTATAATAAGCGATCCTAAGAAAATCGTACTTAAATATGAGAAAGCAATTAAAAAATTTTTAACGTACAATTTTTTCTTTAAACCCATACTATATACATAAAATATGGGTAAACTAATAAATACGAGAATCATTGCTATAAAGTTTAAGAAAAAGCTAAGAAAAATGACTATAAGAAATGATGATATCGCTGTAATTAAAGCTGTTTTTCTCGATATTAACTTAGTAACTAAAGGACGATCACTCCTATTATTAGCTTTATCAACCTCAAAATCATAATAATCATTAATAGCGAATGCTCCTGATGCAGAAATTAAAACAATAAAAAAGGCAAATAAGTATTCAACTTGAAAACCTACCAGGTCTCCAGCAAGAAATCCTGAAATAATCAATCCGATACACCCAAATAATGATACTCCAAATCTTGTTAGTTTCAGAAAGCCAGCAATTTTATGTTTAAACATGATCTGTTAAAAAAAATTCTGAATAATAATCAATATTAAATCTAAAATTCGAAATAAATCTACCCTATATTTTTTATAAAACTTCTTTCTAAATCATCTTTTTTAAAGCTTGAAATATTTTAAATTATTATGATTCCTTCGATAGAATGGACTTCTGATAATAAAGTCAAGATGATTGATCAGACTCTTTTACCTCACAGCCTTGAATTCTTAAAGTTTGACGATTACAGGGATGTTGCCATATCAATAAAAGTAATGAATATCCGGGGTGCTCCTGCAATAGGTGTTGCAGCTGCGATGGGTGTTGCTTTAGCGACAATTGAATTTAAAGACTTAGCAAGGGATCGCTTTCTTGAAAAAATGAGGGAAGCCGCTGATATAATTAGTAGTACAAGACCAACAGCATCAAATTTATTTTGGGCAGTAGATAGAATTTGGAAAATAATAAGTGAATATCCAGACAATCCGAATGGGATATCTGAACTTGTTATCGAAGAAGCAAAACTAATGGCTCAAGAAGATATCACTGTCAATAAAAGTATAGGAAAAAATGGGGCAGAATTGTTGAATGATGGCGATGTCGTGCTTACACATTGTAATGCAGGTTCTCTTGCAACAGTTCAGTATGGCACAGCATTAGCACCTGTTAGGGCTGCCATAGAACAAAGAAAGAAAATAAGCGTTATCGCAGATGAAACAAGACCCCGACTACAAGGAGCAAGACTAACTGCTTATGAGCTACATTATGATAAAATACCAGTCAGTGTAATTACCGATACTTCTTCAGGATTATTAATGAGATTAGGGAAAGTTAATAAAGTTATCGTAGGAACTGACCGAGTAACCTCGGATGCTGTATTTAATAAAATAGGAACTTATTTAGTAGCTTTAGCAGCAAAAGATAATAACATTCCTTTCTATGTTGCTGCCCCCACTTCTACTTTGTCTCTTCATGAGACTATTAAAGATGTGACAATTGAACAACGGGATAGTAGTGAAGTAAGCAATGTGTTAGGCAAAGTTCAAATTGTTCCGGATGGTGTTGAATGCTTGAATTATGCATTTGACTTTACACCATTCAGATTGGTTACCGGTGTTATTACTGAAGATGGTGTCTTTACTCATGAGGAGCTTCTTAAAAAATACAAATAAAGTAATGGGACTAATACTTTGAATTTTTACTTGTCTACGTCTTTTAATATCATCTTTAATTGAACCAGATCTTTTGCCACACTCAATCGAGTTCTTATATCTGTAGATTTTTCAATACTTTTTGTCAACCAAATAGCATTTCTCTTCAATTCAACAAATTTATATTTTTCATTCCCAAAAGAATATGAAATGTCATCAATAAAATTATCAATGACATTCTCATAAATTTTAAAATTCTTCCTTAAAAGATCTCCATTATTCCAAAAAAAAACTTCCTTCCCCTTTGTTAAATATTCATCAATTTGATGAAAAATCATTGGATTCCCCATTGATTCTCTTCCTATCATTAAAGCATCAACTTTAGTGTAATCAATAAACTGTTTAGCAGTTTGAGGATTTGAAATATCACCATTTCCTACTAATGGAATTGTTAACAATTCTTTCAATTTTTTTACAGTATTCAGGTCCAGAGATCCTTCAAGAAAATTGCTTTTCACAGTTCTCGCATGGATAATTAAGAAGTCTATACCGGAATCGTTTACAATCTTTGAAAAAATATCAATGTTCATTGGTTGTGCGTAACCCGTTCTCACTTTTAGCGAAATTGGTCTAGAGGAATTGTTAACGGCAACCTGAAGTAATTCTTTTAATCGTTCTAAATCTTTCAACAAATAACCACCCTCACCTGCATTAATAGCTCTACGTGATGGACAACCTGCATTAAGATCTAAGACATCATATTTATAGCTTTCAAGAAAATCAATAGATGTTTTAAGAGCATTCAAATCAGATCCTATAAGTTGTATGCTTATAGGATGTTCTTCTTCTATTTTACGCAATTCATGTTCATTTAATTTTGAGTTTTTAGTAAAACTCTTAGTATAGATCATTGGCACACTAACTAATCCAATTTTTTGAAATTTTCTACAGAATCTTCTATAGGGGGCTGTGGTGACTCTTTGCATTGGTGCTAAAATATACCTGTTTGCAAGATTAAGAGTTCCTAATTTCATTGGTTTGAATTTAATGCTTTAGTTTTATTTCTAAATTATTATCATGAAATTTTTTTATGGATTCAAGATTACTTAATTTAAAAACACCTTGATATATTAATTTGTAAAATGTCAGATTATATTAAAAAATTTGAATTTAAAGAAAATCATAATGAAATTACTTATATCGAAGAACCCCCAATCGAACTCAATGAAGATTTTGTATTCTATCATAACAAAAGTAAAGTAAGAAAGGAATTAAACTCGCTTCAATATCTTTTTAAGTCTTTTACGAAAAATCCTCTTTTAGCTCTTGGAATTCAGGATTCCTTCCTGAAAAAAGAATATACTGATAAGTACTTTATCATATTGTTTACTACTTCTGAACATGTCAAAAATACGAACGGGATCATAGCTGAATATATTGACATTGAAATTAATCAGGGGTGTTTTTATCTAGTAACAACCTCAGATTATATGTTACTTTTAACTGAAGACATGGACGGATTAAAATCAGGCGCAAATATAATGGAAGAGATTTTAAATCAAGTTTTAGATGATTACTTCACTAAAAAGCAGTTTAATGATTTTATTAAAATCCGGCAGTTTAGAATAAACAAATGTTAAATATTTTAGATAAAGAATATTAAATTAACTAGTAAACTTCCAAGGTTTTTGTTTCTTAAGTTTATAGGCTTTCTCTGCATACTCCATGCACATTCTGTGCGTATTAAAATAAGCCGCGAGTGATATTGCATTCTTTTGCTTAAAGATCCATTCATCGTGGTTCATGTAGGTTGGGATAACTTCATTCTCTAAAATATTATATAATGCGGTGGAATCGATATCCCAATTATTTGAAACACCCGGATCATCTGGATTTGAATCATCAGGGCCAATCGCCCATCCTGCGTTAGGTTGTCTTTTAATACCTTCAAGCCACCAACCATCTTGAACCGATAAATTTAACACTCCATTTAAGGCTGCCTTCATCCCACTTGTACCACTTGCTTCTCGGTATCTTTCAGGAGTATTTAACCAAACGTCGACTCCAGATACAAGCATGTGAGAGAGATCCATATTATAATTTTCCATCATCACAACCTTTACTCCATAGTTATCATAAAGATATTCACCTTTTTCATGAATTTCCTTGATGTAATTTTTACCCATTGTATCTTTAGGGTGAGCCTTACCAGCAAAAATGAATTGGAGATGACCTTTAGCTATTTTACCCAATCTATCTATGTCGTGAAATATTAAGACTGCACGCTTGTAAGTTGCAAAACGCCTACCAAATCCAATCGTTATAAGTTCTTCATCCAGTAAGTTCCATGAATGTCCTTTTTGATAACTTATCAAATTAAATTTATTTTTAATATGAGCGTCGTACAAATCAAGGTCATCAATTTCTAGAGCATTCTCAAGAACCGATGGATTCGCTCTCCAATTTGGCCATTTTCGACCAAATATTTTTCTGAAGGGTTTTGATACCCAGAAGGGTAAGTGGATTCCGTTTGTTATATGATCAATTTCATATTGAGGGAACATTTTTCTCGAAATATCTCCATGCTTTTTTGCAACACCATTTCTATATCTAGAAAGCGCCATTCCTAAAAATGTCATATTAAATTCTCCATTATCATCAGCAAGTTTTCTAACTTCTGGAGGCATTCTATCTTCGAAAACTTTATTAACTAAATCTTGTTTAAAACGATCATGACCTGCAGGAACAGGAGTATGAGTTGTAAACGCTACTTTTTCTTTTACTTTTTCAATGTCACCATTCATCATGTTGTATAATTCAACCATTGCGAAGGATCCGTGACCTTCATTAAGATGATATGTTTCAATATTGTTAAATCCCAAGAATTTTAAAAGTCTTACCCCTCCTATACCTAGTATCATTTCTTGTACAATTCTGTTCCATCGGGAAGTAGAATCATAAAGAGAACCAGTCATATTCTTCATCCAATCTTCATTTCCTTCAATATCCGTAGTTAAAAGGTATATAGGGAGAATATGCCCAGATTGACCGATTACATTATACTGCCATGCTGATATTTTTATATCCTTGTTTTCTATTTTCATAGTTATAGGATGTGAAACCCTATCAAATTCATAAAAGAAGTTCCATTCAATTTCACGCTCTTTTTGTTCACCAAACTCATTAAAAAACTGATAAAAGTAACCCGAACTGTAGCATAAACAAATTCCAACCATTGGTAATTCTAAATCTGCTGCAGATCTTATAGTGTCTCCAGATAGCACTCCTAAACCTCCACTATATGTTGGAATATTGCTATCGACTCCAATTTCCATGGAGATATAAGCGACTGTGGTGTTATTTTTTAGATCTTTGTCCACATCCATATTTTTTCACAATCTTAAAGTTTTAAATTTAATCTATACAAATCAATCCAGAATTTTATATATTAGTGTTAAAAACCATAATTTAAAATCTTATCTTATTAAAAACTGACATATGATAATGAACATAAACAAAAAAAAGGTTTATAAATAAGATATTCATTTCATTTTAGCTATATCTTCATTCATTCGTCGCCTAAGTGCTTCAAAGTCTTCAATACCTAATCTTTTTCCCATTTCCTCTGAATTTGTTTGATTTTCAAAAAAATCTCTCCCCCCTATCAACCCTCCATCAACTACTAATGGGTGTCCACTAACAAAAGCAGAATCATCACTCGCTAACCATAGTACTGCTTTTGCGATATCTTCTGGAAGACCAGCACGTTTTATTGGTTGCAGTCCAGCAAGATACATTTTCATACCTTCTTTAAATCTTTCAGCCTTATCCTGTTCAAAACCGAGACTTTTTCCAAAGATAGCTGTGGCTATTCCCCCAGGACAAATACAATTAACACGAATGTTAAATTCTCCTAATTCCATAGCTACTGTTCGAGTTAAATGAATAATTGCAGCTTTAGCGGAACTATATACATGTCCTGCTAGACCAGTCCGAAGACCTGCTGTGCTCGCAGTGCTAATAATGCTTCCCGAACCTTGTTCTTTCATAATCGGAGCTGCATGCTTCATCCCAAGAAAGACACTGCGAAACATTATTTCCATTGTGACATCGAAGCCATCAGTGGGAATCTCATCAATAGGTCCACCAACGCCAGGAAATCCCGCATTGTTAAAAATACAGTCCAAACGCCCAAATCTCTCAACAGCAAGGTCGATAAGAGCCTTGATCTCAGATTCATTTCGAACATCTGTGTGAAGATATATAGAATTAGGCCCAAGTTCTTCAGCGAGAGCTTCTCCTAAATTATCTTGAATATCTCC
Organism: uncultured archaeon; assembly: GCA_964486045.1. Taxonomy (GTDB): domain Archaea; phylum Asgardarchaeota; class Lokiarchaeia; order Sigyniarchaeales; family SOKP01; genus Loki-b32. The sequence goes on from CAZALK010000009.1 coordinate 172,858, forward strand.
GAAAGCAACTCGCGCTCCCTCCTCAACAAATAGGCGAACAGAGGCATTTCCTATACCACTAGAGCCACCGGTAATTACGACAACTTTCCCATCAAGCCTACTCAAATTTTTCCATCTCTTTTTCAGTTATACATTTTAGAATTTACTTTTAATTTATTTAATATCATTTGAATTTACAAATTATTATAGATTTACTTTGTAAACAGATTTAAAAAAGAAAAGAGTAAAAATAGAAATTATACTTTTAGCGACTTATCACTTAGGATTTCAACTTTTATGTTAGGATCCTTTTTATTCAGTAGTTCTTTAAATTCATTCATATCCTTTCCCCAATTATGCATAGGGACTGCGATTTCAGGCTTAATGTCAACAGCACAATCGGTAGCCTCATCAAAATCCATCGTATACGTACCTCCACAGGGGAGTAATGCTACAGTAATGTTCTTGTCTGCCAAATCCTTCATTTCAGGGATTCTTTCAGTATCACCTGCATGATAAACACTTTTACCCCCTGACCTTACAATTGTACCAGCCCACCCACTTGATTTAGGGTGGTTTGATTTTTTTACATTATACGAAGGTATAAGTTCGATTGAAAGATCCTTATAATCAAAAGAATCACCTAATCTAATCCCTTGACCATCAAATTTTTTCAAATTGCTTGAAATACTCTCGGGGCCTAATACAACAGTATCGTCTTTCATTAATTTCTTTATACTTCCAGAATCAAAATGGTCAGGATGAGAATGAGATGAAACTATGATATCTGCTTTCTCTTCACCATCTTTTATCTGGTAGGGATCTAAATAAATAACTCTTCCACTACCGGTTTTAACTCTAAAAGCTGCATGTCCTAACCACTCAATTTGAAGTTGATAATCATCTCCCATTTAATTCACCTCTTAAATATTTTACAGATCAATTTATAATTTATTATTATGATTTAATCCTTTAAATTACTAACGTAAAAAGAATAAAACAAAATGAATTACTGTACAATCTTATTTAAGAGAAACTACTCTTCTTCTTCAAACTGCCATTCAGGGTTTTCGAGCGGAATTTTCTTGGAAATCCCGTAATTATCATCTTTTGAGATATCTAACTCTTTTGCTCTTTCAAGGAATAATCTATTTACAAAATTGGGGACTTCATTTATGAATGGTGGTTTAGGTATAAGATTAAGAGAAGGATGAGTAATATTCAATTTTTTTACGGTTATTTCTTTTGAGAATATATCTTTAAGTCGATTGTCTTTTTTGAAAATAGGGCTTTCGATCTTGAAAGCGGGTGACTTCAAGCTCTTAATGGAATTAATTGGTAAAGTAGATTTTACAATTCGGCAAGTTGGACAATTATTTTCATCTAAACCATGTACACAAGTCATTTTTCTAAACACTCTTAGTTTTTTTGAATTCTTAGTATTTCGAATTAATTGTATCTTTTAATTTTTTTCATTATAATTTCTTAGCAATCGAACCTTCTCAGATCAGAAATCTAGTTTCATGAAATTCCAAATTCGATATTATTTTTTATAAACTTTATAAATTTAAGCTAACTTTAATTAATATTTAACCAACAAATTTACAAAATGTAATCTAATTGATATAAATCATGAAAAGTGTAATTAAGATGGCAGAATGGCAAGTTGACGAAGATAAAGCTTGGTTTAAGAAATGGTGGCCCAAAGATACTCCAAAAAACCATAAGTTTGAAAAAATCTCATTAGGAGAGTTTTTTGATAGACAAAGAAAGAAGTATGCTAATGATAATATGATGTGGTTTCTAGAATCATGGATGACATATGAGGAAGCAGGGCAAGCCATTGATTCTTTAGCGACCGCACTCCATAATCTAGGAATAAAGAAAGGAGATGTTATTGCGTTTTTGATGCCAAATAGTTTTCAATACGTGATATCCTTTTATGCAACTCTTAAAATAGGTGCAATAGCTACGGGAGTTAATCCAACTTACAAATCATTAGAGGTATTACATCACCTTAAATTAACTGGTGCTAAAGTACTAATAGCACTAGACGCATTGTTTGAAGAATTAGTCCATCCAATTATTAGCAAAACAAATATAGAGATGGTAATTTATACAAATATTGCTGATTTAGCATCAGGGATCCCCGGATTCAAGAAAGTATTAGGAAAGTTGATTGGAAAGATACCCAAAGGGAAAGTTGATTTTCCAAGCGCGATTAAGTTCTCAGATCTCCTTTTAACAGAACCAGATCTTCCAAAAGTAGATTTTGATCCATTTGAACACACTGCGACATATATAATGACTGGTGGAACAACTGGAGTGCCCAAAGCTACAATATTGACACATTTTAACTTAGTTTCGAATTCAACTCAGGCTATGTTATGGGTTGGGGGAGAAGACCCAGGTGTGGGGGTTATTGGAGCATTACCTTTATTTCATTCGTTTGCTATGACAGCGGTTATGAATGTGGCAATAACTTTGGGTGGGTGGATGATGTTGTTTCCAAGGCCACCTCCAACTGAAGAGTTTTTAAAAGAAATCACCCATATTCCGGCTCCTAATGGATTATTTTATGCTGGTGCAGAAATACTCTTTAAAAGAATTGCCGATTTCCCTCATTTAGAAAAGTTTCCAGAATTAATGGGTAGATTGAAGCTTTCAATTTCAGGAGCAGGACCTTTACACGCTCCCGTTCGAGATTCTTTTGAAAAAAATACTGGTGGTCGCATAGTTGAAGGATATGGACTTTCAGAAGCAAGTCCTGTTGTAAGCGGGGGAAATTTATTTGGTGAAAGTCCTGTGGGTACAATTGGAATGCCCTTTCCGGGTACTGATTGGGGGATTTTCGATGTGGATGACTTTTCGAAAGGACCAATAGCAGATGGATCTAAAGATTCAAAATATGGTGAAGACAACACAGGTGAGTTGTGTGTGTGCGGACCTCAAGTAATGAAAGGTTATTTAGGTCAGCCAGAAGAGACAGAAGATACTCTAAAAGCATGGGATGATCGAACTTGGTTACTTACGGGAGATATTGGATTTATGAATAAAGATGGAACTGTAGCTCTTAGAGATAGAAAGAAGCAATTAATTAAGGTTGCAGGTCATTCTGTCTATCCCGCAGAAGTTGAGACTATGCTTATGAGCAATGATGCTGTATCAGAAGCAGCAGTTGCAGGTTTACCCGACCCAAAAGGAAAAGTTGGAGAAATAACGAAAGCGTGGGTTGCTCTAAATCCGGAGTATGAAGGTAAAATAACTGAAGAAGAACTAATAAAATGGACAGAGAAAAACATGACAAAGTGGAAATGTCCTGCCATGATAGAATTCATTGACGAAGTCCCAAAAAATATACTCGGAAAAATTCAACGTCGAGTTCTACAGGAAGCAGATCCATTATATAAGAAATAACCTATTTTTTTAATCTTTTTTTACTGTATACTGAATTTCTTAGAAGTTAAGTGGTTTATATAATTCCTTTGATCATTATTTGGAGACAATCAAAAATTTTTTTACTTAAATTTAATTAAATTAACCAAAGAATACTAAAATTCATCAATTATGACAAAAGGAATTATAATTTCTGGAGGGTGGGGCACCCGCTTACGACCTTTAACATGTACACTCCCCAAATCCTTAATTCCAGTAGTGAATAAACCGGTGTTAGAGCGTCAGATATTATTACTGAAATCTGCTGGAATAACTGATATTATTTTAGCTGTAAGTGTGATGGCTGATGTATTAAAGAATTATTTCAAAGATGGTAAGGATTTAGGAGTAAAAATTCGATATACTGATGAAAGACACCCAATGGGGACCGCTGGCGCGATTAAATTAGCTGAGAATTACTTAAGTGACGACAATTTCTTTATGTTGAACGGAGATGTTATCTTAAACTTTGATTTTAGACACCTGATTAAGGACCATAAAAAGTATAAGGGATTAGGTTTAATTGGTGGTAAAATAGTTGAAGACCCATCCAGATATGGGGTTTTAATCATTGAAGAGAAAACAAATAAAATCTTAAAATTTCTTGAAAAGGATGAGTATACAACTCCCGAAGGTAATTATAGTTCAATACCAGTAAACGCTGGTGTATATCTCTTAGAACCCGAAATTTTCAATTACATTGAACTGGGGAAAAAAATATCAATTGAAAGAGAAATTTTTCCTAAACTGGCATCTGAGGGACAATTATATTACTCTCTTATACCCGGAATATGGAAAGACATTGGAAATCCTGAAGAACTATTAGAGGGAAATATTCAACTAATGCAGGATATTTTGAAAGGTATTGATGAACTACCTAAAAACCTAATTGACGATAATTTTGATATTGAAGGTAAAGCTCTAATTTATCCTCCTGTGACTATCGGGAAGAACGTTACAATACGAAGTAATTGTGAAATAGGTCCAAATGTTATTGTCGGAAATAATGTATATATCGGTGAAAACACAAAAATAAAAGAAACATTGATCTATAATGAAACTTACATTTCTAAAAACGTAAATATTGACAAGGCTATTATATCTGATAATTGCTTTATTCATAACGGAGTAATTCTTAAGGGAAAAGATAAAAACCTAGTCATATTAGCCTCCTACGTGGAAGTACTTGAAAATGTTGATCTAAATGCACCTTCAAATAATTCTTTAACAGTATGTCATCATGAAACTGTGAGAAAAGATTTTGAGGTCAGTTAAATTTCAGCACGGAGTTTTATAATCTTTTTCTTCAATTTCTTTATTCGAGAATCAGATATATTAAAGATAAGGAAACTTTCTAATATTTTTAGAGCCTTTTGATAATTATTAATACTGTTTAAATAATCTGAGTTCTTTTCAGCGTTTTCCCCTGCTTTAAGAACAAATTCTAATTCTAACTGCTTCTCTTTATTTTCAAGGTCTAATAACTGTTGTGAGATTTTGCTGATATCATCTTTAAAGTTAAATTCTCTGGCTAAATAAAGAGCTTTTTTATATTCTTTTGCTGCTATCTGGTATGCTAGAGTCTTCTCCGCATTTTTACCATTTTTAATGGCCTTTCTAATCAGATGCTTTGCTGAATTCTGACTTATTTCCCCTGTTTGAAGGTCTTCGATTTGTGAATTATCGGTAATTATGGAAGAAATTGATTTATATTTAGTCATTTTTTCTGATATTGCTTCCTGCTTCAATTCAATATCATTGGCTACAGTTTCCAGATTTGTTGAAATAATAATTCCATTTTCTATAAGCTGATATATTTCATAAAGAATTATGTTCGCATCGAGATTCACTATTTTCTTGACTCTTTTTAATAAATTGTTAATAAACAAAAACTGTTTGGAAACAAGAAGTTCTTTTGCTAAATTTACTATTGCTTTTTGAATTTGGTTTTCATTAATTTTTTCAATATTGTTCGGAGGTATACTGTGTACTAGAGACATAGGGAATACTAACGTAATTTTTAATGCATCTACTAAGTATTCAATCATATTGTCAGCATTAAAAGATCCAGATTTCTTAAAATTTGTAATTTGTTTATTAAAAATTTCTTCATATTCCTGTAGAAATTGAAGCACATCAGTTCGCATATTATTAGAAGCTTGTTGATCGAGAATCAAACAAAGTCTAATAAAATTTCCATCTTTAAGTAATATATTGAAATTTTGATATTGGAATTCATAAAATTGACGGTTCTTCGCATACCTTGAGCCATTAAGTGAAACTTTCTCCGATTCTGAAAAAGTAATGTTTGCTTGAATGAATCCACTTAATAAATCTGCATCTACCTCCGCACCTAAAACAGAGTAATTTAGTAATTGTAAACCTGAGTCTTTATCGATTAATAGAATGTGTCTTATATTCAAAACATCTAAAAATTTCTGCCATATTAATTCTCTTTCTACTTGAAGGTGTTTTTCATAGGAGTCTAACTCAAAAACCTTAAAATTTGAATCAATCTCAAAACCTAGTTCTTTAATCTTCTTTTTAAGGCATGACATACAATATTTAGGGTACTTTTGGCACTTAGATTTACTCGTTCCACAATTAAATCCCAAGCGATTAAGTTCAAAATAAACCATAAAAACCCCAAAAAGATTAGAAGTTGACTAATTCCTATATTTTCCTTATAAGGATTTAAGTAGATTTTGACCATTTAAAATTGAGTATTTAAAGTATGAGTACTCTTTGATAACACGAAATATTTATAATATCAATTTACAATTTATAAACTACGAACATATGGGATTAAATATACTTATGTCCGAAGGATGAATTAATTGAAAGATGTAATTATTAACGATCAATGGATTTTAAATCGAGTCTCTTCTCAGAGTAATAGTTTTAGCTCTTGGATTAAAAATATTTTAAAAAGTGTAGATAAATTTCTTGGTGAAGCCCCACCTGAAGTTCTTAGTGAACTTAAAAAAAAAAAGGACTTTACTTCTTTAAAGGATTTAGATATGAATTTGTCAAAAGCAGAGAAAGCACTGACAAATTCTGGACTTTTCGGAAAAAAGGCTTTTGGTTTTGGGATGAAAATTCTTAATTCGATAAAAAAGCCCATTCAAAAAGATCTTAAGGATGTGTTTCAAGATTTAGACTTTGATTTTGATTTTTTAACCGGGAAACGAAAAAACTTATCTTCTACTCTTTATGATGTCTCTAAGGAACGAGGCATCGATTCAGAGGGACTATTATATCTCATTCAAGCATTACCTGATCTTGAGACATTTCTATACAGTACAAGTGTGAAAAATTTTTACCGAGATCACACTGAACATGCACTTCGTGTGGCTGTATTAGGAGATTTCATTTTAGAACAAGATCTTGGAAATGGATCTTTAGAAGGGATTATTTCTGAATTAACAGGAATAGATAAGAAATTATTAAAAGAAAAATTCTGGTGGATCGTTGGCCTGCTTCATGATATTGGGTACCCGTTAGGAAAAATGACAACAGCTGTGAACTATTCATTAGTTAATCAGTTATTAAAATGCTATCCAACTTTAGATTTGGAATTTACTCCCTTCGAAATTAATTTAGCTTGGAAGGGGAGTCAAAAAGAATATTTAGAAATCATTGAAGAAGGTCTTTCAAAAGAAGCTAAGGAGTTAATAAGACAAGGAGCAGGATATTACAACCAAGAGATCTCAAAACATGATTTACAATTATTTCTAAAGAAACCAGAGGGACATCCAGAATATAAATTTAATAGTTCTATCAAATTGGATCATGGAGTGATTTCTGCACTTTCTCTTTTGAGAGGATTGGGAACTCCTGAAGAAATAACAAGCAATGATAAGTATGAGAGTTATATTATTGCAGCAAAATCTATTGCGTTACATAATTTTAAAACTAAACTCAAAGATTATGTTTTTGATACACAACCCTTAGCTTTTTTCTTAATGTTTATTGATGATATGCAAGAATGGGGAAGACCTATCCCTATTCAAATACGAGACATGTATTTTACTACTGAATTGAAAAAAGTAAACTTATTAGAGGAAATTTCCTTAAACTTAGATGAATTTACTTGGTTAATGCAATTTAAAAATCAACAAGCTAAAAAGCTTATGAAGTTTGATTTTAAACTTTTTTCAAATGAAAAGAAAAAAAATTTTGGAAGGTTAAGTAGTGGAATAAATTTCCCAAAAACAACAATTAATCTTCAGGATATAAAAATATCAAATCAAAAAAGTAAAAATAAGGAAGAAATTTTAGCTTATGACACAATTACAATATGATAGGTTATAAATCATAGAGGAACTTAAAGATAAGGGTCATAAAATTTATCATGCTATTTTTGAAAATAAAAAATCTGTTGAAATTGACGAAATCGAGTATCCGATAAAAAAATTCTCAAGGGGCATCAAATATGTAGACCTGTTTGGATATAGATATATTGAACAGAATCGGAATAAGAAATCTGAATGGGGCAAAAAAGCACGAGAAGGCCATAAAATCATGTGGATAATAAAAGGAAGAAAGTATATGGTAAGAATTATGGATGGGGAATATATCGATTTAAAAAAAGGTTAAAAAAAATTATATAATTAATTATTTATCGTTTTCTTCTCTTAATACTCACTTCTAATAATTTTATAAAGTTTTCTGTGGTGTCAAGTATTTAATTTCAAAAATTGGAACCCATTTAATTTTTAATTATTCTTCTACACCTTTTTAATATGAGAAAAAAAATAGAAGAGGATTTAATTATAATAAGAAATCCGTTTCTTGCATTTAAGCATGAAAAAAATTAGTTATATTTACGCTTATTTTTTCCATTTCTTTTTTTTTTTATCGTATTTTTTTTATTATGAATATGATTTATATTAGTTAGAGAAGAATTATACTACTTTGAAATTAATTATGGAATCAAAAAAAGATATCAAAATTAAACCTAAATCTTCAAATATAACAAAAATTATTTTCCAAGATGCCTGTAATACCGAGGACTTCAATGCAAAATCTGGTGCCTCTCTTTCAAAAGAGGAAAATTCTATTAGACATTACATCTTAGCTCAAACACCGATTTTGGGAAGAATTCCTGCAATAAATGAGATACAAGGAAATTTTCGGTATATTCGTGAGGATGAATTTAGGAAGATAATAAATCGATTAGATGAAGTTGATGCTATCCATCTAAATGAGACTAAAACGTTGATTGAAGCGGCTTACCCATTTTCTGGCCCTAAAACAAATCATGTAATTAAATTCAAAAAAGATTCATTTAAGAGAATTTATGCAATGTGTGCTATAGATGCCTTAGGTATACCCTTTATGGTAAAGAGTGATATTGACATCCACTCAAAATGTTTTCACTGTAATGATGAGATTAATATTGAAATAATAAATTATGAAATTACTTCGGTGATGCCAAGAGATCTTGTAGTATGGGGACACATGGACTACTCATGTTGTGCAGCAACTTCATTATGCAATAATATCAATTTTTTTTCATCTAAACAACATTTCGAGGAGTGGGAGAAAAGGGTAGGCAAAAAGAAAGGATATATTTTAAAAATTCAAGAAGCTTTTTATTTAGGAAAACTATTTTTTGAAAAACGGTTAAGCACTTGATATCTACAATCTTTTTTCATTTGAATTTTCTAGAATTAATTCCAGATATGATTTCTTAATTGAATTTTCTTTATTAAAGCCAAATATGCCTAAAAATTCAAATAATATTTCACGAGATTCTTCTATTTCTCCCTTCGAATCTGATAAATATTCAACTTCAACGAAATATTGTCTTAAAGCGGGTAAAAAGTCAATAAGCGCCTCAATTTTGTAATTTTTGTATTGAAATTGGAAAAGATCTCTATCTTTTTTTACAGTTAAGACTTCTTGAAAACCCAATATCTCGAATATTTCTTTCATTTTATCAATATTCTCAATTTTAATTTCAATCTCTTCACGACTTTTCGTTATTGTGTCAAATTTTTTTCCTTTAATGTCAAAAAATAATCCGTTTTAACATCTTCTTTGATAATATTTTTATCAAATTTGGTAGATTTTCTGAGTCTTAAAGCTTCATCGGTCTGTTTGAAATCTCTTAAGACTTTTGGCATATTATAGTATGTATCTTCATGAGTCAAGGAAAATTTATAGGAACCTTGATTTGACTCAAACTTTTTTCTCATTAATATCGGATCAGAAATTTTTATCTTAATTTCTACTTCAATCATTAACTAATTCTACTTTCCTCTGATAACAGTTATAATCTATTATTTTTTATTAAGTATTAATAGTTGTAAATAAAGCTGATATTTTATCTCTCAAAATCAAAATCTAGCTCAAAATCTTGCGCAGGAATATGGGTATTTACCCTATATGATTGAAAAGTATTTAAAGTTCTTAGGGATAGATGATACCATTAAGTTACTAGTAGCAAATGAAAAACCATTAACTCCTTCCATTAGAGTAAATACTCTTAAAATTAAAACCAGTGAATTGCAAAAACGCCTAGAACAAAAAGGATTTGAATTAGAGTCGATTAATTGGGTTTCTTATGCATTCAAAATCCTAAAAAAAACTTACAATATCGGATCTCTTCATGAATACTTACAAGGTTATTTCTATCTGCAAAATGTTGCTTCTATGCTTCCACCAATTATTCTTAACCCTAAATCAAATGATGTTGTAATCGATATGTGTGCGGCCCCAGGAGGAAAAGCTACCCATTTATCTCAACTAATGAACAACAAAGGAAATTTAATTTTGATTGAAAGAAATAAAAATAGGATTCCTGCTTTGGAAGTTAATCTGCGTAGAATGGGGGTTACAAATTCAACTGTACTAAATTATGATGCTATAAATCTATCAAATTTAAAGATAAAAGCAGACAAAATTTTATTAGATGCTCCATGCACTGGTGAAGGTTTGATTAGACAAGATGTTAGTAGGAAAAAAAGCAAGAAATTGAGTGATATTGAAAAAATGTCTTCGATTCAAAAGAAGTTGCTGAAATCAGGTCTAAATGCTTTAAAACCGAAAGGCGAACTACTTTATAGCACATGTTCTATTGCTCCTGAAGAAAACGAGTTTGTCATTCATGAGGTGTTAGAAGAACGAACCGATGTTGAAATTAGCAAAATATCCGAGTCTTATGGTTTGGAAGGGCTAACGGAAGTATATGGAAAATCGCTTAGAGCCAATTTAAAATATGCTCATAGATTCTATCCACAAATTCATGACACAATTGGATTCTTTATTTGCTTTATTAGAAAATTGAATAAGTAAACTCTATTTAGGAGAATTTTTTTATTAACTATTGAGCTTTTCTTAAATATTTGCCTTTATCACTTATATTTATGGCGATATTATCTTTGGGTTTTAAAGTATGGATTATTTTTTCATCACATTGCGACTGACAAATCCCTACTATTTCATTAAAATTATTTAGTACTAGCAGAATATCTCTTTTCTTTAAATTTTGAGGAACCTTAACAATCATATTCCTTGAAATATTATTTCCATACAGAAATGATTTTTCCCCCTTATTATTGAGAAATAGTTGTTGAAATTCAGGAAATATCTTTTTCTCATGTAAAAATTCAGCTCCTTCTAGACTTAAATAAAATTTCACTTTCTTGATAAAGCCAAAATATAGCCCTACTGAATGGATTATGTTTTTATCGTTTATTAGCTCCACGATTCCTTTTTGTCCTTTTTCTATTAGAAAAATCAATGGATAGTTATTCTTGGAATCGTTTTCTTTAAATGAAATATATAAGAAATATTGAAGATCATATAGCATTTGTAAGATTTTACTAGAAATGGTTGATTGCGATTGAAGTATAATTTTTTTTTCAAAAGAATTAATCTCTCTGAAATTTTCTAAATCATTCATTTTTAATTGAAATGGAAAGAAATAAGAATTTTTATAATTATTAGTCATTAAAGGTATTAAAAAATAGTGCTATCTAAAAATGGGCATTCGAAAAATAGAAGATGAAATTGATTTAAAAGAGGCCATGAAAAAGAAGGCTGCTGAATTGCAAATGAAGGAAATGCAAGCAAAAGCTTCTGTTGAAAAATTTACTAAAGATCGATTACGAGAGCTTGCGAAGAAACATGGGGTTCTATTAGCTTTAACCCCTGAATTAAGAGAAGAAGTAAAAGAATTACAAAAAAAATACAATATTCCCTCTTCTAAAATAATAACTGAACAGATTACGGAGCATGATGTTCTAAAAAAATTTTCTAAAATTGATCACCAAAAGCTAGGAATGCTGGCATACCAAAGAGTATTGATGAGCAAAGAAGAGACTGGAGGAATTGTACCATTGTCTGAGGTATTTGAACTAGTTAATACTGGTATTTTAAAAGGGAATGTTCAAATTAAGGATGTCAAAAAAGCACTAAAGATATTAAAGAAAACAAGAGTTATTGACGACCTTACAGAATTGGATTCCGGCGTTATAATGGTTCGTTTTTTCCCTATTCAATATACGGGAGATGAGACCAAAGTTGTTGAATTAGCTAAAGAAAAGGGATTCCTTACCATGGAAAATGTATGTATTAAGTTGAGCTGGTCCCAAAATCGCGCCTTTCGAGCTTTAGAATCCCTTGAAAAAAGTGGAATAGCAAAATTTAGAGAAAATATCTTAACAGGGAAGCAATGGTTTTTCCCATCAATTTAGAATGAAATATTTACTCCAATATAATTTTCAAGGCTAATTGTCCATTGTCTAATTTAAGGACCTTAGCTCTACGATTTTTTGCCAAAATTTTAAAAATTGTTTCTAAATCCTCTAAAGGGAGATTAGAAAAATCCTCATCTTTAGCTTCTCTAAGTTCAAAAATCATGACAGGTTCTATTTTCCCATTATCATAAGCCCATCTATATATCTCATCTGACCATACTTCAAGGGTTTTCCAATATACTCTTAATTTATCTTTCTTTTTAGAGAGCCATTTGGCTTGTTTTTGATCAATTAGCTCTTCTGCTATTTCAATTATATATTGTTCTCTATTAGTAAAATCAGAAAAAGGCTTATGAGAATTTAATTCTCTAATATATATAATATGGAGAACTGCAAATCGAGCATAATCAAAAAGAATTTTTGCCCATTCTGTTTTCCAAGAAGTATAATCACTTTTATGTTTATTCCTATCAGGCATAGCATACATAAATTTTTTACGTTCTTCTTGTAACCAGGGGTAAGCAGTTAACAATTCCTCATAAGATGTTAATTTCTTTTGAATTAAACCTTTTTCTCCTATAATTTCTTTCTCAAGCTCTTGAAGTTCTGCTTCTATTTGCTCTGCGTGCGCTTTATAAATTTTACTATCAATGTCTCCTACTTGAGAATTCAAAATATTTTCAAGTTTGTCAAATTCTTCTTCAATATGGCTTAAGTCAGCTATTTTTAAGTCTTCTTCATTAATTATGTGCTTTTGGGCAGCTTCTTTTTCTAATTGTTCTTTTTCCTTCTTAATTTCTCTTAATCTTGAAAGTTCTTTCTTTAATGCTTCTAATTCCTTTTCAGCTTTTTCTTTGGTTTCTTTAGGTTTTTCTTCTGATCTCTCTCTTTGTCGCTCCATCTTTCTCTTTTCTCTTTCTGTTATTCTCCGAACTCTTGTGCCCATTCATTATATTGCTTCATTAGCGCTTTATTCGTCATTGGTTTGACTTTTTTAAGTGTGGTTTTGAAATCATTTAAAGTAATATCTCTTACTTTTACTTCCTGCTCAGAATTCTCTAAAAGCCCACCCATGTCTAATTCGCGAATAGGCAACATGATGACTTCACGACAAACATTTGCTATATCTCTTCCAGAATATCCATCGGATCTGACGGCTAATTCAATAAAGTCTTCATCTGTTAGATCAGTATTTATCCCTTCAGTGTGAATCTTAAAAATTCCTGTTCTTGCCTTTATATCTGGAAGAGGAACATGGACTCTTTTTTCAAATCTGCTTAGCATTGCATTATCGATGTCCCAGGGACGATTTGTTGCACCTAAAACCAATAATGGCTTACCGTGAGTAGATTTTAATCCTTGAATCTCACTTAAAAGTTGAGTTTTTACTCTTCTCTCACCTCCGCTTTCAGAACCTTCTCCCCTTCTTGTTGCTACTGAATCTATTTCATCCATGAATATAAGACTCGGTGCTTTTAATCGTGCAATTTTAAATAGTGCACTGATCAATTTCTCGCTTTCTCCTAACCATTTACTTAACAAATCAGCAGAAGAAGCACTAAAAAAAGTAGCTTGACATTCAGTTGCAGCTGCTTTTGCTAATAATGTCTTACCACATCCAGGAGGACCGAAAAGTAGTATTCCTGACCAGGGTCTTCTGGCACCCGTGAATAATTCTGGTTTTGCGATTGGTAAAACTATAGCTTCTCTTAGAGCTTGCTTAACATTTCCTAATCCTGCAATATCTTCCCAATTTACCTTAGGTGATTCCGTTACTATCGTCCCGGATATCATATCAATAAGTTCTTGTTCCTCTGAAGAAACACCACTAGTTTCAGAGGAAGAATCATTGCCTCCTCTAGCAGTATCAATTGGCTGTCCCCTCCTCGCTCTTGGTCCACCAAGGTGAGATTTCAGTGCTTTTGCTCGTTCAACATATTCTTCGATATTTTTTTGACACAACATTCTCATTTGGGGATTCTTATTAAACTTAATAAATTGCATGAGAATTTCTGCTGCTCGTTGGTACTGATTGATTGCTTGCCTGTATTTCCCTTCATTATCTAAAGCAACTGCTTCCTTTGCGGTTGTAACAGCGTACTGATAAAGCTTACTATCAACACTAGACATGCCAAATTTAACCTTTAAGAATTAATTATCTATCTTATAAAATTTTTAATATATATAGCTAATGTAAATAAACATTCTGTATAATTAATATTTGTATCTGTATATATCAAATTTACTCTTTAAACAAACGAGAATAAAGATTGGTCTCCAAAAAATTAAATACTCATCATAGCATTTATATATTATATAATAACCAATAATTTTTGATAAATATGGGTTTTCTTAAGGATATCTCAAAATGGCTCTCTGGTGGTGGAAAGAAAACTGATTCAGTTCGTTCTGCTTCAATTAAATTAAAAGTTTTTAATAAAAGATTGATGCGACAGGTGAAAAAATTAGAAATTAGTGGAAAAATCGCAAGAGATAAGGCTGTGAACCTGCGGAGACAAGGTGATATGGATAGTTCTAAGTTCCACGCTCGTAATTTTTTACAAATACGGAAGCAAAGCAGAGCAGTGGAGATGTTCCGCACTAATTTAGAAGGATTACAATTTAAATTAGACCAAGCAAATGCAGTTAAAGATGTTTCCCAAATCATGACGGGAATTGCCCAATCTCTCTCAGTTTTAAAAAATCAGTTCTCTATTCCTCAAATCCAAGAAGTCATGAGTCAGATCGACATTGATATGGAAGATTTTGCCGTTACCGCTGATATCGCTACAGAGGGCATGGAAAATATCACTATTGATACTGCTGTTACTGATACGGATGTTACCGATGTTTTAGGAGAAATAGATGCAGAAATCCAGGTAGAGATGGGTGCTGCTTTGCCCAGTGCTGCATCTGATGAAAAGATTGCTGAATTAGAGAAAGAGTTGAATCGACTTAAATCGGATGAATAAAATTAATTATCCCTAAAGAACCACTCTTAGCAAAATTATTAAAAGACTTCTTTCTATTTTTAAAGTATTCTATAAATCAAAAATTACATTTTTCAAGTGAATGTTTTGAGTTTTCCAGAATTAATCACGATTGGGAGTAACACTTTAGATATTTTAATTCAGATTGATGATATATTACGCTTTGAATTGTTTGATAAAGATATAATAAAAAAATATACCGCTATTGAATATTCTCGAAAATTAAACGTTAAAGATGTAAGATTTGTTCCTGGTGGATCAGGAGCAAATATTGCAGCTAATTGTTCGATGTTGGGATTAAGTAGCACATATATTGGTGTTATGGGCAATGACTTTTCCGCGGGTATATGTTTAACAGATCTTGAAAAACGAGGTGTAGATCTATCCCAGGTTATTCAAACCGATGAAGATTGTACAGCCATCTCAATAATATTAAGGACTCAATGGGGTAAAGATAGAAGTATTCTTGCTTACAAAGGGGCAAATAACTTGCTAAAACCATCAGATGTGAAAGAAGAATTATTTAAGAATATTAAAGCGTTCGCTTGGACATCTTTGACTACTGATGAGAGTTGTAAAGCTATTGAGAAAGCAATTAATCTAACAAAAGCTAACAACGGAATTATTTTCGCCGCACCCAGTATGTCAATAATAAAAAATGCAACAGAATGGGCAAAAATTCTAATTTCTAAGTCTGATGTGGTTTCATTGAATTTAGAAGAAGCCCAAGAATTTACAGGAGAAAATAAGAAAACTCTAATGATTAAAAATTTCTTAGATATGGGTGTGAAACTAATCTCTATTACTGATGGTCCTAATGGTTCAATCATTTCAGATGGTCATACAATAATAAATAGTGGAGTTTATAGTGCAGGAAAGGAAGTGCAGGATACAACTGGGGCTGGAGATGCTTTTTTAACGGGAATATTAATATCTCATCTAAATAACTTCTCAATTGAAAAAACATCAAAGTATGCTACCGCGATGTCTTACTTAGAATGTAGAGAAATTGGGGTTCGTGAGGGGTTACCAACCAGTCTTGGAGAATTGGAGGGCTTTATTGCTAATAATTCCATAAAGCAAGTTATATCGGAAATTATATAATAATTGGTGTACTACTTCTAAAAGCAATAGGTTTTAATTTTTTAAATTATTATTATTATCAATTTATGCGCTCTTAGTATAGTGGTTATTATGCTGGCTTGCCAAGTCAGCGGCCCGGGTTCAATTCTTGGAATCAATTAGATTCCTCGTGGATATCCCGGAGGGCGCATTTAAATTTACGTTTAATCAATTCCCGGAGTATAATCTATTCTATAAAATCCTTTTTTTGATATAATCATATCGAGTTAATAAATCACTTTAATAAAGCTAAAGTTCAATTAAAAATAATTATTTTTTTTAGTGAATTGCATGGAAGAGATAAAAATACTCTATCAAAGATTAAATTATGCTTCCGATGGGGAGCGAGAAAAAATCTGGAAACTCATTATTGAAAAAAATCAAACTCTTTTTGAAAAAAGACGGGAAGAATTAAACAAAATATTAAAAAAAAAATAGGAAGTAATATTGGCACCTATATAAAAACTCGTGAAAGAGGTGTTTCACGATCACCCCTATCACGCAGAAGATATCGAACCAACAGGTTAGTTCATTTAATATTTATTCTTTTTTTTTATTTAAATCTTTGTCTTTATGGGCATAATGATGCCAAATCAAGGCTACTACGAAACCAATTGGTATAACAACAAGAATCCATACAAGCCATAATGCAAATCCTACGGAAACTGTTGCAATAGCAACTATAATGAGGAAGAATATAATGAATGTTGTTCCAAAGGATATAGCAATACTTCTTTTTGTAAGTTCTTCTTCTCTTTTTTCTTCCATAGTATAATTTTAGGTATTTGGAAATATAAATAATATGTATTTACATAAATACGTACGTATGTATCGTTTTGAGGAAGTAGTATAACCAAAATTTATAGATATTATATTAATCAGTAAATAATAAGTCCTATAAGATGTATATTTGATGCATCATTAAAGCTCTAAGAGGAGGGTATTACACTATATATATATCTATTAAAGCTACGTCACCGTTAAAGTCAACTCCTCCGTATCTAGCTTCATATTTATCCAAGAACCCATACGGGAAGTCTGGGAAATGGGCATCCCCAAGAGCGATAATATTAGTGAAAACAGCACCACCATATACAACAAACATACATTTGTAGTTCTGATCCACATACCAGGGAGTATCACTATTTTTCTCCCTTTCCATCTCAACCCATTCAGGGGTGATCCAATCACAATCATCATCCGGATGTAAACTTGTAAACCTCGTATTTAATTTAATTTCTAAATCTTGCAGATTTTCCCATTCTTCGTGAAACGCAGTATTTCTTGCGGGTGTTGATGCATGTATGATGTGTCTATACTGAGATGCAGCGACCATTGGTCTACTTGCTTTGTAGAACTCGTATAATGCCAAATGTTTAAATACCCATCCTCCCTCATCGTAAATGAGGATGTCTGCTTCTCTTGATGCGACTTTACCAGCGGATAATACTGAGATGTTAATATCTGGGCTTCCATACACTTCTACCTTGTTTAAGTTGTTTATTTGTACCTTCTTTATAAAAGGGTTCATAGTAAACCACTGGGATGCTTGTCCTAACTGGTCTGCATGTGGAGATCGCCATATAACCAGCTTGTCTATTAGCGAGAAGAATACTCCCAGGACCGTAAGTCCCCTTGACTTCCATCCCCTTCTGCTGTAGTTCCATGCGGTTTCTAATACCTCTTTTGTAGTATCTATTATGGGATTACTTATCGACATCTCCATATCTTTCCTTTTCCATACAGTATAGAGTCTATACCTTTCGGGAGCAAAGGTCTTGATAAACCCTAGATAATACCTGAATGCCGATATAGAGCTAAAAATGAAATGAATGGCAAAGATTTTGAAGCTATGAATAGTGTGAGATACCAAGATGATAGTGGTGAGTGGCGTACCTTCCGAGTGATTAAAGTTCTAGATTAATATCTATATTTGGTCTATGATATGAGTCGGGATAAAACGGTTCGATATATTGCGTGGAGTATGATGAGGTGCTGAAAGAGATGTATGAAAAGTTTGGCATTCCGTTTAGGATCATCGAAGTTCTCGAATTGGAAGATGAGAGCTAAGATATCCTCCAAAGGGGTAAGTAGATACTCATAAGAGGTGTTTCACGAAAAATTTCCTAAAAAGACCAAGGATAAATAACAAAATATTTTAATCATCAGAATATTCTTTTAAAATAATCAAAAACTAACTAAAAAAGTAGTGGATGTTAAAGTGAACATACTTATAGTATATGATACTCTACATGGAAACACTAAAAAAGTAGCAGAACTAATTGGAGAAGGTTTAAAAACAGTTGAGGGAAACACGGTTTCAGTTGAAAATGTGAAAGAAATTGATATAGAAAAAAGTGAAACTTTTGATGCGATACTCATCGGTTCCCCAAACCACGCTAAAAGCCATACTAAAATGGTAAAACAGTTTATCGAGAATCTTCCCAATGCTTCATTGAAAGGAGATTCTTTTGCAGTGTTCGATACGTATATGGGAACAGATTTTGAAATAACTGCAAAAAAAATGGAAGAGCAAATTACTGGAGTTATGCCAAATATGAAAAAATTGACTTCTGGGTTATCTATAAAAGTTGGTGGAATGAAAGGACCAATTGTGGATGAGGATCTTCCCAAATGTAAAGAGTTTGGAATAAAATTAGCAAAATAAATTTAAATATCTTTTTTTTTTACTCAGAATTAAAGAGTTCCTAGAAAATTAGAAACTCCAGTAATCTTCGGGACTGCTACCTTGAAATAATTTTTAACTATTTCGAGCAAAAATATTAAATAATCCTTTTGTATTCGTTCACCCTGCCTTTCAGTGATATGCTTCATAAGTATTTTTGCTGTAAACGTCTGTTTTTGGTATCCAGTTAAAAATTCAGTCAGAGCTTTTGAATATTCAAATGCCTTCTGAATTTCATTTCTTACAATAATTAAACCTGTAGTGTGATCATATTCCGCAAAAAATTTCTTAGCTATACTTCTTTCAACGCTTAGTTTTTTAGAATTAATAATTTTATAAGCATCGTGAAAAATATCATTATTTTTAAAAATTAAACAATCATCATATTCTTCATATTTCTTTCTATAATTTGTTTCTGAAATGAAATTTAAATCAATTTTGAATAAATCCCGAGTTGTATATTTGAAGAAATTTACCACATGATTATAGAGAAACTGATCCTCTGATATTAAAATTATTTTTTCTCCTAAGAATATGGCTCTAAAAATAAAAGCCATTAATTTTTCTGAAATATTTAACTTAACTAGATCAAATTTAATCGATTCAGTTTCAGGAAGGGTTTTATCATCTTCATTTTGAGCCATTTCAGTATCAAATGCTTCAATCTTAAAATCTGCTATAAGGCAATCCCTGACAATTAAATTCTTATCTACATAAGCTATAAATGAGTGATCGCAAATCATTCCAGGGGAAATATTAATAGCCAGTAGCCCTTTTTTAGCATTTTTAGCCATGTTATCCAAAATCTCTATATTATCCCATTTTGCACAAACTGGGCATCGAATTTCAAGTTTAGCCATTTTATTTCAAAGGAATTTGATTAGAGTTATACTATAGCAAGTAAATAGAATTCTTATTTTACGGTCTCTCTTTCTTGTATATTAAATGAAGTAATATCAATTTAAAAATTTGCTAATAGTGATCCTACACATTTTTTTCGGACAATCTAATACCTTTGAACTTTACCATAAATTTTTTCTACAAAACTAGCTATTAGTAAGCATATCACAGCACTTAAATTTTCTGCAATAATAAACGAGAAAGTATTATCCAGAAATATAATACAAATAAAGAACGTTATAAAAAAAAATGAAGTGAAGACAACGAATACAATTAAAAGAGGCTTAGTTATTGGAAAATTTAGAAATTTTTCTAATTTTGTAGCGTTAATCATTGATTTACGAAATTGGCTTCTTAATTTTTCTCTCCTTTCTATTTGAGCATAACTCTCAAAAATAATCAGTGTAGCAAAAAAAATTGCTATAGTTATCCCGATGGGAATTAAAATAACAACAAAGTAGTTTCCAATCTCTAAAAAGTATTGTCCTATAAATATGAAAAATAGTTGAATTAACCCACTCATTCCTAGTAATAATATACCGATTCCAAAATACTCCTTTGATTTCCAACGAACTCTAATGGGCATTTTTGTTCTATCTTTTCTATTTGATGGTGGGCCCGGCGCAATTTGAATGCGCGACCTTCTGCACGTCAAGCAGACGTCATACCAGGCTAGACCACGGGCCCATTTTCAAAATATAATGAAACTTAATTGTATTAATCTATTGTATTAAAAAATAAATATTTTATTAAAATTGCAAAATTCTTTTACCTTGAGCTTATGGTTACATTTATGAAATGAAGATTAAATAAAAAAAAAGGAATATAATGATTACCCTTTTATGCTTTTTTTTCTCTTAAAGCTTTAATCATTGGTAAGTCTTTTCCTGAAAGAATCTCTAGCATAGCGCCTCCCGCTGTAGAAATAAAAGAAATCCCATCAGCTTTTCCTGACATTGCTGCTGCTGCGCCCATTTCTCCACCCCCAATAATTGTTAAAGCGTTATTTTTCTTTGTAGCTTGTACCATTATTTCAACCATATCATTTGTGGCTTTTCTGAATACTTCCATCTCAAATATCCCAGGAGGACCATTTGCAATAATGGTTTTACATTTCATTATAATTTCTCTAAATTTTTCTACTGTTTTTGGACCAATATCTCCAGTGGTTGTGTTATATGTCCCAGCTTCATCAACTCCTATTGTTTTTCTATTACCGTTATCATCTATAATTAAATCATCGGGGAGTATTATTCTATTTTTGTATTTTTCATAAGTTTTTAATATCATTTCTTTATTTGCATCCAGGTCTTCAGCTATAATTTTATGATTTGATTCTCCCATATTTTTACCTAAAGCCTCAAAAACTAAAATTGCTGTTAATCCTGAGCATAAAGCATAATCTAATTTCTCATTATCAAAGTTATATTTCATAGCTTTAAACTTGTCGATTGCTTTTGCTCCTCCTATTAACATAGCCATAGGTTTTTCTGGATTTTCCATAATTTTCTTTAGTGCATTTAATTCCTTGTCGGTAATTGGCCCTGCCATCATTTTTGGCCATCCTACGATAGAAGCATGAGCACGGTGAGCTGCTCCAAAAGCGTCAACTATGACATAATCAACTAAAGGAAAAAGTACTCTCACTAATTCAGTATTTTCTGCTTCAGAAAAATCTTTATATTCCTTCATTTCCCCTTCAAATTTTCTAACATTATTAAGAACTAGGACATCTCCTTCTTTAAGATCGTTTATTGCTTGAACTGCTTGCTCTCCAAAAATATCTTTTACAAACTTTACAGGACGTCCAAGGTATTTTTCAATCTCTTTTGCATGGATATCTAGATCCGTAAAATCATCTCTGCCAGGCCGAGATTGATGTGCAAGAATAATTACTGCGCTTTTTTTAAAATATTTATCCAAGGCTGGAACAAGAGCGCGAATCCGAGGAGAATCTCTGATCTTCATTTTATCTACATCAATGTTGGAGTTTATATCAACCCGCATTAAGATTTTTTTACTTATTAAATTCACATCCTTAAATGATGCATAATCAATTTTCATATATTGTTTCACTTCAGATTAGGATTTAAAATTGAAATAGTAGTAATTTATAATTATTTTGAATGGTTATTATCTTTTTTTAAAAATTAGAAAAATACAAAATGAGTGAACCCTTATTCATTTTAAACATATCTCATTTTGTTTTCTTAGGTAATGTGTTATGAGTGAAATTAAAGATATTCTAACAAAATTGTTAGAAAAAAAAGTGTCTTTAGAAGAAGCGGAACGTTTATTAAGAGCAAATCAAGTTGAAGAAGTTGGAGATCTAGCTAAATTGGACATTTTTCGTAGAACAAGGACAGGAATGCCAGAAGTCATTTTTGCCCAAAATAAAACACCTCAAATGGTAATAGAAATTACCATCAAATTTTTAGAAAGTAAAAAATTCGCAATTATCTCTCGGTATAATGAAGATCAGAAGAATCTCATCCTTGAATCATTTGAGACATCCCATGAGTATGATCTTAATGTTAACAAACTTGGGAAAATAATTGTTTTAAAAGAAAAATCGTATAATTTTCCAAAAAAAAAGGGACTAGTGGGAGTTATAACTGCTGGCAGTTCAGATATATCTGTAGCAGTAGAAGCAAAGATTATTGCCGAAGCTATGGGCTGTAAAGTCATTACATCTTACGATGTGGGCATAGCAGGAATACATCGACTTTTCACACCCCTAAGCGAAATGATTAAAAATGGTGTTCATATAATAATAGTTTGTGCAGGGATGGAAGGAACTTTACCTGGAGTCGTAGCTGCTCTTGTGGATGTTCCAGTTATTGGAGTTCCAATATCGAGTGGATATGGTATGGGGGAGAAAGGAAAGGGTGCTCTCGTTACGATGTTACAATCATGTTCCCCGGGACTACTAGTTGTAAATATCGATAATGGTTTTGGTGCTGGAGCCTCAGCAGCGATTATTGCGAATAAAATCGCGGAATAGATTTCTTTTGTGTTTTAAGGTGTAAAAGTGATGATTTTTTTTAAATAAATACATCTTTAATTAAATTACTAGTCATTTGTTGGATTTTTTTACTTCAAGTCAAGGGTAATATTACTCAAAATCTTATCCGGTTTCGATAATATCCTTCATATAGTTTAAGATGGATAAGTATAAATATGTAAATTAATATAGTTATAATTGAACTTATTTTTATAAATAAAAACTAAAATCTAAACACTAAGAACAAGTAGTTGAGACCCAATGGTCGCAATTATAGAAAATATTGAATTTATTGAGAAATCTAAAAAGTGTTTTGAAGATCGAGACATCCCCAACACCTTAGATAACTTCGAAAAAGCAATAAACCACATCGATCGAACAAATTTAACTAATAAATCAGATTATGTTCAATTTTTGCAGTCTGTTTTGAGATACTGCCAAGAGAATGACTTACATGAGCAAGAGGCATTAGTATTAAGAACATTAGGAAGAACATACTCTATTTTTAAGCAACATGTTGAAAGTATGAAATGCCATTATCAATCTCTTAAGATTCAAAAAAAACTTGGTAAAAAGGTAGAGACTGCTGAAGGTTTAGTGTTTTTGGCCGAAGACCTTGAAGTTTCTGGCAATTACGATAAAAGTGTTGAAGCATTTGAAGAGGCGTCAGAAGTTTTCAGAGATTTAGGAAAATTAAAGAAAATCAAGGAAATTACAAAAGAAATAAATAGAATAAAAGAATTTTCTAAAGAAATGGTTGAAGACGAGTATATGTTAAATAAGTTTCATGTAGATAATTATTAAATCAGATCCACAAAAAGCTTATTTACAAAACCAATTTTTTTTCTTTATTATTTTAAATTGCTATTTTTTTTGATTATATTTATGAAAAAGTTGTTCTAAGTGTGCTTGAGCAACAAATTCAACATTTTTAAACGGTATTCCTAAATTTTCACTTATTTTTTTAATATCCTCGAATTCTGGTTTGATATTAACTATTTCCTTACCTCTATCTGAAGAAATGAATGAGATCTTAAAATTTACTTCAAATATCTTCCCTTCAATTTCAATTCTTCGTTTTTCCAGAATTCTGTCAACACAAACGCGATTAATCGAGTTTGTTCTTACACCTAAAGTTCCTAATTCGTGAATAATTTTTAAAATTAATTTAGTTGCATATTCGGGATAACATAGAATCTGGATAATATGACTTGGGCGATTTTTCTTTGTGATACTTGGAATTATCTGGATATCCAAAATATCTTCATTTTTTACACTGTCTATGAAATTTC
Organism: uncultured archaeon; assembly: GCA_964486045.1. Lineage (GTDB taxonomy): Archaea > Asgardarchaeota > Lokiarchaeia > Sigyniarchaeales > SOKP01 > Loki-b32. The sequence continues at coordinate 196,974 of CAZALK010000009.1, forward strand.
CAAGAATTTCTCCTGATATATCATCAACATCAGTCTCTAAAATAGATACTTTCTGGGTATATTTCTCCAACGAATCGATTTTTTTTGAAATATCAAATCCTTTATGTTCCCCATAAAATGTTCGCATTATGTTTAAAAATTCTTTAAATTTCTTTTGTCCAGTACTATAAATCGACTTTTTAATCTTCAGATCAGGTAAATATTGACAAAATTCAGGATTTAAGCTAGTCAATAGTGCAGCTCCTGTTGGGGTTACTAACTCAGAATCAACAGGACCTCCAAATGTGACTAAATTTGATTTTTCTAAAATTTTTAGCGTTGCTGGAGCGGGAACAGCTAATAATCCATGTGCAGTTTGCACCTTACCCCCACCTAAAGGTAGTTTGCTACAATATACTTTAATCTCCTCTTCAAAACATCTTATTTGATCCAAAGCAGCAGTAACCCCTAAAATATCTATTAAAGTATCAACAGAACTAAGTTCATGAAGATGGATATTCTCTACTAAATCACCATGTACTTCCACTTCTGCATTAATAAGCTTCTCTAAAACTTGATTAGCATAATTTTTCGCCAATTTAGTAAATTTTTTTTCATTCAAATATTTATTCATAGAATCCCTGAGTGTTTTTGGTGACCGGTGGTTTTTGGTTTCTTTAATTTCGAGTTTTAATTGATTTAATTGGATTCCTGATCTAGAAATTTTTATCAATTCAACGGTTAATTTTGAAATACCTGGTAAATACTCTTTTAACTCATTAAGTTCATCAAGAATTTTGTTAGTCTCTTCTGGAACTAATCCTAAAAGAGAAGCAAGAAACATATCTCCAGATATTCCAGAATTATTCAGATCTAGGTACATTATTCTCATAATAATCTGCTATTATAATTAGTATAAAATTCAATAATTGAAGGGATAATAATTTTATATTTATATCATTTTTCAAGTAGATTAAAAAGATAAACTTACTTCATTTTCCTCATAACAAATAACCAAATGAAATTCATAATTTTAAATGTTTTGCCCTACATGTGGTTCAAATATTTCTAATGAGGCCAAATTTTGCCCTAACTGTTGAGAAAACTTAGAAAAAGCAAGGGTTCTTCTTATTGAGCCTCCTATTATTTCAGAATCAGACATAGAGCTTTCTCTTGAAGGTGATGGTGAAGTTTTAAATGTACTCCTAAACAAGGTTAATAAATTCTATATTATAGTAAAAAATAAAAGCTCAAACCCTATTTATGATTTAAGAATTAAACTTTCTGGTCCATCTCAAGTCGATATATTAACAAATTTAATAATTTTTCAGGTCATCGGAGCGAAGAGTACCAATAGAGCTCCTATTAGTATATTACCCAAAGAATCTAAATTTTTTACATTATCTGCTAAATTACAATCTAAGGATGGTCATTCAATGACATCAATAATTGAAATTGAAAGTTTACTTACATTCCCAGTAAAGCTTCCCACTGAGATTTCAACTAGTATTGAGAGAGAAAAATACCTGTACGACCAATGCAAAAATCCCCCTCACTTATACAAAGACCGTTAGGAGGAATAAATCAAGCTGTAGCTGTTCTTGTCATTTTTGCTCTTTTTGGCTTAATTTTAATGATTTCTGGTGTTGCATCGTTTTTCGGGGGTGGTTTACCACCCACTACAGGAGTAACTTTCCTTGTAATTGGGTTTATATTTATTAGTGTTGGAACTAAAGGCAAATGTTTATGGTTACCCTGCGCTTGTGCCTGTGACGATTGTAATTGTGATTGTTAGAAAAAAGATTTGAAGAATCTCTCATTTAGATTGAAGCCGAATTACTAATTATAGTAAGAAAAAATAGAAATTGGATAAAAGAATGTATGATCAAAACGATGATCCTCAAAAAGGTAATAGAGTAATAATCCCCTGGTTAACACATCATGATCCAAAGCGAAATGATTTTAATAATCATGTAATTTATATATTTAAATATGCAGTATGTTTAGGATGTTCTGCATTTATATTGGGTACTATTCTTGCTTTAATATTAGGAAATTTATTTTACAGTTATATTATCAATTCCTTCGGCTTAGGTGTAATTCTCTCAATCTTCTTTATTTGCTGGATCCCCTCCATCTTCCAGTATTCAGTTCAGATAATGAGAAAAAAACCGATTAGAAATCGAACGATAAAATTTACTATTCGTTTCCTTTATCCAATTGGTAGTATAATTCTAATTTTTAAGTCCCCCTTATTAGGCTTTGGGTTAGCCATTCCTGCGGGGTATTTTATTCTCTACATCAGAAAGTTAAAAGATAAAACTTTAACGATAAAATAGAGAAATAGTTAGTTTAACAAACTCATGTTTAAATGACAATTATTCTACCTTTTTTCAGAATTGGTATAAAACTCATTAAGCAAGTAATAACAATTTTATAGTTATATTATCTTTTTAATAATATTAAGATTTAATAAAAATAATTTAGAATTTCAATTTTAGGGCACAATTATGAGTGAACTTCAAACTCTAAGAGGCTATTTGAACCAATTGCCAGCAACGTTCCTTAAATTATTTAATGTTGAGCCTCCGCTTAATGTGATTCCTGAACCTATTCAACCAATTTTGGATTTATATCAAGATATTGAACGTATTTTCCTGGTGGTTTCTTTCTTTTTAATATCTTTTTCTGTCGCCAAAAGGCTATTAATTGCCTTCCGTCTCATTTCATGATAGTACTTATTATCTCCTAACGATTTGGCTGCATGGGCTGATTCTATCATTAGACACCACTCTTCTGGGAACTGCATTAATGCCTTATCAGATAAATCAATTATTCTCTCAAAAAGGCCTAATTGTTTATAGCAACTAATTAAGAGAATATAATTACCATAGAATCGAGGATCCAGGGCAATTGAAAGCTCAAAAGATTTTTTAGCATCATCGATATCGCCTTTTCTGAAAAATGCATATCCCAAAAAGCTCCATATCTCAGCGTATGAACTATCAAATGCTAATGATTCTGAAAACATTTCACAAGCATCTGGAATATTTCCCATACTTAAACTGATAAACCCAAAATATACGCTAGAAAACCACTCGTCATTAATAGCCGGATTTTCTATCTTAAGCTGTTCACAAATCTCGAAAAGATTCTGATAGATAATAAACTCATATCTTGAAGGTTCTTTGTGAAATTCATGAGGAACATGAATGATCTTTCGCCCTATAGGATAATACCGATAGGCGAATACAATCCATGTATTTAAGAATTCAGATACATCATTATCCCTTTTTAACTTTAAAATCAATTTAGCATAGTCAAGCGATAAATTAAACCGAAAATACGAGTCTTCCTCTTTGTTAAAATCATCTTTATTTAATCCCTTAATAAGATCAAGATAGATATCTGTTGTTTTTGACTTCTTCATGATTAATGTTTTTCTCATATGGTTTAAGTAAGGTTAACTGTTCAATACTGCTTTTTGATTTTTATTAAATATTTTAACTATAATATTTCTCAACTGTGATAACCTCAAATTGAATCATTATACTAGTATTAAAGAAGACATAATCGTTCTGACCGTAAGAGAGCGCGGGAGCTCCGGTGTTATCATCAATGCCATCTAAATTCTCATCAACACACCTATCTAACCATATTTTTTCACTTTCAAATCCTTCGAATTTTCCTAATAAGTTGTTATAAAGACCCAAGATTAAACCTTGGGGGTGGTCTACTCTTGAAATTGCGGTTACCCATAAAACATTATCAGACATAAGACTGCCTTCGCTATATATCCCGACCTCCTCAGCAATCCACTCTACATAACGAATCTTAACACTATCATTTATCCCAACTTGCTTCGGTCGTGAGTCTATTTTTGCCTTAGAAATGAAAATAAAAATTCCTCCCAATACAAGTGAAACAATAATAAGAGAAACTTGCCAAATTTTTACTTTACGGAAGACTACAAACCTTGATTTTCGGCCAATCTTTTGAGGTGGTCGGATTGTTTTTACTTTCTTAGGATCAAACGGCTCAACCATTGGAAACCGGATATATCCTTTACCTTCTTTAACAGAGCGATAGGTTATTAAAATCTTCTTATCAGCCTTTAATTCTGAAAGTAAGGCATCAATCGACCCTGAACTGACTTGCAAAGACTCTTCAAGCCTTCTTACAGGAACTATCGGCTTCTTGCCCCCAAAAAACTGCTGAATATGTTGATATAAGCCCTCTCAGGTTATTTGTGCCATCTTTCTAATTTTTCTTACTTATCATTTATACGCATTTGAATATTTAAATTACTTTTCTGACGTTTGACTATTCATTATCATTTTTTTTTTTTTTTTTTTT
>CAZALK010000010.1:0-148888 GCA_964486045.1 uncultured archaeon
GTGGGCGGGAGGGGATTACCCCGATATTATTGCACCAAGTATCTATGTAGATAATAAAGACTATCTATTTACTTCAGACGTAATAGAAGGTCTTGAAGATATATTTGTTGGGGAGGGAAATATTGAAAATCACTTATTTGGAAAGGAAGCATTAAAATATTCTAATGTGCTTAATGTTCATGAATTAAAGAATAACTACAACATTTTAATGAAATATTTTCATTTTCATTATAAACAACTGGGAATTGAGAATGAAAACCTCTTTAAACAGCCGATTATAGTCATCGCACCTTTTTTCATGTCAGAATTAGAAAAAACAAAGCTAACAGATATTTTTTTCAATGTATTTGAGTTTCCAGCATTACTTTTTTTACCTGATAGTCAAGGAGTGTTATCTATATTACGAAAACCAAGTATTGTGATAGTAAATATGGGAGAATCAAATACATATATTACAACATTTCTCCATGGTTTCACTAACATAATGGCAAGGGATACGTTTCCAATCGCGGGTAAAGATTTGACCAAAGCCCTTTTGAATATGTTATTAAAAGGTTCTGGAAAAAGTGTATCCCTCGATCAAATGATAGCAAAGGAGATAAAAGAAAAACTTGCAGTATGTGTATTAGATCCAGAAGGGGAATTAAAGCGTATAAAGGACGGTTTAACGAAATTTAAGAGTTTTGTTGATTTACCTAATGGTTCAAAACTTGAAATTAATACAGAAAGATTTCAACTTGTCGAACCTTTATTTGATCCTTCCATAATTCATATTGATTATATTGGTTTACCTGAGGCCATAGCAAAGGTTATTAGAACATGGGATAGGGAGGATTGGAGTGAACTTTTACCAAACATTGTACTTTCTGGGGGTGGAAGCTTAATCCCAGGATTTGAAAAAAGATTGAAATTAGAAATTTCAAAATTTTTTTCAGAAAAATTAAGAGCCAACATCAATGTACTAGCAACAACAGGAAGGGATACGATTGGTTGGGTTGGTGCAAGCGTTTTGTGGGCTCAAGGGAAGTTAAAAAAAGGGTGGCAGTATAACCCGAAAGTTTCTACAGAAGAAGAAAGTTTAGAAGATAACACTTAAAAATATAATTAAATGAAAGGGGAGTATAGTTTATGACTATTAGTTTAGATATAAGAAAAGAATTTTTAACTGACTTTCAAAAAAAAATAATAATAGCTCGTAAGTTATTATTCTCTGCAAATCATAAATGGGCTTCAAAGTTGTTCGATAATCTAGCTATGGAGATCGAGAAAAATGAATGGTTAGATATTCAAAAAAAACATCAATTGAATATGATAATCTCGAATTCATGGTGGATCTATTTAAATTCTCTCATACGGAGAAAAGAAGGGAAGGAAAAAATCGATCTTATTAGGTATATAGATGCCTATAAACGATTTTTCGCATTTTTAGCAGGTTTAGATGATCCATATTTACTGAATAATTTTGGAATAAATCTTCTGAAGCAATTCATAAAATTGGAAGATTTATCACAAGTTGGAATTACAAAATTTATAAATTCTTTTTCTATTAGATTACAAAAAAGAGAAGATTACCAAAAATTAATTGAACTACAAATTTTATTAGTGTTTTTAAGGGGTTCAGTTGCTCCTTCAGAACATTTTCATTTAAGTATGGAAATTTTAGGAAAAACCTTATTTAAATTAGAACCAAGTAAGAGAACTCTATTGCTTTACATGGTTTTAGAAAATGTATGTATTAAATATCAACTTATGGAAGATTCTTCAGAATTTATTAGAATGGTTGTTAAAATCCTGATTAATCGTCTCCCTCAATATTTAAAAAATGAATTTAGCAGTATTAGTAGAATTTCTATTAATGAGAGAAGTTTTAGTCCAATTTTAATCGATCTCGAAGAAGTAATTAATTATCTAAATGATATAGGAGAATATTCTTGGATAATTATTATTATTAGAAACATTTTTTCAAAAATACAGAAATTCCAATCTTTTGGAGATGCCGCAACCTATATCCGCAAATTTATTGATTTCTCAATTTATAGAAATCGTTTCGAGATTGCCTTTGAAATTTATGATTTTCTAGAAGATATTTTTATTTATCAAACAGATCTTTCCTATGATAACATTTTAATTGAACTTTGGGTTGAAGCGTGCAAGAAATTCGTAGATATGAAAGAAAAGAAGTATTTACTGCAATCTTTAGAAAAATTGAATAATCACTTAAAAATGCCACAGACGAGTGCCCAGATCTATCATTATTTTTATACTTGTGATAAATTGTGGCAATTTAAGTCGATATTCTTTTCTTTAGAACAACGAGATTTTTGGAGAATGATGTTTTATCGTGCACTTTTCGAAGAAAAAAACTTTATAATTGCTCAGAAAATCCTTCCTTATCTCGAAAAAGATTTTGGAAAATTAGTATCAAATGTTATCTCATTATATGAAGAAGTAGAACCATTAAAAACTCAGATATATTCCTTTGAGGCGGAAGAAAAATTTCTTTCCTTAGATGAAACGGATTTTAACATTAAAGATATGATTCTTAGGATTAACTCAAGTGGAATAATTACATATCGGATAAAATCAACAGCAGATCAAGTAATTGAAGGTTCAATAAAAACAGAAAACTGGAATGATGCCCAAATTCTTGAAATTTATAACGAACTGTTTTTTGAACCCGATATGAGAAAATTTTCATTCACTTTACATGAATTTGGGGAATTATTGTACATTTTTTTACCCAAGATAATCCGAGATTTCTTTAAATCTTTTAAAATTAAAAATTTAGATAATACTCCCCAGTTTTATTTTATCCTTGATAATATGACGATTCCTTTTGATTTAATATATGATAATAATTTCTTCTTGCTAAAATATTCAAGTGGGTATAAAATTGGTGAAATACCTCTTGGAGGTGTAGCTTTTGAGCAAGCATCAGTATTAGAGACTCTTCCTGTACCCAATGAAATGAAATATAATGTATTAATAATTGATTCCATTAATTCCAAAATCCCTCTAAAATGGAATGATAAATTGCAAAGAAAGGAGTTAATCTATCCATTTATAGCAGGGGCAAAGGAATTGGATTATATCGTAAATTTTTTTAATAATATTGATGAAATTAGTCAACTAACTGCTCTTATAGGATCTCGTTCAACCAAAGAAGCAATACTGACCCATCTTGCTAAAGATCTGTATCATATTATAGTGTTTGTGGGTAATATTTTCTATTCAAAATTAAGCCCGAAAGATAGTTTTTTTCTAACTAATGATAATGAAATTGTCACTTTTAGCGAAATATATAACTATTTGAATCAAGAGAATACCAGATTACAACCATTTTTATTTTTTAATGCCCAAATTTTTGATATTGAAGGTCAGAAGTTAAGAAATGTATTAAGAACTTTTGGAGAAATGGTAACTCAGTTTAATCAGGATAAGATTACAGGAATATTAGTGAGACCGTATCCTTTATTTAATGAAGAGACTAAAGAAATTCTTTCAGAATTCTTTCTTAATTTACTTAGAAGCAACAGTCAGGGTGTATCCCTTCTTAAAGCACGTCAACAGTGTATTGCAAAAAAAATGGAAAATATTGTGGACGAGCAATTTAAAGATAAACCTATAGAGGGTGGCACTACAAGAATCGATTTAAGAAGTAGTTTAGCAGTGTCAAGTTACCTACTCTTTGGACAACCAAGGAAAAAATTGAAACCTTAAATAAAGGGAAATAAAAATAAAATTGAATAAACATTAATTTAAGCAATAATTACAAAAATTAAAAGAAATTTTCATATAAAGAAAATATCAATAATTAACTGAAGGTTGAAATTGTTGTCAGATCCGCGAATAATAGCTCTGAGGGTTGAAAATAAGAAATTAAAACAAGAAATTGCTTCGTTAGAAAACAAAATTCTCTCGTTGGTTGGGATGTTTAATATAGAATCTTCTGGGGGCCAAGATAAAAAAAATGTACTCAATGATCAACTTTTGAATTTAATCGGATCAACTAAAGAACAACTTAATATTGTAACTCCCAAAATCGATGAGTTTTATTCGAGAGAATTAAAAAAAATTACTCAAAAAGGTATACCAGTTCTTTTGATAACAAACGATAGAGCAGATTTACATAAATCTTATCGCCCGATTTATGATGATATAAAGACTGTCGAAGGAATAAGTATAATTAATAATCCTAATGTAAGATTTTTATTATTATTTAATAATAGTCAAGCGGTTTACTCTGGAGGATCGTTAGATAAAGAAGAGTTAACAAGATCAACATTGGTCATAACGACAATACAAGAAAAGGCAAAATTAAGAAAGATTGCAGAGATTTTTTCTTTAATGCTTCCTACGTTCATGAGGAAGTAAGATTAACTTTTTTTTGATTTCAAATGGGAATTAGAAAATCAATTAATTCTGAGACTATTATCGAGATTTTTGGCTTAACTTCAAATATTTATAAAGAATTTATGAGTTTTCTAAAAGAAAAGACATCGATTGAAAAGTCTTATGAAAAAAATTTTAGAAACTGGAAGAAATTTTTTAGCCATATTTATGGCAATGAATTAAATTCAAGCTTATTTCTAAATCATACATATTATGCCCTTATATTAAAAACTCTAGTAATTTATAAGATAGGTTTGATCAAAAACCTAAACTTTGAAGAGATGTATGTCAGTATAACCGATATTGAGAGCAATTACCACAAAATATTTGATTTTAACTTCTTTTTTTGGATTACTATTAAAAAAAAGCTATTTAAGATGGTAAATGATGCTATCATAGGACTTAAATTTAAAATGCAAGATATTTTCAGCCAGCTCTATCAACAAATCTTTAAATCTGATCTTAGACATAAGAGAGGTGAATTCTATACGCCATTACATCTCGTTAACAAAATGATTGATGATTTTTACAAAATTGGTTTAAAAATTTTAGATCCTTCTTGTGGTTCAGGTAATTTCTTGGTAAATATTTTTATAAAAATAATAAATTCTCAGAATTCAATTTCATTAAAAATTAAAGCAATTACTAATGTCTATGGTTTTGATTTGAATCCATTAGCAATTATCACATCTAAAACTAATATCTTTTTGATATTCTTAGAATATTTTAAACTGAGAGATCAGGAAATCCCCATAATTAATATTTTTCTCTGTGATTCTTTGTTTCCAGAAGATTGCAAAGATGAACTATACCCTAATCTCAGGGATTTCTATAACTCATTCGATTTAATAATTGGTAATCCTCCTTGGTTAACTTATAAAGATTTGAATGATAAAGATTATCAATTAAAGATTCGAGAATTATCTGATACATTAAGAATTAAACCTTCAAGCCAATATATAACTCATATAGAATTAGCAGCGGTTTTTTTTTATGCAATCCCTGTAAAATTTCTTAAAAAGAAAGGCAAAATCTTTTTTGTAATGCCCAAAAGTTCCTTGAATGGTGATCATTGTTACGAATTTCGGGCATTTTCAATTTTTAACAAAGAATTAGAAATTTGGGATTTCCCTAATAATTATTTTTTTAACGTCAATCACATATGTCTTAAAGCAGAATATATTGGCCAAAATAATAATATATCAATTAGTGAACGTTATCCAATTAAAACTAAGATTTTTAATAGAGTTTTAGAGTTACAAGAAGAAACAAGTTATTCAAGTATAAATGTTGGAGATGATGGAGCTAAACTAATTTTACCAAATAATGAAGTAGAAAAGTTAAATAAATTAGAAATTAGCGAATATAAAAGTAAATTCTTCCAAGGAGCTACATTAGTTCCAGGAACACTCGTTTTCTTTCAAATTAGAAAGAAAAAAAATGGGTGTTTAATAATTGATTCAGATCCTGAGATCTTATCCAGAGCAAAAAAAAAATGGATATTTCGCTTTCAAAATAAAGAGATTGAGGAAAGGTTTCACTTTAAAACATTTCTTAACATTCACCTTATCCCATTTCATTTAAAAACTTTGAAGGATGTGTTCTTACCTATAAATGAGCAATTACTATTTAGTTCTGAATTTTTACAACGCTATCCAAAAGCTCAGAGCTTCTATAATGAAGTAAATAAGTTTTATCAAGAAAATAAAAAAGAAACTAGCGACATAAAAACTCTATATGATAATTTAAATTATTGGAATAAATTACAAAAGCAAGTGAAAAACAAATCTTTCATTGTGGTTTATAATGCAAGTGGCTCTAATTTAAAAGCTGTTGTCATAAATAATGAAGCTCAGAAAGTTATCATGGGTTCTGAAAATTATTATTTCACTACGGATTTAGAAGAAGAAGCTTATTATTTATCAGCTGTTTTAAACTCACCTAATTTATCAAAAAATATTAAACTTATAAAAAGTTCAAGACATATTCATAAAAGGCCCTTTGATTTCCCGATACCCATTTATGATGAAAAAAATTCAATTCATAAAAAATTAGCAAAAAAAGCAAAAACTTGTCATGGACTCGCCCAGGAGTTATTTATTAATAATCCAAAAATAACAGCTGAAAAAGTAAGAATATTCATTAATAGAAAATTAATGAAAATACAAGATCTAACTGAAGAGATTGTTTTCAAGTAATGAAATCTTTACGCAAATTTTTCTTTCCACTTGTCTAACTCTTCAAGAAACTCTCCCTTGATTTTATCTGATAAAGGAGATCGGATCGACCTCAGTTTACTAATCCACTGCCTAATTACGTTAGCAGCAACAGCACCATGAGTTGTCACTACTATATCTGAGATATCCTGCAGAGAACTAGATAACTTGTTACCCGTTAAAATGTTTGCATCCTGAATCAATCCCTCTATTTTTCCAATTATTCCATTACTCTTACCATTGGAAACTTCATCCTCTAATACCTCATCTGAAGGGCCAAAATCTAATGTTTGGTTATCAAATTCTTCAGTAGAATATTTTTCTTTCCACTTAAAAAAATCTAAAACGAAATCTTCTTTAATCTCTTCATTGAGAAGCCCTTTAATCTTGCGTAACTTACCAATCCAATCTTTTATATCTTTCAGACCCATTGAATATCCTTCAGTCTCAAGAATAATATCAATAATATTCTGCAACTTTTTACTAATGTCAATTCCTTTTAATTCTGTGAAATTACTCTCAATGCTATCAAATATTTCTTTCATTTCTGCTTAAGGATAAATTTTGCTGGACCCCTCATCCATAGATTCAGATGATGAACCGTCATCTGATTGAAATTGTGTTTGAGACAAACCTGGGCTTATATATTCTTCTTCAAAAATTGAAGCTGCGTTATCTTCCTTTGGTTGATGTGATTTAGAGGATTTATAAATTTCTGAAGGTTGATCTCTCCCAGGTTCCTCTGTTGCTGGGACTTGATTTAATAATCCAAATTTCCACCTTAAAAAATCATCCTTGATTTTTTCTTTATCAGGTTCATTCAAAGTTTCTTGATCGTTTTTTAGCTTATTTTTCCAGTTAATTATTTGTGAATATCCTTGTAATTTTAAGACCACTTCAATGAACTGATCAATTTGGATCCCAATTTCCTCTCCGTGAAGATCTCCGATTTTTTCAAGGAAGATTTCGAATAAATTGTTAATTTTATTTGAATCAAGAGGGGCAATTTCAACATCTTCTGGTATCTGCCTCTCTTCTGGTTCTCCGTGAACTTCTTCTTCCATTATAGGAGGTCTAAATTCCGGAGAATCCACTAATTCTATGGTTGATAACTCTACATTTAATCTATTAAGTTCACCAATTACGTATTCTTTCATATCATCAGGTAGAGGGGTATAAAGGTTTTCAATTTTTCCGATCAATAATTTAAGCTCTAAAATATTAAGAGAGATTCCATCCTTTGCAAAAGCAACATCAAGGAGTTTTTTTAATCTTTTTCCAATTTTTCTACCAGGATAATCATTGATATTTTCAATGACTTCGTTAAATCCTATATTAATTTGAACTTCTCTAGATGGTCTTGAGTTACTACTGATTTTGGATATTATTGGAATAAATGACTCGATTAATCCTTTATATGTTGTATAAAAGCCAGTTATTTCAAAATATGGTTTATAGTCAATTTTTTGAAAAATTCCAAACACTAAATATGTAGAATCTCCCAGAATAGCGATAACATTATTTTTTACAACCCTAAAATATTTAAAATTTGGTTTTTTTTTAATTGCTAGCACATGTTTATTATCATGAGGTTCTGAAGATATAATTTTTATGTGTAAACCACCGTTAGCGGTTTTCTTTTTTTTTAAGAATTTCTCAAGCCTAGGTTTTTCTAGTTTGATCTCGTCTGAGCCTTCTTCTGTTGGCTCTTCTTCTATTTCTTTTTCAATCTTCTTAGGATAATTCTCCTTCCATTTATTAATGTTCTCCAGGAGTAAGAATTGAGTATTTGAATCTAAAAGCTTTCTTATTACTAACAACCTGTTTAACCATCCTTGTATGCTCTCAATGACAACAGACTCGGGGTTTAAATCGGAAACCATAGATAATATTTCAGCCACATTATGACTCAATTCAAAACCTTTAACTTTTGAAGCCACCTTTGAGAGAGCATCGAGATTTTTTTCAAACTCTTGCTTTTGCTTCTTCGAAATTGAGGGACCTTTTGGTTTTTGTGGTTTAGTTTTTGGGGAGCCTTTGGCTTGTGGTTTGGGTGCGGAGCTCAGATCAACAGAGTAATCTAATTTTAATTTTTCAAGGGGTATAAAATCCTCGATTTTAGGAACTATTATAGTAAGGTTTTCCGTTGATTTTTCAATCAAAATAGATAAAATCTCTTTTATTTTCTCGTAAGTACTTACGTACCATAGTTTTTCATCCGAGATTTTTTCTTTACTGATGTAATCAGTTAAGATATTGTATAAGGACTTCTCCATCATTTCAACTTTTTTAGAAGAAAAAGAACTCTGTCCAACTGGTTCAAACGAAATTTCACTTACTCTCTTATCAATTGATTCTCCTAATTTTCTTATAAATGTTTTGAAAGCCTCTGCTTGCTGAGAAGTATCTGGAGACACCATTCCCTTTACTATGTCTCTAAATTGAGAAAACATGTTCTCTGCTATTTCATCAGATTCACTAATTTTTTGTTTTATTGCTGTAATTAATTTAGCTATATCTCGACCATCTATACCAGATTGAATTTTGAGTGGATTAATTAATTTAATTATGTCAGAGATTATTAATTGAGCAAATTTCTTCACATTTTCTTCGACTTCAGATAATACTTCGGTCGTTTGACTCGTGGTATCTTGATTACTAATTACTTCTATTAAATCTTGACTTATATTTTCAAGATCTTGAAATAAACCATCTTGAAATTTCTCTAACTGGGAATTTTGCTTTCCTTCTTTTGGTTTAGGAGTATCAACACCTTGTGAAAGTTCTGATATACTATTAATTATTGCCGCAATTGGGGGTATAGAAATATAATGAGGTAGGGATTCTGAATATTTAGGTTCTACTTGTAGAAGAAGTTTCTTTTCGAGAAGATTGTCTATAATTTGCTGTATCTCTTCCTGCGATTGTTTAGACATGAATGTTCCTATTTCATTAAAAGTTAAAGGAATGCTTCGAATAAGTTCAACATAAAGTTTAACTTCATTATCAGAAATGTTGTATGCCTTCAATAAAGCTCTCATTTTTAATATCTCAACTTTCTGTGTGAGTTTAATATTTATTATATCCTTATATATCATGAAACTTCTTACTTTTTAATATTCTGAAACCGAAAAATTGAGATTATTTCCAAGAAAATTCTGAAAAGTTATAAAGGTAAAATTTGGGTAGAGGATAAAATAAAAGGGGATTATTCAAAAGGTAGTAAATTCGTCCTCTTGATTCCGAGATTTATAAAACCATAAAAAATCTCTTTAATTTTTTTTTGGAAAGGTTTTTCTGTAATAAATATATATCTATAGTGTAATAGTGTCAATAAATGAAAAAAATTTTTGTGAAATAAACTGAATTTTGAAGAATTAGGCATTAACCATGGAAATGTTAATGCATTACGGAATTTGAATATACTCTCACCGACTCCTGTTCAGAAAACTGCCATTCCCTTAATTTTAGAGGGTAAAAATATTATGGCTCAAGCCAAAACAGGGAGCGGTAAAACATTTGCTTTTATATTACCAATAATAGAAAATTTAAAATTTCTAAACAATGAAGCCCTTGTTTTAGTACCAACAAGAGAATTAGCTGTACAGGTTGAGAGAGTAATAAAAGATTTAAAAAATCCAAAAGTTAAATCTATGACTATATATGGTGGCGTCTCTATTGCTAACCAAATAAGGAAGTTAGAACAAGGTGTTCATATAATTGTTGGAACTCCTGGAAGAATTATAGATCTTTATAAAAGAAGGAATCTGAGATTAAATAATATCAGATTTGTGACTTTGGATGAGGGAGATCGATTGTGGGATATGGGGTTCGCTCCTGACGTTAAATACATTTTGAGTCAAATAAAATCTGACTATCAATTTCTATTATTTTCAGCAACTCTAAATTCTGACATTAGAGAATTAGTCAAGAAATTTTCTAGAAATAGTTTCGAGTTTTTGAATTTAAGTCGAGATAATTTAACAGTGGGGAGTACGAAACAATTCTATTATATGATTGATAGATTTGATGAAAAATTTAGAACTTTTCTAAAAATTTTGAGAAGAGAAAAGCCTACACACACGTTGGTGTTTGTAAATACAAAAAAGACTGCTTCTTGGCTGTCTAATAGATTGAGATCAAGTAGGAACCTGAATTACAGAGTGAATGTAATATCTGGCAGTTTGTCTCAAGCCCAACGTGAAAAAATGCTCTCAGCTTTTAGAAATCATAAAATAAATATGCTTATTGCGACTGATGTTGCCGCTAGAGGCTTAGATATTGACAATATATCTCATGTAATAAATTATGATGTCCCTAAATACCCAGATGTTTATATTCATCGAATTGGAAGGACTTCAAGAATGAATAAACGTGGAGTCGCAATTACATTATGTTTAAAGGATGAATATCAATATCTATGCCATATTGAGGGACTAATTGATAAAGAGATTAAAAAGAAGACATTATATAAACCGAAACATGAAGAAGGGAAATATCATAACCCGTTTTACTAACTTATAAAAAAAGTACTCCGTTGAAACGATCGGTATTTTTATTTCTTCATATTCAGGAAATAATTGTTTATCCATTTACGTCATAATTTATTGATTTAATTATTATTTTATCAGTTCTGCCACTTCTTTTCCGTATTCTACACATTTAAGAATACTTTCATCATCAGGATTCCACATAGCTCGTATTCCATTATTGATTATAGAAAAACCTGATTTTTCTAGACGCTCCATTAACACTTTAACAGACTCACCACTCCAGCCGTAACATCCAAATGCTGCAGCTTTTTTATTTTTAAACCGTAGTCCTTTGATCATCTCCATAATTTCTGCAATAGAGGAGAGAATTCCTCCACCAAGAGTTGGAGAGCCAACAAGGATGGCTTTAGATTTAAATTTCTCCGTAATAATGTCGTTTTTATCAGTTTTAGCAGTATTAAAGATTTTGATATTGATATCTTTATCTACTTCACGAATCCCTTTAGCAATAGATTCAGCCATTTTGCGAGTTCCCTGCCACATTGTATCATACAAGATAGTAATTTGATTTTCCTGGTAATCATTAGACCAAGTTATATATTTCTCTACAATCTGAAGAGGATTATCTCTCCAAATAACGCCATGACTCGTTGCAATTATATCTATCGGGATTTTGAGCTCAAGGAATTCCTTTATTTTTTTATCAACAAGAGCACTAAATGGTGTGAGGATATTTGCATAGTACTTAATGCATTCATTATAGAGTTCATTTTGGTCAACTAAATCATTGTACATGTATTCACTCGCATAATGCTGCCCAAAGGCATCATTGCTAAAAAGGATATTATCCCCAGTTAGATAACATGCCATGCTATCAGGCCAATGAAGCATCCTCATTTCAACAAATATCAATTCCTTCCCGTTTCCAAGACTTAATTTATCTCCGGTTTTTACGACTTGAAAGTTCCAGTCTTTATGATAGTGTCCTTTCAATGATTTCACACCATTACTCGTACAGTATACAGGAGCATTTGGTATATTTTCCATGAGTTCTGGAAGCACTTCACTGTGATCAATCTCTGCGTGGTTTGCAATAACATAATCAATTTTGTCTAAATCAACTTCTTTGGAGAGGTTCTTTACAAATTCTTTTGAATAGGGCATCCAAACTGTTTCTATTAGTGCAACTTTTTCTTCTTTAATAAGGTAAGAATTATAGGTTGTTGCCCGATGAGTGGAATATTCATTACCATGGAACTTTCTTAATTCCCAATCGATTTTTCCAACCCAATAGGTATTATTTTTAATGTTAAAACTCATTTTTATTTCCTAAAAATTGTTTTTTTGTATCTAAATTCGTTATTTTGTTGTTGACTTAATCATTAATGTCATTTAATTTTTTATAATCGCATCATGTAAATAATATTTAGATATTAGAACTAAATACAAATGAGAATAAGACTTTCAATACTTAAAAGTCACAAAATTTTTCTTTTGCAAATTTTTATATTACAAGAGTTTTATAGATTTTATAAGATAAATTTTATAATTATTTAAAATTGAGGTTCGATATGTTTGCCTAGCCGTCGCGGAGATGGAACACTTGTTTTTAAAATCTGTTTCTATGGTCCAAGCCTTGGGGGAAAAACTACTGCACTAGACTGGGTTTACAGAAGAGAAGGTCTCGCTAGTGGGGATATGCAACAAATTCAAGACCCAACTGGAAGAACACTTTTTTTTGACCGAGTTGTAGCAAGAGTCTCTAATGTAGTTTTTCAGGTATATACAGTAGCAGGTCAGAGAAGGCATAAATTTCAACGTCAAACTGTTTTAAAAGGCACTGATGCGGTTATTTTCACCTTTGATTCCTTAATAGACCAATGGGAAGAGAATTTATGGTCTCTTAAAGAACTACTAAGATTCTATGGAGCTAAATTAATTCCTGCTGCAGCATTTGACCCACCAGAGGTACCTCTTGTAATGTTAGCAAATAAACGTGATTTAGAGGATATTGTAGAGGTTGCTAAAATACGTAAAGTGTTAGATGTAGCTAAGTTAAATCACTGTTTAATTTACGAAACTATTGCTATACAAGGAATAAATGTAAAGCGAGCTTTTGTGTACGCGGCCCGTCAGGCAGTACTTAATCATTATAAGAAACTTTCAGGAAAATCAATGGAATAGCCTAAATTTAATGATATACTTTTTTTAACTTCATTCTAAGTTATAGATATAATATTCTTTCTATCGAGTACTCTGATCTACACTTTTAATGAACTTAATTAGACCAGTGAAATAAGTTTAATAATTCCTCTTTATCTGTCTTGATCATTTTTCTCAGTCTCTTTCATTTTTATCTTTGCAACTTTTAAAGCATAATTAATAACTTCTTCAAGATTTTTCCATTTTCCTAAGTTTATCATATCTTTAGCCCAGTAGAAGAGATCTTGACTTATGGCAACAGTTGAGAATATTGGTTTTACTGCTTGTTCATCTCCAGATTTGGCTTTATTTAGTAGCCAAGAAATGATATTACTTACCAATTTAAAATTATCTGCTGCCTTTATGCCATAAGATTTATTTAAACTCGAAAAAAGCGACAAATTCCCAATAACCACAACTTTCCCTGAATGATAATGAGTCACTCCAATAACCGGAAAGTATTGCTTGGATTCATCATGCCACCCATCTCCGTTTAAATGACTATGCCAAGAAGTATATTCAGAGGAATATGCTATACTATTAACATCAATATTCTCATTTTCAATCGATTTATCAATCGTTAGAGTACAACCAGTTGAGTGAACAAATTGAATAATGTCTCTTGTTATAAAATGGCTGCTAAAATCTTTTATTAAGGGGTGGGAATTATCTTTAGAGAAATTTTTATTGTCATACAGCCGATCCGAATTAAAGAGTAAGCCAAAATGCTTAGTCAAATCGGATAAATTGTTTTTATTCTCATAATCTCCTCCTCCATCATTTATAACTAATAAACTTCCCCCATTCTTAACGTAAGAAACTAAATCATTTATTTCATCTTGATCAAGATCCGGACCGAGAGTTGGAACTCCGATTATCAAAATATCATATTTTCTTAACTTATCAAGAGTTATCCCTGCTTCAATTTTACCCAATTGGAAGCTGGAGTCAAATAGGAACTGGGTGAAATCAGTAAAAGCGTTGTTTTCCATAGCTAATTTATTATTGTGAGTATAGTCAAAACCAATAGTTATCTTCTTTGTCATACATAACCCCTATTGTACCTTTTTTCGACAAAATCTTTATGTTTATACCTAATTAAATTAACTTCAAAATAACTTTTATTATTATTTTTTTGATAAATTTTCTAATGTTATAAATGCACTCCCAATTTGAACTCGGACTAGTTTTTGGATAGGAATAACCTCAAATTTGATACCACTTAATATTTCATTGATTTTTTGTTCAATCCATTTTTCTAAGTCATTTTTAATTATCACAATTTCAGCTTTATTTTCAGAGTGATTTGAAATAGCTTCTTCACATAATCTTACAATCATCGAAATAGTTAGCAAACTATAATATCTACTTGAGATATTTGAATCAAATGCTTGGGAAACAGTTGCTTTCCCCTCATACATCGGGGAGGTTTTTGCATCAGCGATCCCCAATTCAAGCATAGGTCCTGTCCTCCTTATATAATCTGCTATTGCGGTGTATATTCGTGTAGATTTATCACAAAATTTCCTTATATGCCTAAAATTTATTTTAGAATGTTTATAGATATTTTTTACGTATTCTATTGATTTTAAACGGAGATCTCTTCTTTCAAATTCAGTTAGAGAAGTATCTTCTATAGATTTGTGGTAAAAATAGGGCATCTCACAAACAAGAGTAAAACTCTCTTCACTAACATTACTTTTAAGATAATCAAATGAAGAAGTACCTGTCTTAATGATATCTTGAGGATTTTCCAGACCTATACTTTCAGCAAAATCATACTGCGCTTGAACACCAAACATTTGGAAAACCCCATCATGTAATTTTTTAATGTAAGGATCTTCAGGTTCTCCTAAATGCAACGGTAAATGCTCTTGTTTCATAAGATCAGTAAGATTAGTAAATAAACTACCAACTCCACGAGAAACATAAAAATAAACACCTCCAAAAGCAGAGTTGTGAAGACTATACATAAATGTAGGTTCTATTTCATTTATCAATTGCATTAAAGCTTGAGTTTCTGGAGGGGGAGTTTCAAAATTAAGTTTTTTATAATCGATTGGGAATGACCATTCAACTTGTTCAAAACTCGCAGGTCTATAAAAATTCTTCGCATATTTAAAAGGATTAAATTCTCCTTTAAACCATCCTTCGTTGAGGATCGCACCATCTATATCAATTCCTTTGATTAAATACCATGTATAGCCTGTTTTTTTTGTAAAATCTGGATTTTCTGCTAAAAATTGGGATAAGAATTCCAAAGTCATGCTTCCTATTGGTTCATTGGGATGTGGGAATGCAAATAGGAGTATATTTTCTTTTCCTTCGCCAATTTTTAAACAATAAATTGTCTTTCCCGCTTGTGATTTTCCTAGTTCTTTTAGTTCCACATTCATAAAATCATTTGCAAGCTTTTTACTGGAGTCATCTAATTCAGAAATAGTCATGAATTCTTTATAATTTGGAACCTGATTAAGAATTTCTTCAAGTTGCATTTGTTTCACCTTAATTAGCTGAGAGATTTTTGTTTTAAAGGTTTTAAAGAATTTAATGAAACTTTATATTTTTAACTTAATGAAATTATCAAGTCTAATTATAAATTAGAAATAGAATTTTAATTAAAGTTCTTTCTCACACTTTCCAATAGCAACTACGGAATCTTCCTCATAGAGTTTGATTACACGTACGCCCCTGGCCCGTCTATGTGTGATTCTAATAGATTTAATTGGTATACGTATGACTTGTCCTTGTTCTGTTCCAACTAACAAATCTTTATCTCTTGCAATTCTAATAGCAATTACTTCATCATTTTTAGTTTTATTTAGTGTGATATTCTTAACCCCTTTTGCACTTCTACCTGTTTTTCTGTATTCTTTCGTATAAGTTCTTTGACCATATCCGTTTTTAGTTAACGTTAAGATAATTTCGTCATCAGAAACCAATAACGAATCAATAACTTCGTCACCCTCTCTTAAATCCGCACCCTTTACACCCATTGAGGTTCTTCCTAATTCGCGTAGTTCAGATTCATCAAATCTAATAGCATATCCAAGCTTAGTTGCCATGAATATATCTTCTATCTCATTTGTAAGTCTTTTAACACTCACTAATGCATCATCTGGTCTTATTTTTTGTGCCCTAACTCCTGTACTTCTAAATTTTGAGAACAATTTCAGTGGTGTTTTCTTTACTATACCATTTTTAGTGGTCATTATGAGCATTTCATTAGTATTAAAGTTATTAATAGGGATCATTGATGATATTTTTTCCTCAGATTGTAGGGGAAGAGCATTAATTATTGGTTTACCACGAGCGGTACGAGTTTGAAGTGGAATTTCAAAACAATTAAGGCTATAAACTCTTCCTTTTGATGTGAATACCAAAATTGTATCGTGTGTAGAGCACACAAACAAATCTATAATAAAATCTTCTTCACGTACAGTCATTCCTTTTTTACCGCGTCCACCTCTACCTTGAGAACGATACTCTTCAACCGAAAACCTTTTAATGTACTGATTTTTAGTAAAAATCACGATAGTGGGCTCTTTTTTAATAAGGTCTTTACTTTTGATATCCTTTATGGAATTATCGACGGAAATTTCGATTTTTGATCTTCTCGGATCACCATATTTTTCACTTAGGTCAGTCAACTCGCTTTTAATTATATCTAAACGAAGTGCTTCATTTCCTAGTATTTTATTAAACCCTCTAATGCTTTCGTTTAAAGATTTTTCTTCATCTACTAATTTTTGTTTCTCCAAACCGGTTAATCGGGACAGTTGCATGCTTAATATTGCTTGTACCTGAATTTCACTAAAACTATATTCTCCTATTAATTTAGTTTTCGCATCTTTAGTATCTTTCGCGTTTTTTATAATCTTTATAACGTTATCGATGTCATTCAAAGCGATAAGAAGACCTTCTACTCGATGGAGTCTGCTCTCAGCTTTTTTTAGGTCGAATTCTGTTCTTCTTTTGATAATTAGTAGGCGGTGATTAATATATTCTTGAATGAGTTCTTTTAGAGTCAAAATTTTAGGTTGTTTACC
This sequence comes from uncultured archaeon, assembly GCA_964486045.1. GTDB lineage: Archaea > Asgardarchaeota > Lokiarchaeia > Sigyniarchaeales > SOKP01 > Loki-b32. The sequence continues at coordinate 17,353 of CAZALK010000010.1, forward strand.
TTCATTGACCAAAACGAGATTAATAATATTGAAATTTATAGCTAACCTTGTTCTTTTAAATAAGATGTTTTTTATAATAACTGGTTGAGCAGCTTTCTTTAGGTCTAGTACAATTCGCATACCCTGTTGATCTGACTCGTCTCTCAAATCTCTAATATCTTTGATAATCCCATCTTTTATTAATTTAGCAATGGACTCAATCAAAATAGTCTTATTGACTAAATAGGGAATTTCTGTTATAATTAAACTAGTTTTCTCTTTTTTAACCTCGGTTTCGATACACCCTCTAAGATTAACGTTTCCTATTCCTGTAGTATAGGCGTTATAAACGCCATTGAGATCTGTAATAATCCCGCCTGTCGGAAAATCTGGTGCTTTAATTATTTCCATAAGTTCTTGAATAGAAATTTCAGGATCATCTAAAGTAGCAATTATGCCTTTACAAACTTCATTTAAATTATGAGGTGGCATCGAAGTTGCCATACCAACCGCGATCCCCTTAGTTCCGTTTAACAACATATTTGGTATTTTAGCAGGCAAGTAGAAAGGTTCAACTTTACTATCATCAAAATTTGGGACAAAATCTACCGTCTCTTTATTAATGTCTTCTACTAATTCATTAGCAATACGAGATAATCGGGCCTCGGTATATCTGTAAGCTGCTGGAAGATCCCCGTCGATCGATCCAAAATTACCTTGAGGATGGATTAAAGGGTATCTAAGAGACCAAGTCTGACCCATTCTAACGAGAGCACTATACACAGAAGAATCTCCATGGGGATGGTAATTTCCTAAAACCTCCCCCACGATTTTGGCACACTTGACAGCTGGTGCGTTCCGCTGCCAATTATTCTCGGCCATAGCGTAAATAATTCTCTTTTGAACTGGTTTTAATCCATCTCGCACATCTGGAATTGCTCTACCAGCAACTACGGACATAGCATAGTCGATATAACTGCTTTCCATCTCATCCTTTAATAAAATATCTTCTATTTGTTCTGAAGCCATAATAAAAACCTTAGTCTTAAGATGAATAGTTATTTTAAAAAATAAATTAAATATCTAACATGTTAACTTCGTCAAAATTTTGAAATATGAATTTTTTTCGGGCTTTTACTTCCTTGCCCATAAGCCTTGTAAACATTAAATCATTTTCCAGATAGTCTTCATAAGTGACTCTCTTTAGCTTCCGTGATTCTTTTCTCATCGTTGTTTCATAGAGTTCATCTGCATTCATCTCACCCAATCCTTTGTACCTTTGAATTTTGATTGAAGAAGTGTCTGTTAGGTTATACTTTACTTTATATTCTTGAATACATTGATCCTTTCCCTGATCTGAAAAAACATATTTTTTATTTTTTTTATAGCTAACTTTATGTAGAGGTGGGCAAGCAATAAATAAATGTCCTGCATCAATTAAAGGGCGCATATGTCGGAAAAAGAATGTAAGTAATAGTGTTTCTATATGGAAGCCATCAACATCAGCGTCGCACATGATTATGACGCGATGGTATCTTAATTTGTCAAGATTAAACTTGCTACCATTTTCTTCCTCATCCTCTTTATCATCTCCATTTTGATAGCTTGAATCTTGAAAACCAACGCCTAATACTTTAGTTATTGCTTTAATTTCATTGTTCTGATATATTTTATCCAACCGAGCCTTTTCTACATTCAGGATTTTTCCTCTTAGAGGAAGAATTGCTTGGTAGGTTCTATCTCTCCCTTGTTTAGCAGATCCTCCTGCTGAGGGACCTTCTACAATGAATAACTCACAATCTTCAGGCTTGTTAGAAGAACAATCAGCAAGTGTTCCTGGCAACCTAGCACTATCTAAAGCAGATTTTCTCCTGATTAGCATTCTAGCTTTTTGAGCAGCTTCGCGTGCCATTTTAGCATTAATAATCTTTAAAACGATTCGTTTTGCAGTTTGAGGATTTTCTTCTAAATATTGAGTTAATTTGTTGGAAACCATTTGACTGACGATCTGCCGGACTTCAGGATTGCCTAATTTGATTTTTGTCTGGCTCTCAAATTGAGGATCGGGAAGTTTTATAGAAATTATAGCTGATAATCCTTCTCTTGTGTCGGTTCCACTTAGAACATGCTCTTTATACTTTTTTTCCATAAAATTTTCTATGTAGGCATTAAATCCTCGTGTTAGAGCAGATTTAAATCCAGTTAAATGTACACCGCCTTCAACTGTGTTAATTGTATTAGCATAAGAAAGGATATTAGTTTGAAATCCATGATTATATTGAGCTGCGATTTCACACATTATAATAGATCCATCATCTGTGGTATAGGAGTCATTTATGTAAATGATATCGCTATGTAATGGTTGTCTATCCTTATTTAGATACGCGATAAATTCCTTTATCCCCCCTTCATAATGGAACTCCTCTTGTTCATCCTTAAAATTATCGAAAATTTCAAATCTAGTATGGGGAGTAAGAAATGCAAGTTCTCGCATTCTAGCGGTTATAATATGAGCATTAAATATCGGTTCTTTAGGATCGAATTCAAAAATTGAATTATCAGGATAGAAGGTTATCTTTGTGTAAGATTTCTCTGTTTTGACTTCTGTTATTTCAGGTTCACTAGCTTTTTTTCCTTTTGAAAATTTTTGTTTATAACAAAGCCCATCCCGACAGACTTCTACATTCATCCAATCAGTTAAAGCATTCACAACTGAAAGCCCAACACCATGTAAACCACCTGAGATTTTATAGCTTTTGCTGTCAAATTTCCCACCAGCATGTAAATGTTCCATAATAACTTCAAGAGCAGGTCTTTTAAATTCGGGATGCTCGTCAATGGGAATTCCTCGACCATTGTCTGAAACCAAAACAGAATTGTCCTTGTATAGAATTACTTGGACCTCATCAGCGAAGCCAGCTAAAGCTTCATCAACAGAGTTATCAAGGACTTCAAAAATAAGGTGGTGGAGACCCCTCTTCCCTGTATCCCCGATATACATAGCCGGTCTCTTTCTAACGCCCTCTAAACCTTTTAAGACCTGAATATCATCAGCGTCATAAGAGTCATTATTGGTTTTAGGCATAAGAAATCGATTCTATAATGTATTGTAAGAGTAAATTTATCAAATCTAAAATGAATTAAGTGATAATTTAACAGTTTACATATATTGTATGGTATTAATCAAATTTAAATATGAGTACTTTTTTCATAGTTTTTGGACGCTCAAGAATGTTATAGGATATCTGAGTTCTACCAATATTCAGATTAAAAAGAGAATATACAATAATAACTGATAATAATGAATAACCATATATATTTTAATCTTTACAGCTGATTTTTTTAAAGTTAATTTTCTTTATAAATAATTCTATAAAGTTAACATCTCCGGATTTCTTCTGCCATTTTTACCATTTCAAAGAGTTGTTTATCAACATCATGAGTTCGAACAATGTGAGCACCATTATAAACGGCAATAGCTGTTGAAGAAAGGGTTCCATTTAGTCTATCTTTAGGATCTGGAATGTTTAGCGTTGTCCCTATAAAAGACTTTCTGGAAATGGCGACTAAAATTGGTTTATTTAGTGTCCTCAGTTGAGGTAATTCATCGATTATTTTTAAATCATAAGTATATACCTTTTCTTTTACCCACTTACCAATGCCAGGGTCTATGATTATGGAATCTTCATTAAAACCATGGAATTTTAGTTGTTCTATCGTCTTTTTGAATTCTTCAATTATTTCATCAACTGTGCATAAATCTCCAGGAACACTTCTAGAAGCCATTATAATCATTGGAAGATCGTGATTGATTATAAAATCTTGGAGACTAGGATCAGTTTTTAAACAACTGACATCATTGATGATAATTTTTCTTTTATATTCAAGAGATATATTGTATGCAACCTGAGCCACTTTACTATATTGAGTATCAACAGAAATCATGATATTTTCTGGGATTACTTTGCATACAGTTTCCATTGCCCATTTTAATCTACTAATTTCTTCTTCAATGGTTATTTTTTGAGACCAGGGAGCAGTGGATCGCGCACCTAAATCTAATATTTTAGCACCATTTTTTATCATCTCTAATGTAACGTTCTTTAAAATTTGAGCGTCGGTATACACAGAACCTTTATAAAAACTCTCGGGACTTAAATTCAAAACACCCATTATTACTGTTGAAAATCCATCACCAATTTCTAAAGTGTCATATAGATTCATATATATTTTTTTCGTGCTAATCTACCCTACGATTTTTTTATTCAATTTTTCTCTATATTTATATAAATTTAAGAATGCTTTTGCTGCACTTTCAAAACTAGGAAAAATAGGTACTCCCATCTCTATCATTTTCTTTCTATAAATTTCTCTATTTTGATAATTAGTAAATGGTAGAGAAAGAAAAAATGGTTTTCCTTGTTCGTGACATAAATTTTTTAATAATAGCAGGTTTTCGAAATAGTTATCCCACGATTTTTCATCTTGGGGTTGATAAGTTTCTGCTAACACACCACCTATATATGGTTCTTCTATGGCAATTTTTGCGATTTTTGAATACTCATCTGAGAAATTTTTCCAAGGAAGATCTAACGGATTCACAACTCCCCCAAATCTAATTAACTTCTTCAATTTCACCTTAGTTTCATTACTAAATTCAGGTACAGTTGCCCCAAGTTGGGTAATTAAATCAGTTGCGATGGTTGCATTCCCACCTGACCATGTTATTAATAAAATTCCTTTTTTTTGAGGGAGTAAATCTTTATAATGATCAAACGCGAGTGTTGTTTCCATTAATTCTTCGAATGATCGAACCTGAATAGTGTTTGTTTGAGAAAAAACTGCTTTCCAGATTTGATTTGAAGTCGTTAAACTACCTGTATGAGATTCTGCAGACCTTTTCCCTGCATCTGTTTTTCCAGTTCTTAGGAAAATAATAGGTTTGTTAACCTTCTTCAGTAATTCATACAGTCTCCTTCCTTCATGGAGATGATATCTCGAAAAACCCTCGAAATAAATACTTATTATTTCAGTTCCATCGTCGTCATTGAAATATTGAATCAAATCTGTTACGTTTAGTGAAATAGAATTACCTATGCTTGCTCCCGCTGAGAAATTAACACCGAGATAGTTTAAATTATTGACAAACCTTTCCGTAAGGTCTCCAGATTGAGATATAATTGCTACATTACCAATAGGATCTGCTTTGAAAGAAGCATTAAATGAATAACGACCACCAGTTGAGTATAATCCCATACAATTAGGTCCAATAGCTCTAGTAGAACTATTTTTTAATAAGGTATATATTTCATCTTCGATTTTTCTTCCCTCTTCATCAAATTCCCCTGTTCCTGCGGAAAAAATGTGGATAGTAGCGAATTTTTTCTTTACACATTTTTGTACAACCTCAAATAATTGATTTCGATTGACTGCTATTATTGCATGATCAATACTATCAGGGAGGTCGTTAACATCCTTAACACACTCAATATCGAATATTTTTTCACTTCCTTTGGAAACGAAGTATAATTTCCCTTGAAATTCCCTATCGACATACCCCTTTAATTGCCATATTCTCTTACTTGAAGCACCTATATAGGCTATAGTATTCGGATAGAATAATTTTTCAAAATAATTTATCTGTTCCACGCGTGTAATAATATAATTACAAAATTAAGTTTAATTAATGAAATTCAAAAAAACGACAAATATTACAGTTTCATATTTAATATCAATCAAGTTGATAAGTTAATTATTTATATCATTATTCAAAAGAAAATTTGATAGTGATCACATGAATTCAGAAGAATCAACTCCAATAAATTGGATTAGAAATAATCAAGAAAAAGTTGTGAAGTTCATTCAAGATTTAGTTCGGATACCTAGTGTTTCTGGAAAAGAAGAAGATGTCCAAAAATTAATATTTGGAAAGCTTACAGAATTGAATCTTGATCCAAAATATGTTTATCCCGACATTGAAAAATTAAAAAAAAATGAAGACTTTTTCGAAACAACTTCTTTTACTAAATATGGCTATGAAAATCGTCCTAACGTTGCAGGTATCTTTAAAGGAACCGGTGGTGGTAGATCTATATGTCTTAATGGGCACGTTGACGTGGTTAGCCCAGAACCAGTAGAGCACTGGACCTATGATCCATGGGGTGGCGAGAAGGTTGATGATTTCATTTATGGTCGAGGTGCTGGAGACATGAAAGCAGGTGTCGCATCTATAATTTTTGCAATTCAAGCTCTTAAGGAAACAAATACCAAATTAAAGGGTGACGTTTTAATAGAAACAACGATCGATGAAGAAGATGGCGGTATCGGAGGGTGCCTATATATGCGCTTGACTCAACCAAAAGTGGAGGCAGCATTAATACCTGAACCTGGAGGTAATTCCATTGGTGTTGCTAGTGCAGGAGTGATGTATTTTCGTGTAGTTGTGATTGGTATTCCCGCACACGCGGCTACAGCTCATTATGGTGTGAACGCAATTACTAAGATGGTTCCCATAATTGAGGCCCTCAAAATATTAAACAAAAAAAGGCAAGAAAAAATTCATTATCAATACTCTGAAGTAGATCCTAGCATGAAGGGAAAAGCAACAACTCTTAATATTGGAACGATTAAAGCAGGGGATTGGCCATCGACAGTACCAGCTTTGTGTACTCTCGAATGCCGTATTGGATTCCCTCCTGGAGAAACTCGGGAAATAGTTATCGATCAAATTGAAAACACTATCCAAAATGCTGCAAATGAGGATGAATGGTTAAGAGAACACCCCCCTAAAATAGAATGGTTTGGGTGGAAGGCTAGACCTCATGAACAAGATCCTAAACATCCATTCGTAAAACTTCTAGAAACAAATATTAAAAAATTTACTAAAGAAACTCCGTTGTATGTTGGTGGTGCAGCGGGTCTAGATACTCGGTTCTTTGTTCATCACGGTATCCCTGCAGTATCATTTGGTCCATACGGTGAGAAAATTCATTCCATAGATGAAAGAGTTTCAATTAGCTCTACTCTGAAAACAACCGAAATCATAATTAGTACAATAATAGATTGGTGTAGTGTAGAAAAAAATTGATGGTATAATCTTATTTATAATCTAATTTCTTTTTTCCAAAATTTGGAGGTTTTCTTCAATTATTTTTAGACCTTTCTCTAGTTCTTCATCATTGATTACAAGGGGCATAAGTAACCTTATCGTACTTCCATATTTTCCACATGTTAGTATTACCAAGCCCTTTTCATAGCATAAGTTGACTAAATCCTTTGCTTTATCTTTATCAGGTTTATTCGCTTCAGAATCAATTATTTCAAATGCTAGCATAGAACCAATTCCATTAATATTTCCGACGATTTTAAAATTTTCTTGCCAGATTTTAAGTTGCTTTTTCAATTTCTGACCTAAAATTTCAGCTTTTTGTAATAAATTGTCTTCTTTAAATATATCGAGAACCGCTAAAGCTGCCCTACACGCTACTGGGTTACCACCATAAGTTCCACCCAGTCCACCATAATGAGGAGAATCCATAATTTCTTTACGTCCTACAACTGCACTTAAAGGTAATCCCGCTGCTAGACTCTTAGCTAGAATAATAATATCAGGATTAACATTCCAATGTTCAATCGCAAACATTTTTCCTGTTCGGCCAAAACCAGATTGGATCTCATCTACAATAAACAGAATTCCATGTTCTTGACATAATTTAACAATATTTGGGAAGAATTCTGGAGGTGGAGCGATAAATCCGCCTTCCCCTTGAACAGGTTCTGTAATAATAGCGGCGACAGATTCTGGTGCTATATGATCAATAAGAAATGTTTCAAATAATTTAGCGTCACCGAAGGGGATTCGATAAATCTCTGGAGCAAAAGGCCCAAAGCCTAATTTATATGGTTTTACTTTACTTGTTAAACTCATTCCCATGAGTGTTCTCCCATGGAAAGCATTTTCAAACGTGATTATTCCAGTTCGTTTTGTATAATATCGAGCTACTTTTATAGCATTTTCTACAGCTTCAGCACCACTATTTGCTAAAAAAGCCATTTTTGGGAAATCTCCAGGTGTAATTTTACAGAGTCTTTTTGCTAATTCTACATATGGTTCGTACATTGCGACATGAAAACATGTATGGATGTATTTTTCAGCTTGATCTTTAATAGCATTCACAACTTTAGGATGACAATGACCCACGTTAATTGTTCCTATACCACCGGCAAAATCTATCATTTCAAATCCTTCAATATCGGTCATTTTAGCACCTTTTGCTTTTTCGATAAATGAAGGAATCGTATTGAAAACAGCTTGCGGGACATATTTATTCCGCATTTCAAGCAGATCTTTATTTTTTTTCATGATCTTAACCTTTTATATAAAGATTTTTAATAAAAGAAATCAATAATATTTTTTATGTTTTTTACTTAAAAAATGTTTGATAATTCATTACGAAAATTGATTTAAAATAAGTTTAATTCTTTATATTCAATATGTTAATATTTTCGTTGAAGCTTCCCCTTATTAAAGAAAATGATGATTTATTAAGAATAATTATTGAGAATATAAGGGAAAAGGGTGAAAAACTAAAAGATGGTGACATCATAGTAGTCGCGGAAAAAGTTGTAGCTACTTCACAGGGAAGAGTTGTAAAACTAACTAATGTTACTGATATATCTGAAAAGGCAAAAGAATTAGCACAAGAATATGATATGGATGAACGTTTTGTAGAACTTATAATACGGGAATCTTCTATGATTTTAGGAGGAATGACACATGTTATACTGGCGCAGGTGAACGATTTTTTAATCGCAAATGCGGGAATTGATCAATCAAACGCAGGACTAGGAAAAGTCGTTCTCCTACCAAAAGATCTGGATAAAATTGCTTGGGAATTTAGGAGAAAATTGAAAAAAGAATTTGGAATAAATAACTTGGGAGTAATCATCTCAGATTCAAGAGTTCAACCTCTAAGAAAAGGTACAATTGGAATAGCTATAGCAACAGCGGGATTTGAACCTGTGGAAGACTTGATAGGAAAACCAGATCTTTTTAATAGACCCATGGAAATAACAATGAGGGCAATAGCGGATGATCTTACTAGCGCAGCTCAATTTCTTCTTAGTGAGGCTGATCAGCAAACACCTGTCGTTATTATTAGGGAGAGCAATGTAGAGTTTACTGAAAATCCTAAATCAACTCCAGAAATGGCACCAGAAAAGTGTCTCTACATGAACATTTTCTCAAAATATCTTTTACAAAAAAATCAGAAGTAAATTAGGTTCAAGTTAACGGTTGTCTAGTAATAGTCTTTTTCTTATATTATTAATTTTTCATGAAAATCTTCTCAGATAGATTTTTTTGAAATCAATAATACATTAGGATATATTAAAGGTTAAAATTTTAAAATACAACTATGAAGGAATTAAAATATCTCACGATTAAAAAAGCTCTGGAAGTCAATGCTACTCAAGTTAACTTGAGAGGGTGGGTCTATAGAGAAAGAAAGTCAAATAAGTTCGTTTTCATCGTTTTAAGGGATGGTTCAGATATTATTCAGTGTGTCATCTCAAAAAGTAAAAGTCCAGAGATATTTGAAAAAGCTGAAAAATTAACAATTGAATCCTCAGTTAAAGTCTCAGGTGATCTAAAAAAGGATGAGAGGGCACCTACGGGATATGAAGTATCTGTGACCGCTTTAGATATAATCCAAATTGCGGAACCTTTCCCAATTACACAATATCAATCACCTGAACTTTTATACGATAATAGGCATCTTTGGTTAAGATCAAGGAGATTAAATTCAATTCTAAAAATTCGTCACACAATTGTTGGTGCAATTCACGAATTCTTTAGAACGAATGGTTATTATGAATTTACTGCACCAATTTTCCAACCCAGTATGTCAGAAGGTGGATCTACATTATTTGAAGTGAAATATTTTAATGATACTGTGTATCTTAGCCAATCATGGCAGTTATATGCAGAAGCAGGAATCTTTTCATTGGGGAAAATTTACAATATGGGACCAACCTTTAGGGCTGAAAAATCAAAAACTTCAAGACATCTGTCAGAATTTTGGATGGCAGAAATGGAAGCTGCATTTATGCAACTGTATGAGCTTACAGAAGTTGCAAAAGATGAGATACGCTTTATCATACAACAAGTTTTGAAACATAACATGACGGAACTTGATATTTTAGAAAGAAACATAAATTTATTAGAAGAATATGTTAAAGCAGAATATCCTACAATTAAATACGCTGAAGCCTTAGACATCCTCAATAATAAATACAATATGAATGTTCCTTGGGGTAAAGATCTAAGAACAATCGAGGAAGAAAAGATTGCTGAACATTTTAAGGTTCCCGTCGTTGTTACACATTATCCTACTGAGATAATGGGTTTTTATAAACCACCCAGTGATGAAGATTCTAAGGAAGCACTCTGTTTTGATATGCTAGCTCCAGAAGGATATTGTGAAATAATTGGGGGTTCTGAAAGAAGTTTACTTGTAGATAATATGAAGGATAGATTAAAAGCAGAAGGAGAAGATCCAGAAACTTACTCATGGTATTTTGATCTGAGACGATATGGTAGCGTTCCTCATTCTGGTTATGGGTTAGGTGTAGAAAGAGTAATCTCTTGGATTTGTGGTTTGGATAATATTAAAGATGCGATCCCATTTCCTAGGACTATGTTAAGGAAATCACCGTAAGAAAATAAACTAGTAGTAGCAAATAGGAGTTAATAAATAGATCCTTTCTCTTAATTATTTAAAAGTGTGGTTTGTGTTATATGAAACTCTATGAATACATGGCATATGAACTCCTCGAAAAAATTAAGGATAGAGAAATTACTATTGAAGAAGTAATCCATCAAGTTTATGAAAGAATAGAAGAAACCGAGGATAAATTACATTCATTTGTTCATTTATCAAAAGATGAGGCGATTAATAAAGCTCAAAAATTAGACAAAAAAATTAAAAATGGAAAGGCTATAGGAAAATTCTATGGCGTACCTATAGGGGTTAAGGATCTTATCTGCATTAAAGATAGTCCAACTACTTGTGGGTCTAAAATTTTACAAAACTATATTCCTCCGTATAATGCTACTGTAATTGAGAACTTAATTGAGAAAGAGGGTGCAATTTGTGTTGGGAGAACCAATATGGATGAATTTGCCATGGGCTCTTCTACAGAAAATAGTTGTTATGGTCCAACGTATAATCCATGGAATTTAACCCATGTTCCAGGAGGATCAAGTGGGGGATCAGGAGCATGTGTAGCTTCAGCTCAAACACCAGTTGCATTGGGAAGTGATACTGGCGGAAGTGTTAGATGTCCTGCTTCTTATTGTGGTGTAGTGGGTTTAAAGCCTACCTATGGAAGAGTTTCCAGGTATGGTTTAGTCTCATATGCTAATTCACTAGATCAAATTGGTCCTCTATCAAGATGTGTTCGGGATACAGCCCTATTATTAGAAATAATTGCGGGGCATGATCCCTTAGATTCTACAACAGTTGATATTAAAGTTAATAATTACACTATAAACCTTCAAAATCCAATAAACAATGTGACTGTCGGAGTACCAAAAGAATTTTTTAGTGAAGGTTTAGATAGGGGTGTAAAGGATAAGGTTAATGAAGCTATCGATAAATTATGTAGTTTAGGAGCTAAAAAAGTAGAAATTTCTTTTCCTCATTTAGAATATGCCATCCCAACCTATTATCTTATAGCTATGAGTGAAGCGAGTTCAAATTTAGCTAGATATGATGGTTTGAGGTATGGAACTATGAGTGATGATAGTAATGGGGATGTTTATGAGGTGTTTAGTACCACTCGAAATGAAAAATTTGGTGCTGAGGTAAGAAGAAGGATTATTTTAGGAAGTTATACCCTTTCCGCGGGATATTATGATATGTTTTATTTGAAAGCATTGAAAGTAAGATCTTTGATTAAAGATGATTTTCAGAATGCGTTTAAACATTGTAATGTAATCGTTTGCCCTACAATGCCTACTACTGCATTTAAAATCGGAGAACTATTAGATGATCCATTACAAATGTATTTAATGGATGTCTTAACTTGTCCTGTAAATCTTGCAGGGTTACCTGCGCTCTCAATTCCGTGTGGATTTGATGCAAAGGAGCTCCCAGTAGGATTTCAAATAATTGGAGACTATTTTGATGAAAAATCAATACTTAACATTGGATATATGCTTGAACAGGAATTAAAGATCTACAAAAAGTTAGCAACACTATAAAAAAGAGGAATATAAATTGAGTTCTAATTATCAAGATGTTATTATTGGATTAGAAGTCCATATTCAACTTACAAATTTAAACACAAAATTATTTTGCAGTTGTAATGCTGATTATCGAGGGGCTGAACCAAACACTTTCAATTGTCCAATTTGCTTGGGATTACCTGGATCTCTACCCACAATAAATAAGAAAGCTATCGAATTTGCTACACGATTAGCATTGGTATTAGATTGCAAAATTAACAAATTAACCTATTTTTTCCGAAAAAATTACTTTTATGTAGACCTTCCAAAAGGCTTTCAGATCAGTCAATACAATAAAGCTGGAGGAAAAGCTTTCGCAGATGGAGGGAAAATAACAGTAAGATTAAACGGTTCAAAAAAGGATATTATACTTAACCGAATTCACTTGGAAGAAGATCCTGCAAGGTTAGTTCACAAAGGATCTATTGCAACATCTCCATACACTTTAGTAGATTACAACAGATCAGGGGTTTGTCTTATTGAAATCGTAACCGAACCTGTTATAAGTTCTCCTGAAGAAGCTAGAGAATATCTGAAAAAATTAAAATCAATAGTTCAATATACAGGTATTTCAGATCTAGATTTAACTGGAGCTGCTCGAGTCGATGCAAACATATCAATTAAAGGACATAAACGAAGCGAAATTAAAAATATTAATAGTTTTAAAGAAGTTGAACGTGCATTAAAATGGGAGATTCAAAGACAAAGAAATATGTTAAAACGAGGTAAAGAATTAACTCAAGAGACGAGGCATTGGGATGATAAAAGAAGAATCACAATTTCTTTAAGAACAAAAGAATTTGAAGCGGATTACCGTTATTTTCCAGAACAGGATTTAGTCCCAATTGCAATAAATGAAGATTTTATCCAAAAAGTTAAGGATGATCTACCAGAAATGCCAAGTGAGAGATCGTTAAGGCTTACTAGAGATTATAATCTATCAGAATTTGATTCAGATAATTTAGTTTTAGATAAGGAAATAGCAGATTTTTATGAAGATGGTGTAAATTCTGATCCATCCTTCGGTTCTAAAGAATTTAAGCAATATTGCAATTGGTTAATAAACGATGTATTTCGCCATTTAAACGAACAAAATAAGTCATTAAAAGACACAAAACTTCACCCACACCAACTAGTTGATTTAGTGAACCACATTAATGAAGGTAAAATTACAACTAAGATTGCTAAATCCTTCATAGATGATATGATGAGGGGAATTTCATTATCCAAAATTATTGATAAAAAGGGTAAAAAAAGAATTTCAAATGAAGAATTTATCGAAAGAAATTGTGTAGAAGCTATTAAAGAAAATCCAAAAATAGTTGAAGATTTTCGGATTAATTCAAGGGCTATTGAAGCATTAATAGGTAAGGTAATGGGAAAAACTAAAGGTCAGGTTGACCCAAAAATCACTAGAAAAATAATGATTAAACTTCTTGAAGAAAAGTGAATAAAAGGTTAAAACAAATAAGATTTTAAATTAGAATTTAAATGTGAAGGAAAACATGAGTGAAAAAGTGAAAAAAAAACCAGCGCACTGGATTGATAAATTAACGTCTAATTTAATTGAGAATTGGCCGGAAGTAGAGAATTATAATTGTAATTGCGGTATTTCTGTATCTGGTCAGCAACATGTAGGGCGATTAAGGGGGGAGATAGTACTCACAAATGCTGTTGTAACCGAACTTCAAGCCCTTGGACACGAAGCTACACATAATTTAATCCTCTATACATCTGATCCTTGGAAGGGTAAAGAATCGCAATTGAATGAGTTTTCAAACCCAAAAGAAGCAGAAAAATACATAAATTGGCGATTAATTGACGTTCCTGGTCCTACAGATCCGGAGATATCATGGGTAGATGAATATTGGAAAGATTTTGGAGTACCATTACCAAAATTCGGGAGTGATATACAGATAATTCGAACTCACGAATTGTACCAGCAACAAAGAATGAAAAAAGTAGTAATTGAATTAATTAATAAAAAAAATCAAATTAGAGATATTTTAAACAAATTTCGCAAAGAAAATCCTTACCCCGAAGATTGGCTCCCCATAAATCCCCTTTGTGAACAATGTAATCGGATAGGAACAACAACAGCCTTAGAAATTAATACAAAAACATATCAAGTTCATTATTTCTGTAAGGAGTGTCAACACGATGGATGGTCTGATATTAGTAAAGGAAAATTGACTTGGCGACTCGAATGGTTAGCAATCTGGTATGTTCTTAATATCCACTTTGAACCTTATGGAAAAGATCATGCAACGCCAGGAGGATCAAGAGATAGTTGTTTAGAAATTATAGAGACTGTTTTACAGCATAAAGGTCCACATGGATTTTGGAATGAGTGGGTGGGTTATTCAGAGGGTCGAAAAGATTATGGAGATATGACAAGTTCAGGTTTTATTGGATTTACACCAACAAAATGGCTTGAATACGCTGATCCAGAAGTGTTAAAGTATGCTTATCTTAAAACACCACCTAGAAGAAGAATGGTCCTCGGGTTAGACAAAATTTCAAATTATATTTCTGAATTTGACCGAGCTCAAAGGATTTATCACGGAATAGAAAAATTTGAAGACCCCAACGAGCTTCTATCAATTAAAAGAAGCTATGAAATGGTATTTTATAACAATATCCCTGAATATAGGGGATTCCAACTAGATTTTCAGCATGCAATCATACTTTCTCAATTAACAACTTCTGACCAAAAAGGAGCTTCACAAGCCATTGAAAAATTAATTGAAACTGAAATTTTAAAGAAGAAACCTTCAAATGAAATTAAATCTCATATTCAAATGCGCATAACTCAGGGGAGAAACTGGATAAATTCGAAATATGCTCCAGATCATTTAAAAATTCAATTAGATGGTCACATATCAACAGATATTTTAGAACAATTTGATTTAAAGATCCGTAATCTTCTAATAGATTTAGCTAGTGCACTCGAAAAAATAAAATGGACTGAGGATGGAATAAAAAAAGAAATGATGACGTTAAGAGAAAAGGCAGAGTTATCTCGAAAAGAAATGAATCAATTCTTCCAAATTTTGTATCAAATTTTTCTTGGAGATTCAAGAGGACCTAGATTTTCGCCGTTTATAGCAACGCTGGATAAAAATTGGGTCATTAATAAACTTCAAGATGTCAAAAAGATCTAATTAATCCGATGAAATCTGAAAAAGGTGAAAAAAAAATTATAAAAGCTTTCTGAGTACAGTACTAGCAGCATCCAGTTTTAAATTAATTATACCAAGTTTAGCTTCTTTTGTGGTAATAATTGTTAGAATATTTCCCTCGATCTCACTAAAAAGTATTTTTCCTTTCTCAGACTCAATAATCGCACTGAAAAATTGTCCTTGTTCTAATTCTTTTGTGGCTCTTTGGCTTGCTTTCAAAATTAAAGTGACCATAGCAGCCACTGCTTCTGGGTCTACCCAACCTGGTAGAGCACTTCCCTTAATTAAACCAAATTTCTCAATAAGTGCCGCACCATGAACACCTTTAATTGCTTTTAAAGAATCTAGGATTTCTGTTAACCTTTCACTCATCTGACTCATACCAACTTTGTTTTAGTGAGATTAAATTTTTATTAAGATGTAATTATATATACAAATCCTTATTAAAAAAGCTATTTGTCATTCTTTGACTTATTTTATTTATGAGATTATCTTAGAAGTTTCTAATATTCAGAAAGTGTCAATTATTTTAAAGAAAATAAGTCATGAATGCTATAAAAAATATTTTTTACCTCTATTTTTTTTCTATTTACATATCCTTATCATTCCATGAAAGACATAAGCATAAATATTCTATTTATGATCTTAAATACAGTTTAGGCTTAATTAACACAATTTTAGAAGGTGGGGATAATAGGAAAAGAAATAGATTTAGCAAAAAAAGTGTTTAAAGATGGTTTTGATGCATTAAGCGATTATTTTAATGAAAGACGATCAGATACTGTTGTAGAAAATCAAAAGAAAGCTAAGAAAGGTAAAGTAGCATTAGCAAAATTCTCTAAGGGTTTAATAGGTAAAACAGATAAGATTAATTTTAGAATTTTAATAGGTTATAAAAAAGTCCTCGGGGACTTCATTTATGAGGCGGTTTATTTAACCAATAAAAAAGAACCTCGAATTTTCGTATATGAAATAAATCAAGGAAAACCATGCAATACAATCCTAATGAATTTTAAGGAAGAAACGTGGAGTGGTTTTAAGAAAATTCAAAAATACAAATCTTTAACCAAATTTTTGCAAGTTGTATACAAAGAGGGAATTTATTACAAAAAGAAAAAGGAAAAAAAGGAAAACGCTCTAAATATTTTGATAAAAGGCTTTAAACGCTCCTTGGAAGCTGTTGGAGATGACGAAAAATCTAAGAAGGGAAGTAATAGTCCAATTGCTAGGAAAATCGCTAAAGTAGTTGCAATTGCAGCGGTAACAACAATAGTTTCTATAGTACTATCTCCAGCCGTTGGTGTTGTTGCTCACGAAATAGCTGGAGGTGGTACGCTTGGAACGGATGTACTCGGACATGCAGGAGAAGCAGCAATGCAGGGACTTAAAAATTTATCTGATCCTACTAAATTAGCTAAAAAAGTGGTTACCAAAATAATAACTAAAGGTAAGGATATCCCTGGTACTGACC
This sequence comes from uncultured archaeon, assembly GCA_964486045.1. Taxonomy (GTDB): domain Archaea; phylum Asgardarchaeota; class Lokiarchaeia; order Sigyniarchaeales; family SOKP01; genus Loki-b32. The sequence continues at coordinate 34,274 of CAZALK010000010.1, forward strand.
AGTAGTCTTAAAAATAGTAACATACTTAACTTATTCTTTTTTCTTTTTCTTAATTTAAGCTACCTTTTAATTATTCAAGTGAGTGATTCAAATTTCAATTCTTAGAGAAAGAAATATAAATCGGGGTGTGTTGATATCTTCATTAATAACTGTTGGATCTTACATAATAGTTTCTATTATATCCACTGTAATGAGATTTGGTTTTGCTGGATTTTACCTTTTTGCTGATATAAATTTTGTATTAGGAACAATTTTTGGGGTAGTCATCACATTAAACAATCGATTAGAACATCAAAGTATTTTAAAAAGTGGTGTAATTGTTGGTTTAGCTGGAGGTCTTTTGTCTTCTTTCTTTATTAGCTTATATGAAATGATTATAAGCGCAATATTTTTTAGTCCGAACGTTGCCATCTTCTTTTTTTTCTTAGGACTTTCACTTATTACGGGGATTGTTGTTGGATTAATAGGAGGAGCCCTCATTGGCACCTATTACACGTATAGAGATTTGAAAAATGTATCTGAAGAAGAAACAATAGATGATGATTTTTTTGATGATCTTATTAAAAAATGATGAAAACTATAGCTTTTTAGAATGTAAAGGCAAATATTTTTATTTAAAATTAAAAAAAAGTAAAGTTTAGTATTTGACTTTACATTAATGAAGCAAGGGAACTTCCTAAAGTCTCTTTTATTGGGTTTCCTTTTAGCAATTCCTTTTCAACTCGCTCAGCTAAGAGTTGAGGTGTAAATCGTTCTCCGTTGTTACTTATTTGTTTAAGAGTTGTCCATCCACTTAATGAAAATACACTATCACTTACTACTCTAAAAACTTCCCCTGTAATCCCTTTTGCTTCATCCGAAGCTAAAAATGTAACCATAGGGGCAACATTTGCAGGATTGAATACATCGAAACCTTTTTTATCTAAAGTGCTCATTGTTTGTACCATTTTAGGTGTTGCGTCTGTAGTGAGTCTAGTCCTTGCAACTGGTACTATACAATTTATGGTAGCATATTTTTTTAACTCCATAGCAGCAATATTTGTAAAGGCTGCAATACCTGCTTTTGCGGCACCATAATTTGCTTGACCCATATTTCCCAATAACCCAGCGTCAGAGGCAGTATTAATCACTCTCCCAAAGTTTCCTTTATCAGGATTTGTTTTTCCTTGTTCTCTAAAATATGCAGAAGCATGACGAGTCATGTTAAACGTACCCTTTAGATGCACTGCTACTACATCATCAAACTCTTTTTCGGTCATATTAAAAAGCATACGGTCTCTGAGGATACCTGCATTATTAACAACAATATCAAGCTTTCCAAATTCACCAATAGCCTGATCAATCATTGCTTTAGCCTTATTAAAATCTGTTACAGAATCATAATTCCCTACAGCTTTAACACCTAATTTCGTTATTTCCTCTGCAATTTGGTCAGCCACTTTATTTTCAGCACCACTACCATCGAAAGCACCACCCAAATCATTTACAACAATATTACAACCTTCTTTAGCAAATAATAGTGCTTCTTCTCGCCCTAATCCGCGACCAGCACCTGTGATTATGGCGACTTTTCCACTCAACATTCCCATATTTTTTCACTTTTTATTTTTTCAGTATGATTTCTGATAAATAAAAGTCAATTGCAAGTTTAAAAAATTTTAAGGATTTTGCTTAATAAAGAAAAAACGTCTTAAACAACTTATGAGGGATTATGATTGGAAACAATTACACACAATCTAATTGCAGTAATTATTCAAATTTTGTGTTTTAAATTTGGATTCTTTCCTTTGAATATTATTTTGACTATAATTTTTGCTTTTTTATTTCATATTATCACTGACGCTATAGCTATTATTACATACCATACTCCAGAGATCCAGAAAAATAAATTTTGGATTGTTTGGCACGTGATAATTTATTTTCTAACCGTTTTATCGATGATAATCTTCGTTATTTCCTTCTGGTTGGCCCTCTTATTTTCTAATATCATGGATATTTGGGATTGGTTTATTTTAAGACCTATTCAGAACAGAAAGAAGAAAATTAATCCAGAAACTAATTGGGGAGAAAAATATTATTTCCATAGAATTGTTGATGCAACGAGAAACAAAATTTTCTATTGGCTTCCTAAATGGAATTATAAGAAAGGATGAATACTTATTGAGGTTGCTTTTATGATTATTTTAATTGTATTTATAATTCTTCTTCTTTAAATACTTCAGAAACTGAAATTCTTAAATTCCTTAATATAAAATAAATGGCTCTGGCAGCTACAATCAGAAGAGCCAAAATCTTTAATACTGTTATCAGCGAACATTAATAAATCTTTAGCAATCATACATTCTAACCTTTCGCTAGAAGGAATTAAATATAATTTGGTAATAATGGACTTTTTTTGATTTAATAAATAATCTATATGCCAGTGAGTTTTTTTATCCTTTGAAGGCTTAATATGTCTTTTTACACGGTTTATTAGGGTAGAAGAACCATAATCTCCCATCGCAGATCCTATATAAAAGTAAAATCCTTGATTAAATAATATTTTACCAAGGGAACCGATATAGATTGCTTCTTTTTCAGAAATTTGAATTACTAGAATGTAAGTGCCTTTCATCTATTTACAATTTTTCTTATGATCAACATAGCAACTATCACAGTAAGAGGTGCCACAATTCTTACATATATTAGTACACACATCGCAAAGAGGATTACCGCAATCGTCACATTCAAATATTAATGTGTTAGTGTTTTCTCCGCAGTTTTCACATATAATTTCATCTTCACTCACTTAATTCAACCTATTTAATTTAATAGAATTAATCAATATAGTCGATTTAGGATAAAAATATCTTCTATTATTGGATAAATAAGTTAATTTTCCCGAATTGCTTCAAGGATTATTAAACAATTACTAAAACTTTTTTTTAACTAGAAAATTCATGATTAATAATTAATCCAGAAAGCTTGTTATTTATGGAGAACACAGAAGAGTGAAAGGTACTTATAATTTCAGCCCATTAAATAAAGATAAGATAGTTTTAGAAAAAAATAAATTAGTTTTAGTAAGAAGATAAGGAGAGCATTTTTCTTATTTTTTAATAATATTCGTAAAACCCACCCTCAATTTTGGATACTTTTATACGCATTATTAATGATTGTTTTATTTACATCAATAAAGGTTTTTTGTATCAATATCTTGCCATTAATTTTGTGATTCCCAAGTCCAATTGTCCAGATCCAATTATGCCTACTTTCTAAATGTTCACAAATCTCCCTACTTTCTAAACTTGTTAAAATTTGGTTTCCTTTTTTCTAAAAATGCATCATTTCCTTCCATCGCTTCCTCAGTGTCGTAATAGAGTGATAAACCCCCCATCCCTAGTTGGGTTACTCCAGCGACTCCATCTGTTTCAGCCAAAAATGAGTATTTAAGCATTTTAAGAGCCGTAGGGCTTTTTTCCAAGATTTCCTTACACCATTGATCCACTTCTTCATCCAATTTTTCCATAGAAACCACAGAATTTACAAGTCCCATTTCCAATGCTTTTTGGGCAGTGTAACGTCTACACAAAAACCATATTTCTTTAGCTCGTTTAATTCCAATAGCTCTCATTAAATCTCCTGTACCAAATCCTGGATCAAATGAACCCACACGGGGACCTGCTTGCCCAAACTGTGCATGATCTGCTGCAATAGTAAGATCACAGTTAACATGCCACACATGCCCACCTCCTATAGCATAACCATTCACTCGAGCGATAACAGGTTTAGGTAAGGTCCTGATTAGCTGTGTGACACGTTGCCAACCTATCTCCAAGGGTAACTTAAATTCACCCTCTTGTGTATATCCACCCTTCTCACGAGTTTTTTGATCTCCCCCGGTACAAAATGCTTTTTCGCCGACTCCTGTAAACACAACGACACCAATAGAATTATCCATGCACCTGGTGAAAGCATCTATTAACTCATGTACAGTTTGTTGTGTACATGCATTGTAACGTTGAGGTCGATTAATGGTTATACGAACGGTATGATCCTTTTTTTCAAAAATTATATCTTTATATTCCAAATTTTTTCCAACTCTATGTTTTTAAAAAATCTAATTTGATGATTTATGATTTAATATGATCTTAATATATTTTTTTCGTTTTTATGACTTTTACTTCAATTTATATTAGACCTTCGTGAAACCCGAGTTTCACGATCTGAAATTATAATATTATAAGGCTGCAGTTCTCCCTCCAAGAAGTAGAAAGATTATTTAACCGGTATATTAGTGTATTACTAAAGTACTATTTTCTGCTTAATTTCTTGAACCATCTTGTACCCATTTTCATTTATTTCTGTTATAATATCTCTTAATATTTCGTTAATAGACATACCATGTAAATCACACGATATATAAAGAAGTGATATAATTTCTTTTGCTAGCATTGAGATATTTTTAACATCACTTATCGGAATTCTAATACCAAGAGCCTTTAAATCCTGATGAGTTTCTCTTTCTTGTTGTCTAATTGTTATAAGGATATCGTTTTTTCTTCCTTTCCATTCTTCGGTTATAGCTCGTAAAGATAATATATATTTTTTAGTAGGACTTCCTACTCCCATAACATCTTTGGCAAATTCTAATGGTTCAGAATTTCTAATGGTCTTTAAACCAAATGTTCTATTAATCTTGTAGTTCTTATCCAATTTAACTTTCATTTTTGAGATTTCATCAGTTAGTTGCTCAACTCTTAATGCTAACTTTTCAAATTTTTCAAGAAATATTTCCTCAATATTTGATTCATAGTGACTCATTATGATTACAGGAACAGAATTTACATAGATACTTTTTGATTATCTGTTTAATAAAATTAATTATTAAACTATTAATCTATTGAGAATTTTTAATTTTTAATCAAAAGATCAACTAATAATTACTTCATCATACACTTAATACGCAAAAAAAAAGAATTTTATTTGATAAAAAGGTCAGGTGTTAGTTAAGCATCCTCATTACTATTTTCAACTTTATTCCCGTTTCCTTCCTTAATCTCTCCGGAATCCAATTTCTCTTTATTATCTTCTTCCATAACGGGTTGAGATTCATATGGACTAGGTTCAAGGGACGCTATCTCTTTTTCTTCTTCTGTTCCGTCTTCCCTTGGTTTTTTTCGGTCCTTATGATATTTATGGATCTCATATATCCCGATTACGACTAACAACGCGATAAAGAAAGCTAATACAGAAATATTTTTTATGTGGTTAATCAAGTCGTTATTCAAGGCACTTAAAATATCTGAAAAAGGAATGGTCACTACATTGAAGATTTCGTATGGGAAGTAATGTATAAATTCATAAGTAACTTTTGAAAGAATTAACCAAATGATTATTGTATCCATTCCAAATCTTTTTATTCTTTTGCTAAGAAGTTCTGCCTGCGAGCCCATGAGAGTGCTGAGTGAGTAAAAGACAATAAATAGATCGGGTAATATTAGGGCTACATAAGCCCAAATTGAAGCTAATTCCTTTGGATCTGTGTTTGTACCCACTAAACCCATATAAATTTTAAGCACTAAAAATAATGAGTATATTGATATTAAAATTGTAAATAACCCGAACCACCCATTAAAACTCTTCTTGAACATATAAATTAAACAAATTATAGCCAGTCCGATTAACACACCCCCAACAATAAGAAAAACTCCGTTCAAATACCAAGGAAAATCTATTCGTTTTTCAAGTATAATAGAGAAATCAAATATTGTGGGTCCTATAATAAATAGAAATAATAATAACAGCGCGATCGCTAAACCCCCAAAAAAGATAAGGAACCTCAAAAAAGCACTTCCGCTTCCTTTATGGACTAATTTATCATCTACCTTCTTACCAACTAAATAACAACCATAAAAGATAAACCAACTTGTAAAAAAGACGTAGGTGATTACTGCAATAGCAAACATAAAAACTAAAACTACAGATATTAAGAGCATTATTGGTAACGAAACCAGAAGAAACAATATTGTTTTCCCCACTGAATATTCAAAGATATCTCTTTTAGAGATAAGAGAGAGTAAAAATAGGAACATTAGAAATACCAAAAAAGGCAGAAAGATCAGAATGCCAATAAATGAAACATCTGGATTGGGATAAGGAATTACCGCTACTCCTATTAACAGCCAAATTACAAGTGCTGTTAATCTCCAGTTTTTACCTATTTTCTTTAAATTATCAATAATATCCATAAAAGATTAGTCAGACTTAATATATTTAAACTTTCTTATTCAATTGAGCAATTCATATATCAAGATAAAGGCTTTAAAAGCACTCTATTTCATAAAGTCGACTAAACTTTTTTGCGTAGTGAATTGATGAAAAGGAAGATGTAATTTCTTTTTTAACTCATTAGCTGATTCTGGTGCAAAACCAGCAAAATGATTGTTGACAATAATAAAGATTTCATGGATGTTTGGTATTTTGATTAATTTATCAATATTCTTACCTAAATCAGATAAAGATATCTTTTGTTCTCTTTGAATCCGGTTAAAAACAGTTATCTCTCGATTCCCTATGAGTCGTATATAGTAATTTCCTTGATTTTCTAAATAATATGGCATAACATCAGGTTTGTAAGTTGTTCCGAGAATAACTCTCTTACCATCAATAAAGTCAAAAAGAATTTCTGAGTTAAACCAGGAATTGTCTCTTAATTCAATTATGTATTTATATTCTAAAGGTATTTCTTTAACCAGTGATTTCAATTTTCTAAGATGACTCTCTATATAATTAAACCAAGGTGGAAATTGTAAGAGAAAATACTCAATCTTCGCGTTTAAAAGCCCCAAAGTGGAAAAAAAATTGTTAATGTTTATCTCTAAATCAGATCCCCTAAGGTTATGAGTTATTTTCTGCCATACTTTTACAACAAACCGGAAATTTTCTGGAACACGGTTTTTCCAATTTATTACCATAGTTTCAGTAGGTAAATTGTAAAAAGTAGAATTGATTTCAACAACATCAAAGATTTTTGAAAAATAGGGAAGATATCTAGACTTTTCTAACTGTTTTGGGTAAAAAGGGCCGACCCAATCTTTATAATCCCATCCTGCTGTTCCGATTTTGATTCTTACCATTTGAGAGAAAATGAAACCTTATGTTATTTTAATGATTCAATATTTTTCTAAACTGAAAAAATTATTTTTTATATATAATTGATTGTAGTTTTAAGATATAGATTGAAGAAAATTTATATTTATAGGTGAAGTGTGGTGATGTTTGTGATGAGGTGGGGCATTTGATCGATTGGGACTTAGCTGAATCAAAACCAGATAAAAATCAATCCATCGAAGGAAAAAAACTATTAGAATTCAGAGCGAAAATTGAGAGTCTTGAAAAAAAATTTTCTCAAAGGGATAAAGAACTGGAAGATGAGTTGAAAATAATTAAAGAAAAATTGACAGAACGAGAAAAAAGCTTAATTCAACTCACTGGAAAAAGGTCTTCAGCAAGAAAATCAGTTGATAAAATCAAGGAAGAGAAGTTGCATGCGGATATCGAAGTTACAAAATTAACCGCTGCAAAATCAGAATTAGAAAAAAAATTAGCTGAATCTACCGAAAAAATTACTGTATTGGAAGGTCAATTAAAGAATATCATTATAAAATTTGAAGAAATAGAGAAAAAAATTTTGGCAAAGGAGAAGGACAATCAACATCGAGAAGAAGAAATGTTGGTTAAAACGAAAAAATTACTAGAAAAAGAAAAAAAAATACAGAGCATTAAAACTGCAATAGATCAACGCGATAGAGAAATTGAGTTTCTTAAAAAGAACTTAGAGGTAGAGAAAGGAAAAACATCTTATCAAATGAAAAGGGTTGAATCTATAGAAGCTCAAATAATAATGGCAGAAAATGTATTAAAGATAATAAGTAAAATCAAAGATTCAATTGGGGTTAAGGGATTTTTATCAGACAAGGAGCTTGAATCATTTCTGACAGAAATAAATGATTAAGAAAATTGTATTGTTCTAATAATTACACAAAAGTGAATAATATTTTGATGAAAAAATTAAATATAAGAGATTTTAATAGAATTAATATATAATTAATATAAAAAAAAAAAATACCAAATTTGAATTGCCCAAAGGTGAAATAATATTAGTATTGACTGGGAAAAAGCTGAATCAAAACCAGAAAAGAAACTAGCTGTTGAGGGAAGATTTTTACTAGATCTAAGATCCAAAATTAATAACATAGAAAAACAATTAGCTCAAAAAACTAAAGATTTAGAAAAATCTACTAATGATCTAACAACTACTCAAGAGAAATTACAAGAAATAGAGAAAATTACCAAAAATAAAAATAAAAGTTTTGAAGAAACACTGAAAAATTTTGAAAGAGCAAAAGAAGAAAAACTTTATGCTGACGCTGAAATTACTAAGCTAATAACCTCAAAATCAGAGATTGAAAAAAAAATGGCAGAGAGAGAATCTAAAATTACAGAATTGGAAAATAAACTAAAAGAGGCTTCATTAAAAGCTGAAACTTTAGAAAAAGAAAAGGATGATGTTCAAACTAACATAGCAAAAGAAAAGGAAGATGTACAAACTAATTTGGAAAAAGAAAAAAATGATTTTAAAGAAAATTTACAGCAAAAGGAGAATGAAATTGCAGATCTGAAAAAGCAACTACAGACAATTAATTCAAATAATTATGTTGAGATTGAAAGCCTGAAAAATGAAAAAGATTCCCAAGCAACAGAGATAACAACCTTAAAACAAAAAATCGAATCACTCGAAGATGCCATCTCTGAAGCTAAAGGAGCACCCCAACTTATGGAAGAAGTTAAAAACATTATGTCTCATAAGGGATTCTTGAGTGACCGTGAATTTGATGATCTCCTCTCTAAATTAGACATTAAATAAATTCTTTTTACTATCAGAATGGTTAAGTTAACTTGGGAAGAAAAAAAAGACGTCAACATAAATCTAGTTAAACTAAAAACAAAATATTCTAATTTTTTTGAAGATCTGCTAGACAATACATCAATCGACAACGAGCAAGTCCCTTCTAGTTCTAAAAGTAATAGATGGAAAAATAAATTATTTTGGGGTGAAAATTTAGAAGTTTTATATTCATTGTTAAATAATTTCGAAAATAAAATAGATCTCATTTATATTGATCCCCCTTTCTTTTCGGGTGTGAATTACAAAATAGAAATTTCTATTGAAAGTAAAGCTTATGATTCGATTGCTTACATTGATAGCTGGCAAAAAGGTTTTGATTCATATTTACAAATGCTTTATGAACGAATAATACTATTTCAAAAACTTCTCTCACAGACAGGCTTACTATTTATTCATCTAGATTGGCATGCTAGTCATTATATCAGAATATTGTTAGATGAGGTCTTTGGTAGAAATAAGTTTGTAAATAATATTATATGGTACTATTACAACAAATATTCTGCTGGAAAGAAAAATCTACCACGCACATATGATAACATCTTAGTCTATTCCAAATCACAACAATACACTTTTAATCAAATTAGGATACCTCGCAAAAAACCAAGAAAACAACTAATGAGAGTCAATGTTAATGGTGTTTTAAAGAATGCTAAGGATGAGAATGGTCATGTAAGATATCGTATTGTCACAGATAAGAAGTTAGATGATGTTTGGAAAATCCCCTGTCTGCAACCGGCTTCAAAGGAATGGACGGGCTTTCCTACCCAAAAACATCATAAATTATTGGAAAGAATAATAGAGTTAGGATCTAATGAAGGTGATTTAATAGCAGACTTTTTTTGTGGCTCAGGGACTAGTTTGTTGGCTGCAGAAAAGTTAAAAAGAAGATGGATCGGATGTGATATCTCTGAATATTCGATGTACTTAACTAGAAAGCGTCTTTTAAACCATCATAAAAATATTCAAAAATATTTTTCCTTTGATATTTTAACTCACATGAATAAAAAGAGAAAAAAAATAATCGATTCGGGTTTCTTTAGAAAGAATCTCTCAGTAAAAAGGAAAAAATGAAATTCTACGAGTTTTGGTTGTGATATCTTATACTATACCTTAAATATTTTGATAATGCTTCATACACAGCATCTCCAATTTTATTTAATGAAGCGGCAACATGATGAGCGTATCCTTCTTCACATACAATTTTCAACAAATCTTGTAAATTAGGGATTTCAACAACCCCATATCCTCCAAATGTATTTACAGGATCATCTATGTAATTACCTTCTGTTACTATCGCTTTAATCTCGCCAAATAAATCATCTGTATCAACTCTAAGTAATGTACAGGGTTTGGTTTTGATTCGTCCTTGAATTGCTCCAAAACTTACCTCCTCTCCCTTTAAATCAGAAATAATAGGGTGAATAGTCATTTGGCTATCTTTAAAGAAAGATTTAGGAAGGTTACTACAATGAAATAATATCAATTTGTTAGGATTTTTACCGTAATTGTTATTCCAATCGAGAATAGCAGAAGGTGTATCAGAAGCAGTCTGTAAAATTAACATACTAATCAACCCAGGAATATCTGCTTCACAAGCGGCTGGTACTAATCCTTCGCTAAACATACTTAGTACTGCACAAGGCACGATACCGAAGTTATCTTGAATTGAAGGCCAACATTGAAATGCAAAACCATCTAGTTCATTTTCAAAGACCCAATTTTCAACCACTACTGCTAATTTTGCTAATTTAATGACCCCTTCTTCTGGAAATGAGGAAGTTGAGGTATAATTTTTAATAAATTGGATTTTTTCTACTACTTTTGGATCGTTATTATTTAATTTGCTAATAAAACCAAAAATTTCAGATAAGTCAATTGGTTCTATACTTATACCATTGAACTCCAGAATTTTTTCACTGTACCTTACGGTTTCAAATGCGTTAGGTCGTGTTCCAATTTGACCCAACCTAACCACCCTAAGTTTTTTCACAATTTTGCAAATTTTTTCAAACCACCTTAGATCTTTCTTAAAAATGTCTGATTTTATTGGACAAGTATGATATTCTGTAAGAGTAAATGGAATTCCATATTGATACAATACACTAGTGACTGAAATTTTACCACAAAATGCATCTCTTCGATTTGGACGATCCATTTTATCAAGCTCATCAGATGATGCTTGAATTAACACAGGAACATTGAGATCTGCAATTTTTAGTGTGTTAGCTACTCCCTTTTCATCACCAAAATTAGGAAGTATAACTATTACTCCGCCTATTTTTTCCGCATTATTTTTAAATAAAAAGGCACATTTTTTAGCTTCTTTATAGGTTTCTACTGTTCCAGATTTTGTATCCTCCTCGCTTAAAATAACATAATTGTAACCCATTTCTTCCATAACTTCTATAATTTCAAGCCTCCCTTCTTTTGCTAGATTATCTGGAAACACATCTCGGTTACCTACAATGATTCCAAACGTTATTTTTTCAGGTGTTTTGGATTTAAATCCCATATTTTTATTCTCGATTTATTATATTTACAAAATTTAATTAAGTAATTTAATTAAAGAATTTAAAACTAAAATAAAAATTGGTACCTCTTCAATGAATATAAGATCTAGATTCATAACTAAAATAAAACATCTTTGGGATCAAAAGATATTTCGTTTAGCAGTTGTCTTACACAGTTTTTACTTTATTCTTTCGATAATTTTATTCTTATTACTTTATAAGGAAAAAAATGATTTTTTAATTTTTTATCATGTTGGGGATATTTTCGTCAATGATATTGAAAATTTGTATGATCAAACCCATTATTTATGGGATTTTAGATATTTTCCTTTATCAGCACTTTTTTTTATTCCTTTTTCAGTCTTGAGTTTTGAAATTGCATTTATAGCTTTTAATATTTTTAATGTTCTGCTTAACGTTCTGATTTCCGTTATCCTCTATAAAGTAATTATTTTAGTCAGAGATAAAGATCATGAGAAAGATGATAAAAGAATAATAATTTATATATGTATTTACTTAATGGGTTTACCTCATATCTTAAATTATGTTTATGGGCAAATAAACTTATACATAACACTATTTATTATAGTATCTCTCTATATATTTCTTAAATATGAAGACCTTAAATGGCAATTAATTGGAAGCGTAATCCTAGGAATTAGCATCATAATTAAACCCACGGCATTATTCCTAATTCCATTTTTAATAGTGTTAAAATTTGATCTAGGAAAGAAGAAGTTTAGCTTTAATTTCTCTACAAGTGCTATAAGGTTAATTGGCGTCGTTTTACCTGTCTCATTAAATTTTATACTTTTTTTTATGTATCCCCCTTTATGGGAAGGCTTCTTAAAAACAAATTTTACGGGGAGCAATCCGGTTGCATTAAATTTTTCTTTCAGCATTTCAAAACTAATTATTAATTTCTGCTATTTCTTTAATATTCCTTTTAATCAAATCTTCATATTAATCGTAGTTATCGGTGTCATAGGTGGTCTAGGTTTTATTGTCTTTATATTAAGAAGAACTGAAAATTATTCTATAATATATGGATTTGCATTAGGTATAACCATAATGCTCCTTGTTTATTATGATTCTTGGGACCATCATCTGTTAAATTTAATCCCTGTTTTAATTATTATTATTTTCAATCTTCCTAAGAACTCAGGAATAACAACATCCATTAAAACAAGTTTGATTTTCTTCAGCTTTTTCGATCTTGCTTTTGTGGGCATCTGGTACCTCATTTATCCGTTGTTTCCATTCAATTTTGAAGGTACCTTCTTCCTATTAATTTCTTTTTATGCTCTCTATAAGTATTTGGTGAAAAAAGAAATGCATCAAACAATGGAGGACTAAGAAATTGAAAGGAAAAAAGCTATCTCTAGGTTTTTTGATTGTTTTTATCTTTATAAACGGGATGATTTTCAATGTTTTTGGGATCAATTATGGGATTGGTGTGCATCAAAATGATGAGTTAGTATGGGAGTGTAAAGTTAGTATTAACTCTGAAATAGATTTGATTTTTGGAAATGGGTGGGATAGTTCAGGAATTTTCACAAATTTAAGTCGAGGAACGAGGATGAAATGGAGAATAAATTCTGCTGAAATAAATGACACCATTAGCAGTATTGAATATGATATATGGTTTTGGAGTTTAAATGATGATTGGGGTACCAAAGATAATAGCTCCCAAATTAATGTTTTTATTGATCCGATTGATTATTCGGAGAACTATAGTTTTCTTAATTATACTTCACTTGTCCCATTTTGGATTCCTATTCCAGTGGGAGAGTACATAGGAGGTCTAAGTTCAAATCTAAGTTCTTGGTATGATGTAGATAATAGAGTGTTACCGACATTAAATGTAAACATTCGAAAGAATGATATTTCTCCTGGTTATCCTAACAAAGATATTAAAATCATTGCTATTTACAATGATCGTGGGCTTTTGAATTCTTACAAACTCTATGGAAAGGGAAACACAGTAATTATTGATATAGTTCTAGATGATTTACCATTCTATGTAATACCTACATTAATAGGGTTAATAGTTGCTTTCTCTGTATGTATCATCATATATATTGTAAAAAATAAATATATACATAATTCACCAATAGTTAAGAAATGATTGCAAAACAAATTTTACCCAAAATTAAAAGCAGGATTAAGGTATTATGGGAGTATAAAATATTTAAATATACTTTAATAATTCATGGAGGTTATTTTATAGTTTCACTCATTTTAACACTCATTTTTTTTAGGGATCAGAGCGATTTCCTTGTCTATTATGAAGTAGGAGAAGTAGTACTTAGAGACATTAATGATCTTTATACTCAGCCCTATAAATGGCCATTTAGATACTTACCAATTTCCTCATTGTATTTTGTTCCCTTCTATTTGATGGGGTTTGATTTAGGTTTCATAGTTTTTAACTTAATAAACTTGATGTTAAACATTCTAATTTCTATATTTCTTTTTAGGATTATTAATTTGGTAAGAAAAAAGGATCATGAGCAAAATGATAATAGGGTTATTCTTTACATTTGTTTATACATGATTAGCCTTCCGCAGATATTTAATTATATTTTAGGACAAATTAATTTGTATGTAACACTGTTGATTTTATTGTCATTATTTATATATTTGAAATACTCTGAACTAAAATGGCATTTTATTGCTAGTATAATTCTTGGTTTAAGCATAGTGATAAAACCGATAACAATTCTCATGATTCCCTTCCTATTTGTATTGAAAATTGATTTAAGAAATAAAAAAGTAAAACTTGATGTTACTAAAAGCATTATACGATTAATTGGAATAATACTACCCATCTCCCTTAATTTTATAATGTTTGTAATGTTTCCACGATTATTACAGGGATTTTTAGCCACAAATTTTACGAGTTCTGAACCTTCACAAGCGAATCATTCATTTAGCATTACCAAATTAATTATTAATATCTTGTATTTTATAGGAATTGCTGAGGAACAAGTGTTATCGATTCAATTATACTTATTTTTCATTATTTTAGTAATAGTAGCTCTATTAGGTTTCCTATCATTCATAACAAGAAAGATTAACGAACATGCGATTATATATGGTTATAGTTTTGGGATCTTAATTATGTTCCTTTGTTATTACGATTCCTGGAACCACCATTTACTGAACTTAACACCTTTATTAATAATTATTTTATTCAATTTATCGCGAAAATCTGAAATAACTAAAAAATTCATCAAACCCAGTTTTTTCTTTTTAAGTTTTCTTGATCTAGCGTTCATGGGGTTATATTTTGCAGTAGAAGACTATTTTCCTTTTAATTTCGCGAGCACCATCTTCCTTTTACTTGTTTTTTATGGATTAATTAAGTATTTAAATTTTAAAAATGATAAAAAAAGGCTCAATTAGAAAATGGAAATAATTCCTGCTATAGATATTAGTAACGGAAGATGTGTTCGATTATATAAAGGGAGAAAGGGAACAGAGACAATATATTTTGAGAATCCTCTTGAAGCGTTAGAATTCTGGACAAAAAATGGAGCAAAAAGACTTCATTTTATTGATCTCGATGGAGCATGGGGCTCAGATATCAATAAAAAGTTGCTTCGAGAGATGATTAAAATTGTTCCCAATAAAACTAAAATTCAAATAGGTGGAGGAATCAGAAGTATTGAATCTGCTCTAGAGTTAATTAAACTTGGTGCCGATCGCGTTATTATAGGCACCTTTGCGGTAAAAAATCCTAAAGGTGTAAAAAATTTATTAGAAACAATTGGTGTTGATAAAGTAATTATTGCAATCGATTACCGAAAAGAAAGAGTGGCCATTCAAGGATGGACTGTACTTTCCAATAAAAATCCATTTTCCTTTGGACGAGAGCTCGAAGAATTTGGAGTAAAATACTTCATTTTTTCATCAATTGAGGCAGATGGAACTTTATCTGGTCCAGATTTTGAAAATATAAGAAAGATGATTAAATCAGTTAAGAATTCTTCAATTTATGTTGCAGGTGGGGTAAGATCTATAGAGGATTTAGAAACTTTGCAAAAAATCGGAGTTAAAGGGGTTATAATTGGGAAAGCTTTCTATGAACATTCTTTACCATTTTCTATAATCAAAAATTCTATATAGGAAAGTTAAATTATAATCAAAGAGGACCAAAAATTAGGCTCCAAAAAAGTTTTATAATTACACTTGTATTTTTATCGAATTAAAAATGTTTCAAGCGTTTTATTTCCCTCCATTATTGCTTGTTTTTGCCCCTGCATTTACTCTAGGAATTCTTCATACTGCAATTCCATGCGAAGATAAGGCAATATTTTTTTTTTGGTCGTTTGGAATATCTAAAACACCTAAAAAAAGTATTTTTATTTTAATGCTTTACGGACTAGGATTAATTTCTTCAAATTTAATAATTGCGACAGGAACGATTGTTATTAGTTTTATTCCTCAACTTCTTTTTCCGGCTATTATTCCAGAAGACCCCTTTTCAATTAATTTCTTTGGAGCTGTTACATCCATGTTTGCGGGATTTGTTTTGTTGTTTTTTATAATAAGGAAAGGATACATGCCCCATTCTAAACAAAGGGAAGAGATCGATAAATTTAATTGGGAAAAGAAAAAAACTCCGTATCTGTTTGGCATCTTAGCAGGATTCGCTCCTTGTATTTTTGAGTTGCTCATATATACTTGGTGCCTACAATGGTCATTACGAGGTGGGCTTGGTTTTATAGATGGAATTTTCACTGTGTTTTACTTTTCATTGGGAACATTTATAGGACTATTCCCTCTGGCTTTAGCTAAGCACGGTACATCTCAAATAATAAAAACTAAAAAAAATGAAAGGCGCGGAGTCTTAATTAGTATGATACTTATTATTGTGATATTTAATGCTACAGTTATGATTTTATCCTTCCTTAGGATTCCAGTTTTTCCAAAAGTCCCTTTTTAAATAATTTCATTGAATAATATAATGAAAAATTTAAATATCTCTCGATTATTCAATAAAAAGTAGAAATAATAAAATTGGACTCTATAAATATTTTAAGATGTAATTTCATTATATTTATATAGTTTTTAAAAATGCAAATGGATTTAAAATAATGAATTGCTTATTCTGTGAAAGCCAAAAAATCGATCACACATGCGAAAAATGTAAATCTAGCTTTTGCATTAATCATATTGCCACTACTGAAATTCATGAATGTAAGAAGCATAATATTATTTATTCAAAAGCAAAGGCAGCAGAAAGAAATTTTAAATGTACTATTGTCGAAGATAGTGCGTGTCCTGTTTGTAAATCTCTTTTAAGATTGGAAAGATTATCATCAGGACAATATTATTTAGAATGTACAAATCCTCAGTGTCCTGATTCATGGAATTCTTATTTGAAAACTCCAGGTTTGTTTTTCCCTTCAAAGGAAAAACTAGCAAGAGAAGCCTTAAGGTACAATCTAATAAGAGGAAATAGATTAATTTTATGCGGAAAGAGATTAAAACATATTATAGGGAAAGAAATATGTCCTAACTGCTTTTTGGATTTGTTAAAAAGAGCTACTCTCACTAATTTTTCCACAATAATGGATTCTTTTAATATCACAGCAGAACAAATGATAAAATTTATTAATAAATATATAGGGGAAGAGAGAATCTATGGAATAATTGATCAGAAAAATCAAATGTTCTATTATATATCCCCTGAAATACGTGAAAAATTATTGGCCAAATTCAATGATGTTGGAATTATTAAAGTAGAAGATTTAGCAACAATGTTAGATATGAGTAGCGAAATTGCCCGAAATGTAATCTATAAGTTAATTAGCCAATTTCAAATAAAAGGATCATTTTCACAAGACAAAAATGTTTATTACACTCAAAAGTACGTAATGGATAGATTGATAAATAGTATTAAGAAGAAGGGAAGGATCTCTTTAAAAAACCTCGCAAATGAATTTAGCCTACCGAAAGAACTGGTAAAATCATTTTGTGTCAATTTAATGAGAGCAAAAGCCGTCAACGGTTATTTTGCTGATAGAGGTAATGAAGTAATTACTGCTGGTCAAATTCATAGGGAGATTAAAGCTTTTGCTAAAAAAGAAGGATTATTTGAGCTTAATAAACTAGCTACAAAATTGAAAATAGCCGTAGAACTAGCCAGAAAAAGTCTTCATGAATTAATTAAAACCGGTAAAATTAAAGGTATATTTACTCAACGAAGAGAATTCATGACATTTAAGCATTTAGAAACAAAAATAAAAGATCTCGCAAGAGCTTATAGAACTATGCCCTTAAGAGAGCTATCAAACAGACTTGGAGTTACTGAATCAAGCATAGAGGAGAATCTGGCGCAAATTATTGCAAGAGGAGATATTGATGGATATATAGACATGTCGAAAAGAACTTTTGTTGCCTATTCGGTGCCAATGGAGGAGAAACATAGAGTTAAGTCAAAAGTGACCAAACCATCTAATAATGGTAAGGTTGAAGTAACACGTGCCTATGATTTCATCGGAGGTCAGTTACACATGAAAATTGTAGTAACGAATAAGAGTGATATGGCTATAAATTCAGTAAAAGTTATCTTAGATGCCCCTTCAAGTTATAACATAAAAACACCTTTGATTAGTATCCCTTTTATTGAAGCAAATAACTCTAGAGGTGTCGATTTCTACTTAGAGCCAAAAGAGTGTGGAAAATCTTCAATTGGGGGAGATGTGATATACAAAACAGCCTTGGGGGAAAAAAGTACAATTCACATAAAAAAACGCGATGTTCAGATAAAATGCCCCCTTGTTGTTTCATGTTTATCAACAATCGAGGATGTCCAGCTTTCGATTCAAGATTTACCAAACGATGCACGTGCATTTTTGGTAGCAGACTTAGACCCTAGATTGGCTTATAGAGCTGCTGTTCGGACATTAAAACGTTTTGACGTAAGCACAGTAACGTCACATGAAGGAAAAGATGCTAAGGGAAAATATGAAGCAGAGAGTTGGCATTGTTCAGAAGCAAAGATCGGTGGAGGCAGAATAATAACCAGGATTTATGTCTCCGAGGTAAATCAATCATTAGAAGTGAGAGTTTGGTGCGGGAGCGCTTCGCAATTAACTGGTTTCCTGGCGAAAGTTATTGAACTGTTATTTGAGGAAATCAACATCATTCGGAAGATTAAATCAGAAGAGCGTGAGAAAACTATTGATTTAATGGCTATAACTCAAAATTTAGCTGAAGTTTCAGACTATTGTATGCTTAGATGGAAGGCTCAAAACATCAGAACTAAATTACATGACACTTTCGTGCGTGTTAGGAAAGTTATTGGTGATAAAAATGAGGCAGTCCTCGGAAGGTTAGAGTTTTGGCTCACAGAATTAAATAAATATGGTAAAGATGAGAAAATCTCTGAAGAAAATGCTGATAAACTTGTTAACGATGTAGAGAACTTCAAAGCTGTCATTGCCCGGTCTATAAAATTATAAAATAATTCCCAATAAAAGTTTAAATATTTTGATTTGATCATTATTATTAATATAACAATATAACAAAACCTAATTATGCCCATTATATCTATTTCCATCAATGAAAGCCTTAAAAAATTCATTAATAAACTAATCTCAAAAAATCAATATGAGAATAAATCAAAATTGATAAGAGATGCATTATTGAGACTAATGTCTACAGTAGATATTTCTAGTATTGATGATGTTAGCGATTCAGGCCCAGCTCCTAAGAATATTGTTGGAAACATGATTCTTGTCGCACCCAACGACTCGAATATTCAAAAAAAGATAAATAGGATTGAAAGTAAATATAAAGACCAAATTATAAGCAAGAACCAAAACTTTGTTGATCAAAGCGTAGTAATGTTTATGATATTTGAGGGAAAACTTCAAGATTTCCAAAAACTGGTTGTTGAAATAAACAGTATTGAAGAACTCAAAAATTTCAGGTATCTTATTATAAATTAAGTCTCATACTTTTTTCATCAAAGCTGAAATACTGTTTTAAAAGCTATTAAATTATAAATTCAAGTTACATTGTGAGATTATCATGGGAAAAAACAGGTATGGAAAAGTTAGACAGAAAAAAGGGAAAAATTTTCCAGGAAGATCTAGTAAAAAGGGAGATCCAATACGGAATGGGAAAATCAAGGCGAGTCATATTTTAGTTGACAAATTTAGCAAGGCTCAAGAAATATATGAAGATTTAGGAGCGGGAGAGAGCTTTCAAAAGTTAGCTCAACAATATTCAACTTGTCCTAGTAAGAAGAAAGGTGGAAACTTAGGTGAATTTTCAAAAGGAGATATGGTCCCTGAGTTCTGGAATACTTGTACTAAATTAAAATTGGGCAATATTTCTCAACCTGTTAAAACTCAATTTGGATATCACGTTATAAAACGAACTGGTTAGAAGAAAAATAGCCCAGCACGGAATTCCGAATAACGATAAGTTCATTAAATTTTCGAACCGTGGTCCAGGGGTTCAGGGCCCCCGATGCTTGACCTTTACACTATTGAGCAACAATCATGCTCAATTCTACACCACTGGGCTGTATTAATAATTAATTATGATTAATAATCTATTTTTTCTAAAAAATTTATGCTATTTGCTGAAATCTTGATATCTAATAGGAGAAAGCCAGCTAAAAATAGCCAATTTTTAATTACAAATTTATTGTAAAATAGGAAAAATTTATTTACTAAGATCGATATTAATTTTATGGATTACACATTCTTAATGGGAGGTCTCGAAAAGGTATCAGTTTCAAAAACTAATTTTTAAACCCCGTGAAAGTCTCGGTATCAAGCCGTATTTCGGGAAACTGAAAAAAAAACCTAGTAAACTGTTTTACTTTTTTTACAATTTTTCCTCCTATGGTGTAATCCACCCTTTCTAAATTAAAATAGTATGTGATATTAGTATATTATCAACAGGTTAGAATTCAGAATATGGAAATCAGGCTTATTTTATTCTTTATGAAATAGTTCGAATATTTCGTAAAAATACTTGTCTGACATACCTGCCATATAATCTCTAACAATTAAGGTTAGTTTATTCGTCTTTTTTAAAGGTTTAAAATATGTGCTATAATTTTTATCGTCAATATATTCAATATGATCCTTAAAAATTGGGCTATTAAAATTTTCTTCCTTTAGATCTACTAAACACTTATCAAAGATTTGTTTAAACTTACTTTTTAATCTTTCTACAAAATTTTCATATGATAAAACTTTGTTATCTCTCCTAGTGTATATGTTTTCATAATTAAATTTCTTCAATTCCCTTAAAGCTTGGAAAATATTATCACTGTAACCAATGACATCATTATCCAAACTGAAATTAAGTAAGTCAGTTATTAAAGTGTTAATAATCATTGCATTTGTATCTCCAAGTACTTTTTTGCATGATTCTGGGATTTGGTCTCGATTTATAAGCTTTAGTAGTATAGCATCCTCAATATCCCTTCCAATATAGGCAATTGAATCACTAAGTCTTACGACAATGCCCTCAAAACTCATAGGAATTCTTTTAATTTTGTTTTCATTAAAACAATCTTTATATTCTGAAAAATAAACTTCCCAAGTTTTTCCGTTTCGTTTATATGGCTTCAATTCTTGTTCATTTACCTCACCATCATGGCAAAGTATACCATCTAACACTTGCAAAGTTAAGTTAAGCCCTTTAGCAGGTTTATCCGGGTGTTGTTTTTCAAGATTAGAAAGCCATCTTACTCCTTGTGCATTATGCAAAAAAGTACCCATGCTGTATTCCCTACTAATGTCATCTAAGATTTCTTCACCGAGGTGACCATAAGGGGCGTGGCCTATGTCATGTCCTAAGGCTATTCCTTCGATTAAATCTGTGTTTAATCTTAAAACTCGGCCTATTTGGCGAGCTATTCTTGAAACTATATGTACATGAAGTGAACGATGGGTAATATTGGCATTATTTATCTCAAAGAAGACTTGGGATTTATCTATATATCGAGCATAAGCTCTCGAATGTACAATGCGGTCCACATCTCTAAAAAAAGGAGGTCTAATATCTTCACTTTCTTCTTCATGAAATCGAGTAGCTTCCGAGTCCAATATCCCATGGATCCCCACATTAACATCTCTTTTCATTCTTGCTTGTAATTGCTCAGAAATTTTCTTATCCATTACTTTATTCAAACCTTTGAGAATTTTCCTTAATATATGAGTAGAACTATTAAAATAAAGGTTTATCTTATCAAAAAATTTGATTCATCAAACTTAATTAGGTAAATCTGAAGCTTTGGCTTGAAATTTTCCTCATAAATATTGATTTTATCCAAATTTAATGGTAATAGCGTCATAAGGACATAATTCTTTGCATTTCAAGCAGAAATTGCATTCTCCTTTACCGGTAAAAAACTCAAATGGTTCATCTAACATTCTAATTTGTTTTGGGCAGGTTTTTTCGCATATACCGCATTCAGCCCTTCCTACACATTTTACAGGGTTCCTTGATAACTTCAAGAATGAAAATTCTCCCACTGCTGAAGCTACTGCTCCAAATGGGCAAATATACTTACAATAAATTCTTGGATACCATACTGATAAGACTATTACTATTAAATAAAAGATAAAGATGATAAATGTTAGTAAATTGGAGAATAATGGTTGTAGGCTCCCTGTGAGAATCATATCTCTAAGCATATTTGGGAAGAAAACAAAAATGTATTCAGATAAAGAAAAATAGCCCATAGGTTTTTCTCCAAGAGCTCCTATATTATTTCTATAATCTATATAGAAGAGATTGTTTGATATTTTTGAAATCCCTAAAGGAATGATGAGAATTATGATTATTATCACAATCACATATTTAACTTTTAATAATGATTTATGCATGTTTGTTTTTATATTCTTTTTCTTTGTTGGAATAGCCGTACATACATCTTGAATAGCGCCGATTGGACAAATCCAGCCACAAAATACACGATTTGTAAATAAAAGTATCATTATTAATAACGCGATTAGAAATAATGGAATTATTCCTTCGGTGATTGAGAAGAAAATATATTCCAGAATTCCAGCCCCATTTGAGAGAGAATTTCTTGGAGAATTTAAAATTGGAAGAACTTTAATAAGGTTGTCTAAACTTAATAGATTGATTGAAAAAATTACTTCTATAATAATATAATTGATTAATAGAAACGCAATAACTTGAATAACTCTTCTCAATATAGTTATTGGTTGATTTTTTAACTTATTTTTAAAGCTTATTATATTCAAAAATTACCACATAACACTCTTTTAAAAAGTTTAATTAATACTGTTTAAAAAAATTAATTCTTCTGTAGAAGAAAATTCATTTGAATGATTATCGTATTATTTAATAATTCTTATGAAAAATTGAATTAAAAAATAAAGAGAAAAAGATCTTTACAACTAAATGTGATGTTTCTACTGTATTCTAAAGATAGATCACTTTAAGACAACAGTTTCCAAGTTCAATGGACTTTTTGTTTGTTTTCTTAACTTTTTATGAATCATCGTTGACAAACTCACACATTTAGAAGCTTCACCATGGTTAACTATTATTGATTTTGGTCTTGGTTGAATTCTTCTTAAAAATTGGGAGATCTGGCTACGAGAAGAATGTCCGCTAAAACCTTCAAGTGTAAATACTTTTAGATTTATCTTTACTAGTTGTGTGCGTCCTTTTGCATCAATATAGTTAAATTCCTTGAATCCACGATGGATTCTATTCCCAAGAGTGCCTGAAACTTGATAAGAAACGAAGACTAATGAATTCTTTGAGTCTTCAGCTAATGCTTTTAAGTATTGAACAGATGGACCACCTATAAGCATTCCACTTGTAGCTAAGATAATACAAGGCCCCCCCTTTATAATATCAAGTCTTTCAGATTGAGCAGAAACTGTTTCAAAGAAATCACTTAAAAAGGGATTTTTTCCTTGATGTAAAATCTTCTCTCGTAAATCACTACTAAGAAAGTCTGGATTAGCTGTGTGAATAGCAGTAGCTTCACTTATTAAACCATCAATAAAAATAGGTACTCTATCAATAAATCCTTTAGTGATATATTCTTCTAAGACTATTAATAATTCCTGAGCTCGCCCTACAGCAAGAACGGGAATCAAGACTTTTCCACCCCTTTTAAGCGTAGAGTTTAATATCTGTTTAAATTCTTTTTCAGATTCTTGCCTACTAGCTATACGATCTTGAGGTCCCCCATACGTTGATTCAATTAATAGGGTTTCCACTCTTGGAAATTTGGTCGCTGCTTTTTCTAATAATCGAGTTTTCTGAAATTTAAAATCTCCCGTGTATACAAAATTATAGTCACCTTTTCCAAAATGTAAATGTACCATTGAGGATCCTAAGATATGGCCTGAATTATGAAGAGTTAATTTAATATCGGGAGCAATATCTGTCACTTTACCCCAAGAGAGAGGAATTGTATGAAGAACAGTGGTTTTAACATCTCTTTTTGAATATGGTAGGGGAGATCCTTCTTTCTCACAAATTTGAATGAAATCTAATTGCAACATTGTTGCTAAATTTCTCGTAGGTAATGTGCAATATACAGGACCACGATACCCGTATTTAAAAAGAAATGGAACAAGCCCACAATGATCTAAATGAGAATGAGAAATAATAACAGCATCAAGATCTCTTAGTGAGAATTCTGGTGCCTCAAAATAGGGGAATTTATCATGAGGACTTCCGACATTCAATCCAACATCCAGTAAAACACTGCTATCTCTTGTCTGCATTAATACACAAGATCTACCTACCTCTCGAAAACCTCCTAAGGCAGTTAATCTTATGTTCAAGTTCCTAAACAGAGCTGGTCTATGAATTCTCTTACCTATTTGTAATAAAATATCTTTTTGCGTTTGTCTCTCTTTTTTCAGCATACCCCTAATTAATTGAATGGTTCTAGATGCTAATGGAGGTGTCCTAATGGTTCTAGGTTGCCAAAATGTATTTGCTCTTATATCCTTTAAATTCACTCCTTTTTTACCAATAACAAGCCCAGGCTTCCCTGATTCAATAATGACTTCACCCCGTGTGTGATCAAACTCTATTACGCCAATCTCTGCATCCTTACTAACTAAATTTCTAATGTAATCTTCAGTTTCAGTTGGATCCTTGCGTTTGTCTACATTCCATCGGAAAACAACACGTTTTCGCATAGTTTTCGCAAGATCTTTAAGCACAGTAGAATTTTCAATAGCTTCTACGTCTGCATTCTCTGAATATACAGCAATCTCAGGACCTTCGAACTCTATTTTCTTAACTTTAATTTCAGGTGGAAGAATTTCGACAATTTCATTTTTAATCCTTTGTAATTCTCCTTCAAAACTCATAACTCTTCATTCATTTATTTATTTATGTTATACAATATATGCAATTATTTCTAAAAATGCAAGTTTAAAACCTATTTTCTTCTGAATTATCATTAAAAGTTCATGTTGAATTATTGATTTAGTAAACTCAAAATTTCATTTATATATGTTTATGCTTTGACATTTGGTAAATACAATTTTTACATAAATAGGATAGTTTTCTCTCACAACAGATTTACAATAGAAGAGAATAATTTTTAGAATGAAATAATTCTAAATTTCTATGTTAGATATAAATTAATCAAATAAAAACATTATGTTTATTGAAAAAACAGTCATATAAATACTATTTCTCTTCTCTCGAATAGATAGATTTTTTTGAAAATAATTCTTAGATTGAATTATGGGAAAAGTTAAAATTGGGGCTATTGCTAGTGGAAGTGGTTCTAACTTTGAGTCTATTGTCGCATCATGTGAAACTGGAATTTTAAAGGAAAAAGCTACTATGGAAATTCTTATTTGTAACAAACCAGGAATGTATTGCATGGCACGAGCTAAAAATCATAATATTCCATACGAACTCATTGAATCAGATAAATTTAAGGGAACAAGGGAAGAGTTTGACCAAAAAATGATTAACGTCTTGGATAAATACGGATGTGAATTAATTGTGCTAGTAGGTTATATGAGATTTGTTAGCAAAATGTTTATTGATTATTTTAAGGGTAACGCTATGAATATACATCCAGCACTTCTTCCTTCTTTTAAGGGAATGCACGCTCATGAAGACGCATTAACTTATGGTGTTAAAATTTCGGGAGTTACAGTTCATTTTGTCGACCCTTTAGAAGATCATGGACCAATAATTATACAACACGCTGTTCCTGTATATGACACAGATACGAAGGACACATTAGGGTCTAGAATTCTTAAATTGGAACATAAAGCTTTTCCAAAAGCTATTGAATTATTCTGTGATGGAAGATTGCATACAGACGGGAGAATTGTTAGGATCGATGGTGAAGTTAATCTATAAAATCCATTAATTTATTATGGGAAATGATTTTTAATCATATGATAACTCTGACCCAACTGAAATCGAGATTTTAAATTCGATAAATGTAGAAGATCTTGAGTAATGAAAAATCATTTCCCTCCTTACTTTCGTTTAATCTCTGCAGTAATTAAATACTAAAGTTTTAATCAAAGAAATTATAATCTAAAATAATTAATTAGATCACTTTTTCACAGCAGAATGCCTCGTAGGAAAGAAATTACGGAAATACTAAACTTAATGAACAATACTAAATCCATTCGCAATTTTGGCTTAGTTGGGCATATAGATCATGGAAAAACAACACTTTCTGATTCTTTGTTAAGTGAAGCTGGATTTTTATCACCAGATTTAGCTGGTGAAGCCCGAGCGTTAGATTTTTTGGAGGAGGAACAGAAACGTGGGATAACAATGAAATCAGCTAATATTTCATTATATTATGAAAAATCCTTAGAAAATCATGAACCGTTTCTAATAAATCTAGTCGACACCCCTGGGCATTTAGATTTTAGTGGAAAAGTGACTCGTGCTCTACGTCTTATTGATGGAGTAGTTGTAGTTGTTGATGCTGTTGAGGAAATAATAACGCAATCTGAAACGGTAATTAAACAAGCATTACAAGAAGGAGTTAAACCGGTACTTTTTATCAATAAAGTCGATCGTTTAATTAGGGAATTAAAGCTCTCAGATGAAAAAATTAAGAAAAAATATATTAGAATTATAAAATCTTTTAACACTCTAATAGAAAGATATGCAGAACCTCCATTCAATAGTAGGTGGAAAGTTTCACCCCAATTGGGAAATATTGCTTTTGGTTCAGCATTACATAAGTGGGGGTACACCCTAAATATATTAGAAAAAAGTAATTTAAAATTTCAAGATATTAGAAAAAGATATCACAAAGAGACGTATACTAAAGAAAGTTATGCAGATTTAGCTGTTTATTTTCCAATCCATCAGGCTATATTAGAAATGGTTATTGATCACCTACCAAATCCTATAAAGGCTCAAAAATATAGAATTGGGAAAATTTGGAATGGAAATTTAAATTCTGAAATAGGAAAAGCGATGATTAATTGTGATCCTGATGGGCCTTTAATAATTTGTATGAGTAAAGTTCAAGCGGATAAACACGGTTTAATAGCTACTGGGAGAATATTTTGTGGAAGTTGCACCAAAAAAAATGAAATTTTTCTTTTAAATGAAAATAGTTATGAAACTATTCAGAGAATAGCCATATTTATGGGCCAAAGACGGGAGCAAGTAGATAGAATCCCAGTAGGTAATATTCTTGCAATAGAGGGATTGAAAAATATAAAAAGCGGTGATACTATTATTGACAGAAATAATATAAATGGAATGGTGCCATTTGAAAGTGTGAAATACGTCACTACTCCAGTTGTAACAATTTCAATAGAACCTGAATCTCTAAGGGATCTTGACAAAATGAAAAAGTTAATTGAGAACATGCTGATTGAGGATCCTAATTTAAAATTCGAAATTAATGAGGAAAATGGTGAATTCTTATTATCAGGTATGGGACCCTTACATCTTGAGGTCACGGCCAATGAAATAGGCAAAAGGGGCGTAAATGTGACCATTTCAGAACCAAGAGCTGTTTTCAAAGAATCTTGCCGTTTGAGTTCCTCTTTAATAACTATATTATCTTCTAATGGGAAAAATTCTTTAAAATTAAGAGTTGAAAGACTTGATGAAAAAACAGTAAAATTCTTTCAAAATGTTGATTACAAGTCATTAAAACCTCTTGATGTCTTATACAGGACTTTAAGAGAGGAAACCAAGTTAGGAGAAGAAGAAATTAAAAATTTTTGGATTTGTGATGACGATCAAAATGTTATAACTTATAGCAGTAATTCTGATATAAATCCAGTTCATAAAAACACAATTCTTGAAATATTTGAAAAAATAAAATTACGAGGTCCTCTCAGTGGTGAAAAATTAACTGAAATTAAGGTCACAATTGAAGATTTAATCATTGATAATATTTCACAAGAAGAAATTTTTACAGAATTATCCACCATGCTCTATGAGGCAATAAAGAAAGGTTTGGAGGAAGCAGAATTAATCCTTCTTGAGCCTATTTATCACACTATAATACAACTACCTCCTGATTATATTAAAAATACTCTTTCTCTACTTTCGAAATATTTGGCAAAGATAAAAAGTGTTGATCAAGATAAAGAGTATCAAGCGATTATTGAAATCCTTTTATCAGTTAGAAATTCCCTAAAATTTTCGGAAGATATTCGAAATATTTCTTCAGGGAAAGCATTTTGGCAGAATGAGTTTTACGCTTTCATGGAAGTTCCTAAACAGGATGCTCAGCGACTGATTCAAGATTTACGTTTTCTTAAAGGATTAACATGGTAAGAAAAGTTTACTTCTCTTTTGATATCTATGCTTGTTGCTTTGAATAACCTAAGTGTAACCAAACTTCATGCTATTTAACAAAATAAAATTGAGTTAGTTTTAATTCTTAACAAAATCGATGATTTTTCCAGCGATTTTAAAATTTGGGAGTTTAAAATTTGCAAAGCCTTTTTCTGCTGCAAATTTAGGCATTGCATATAAAATGCATGTCTCTTCTGACTCTGCGATTGTTTTACCACCTAACTTTTGGATTACACCTAATCCTTCAACTCCATCAGCACCCATCCCTGTCAATATTATCCCTAAGGTTCTTTTTCTAAACATCCGAGCTGCTGAAAAGAAAAGGATATCAATTGAAGGCATGCAATAATTAACAGGAGTACCTACATATATTTTAATAACTGGTTTTTTATTTTTTTCTACAATTTCCATATGATTATCACCGGGGGCAATATAACATACTCCAGCTTGGAGAGCTTCCCCGTTAACTGCAACCTTAACTCTCATTTTGCATTCTATTCTCAAATTATCAACGAATGCATCTGTAAAGTGTGAAGAAAGATGTTGAACTACTAAAACTGGTGCACCTAAATTTCGGGGTAATTCTTTTAGTATTGTAGTTATAGTCCTAGGACCGCCTACACTTGCCCCAATAACCACAATGTTGGTTGATAGAATCACATCTCTAACAGGAGTTAGATTTGGAACATAAGCGGGTGCTTTCTTTACGTATTTTGTTGAAATTTGTTTTTTCATTAAAGGAATTGAAGCTTTACTTTTTGTTACAGTGACTTTTCCTTTTTGTAATGTTTTTGCAATGGCTTCTTTCTTAACAATTTGTTGAGTTTCCTTTGTAGCTATTTTAGTTTTACCAATATCAATTATTTGAGTTTTTTGATCTTTCTCGATTTCTTGAACTGGTTGTAATCGATTTAGATATTGTCCAAAATTAAAAATGTCATTGATTATATCTTGTCGAATTGAAGTCCCCTTTTTTATCGGTTCACCATCTTTTCGAAATATCCTTTTGATTTGTGATTGGGAAGCTAAAAGAACTTTAGCAAGTAATTCCTCCTTGAATAACGGTAATTTTTTGGCGCCCATTCCCCCTGGTTTTATGATATAGTCGAATGCACCCATCAATAATGCTTGTATAGAAGAATCTAGGTTTTTAGGACTTATAGCTGAAAGTATAACAGTGGGAGTGGGATGATCCTCCATTATTAATTTAAATGCCTCTAGTCCATTCATTTTTGGCATTACTAAATCTAATACTAACACATCTGGGCTGTATTTCCCAACAAAATCAACGGCCTCTTCTCCATTTTTAGCAAATTCTAAAACATTAATCAATTCATGGCCTCTAAGAATATCGGCTATACTTTTTCTTAAATACGCAGAATCGTCGGCAACTAGAACATCAATCGACACAAAAATCTCCTTTAAAATTTGATATAGTAATTCTTATAAATAGTCGTGTAAAGAAATTTATACTTATTTAAATGTAAAAATCAACATTTAAGAATTAGGTTCCTTAATTATAAAAATAAAAACCGAATTTATATTGTTTAAAGGTCCTAAAGAATTGAGAAATATTTAAATAAAAAAGTTTAGAGGTAGTTTGTTTTGATCTGTTTTGTCCTTTTCTCTTTTTACCTAACCAATTTGAGTCTTATAATGTTCCACGCAAAACCATGTCTTAGATTTTTTATGATAAGTCATATCTCTATTATGTTTACTACATATTGGGCACTTTACAATAGAGGCTCTTAGAGGACGTTCAATATCCCACCATTTATCAGAAAAACGCTTTAGTATTTCAATTTTTTCCTCAGATGGGTGAATATATTTTCCATTTTTATCATGCTTTAAGTTATGTTCTTGGTCACTAATTTCCATCTGTCTTTCTGCGCATTCCTTCAAAATAATTAATCATAAATTGTTCCTAGCTCTCTGTAATTTTGGATCTTTGATCCGTATAGTTCTACCGTTTTTCATTTATATTCATGTTTATTTTAGTGTGTCTCAAATTTAAATCTTTGTAGAGCGACAGATTTCTAATACCTTAAATACTAAAAATTTGCCTTAAATAGTAAATATCGGCAATGCTGAATACTCTACCTAATTTATATCCTCTATAATCTGATAGTTCTGCTAATGAATTAAGCAGATCACCGTGCATTATACAGAAGACGCCCCTCCTATTGAAACAACAGATACTATCATCCCTAATGATTCAATCTTCGGTTATTCAACTATAGTAATTGTTATTATACTGTTCTTCAGTATTTCAATTAGATTATTCAAAGACAGAAAAAAAATATAAAATTAATATCATCGTTTTTTTATTTTGATCTTGAGTAATAAAAATTTTTCTAAATGGCATTTTACTAATCTTTCACTCCTATTTTTCTTTTATAAAGATTCATATTTTTATGGTGTATGGTAGAATCGATTCATCTAAAAGAAATGGAAGACCTTGGTCTTAGCACTACGATAGAAGGATATTATGTTGAAGAAGATCAAAAATCAGTATCTATTAGGTTACCAAATAGTATGTCTTTTTGGGTACCTAAACGGTTTATTGATACTCAATTTTTTAGGGAGACTGATCTCAAGCAAGAGTTCCTTATTGACAATTGGATACTGCGAAAGATCGGACTTAGGTTAGATAAGATCAAAAAAATAGATCGTTAAAATCTTTTTGGGCTTCTATATCTCGTATGAATTGCTGAAGTGGAGAATCATCCTCAATATAATGAAGAACATCTGAGTGTATCCAAGTAGTTAAAGGTTTGGCTTCTCTGTACTTTGCCTGTTCATCAGGGCTTAGTGTTAAGTACTCTGAATATTCCTTACACCATCGTATAACTTTATTACTTTTTGCGCGAAAGTAGTTTCTTTTCTTATGGAGGTTTTGGTAAAGCAAATTCAGCTGACATCAAAAGCACATCATAATTAAAATTTTCAAATTGCATTATTAGTTCATTACCTAATGCACTTAGAATTAATATTCAATGGGAGAAGAAAGACGGGAACATCATTCTATATTAATTCCCCCATGTTCTTCCTTAATTTTGATATGAAAAGGGATTTTATCATTTTGTTTCTGTTCCACGCTTTGAAAAAAGAAATTTGGCATTAGTACAGGAAGGAAAAGAAAAAGGAAGTTAAGTTTTGTTCTTAATAGATTCAATTTGAGATATTAAAGGCCACTGATTATAATTTAATTCTTTCTTATCGTATCTATTATTAAATTAGGAATTTATAAAGGGAAATCATTAATAAATCCTCTGTCCCTTCACAAATATTGATGATTATTTCCTTCTTAAAGTCATGATAATACAAAACAAGACCAAAGGAAAAAGAACATTTACACCTGAACAAAAAGAGTAATATAAGACCAAGAAAGAAGCACAAAGTAGTGTTAAGAAATTTATACTTTATTTAATCGTTAAAAAAGATTTGAAATTAAATATGAAAACACCTCATCAATTCCTTCTCCTGTGAGTGCTGATGTTTCAAAAAAAGGGAAATCATATTCCTCTGCTAAATCTTGAGCTCTGGATCTAATTTCTTCCCGATCCACTGCTATATCGATCTTATTTCCAACGAGAACAATTGGAATTGATTTATCTTTAATGAATTGATGAGTTTCTTTAATCCAATCAATTATATTATTAAAGGTCTCTATTCTAGAATAATCGAATAAAATTAGAACCGCATTTGAATAGTTATAATAATATTTTCTAACTTTAGCAAAGCTTTTTATTCCTCCTAGATCGAGGAGATATAATAATAGATTATAATTCTTTGAAATTTGTAATTTTTTTTCTATTATTGAAATTCCGATTGTAGGTTTGTAAGCTTCATTGTAAGTTCCCATACAATACATTCGTACTAAAGCACTTTTCCCTGCTGATTCAGGTCCCACAACAACAATTTTATTTTGATTATTTTTAGTATACAGTGTCCTATTTTTAGGTTTAAATATTAATTGCATATTTTCGTTTAATTTTGGAATTTTTGATATAGACTCTTGATTATTTAGAATCAGTGATATTTTTTCTGCTGTTAAATAGGCATATGGAATAATTTGATCAATATTTGAATAAGGATCTCCTATTAATACAAAAATTGCGGGAGTTACTTTTTTTAACTCCACAAAAAATAGTTGAAATTCATTGGTACTGAATGTTCCACATCCAAATGAAGTTTCAGCATATTGTCTAATTCTATTTATTGTTTGATCCAAAATTGACATAATAGCTCCTATCATTTCCTCATCAAATCCTCTGATTGACTGTTTAGCAATAATTAACCCATCTAAATCTAAAATAATGGTTGCTAATAATCCTTGTGTTTCATAAATTAAATCTGAAAGTATATCTTCTAGTACTCCTAATTTTGACATTAGTTTCTATAGATCCATATTATATTTGATGTTTAAAATTTTGAATAAATTCTTTAAAATATTCAGACTAGGAATGAAGCACATTACACAATCTATTTTTATCTCTTTCAGTGCCAAGTTCGTTTTGATTAAAACCAAATAATCTGATATTTGAGAATATTTTGCAATAATTCTATTTAGCATTGCATTTAATGTGTCAAGTGCTACTGTAGGAACATTAGGGACTAATTTAATTGACATTAAATCAGCTAAACCATTTGCATAATGCCCAGATAATATGTTACCTATTTCAGTTATGATGCTTAACGAAAGCTCGTCAAGATCCTCACTAGTTCTTACGTTTTCAACAGAAAGATTAGAATCTTCATTCAGATAATTAACTAAATTAAAGATTGATTCTTTTGTAAATATTTGAATAATTGATAAATCTGATGTAAGGTGGATTTCAGAATAGATCCCAAATACCTCAACTTTTGGGCTTTCAAATAATTCTTCTACCTTCCAGAAGGGAATAATATCAGCTGAAGTTAGTGAAACCTCTATTTCATAATTAAATAATTTTGAAAAAGCTGTAATTGCATGCCCAGACCCGATGTTTCCAATTTCCTTTAACATGTCTAATTGTTCTGGAGTTAGGTGGAATTCTTCTGGTATCTTAAAATCGTTATTCATTTTGTTTTTTCTCTTTTTTTTGATTTTTAATAAAATTTTTTAAAATCTGTTTCTCCAGTTGATTTTACATACAAGGAAAAATCGTTTGTGTCAAAAATCACGTTTCTCCCCTTTGAACCCCCAGTCTCTTCTTTGATAATTTGTATTTTTAATATATCTAATTCTTCCTTAACAGAAGCGATATTATTAAATCCCACATCATTATTTTCTAAATCAAATATTTTTGAGCCTCCTATAATAAATGCCCTAATATTCTCTCTTACAGCACCATGATTTAGTAGTTCTTCCATTAATAATTTTACAGAAAAGCTTGCGTATTTATGCGGATATTGGATTATTTTAGTTGGACTTGCTTTGGGTAATAAAATATGAGACATTGCGCTTAATTTGTTTATTTCGTCAAATAAAACCAGGGCAATGCACGAGCCCAATCCATAAATTGAAATAGTTGGTTTACGATTTGAAAGAAAGTTTTTGCTGTTAGAGAGTGCATAATGCCCAATTAGTACAGATATATTTCCATTTCTATCCGTTTCCTTGATTTGATCAATTGGCTCTATAATACTCACCTTCAATCATGGGTTTAAGTATTGAATATTTATTATATAAATTTTGTTGCAAATTTAATCATATAATCATGAACTTTATATACTGGAAGTATTAGATTTGCTGCACCTAGCTTTGCTGCTGCTCTTGGCATCCCATAAATAACACATGTCTCCTCAGATTCAGCGATAGTTTTGCCACCATTATTTTTAATTGCTTTTAATCCCCTTGCACCATCATCTCCCAACCCTGTTAATAGAATTCCCATTACATTATTTTTGTATATTTCTGCAGCTGAAAAAAATAAAACATCCACAGAAGGTTTGCAAAAATTGACTGGTTTATCATCAGATATTCGAATGTGAGGTCTATTTTTTATAGTTATAATCTTCGTGTGTTTTCCACCAGGACTCAAGTAAACATTACCGGGTAATATTCTCTCCCCATCGTCTGGGATTTTTACGTTTATTTCACAAACTTGATCCAGAGATTTACTAAGTTGTTTCATAAAAAATGCATCAAGATGTTGAACGATCAAGATTGGGCTTGGAAAATCCTGAGGAATCTCTTTTAAAATAAATTTTAAAGTTCTTGGTCCACCGGTGCTGGTGCCTATTACTATTAAATTTGCTTCTAATATAAGTTGAGGAGCTTTTGGAAGATGTAACGGTTTGGGTTTTATTGGTGTTCTTATTTTTCTCTTTACTTCTAATTCATTAATAGATTGTTTGCTAATTGATTTTCTTATTAGATTATTTCGTTTTTCATAACTTTTTTTTATTTTTGCTGCGTATAAAACACTTGAAACTAATTTTTCTTGAACCTTTGGGAATTCAGTTTTCCATAGACCTTTGGGTTTTATTATAAAATCTAATGCTCCTAAAAGTAACGCTTGAACAGAATTATCTAAGTTTTCTGGATTAAAAACTGAAAAAATTATAGTTGGTATTGGATAATGTTCTGAAAGAAATTTTAATACTGTTAACCCGTCAACCTCAGGCATTATTAAATCTAATATTAATACATCAGGATTCAACTCTTCAATTTTTTCAATTGCCTCCCTCCCGTTTCGAGCAGTATCAACAGCAGAAATTTCATTGTGTGAAATTAGCATTTCAGAGATTAATTTTCTTTGATATGCTGAATCTTCTGCAAGTAATACTCTAACAGACATGATAATGTTTAATTGACCTTCATATATATTCGATTTAATGAGTCTACTAACTTTAAATTACTCTGGGAGCTAAAAATTGTTTCTGTTTTACCTATGATTAATAAGCCCCCTGCATTTAAACGATTTTCAATGATTTTTAAGAACTTATTTCTTGCAACTCTATTAATGTATATTAGGAGATATCGACAAAAAATGATATCATAAACCTGTGATGTTTGATGGCCTTTCATTACATCTTCCCCAATAAACTTGATATACTTTTTTATTTTTTCATTTATAGTGTATGTAAATCCGAATCCCACTTTTTTCTTCAAAAAGTAATTTTTTTCAAAATACTTTGAAACATTTTTTGTTGATTCTTCGTTATACACTCCGATATTTGCTCTTTTAATAGCGTTTTCATCAATATCAGAAGCTATAATTCTGAATTTAGGAAATTGTGGAATTTGTTTTTTAAAATTATCTAAAATTATTGCAATAGAATATGGTTCTTCACCGTTTGCACATGGACAAGACCAAATATTAATAGTCTCCTTAAATCTTTGGAAATTCTTCAGCTTTTTATATAAAATACTTTTTGGAACGATTTTCTTTGCTGATAATTTATTTTTTAACCTGTGTTCTAAGTCCTTCTTTCTATTGGAAATCTTTTCAATTTTATTTGGTTTCTTTTCACTTTTTTTACGATATTTTCTTTCTGGATTGGGATGTAAATTACTAATTACATCTTCTCTTTTGTAATTTCCACTTTTTAATATAATGTCTTCCAATTGGTCATAAACTTCCCAATTTCTAAAAAAAGTAGAATAATTGATATTAAAACTAATTAAAAATTTATTTATTTCTTTAGGATTTTCTACTAAATATTTGTAATACGATTCAAAGTTAGAACAATTAACACGAATCATTCGAGATTTAATTCTTTTCTCGATATGTTTTCTTTGATAATATCCTAGTTTTAACCCAGTTGTTTTATTCAAAAATCGAATTAATAAATCATAAAAATCCTCATCAAATTTAATATCCTCAATTAGTATCACTTGTGAACACTTATTTTTCTATTAATTTTTCAATTTCGGTAAATCGTTCACTGATACGTTCAAATGAATACTTAATATGCATTTGGATTTCTTTAACTTCGGCAAAAAGCTTTCTTATATGAGATCTATCGGACTTTGATAAAACAAACTGATTTTTTGAATATATTTTATGAATTGGCTCATGTATAGATGGAGAAGAGACAAATGGCTCTAAAACCTCATCCCTACTAAATTCTTGTCTAGATTGCCCAGGAAAACTTAGATCAGAAACATCCTCTTTAATTTCTTTAAGTATACTAACGAATTCAGCAGGTTCAATGCCTTGTTTTATAACTTCATATTTGAAATTATAAAATTTCTTCTTAGTTTTAAGTTTTCCAGCCCAATTCGCTGCCATGTACCTATGAAACAACCGGGAGTGACTACCTGCCCAGATCCAAATTAGTTTTAGTCCTTTATCTACAATTAAATAAACTTCAGAGGGATTGAACAACTTCTCTGGTCTGAGCTTGATTGTTTCACCGTCGACCTTATAAACATAATCGTAATAGCTACTTTCTGTCATTCTTTTGGGTTTTTAACGTATTGAGAAGAGTTTATTTTAATTTAGATTTCCTAGTAATTTGTACAAAATATAAAAAAAAATATTAGTTTGATTTATCGTTATTCAAATTTTCTACGAATAGAACCTTAATAGAGCATCTAATAATTCCTGGAGTGTTTCTAAGTTTGGAATAAATAAGAAAGTTCCTGTAATTTTAAAATCTGTTACAATCACGCTCGTATCTATAACTAGTGATAATTTCTTCAATAGCCCAATTTCTTCTTTTAGAATCCTAAATAACTGTTGTCCAGTGTCTACAGACATGTCAGGAGGTTCTGTCATCAATTTTAAGCCAAGTAAATTACCAATTGCACTTACATAATGACTTCCAAGAATATGTCCTAGTTCAGAGAGTGCACTTTTATAGAGGTCAGGAAAATCAGAAGCCTTGTTAATTTTCTTTCTTAAATCTATCTGCCTTTTACTAGTATCATCAACTATTATTGAAGTAATGTCAACTGCATCTTTCAAATTAAATATTGTTAACACTGTAGCTCTTGCTCTTCCAACAACATTACTCCATGCAACTAAGAGTTTTTCATCTTTTCTGCTAATTGAATTTGCATAATCATCTAATTCCACCATCTGAACGGAAGGAATGTTGATATCAACTCTCTTGTTAATCATCTGAGCTAAGGCATTTGCAGCATTCCCTGCGCCTATATTACCAACTTCTTGAAGGGCATCTCTTTGAACTTCCGAGAGTTCAATTTTTGATAACTCCAGAAGTTCAGGAGCTTTTTTAGTTTTTGCTGGTGTTTCTGAAATTTCATGTCTAATTTCAAGTTTTTTAAAGATAATTGAGAGAGTTTCAATATCTGGAATAAAGAAGAACATACCTTTTAGTTTTAAGTCAGATACTTTTATAGATGTCTGAATGATAATGAAAAAATCTGCAATCGCTTCAAATTCTTTTGAAAGAAATTCCCCTATTTCCCCAGCAGTACTCATAGTAAATTCAGGGACGTCAATCATTAGCTTTGTGCCAAGCAGATCAGCTAAGGCTGAAGCATAATGACCTGCCATAATGTTTCCCATTTCTGTTATCGTGGATATAGCATAATCATCAAGATCCTTTTTAGTTTTAACCTTATTAGGTACAATCTTTGAATCTGGACCTGCTAAATCTGATATTAGATGCATTAGGGGCTTCATTTCAAAGATATTCAGTATAGTTGCTGGAGAGGGCTTTTCTATATGACAAAAAATTCCACATACTTTATCATTTTTACCACCGAATTGGCTTGGGAGTTCATCTAATGGAATTATGCCTACATCAGTGAGAGTTACGTCAATCTTCTTTTTTACTAATCTAGATAAAGCAGTGACTGCATTTCCTGTCCCAATATTCCCTAATTCTTTCAAAGTGTCTTGTTGTTCTGCTGATAAAACTACTAGCTTTTCTTTTTTAACTTTTTTAACTTTTTTGGTGGTTGTTGCTTTTGGTAGTTTTTGTTTCTTTTTTGGTGCTTGAACAATTTGTGGAATTACAAGCGTAGAATCAATATCTGGTCTATCAATTATCTTCGGTTGCACTTTAGGACGTTCTAGGCTTGTTGGCTTTATATCGATTTTTTTCTCAATTTTTCGACCCATTGATTTGATATATGGCTGAATTAAAGCATCTAAATCTAATAATATCAAAGATTCATCCTCGAATACTCCGGTTAATTTTATTAGTTTAAAATCTATATTAGTCTTAACAATAGTTCCTTGTTTTTTGAAGATTGCAAGGGGTATATCTCTAACACCGATTACTACATCTACTAACACTGCTATTTTAAGATTTCTGTATTCTAGCAATAAAATCCTTGAAAACTCATCGATGCCATAATCTATATCATTCCCATATATATTATGTCTTAATGATATGATTGAGTAGATCTCCCCTCTTATACTGATAATGCCCACGATTGATTTATCTGTTAATGGTACAGAAACAATATCATCTCCGGGTACATAAATTTCCTTAATGTTTGAAACTTCGAGAAGATATTTTTCATCAAGCACTTGTATTATTACCACATTTATGTTTTCTCCAAATTCTATTTCTTCAGATTTACTTTTAAACATTTTAGTTACCTATTATTTTTTGATTAAATATATAAAAAAAAAATTTATTTTATCATAATTCCTTTCCAGATTAATTCTACTTCAGGATCATCCTCATTCACTTCAGTGTAAAAGTCCAATTGCTTAAAAATCGAAATTTGGCCACCACTTGTGTGTTTATAAACGTAATTTAGTAAGTCATCAATACTAATGAAATTAAATCCTGCTACTTTTAATTCTGAATCATTCACAATTAACAAGTCTTCTCGTTTGAAAAAACGATTTTCTTCAATAAATTCTACCATCAATGTAGGATCTACCTCTTTACTAATTACCTTAATTGGTGTGTCAAACGGTATATTTCGAAACGACTTACTGGTTGCAAAAATAACCTTATCTGGAAGTAGATTTTCTTGCTTAGCATAATTGGTAATTTCAGTTAATACTTTCTTGTAATTACTTAATTCTAAGATATCGTGACAAGAAACCAACAACACTTTATTTTCACTAGTTTCAATGATAAAATCAAGAAACCGATCTGAACTAGAATTTATATTAATTTTTATTGACTCTACCTTCAAATCTTCCGTATATTTAAGATTT
Source organism: uncultured archaeon (assembly GCA_964486045.1). Lineage (GTDB taxonomy): Archaea > Asgardarchaeota > Lokiarchaeia > Sigyniarchaeales > SOKP01 > Loki-b32. Next base: position 73,618 of record CAZALK010000010.1, read on the forward strand.
TGATAGAATCTCCACTTTACTGCTTTTTTATCATTTTCTTCCCTGCTGATAAAAACTTGAAAAAGTTTTTTCAATTGTTCAAGGTTTAATTTCGATAAATCTGCTATTTTATCAACATCAGTACCTATTGGAACATAATCCTTACTAGTAGTTGTCTTTGACTTTGATTTTGTGTTTTTAGTTTTTTTGGTTTTTTTAGATTCAACATCATCCAAATAAATTTGTAATTCGCTTTTTGTGAATTTTGGGAGAATTTGTTCAATAAGGTATAATAAATATTCTTTCGATTTATCATCCATTGTTTCATAAAACTGTAAATTCATTTTTTTTCCTCCTTTTTTTATTTTTGTTACCCAACGAAAAATGATTCCAATTCTGATTGCTTAACATCGCTACTACTTCCTATATTTTTTAAATAGTACATAACCTCTCTTTCTTGAAACGGTAATAAAGTATCAAATGTGAAAGAAATTTTCTGTTCTCTATTATTTTTTGATTTGCTAACTTTATAATCTAAGTTTGAAGATATAAGCTCAAAAGAATCTGGAAAAGTATCTGTAACATTGACATCACTTAATTTTATATTAGACCCATTTTTGGCTACAATGTAAATAGCAAATTCATTGCTACTTCTCCCTGGGAAGATCTCTTTTCCTACCATCAATTTACGCCGCTTGTGAGATATTTTAATAGCAGATTGATCCATCTTTGAGAGATCATCCATTATAATGAAAAATTCATTCTTATCTCCTGATCCTACATATTTTGGATAGTATGAGTGTACTTGTAATGGAAAATTATACGCTTTTTTATAATCTGGTGTAATAGCCTTAAGAGGGTATTTTATTTCCAAGAAATCTTCTACTTCAATCACAGAATCTAAACGATAATTCTTTAGATTGATACTTAACTCAAGAGTATGTTCATGTGAAGGATCATTATCATCAGGACTAACTTTTATTTCAAGATCGTCAACTTCTAATGCGCCAGATGATCTATATAATTTATACTCGGAAATATCCCTAGGGGGTAAAAAGTCTTCTGGAATTGTTTCTAAAACCAGAAGTCCCTTAATTGGAATCGTTCCTTCATTGTTAATAATTATCCTAGAATTTATTTTCGTTTCTTGAAATGATTTGATTTCTCCTTCTGCTAATTTTTTCTTAATTAAAACGCGAGTTAACTTAAATGTAGTCTCATCGTATTTTGAAATTAGCGTTGAATTACTCTCAGTTTTGTAATCTACGGAATATTCAACTTTTCTAGTAAAATTGGGTTCTTTCTCATCAATGATATCAAAATATTCTGATGTAAATTTCCCCCGAGGGAGTACAACTTTCTCATTAGCTTCACTAAAATCATATCCTAGTATTTTCTTCGATTTTGTTTTATCATAGATTAATATCGACTTCAATTTCATCTTGAAATCACTATGGTTTTCAAATATAAGTGAACACTGCCAATGATTAGGAGCATAATTTTTCTCAGATTTCTTGATTGCATGCATAGCATGAGAGTATCCTGAGAATTTATTTATTTTTACTCCAGATATGACTTTTTCTGATAGGTTAAAAGTTAATTCATATTTACCAGTTTTTATGTTTTCTTTCTTTTTGGGAAATATTTTAGCGATAAACACTATTTCTACTTTTTCCATAGAGTTTAAGTTATTTATGGAGCATTCAATTGAATTTTGAGATATCTTAAAATCGCTATTTGAGTTACTTTTAAATTCCAAGTCATAAAAACCCTGAGAAAAATCTTTCTTTAGTTTAATTTTCTCTAGAGATGAATCTGATATATTTTCGATTGAAATCGAAAATTTTATGACATTCTCCCTTCCTATCATTAATAGATAATTATTAGCTTTACCATTGCTAGTAAGATATTCACTATCAACCGAAGAACTGCTTTTAAGATCTTCAACTTTATTTTCAATATTTTCCTGTAATTTTACCAAATCTGGTATTTCCTCCGAGTTGACAATTTCATATTTTAAAACTTTATTTGAACTCGGTTCAAAAATCCCTAAACTGATGTTGTTTTCATCACTTTGATTATTAAATTGAGATCCAGAGAATTGTAAGTTTGCATCCCATATCCGATCCTTAATTGAATTATTGAATATTGAAATATTTCCATTACCGAGTGCTGATTTTCTACTTCCATTATTATCATAGTCAAATTCTAAAAATTCCTCATTTAATATTAAAATATCTGAAAACGCACCTGTGTAGCTTGATTCAATTTTCTTCTCTCGATATGTTTTTTCGACAAGTTTTCCTCCTTCTCTTATAGGGATACCAAGAAAATTTGGGCTCATTTTCGTTTTTAATTCTTCATAATCAACTTTTTTAAATCCCATTTTATTTTTCCTCCAATATATTTCTTAATAAATTATTTTCTTTAAAAAAAATTTTAATTAGTTATTTGAGATACTATATTTTTATTGAACTTCGAAGAAATTATACTTAGCACATCAATTATTAGACAAATAGCCCCTTCACCTGTTATTGTAGAACCTAAAATATCACGAGAATCTGAGTAATTAGATTTAAATGGTTTTACAACAATGTCAAGCTGCTGTAGTTGTTTGTCAGCTATAAATACTGCCGAGTTTGTTTCATCTCTTTGGCACCAAACAGCTATTTTTTTATGAGCGTTTGTTGTACTTTTCTTTACCATCTCTAAATGCTCCTCTAAATAAATTATTGGTATTTTTTTACTACCAATTCTGTAATATTGTTCTCCATCTTCATGTTCAACCTGATTTGGGTTGAAGAAGTATATTTGTTTTATGTTTTCAGTTGGAATAGCGAATAAGTCATTAGAAATTTGCATTAGTTGTGCTCTTAGAATTGCTCGTGTAAATGGAACAATTAGTGTAAATCTTGTTCCAATATTTTTTTCAGAGTAAATTGTAAAATCTCCACCAAGTTCTCCTATTTTCTCAGCCACTATAGCCATTCCCATACCTCTTCCGGAAAGGATATCGGCCTCAGAGAGTGTTGAAAATCCAGGCATTAAAATGAATTTATGAAGCTCTTCATTATCTATCTCTTTTACCTCGTTCTCATCGTAGTAACCTTTCTCTACAACTTTCTTTCTAATTTTATCGTAATTAATCCCAGCACCATCATCTTGTACTTCAATATAAATTGAGCCTGCTCGTCTATATGTATTGATTCTCAAAGTGGCAACGTCATTTTTACCCATTTTCCGCCTTTCCTTCGGTAACTCTATTCCATGATAAATAGCATTCCTTATAAGCTGAACTAAAGGAGAATTTAGGTCTTCTAAAATTTTCCTGTCAATTTCGACATTTGTTCCTTCTAAAATCAACTTAAGTTTTTTACCAGTTTCATTTGCTAAATCGCGAACTAATCTCTTATATTTTCTAAATGTTGACTCAACTCTGACTAATTTTAATCTGAATAGAATTTCTTGAATATCGAGAAATGGTTTATCCATTTTATCAAATAATCGAGAGATAGTTCTATCTTGTTTTTCCTTTAAAAGTTGAGAGATATGATTCTTCATTACTATTAGTTCTCCAAAATAATTCATAAGCTCTTCTAAGTATTCAACATTAACTTTTACACTAGAAATTCTAATAGTTTCTCCCGAAAAATCATCTACTATTTTAGAAACCCTTTCAACCTCTTCATCAAAAGTCTCTTCTTCCATATCAGTTTCATATCTTGATTCTATACTTACATCCTCAGGTTTCTCCCTTTCCCATTGTTCTTTAAGTTCGATAATTATTTTTTCAAACTCTTCAGGTTTCATTGGTTTTATGACTTTGCTTTCAATCTCTAGGATCTCAGCGATCGTGTGAGATATTTCGGTTTTATTCTTTGTAGTTATGAAGTATATTTCAAACTCATTCTTCAAAGTTGCTTTTTCTAAATCTTCAGGAGCAGGATGAGTCCAGCATATTTTGCCATTTTCATTTAGTGCTCGAAATATTATAAATAACCTAACTTTTTTGAAGACACATGTTTCTTCAAGCCTAATATAAATTTTAAATGGTTTGTTCTGCTTTTTTTGTAGAATTTTAGAGATTTCTTCTTGTGATAACGCTTGGATAAATGTTATATCGTAATCACTTTCAAAACTTTCAAAGCTATCTTTGATATCTTCCACAAATTTTGCGTCTAAGTCAGTTAAATCTCCAGTTTTTACTCTTTTTATTACCATTCTTAACACATCAAGTGATTCAAAGAGCATATCAACGAAATCACTTTTCTTATTAAGACTGGCTTTTTTTTCTTTTGCATTTTCTAAAAAGGATTCAAAATGATGGCAAAATTTTGATAAGTTATCAAACCCTGCCATTGCAGTTAATCCTTTTAACGTGTGAAAAGTAAAAAAGAGTCCTTGAACTGGTTTTAGATCATCTGGATTTTCCTCTATATTTAGAATTTCATCTTCTGTTTTCTGAATCAGATCCTCTGCTTCACTAACAAATAGTTTCATATCGTCTTTGGATGACACATAATCACCTTATTTTTTATGTATTTAGGCTTTTTTATACTTTAGTATACGATCCATAACCTCTAAGATTTGTTCAGTTTTGAATGGTTTTTGGATAAAATCTTTTGCCCCTTTTTTAGCAGCTTCTAGAACTAGAGCTTCCTGTCCTAGTGCTGATACTACAACGATTAATGCCTTTGAGTTTATTTTTAGAATCTCCTCTGTAGCTTCAATTCCACCCTTTTCTGGCATTACTAAGTCCATAGTGACCAAATCTGGGCTTAATTTTTTATATAGGGAGATTGCTTCTACTCCGTTGGAGGCTTCACCGATTACTTCAATTTGTTCGATCTTGCTAATGATGTTTTTTAGCATATTTCGGGTAAATTGCGCGTCATCGACGATAAGTACCCTTTTCTTCCCATTCTTTTCATTCTTTGACATTTTATTTTATTCAACTCCTATTTTTTGTTTTATGTTAATGATGATAAATCTTGTTGAATCCTAAATTTTTCTACCTCGCTAAAAATCTTAGATAAGTCAAGCACCACCCTTGGTCTATCCTCAAAATTAATTATACCTTTGATAAATTCAATAGCAACACTTGTTTGAAAAATAGGACTCAACCCAATAATCTCCTCAGGAAGGATGTGATCAATACTGACTATTTGATCCACATAAAAACCTATGAGATCATTTTCTACTTTTAAAATTATTATAAACTTCTTTGTCTCACTTGAATCTTGTTCAAAAGAGGACCGCTTCTCATGGTATAAGAGGTATTTATCTAAGTCTAATTTTCTTCTTAAGTTAATTACATGAATAATATCTCCCCTGTAATTGTATATACCATCTATATAGTCGATGCTTTTCGGTAATTTCCTGATTTGTCCTGCCTGAATTATTTCCTTAACATCCAGGAGGTCAATAACAAATTCTTCCCACCCTATTTTAAAAGTAAGGATGGAAATTTGATCTATTTCTTTTTGAGCCATTTTTTATATACCTACCGTTTTTATATTATAAAATATTGGTTAATGTTTTTTTCAAATTCGTTAAAGGGAGTTACATCCCCATTAAAATTTTTTAAATAGTCTTTATATTGATATAAAAATTCATCTGCAATGAGGTACATATACCTTTGAAGCAGTGAATTCATATTGTCTACCAAAAATGCAAAAATTACATTACTTTTTGATATAACATAGAATTGTTGATTCCCAAAATTAATTTCCTTGAGCTTAGCACCAGTTTCCTCTCCTATAATTGTATTGGAAAAGGATAAAAGAGCTGAAATAAATCCACCAATGTGAACCTCGTGGTCAGCAATATTGCTACGAGCCTTATTTATTTTTGAAATAAAAGGACTTCCCGCAGAACCAATTACGAAAATAGCAATAATTCCCTCACTTCGAGGGATTTGAACCGTATTCTCAAATACTTCTATTATCTCTGTGATTGAAGCATTCGAAACTACTTTTTGATTTATTTTTTTTGATAAGAGGTATAGACTTCCAAAACTTACAGACTGGTCCTTTTCCTCCATATAAATAATAACTGAAATATCATCCTCACTATTTTTAAAATATTGGATGAAAATTGTAAAATCATCTAAAGGAATGATTGAATTTCCCTGCTTTTTGTTAATTATCTCTTTTTTATATAATTCAATAATATTCTGGATAAGCGGGACACCTATTCCTTTTTGAAATCCAATGTCAAATTTAGCACTAGAGCTAATGTCTGAAATCATTAAAATGCCATAACCTAGCATCTGTAATTTTTCTGAGCCATTGTTACTATTTTGAGCATTGTTCATAGCTATCATATTTCTTACATGCTTTTTTTTTACAAAATCTAATTTTATGTTTAATGACTATGAGTTTTTTTACCTTTTTTCAATACCCATAAAACTTTTGGTAAAAAATCATTAAGATCTTTAAGTTTTATTGTATTTTTATATATTTGAACTAAAAATCTTATATTAGAAAATATATATAAAGTTTTTGTTATAAAAAGATGTTATTCTAATGGAAGTAACAATTGTTTTTTATCATTTTAATGTTGTTCTTATTTTATTTTGATCATCGATCTTCTAGAATTTCACTTTTTCTAGATGCATCAACGATTTTGTACTAAAAGAGCCTTCTACCCATTTATATTTGCTAATCCTCCCTTACTTATAACAAAAGTTTAAATTTCTAAAAAAAATTACATATTAAAGGTATACAAATTTATAATAAAGCACACAAAAATAAATTTGAACACATACATTTAAGACCATTACAAGAAGTGAATCAGATATAACAACAAATAATGTAAATATAGCAAAAGAAAAGTTTTTCCAAGAAATCCAAATCGTATGCCCCAAATGTAAAAGTAATAAGGAGCTGAAAATACCTGTCAAGGTAATAAATCAAAGTAAACAACTTACAACAATCTCAATACCGTCAGGATTATGTTGTGAGCATAGTTTTCAATCGTTTGTTGATAAGAATTTTATTGTTAGGGGCTATCAAAATGTAGACTTTGAGTTTTCTCATATGGAATTATATGAAAGTAGTGATTCATCTTTAGAGGATAAAGATGATCACGGAGATAAAGCATTGGATATTTCTTCCTTACCTATTTTTCAAGGAATACTCCAAATATTAAGAGATTGTGTAGATGATAAAGAGATATTGGGGAGTGGGATATTTAGTATTGAAGGGAAAGTTTTATACTCATCTCTCCCACAAACTACGCTATTTAATACTATCCGAGAATTTGAAGTGAGGAGTGAAAGGAACTTGGTGAGTGTAAAACAAATGTATCTTGAATTAGAGAATAATGAAAAATTTATTTCTAAATTTATGCAAATTAATGGGAGGAAATTCAATTTGGTCTTAATGTTTTCTTTTAGGGTGAAGTTTGGCATGGGGAATTTGCATTTAAGGGATTTATTGAAGAAAATCGCGAAACTAAATTAAATTATAGCATTAAAAGTAAAAAAATCCTGATTTAAAATTTTTTAATTCACTAATTACCCCTAATTCTGGGTTTTTTCCCATTATGACTCACAGAAATACCAATGTTACTCACAAATAAGAATTTGAGTTGGTTTCTTGATAAAAATCAATAGTACAAGTTACTATCATTTTTATTAAAACTCTAAAAAAGTTTATCAAAATTCTATATACGTCAAATATTTTGCCTTCAAAATGATTTCAAAAAATTAGCAAAGAGTTATTTGTATGTAAACACGTTTTTTGAAAATATAAACCGAAATCATTTAAATATGGAAGTATAATATACAATTAAATAAATAAATTTGAATATAAAAGAGAAAAAAAGATATGCTTATAAGAGAGGAGGATATTAATAGGAAAATCCATACTGTCAAAAATATTTTAGACAATGTGTATGAGATCCTTTCGTTATTTAAGCCTTTAATGGAAAAAATGCTTAAAATGGATGAAGCAAACCAATATAAGGTTAACGGCACTTTTGAAAAGGCAGCCTCCTTATTTGGCAATATTTCCGATTTATGTATGGAAATAGAGGAAAGTTCTTTACCAACAAGTGCTTTTCTAGAAAGCTTAGGAAACTAAATTTCTAGAGAATTTCTTAATCTTTCACTAGAATACTTGAGGGTATTGTTAGTATATCAATTAGATTTTAATTTTTCATTATTCCAACCAACAAAAAAAGCACCTGTTACTTTCATTTTACTAACTTCTTAGGCTAACTGGTTAATATTTAACTAAAATCTAATTTTCAAATATCCCAAATAGCTTAAAAATGCGCCCGCCGGGATTTTCCCTAGGAATCAAATTGATTCAAAGAATTGAACCCGGGACGCTGACTTGGGAAGCCAGCATATTACCACTATACTACGAGCGCTCAATAGTTAAAAAATTATGTTTTTTCGGTTAATATTAACGTAATATTTATTATAATAATCCGAAATATTAATTAAAATTTTTTGATTTAATAGGATAAGATTATTTCGCATAAGAAGTAAGAGCAAATGTCCTATTTTAATAAAATTATATTCAATCCCAAAAAATTGATGTTATGAGGTACTAAATGAAGAAATGAGGGGATTAAATTTCACAATAAAATTCTTAAAAACTTTATTGCTTTATTTTTCGAAATCTTTATTTTGACTCGGATTTTCACAAAGATTTAATTTTTAGCGTTTGAATATAAGTCTTAATTATAATTTCAAAAATCCATTATGGAAAAATTAGAACTGATCATAGAAACACTTAACCGTCATATCCCAATAAGGATCTTTGGCTTATTTTCTATCTCATTCGGAATTATAGGGGACCTGGTTGCGTATTCAATGTATCCCGGGTATGACATAACAAGAAATGCGGTAAGTGCATTATGTGATGGATCTGGTGGAGTGCTTTTTCAGATAGGTATTGTCTTATCTGGAATTTTTGCATTTTTCTTTACGATTTATCTAGGAAATACGTTTAGTAATGAAATTGTGAGTCAAAAACTCAGAAAAATCTCAATACAGTTTGCAATTATTTCTTGTGTTAGTTTTATATCTTTAGGAGCCTTCTGCGGTACAAATTTGATAATAGCTCTAATCCATGGTACTTCTGCTATAATAAGCTGGGGATTTGGTTTTTGTTACATCACCCTTTATAACATCTTAATGTTTAGGGATCCTAAATATTCAAAATATCTTAGTTATTTCGGTTTTTTTGTTTCATCTATAATTGCAACGTTGATTACTATATTTTTCTTACACCTTATACCAACTTTGAGGCAACTCATGGTTTTCCTCCCAATTCTTGAGTGGATCAACACTTTTACAGTTATCCTATGGTATTTCATAATCTCAATTTATATGATAAACAAAAAAATTTGATTTCTCGAAACAAAATATTTCTTTATGAAAGAGTTCTATGAAATTTATTATGCAAATTTTTATTAGGAATAAAGCGTAGTGAGATAATTATGAGAAAGTTTAATCAATTCTTTGACAAACTTTTCAGTATTATCCCTGGATACATATTTGGCTTGTTAGCATTCACAATTGGATTTTTAGGGGATATAGTGGCGTTATTATTATCTCCAGAATATCAAATGTGGAGGAATTCTATTAGCATGTTAGGTCTTGCAACGGGGGGGATTTATTTACGATTAGGCTTGATAATCTCTAATATTTTTGCGATCCCTTTTGTTATTTATTTTGGAAGAGTATTAAAAGATGAAAATGTAAACGAATTTGTAAGGAAACTCGCAATAGGATGTGGAATTTTTACTTCTGTAAGTGTTATATTAACAGGAGCTTTCACAGGTAGAGGGGTGTTTCTTGATACTATGCATGGTGTATTTGCGCTTTTGAGTTTTATTGGCGGAGCAATTTTTTGTTCACTTTACACATTTTTAGTCGTTAAAAATAGAAAATTCTCAAAATCGATCTTCTATATTGGTTTTATTATTAGTGGAATCATAGTCTCTTATTTAATACCATTCTTCATAACGAGTTTTTGCGACTTATTTCAAAATATCTGTTACTCTCTTGGGGTGGCTATATACATAATAATGCCAACTTATGAGTGGACTGGGATTTTTGCCATATTATTCTGGTATTTAACTAATTCGATATATATAATGAGAAAAAAGATTGATTTTGTGAAAGAATAGAGTTTTTTTAATTTAATAACCTTAGTGGAGGATTAAATGGATTCTATAGATTTTGTAAGAGATATAAATATAGAACAAACGGATGCTCTCATAGTTATTGACATCCAAAATGATTTTATCCCAGGAGGAGCTTTACCCGTGGAGGAGGGTGATTTAATAATCAATAGAATTAATGAAGTTGCAGATCTTTTCAAAAAAGTAAGCAGGAATGTGATATTGACTCAAGATTGGCACCCTTCAGGACATCTATCTTTTGCGAGTAGTCATCCAGGGATGAATCCTGGTGATGAATATCATTCTATGGATAGTGCTATAGGTCCGGTTCTTTGGCCTGATCATTGTGTTCAAGGAACTCATGGTGCTAAATTTCATGAAAACTTAGATTTAAACCTAGCTAGCATTATTCTAAGGAAGGGAAGGAACCCAAAAGTTGATAGCTATTCTGCCTTTCTTGAAAATGATAAAAAAACAGAGACTGGTTTAGCAGGATATTTAAAATCTAATAATGTTAAGCGTATTTTTGTTTGTGGATTAGCTCTTGATTACTGTTGCTATTTTTCTGCTATGGATGCTGTTGATTTAGGATTTAATACATATTTTATAATGGATTTAACCAGAGGAATTGATCTACCCCCAGGAAATATATTAAATTCAATAGAAAATATGAAGAAAAAAGGGATCAAATTTACCAATCAGGGGAATTTCAAATAATAATAGTTATTTTATATCTTTCTTTTCAATCAAATAATGGAAAAAAAGTTTCCCTATAAGTCAATTTTAGTTGTATGTAGTGTCAACACTGCTAGAAGTGTCATGTGTGAGGGTTTCTTAAAGGATTTCTTTCTTAAGCATAATCTGAATGTCAAGGTTAATTCTGGGGGAATTTCATCTTACGCTAGAGATGGGATGTTAATATCGATGGATGCCAAATTAGCGATGAGGGAGATAGGATTAAAATTATCAGAAGATTATTTATCAAAGGATTTAAAAAAGCATCCAGAATTAATTAAAGGAACAGATTTGATTCTTACATTAACAGATAAACATAAAGAAGAAATTAATGCCTTCTACAATCTCAATAGTATAGAGATTTTAACTTTAAAAGAATTTGCTGGAGAAAATGGAGACATCAGGGATCCTAGCATGAAAGAGCTTGAAGGATTTAGAATAGCACGAGATGAAATATATAGGTGTTTAATAGAAGGTTTACAAAAATATACGTTTTAAAAAATGATAGAGTATCTAATTATTGCAGTTCTCCAAGGATTATTTGAATGGCTCCCTATCTCATCATCGGGGCAAACTATGATTGTAGCCACAAACTTCTTTGGTATTTCTTCAGAGAATGCTTATAGTCTTGCAATTTGGTTGCATTTAGGAACAACTTTTGCAGTTTTACTAAAATTTAGAAAAAATTCCATTAAGATACTAAAAACATTAACTCATAAAGAAAATGAATTCAATAAAATCGCTTTTAAAGAAAGAAATTGGATAATTTGGGCTACAATAGGGACGGGAATTACTGCTATTCCTCTTTATTTGTTGTTTAAAATAATATTTTTAGAGTCCTTTACTGCTTTTCAAGGAGATTTTATAACACTCTTTATTTCTGGTTTATTAATAATTACTGGGGCAATTTTAATAGCAACGAGAAAAATTTATGGGAATCAGGAAATAGAGCATACTTCTAAAAAGATCATACAAAAAGATAGTTTTCTGTCAGGTCTTGTTCAAGGAGTTTCGATCTTACCGGGGATATCTCGCTCTGGTGTCACTGTTGGTGCAATTTTATTAGAAAAGTACAACCAGGATGATGCGCTCAGGTTAAGTTTTTTAATGTCTGTCCCTGTCGCTATTGCTTCTATATTAGTTGATATTATGTTAAGTAAAGGGTCAATCTTTGGAACTTTAGACATTCTTACTATTCTAATAACAACAATCGTAAGTTTTGTGGTGGGGTATTTAACAATTGAATTTTTATTTAGAATAGCACGGCAAATTAATTTTGGGTATTTTTGCATTTTATATGGAGTAATAGCCTATTTAATTATTGTGCCTTTTTTGGTTATCGCTTAGACGATTAAGGTATAACTTTCAATGTACTCTTTTAACTCCTTTTCAATATTAGGAATACCCCTAAAACTTGGAAAATCATTCAGATCTACAATATAAAATTTTGATTTATCTCGTGGGCATACCAAATCAAATCCAAAAATCTTAAGATTTAACTCAGATGATAAAATTTTTGAGAAGTGCTTGATCTCTTCATTAACTTCAAATCTTTCTCGTTTAAGCTTACTCACGTCAATCGTATCTGGTTTTTCTCTTAAATAAAGATAAATAGGATTCTCTCTTTTTATCCCAAAAACCTTATCTCCTATTACATAAATTTTTATCTCAAATCCATCACATTCAATGAATTGTTGAATATATACATCATAAGAGAGGAATTGTTTATATTTTTCGCAGAATTTATCAACATCATCAATTTTTTGAACAAGAAAATTAAATCTGTTATATTTTTCATGTTGGTTATGACTTTTAATAACAATAGGCAATTTCGATAAAGCCCATTCCTTAAATTTGTTTACATCTGTTAAAGATTGGTTCCATGAATTAGGCATTAGAAACTCCTCCAAAGTACCTTTGTGCTTTTCTAATACTTTTCTTATTGAATAATCAAGAGCTATTTTATTTTTACAAACTAAAACAGTATCTACATCATGGAGAGTTGGTAAATTATAAAGTTTAGCAAAATGTAATAAATCAATTGAGCATTCATTTCTAACCTTTACAACGATTAGATCTGCATCTTTTACCGATTGAGTCATATCTGATAAGGAGAAGAAATCTTTAGTCGGGTCATGGTGTACCAATTCAACTGTTTTGGCAAGTTTAAGACTATTTATGACTTCTTTAATGACATTATGATTTTGAATAACTGAAAAAAAGATTTTTTTTACCATAATTATCAATAAAAAAGGGGAATATGTTCTTAAATTTATCAGTTCCAAATGGAATATTTCGCTTATCTTTAAAAACTTGCTGATTATTAGATCGCTTTGCTCTCCCTCAGGTTGAATTTCATTTAACTTCGTCATCTCCATAAGCACCAATTAGAACATGAAATACATTATATTCGCCTAAGAAGTCACCCCTTTTAAAATTATCAAATGATAATTTATTTAAAAATTTAATAAATTTTATCAATCTTTTTAATTAGTCAGCAAATCTGACATTCATTTAAATAGTATTTAAATAGGATACTTTAATATAAACAATAATATGGCTGATAAAATTGTCAGAATTTCGAATTATTTATAAGGTAGAAAGGATAGAAAACATAATATAAAAAATAAGGAAAAATTATATAATAAGATTTACAATCAACAGATTTAATTTTTAAAAATTATTATTAGTCAAATTTTATGACGGGATCTGAAATTAGGGTTGCTATAGTCGGTGTAGGAGATGTTTGCTCCGCGCTCGTTCAAGGAACGGAGAATTACAAGGATAACCCAGAAAAAATTATTGGTTTACTCCCAGAAATAACCCAATATGATATCAATGATGTTAATTTTGTTGTTGGTTTTGACGTTAACTCAAATAAAGTTGGAAGAGATTTAAGTGAAGCAATATTTGTTTCACCAAATTGCAACACGAAACTGTATCATCCAGATTTTGTAAATGCCCCTATATTAAAAGGACCCGTATTGGATGGATTAGACAGCAATATTAAAAATATAGTTCCTGTTTCTGAAAACCAAATTGCTGTTGATGTTTCCCAAGAAATGAAAATACGGGATGTAGATGTAACAGTAATATTACTCCCTACTGGAAGTCATAAAGCCGTAAAATTTTATGCCTTAGCAGCTATTGACGCTGGAGCAAGTATAATTAATGGGATGCCGTCTCCTGTTGTTAATGATCCAGAGATTGTAAAAAAAGCAGAGGCTCAAAACCTTTCACTAATAGGAGATGATGTTAAATCTCAAGTTGGGGCAACAATAATTCATCGATCTCTTGCGAATCTTTTTCCCATGAGAGGAGCGATTTTGGATAAAACAATCCAGTTAGATTGGGGTGGATGTAGTGATTTCTACAACTTATTAACCCCCATGCCAAACGGTGAGTTAAGATACGAGATGGGAAAACGTCAATCAAAAACTGAAGCAGTTATCGCTAATCTTCCAAACAAAGATACTGTGGAATGTCAGATTTCTGCTGTGGATTACATACCTTTTTTAAAAAATCAAAAAGAAGCATATATGAGACTGGAAGGAAGAATTTTTGGGGGTGCGTCAGTTCGTGTAGATATTACTATGTTTGTGGAAGATGGTAATAATTCTGCCGGGATAATTGCGGATTGTATTAGGATTTCAAAGATTGGAAAAGATAGAAACATCGGTGGTGTATTACAATCAGCCTGCTCGTTTTTTATGAAACATCCACTGGAGCAATTGGAGGATTACATTGCGAAGAAATATCTCTCAGAATTTATAGAGAATAAAAAAGAGAGATAAAGTGAAAATAGCTAATAGTAATTGGTTTACCCCTAAACTGTCGCGGGAGTTTTAAATCGTACTTGTTGCATAATAACTACGTTATAGATATAATCAGATATTAAACTCACAGCTTCAGGAATTCTTCTAAAACTTGGGAAATCATTAACATCGATAATGTAAGGTATTCCATCTTTTGTTCGAATATAATCTACACCAAAAATAGACATCCCTATTCTACGTCCTAGACGTAAAATTCTTCTTTTTAGTTTTTTTTCAATTGGAACACGGATGTGAATTAAATCTAAAGGAGTTAAATTCTGTTTTTGGAGCAACCGGTTATGTGATGTAATAGAGACCACCCATCTATCTATTACGTATACCTTATAAATCAGATCAAATTCTCCTAAGTAATTTTGAATAAATAATGGTTTTTCTTGATGATACTTAACCAGTTTCTTTAATTGATCTGGACTTCTTGCAATTCCAATAATTCGATCATTTTTAGGTAGATTTGGTATGTTATGAGTGTCAAGTTTAATAATAACAGCCTTTTTATTGACACATACATCAAAAGCTTCATCAAGAGATGAACATGTTTCTGGAATAGTCAATTTATTATGTTTTTGTTCGATAAACTTAAATGTTTCAGTTCTACTTTCGCATAACTTAACTGATTCAAAACTATTTAACCAGGGAATATTAGGTGCTATATCTTTAACTATGCTATATATTCTCTGATTTTTTTTCTCTGATAAAAGCTTAACAATAAATAACGAAATTGGGTATTTTTTTAATTTTTTCTTTAAATACTTGGCATTAAAGGAATTGGAATCCTTTTTTAAAAGATTGATTATTGAGATATTATAGTTCTTGTTACAGAAATTTTTGATTTTCTTACAAATTTCGAGATCCCTGTTCCAAATAGCGCCAACATAAATTGTATTGAGTTTACCTGACACTCTAAAAACCCTATTTATTTGATAAACTATTTATAAATTATGGTATATAAATTTATTGATTCTATGCGAACAGCTTGTTATTATGTTTTAAAATCAAGATGTTTTTAGGATGTAAATTATAATATTCAATCAGCAAAAAATTTAATAAAATTGCTTGGTTTAAGGCAAATAAGGGAATTCTAGTGAAAAAAATTGGGATAATTATTGATAAATACCATTTAAATAATAAAGTCACTAGTTTCTTAGAATATTTAAAATCAATAGCAAAAGTTAAGTTATACGTAGAAGAATCATATTTTTTAATAAGTTCGAGTCACCAGTTTGATGAGGATATATTTTTCCTTAAAGGAAAAGGTGATATAATTTTAAGTTTAGCAAAATTAATTGAAGAGCATACTACTATTCCTGTAATAAATTCCTTTAAAGCAACCTGTTTAGCTATTAACAGGTTCCTAAATAGTACATACTTAAGAAAAGCAGGAATCCCTGTACCTGATTTTTCTTTAAATCCTGACGGAACATCACCACCATTTAAAGATTATATTATTAAAAACATCGTTGATCAAGGAGTCTACAAATTTAACCCAATAATAATTGAAAAAGATGGGAATACAAGAGTAGCCGATAAAAGAGCATTGGATGAAGTTAATGGAAAAGAACATCAATATAACTTCCTTTATTATCAGAAATTTATCAAGAGTAAATGGGAATATAAGATCTATGGCATAGGTGAGAATATTTATTATTATAAACAACTACCTGTTCTGGTAAATCCTATTAAAACTGATTCACGGCAAAAAATAGATGAGATTTCAGACTTAGAGGAATATTGTTTAAAAGCAATGGAAATAATGGATATAAAAATTACTTCCCTTGATTTTCATAAAGATCAGGATGATAAATTTTTTCTCACAGATATAAATTGCACTCCTAATTTTAACTATATGAGAAATGGTTATAAAATTGTAGCAGATTATTTATTAAAAGAAGCAAAAAATTAACGGTTAATTGAAAATGAATATTGGCATATTATCAAAGAGAACAACGACATTTGCAGGAAAAATAAAAAAATATTATGAAAACAAAGGCTTCAAAGCTACAATTTATACTTTAGATACTCTTGTCATCAATAAGACTCTTTTTAAAAATGATTTTTATATCCTAAAATCAAAAAATCTATTCTTTTTGTATGCCGGGTTTTTTTTGGAAGCAAATAATATACCCGTTATACCAAATCCACAAGTTTCTTTTAGGCAAAAAAATCGAATACAATCCCATTTCCTCATAGAAAAAGCAGGCCTATTAACCCCGAGGTTTTATTTAGGTACTAAAGAAACATTACTAGATCAACTAGATTCAAAAGTTTTTCCTTTAATACTAAAACCAATTATGGGCTCAGGAAGTATAGGTGTAAAAGTTATCAATTCTATTAAAGAATTAAAAAAAGAAGAAAACAAAATTCTATATCTTGAAGATTTTATAAAAGGAATACATTACAATGTTTATTTTATAGATAAATGTGTCTGTACTTTAATCAAACCATCGTTATCTAATGAACATGTTGAGATGAAGGTAATAAAAACGTCCAAAGACATTAGGGAGTTGATTAAAAAGTGGAGATTTTTCCTCACCGAGAATAATCTATTTGGACATTTGGATTTAGTTAGAGATGAATCAAGTAAAGAATTATATGTTGTAGATCCAGGTTCATTCCCCGAATTTACAAATTGGAATTGTAATGAATCTCCAGTTAAGAAAATCTGTGATTTAATATTAAATAAATATGAGGAAAAGAAAGCTAATTTGGACAATTAAAATTATTTTTTAACAAAATAATAGTGAAAATGAGCAATAAAGAAGAGTTAGAAGAATATGAGATTTTTGGAATAAAACAAAAAGTTAGATTATATAAAATCAAAAACTTCATCTTTGATTTTGGAGGTGTATTAATTGAGAAAACCTTTGTGCTTAAAAATTTACTTGACATGCTTGAAGCGGATTTGAATATTACCATTCCTCGATTTGAAAATCCATATATCAGGAAATTGAAACGTAAATTAAGTTCTGGAAGAATTTCCTCCCGGATATTTTTAGAAAGGATTTTTAACAGATTTTATTATCCATTTCAGAAAAAGAATGGAACTCTACCTTCAAAAAAAGTGAATGTGGATTATTACTTAGAATTATGGTTTGATTTATACTCTCAAGTCACTCATGTGTCTGGAGAAATGGCAGAAATCATTGAGCGTTTACATCAAGCCGGATATATAGTAAGCTTAATGTCAAACACTCATGAAATCCATGTTAGATCAAATAATTTAAGAGGCTTTTATGATTCCTTTGATAATACTTTTCTATCAAATGAAATTGGGCTTATCAAGCCTGATATGGAGAAATATAAATATGTGATAAATAAATTAGGCACAAAACCAAAAAATTGTATCTTTATTGACGATAAAATTCAAAATTTAGTCCCAGCTAGAGAATTAGGGATTATAGTTATCAGATTTGAATCATTTGAAGATTTTAAAGTGAAATTAAATGAATTGGGAATAGGAGAAATCAGTAAGGATTTAAGAAATAAAATAAGAAAAAAATATAAGAAGTACAAAAAGACAAAAAAAAGGTATAATATAGCAAAGAAAGAATATAAAGAAGCAAAAAAAGAATACCTAAAAAAGAAAAGGAATTCTCTGAAAAGAAAATTAGAATTCCAACAAAAAAGAGCTGAATATAATAAAAGAAAAACTGAATACAAGAAAGAAAAGAAAAAGAAAAAACAAGACCTCATTTCAAAAATAAAGATAACTTAACGATTACATATTATATTACTAAATTATGTATTTTCTTCATTCTCTTCTTTTTCTTTATTAAATTCTTCAACTTTTTGCATTATTGATTCTGATGGTGTTGTTGGTATAGGTATTTTTTCATAAACTTCAATAAATTTTACATCCTCAATTTCTTCTGCCATATGTGTTTGTAAGTCCATGGCAAGCCCGAATTTAACATATGTTAAATTTTGGAAAAGAAGCATCTTTGGAATTATAATTTCAAGTGTTTTATCATCCTTGATGTAATTAACTTTAAATTCAGATATATTCTCATTAGGAATTCCTTTATTTATCATAAAATACTCTATTTTTGCATTGAAATCTTCTATTTTGTCTATGATTTCTAAATTATAATCAAGATTTTGTCCTGCTAAAGGGTGATTGTAATCGATAATAACTCTTCCTTGAACAACATTAGTTATTACACCTCTTTGTCCTTTTTTATTTAAGAACTCACGGCCTAATTCGGGATTCTTACCTTCACTTACCTTTCGAAATTTAGCAATACCCATTCTTTCTATTTTCTGGGGATCTCTTTTCCCATATGCTTTAGAAGTGGGAATTCTAACCGATTTTTTCTCAAAGTAGTTCATTTCTTTAATTATTTCTGTAAGACCTTCATTCAAAAATCCAGGCTTTCCTACAATAACAAATTCAGGAGTATAAAAACCTTTTTCAGCCTTCTTTTCATCATATGTTCCTGCTTTTTTAGCATCTTCTTCACTAGAAACTCTAAATATAATACCTTTTTGGGTGCGTCCAGTTAATTTAACTAATATAAAATCTCCTTCTTCAACTTTTTTTCCTTGTAATTTTGATTTTTTTTGTTCTAATCTTTTTAATTCTTCTTGTATCTTTTCCACTTCTTTCTCTTCTATAGATGCTTCTTCAACAGCGTTAGTAGGACTTGTTTTAGGAGTTTCTTTCAAAATTACTTTAGCATTTTCTATAATTTTTGAAGCAGTTGCTTTTCCAATTCCCTTAAGTGCAGTTAAATCGTCAGTTTTTGCATTAGCTAATTTTTCAACTGTATCAATACCGGCTTGCTTTAAAGTATCCTCTTTTTTGCCAACGCCTTTTACATCACTTAAACTAAAACTCATAATTAACCCATTCAATTAAAATATAATAAATATAGAATAAAGAGTTAGGTTTTCAAATATATGATTACTTTTAGATTTTTCTAATTTTTGAATATCATTATGAGACTGGTTTATATAGTATTCCTAAACCAGATGCATAATTTTTTACTTCTTGCATTTCTTGAGATGTCGGTCTTCGATTTATTTCTGGATAATCAAAACTATGATACTGAGGTCTATATTTTTTATTATTAACCAATGAAAATTAAGTCCAGAACTCTCTTTTTCTTGGCAAACTTTTATCATAAATATTTATCATCTCTCTCATTAAGTCTGCTCCTAAACTGATTTGATCTCCTTTAACAGTATATTTTTTTTTAACTGGATCGTATTGGATGGAACCGGAATTAGAGACTGGTATGTTTAAGAATGGGGAATTTAAAATATCAGCAAGAAACTTGTTACTACCAGAAGTTATTCTTGATCTCCCCATTGTCCCATCCCCATCATAATAACCAAGTAGAAACGCTAACAATAGCTTCCGATGTTTAAAATGTGGTAGTCGTATATTTTTTGATTTCTTTTTTCCTACTATAAATCCATGAGAAATAAGATAGTTACAAAATTGAGTGTTAATTAATCTAATTCTTCGAAATACATGTATCTCACCTTCAGAAGTGATATATTTTTCAATACCGGGTTCATTGTTTATAATATCTAACCCAATAGAATCGGAAAACCTCTGCAGTAGAATGAAATCATCTTCTAGACACCCTACACCTAACCTATAATATGGTTCTCCTGCCTTATTTATACTATGTAATCTAATATATGCCTCAGCAAACAACCAACCTAACCAATATGCTTTTTCATTTGTATCAATTTTTTTAAAATAATCAAGTTTTAGATTAGGGTGCTGCTCTAATATACCATTTGAACCACGAGCATATAGCTTAAGTTTATTATAATTTTTATAATTTTTAATGATAGTTCTAATATTATTCTTTACTGAATCAATCTTATCTATTAATTTTGAATCCGATTCTTTTAATATCCAATAATTAAAAGATTTTATAAGGATATTTTCAATTTTCGTTAATAAATTTAAGCCTAATTGCTTTCCTTTTTGACTTTTTTGACATTTGTATCTAATATAATAAGGTTTTAAACCAAGCAACAGACTAAAGAATGCTGTATTTTCATTTGCTTTTCTGATACAAAAACAAGGATTTGGAATGAAAAATATTTGTTTTTTAATTGCTTTGAAAAGAGCAGTAGCATCAACAATTTTTTGTTCTTCTTCATCATTAGTAATAGTGATTCCAAAATCATCTTCAAAATTATTTATTCCACATTCTGGATTTATATTATAATCTTTACCTTTAAGCCTTACATCCTGCCTACAACTTAAGTCGTCTTTATTGTTTTTTTCGCTCATAATATATCAGTCTCAATCAAGTGAATTTTACTGCTTCCTACCATGCCGTTTATTCATCAATTACAATTTTTTTTTTTATAATCGGCATTATTCAATATTTTTTATAAATTTTCTATAAAAATACAAATATTTTCATTCTGTTCAACTATATAAAAATTTATGCTTATAAATTTTACGGAATATTTATAAAGGAAGAATTTATAAGAGGATTTCAATAGTATATATAAAGGCAAAATCGTTAGGTTGAAAAAGGCAAAAATTTATAAACATAGATACTTATTTAACACCTTACACTACTATTAACTATTCTGAATGAATACCTAATACTACTATTAACATTTTTGGATGAATACCTGATATTACTATAATGTTTTATGACTCCGGTTTAGATTTGGTAAGTTAACTTATTCTTTTTGTTTAATCTTTATAAAAATCTCTCATTCAGAATTGAAGACTTTTGATGATGTCAATTTTTTTCCTTTAGTTTATGATTTTTATCACATTATATGATATGGGTTTTAAAAATGAAGAAAAAGACTCAGTGTTTCATAGGTTTTAAATCATATAAAATATTCAAGAAAGATAAATTAGGAATCTAAGCAGAAAGTTGCTTATTCAATAAAAAAAACCCTTTCTACAGGTAGCTCAAAATCATTAAAACTTATATTAAAGACACTTGGATGGTGTTATAATTAATTATGAGTAATATTAATATTATTTTGAAGAGATGTAATGAAGTTATTAATCAAGCAGAAGATGTTATAAAAAAGAATGAGCCTAGGCGTGTAATATACATTATTACCTCAATACAAAATATACTTAATACAGTATATTCAGGTGAAGTTCCTGATTATTTGAATTATGAATATTTTATTGAACATGTTTTTCCAAAAATTTCAAGTCAGCCTGAATATATTTCAAAATATAAAAAAATAGATAAACTTGTTGTTTACTTGGAAACATTTAAAGCCTTTAGAGATGACTTAGATAGTGGTTTAATTTCACACCTTTCTAATATTATATCTGTGGATATTTTTAGTAGTTTGATTGATCAAGCAACTCAACTTCGAGAAAATAATACTGAACCATTGAATCGAGCTGCATGTGTACTAACCAGAATAGTGTTGGAAGATACATTATTAAGATTAAGTAGAAATAATAACCTCACACTTTCTAATGAAAAAGCCTCTATAGCTAATGACGAATTGAGGAAGAAAAACATCTATGGCCAGGCAAAGTGGAGAGAGATCCAATCATGGTTAGATATTGGAAATAAAGCTGCTCACCCTGATCCAGAGTTTATGACAATTAGCGAAATAGATATAGATAATATGATAAATAATGTGAGGAGATTTACTGAATTATATCTCCAGAATTAATTTAAGAAAAACAATGAGATGATAATCTGTTATACTAATAAGGAAAACTCAATAATTTTCAAAATTAAGAAACCGGTTTCCAGAGAATTCCTAATTTATCCGTATAACCTCTGACTTCTTGCATTTCTTGTGAAGTAGGTCGACGGTTTATCTCAGGATATTCAAATGATTTCCACTGTGGACGATATTGAGACATTATGTTTACGACAGCCTTCGATAACTCTTTAGCTACATAATCCAAAATCGGTTTAGAGCAACATTCTATATGTTTGGGCATAACAAGATGACGGATGATAATTTCACCACTACCCTCATCATGCACCCGTTTATGATTTCTAGCAATGACATCGAAGTAGTTATCAATACCAGAATATTTTTTGGCACATTGATTATTACCATACTTCCAATCTGGCAACCAAAAATCCATCAAATCAATAATGAGAGATAAAGCTTTATCAGTCAAATAAAAATTGGAGTTCCAAAGTTGTGTGATATTTGACTTCTGATAAAGTAAGTTTCCAATTATTGTATGAATATTTGGAATTGGGTCTCCTCCCACATAATTAATATTTATTGCTCCTTTTTTGGCTAAATTATCTGCTATTACTGCTAATTGTTTGCTATCCACTTTTTGGGCTATGTCATCAATTTCCTTTTTATTTTTCCATGCTTGTGAAATATCGTAATTTTGGCAGAAAACACACCCAAAATTGCAACCTTGAAAAAAAATTGTCCCACTGGGAATAAGGGGTGTTTCTTCTCCCATATGTAGAAATGCTGAAGAAATATATGAATCTTTACTTATTAAACAAAATCCTACTTGTCCATCAATCCTATTCGTTTCACATCGACGCTCACAGTATATACAACTTTCAAGATATTTAATGGCTAGAGTTTCGATTAAATGGATATATGACCTAGGAGAAATTTTACGAGATTTAATTTCTTCGATGTTCTTTTTTAATAAATCATTAAACTCCCGTGATTTTTTTTTTAGTGTTATTTCAAGATTCTCAATCGAATCACTTGATTCATAATCACAATCAATAGTTTTAGCGATTAAAAACCTTGCGATTTGTGAGCCATCAATAATCCCTCGATATCTTGAAAAGCGTTTAAGGATATCCTCATTTTGCCATACCGAATCAGAATCTGGTCTAATGATTCTAAAAACCATAATATGGGAAAAAAATCTTTGTTAACTATCTTTCAAAAGATAACCATTCAATAATATTTGACAAAAATTTTAAATTGTCACCAGAATCAAGTCCAAAATCACTGTCTTCCGTTATCCAATCAGATGAACCAATTGATACACATCTACCTTCATAAAAACGGGAAACCGCACAAATCGGGACTGGCCCAATTGCTCCTAATTCTTCATCGATGTAATATTTAAATTCTGATTTTTGAGAAGTCACAATTATATCATCTACATCTTCCTCAGAAATTGTAAGGAAAGTACTGTTTGGGAATACTAACTCGGTAATCCCCTCAGTAATAGGATGATTGAACATTTCAGTAATTAAGACATTGTTTTTTTTAACTAAAAAATTAGATGAAGATTCTTGTATCAAACCATTCCAAAATCTCCGAACACCTGTAACCTTATATAAGACCCTAATAGATCCTTTTTTCATGGATATATCTCTATCCCCTCCATCTCCACTAGTTAAAAAAATACTACTCCCCTCTCCTACAAATTTTTTAATTGCTCTCAATTCATCATGGGTGAATTTATCATCCTTTCCGTTAATAGTATGTTGAATATTTCCTATGAATAATATGTCAAAATCTTCAAGTTTTTCGAACTCAATTGGACCTTCATTTTTATCAATATATTCTATTTCATAACCGTCATCTCCTAAGGAAAATTCGGGGAATTCTTCAATTTTCTCCTTATGAGATAAATCTACTATTATATGGGATGACATTGTAATATTACGGGATTAAAGCAAGGTTTTTCTATGTTAAGATAAAATAATTACTTTAATAAACGTATGTAATTTTTATAAATTTTATCTATTATAATTCTATTTCTTAATTTTCTCTTTTAAATTTTATTAAAAAAGAAATAGAGAACGTAAAATTTAAATAATAGGAGAACGAGTTCATTTAGATTAAATAATTTAAATTGGATTTATATAGGGATAAATTCGCGCTCTACAGGACCTTCTTTTTTGATGATAACAATATCAATCCCATTACCACTGAACATATCTCGAATAATGCTAGATGTAACAGCTTTTCTAATGATTTGTTTACCCACTTCTACAGATAAATTATCCTTATATTTCGCTTCTAAAACACCATAAGAAAAATTTTGTCCACTTCCAATTGCACAATATTTTTCATTTAAAATGGAACCATAAGATCCGATGCTTAGAATTGTTGGACCTTCTCTTTCAGTTAATCCTCCTAACATTAACCCTACTTGAAAGGGAAACATCTTATTAGAATATAATATGTTTGATAACATTTTTCCAGCAGATTTTACCAAAATTTTTTTATTTTCATGGTTTAACTGGAACATTGTAGTTTCTGCACGTAACACATCTGCAAGATATTGAGCATCCGCTGGTGAACCTGCTATAGTCATCCATATATGATCTTGAATTTTTAAAACTTTTTCCGCAGTTTTACTTGCTACAAAATAACCCATCGATGCTCTTTTATCTGTTCCGAAAATAACTGCATCTTTACAAGTCAAACCTACTGTCGTTGTTCCAGTTTTCAAGCGGTTTGCAGTAATATTCTTTTCTATTTTTTGGGTCCTCTTAATTTCAAATCCAAATTTAGAAGAGTTTAATTTTTCTTCATTTCTCATATGGTCATTTAAGGAGTTATAATTTAATAAATTTCTTCTAATTTAATATAAACATTGGATGATCAAACCAAGAAAATTTATCAGAAATAATTAATAAATATTGAGATGATTTTATTAGTATCTACATCAACCAAATTATTAACTAAGGAATTCTCAATAAGAGTCTAAATGTTAAAAACAATACTTTTAAAACAATTTTAAATAATCTTTTTTAAATGGTTGAATTTATCGGGTTAGTTTTTACAACTTATGCTGTATTCACATGGGCAATAGTTTCACTTGTTTATAAAACAGGATTAGAGAAAACTGACCCAAAAGCAAATTTATTTTTTAGATTATGTTGTGTCTCAATTGGTTCACTTTTTTTCTCTCTAATTTTCGGAAATTTTCTAATTTTTAGTAGCATGAATAATTCTGAATTGGGATTATATCTATTAGCGTGTCTTATATCAGGAATTAGCGTCACAATTGGGGATTTACTGTATTATTTCTCATTAAAGAAAATAGATGCCTCCCGTGCGTATCCTCTCGTCCAGCTCTCACTTATTTTTGTGTTTCCATTTAGTGTCTTTTTATTTGGTGAAGAATTGAAACTTTCAGTATTATTTGGAGGTTTATTATTCTTAACTAGTGTTTTTATACTAAGTTCTAAGGATAAAAACGAAATCGAGACTAACGGAAGTTTAAAAAAAAAAGAAGCTGAAAATGTTATTATTGGAGCCGTGTTCGCTGTATGTGCTGCCTTTCTTTGGGCTGTAGCGATTATTTCTTTTAATCAAGCAAGAATTATTTCGAATGATGTATTCGTAACAAATTTCTTAAGAGTGGCTATGGCAACAATTTTATTCCTTATATTAGGAATATTCAAGCCTGTTTATTTTTCGGGTTTTAAAAAGGAAAGTCGAGGAAATTTAAAATATTTTATATATATAGGAATCGCAGGCATAATTTCTTTAGGATTGGCAGATTCATTATTTTATAAAGCAGCAGAAATCAATGGGTTAATTCTAACAACAGCTATTACAATTAATACACCTTTCGTAAATTTTTGTTTCTCAATTTTAATTTTAAAAGAAAAGTTTCGCAAGAGGTTTCTAGTTGCGGTTGGGTTGATAATTTTAGGTAACTATGTCATATTATTCATTTAATTCTATTAAAAATAATTATACTTTAACTCTTGCTCAGAAAGCTATTTAAATCAAAGTCAAAAATAATAAAAAATAAACAACAACAAATAAAAATGAAAGAAATAATTTAATTATTTAATTAGATTAGCACAAAATTAAAATTCTAGATGAAAATAATATGATGTTATTCTTACATAAGGATAAAATTCGAGCAGACAGCTATATTACAGGTTTTTATGTTTTAGGCTATGTACTTTTTTTTGTGTTCTTTAGATTAGAAGTGATAATGTCATTGATAGTTTATCCTTTCATAGCATTATTTTTTTATGGTATAATAAAAATAATTGATGGGACCAACAAAAGAAACAGAGGAAATATGAAAAATCTCAACAGAGTTTTATTTGGATTATCTTTAATAGCCTTTTCAATAGTATTCCTTAACTTTTTTCTTAGATTACCTAACGTATCTTTTCAAAATACAATCCATTTAGCTGCCTATCCAATTCTTATTGTAGGAGTTTCAAGCATAATTAAAGGGAGTTTAATTGAAGTTTATTCAATAAAGTTTCGGTATATTAATATCCTGATTGGAGGAGTATCGATAGTAATCTGTATGCTAGCCTTCCTCTCTTCTCGTATATTTCCACCTATTCTTAATATTTTTCACGTATTTTCTCTCACTATTATTCTCATAGTTAATATTGTAAGCAGAGCCGCGCTATATTTAAGCGAGTACAATTTATCGGTTTTGAATTTCAGAAATTTTAAACTCTTCTTCTATATAATCTCTGATTACTTTATTTATATAAACAAGGATGGGAATATTGTTTTGAATAAACTGGCACAAAATATAAAATAAAATTCAACCCATAGACTTAAAATTATTTAAGATAGTGCATTTTCAATACGATCCATTCCCTTTATGATATTTTCACGAGAGATACAATAAGAAAAGCGAATATATTCTTCTTTTTCCTCGGGAATTTTTTTTCCAAAGTATGTTCGGGAAAGAACTGCGACATCCAAATTTTCTAAAAAATATTCTTGCAGTTCTAAACTGTTTTTAAGGTTCAATTTCTTACAAGCTCCTGTGACATTAGCAAATATATAAAAAGCTCCTTTAGGTAAGACAGCTGTGATTCCGTCTATTCTATTTAATCTTTTATGAATAAGATCCCTCCGTCTTTTAAACTCTTTTATCATGGAAATTGAAGGTGCTTTATCCCCGGTAATAGCAGTGGTTCCTGCCATTTGTGTAAATGTTGCTGTGCAAGAAATTGTGTTTGTTAACCATCGTGCAAAATATGCAGCTAAATCTTCATTAACAATAGCATACCCTAATCTCCATCCAGTCATAGAAAAGAACTTACTAAATCCGTCTAAGATTATGGTTCTCTCTAACATCTCTGGTAGAATGGCTATAGTTTTATAATTAATATTATCATACACAATATTAGAATAAATCTCATCAGAAAGAATCCATAGATCATTTTCTACAGCAATCTTGGCTAAAATCTCTAAATTTTTTTGATTGAGTACAGATCCTGTTGGGTTTTGGGGGCTGTTGATGATAATCAATTTTGTTTTGTCAGAGATTTTGTCTAATAGACCTTCAATATTATAGTTCCATTCTTCACTTTCTAGTAATTGTGCAGATATAGCCTTACACCCGTGAACATTTATTAAACTCTCATAAATTGGATATCCAGGGTTCGGATATATTACCTCATCTCCCGGATTTGTGCACGATAATATGGTTAAATCCACAACAAATTTAGCACTAGGTAAAACTACAACATTTTTAGATGTAACATTTAATCCTCTGTTTTCATTCATGAACTCAGCAATTCCACTCCTTAACTCAGGAATTCCAGCAGATATTGAATAATGTGTGAAATTCTTCTTAATTGCTTCAATACCTGCTTTTTTAATATGTTTTGGTGTATCGAAATCGGGTTCACCAATTGAGAATGAGATTATATTTTTTTTCCTTCTTTCTGGAAAACTTTGAATACGACTTAACACCTCAAAAGCAGTTTCAGTACCTAGCCGATTTAACCTTTCAGCATAATTCATTTTAAGATCAAGTTACCCTTTTTTAGTTCCTTTTTCCTATTTAACAGAAAAGATTTAGTGTTATTTAATGTTTTATAAAGAAATGACTACGGGGAAAGATATCCCATAAAATTAAGTGAAGTAGTTGTTCAATCAGACCCTAAGATGAATTTCCCGAATTAATTAATTAGATGGTTTTTTCAGAAGGAGTTAAGAAAATTAAGGATTTGTTATCTGTTCAATTTTTAGCAAGTTTCTTTTAAGACTTAGTTGCCAGCCCTTATCAGATTCTCCCATAAAACCTCCAAGATCACCATTCTTTTTTATTACACGATGACAGGGAATAATTAGGGGTAATGGGTTTCTTCTTAATATATTTCCAATAGCTCTATATGCCTTAGAGCCCATTTTGCTTCCGATTTCGAAGTATGTGGTGATTTCACCCCTATTTAAGTTCATTAAATTATTAATAACTTTTTGAGAAAAATCGGTTGGAAATTTATTGTATATGTCTAAATCAATGTTTAAATTGTTTGAATAATCATATAGATTAATATTTTTACCAGATAAAAAATTAAGGATTACCTCATGCAACTCTTGAAGCCCGGAATAATTTATGAGATCTTTTTCAGGGACTAATTCATAGCCCATTCTTTTAATATAATCAATTGCTTGTATTTCTTTTTCAAAAAATTTAACTTCATCTAACTTTATTTTTTGCTCTTTAGCTTTGAATTCAAAGGATATTAAAATGGTAGCTTTTAATTGCTCTGATTTGATATAAGTTGATAACATAATTTTTACTTCTTAAAATAATATTTAAGCCTAATAATTTTTTCTCATTTCGAAAATTATTTAAAATTAATCTCTCTTAATAGTTATAGATTTCTACTAAAAAAATAACTTATGTTAATATTAATAACTTAAACCAATTAATTTTTAGTATACAAAACTTATAGGTAAAAAACCAATGCCAAAGGATTTAAGAGATATGTTGGATAACATTGAATCCAGTGAACAACAAACTGCTATTCTACAATCAAAGGTGGATAAATTATCATCACTAGTAGAACGACAAAAAAGAATTATTAGTGAACAGGAATCTATTGTTGAGGAACAGAAAAGTAAAATCTCAAAAATGAGTGACATTCCAGAAGATATTCTAGAATTAAAAGAACTGATTGGAGCACAGAGGCAAAACCTTAATGAGAGAGAACTTGAATTGGAATATACAAAAGGAGAAGTAGCCCAATCACAGAAAGAACTTGAATTAATAAAAAAGCAGATAATTCCTACTCAACGTAAAATGGAAGAATCCTATGAAACGATTGGAAATTTAAGAGCAGAGTTGGCTGAAAAAAATTCAGAGTTACTTTTAAAAAATGAAGCAGTTAAAAACTTGAACAACAAAATAGAAGAATTACAGGCATTTACCGATAAATTCAAGGAAGAACAAGTAAAATTAATAACACAATTAGAAGATAAACGTCGAAAAGAATCACAAGGATTAAAAGCTGAAGTGAGTAAATTAGAATCCACTTTATTAGAAAGAAAGTTACAATCCACGGAAAGAGATTCTGATGCAAAAGATGCAATTTCTAGGATGGAGAGTATGAAAGACAAATACGAAGAATTAATTAATAAAGTTGGGGAACTAGGTGATAAAAATAGAGAGGCTAATAACGAAATTGAGCGCTTGGAAAGGAAAAATAATGACGATATTGAACGGCTGACAAAAAAGATTAAAGAAATTCAAGAATTTCAGAAGGAAAATATTGACAAAGTACATCATTTTGATAAATTAAAGCCATTAATGGAAAAAGAAACACTTTTTAAAGCCTTCCTTATAGTTGAGGAAGTTGGAGCAATCTCACTTGAGGATCTTCGAAATGCACTTGGATCCCCGATAGTATTAATAAAAAAGATGGTGCAACAATTGGAAGATGTAGGAATTCTGGATAAGAACGTACAGGGTAAAATTATCATTAAAAAAATTGAAGAAATTGAAGAAGTTGAAGAAATTTAATCTATATTCTCTTCCCCTAATTCTTATACGATAATTCTTTGAATTCCTAAAAACCTCATTAGGACTAAATATAAAAAAAAGGAGTAGAATAAACTATCATTATACTTTAGCTAATTGGTCATAAAGATTGGGTAAAGTTTCTTTAAAGGTATCATCAGGTATTTTCTCAAGTATTTCAGCAGCAATCGTCTTTAGCACCTCTCGATATTTACCTGGTTTTTCATCTCGTCGAAGTATTAGAGCAACAACATAATTCTCAACAGAAATGAAATCTTGTCCTACTCCTGAGAAAAACGACACCACTTTGTTATTCTTCAGTGCGATAGAAGCGAATCCCGGTTTCAAGCTCTGATATCTGTGACTTGAGTATACTTGTGTGAGTAAATTATTCGTGATCTTTAATGTTTTTGGGTAAAAACCCTCGTTTATTGGACCTATTTCATTATCCCAACGGATTACGAGTATTCCAACCGGCATTTAATTCCTCTCCCCCATGTCGTCAATTATTTTTAAGATAAAGATTCCAGAAGGCATATTTTTTCACTAAAAATTTTTTCTACTGTGTGTTTCTAACCTATTTTAAGTAGTAAATTTTGATAAATACTACTTTTGATATTATTTTAATATATTATAGTTATATATTTCTTTTTGTTTTTTAATGATACGTTATCTAACCATTAACATCGAAAGGTTAAGTAAAATTTAAATTAAAATTATAACTTTGAAATATTGTCACCCATAAAAGCTAACCTTAAATCACTGTAGCTTTTAAAATATATTTACTGTTCTTCATAATTGGAGGGGTAACCGAGTTTGGTCAATTTGATCATATCAACTAAGGCCTAGTTTCGCGCCTTGAATGGGTCAAGACTACAGGTGCTGGACTTAAGATCCAGACATGAAATGAATGTATTCGTGGGACAATGGCAAAGGCCTCCGAGAGTTCGAACCCTGCTTAATCACTTCGGTGGCAGTAGGAAATCTCTCCCCCTCCACACTTATTTCCTCAGTTTCTATAGCCTTTCGCATCCTAATCCCAAGAAAAACCTTTAAACTTAATTTTTACCTTTCAACTTATCATTGTTTTAATCCCATAAGTAAAAACAAGCAAAATTATAAATAAATATAGAACAATTCAATATATATAAGAAATCTTAATGAAAGGTAAGGAGTCCTATTTCAGAATATTTATCTTTAGCGTTATCACTTGAATATATTATTGTAACACATAGAGAGTCGCAAGAAATCATTTATTATAAGACAGCAGGTAACTTTGATCCTGATTTACTTGATATTTTCCGAAGTTCAATTCAATATGGAATTTTAAACTTACCACCTGAACAAGGTGAAATTGAACAAGCTACTTTAGAGGGTAAATTTCTAATTACTCGTGCCGGTAGGATGATCTGGATTACTTTAATTAAAAATAACATCCCTACGCTTTTTGCAAGAGAAGTTTTAAAAATTTTTTGTGAGATATTTGAAGATTCATATAACCGTGAGATTATTGACTTGTATTCACATTTTAAAGGTGATATTTCCATTTTTCGAAAGGAATCGAAATCCCGGCAAAGCATTGAGGGTTTAATTGAAGATGTTTTTCATTTATACTTGAATTTGCCATTTAAAATAGGCTCCTCAAAAGGTAAAAAATTATCCCCAAAATCAAAAAAGATAATTCAGTTTGCAAAAGACCTTATTCATAAAACTAAAGATTACATTTATTTGGAAAAATTATTTAACGAAGTGAGTAGGTCTCTTACATTCAATAATGAAGATCCTGCCGATTTAATTTTTGATTTAGTTAATACT
Source organism: uncultured archaeon (assembly GCA_964486045.1). Classification (GTDB taxonomy): domain Archaea; phylum Asgardarchaeota; class Lokiarchaeia; order Sigyniarchaeales; family SOKP01; genus Loki-b32. The sequence continues at coordinate 105,790 of CAZALK010000010.1, forward strand.
AAAATTCTCTTGCCAGTCTCTTTAGAAAATGGAAAAAAGAAATTGATTGTTCATTTCTAAGTGAAAACTTTTTTGATCAAAAAGTTGAAAAAAATGTAATATTGATGTTGAATGGAAGGTATTCATTTTTTTTGTTAATCTGTATCTTCTAATTTATTGATCAAGGAAGCCCCACAATTAGGGCAATATTCTATTTCTCTGCCAATTTCAGATCCACATTTATAACACATTATTTCGAGCTCAAGAACAATAGGAATGATTTCCATAACATTTTTTAAGGTTTCTGTTAAAGCCTTTCGAATTTCTTCGACTTTCTCTTTCTTTTTTTCCTGTGGAAAAGAGTGCACGTAAATTGAAGAAAGCTCTACTAAAAAATTCTCAATAAATTTGAGTTGATCAAGATAATTCTTATTTACCTTATGTTTTAATAATTCTTCTCCCGCTTCAGTTAAAGAGTAGACTTTTCTCAATGGACCTATTGGACTTTTAACCTTTTGGGCTTTTAAAAATCCATCTTTGTCCAGTTTTGATAATATCGGATAAACAGTGCCAGATTGGGCCTTCCAAGTTCCAGCAAAATGCCTATTAAGGTTTTTAATCAAATCATAACCTGAGAGTTGCTTGCTATTAAAAATGTTTTCAATTATTATAAATTCAAGGGGTGTAAGCCTACTTTTTTTTAGATTAATAAATACTTCCTCTCGAATCTTAGACTTCAAGCTTTTTAAATCTTCCTCAAAATCTAAGAACTTACCAAGCCACATTTTAATACTATCCTTAGATATTTTTTTTTTGTCTTTTCCGCATTTTTTCTAGTTCTTTTTCAATAGCTCTCTCTTTTCCTGATTGACGTTTTCCACTTATCTCAACCCTTCTGCTAAAATAGAGAATGTAAATAATAAAGTGTAAAATAACTGCCGTTCCCCAAAAAATACTAGGAAAAATCACCCAATAAAACTCTGAAAATGTTACAACATTCACGATAAACAAAAATAGCATGACAAAAATATATGTTACTAAATGGTAAATTACTCCTCGTTTAGCCATTGGATAAATTCCTCTTGCGTATAAAATATATGCTAATACATGCATATTAACTCCGATTAACCATGAGAAACAAGGAAAAATGAACCAGTAAAGTTCTGGTGTATAGAAAAAATTCACTAGAAAAAGCAATATGTTGACGATTATGAATAATACTACATGCATTTTCACAGAAAACCTAAAACTCACTTTTTGCGCAGCTATTTCTCTTAAATTTTCTTCTGAAAACCCGGAATTTAAACTCATAAGTGTCGCTCGGAAGATCTATTTTCAGATTTTAAAATCTAATTTTTACTAGTATTTAAAAACATGCATCCTATTAAAAACGCTTGATATTCTCAAATTCATAGAGATAATACTAATTATATTCTTATCAATAGAATCAATCAAGAGTATGCTTGATTGGAAAAACTATAAATATAAATTTTAACATTTTTACACAAATCTTCAGCTTGGTAACTTTATGTCGTCATTATCGGATTATCTTGACAAACTAGAAGAATGGGATCATAGGGCATTCCTAAATATTTACAAAAGTGACTTCAGCAAGAGAACAAAAAAATTTGCGATAGCCTTTAGTTTTCTAGGTTCTTTATATTTTTGGGGCTTGATTTGGTTAATTTGGTTTATTTACGGGTATGTAACAAAAGATTATTACCTTCTAGTCATTTTTACAAGTGGGTTTGAGCAGTCAATTATTATTCACAGCATCATTAAATATAAAATAATCAGAAGAAATCGACCTTACATAAAATTAAAGAAGAATGGTGTTAAGAAACATGACGATTTTATCAGAATTCCATATATTATGAGCGAATCAGATAAAAAGTCATTTCCTAGTGGGCATGTTGCTTTCTTTCTTCTTTTTGGTCTCATTTTTGCTTTTTATTTTCAGAGTTCATTAATGTTAATTATCTTCGTCATATTAGATATTGTAATTGCACTTTCACGACTGGTTTTAGGAGTACATTTTCCTATAGACGTTATTTTTGGTTTTGTGTTTGGTCTTCTTTACGGTTTATTATATCTTGGGGTCACCTATATCTACTGGTTAAAGTTTTATTACTGGCTCGGTCCAATTTTCTCGAGTATATTCCACTTTTGGTTATAAAAAGAATAATGGGATTGACCAATTCTAAAGTAGAGTTAGCCTTTGCGTTTTTGCCATAGATTAATTAAAAAAATATTTAAAAATGAGACTAGATTTACTTTTCCATTATGAGTGTTGAAACAAGTTCAGAAATAGAAGAAAAAACAGGATTTTTCATTCTTATAAAAAGGCTTTGGCAACATTTCTTAGTTTATAATACACTTGCTTTTACAATTTCTACTTTATTTATCAATATCGTTATTGTTTCTGGAATTATGTGGCCTGGAGATACATTTGCAGATCATGCAAATGAATTAGGTATTTTGACAGGAACCTCGATGTATATTGTAGCGTTATCGGGGATCCTCTTTGGTGTTTTAGCGGATAAATTTTCAAGAATAAAGTTGATGTCAATAGTTGAATTGATTTTTGGAATGGGTTTATTCCTCAATGGGTTGGTACCAGAGGGTCAAGGTGGAACAACATTTTATTTATTCCTTACGTTTAGTTTGGTAAGAGGATTTTCAATCGGAGGTATCTGGCCTCTTATTTCTTCTCATGTTAACGATTCTACAGAAGATAAAGAACGATCTCAATTTTTTGGCGCGATGCAAGCAATGTTTCAATTGTTTCAAATTATAGGAATGTTAATCTCAGCATTAGCATTTCAAAATAATTATTGGAGACAATTTTATTTTATCGCAGGAATAGTCGCAATGTTCTTTAGTGTAATAATATTCATTAAGGGGAGAGAACCAAAACGTGGTGCTACACGCGATGAATTAAAAGATGTTCTTTCAAGTGAAGAGATTGTTTATGAATATCGGTTGACCAAAGAAACAATAAAATCCACGATAATAGCACCCACAAACTTAATTGCTTTTTTCGAAGGCATATTCACTTCGATCATATTATCTGTTCCTGACTTCCTGTTAATTGCTTATTTGCAATCTCCTCCTTACTACATATCCCCACTTGTAACGGCTTTCTTTATGATTATTTTTGGGTTGCCTGGAGGTGTAATTGGTTCTTTAGCTTTTGCTAAACTATCTGATCGGTTAGGTAAAAAAAATATCAAAAATAGAATATATATGATTGTAATTTCAATAATAATATTATCGTTTGTTTATCTCCTTATTTTTAATATACCTATTCCAGTCATGTCTATTTCAGAAGGAAGTAACTTTTTATTTGTTATGTCTATCCCCACTATGTTGGTAATGGGTTTATTGGCACTTATAGCACGTTCAACTGTGGGACTTTGGAATATAAATCAACCGCCTCTCCTGCAAAAAATAAATCTACCTGAAGCTCAGGGTAAAATTACTTCCGCAAATCAATTCTTAGAGTCAATTGGAAGCGGTACAGGGCCAATAATTGCAGGAATTTTATTAATAACCTTTCAAAATTTCCAACTTACAATACTTATAACTACGATATTGGGCATGATTGGTGGTTTATTTTGGTTAACATCTTCAATTTGGATAAATAAAGATATAAATCGTATTTCCACCATTTTAAAGGAGCGAGAAATCGAATTAAGTCGCAAATCAAACTCAAATAACATTGATAACAGATAATTCAAACATACCAAAAAACTTTTTTTCCATATTCCTTTATCATTATTGTTAACATATGCAATTACGCTTGAAAAAAAGAAAAAAGGAATCGATACCACTCAGTCATAAATATACCTCAGATTTCGATTCAGTCATTTTGATTGTTATCTGGAATTCACTCGGATTTTTTTTTGTAGACTTTATTATCACATATATTATTAGTCAAGTCTTAGGTGCTTCTGGCGTTGCTATTGGGCTTTTCCCTGCATTTTTAATGTTTGGTATGTTAATCAGTTCATCATTTGCAGGTTTTTTAGCAGATCGTTTCCCAAAACAAAAATTAATTATGATTGGTTCATTTGGGCGCGGATTATCATATTTTGGACTTTATTTTTCAATTATTACCAAATCCTTAACGGGAATGTATATCAGTGCGTTTGCCCTTGGAGCAGGAGCGATGTTATTTTGGATTCCATTAGATACACTTATTTCAGAGAAGTCCTCGAAATATCATCGTTCTTCCGCTTTTGGGCGCAGGAGATTTGCTTTAGGAATTGGACAAGTGATTGGTGCAATAGTAGGTTTCACCATTTTTGCATTGACAAATTATTTCATACCGGATAATATTTTTCTAGTTTTTTGTGCTATTCCATTATTTGGAGTTGCTAATTTTTACGCTGGAATACGGTTCTACAGAAAAGTTAATGAAGATAATAAGTTTCAAGATGGTGAAGATCAAAGATCTACGATTGATAATCCCGGTTTATCAGGTAAATCAGAACAAAAATATGTATTAGGAATAACCTTATTGTTCTTCGCAATGATTTTAGGTGCAATTAATGCTGGAATTTATAGACCCTTTATATTACCAATCATCTTTCAAAATATAAGTAGTAATGTAAATTTGATCTCTTGGTTTTTTCTCCCTTCTACCATTATCGGAACATTAATTGCACCAAAATTAGGGAATCTTGGAGATAAACTTAATCCTTATCTTACTGTCTCAATAACAAGTTTAATTGGAGGAATTTTAACATTACTTATCATTTTTTCTAAGGATATATGGACTTTTTCTTTGTTATTGGTATTCGATAACACAATCATACTTGCATCTGGATTTGTATTTATTAATTTTCTCAGCCGCATTTCCATTAAGGACAGGGGTAAAATCTTCGGTTTAATTAGCACTTTCGAGTCAATTGGATTTATAATAGGCCCCATCCTCGGTGGTTTAGTTTGGGATGCTTTTAGCTCCAGTGCCCCTTTTATTATTTCAATTATTGTTGAATGGTCCTTAATTCCCTTTTTCGCATTTGGGATATGGATTCTCAACCCAAAAATAGTAGAAGTATTAGAAGACCAAATTATAAAGTGAAAAATAAGTAGATAAAAATCCTTTTAATTTACTAATACCAATCAACAAATTCTTCGACCATGTGTCGTTCTCTTTGCTTATTAACAGCCTTTACTCTAGCTTCATCAATATGACCTATTGCGATAACACCCATTAATTCGTATTTCTCTAGAGAATATTTAAAAATCTCGTTAACCTCATCCTTTTTATTTAGAATTTCACCAATCCATGTAGCCCCAATGTCTTCATGAGCATGAACGGCCAGGAGGATATTTTGCATAAAGGCTCCAATCGCTTGAATATCTTTTGTTCTATCATAACCTTTCTCTAAATCCAAAAAAACAACTAAGCTTGCATAAGCTTCTTCAATAATCCCTCCATATTTAGTAAGTTCTGAAACCATTCTTTTAACGGTGGGATGAATAACAACGCAAACATGCCATGGTTGTGAATTTCTCCCAGAAGGAGCCCATCTACCGCAATCTAACCAGTCCATAATTGTTTTTTTATCAATTTTTTGGTAAACAAAGCTTCTAATGCTTTTTCTTTCTTTGATAAATTCAACAATATCATTTTTAATTAGATCCATATTTGTAAATTGGTAAATCTTACATTAAATATTTTTCCCTCTCGGATAATATGTAGATGTTATCACCATATTTCTTCTATTTTTGTTTTAGATACCTTATTATCTAAATTAGTAAGCAAATTTTATGTTATTTTCTTGGGGAAACAAGATGGGAAAACTTTGGAGAAAAAAAAATGATAATGACCTATTGAGCTCCCCACAAGAGGCAATGGGATTCTCAAAAGAATATTCTTCGCTGCTACATAACTTTATCATAAAGAAGTACGACTTCTCAAACCTCAACCAAATAGAGGATATTAAAAAGCAATTATTAGGTCGCAGAATACTACTGATTAACGTAAAAGAAATTTTGGAGAATGGAGAAGTGTCAGAACTAAAAAGTTGCATAGAAGAATTGAAAATTTTTTTAAGAGAGAATGGAGGATCTATAGGGCGTCTTGGTGATCAATATCTCATATTAACACCAAATTCTCATATAAAAATAGCAAACTAATGAACCTTACGAAATAATCACCTTTCATTAGACTTATGCTTGATGATCAAATCCCGAAATACCTTGAGATTCTTCTTCCTTTGGTCAATATAACCCTCAGTCCACCCTCTCGTCTCATCGTACTCCCATGTAGTAGAGTAAAGAATCGCATCGTACACCTCAAAGGGCATTCTTGTTTTGGTATAAAGTATTAATAAGCCAAGAATCTGATACCCGATATATATATCATCCATATCCGCAACCCAACTACCCTTAAGGGGTGGTTTTGGTCTCAAAATGGGGTTCTCGACAATCTCTTTAAATTTATGAATATAATTTAGAATCTCATCCAAGAAATATTCCAGTACCTTACTGGTGATTACCTTTCCAAGAGAAGAGTAAGAAGTTTCGAAATCAAGCCCACAGAGCTCAAGGAAAAACCTCTCCCATTGATGTTCATGATCTAGCTCCCTAATATCAAAAGGATTTAAACCTCTGCTTATTAATTCATCCATTACCTCCAACATATTATTCTCCATTTAAAAAAAGAAGAGTATATTTTTTTATAAAAAATATAGAAATATTAATATTTAAAATTAGAGCGTTCTTATTTATATTTCCCTAAATAGTATCCTGATAAACTAGAATATGATATGATTATGTCATCAAAGGATAATGACTCGTAATTCCGGTCATTAGTTGCGCGAAGAAGCGTTTCGTAAAACAATTTTAGCTGAACATTAGATTCAAACTGAACTTGGAAGGTATTCTCCATAATATCTCTTGGATCTTTACCCCACCTAAGTAATTCTACCGTCATATCCACTCTTAATAGAGCCTTCAAGGTAGAAAAGAGATAAATATGGTTTTCTCCTAGTATATAAGTTGCGAGTTGATGTATGAACAATTTTGAGTTGAGAGAATTCTCTGAGACTCCTGCACGTGATGACACCAAATTCTCATATAAAAATAGCAAATTAATAAGTAGGATTATTTAATTTTCGGAATCAGTAAAACAAAATTGCTTCCTTTTGAAAAATCCCCTTTAACTTTATCTTCAATCCAAATTTCACCCTTATAGGAATCAACCAAATTCTTAACTAAAAATAATCCAAATCCCATAGTTTTTCCATTATTTGGGCTTGTATTCTTCAGTTTAAAAATATTCTTTTTCCTTTCATTATCGATTCCAACACCATTGTCTATAAATTCCATTTTCAAATATTTCTTCTTATGTTTACACACTTCAGAAATTTTGATTGTTATTTTAATGATTTCATTTTTATTATGTACAACCGCATTGATTAATAGATTTTCGAACACATCTTGAAGGAGTGAATTCGCATTAACGTAATATTCCGTGAAAGAAGTATTAACATTAAACGTTACATTCTCTTGAAGTGGAGTCTTTACAAAATTAAGTGCAGTCCTCAATAAATCACATACCTCAATTTTATGAAGATTCAATTGATCCTTCTCTAGTTGAGAAAGTTTATGGACATTTGATATAAGTCTAAATCCCCTTGAAGTTTGCTGTTTAATTGTTCCAAGAAGATCTTTTACTTTACCCTTTCGTTTTGGATCATTGATGTAAAGATCAGTAAGTTCACTTGAAGTTCTTATATTTTGTAAAATCTGATTTAAATCGTGGATCAACAAGTTAGATAGGAGATTGTCTTTTTCCATTTGATTATCTGAATTAAAAATTTCAAACATGAATTTAAGGTCTTTACAAATCTGTCTTGATATTTATATATTAATTATTAAAACAAGTATTTAAATAAATAGTTGTTTAATTTTTCATGTCAGTCATATGAAAAAAAAGAAATATTAGGAAATGTTGGAGAAATTAAAATAAGTGGAAGAATTATTTTATGGTGTTTATATTAACACTTCTAATAATTGTAATTTTGATGCATCATTATCTTGTTTCAACTATAAGTATTTCTCCGATACTAAATTCCCCCTGTGCTCTAAAACAGTTAAATTTTGAATTATTTACATTCTAATTTATGATAATTTAAAATATAAAAACTATAATGGTAAATGTTTGTATGCAACTCCCTCCTACTATTCCTTGAAAATTATAATATCATCCCATACAGATCTCTCTTTCCCGTAAGGATCATTTTCTACTTTTATATCCTTCCCGAATATCATGGTTGCTCTATTATCTCTATATTGAGCCCATTTTGGAACTTCTTTATTATTAGGGTTACCGTTTCTAGCGAACGAAATCCAACAATCCATCATTTTTCCACTAAGTTCCTCAGTTTCTTTATTGGATTCAGGGAATAACTTGAAGTTCACATTCCGAGGTGTGTCTAATGTACCGAATACGAAGGGAATTTCAATTGCGTGAACAGAACCTAACGATCCATTTCTTATAGGTGAAGGATAAGTGAACATATACATATAAGTGTCAGGTTGATTTTTCGATTGCATTTCTGCTAATAATGTGGATGGTACACGGAAAAATGCATCAGTTACTATAGCACTATATACCTCGGTAGGATTTTCCCTCGTCTCACTATAAAGATCAATTATTTCGCGGACTTTTTCTTCGGATTGTCCCATTGGTTTCATCATTAAATTCAATCTATTGAATAATGCTTCAGTATTTTTTATGCCAGGATACCATAATTCCCATAATCTCATTTCATCTTTATTAGTACCGTGTAAAATTTCAATGTTTTTTGTTTCACCATCAAGCACAGCTTTTAGAGGATGTTTTGGTAATGTTTTACCGTCAATGAGAGGGGAATACCCTAAAGCAAATGCAGTTCCTCCTTCCAATACTTGCTGATCCATCTTTGTCTGAGCCTTGATAATCTCCTCTGCCGAAATTTTTCTTAAACTGTCAATATCATCTTTTTCGATTTTCAGAAGTGAAGCTAACCTTTGTGCCGTTGCTATTGCCCTACCCTTTTGGTAACCAAGCGGATTTGTGCTTCCAGATTGTGGGATAATGCGATTAAACAAACCCTTAGCTGTAGGCATGCCAAGTAAACAACAAATTGCTCCCGCACCAGCAGATTCACCAAATACGGTAACATTCTCTGGATCTCCCCCAAAGTTCACAATATTTTCTTTAATCCATCTTAACGCTTCGATTTGATCGAGCAACCCAACATTTGCCGAAAAATTAGGGGCATCGGGAAGATAAAGAAACCCTAAAGGTCCTAATCTATAATTAATTATAACTATAACTACATCACCACGAGCTGCTAAAGGAATTCCATCATAATTATTCGCTGAACCAGTCTTATATGAACCTCCATGGATCCAAAACATAACAGGTCGTTTCTTATCATCGGATGCTGGAGTCCAAATGTTAAGTGTAAGGCAACTTTCTTCCCTCTGTGGAGGAGCAGGATCTGGAGTGAAAGGACTGGGAGGTTGTGGAGCAACAGGACTCAACTCAGTTGCTTTTAACACACCATTCCATGAGTGCTTCGACTTTGGAGCATTAAATCTTAATTCCCCAACAGGAGGTTCCGCGTATGGAACTCCTTTATATATTTCTATACTTTTATCAATATATCCTTGTAGCTTTCCACTACTAATCTCAATAATTTTTGTTTTTTTCATAATAATTCACCTTAGATTTATATCTAAATAAGTTTATCTTCTTTTTTGAAAAATTTCGATAAACCTTTCGATTTGGTCTATATGCTATTTTTTCTTTTATATCCCTTATCTAATGATATTTCATCTCAATTCTTAAATATTAAAAAAATATTTATTTGATTAAATAATTAAAAACATAACGTAGAATATTTTAAACGAGATTTCATTTCAATGTCATCGCAAAATACTATTAATCGTACACTCTCGAAAGCCATTCTTAAGGACGAGGTAAACATCAAATTAAAAATTTGGAATACATATTTAACGGGAAAACTTATTCAATTCGATAACTATATGAATTTAATCGTTGAAGATGCGAAAGAGATCTATTTTGGTCGGGGGGGAAAACGTTCTAAGGATTTGGGAACTGTGATGATTAGGGGGGCAAGTGTGATTTTCATAGGCCAGGATCGTGAAAAACTAGTATTCACTGATGATTCAGAGGAAGATTTAATGCATCATTCAGAGGACGAGGGAGGTTAAATGAAATGACTAAAGGTACTCCAAGCAAAGGTAAGAAAAATAAGGCACCTAGCCATAAAACCTGTAGACGTTGCGGACATCATTCATATCACCGGAGCAAGAGGTTTTGTGCGTATTGTGGATTTGGACGATCAGCCAAAATAAAAAAGCCCTCGTGGCGCAATAGACACCGTGCGTTTAACGGTAATAAGTCGTTTTACCGCAATAAAAGAAAAGCATCTGCATAACCACTCGACCTAACATTTTACATTGGTTTTCATCTCAACCTTAGATTAAGGAAAAATGATATATCTTCTTTATATCAAAATAAAGGAAGAACATTGGAAATAATGAAAATCGTTGTTTCCCTCTTTCCTTCGATATCTCAGATAAAGTTCATGGGGTGATGAATTCAGAAATTAATTATAGAAAAAATAGAATATGAAAAAATTTTAAGATCTTTAATCTTATCAAGTTTCGGTTTGATTTATGAGGATTGGAAACGAAAGGAACTTATCGATTATTAAAATCTTTTTCTTATCAGGTAAAATTTCAAAGTAAGGTAAAACTTTCTATCTTGCACTTCTCTACAAAGCCAATCTATACTTAAATTCTTATACTTTGATTGAAAAATTAAACTGCAGATATATTTACAAATAATAAAAATGATTAAAAATTAGGTTTTTTTGATGTTAAGAATAATAAAATATTCACATTTCTCTTTTTGACTTATTTCACTTTTTCTTATTAATCGACTAAAAGAGAATTTGATAATCCGAATTTCGCTCAATATTTAAAAAGGTAAATACTTATAATACTATTAGGGAATGACAGAGTTTCGAATTAACAAATTTATCACTTTGGAGCTGGAAGGGAAAGATACAGTAATTTATGTATCCGGTAAACGATTCCAGCAATGCATGTACCTATTTTTAGTTATTCCCGTTGATAACCTTGACCAGATTTATGAGATTGAATCTATTGACGAGGTTGCTGAAGAACTTGATAGATCTATTAACCCAAAATATAGCAGACATATGAGAATCTCACCAGAAGAGGAGTTCTGGGCGCACTGTAGCAATATTCAAGCGTTCTATGAAAATAACTATAACACCAAGATACTTCATAGAAACTTGGCGTTCCCGCTATTGATGAAGCTTTATGAAGCCGAGGATCCTAAAGCCATAAAAGTATTTAAAGAAGAGATTGCTCAAAGGCTTTCAAGCGATCATGAAAATACGGTTCTCTTTTTGTTGGAAAATAACTATCAATTTTTTCTCACAACTGAAGAATTCGATACTGTTTATCATAGTCAAGACTCAGAAAAAAAAACCCTGATTAAGGAATTCATACACGACAGATTTAACGATAATAAGACTGACATTGAACTACAAAATAAGCTTTTTGAGTATATCAAAGTGATGTGTTCGAAGCAAGAATTACAAAAATATCAATATGTGACGTTCAATGAGAGAAAATATTTTGTTAGAGAAGGAGGATTGACTATTAATGAAAAAGGAATTATTATTGACAGAATTGGTCAGATAAAAGGGTTATCTAAGCTCAAAGGATTGAAGAGACTGACGATCCTACGCACTTTGATTACTTCAACCGCAGGATTGGAAGGTCTAACTCAATTAGAACACCTAGATTTATGTGTAAATAGAGTCAAGATAATAGAGGGATTGAATACACTAATCAACCTGAAGAGTTTGAAATTATCATATAACCAAATCGAAAAAATATCTGGACTAGAAACTCTGAAGAACTTAGAAGAATTACTTTTAAATTCCAATCAAATTACTGAGATAAAGGGGCTTGAATCCCTTACAAAATTAAAGAAGTTAACCCTACATTCTAATTTAATCAGTGAAATTAAAGGGCTAGCCACCTTATTAAACGTAGAGCAACTTAATTTAAGTCGCAATAAAATCTCAAGAATTAAGGGTCTGGAAGGTGTTATAAAATTAAATTATCTAGACCTTAATAGGAATAGCATAGAGAAAATAGAAGGTTTGACATCCCTTAAGGAATTAGAAAGCCTTGTACTAGAGAACAATTGCATAAGTAAAATAAGAGGACTAGACAATCTTAGTAAACTAAAATCCCTTAATTTAGGAAAAAACAAAATCACAGAAATGGAGGGATTAGATACTCTAAATTGTCTTACTTCGCTATGGCTCGATAAAAACCAGATTCTTGAGATGAAAGGGTTAGATGAACTTAGAAATTTGCGTGAAGTTAACCTACAAGAAAATTTAATATACGGTATTCGCGGGATTAATGAATTTAAAAGCCTAGAATATTTAAACCTTTATGGTAATAAACTTATAGAAGATATAAATCACGAATTCGAAGGATTTTTTGAAATAAGAAGGGTATTAGATAAACAGAAATAAAAGAAATATAAAATAAAAAAAGATATAAAAACTAACTGAAGACTTGAGATGCTAGCCCAAATCGTCTGATAAAAGTTCTCCGAATAAAGCCAAAAGAAGATCTAACAAAATTACTCAAAAAGAAATCGAAGAAGTTACCCTAAAACCCGACCTTTTTAATCAGAACTTAGACCAAGAATACAATAGAATTTTTCCCCTTTTAATTAGAAACATAAAAAAGAAGTATAACCTCAAAGAACTAGGTAAAGTATGGAAAGAAAACAACCACCTCATTTTTAATTTTGAGATTGTCATGGAAGCCGACGTTCGAAAGCTAAACGATAGACGAAAGGAATTATCGCTAAAAATCATTAACGAAACCAACCCGAAAATTATTCGGCAATACCAATCCAAGATAGAAAAGTTAAAAACATTTATTCTTAAGTACACAGGCAACGTTTACACCCCACTAATTAAAAAGTATAACTCGCTAAAAGACACTATTAATACACAGTTAGAGCAGTTTTGTTTTACCGTTGTGGATGCATTCAATACAAAGCTTGAAAAAGTTTCGAAAAAATTTGCTATGAATATTACCGAATTCTATTTTGATGACGGTTTAGAACTTCGAATAATAATTAAGAATAAATCATCAAGCATTTTTCCTCTTAAAAGCCTACAGTTTAAAGATTTGGATACTAAACACAAAAAAGTAATAATCCAGATCCTCAAGACCGGTTTATAATGATAAGTTCACTACTTGATGCATTTACTACTATTATTAAATACTCGAAGTAAAACGGGGATCGGTCTTTTAGTCTTAGTTCCCAACGTTCTTCCTTATTACAATATGATAAGAGATTTATCTTTCTGTTTTTGTCTCAAACTTTCAGTGAAAAATTAGGCATAAATCGTTTTACCGCAATAAAAGAAAAGCTTCTACGTAAGTTGAATATTTTAGTATAAAAATCTTATTCTTAAAGGTTTAAGAGATATTAATTATTATTGAGCTTAAAATTATGATTAATTATTACTCTTTAATTCAAATCTATGCCATAAAAATAAATGAATGAATTAGAAATTCAAAGCTTGCAGGAAGAATTAGTAAAATTAGAAGGAATTACAGATATTATAGGTGCGGCTCTCGTCAACCACAATGGTTTACTAATATCTTCAAGATTACCTCGTGATGTTGATGACAGAAAGTTTTGTGCTATGGCAGCTACTATGTTTAGCGCAATTGAAACTGCCGCTTCAACAATAGATAGTAATAATATTGATAATCTAACAGTAGAATTTAGTAATTTTCAATTAATCATTATGGAAGTTGATGAACACATGATTTTAGTCTCATTATTGAACAATAATATAAATCTAGGACTCATCTTTATAGAGATTGAAGAAGCTATCAAAAAAATAAGGAAAGTATTGAATAGCTAAATCTCTTAGATTTAAAGATAAATAATATAAAAGTTATTAGATGTGCAATTTAGGAGTATTCTATTTAATAAAACGGATTAAGATATCATTAGATTAAATCTGCATCCTTAATTATCTTATTATGGTCAAAAGCTAATTTCATCTTTTTCAACAGCTTAATAGGTATAAGATCTACGTCTTTTGAATCATCACCACTTTTCATTAATGAAATATCTCCTGTGATTATGCATTTATAGGCAGTGCTATGAACAGTACCTCGAGGATCACGCCCTTCCCCATCATAAACACCAATTTTTTCAACAATTTTTATATCTAAATTAGTTTCCTCCTTAACCTCGCGAACTAAGGCTTTTATAGGTTTTTCCCTTCTTTCTCTAAAGCCTCCTGGAAGTGCATAAAAACCCTGAAACGGAGGAAATTTTCTTTTGATCAGAACAATATTACCTTTCTCATCTTCGATTACACCATCAACAGTTTTTCCAATGCTAGATTCTTTAACTTGCATTTTCGTATACAGGTTGAAAGCTATTGTAACGATTAAGATTCCAGTTATAATAATTGCAATAATGCTATTTAACAAAATTGATGCGAAATCCCCTACTTGTATACTTAAAGCAACCATTAGGAGACCACCAAGATCAACCAAAATCCCTGCTCCAAATAGTAAATTTAACAAGTTGAGACCTTTTTCTGTTCTTTTTTGGATTTCTTCATTTTTTTTAACATATAAACCTTGCATTGAGTCATAAATAATTTTAAATTTCTCGTTTATCCTTGCCACTATTCGATCAATCTCAAATTGAGTTAATAGGTGTTTTAGCACGCTAGTATAATGTTGTCTTCTGTTATAATCCAGTTCGTTATATATCAGACTTAATTTTGTTTGAACCAAACCTCTTAAAAGTCTAAGATTCCGAATTTTTCTTTCAATTGTATTTACATCCTTAAAGCCTTCTGATTGTGTTTTTAAAAAGAGTATGTCCAGGGATTCGTTCATAGATCTAAGCGAAAATAAAACAGTTCTCATTTTTGGTGTAGGAGTTAATACAAACTCTTTCATGTAAGAATCAAAAAAGTTGGAATAATTATCTTCTGCCATATAAATAAAACCCGAATTTCTACGGATGAAATGTAGTTCTGATAACCGATTTGATAGATTATTTTCTATTCTCCTATCGTATAAAACTTCAGAATAATCTTCCCATTGACCTGAATAAATTTCGGTCCAAGAGCTAATAGTTTTTTTATATTTCTCAATATTTTCTTGAGTGAATTCAATTACGTCTGGTTTAGTTCTATCCGAAGTTACAAACACATACATAGGACTTTCTAAATCGAACAATATGCCTCGATTTACCTCTTTTTCATCATATTTCCTGAGAACGGTAATAACAATTTGAGGGATTTGTTGTATGAAATTTGATTTGATTTTTTCTTTTTTTGCAGGATCATTTTTATAATATTCGACATCAAATTGGAAATATCCTAATGTATTATATTCATTTTGGTCATTTTCATCCTCATAAGGAAAACTCTCTAAATAAGGTACCCATTTACATGAGAGTGTTGTATTTTTTGCCAGATCGATTATATCAGCCCCAAATTCTTCACGTATTTTAAAATAAATATCCTCTATTTTCAGAACACTTAAGTGTTGCTTAATAACTTGCTCGATCTCCTTACTTTTGACCTCACCATTAATTAGAGAAGTATTTAAAAAGCAACTTACAAACCAGTATTCACTTTTATATATAAATTCCATTATGGTTATACCCTATTTATTATGTTAATTTCAATTATGAATATAAGGATTTAATAATCTTTGTATATCAAAAATTCTAGTTATTAAATATTTATAACAAGAGAATTTATCTTTACTTGAACCTATTATTGATATTGTTATTTCCACAACTCAATTATAAAAATGACGATTAAGCAATTACAAGAAGAAGTTTTAAAATTGAAACGACAAAATGATGTGACGATCTTAGCTCATTACTATCAATCTATAGAAATTCAAGAGATCGCTGATCATTTAGGAGATTCGTTAGGGTTATCTCGAACAGCAAAGGAAAAAGCTAACACCGAATATATTATATTTGCAGGAGTGGACTTCATGGCAGAAACGGCTTCTATTTTAAACCAAGACAAACATGTGTTAATTCCTAATCCAGAGTCTTGTTGTCCAATGGCTGCATTTCTCACTCCAGAAAAAGTAATTCAGTATAAAAAAGAAAACCCACGATTACCAATGGTTACGTACGTTAATAGTACAGCTGCAGTAAAAGCAGAATCGGATATTTGCTGTACATCCTCGAATGCTGTTAAACTAACTCAGAAAATAGCAAAAGAATTTAATACTAATTCAGTCTTATTTGGACCAGATGCAAATTTGGCAGATTATGTAGAACAAAAATCAGGAATAAAAACTGTCAAGGCTCCTCTAAGGGGTCACTGTATTGTTCATTCACAGCTAACCATTGACGACATGAAAGCCTCTAGGCATAATTATCCTGAGGGAATAATATTGGTGCATCCTGAATGTAAGAGGGAGGTTAGAGACTTGGCAGATTTTGTAGGATCCACGGCTCATATGTATAACAGAGTTAAAAATAGTTCATTGAATGAGAATAAATTTATAATAGGAACAGAAAAAGGACTGATGGACAGGATGGCTAAAGATTTTAACCAAAAAGAGTTCTTTATAGCAAGTGATAAAATGATATGCTATAATATGAAGAAGAACTCTATTGAACTAATGAAGTATGTGTTGGAAAACTTAGATGATAAGATGTTTGAAATTAAAATACCTTCTGAAATTGCGCGGAAAGCTTTGAAACCGATTGAAAAAATGTTAGATTACTCTTGAATCTAATTTTGCTTCAGGGTTAGAGCGTGCGATGAGATAATAACAATTATCATTATCTACATAATCAATTTTAATATCTCCATGATTTTAACTAATAATATTGAGATTAGGATTAAAAAAAAGACGTAATCTTTGTTTGATTTTTATCGAGAAGCCATTTCACAAAATAATTTGTGACTCTTCCTGACCAAACTGCATTCCTAGTGGTTTCACTTTCAAATCTTTGAATATCTCGATATGTAAATTTATTAGTTAACATAAGATTTTTCATTCGGAGTACCCATTCTACAAAATGTTTATATAATTTATTATTTGAGGAAGCTACTCTCGCAAATGATGACTCATAGAACTCTTTATCTCTTCGAGAATACCCCGAGAAATATCTATAATTCTGGTTCATCCAAAAGTATTTTTCTGTAGATTCAGTAAATTTTTTGATATTACAGTTCCATAATTTCACGGTTTCAATTGCCGGTAACTCATTTAAAACCTCAGGAATTTCAGTAATATTATCATTCCCTGATAAATCCAAATAATTTAGATTTGTAAATCTTTTAAGGCCTTTAAATTCCGAAATTCTATTATTTCTCAAAGAAAGGCTATGTAAATTTGTGGTATGTTCTAATTCTTCAATACTTGTAATTCTATTGTTATTCAACTTTAGGATTTTGACATTCGGAAATTTTTCCAGCCCTTTAAAATCGGAAACAAGATTGTTGCTTAAATCTAGTTCTTTTATATCACCTAAATTATTATTTGTTAATTCAATATCTGATATGGATTGAATATTTTGATTATTTAAATACAACTTTTCATTTTTAAAAATTCCAATAATCTTATCTTTACATTTTATAAAATCATATTTGAATTCAAAATCTTTAAAATATTCGAGATGCCGATTGATATATTTTATTAAGGGAAATCTGCTCTTTGATTTTAACTTATCATAAACACTTTTAACAAAAATTTCTCTATAATTTTGTGGAATTTCAGTTATAATTTTTGATGTAATCACTGATAAATGTTCGATCCCAAAATTTCTAAGGAGTTCATTTGTAAATATGGTCATTAAACGAACATAATCAGGTGATGGATTAAGTTCGAGATTGCTCTTTATTTGGGCTAATAACTCATTTAAAATTGATGGATTAATTTCTTCTAAAATACTTTCAAATTCTTCTGAACTTAAATATTTCAAATAACCATTTTGAGTTAAGAATTGAGTAACTGTAGGATACTTACTCCCAAATCTCATGGCTATCTCTTCTCTAAATACTTTTTTGGCAATGGGATCACCAACTTCGCTTAATCTCTTTAGTAACGGGAAAGCAAGGTTTCTGTGAAGAATTCTAGTATCATAGCCATTTTCTGCCCATACTTGCAAATTTGAACAATGTCCCATAAATTCTTCTTCAGGAGTTATTTTTCTACTCATATTTTGATTTCCTTCTAAAGATCTATCTAAATATTCGGCAGCTTCATCAATTGAGTCAATTTCATCATAGTCTTCCACGCGATCAACTGGTATATTAAGCAACAAATACATACATTGTTGAAAAATACGGCCTTTCACGTAAATATTTGTTCTCCCACCCTCAAGTTTTAGTTTAAGATATTTATTAATCTCAAATTCTCTTATATGAGTTCTTGATCTAAGATTTAGATAAAAAAGTGTCGAAATAATACTCACGTATACGAATAATTGAATTTCATACATTGTTAGAACAATTCAGGATCTTCTGGAAGGTAATTATAATAGAATGAGGTTACATTTGTTAAACTCATTCCAAAAGATTATTTCAGTGTTGGTATTAAAACCCCAACTTTTTCCCTTTTTTGTTAAAAACCATGTTTATTGTATTTCTCTCATGCTTGGTGTCAATGAAAGGATATTCAGATTTAAATCTATTTTTGAGCCCATTAAAATAACTTCTCGAAGTAGCTTTCCTTCTTCTGACATTTGTAATTTTTTGGATTGTGTAATTCCTTCCATTAATTTCTCTCTTTCTATATCTAAGAAACCCATTTCTATAGCGTTCTTAATAACGAGATTTAATACTAATAATTGGAATTGATCTTGAATAGCATCCCATATTAAACCCATTTCCTTTAGTTGGTTAGTTATTTCTTCAGCCATAACATCTAAATCATAAGTTTTATCATAAATATCTTCTTGAAGATTGATGATTTCATTGATTAATTTATCTTTTATGAGCCGAAGTGTAGTTGTTCCTACTAAATCTTCTTCATGAAAGAAGAAATCATTATTTTTACGCTTAATCAAATAAAAACCAAAATCAAACTTTATTAATTTGAACCTGGCTAAATAATTGATTGCTTCTCTTGATACTTTATATACTTCACAAAACCGATCTAAATTTAATTTATAACCAACAAATTCTTCAGTATTTGACTCGTCTAAATGCCAATACTTTCTAGCAAAAGCACCCTGACCTAGAATTGAGTTATAAAAAATATAAAAAAGTGACAAATACAGATCTCTATCCTGCTGTAATTCAAAAAAATTATCTCCTATTTTAGAGATAATTCTGATTATATGGATTATAAATGGATCTTCCACACTGATTTCCTTGTAAAAAGCTATTAAATCTTCGAGCTTCCTGACGTTTTCTTTTAATTCATTTACGACAAATAACTCATCCTTTAGTTTTAAAGGTTCTTCGCCTAGTTTTTCTATTCCTTTTTCAGTTATTACATATCCTCGGTATTGCTTTTTTGTTTGCTTATCCGTAATTAACCGATGTTCCACATTATTCTGTTTCCTATGGGTGTTAAGGTATTTAGAAACCGTGGATCTACTTAAATTTGAATATTTTAGTAAATTTGTAAACCTTTGTGGACCTAAGTTTCTGAGAATAAATAATATCCTCCTACTATTATCTTCGATGTTAGAGGATTTTTTTAAAAGCTCTACCCTTAATTTTTTTGATATATTCCAACTTTCCATAATAATAAAATGTTAGTCCAGGTTTATTAAAGTATACTTTTTTTCTATACTAAGACTAAAAGAATTGTTAAATACCAATAGTATAGAATTAAGTATATTTTCTTAAAAAATCAATATAATATAAAATTTTAAAAACTTAGGAATTGATTTTAGAACTTGATATTAAATTTAAAATTAATAAAAATATATGCTAATGTCGATAGAAGACCCCAATATTTTAAAGAGATTAAAAAGTATTGAGGAAAGGTTAAATAGAATAGAAGAACGTCTTTCCTTTGTTGAAAATAGATTAGGTGGATATCCACCTCGGCTTCCCCCGCAGCCAGGACCAATACAGCCACCAGGTCCACCAAGTCCGCCTGGACACCCCCCAGAACCTTTTCGGGTAGTGTAAAACTAAATATTCTCGAAGAATAACGTCAATCGGTTTACAATGAACTAAACAAACTCAAGTCTAATTCAAAATACCAAAGACCTTAAGTAGAAATTTAACTAATATCATTTTAATAACAAACATACATAATTTATAAAAAAGAGTTGGTAGAAAAAATGACTCAATATAGGTTTAGACTTACAGGTGTGCCTCCTGATCAAGCAATCAAGCTTGTTGAGTTGGATCCTAATAATTCAATTGCAGACATTAAAAAAACTGTGCAAAGAGAATACAAATTGAACCCGATCCTTGCAATTCAGTTTATTTTTAAAGGAAAAGTATTACCTGATCAATTAAAATTTGCTAAAATAGGAATTCATCCAAAAAAAGACGTTATAACAGTTATGGCCACACAAGCTGGTGGGTAAAATAAGTTCACGGGGTTATTAAGAGAAAAAAGCCGGCTAATTTTTCTCTCTTTTTTTTTATTTTTTATGGAAAATTTATTGTTCGATAGTCAAAAACTTTTTTGAATACGTAAATTCTGTTAATTCAGTTGTAAATGATTTGAATTTGGAGATTTCACCATTGAAATCCTCAAGATAATTTCCATATTTTTCAAGGAATTTTTCTATAATGCTTTCTGAAATGGATTCCAACATTTTTTTATCATAATTTCCTTTCTTACATTTTAGAACTAAATGAAACCGCGATTTATGCGTATAAAAGAAAAAGATGAAACTATCCAGAGTCAAAGTTTTCAAACTTTCTTTAAAATTTCGTTTTGTAAACCTACAAACTATATCAAAATAGCTTGCTAGAGACTGTTGATCCTCTAATCCTTCATCACTTATGAAATTATGATAAAATAAGGCAATTCCTGATTGATTTATAATCATTATTTCGCGAATCATGTTAAAAACACTAGATTTATGGATCTTATGGTAATTTGGTTGTTCTAAACAAACTAATATATTCTTATGAAAAACTATTTATCAAACTTAGTTTTCAACTAAATTATAGAACACTGTATTTTTAAATTTTATTTAATGATTTTTCTAATCATTGATAACTTATCTTAGCATAATTTGCACATGATAACTATATAAAACTATTATATTCATTTAATAACAAAAGAAAACTTTGTTTTATCCCAGTTTCAGAAACATTAAATTTCTTAAATTAGAAATCTCTATGGCTATAAAAATAAAGAAGAAAAGGAAAATGTTATACCTTAAAGCAATTTGAATTTGAGTCGTTATAAAATCATATTATTCAATTTCAAATTTTAATTTAATAGGTACTTGTCTTTCTAGCGTATCTGCGACGGGTGAATGCGTCTCACATAGTTTCAGAAGTTCAGTTAATTGGTCAGGAGTCGCATTTTTTGCTTTAATCTTAACAGTATAATTAAAATTCTGAAATCCCGGACCTGGTTCATTATCTACAGTATATAATCGAGCAATATTAAATTGCCCTTCACTCTCGATAAATATTCTCTCCAACTCAATTCCACGTATCGTAGCATGCATTGCAATAACTCCAATTTCACATGAAATTAAACTTGCGTGGGTTGCCGCCATAGATGAAAATTCCTCATCTCCATTCAAGAAAAGTTCTTTGTTACCTGCAGTAATTTTTGAACGCATTCCCCCAATCCATTCAGCACTCATTTTTTGTGCGATTTGGCATTTTGGAAGATCATCTTTAAACATGGCAATATCATCATTTAGTTCTTCTACATCCATACCATTAAACATTTTTGTCAAATTATTTCATACTCTCTTTTTATTATTTTTAGTTTAACTTATATGATACTCTATTATGATTTAATATTATTGGTATTTTTTTAGAATTCAATGGAAAATCCCTTCTAATATTGGAGATTAAGATAATTACTTGATTAAATATTAGACTTCTGCTAAAATAAATGATTCTTAAATGAAACCAGACATTATCCTTTAAAATTCAAATGAAAAAGTTAATCACTGGAATTAAAAATAGTAAGAAATTAAAAATAAATTGTTTGATGAAAAAGAAGTTATATTTAAATGATTGGCTGGACTAACACTTCACTTTTTATAGTTTCATATGCCGCTTTTAAACATTCTTCAGCATCTCTGGCAATAGTGTTAACTATATCTGAAACGCTTTCAATACTTTTTATTAATCCGATACTCTGACCAAGATAAACCGTACCCCCTTCAAGATTTCCTTTATATGCTTCTTCGAGTTTTGCTAAATCGTCCGCTACTTTTGCCATAGAAGTTTCTTCATCTTGTTTTTCCTTCTTACTCGAAACAAGGTTCTGTTTTTCAGAACCCTTATTCTTCCATACTCTTGCGGGTCCAAAAATCCCTGTTTTTAGTTCAGTATCAGTTACGCTTGAATTAACTACGACATTTTTATAATTATCGTTGAAATCACATTCTTTTGATGAAATAAATCTAGAACCCATTTGGATCGCTCCTGCACCCATTGATATGGCGGAAGCTAAACCTGTACCAGTAGCGTATCCTCCAGAGGCAATAATAGGGACATCTGGTAGTTCTTTTCTTATCTGTTGTAGCAGAATAAGTGTACTAATATTGTCGTAAGACTGATGTCCTCCGCCTTCTCCTCCTGTAACTACTAATCCGTCAAGTCCATCTTTTATTAATTTTTGGGCAAGATACAAGGACGGTGCCACATGGAAGTGTTTGATATTTGAACCACTTTCCTTCAATTTAGCAAAATGCCTATTGTAAATCATCCTTGGGGAACCGGCACTTGTTATTAGATAAACACATTGTTCTTTTATTCTTTGATTGTTCATGATAAATCTCGGGAGCTGTCTACAAAGTTTTATAGCATCCGGTTGTAGTCTAGCCGTTCTAATGTTAAACCCAAACGGTTTATCAGTATGTTCTACAACATATTCCATACTTTTTTTCATTTCATCTATACTAACAGTACCGTGAATCGTAATATGGCTTAAACATCCTAATCCTCCTGCTTCAGATACGGCTACCGTTAATTTAGTTGTATAAAAAGGACCCATTGGAGCACTTAAAATTGGATGTTTAATCCCTAACATTTTGGTTATGTTTGTTTCTATCACCATTTTAAATCACTTTTTGCTCAGAGTTTTTAATTTTACTTGTAATAAATTAGACCATTAATTATAAAGTTAAACAATTAGTTATTTTTATCAAGAGTTAATTTATAAAATTTTTACATGAAAACCCACTATCAAAAGTATTAAATTCATTAAGATCTTATTAAAAATTCGACTATTTTTTATTAAACTCGATAGTTGAGAAATATATGTTAAGATAAATAAGAAATAATTGATAAAATGGATTGGTTTCGCTTTTTAACAAAATTTAAATTAAAATTTCGATCTGAAAGTAAATCTATCCAAAACTTATGAGACAATAGTTAATAATATTTCAACA
The DNA here is from genome assembly GCA_964486045.1 of uncultured archaeon. Lineage (GTDB taxonomy): Archaea > Asgardarchaeota > Lokiarchaeia > Sigyniarchaeales > SOKP01 > Loki-b32. Next base: position 129,455 of record CAZALK010000010.1, read on the forward strand.
ATCTCAGAGAAAGGAGATTGGATGTTAAATCCTCTGAATAATCTCCTTGATAATCTGTATTATCTGGTTTGCTGCTTTTTGAATAGTTTCTGATAAATGGAAAGCAAAAAATGGTAGATCTTGATTTTCATTTCTTTCTTTGAGAGAAAATTCACCCTCTTCATAGAAAGTTACCTCAGTAAATCCTACAAGGCTTTCTGGCACAATACCGATCATAAAAACTTTTAAATCTGGCAGTTTTTCAAGTATCAAATCAACTACAATGTGAACAGGGATAGTATGGGAAGAAATTGGTACGTATTCTTTAATATTTTCAAGTTCGATAATTGCAACAGTACCGGGAGGTTTATGTAAAGTACATGTGTCTAAAAGAACGAGATGCGATGCATTAAATTTGACAACGTCATCAATTCTACTCATCGGATTAATAGCAGCATTGATAAATAAAAACTTTTCATTAGAATAATTTAATAGTTTACTGATAATATAGGGTCCAACACCATCGTCACTCAACTTTACTTCACCAATACCCATATAAACTGTTTTTGCAGCACCATTTAATCTCTTTAAGACATTTTCAAACATTTCGTTCATGATTAAAGAATTTTATACTTTTTATCGAATTAATCTTTGATGTTTTATTATTTTATAATTCAATTTCATTTAATCTTTAAAATTAAGAAATTTTTTCATTTTTGTGTTCAAAATGTTGTACAAATCTGTCTGAACAGTTTAATATTTTTATAGTTATGACAAAATTATATAAAAAACCATTTTCATAATATAATAGTTTATCAAATTGACAAGGAAATTTTAAAGACTCAAATAATAGCATCATTTCTACCATATAATATTAGCTGCTGGTTGTACTATATACAAAAAAAACCTATTGAACCAGAATCCTATATTGAAAAACTTAACAAGTATTTATAAATGAGGAATATGAAAATCCATGTTGTTGATTCAAAAAATAAAAAACCGAAATTGAGGTTTCTTCTTGGATACATTAAGTCAAATTATTCAATTTTAATTTCTTACTTCAGTTTAATTTTTATTTTCCTTTCATTCTCAGTTATTCTTTACATGACAGAGACAAACGCTGAAATTTCCACGATTAAACAGGTTGAAAATCAGGATGTTGCACTAAATAAAGAGATTGTACTTAATGAAGTATCTCTTATTTACTCTGATATTTTAATCCTTTCTGAGAGGCAATCGATTCAGGAGTTTTTAGTGAATAATTCTGTAATTAATAAACAAATTGTAGCAGAACAATTTTTAACTTTTGCCAATTTTTCAGGTATATATGACCAAGTTCGGTTACTAGATGAAACTGGAATGGAAGTAATCCGTATAAATTACAATTATAGTAATCCTTTCATAGTTCCTGAAATCGATCTACAAAATAAATCGAAAAGATATTATTTTGAAGATGCATTTTCCTTGGAAAGAGGACAAGTATTTGTTTCACCACTGGATTTGAATGTCGAGTATGGGGAGATTGAACAACCCTTGAAACCTATGATTCGTATTGGTACTCCTGTTTTTGACTCCAATAATAGCAAAAGAGGTATTGTTTTAGTGAATTATCTAGCAAAACTGTTATTGGACAAATTAAGGCATACTTCATATGGTAATATAACCATGTTAAATTCTGATGGTTACTGGCTTCGGGGAGTAGATCCTGAAGACGAATGGGGCTTTATGTACCCACCGAAACTAAATAATACTCTCTCCTATCAGCAGTCCGAGGATTGGGATAAAATAAATAAATCGATGTATGGACAATTTTATGCAGAAGAAGGATTATTAACCTTTGATACATTATATCCTCTTTCAAGTATACAAGTTTCGTCCACTGGATCAGGAAGACCTTTTGAACCGAGTAACGCGAGTATAGCTGCCAATGAATATTATTGGAAGATTTTGTCTATAGTACCAAATAAGCTTATTACCAATATTCATAATTTGTACTTTTTTCGCTCTATGTTCTTCTTCGCAATCGTTCTATTTATTTCATCTGTAGCTCTCATTTTTTTAATGTTTATGAATACTCGTAGAAAACATACGGAGGAAAAGCTTCGAGATACTCAGCAGGAATTGATCACCGATCGCAAGAAGACAGAGGAAGAAATAGCGAATTTAGCAAAATTTCCCTCAGAAAACCCTTATCCTGTATTAAGGGTAAATAGAAGCAGAGTTATATACGTAAATGACTCAGGTAAACATCTGTTAAACGTCCAAAAAAGTGATGAAATACCAAAGATCATTCAAAAAGAAATTAATGAAGCTTTTGAGAGTAATTCTATTACAGAACCAGAAGTTAAACTTAAAAATAGAATTTATACGTTTATTATTACTCCACTTCTAGAAAAAGGCTATGTTAATATTTATGGCATGGATATAACTGAGAAAAAACTGGTTGAACAAAAATTAAAAGAGATAAATAAGTTAAAGTCAGAGTTCCTTAGAAGAGCCTCTCATGAATTAAAAACACCACTTATTTCAATTAAAGGTTTCTCAGATTTAATATTAGCATTGCATAAGGATGAATTAAATCCAGATGTTATCTCAAAATTAACTGAAATAAATCAAGGTTGTGAGAGACTTCAGAATATAATAAATAATCTTTTAGTAACTTCTCGATTAGAATCACCAGATATAAAACCCAAAGTTCAGAAAGAAGATTTAACTTTTCTCATTAAATATTGTGTCCAAGAGTTGCAATCTTTAGCACAAACGAGAAACCAATCTATTAATTTAAACAGACTTGATGGACACTATGCAATTTTCGAGAAAGAGGAAATTCATGATGTAATTTCAAACCTATTAGCAAATGCGATTAAATACACTCCCCCCTATGGCAAAATTGAGGTAAAAACTAACATCCAAGATAGTTATGTAGTTATTTCAATAAAAGATAACGGGATTGGTTTTACTAATGATGAGAAAAAGAAAATCTTTCACCAATTTGGAAAAATCGAACGTTATGGTCAGGGTCTCGATTTAGGAATTGATGGTACTGGTTTAGGGTTATATATTTCAAAGAGAATTGTTGAATCGCATGGGGGGAAAATTTGGATGGAATCTGAAGGTAAAAATAAAGGAAGTACTTTTTATTTTTCACTTCCACTAATAGGAGATAAGATTTGAAAATACAATCTCGAAGAAGGTTAATCTTTAGTGATTTTTTGTTTTTTAATTCACTTTTTTGTAATCTTTAAAATTGAGAAATTTTTTCACTTTTTTGGTGTAAATGATGTACAAATCTGTCTTAATTGTTTAGTATTTTTATCGTGAACAAAATTTTATAAAAAACCGTTGTCACAATATAATAGTTTATCAAATTGATAAAGAAATTTTCAAGACTCAAAGAATAACATTACTTCTACAATATAACATAAAAAGTGTGAAATATTATATGAAATCATCAGTAAGAATTTCTGGGATTGATATCATAGGCCCTGCACCATGGGGTACTCATTTCTGTGTGTTTTATCAAACTAAAGACGATCTACTGGACATTTTAATACCATATTTTAAAGTAGGTTTAGAGAATAATGAATATTGCATGTGGGTAACTTCTGAACCTTTAAATGAAAAAGACGCTGAGAAGGCTATGAGAGCTGCTATCCCTGATTTTGATAAGTATTTACAGAAAAATCAAATTGAGATCATTCCATATACAGAATGGTACGTGGAAAATAGTGAATTTAATCCTCAACGCGTTCTCAATGGATGGATGGATAAATGTAATTATGCGTTAGATAAAGGATTCAAAGGATTAAGGTTGACGGGAAACACATTTTGGCTCGAAGATAAAGATTGGAAGTGTTTCACTGATTATGAGGAAGAAGTAAACAACGTAATCTCTTCCTATAATATAATTGCTGTGTGCACATATTCACTCGAAAATTGCGGATCTCTTGAGATTTTGGATGTTGTTCGTAATCATCAATATGCTCTTTTTAGACGAGAGGGATCCTGGGAGATATTTAAAAGCTCAGAGCAAGCTAAAATTGAACAAAAATTAAAAGAATCAGAAGAGAAGCATCGAGTTTTCATGGAAACTGCCAAAGATTTTATGCATATAATTGATAAAAAAGGTAATATAATCTATGCAAATAGAGATTTCCTTAGCTATAAAAAAGAGGAATTAATGAATATGCACATCACTAAACTGATCGGTGAGGAATCACTGCCTATATTCGGGCCGGAATTGAAAAATTTAATTGAAAATGGCAGCATTACTCTAACGGATCTGTATTGTAAAGGGAAAGATGGTACTAAAATTATCGGGGAATTAAACGTAGTTGCAATTTATGATACTGATGGAGAATTTAACGGCGCTAATGGTATCTTCAGGGACATTACCGAACGCAAGAAAACAGAACAACAATTAAAAGAATCGGAAGAAAAATTCCGTATGCTATTTAATACTGCAAATGATACAATATTCATTGTAGATTTGGAAGGTAACATTATTGAATGTAATAAAACATCAAACGAAAGATTAGGATATACGAGAGATGAATTATTAAGTATGACTCCTATGGATTTAGATACACCAGAATATGCTGAAGGTGTTCTTGATCGGATTGAAATTGTCCGCCAGAAAGGAGAATTGTTTTATGAAGTGGAGCATTTACGAAAAGATGGAAAAATTCTCCCCGTTGAAATTAATAGTAAATTAATCAATTTTCAAGGAAAAACAGCGATTTTGAGTATTGTTCGCGATATTACCGAACGCAAGAAAATTGAACAAGAATTAAAAGAATCAGAAGAAAAATGGAGGGCTCTTAGTGAGAACTCACCCGCTCACGTACTGTTGTTAGATCCAGAACACAAAATCATCTTTATTAACCGGACAGTTCCAGATCTTTCAAAAGAAGAAGTCATTGGTACTTCAATATACAACTACACACCACAAGAATTCCACAAGGTTACACGAGATTTATATTATTCTGTTTGGGAAACAGGAGAGCCTAGTTCAATCACCACAAAATATATAACAAAAGAAGGTGAAATTAGATATTTTGATATGTGGGTTGGTCCTGTATTCCAATCAGAAAAAGTAGTAGCTTTAATTACCCACTCTATGGATATCACCAAACGCAAGAAAATTGAACAAGAATTAAAAGAATCGGAAGAAAAATTCAGACTAATTGCTGAGCAGACGTTAATAGGTATTAATATTACCCAAAATAAAATTATTAAGTATATAAATAAAGCTTTTGCAGAGATGCATGAATACTCCGTTGAAGAAATGTATGGGTGGACTCTTAATGATCTTGTTAATAATGTTCATCCAGATGATCTACCCTTGGTTAGAGAAATGGCAAAATCACGAGAAACTGGAGATAAAAATATCCATCATTATTCATTCAGAACCATAACGAAATCGAAAAAAATAAAATGGTTAGATATTGTTTCAAAAGTTATCCAGTATGAAGGAAAAGGCGCACTACTGGCAACAATTACAGATATTACAGAGATAAAGGAAATCGAAGAAAAATTAAAAGAGTCAGAACATAACCTTGGTGAACGAGTTAAGGAATTGACTTGTTTATTTCGGTTATCTAAACTTGTTGAGAATACAAGTATTTTTCTTGAAGATATTATCAACGGCACTCTTAATTTAATTCCTCCCGCATTTCAATTTCCAGAAATAACAACATCACGAATTACATTTAATGGTAAAGAATATAAATTTGAAAATTTTGAAGAAACAGAATGCAAATTATCAACTACAGTGGAAGTTAATGAAAAACCACTGTTGATCGAAGTTTATTATCTCGAAGATAAACCATTTCTAAAAGAAGAACTCGATCTGATTAGAGAGGTTGGAGTTCGATTAAAGGTTACACTTGAAGAGAAAGAAGCACAAAATAAATTAAGGATCTCCGAAGAAAAGTACCGTATGGGTTTCGAATCAAGCACAGATGGGATTGCTTCGGCTGATATGGAGGGTACTTTTCTTGATTTTAACAACGTATTTCTTGAGATGCTTGGTTATTCCAGAGAAGAACTTTTAAAATTAAGTTTCAGAGAGATAACACCTCAAAAATGGCATGAAATGGAAGATAACTTGATAATATCTCAGCTTGCTGATGGAAAAGATAGTGGTATTTATGAGAAAGAGTATATTCGAAAGAACGGCACAATTTTACCAATTAATAGTAGATTCTGGATCATCAAAGATGATCAAGAAGATCCAGTTAGGATGTGGAAAATAGTGAGAGATATTACAGAACGTAAGAAGGCTGAAGAGGAAATCGCAAGTTTAGCAAAATTTCCATCAGAGGACCCTTATCCTGTTTTAAGAGTAAATAAAAACATAATCATATATGTAAACGACTCAGGTAAAAATCTATTAAATGTCAAAGAAAACGACGAAATACCATTTATCCTTCAAAAAGAGATTAATGAAGCATTTGAGAGTAATTCCATCACTGAATCAGAAATTAAACTTAAAAATAGATTTTATTCATTTGCCATTACCCCACTTAGAGAAAAAGGCTACGTTAATATTTATGGAATGGATATAACTGAGAAAAAGCAGGTTGAACAAAAGCTAAAAGAGATAAATAAATTAAAGTCAGAGTTCCTCAGAAGGGCTTCTCATGAATTAAAAACACCACTTATCTCAATTAAAGGCTTTTCAGATTTAATTTTAGCATTACATAGAGATCAAATAAATCCAGATGTTATCTCAAAATTAGATGAAATAAACCAGGGTTGCGAACGACTTCAGAATATAATAAATAATCTTTTAACAACCTCTCGATTAGAATCACCAGATATTGAGCCAAAAGTTCAGAGGGAAGACTTAACTTTTCTCATTAAATTTTGCGTCCATGAGTTGCAATCTTTAGCACAAACGAGAAACCAATCTATTAATTTAGATATACATGATGGTCAATATGCTATGTTCGAGAAAGAAGAAATGCATGATGTAATTTCAAACCTATTAACAAATGCGATTAAATACACACCTCCTAATGGCAAAATTGATGTAAAGACTGACATAAAAGGAAAAAATGTGGTCATTTCAATAAAAGATAACGGGATTGGGTTTACTAACGATGAGAAAACAAAAATCTTTCAACAATTTGGAAAAATCGAACGTTATGGTCAGGGTCTTGATTTAGGAATTGATGGTACTGGTTTAGGGTTATATATCTCAAAGAGAATTGTTGAATCGCATGGGGGGAAAATTTGGATGGAATCTGAGGGAAAGGATAAAGGAAGTACGTTTCATTTTTCTCTTCCACTTATAAGAGACAAGATTTGAAAACATATTAGTTAAAAAGAGTACATTTTAAATTTTCGATATTTTCAATTACCTAAATTTTAAAGTAGAGTAAAGCACATGGATAAATTCTTTAATTATAATTAATTCCTATTTAATATTACATGACGGATGATTTGCCTGAGAAATCTGAGAAAATTCAATTAGAAGGGATAATTGAAGAGGATAAAGTTCTAATCTCAGATGAGAGAGGAATTGAAGAATTTTATAATACCTCATATATTGGATCTGTAGAGAAAAACACCAATGGGCAAGAAATATTAATCCTCGATGCAGTCGAGATTTTATTGTTATGTGAAAGAAGTAGGATATTAATTTGGGAAGATAATGACAAAAGCAAAGCATTACACGATTTTGAGAGCTTGATAACTTATTTTACCCAATTTGATGAGCGTTTATGGTATAAATATATAATTTATATGGATCTAAGAAAAAGAGGATACATTGTTCGTACCGGTTATGGGGAAGGATTAGAGTTTCGTGTTTATAAGAGAGGTGCTGATTTTGAAAACGATTCTGCGAAATTTTTAATATATCCTGTATTTGAAGGAAGTCCTATTGAATTAAGAGATCTAGATAAAATGTCCCGAGTTGCATTAAGTTCACGTAAAGATTTATTAGTAGCAACTGTAGATAGATTGAGTAAACCAATTTATTACAGTGTAAAGAAATTTCAAATTTTGAACAAGGAAGAGAGAATTGAATAATGACAGATAAGTTTGTATGTGATACTTCTGTAATATTTAATGGGTTAATCCTTGATCTTATTGAAGATGGAGAACTGGGTGAGAATCCTGAGATTTTAATACCTAATGTTGTCGTTGCTGAAATCGAATATAGAACGAATATTCACAAAGAAATTGGATTTTTTGGTTTAAACGTTTTAAAAACCTTACGTGAGTTAAATAATGCTGAAAAAATTAAGCTACAGATTGCAGGTAAACGGCCAACTAGAGAAGAAATAAAAATGGCACCAGGAGGAGAACTTGATGCCCTAATAAGAGAAATAACGCTACAAAATGATGCCTCTTTAATAACTGCTGATAGAATTCAAGGTGACGTTGGAATTTTTGAAGGATTGGATGTTTTCTTCGTGAAGGAGAGAGGGATCCATAAACCAAAAGAACCTCTTTCTCTTAAACTAATAGATTATTTTGATGATAAGACAATGAGTGTGCATCTCAAAAGGAATCTACCTGCTTATGCGAAGAGAGGATCACCCGGAAATTGGCTATTAGAAAGAATTGATAATGAAGTGATTACCCCTAAGCTCATTGAAGATATTGCTCTTGAAGTAATTGAGAATGTACGGGAAGATGATCATTCCTTTATTGAGATTGAGAAAATTGGAGCCGTAGTTGCTCAATTAAGGGAATTTAGAATAGTTATTACAAGACCTCCCTTTTCTAATGATGTCGAGATCACTGCTGTTCGACCACTTGTGAGTTTGAAACTATCTGACTATTCTATTGATGCAAAATTACAAAACAGATTAGAAACAGCAGAAGGTATTTTAGTATGTGGATCTCCCGGAGCTGGGAAAAGCACCTTTTGCGCAGCATTGGCAAATTTTTACTTAAGTCAAAATAAAGTAGTAAAAACATTAGAAAGTGTGAGAGATTTACAAGTAAGCCCAGAAATTACTCAATACACAAAATTAGAAGGAAACCTTGAAAATTCAGCTGATATTCTTCTACTCGTTAGACCCGACTTTACAATTTTTGATGAAGTAAGAACTACCAAAGATTTTGAAATTTATGCTGATTTTCGTTTATCTGGTGTAGGAATGGTTGGTGTTGTTCACTCCTCTTCAGCAATAAACGCAATCCAAAGGTTTATTGGTCGAATAGAACTTGGCATGTTACCTTCAATAATAGATACAATAATCTTTATCGAGGGTGGTGATATTTCTGCGGTATTAGTTATAAAAATGACTGTCAAAGTTCCATCAGGATTTAGAGATAAAGATTTAGCTCGCCCTGTAGTTGAAGTAAGAGATTATAAGACACATCAACTTGAGTTTGAAATCTATTCTTTTGGACAGGACATTGTAATTAATCCAATAAGACCTCAAAAACCAAAATATAAACCACCCCAAAATAAAGGATTTAAATCTTATAGAAAAAGCAAATTTAAAGAAGTAAGAATCAATCTTGAAACTGAAGTTACAAAAGATAAAGTGATTCTTAAGGCTCCTCCTCAATATGCAAGTGAGAATGTTGTTGTATTTGCTGACCAAGATGAGATTTTTACAGGCTCATTTAGTAGAAAAAGTGAAATTAATTTATCATTATCAAATAAAGAAGGTAGAAGAATTCTTAAAGAAATAGATCGAAATAAAGATATTTATGCAATGATAAAATGAGGTAAATTGTAAGTTAGAATTCAATCATACCTGATTTCTTCAATAATATTAATCCCTCTAATATCCATATTGGTCTCCACCAAGGTAAGTTCTGATAGACTATTTTAAGACCACCATCTTCTGTAATTCCATTAAAATAATTATCTGCTTCACTTTCTATCACTTTAGGATCGACTACATCAAAAGCATGATACCAAGCCCGACTAAACAAAGGATAATGTTCCTTATTATTTTCAAAAAGAATAGGGAGTTGAGTGATAATTTGTTGTAGCATTTTTTTTTCCTCATTGGTTTCTCCTAAGTATTTCAGGTATATAAAATACGGATAATCATAAAATTTTAATTCTTTAGGAAGAGTGCTTTTTAAATAATAATCTTTTATTTTTTTAAAAAAAGTAGTATCTTTTAATCCCCACTTTTTAAGAAAGCCTGCTAAAGAAAATATTCTCAGATCATCAGAACTACCCCACCATTCTTGAAATGGATAATTATTCATATTTTTAGGAGGATGGTTAATAAAACCTTCTTCATTCTGTTCTTTAATAATCCAGCTAAATAGTTGATCCGTGATATCTTTATCGGTATATTCCAAGAGATCAAGATAATACATCGAAGTTTCAGCACCAATCGCAGTACTGTCTTGACATAATAGATCTGGTTCAATTCCATTACCAAAGCCTCCATCCAAATTCTGATACGCCATTAAAGCCTTAACAGCGTCGCCCCTATCTCCATTTTCAAAAAAGAATGAAAAAAGCCTTCTCTCGAGGAGCCTTCCATTTTTAAATATAAACTCTTTTATCTTTTCAATCTGATTCTCATCAATAGTTCTCATAAAATATACCGTATCATATTATTACAAATATTAAAACAGAGTATTTATTTATTGATTTTCATTTAAGAGTATTACCCTTACTAATGATTCTCTTCAAAGTCTATAATATATGTGGGGAAGAAATCTTTATTTTTTATCTTTCAATGCATTTCTTACTTTTTCCATAATAGGGGGGAGTACGTCTTCAATTAGATCATCAAATCTTATATCTGTCACCCTATCATAGGGTGTTTCACCTTTATTTATGATTATCAACTTTGCACCATTCTTCTTAGCGATACCTGGCATATTCGCAGCTGGAGAGACAACAAGAGATGATCCAATTACAAAAAATACATCAGAATTTTGTGAGCGAAGTGCAGCTTCTTCGAGTTCATCATAAGGTAGAGGATCTCCAAAATCAACTATACTGTTAATTAATCTACCCCCACAATGCGGACATTTTGGTTGATCTTCTCGAACTGGGGATTGTCTCATTCCACGACCCCACTTAGCTTTATCCCATCCCGCTTCTTCAAATAACATCTTTTTATTACATGATAAACATTTCATGAAAAATTGATTCCCATGAAGCTCACTCATAATTTCAAATGGAACCCCTGACTTAGCATGTAGCCCATCTATATTTTGGGAAATAACAAAATCTAATTTTCCCATTTCCATTAACTCCACTACTGAAAAATGATTTGCATTAGGTTTTGCCTGATCCCATGGTACTTTTGGTTTTTTAGGGGGTAAACCTTTATCTCTTCTTGTCCATAACCCATCTGGTCCACGAAAATCAGGTATACCACTTCCAGTGGAGCACCCAGCACCAGTAAATACAACTAACCGTTCTGACTCAGTGATCAATTTAGCAGCCAGATCAATTTTTTCTTCTAAATCCATAAAATACAGAAAAAAAGAGGATTTAAAAAGATTTTTGAAAAAAGGGTATTATCTCACGAAACTATTCTATAGGTCAGTAACAATGAAAAACTGGTGTATTTTATATACTTTATTTTTAAAATGGATTTGTTAATTATAAGTCATATAACAAAACAGATTCTGTGGCTTTAGATTTTGCTTTAACTAAAGTTTAAATAAAAAATAAAAGACTAATAACTAGAAAATAAGGGGTTGAGGATTATTTTCACATATACCGTACAATTTGATGAAGAAGCGTTAAAAAGTAGTGGAGAACATTATATTAATGTTGATGTTACAAAACGACAATTGAAGCTAATTAGAGGTATCTCTAAAATTATCTGCGAGTTTATAAACATACCCGAATTGCCAATGAAAGCTGCTACACTGAACGCACTCAGAGAATGGCAAATAAAGAATAATTTGTCAATTGCGGAGATCCCAAAAATGCCGATTGGGAAAAGTTTAAACGCCGTGAAAGAAATTTTTTGTATCGGTAAAAGAATTGTCAAGGAAATGGTTAAAGATCCCATAGAAAAAAATAAGATTATGATAGATGTAGTTTTTGAAAAAGGTTTTATGTCCTTTTTGGAATATTATAGTCAAAATCGATGTTAACACTTAATTTCTAAAATTTTTATAAGAAGCCTTAAATTTCTTTCTAAATTGTAGTATTTTATCATTTCTAGTGGTTCTTCAATATTGTTTAGACTAGAAACACTATGAGAATCACAGCCTATCGCTACAGGAATATTACTATCTCTTAATTTTTCAAAAAATATTTCATTTTGACGGGAATAATAAGTAGGATAACTTGGATTAAATTCAAAATAAATAGAATAATTTTTGAGGAAAGAAATTAATATATCAAGGTTTCCATAAATAAAATAGGATGGATCAAAATGCGCTAATCCGATAATTGGTAGTTCACCTATATTGCGTACTGTTCTTTTCCAAAAATCAATAATGTTTTTCATAAATGCAATTGTATTAAGATCTTGTAGATATTCAAATAAAATCAAGTCGAATTTAGATGCATGAATATTTTTTTTTATGAATCGTACAGAACTCCCTAAATCGACTTCAAGACCCTTAAAAACTCTCAAGTTGTTACCATATTCTCTGATATGATTCTGACAAGCAGTTATTTCTCCTAAATATTCTGAGATACTATCAACATCTTTTAAGTTTGTCACCCAATCTTTCCATGAATCTGTAAAATGGTCCGTTATAGCTATATAATCTAAATCTAGCTTTAAAGCGCTTTGGACTATTGTTCTAATGCTATCTTTTCCATCTGAAAAAGTTGAATGAATATGAAGATTCATTTCTGGTAAAGACATTTTCATTATTTGATAAAGAAATTAAATTCCCAGAGTTTTTGTTTCTCGGTTTAAATACAAACTTAATGGACCACTAAATAGTAAAATAGTCCCAAAAAACGTAAGAAAAGCAATAAAAAGAAATTCCCCTGTTTTTTGAGGTACTATTGTGCCTCCAAATATGATAGATTCTATTGAAATAACCTCAAATGTGATTAAAGCGATTAGTGAAAAAATGAATATTGAAGATGCAATCTGTACAACTCCAATAATTATATTTATGTAATAGATTAATTTTGATTTAGTTTTTCTTAGTTCTATTATTCTACCAATCCCAATATCTATAGCCACTTCTTTCTTGGATATCCTTGTTGTGAAAAAATAAACTAATTCTTTAAGAGGTATAATATCGAAAAAAATTGTACCAAGTGTAAATATGCAAATAAAAATTAAAGTACGGAGTAATCCTAAAGAAAACACGGTTGTAAATCCAAGTAAGGAAGAAGAGATTGTGCCTAAATTATTCAAAACCCAGATAAAAGAACCAACAAGAAGAAATGCAATTAACTTTAAACCTGCGAGTGTAAAAACTATTGAATGCCGATCTGCAATTGTCAATATATAGTATGTAATCCCTATTATGAATATAATTATACCTAAGATAACGGCAGTTGGATTTAAAGCAAAGGCTAAAATTAAACAACTAGATCCGATGAGTATTGGTAAATAAGGGAAAAAAGGAGCTTTAAACGGACGATCTAGTTCTTTTCTTTTATATCTAAGAATCACAGCAGCAAAATTTACAAATGCTAAGCCGAAGAAATAAATGAAAGTTGTGATATTAGCCGTCAATCCGATGTTTGCAAATATGAGTGCTAAAATTGTGAATATTATAGTGATTCCTGTAGTTATTAGTAGTGCTAATGTCGGAACTTTTGTCTTCTTGTTTACTTTCAGTAATTTTTGTGACACATAGTTATCCCTCGCTAGCGCATACATAACACTTACAGCTGATCCTAAAGCAGAACTCATCGCTATAAATGTTGATATTGTTGCTGCAATGCCCATCAATAAGTATCCCGGAAATCCTAATATATTGTTAAGGATTAAAGCTAATAAAATTGGGGAATCACCTAATCCTGTTGGGTTGTTACCAATATTAATCATTACAACTAAGGTTATAGAAATATATATAAATAAAGTTATCAAAATTGCAAAAATGTTGGTTTTGGGTATATTTTTTGAAGGGTTTTTTAAATCTGCATTTAGATAAGCTAGATTTGATGTGATCCCTGTAAAAAAAATAAACAATAGAGAGAACATGAGAATTACACTAAAAAAGGTAGTACTTGAAGAGAGAAATGTTGGGTCATAATTAGAAGTGTTAGTAATTGGGGCTATTAAAAAGCCTGAAATTATAAAAATACCAAAAATAATTAGTAATACAACAGTTAAAGAAACTAAAGTTCTTAAAGCAATTTTTTGAGTTCTAAACACTACTAATGCTGTAAAAAGAATTGAAATTATAGCAATAAGAATGAAGAAGTTTTTCGTAGTTGGCAATGGGAAGAAGGCTTCAATGACAGTAACAAAGGCTTGAGCAGAAAATGAGAATGTTGCGATATTAGCGATCCATAAAAAAAAACCAATGATAAACGCTAAAAAACCCCCTAGTGCCTCTTTTCCAAAATTGTAAGCACCTCCAGAAATAGGTAAGCTAGTTGATAACTCACTATAGTTTAAAGCAGTAATAAATATTAAAATTCCGCCAAGTATTAAACTTATTAACACACCAGATTGAGCGATAAGGATGGCGCTTCCCAATAAAACAAAGATTGATCCACCTATTCCACAACCAATACCATAAAGGATTCCAGTTGATAAGCTAACTGATCTTGCCTGAAAAACAGCTTCTTGTTCTTTTTCTGTCAAGATTGAATCATTAAAATAGTAAAAAGTTTCTCTATTTATAACATTTATTTTATTTTAGTAGTTTATGATTTCTCAAGATGGAATATTCCTGAAATGATTGAAAGAATTGCTCCAATTAAAAGGAAAATAACTATTAAAAAGGAATTTATATTAACTTCTCCTAAGTCAATCACATTAGCAAATATCCCTATTGCCCATATTATGAAAAATATCCCAAACCCAATTAATATACCCCCAAAAAATTTTGAAGCTCTATAAATAGCAGATAACACTTCTAACCGATGTATTCTGCTCTCTTTATCCCTAATTTCTTTTTCTTGATTTTTTAGCTCTTCTTTTAATTGGAGAAGTATGATTTTTGAATCATTAGTACTACTATCTATAGCTTCTTTAGCTTTTACCAATTTTCCATGCTCAATTTCCATATGAGATAATTTCTCTGTTAAAGCCTCAAGACGTTGTTCTCTCTCAATATATTCTGTATTTGAGGTTTGAATGTCTTTTTTCAAATCTTCTACTCTTGTTTCATTTGCATCTATTAAATTTTGTTTGCTACTTAATTGTTCGTCTAAAGATTCTACAGTTTGATCCACTTCTTGAATACGAGATTCAATTTCTATTAATTGTTGTTGTTTATCAGTAAGCTGGATCTTATATTTTGAGAGAAGTTCTTCATAAGTTTCTCTTTGTCTCTCCATTTCAGGAAATCCATCATGATATTCCTCAAATTTTTGCCCTATTTCCTTTATTCTTCTCTCTTTTTTCTCAATTTGTTCTGCTAATAACTTTTTTTCTTCTTCTTTAGCATCTATTTCGATATTGGAATGTTCGAGTTCAATCTTATTTTTGCTAATTGTTATTTTTAAGGTTTCATTTTCAGCGCGTTGGCTCCTCAGTTTTTTCTCTAGAGCTTCAGATTCTTCTCTTTGTTTTTCAAGATTTATTTCATGTCCTTGAATTTCTTGATTCAATTTTGAAGTCTTATTCCGTAGTTCTTCTTGTGAGGCAATTTTTTCTTTTACTGAATCGGTTAGAACTATTAGATCAACCTGTCTACTTTCATAAGTCAGAATTAATTGTTCGTTATTCCTCAAAAGCTCTTTATATTCTTGATCTAAGTTTTCCTTACTCTCTTTAGTAATATTTAATCTTTCATCCAAATTATTCATTTCTTCATTTTTTCGATTATACTTATCTTCTAGTGTGGATATCGTTTCCCCAATCACAGCCAAATATTCTTCCTTATCATCAATCTTTTTGTTGAGTGCATCAAGCTTTATTTGAGATTCTTTTATTTCAATACTCAATTCCGAAATATCCTTTTCTCTAATCCCCTTTTTCTCTACTATCTCTCCATTTGTAATAGTTTCAGTTATATTTTCAATTGTATTTGCAAAAGTCCTCAGCTTTTTATCAATTATATCTCTGGAATTCTTTGCTTTAGATAAAAATTCCTTATCTACCTTCTTTAACTCCTTATCTGATTTACTATCCTTCTCTTCGCTCTTGTATTCGTCTGTCATTGTGCCGTGCTTATGAATATTGGATTTTTAATACCTTTACCTCATCTAGAATTAGAATGTAGAATTATAAAAATTAATTACTGAATTTGCAAAAATAGTTTTTTTGTTCAAATAGGTGTTGATATAAATAGAACATTATTTTGCACTTCAATTTGTATCTTATGAATTATACTTATTTCAGATATTTAAATTTTGATTTTTCTCTTTTTTTTTTGGAATTTGGACAAACTAAATGAATAAATTTAAATATTACCGATGTATAAATGATAAACTGGGTTTCTATATATCATTTACTCACTATTTATGGAGTTACTGTGTTTTTTACCTTGATTGAAAGAGACTGGTAAAACTTTGCATATGTTATATAGTTAGTCAAACGCAGAAATCTTTCAATATCTTCAATACTTTTCAAAAAGTCTAGCAAATATTTTACATTTTTCGTTGAAATTATACAAAAAATGTTTTCCCAAGATTTTTTACTGAATATATATCGTTAAAACTTTTAGATCAATTTTTTAATAATTATTTCATGTAAGTAGAATGATCCATTCATAATATTGCAAACATTTTTATGATTTGGTAACTCTTTGTTTGACCCCCGCATCATACAAGATACTAATGACTAAGCTTTCTGTTTAGTAAAACTATTAAGAATTTTTATATCTACTTGTTTCTATTAAATTCATTGTTTCTTCATATGAAGTGTCGGGCATAGGTCCAAATGACTCTACTTTCAAAGCTCCTACAGCATTTGAAAATAATCCGATTTTTTGAAGATCCCAACCCTTGAGGTAGCCCACTATAAATGCTCCCGCAAAAGCATCTCCTGCTCCTGTGGGATCTACCTCATTTACATCAAAACCTGTTATTTTTATACCTTTTGGGTTATCAGTAGTAAAAATTGTGCATCCTTCTTTTCCTTGTTTAAGAACGACTATGCTCGGGCCTATTTCGAGTAATCTTTGACAGGCTTCTTTTGGTCCCTTGACTTTGGCTAATATTTCAGCTTCTTCACCGCTTGGAAGCAAAATTTCTGTTGTTTTTAAGATTGGTATGCTTATCTTTAGAATTTCATCTAAATCCAACATTTCTGTCCTAATATTTGGGTCAAAAGAGATTATCACATCTGGACCTTTTTTTTTTGCCACCTGAATAGCTTTTAAGCATGCATTTTGAGATTTTTTACTAATAGAGAGAGCACTTCCCATAATGTGGAGGTTTTTTATATCTTTAAAGTAATTATCTTTTATATCCTCCGGAGAGGTTTCTCCAGCAGCTCCCTTAGAAAATATAAATTTACGAGATCCATCAGAATTATATTGATTGAACGCAATGCCTGTAGGCTCTGATTCTGATACTCTAATGTGAGACAGATCGATATTATCTTTCTGTAACTTCCTAATAATGCATTCTCCAAACTCATCATTTCCAATGACTCCTATGTATCCTGTTGTTAATTTAAAAGGTTTTGACATACGAGCAGCAGAGCTAATAAAATTAGCTGGAGCCCCACTTGGGTAAGGCCCTTTATAATTTGCTCCAATTATTCCATGTGGAGTATCCAATTCTGTGCGCGTTATTTCAACTAGTAATTCACCTAAAGAAATGATATCCGGACACATAATTTTCATCCGTTTTTTGTTTTAACTATTTTTTTTAAAAAGAATATATACAGAAACCAAAATTATGAATTATTTATAATAATCTCACTTCAAAAATTTCTGTTTGAATGATTCAATCGTGCTTGAAATTTCATTTAACTGCAGTTTTAGTTCTTTAGGGTTCATTTTTTTTAATTGATCCACGTTATTTATAATTTCTCCCATTTCATCTATCCATATATTCATAAGAATTTCCTTTTCTTTTTCTCTTATTGCTGTTTTCATTTCGTTAGAAATCCATTCTTTCGCGCTTTTATATAATTGTTTTTTTAGTACATCCATTTTCATTTTAGTTACATCTTGTTGACTTCTGAGGTTTTCTAAAACAGGTTTTAATTGATTTTGGAATTTTGTGTTTTCCTCATTATGCTTTTTTTCAATATCACGTAGGACTGTATCTTTTATGTCAAATTCTTCTTTAAAGGTTTTTATTTTATTAATAAAATCTTCATTCATCTCTTTGATTCTTTCTAATAGTGAGTTAGTTTTTACTTCAATGCTTTCAATATTCTCGTTAAACTTTTGTTCAAATAATTTAAATCTTCCATCTACAGCTTCACCAAGTTTTTTAAAACCTTCTACTAACTTTTTATCAATTTTATTATATCTTTCCTCTAATTTCCTGTCATAATTATTTGAAATATCATCAAATTTTTGACTTGAGTTTTTAGTTTGTTCATTGATTTTATTTTCTAGTTTCTTGGTTTCAGTAATTACTTGATCCTCAATTTTTTTTATATCTTTGCTTAATTGGCTTTTTAATCTAATATCTTGCTCATTTAACTTTTCACTTGAGTTTTTAATTTGTTCATTGATTTTATTTTCTAGTTTCTTCGTTTCAGTAACTGCTTGATCACCAATTTCTTTTAAATTTTTGCTTAATTGGCTTTTTAAGCTACTATCTTGCTCCCTTAACTTTTCACTTTGCATCTTATTTTGATTGGCTGTTTTTTCTTCTAGCTTTTGTATTTTGTCAGTCAATCTTTGTCCAAGTTTTTTAATTTGAGCATCAACCTTTTGTTCATTTCTACTGATTTGTTCTTTAAATTCCTTAATCTCCTTGATAGGAGGTTCTTCTTTATTTGAGATTTTTTATCACCCTTTTAAATTTAATTCTTTAATCTCATAGATTAGGATTTTTCATATTTTTCTTTCCATTCCAAAAAGCCTTTAGTTTCTTTACCTCGATAAACAGCCCTTTTTCCAGGATTTTTTTTCTCATACTTGTTATACAACTCAATTTTTGGATCTCGTTTAATAGGTTTTGCTACTACCTTGACTTCTTTAATTTTAGTAGGTTTTGGTTTCTTCTTAACTTCTGGGAGTTTTGGTATTGGTTTTAATTTTGCTTTGAGTCCGGAATGTTTCAGTCCGGGTTTTAGTTTTGGCTTAGCTATTGGAGGTTTTGAAACTGATCTTAATTTCACTTTAACTTCTACAGGTTTCGGCTCGGGTTGTGATTTTGTTTTTAATTCAAGAGGTTTTAGTTCTGGTTTCAGTTTTGATTTCACTTTAACTTCTATAGGTTTCAGTTTGGGTTGTGGTTTTGCTTTAACTTCAAGAGGTTTCAGTTTGGGT
>CAZALK010000010.1:148988-198079 GCA_964486045.1 uncultured archaeon
TTGTGGTTTTGCTTTAACTTCAAGAGGTTTCAGTTTGGGTTGTGGTTTTGCTTTAACTTCAAGAGGTTTCATTTCCGGCTCCGGTGTTGATTTCGCTTTAACTTCTGCAAGTTTCGGTATGGGTTTTGATTTTGCTTTAACTTCTGGATGTACCGATGTGGGTTTTGATCTTGCTCCAATTTCAAGAGGTCTTGGTACCTTTTTTAATAGCTCTGTAAATTCAGAAAGTTCCAATTCGGGTTGTGGTTTGACTTTAACTTCTAGAGGTTTCAGTTCCGGCTCTGGCTTTAATTTGGCTTTAACTTCTATAAGTTTCGGTTTAACAGAAACCTCAGAGATTATTGGTTTTGGCGTTGGTTCTTTCACTGTTTGAGGAGTAGGAACTTTTTTTGGTAAAACAGACAATTTTTCTTCTTTAACTTTTGAACGAATTATTAAAAGTTCATTTTCTTCTCTATTTAATTTGGTGAGAGCTTCTAGATGTTGTTCACAAGTCTTTTTTGAATTTTCTATTGAAATTTTTAACTTATCCACTAATACTATGGATGATTTGATATTTTGTTTTTTTAATTGATTTAATTTACTTTCCATTTCTTTAATGTTTTCCAAGAATTTATCAGATAAATCACCTTTTTGACTTGAAATTTTTTGTAATTCTAGCTGAATAAATTCGTGATATTTCTTTTTTCTAACTTCTTGTTGGGAAGAATCATCTACTATTTTTATTTTTGATTTTAAATCTTGCTGCTTTACGTTAATTGTTGCTAGATTGACCAACTGACCTCTTAATTCCTCTACAGATTTCCCTATAATCTCAATAAATTCTGAACTCGAATTTTCAGGAACTAAATCGGGCAGTAAAATTTCTGACTTCTTTAAGAAAGTGTACATTAATAGTTCAAAACAGTCTGTTACATTTAATTTGGATGTAGCTGAAGTTATTAAAAAACTCTTATTTTCACCAAGATAATTACGTACCGCTTTTTTAAAATCGTTATTCACAAGGAGTTTGTCTAATTTATTCCCAACTATTAGTGTTAGAGGATCTTCTGAGTAACGGTTTATTCTATCTAAGAAATTCTTCTTATGAGCCTTTAATGTCAATTCTGGTCTTGTCATGTCGAATACCATAAGAACAAGGTCAACATCCGAGTAAAATGCGTTATTAATAACGGGATTAACCGCCCGATTTCCTCCTACATCCCATATGTTTAGTTTAAATGTTACACCGGTTTTCTTTAGTTCAAAATCTCTTTTACTCACTTTACTGTTAATTGTAGGTGAATACTTTTCGGGAACTTCTTTTCCTAGAAACACATTTACCAATGATGTTTTTCCAACTGCTCCTTCCCCATAAACAGCAAGTTTTAAATTGACGTTCCTACTCAATTCAATATCCGCCTAGTAAAATTAAATAAAATAATCCAGTAAAGCTATTAGCATTCTATAAAAATTGCTTTAAAAAAAAGCAACTTAATTTATAAATTCTTAACATGTAAATTATATTTAAATTTATTTAGAAAACTTGTTTAATAATCTTTATTTAACTGTTAATCAACAATTTAACGACAAGTTTTGTTAAAATTAAGAGTGAGTTAATACTTATCAGATGTTTAGAATTAAACACTTAAATATTCTTTAATCCAATTCTCAAATGGTTATAATTAAAATTCTTTTTAAAAATGAAAGCTAAGAAAAAAATCGAATTAATATCTGAAATCCTCGAAAGATATGATGAGGGAAGCTGTTTATATTGTGGGAGCACATTAAACGGAGATTTAGACGATTTTGATGAGTATTATTCTAAAGATTGGTGTCCTGATTGCTGTGAAAATATAGATCCTGATGATGATTGGGAGGGTGCATGTGTACAAGCAATAGATAAACTAATTCATGAAGAAAAGTTTAAACCCTAAAATGAGGTGAAGAAATTGGTATTTCTAAAAACAGAGGTTTTCTTTGATAAATCATTATTACCTGATAGCTTGAATGAGTTAAGTTAAGGAACTTTTTAAGATCTCCAACTTTTTTTTTTAGCTGAGTGATTTAAATAAAAACTTTATTAAGACATAATCTAAATCAAAGGTTTTAGTGTTTATACTATCAAAATGATAATAAAAACGCCATCAATAGGATCCCTGCAAGGATCGTTAAGAGTTGGCGAAGGCTATATTTTAAATCAGTGTGTTGGTGAAGATCAGGAGTTAAATCTGATAGAGCTATATATATAAAGCTAGCAGCGGAGATCGCAAGTAAATAAGGAACGATAAAAGAAATCGATTCAAAAACAAAAAATGAAATGATCGCAGCTGGTATTGTAGTTGAGCTAGACAAAATATTATATGTAAATGCTTTCTTTTTTGAATAACCTGAATGAAGAAGAATTCCAAAATCGCTCGTTTCATGAGCAAGTTCGTGAACCATAATAGTTAAACCCGCGACGATTCCAAGGTTTATATGAATCAAAAAGGATGCAGCGATTACAATTCCATCTGTGAGATTATGTAGAGCATCTCCTAAAAGAATAATTGATCCAGAAGCGTGCGAATGGACATCACATTCCTTATCCCTACAGTTTCTCCAGATAATGATTTTTTCCATAATAAAAAATGCTAAGATCCCTCCTAAGATATAAGGCATGATAAGAATTGGCTCTGCAACTAATTCTAATGCTTCAGGTATTAATCCTAAGAAAGCTACTGAAAGTAGAACACCAGTTGCAAATGCAATCAAGAGAGGAATAAGTGATTTTTGGTATTTTTCTCCTAAAAACACAAATGCACCAGCAGCACAAATGGCTCCAACACTTCCTAATACACTAAATAGTATAATTAATATAAGAGAAAGAGTTTCAAGAATTTGCCATCACACCAAATTTTAGTTTTTATAACTCATTTTTCTATTATTAGCGAATAGATTAAATTAAAAAATCATTACTACTCTTCAATAATAAATATCTTATTAAACACCTGAGGCATACTATTAATAATGTTTTTCCGCGATGCTGTAATTAGTAATATTGAAGATATAGCTGCAAATCCAAATTGAAAGAAGTTTCCCGGTACTTCAACTAACGCAACAGAGATCCCTAAATTAAGAACATAAGCTTCAAATATAAAATACCCAAATGGTATCAATAAACCCCCTAATATGACAGCAATTATATCACGATAGGATATACGTGAGCTTTTATCCTTAGGATTTGAGATAAATCCAATAATGAATCCTTCAATTCCCTTTATAATTAATGTTGCGGGAGCGTATATATAATATGGGGAGAACATATCAGCTAGCATAGGACCCACACCTCCAGAAATACCGCCCACAATCGGTCCAAATAGCAACGCTGTAAACATTACCATTAAATCTCCAACATTAATGTAACCTCCTGTGGCGGGAATAGGAACTTGAATAAAAGCGGTAACAACATAAGATAAAGCAGTAAAAATCCCTATCAAAGATATTATCAATGGATTTGAAGGTAAAAAATATCCTTTCAGTGTGTTTCCTTTATATACAAATGATTTTTCTTCAGTTTCTACCATATTCTTCAACTTAAATATATTTAAGTTTCAACTTATCTATCCTCGAATTTTAATTTTGTGGGAAAATTTTAGTTAGCATGTTTATGTTGAAGGAAAAATTGTAAATTTTTCACAAAAAAAAAGAAATAAAGAAAATTATTTAGTTAAATTAATACGTTTCTCTTCAATTTTAATATATTCTGGCTTAATTCGGGTTACTCGTTTGACTATTTTTGCTTGGAGATCGATGACCACGCTACTCTTTTGGTCTGAGGAAATTGTAATTTTAAATATATAATTTGGTTCTTCTTTTACTGTAGGTTCAGGGGTAGATTTAACAAAAGTCACATCCTTAGTTTGTTTAAAATCTAGTGTCAAATCAATTTCATTATCGAGTTTATTCTCTATGGTGATCTTTCTTATAATTTTATCATATCTAGTCCGTACTTCAATGTGTTCTTTAGGTTTAAGGGCATCTTCAAATGTTATTTCTGGTTTTCCCTCAACTATCAGAACGATATCATCCTCGACAGAAATATCATCATCAATCATTTCTTCAGAGATTATCTTATTACCAATTGTTGTAGATGTGGTTAAAAATAAGAAAGGGAGTCGATTTTTGTATATAGTCATTGGGGAATTCGCTGGAATATCTTTAGGATCTCCTTCTTTAATAAAAATATATTTGACAATAACATCCCATTCTTGTTTATTATATGTAGCTGAATTTGCGTTATACTCAATATTTGTTTTTCGTTCAATAGTGAATTCGCATTTTGATTTAAACCAATTTAATTTTATTTTTTTTCTCGTTGGCACATTAGCTTTCATTTCGTATAACCTCACAACATAAGATTTTTCAATCTTTGAGTTCTTTTCATTACTTTACGTGGAAGGGATTGTTGTACTTCTTCGCTTTCGTTATACATTGGTTGTATGTTAGGCGCATTTAGTGGAGAAAAACCAAGAGTCGTGTCAATAGGAATTTCAAATATTGCAAAACTGAGTTCTACATCCTCGTATGTAAAAGCAGTTTGATTATCAACTACGATAAAGCCTTCGATTTCAGCATTATTATCACTATCAATATTTACATTAAGCGTAGTCTCCCATTTAATTCTAATATCACTAACGAAATAATTAATCTTTACAATTATGTCACCTTCTCTTTTTGCATTTAGTATAAAATCAAAAGTACCAATCATATCTGCATATGTTCTATAAGAACTGGCTTCACAAATACTCGAAACTCTTTCTCGCATTTCCCGTGTGAAATCGATAGCATACGATATGATACTATTTGCAGCAGATTTTTCTCGGTCGATAATTTGATTTGAATTAATACTATCTGGGAGTGAAACTATCGTTTGTTGCAGCTTAATGTATTCCTTATCTTCGGGATTTATATAGTTTAATATAATATCAGCTGAGTTCGGATCAAAAGAGGCTGGAACGTTTGCTATCTCGAATTTATTGGTTCCTTGATTCAATGGTAGTTTAATTTCCCTTTCTACGATCCCACCTCCACCATTAAAAATATCTAATTTTTTCACTTTAGGGTCAATTAACATATAAATCATTATTTTTTTGATTTGATGAAATATGAAACTTTTGTCTTATATATTTTATTTAAATCAGAAATTAACAAATAATTCAGTTAAAGTATATCGCCCCAAAATTAAAAAAAAGAGGATTAAAAATTAGAATATGTCATAAATTTATTCCCTGAACCTAAACTGTAGATTTCAAATTTACTCCCACGTTTAGTTTCACAGAACATCTGAATCATTGGAAATAGATAAATTTGAGTTGTGATTTGTGCGTCTTTATCCTTCTCATGCTTTCTATAATCACTCCTTGCACCACTTATTGTTTTACTTATATTTTTATTTATATACCCTAAACTAGCCTCAACTTTTGATTCTAATTCTTTAAAATTGCTGAATTTAATTCCTTCAACATCTTCAATCATTTTATGAAGATCATTTCCGATTTCTTTTTCGTATTCAGTTTGTGCACTACTATGAAGAATTGGGACACCAGTAACCACAGTTTGAAAGGGAACTGGCAAAACTTCATATTTATACATATTTTTATGACCACCACATTCTTTACAGGATTCTGTTCTATTCCCAGTCCCATGACAGATGCCACATGGATACGAAAATGGTTTTTTCTCTTTTTTTTGTTCTTCACCAACTAAAACTGTAAAATTTTCTTCGATTTTTCCAGTACCTTTACAAGTTTTACATTTATTTTCAATATACCCCTTACCTCTACAATTCTTGCAAATTACTGTTTGTATTGACTCAAATTGAGGAACTTTTTCTTTTCCTTTCCAATTTTCCTTGTTAATTTTTCCAGCACCTTTAAAAGAATAGAATTGCTCTCTCCCTACTCTTGGAGCAGTAACTAGATTATCTTCCTTTCCTTTCGGTGCCGGACCAAGAGATCGTTTAATTGCGAAGTATATCGCTGACTCCTTCATTGTATTTTTTACATATTCTGCCGCGCTTACGGCATCCAAGGAAAAAATGGCTCCCTTTGTTCCAAATTCTTTTTCCATTTTTTTACGATCTTGTCTTACAGCCTTTTTTTTCCATTTTAACCAAATATCATCAAGATTTGGTGTTTTTATTCGAACGTCTGGCAAATTTTTATCACTTTAATTATTATTTCTAATTTTTATTACCTTCAATTTATAGATTTGGAATTATAAAAATATAAAATAGTATGATTTATAATTTTTATATAAGAAATAAATTTTAAATTATAATCTAAATAAGAAAAAAAAAGAATTAAAAATGAGTGCAGAAGAACGTCAAGCAGTTGAATACTTCGTTGATTGGATTAAAGGTGGATCATTAGCACAGTGGATCGAACACTTTTTAAATCAAGGAGATGAAGGGAAGCTTAGGCAGGTTAAGGCAGTATACGATAAAATCAAACAAGTTTTTGGTTTTTAAAAACTCTTACTTTTTTATTTACTTATTTCATTGATTTTCGTTTACTAAAGGAAAAATTGAAGTTTAATACTTCCCTTTATTTTATTACAACAAGGTAATAAAAGGTTTAATCTTTGAGTTTGGTCTCACGAAATTTTTTTATTGTTTTTGATCGAAAGTATTCAGCTAAGAAGGATTTACCGTTTAATGTAAACTTCTTTTATTTAAAGAAATTCCACCAAAAAAATTTTACATTTTCTTATATAAGTGAACCTTTTTTTAGAGGAAGTGTACTTTTTGGTTTGGATTTTAAAAATAAAGTACGCCCCTTGAGTTTCAATAAGATTGAAAAGGATGGGGTTGTTTCTCCCGTAAATCCTCATTTTTTCAAACAATTCTTAATATCTCAATATAATAAATTTATTGCTTTTTCAAACCAAACATCTCTGAATGATATTACAACTGTGAAAGAGATGTTAACTAAATTTCAATTTGACAAAAATAATATTATAAGATTAATTTTCTGTCAATCTTGTTTAGATTCTCAAAAGTTTACGATTTTGACCAATAATATTCAAATTAAATCATTTAAAAATCAAATACTATGCTCTGAATGTGCTTATGACATAATTCTTCGTGAAGCCAAGATGAGAGGATTAATTACTAATAAACGCATTAATCCAAAACTAAAGAACTTTTTTATGCATATGATACTTAAATTTAAAGATGTTACAAAGGTATTATCCGTATTTCATGCAGATTTTGATCCTGTCAGTAATAAAGAAATTACACTCTATGACACTGAAAAGAAAACACCAATAGGCAAAGAATATCTTAACCAAGAGTTTGAAAGTCTCGACATACCTCAAAATTTTAAGATTTTGTTGAAAATTTTGAATTTAAATTTCTTATTACCGATTCAAGCAATATCAATTAAAAAAGGGTTATTAAGCGATTATTCAAGCCAGTTAGTAATGGCACCCACTTCAGGAGGGAAAACATTAGTAGGTGAACTTGCTGGTATTTCAAAAGTTATTAATGATTCAAACTCAAAAATGCTGTATTTAGTCCCAATAGTGGCTTTAGCGAATTTAAGAACTGAAGAATTTAAGGAAAAATATAAGTCCTTAAACTTAGAGATTATAAAAAAGATTGGTGAATCAATGTTTGAAAAGCGGGAGAATAATGATCAACCAGATCTATTTAATGCTGATATTATTATAGCCACTTATGAAGCAATTGACTATATATTACGGAGTGGAAATAAAGCTACTTTAGGAAATATTGATACGATTATTATTGACGAGGTTCAAACATTAATTGATTCAGAGAGAGGATATTTATTAGATGGATTTATTGCTCGGTTGAAGTTTTTGTACAAAGGAGCTCAATTTTTGTTTCTAAGTGCAACATTAGGAGAGCCAGAGTTATTAGCTGATAAATTAAATTGTAGATTGATAATGTATAATAGCAGACCTGTTCCAATTGAAAGGCATCTATTATTATGCTTTAGCGAAATTCAGAAATATAAACATATTTCAAAGTTAGTAAGATCATCTTACATGAAAAAATCACATTATGGATTTCGAGGTCAATCGATTGTTTTTTCTAATACCCGGAAAAAATGTGAAAGTATCGCATCTTATTTACAAAATAGAGGAATCAATGTAGTTGCGTATCATTCTGGTTTAGCAAATGAAGAAAGAAAGGCTGTAGAGGAAAAATTCCGAACTCAAAAAATAGCGGGTGTAGTGGCTACAGCAGCTTTAGCCGCGGGAGTAGACCTTCCTGCAAGCCAAGTAATATTTGAATCTCTGGCTATGGGAATAAAATGGTTAACAGTTGCGGAATTTGAACAGATGCTTGGACGGGCTGGAAGATTAAAAAAACACGATAAAGGTTTTGCATATTTACTCATCGAAACAGGGCAAAGATACTCTCCTAAGATGAAAGAAACAGAAGAAGAAATAGCTATTAAATTATTAAATGGAAAGATAAAAGATTTTGAATTACCTCCAATACAAAGTAAATTTTTAACAGAATTAATAGCGTTTATATCTATGTTTACCAATGGTGTTGAAAAAGATGAAATTTACGAGTATTACAATCTTTTAATCAATGATGATTATGATTTAAATGCACTTTTGAAAAGACTTAATAAGTTAAAACTCTTACGAATAAAAGAAAATCATGTTTACAAGTCAACACGTTTAGGACAAGCTGTTGCTAAGAGTTTCTTGACTACTAAGCAATGTTTAGAAATAATAGAAGTGTTGAAGAATAAAAAAAAGTCCATAATTGAAGTTGCTCTTGATCTTAAACCTATTAAAAATGTGTATTTATCAAAGGGAATTGTAGCAGATTTAGCAAAAAATGTGAATATGAAATATCTTAGCAATAATTTATTTAGTAGCAGTGTATTATCTTTAATGTCCGCAGGGCATGTTAAGAAGAGAAAATCATTTTCTCGTGAATATATCGATTTCATCTCGAAATGGTTAAATGATATTTTTAATTGCAGTTGTAAGGATTCACCTTATTGCGATTGCGGGAAGTTAAATTTTGAAAAAATGATATTAAATTCACGTGTAAAACATCATTTAACGATTGAAGAAATATGCAGAACGTTTGAAGAAGAATATAAAATAAAGATTTTCAAAGGTGATGTTATAGATTACCTGGAATCCTTAATCTATAGTTTAGAGAGTATTAAAAATATATTAGAGGGAATTTCTTACTTGAATCCAATATATCAAACAGAAATACAAGAAATTCCCAGTATAATTTCAAAGATAAAATACTAACGAAATACAAGTAATCATATTGTATAGAATTCCACTATGTCATTATCAATCAGAACATAATCTAATCCAACTACCTTACGTTTCTGACGAGCTCCATCTCTTATAACTATTGCGTGATCGAACAATTCATAGAATCTTTTGTGAATTCTAATGGCAGCATCTTTAATGCTTGAATTTTCTTCCATTATTAACGGTTTATCTGCAATATCTCCTCCAGAGCTCATAGTAAAGATTCTTATTTTTCTTAAATATCTCAATAACAATTCCCCAAAATCTTGAGGAAATTTCCCTTTGACAACACTTATTCCAATAGCTAGAGGAAATTTATCCTGATAATCGTTTTTTAACTTATTGAAAATATCTTCTGTGTAGGGAAGATCCCCTTTTGTACCTATAATTATTGCTTTTTTGTATACAACAGAGGGTGTTAATGTATCTACTATATCATCAAGAGAGATTTCACCATAGATTTTTACTATTGCATTTCGAACTCCGTTAGCTTTTACTACTTCTTTGATTTTTTCAATGAATTCTCCATTATCATCAAATTCTTTAGCTTGGTCAGATAAATAAAAAACTTGAATTTTATTTGAACCGGTTTTTTGAATATTTAATGGTGGTAAAGGTCTATTTATCCGAATATCAGCATTCGATAATTCATTTAACAATAAATTCACCTGACTTTCAACACCTCTAGATAAATCAATACACAAGCAAATTAAATCGCATGATCTAATTTGAGAAAGTATTTCTTTTCCGTTTCCCACCCCCCGTGACGCACCTTTCATAATGGAGGGCATTTCTACGATTTGAAATCGGATTTTATGATATCTGTAAATTCCTATTTCGGGTAATGGTGTATACTTACCAATCTTATCTTTTGCTGCTCCCGTTAAATAGTTTAACACCGAAGTCTTACCTACTCCCGGTGTGAAATGGCAACTTATCAAAATAACTTGAATTCCCTCTTTCTTTATTGAAAAGGGAGAAACAACTTTATGAATCGTTTTTTGTTTCTGTCTTTTTTCTTCTACTTCTCGCTTTAACTTCGAAAGCCGAGATTTATTTAACGCAACTATTTTCTCCGTTGCTTTATGCTTAGGAACGAGAGAGATAAATTCTTCCAAACAATTAATTTGCTCTTCCAAAGATCCAGCTTCTAAGTAACGACTATATGCGCCTCTAGCTTCAGCACC
This sequence comes from uncultured archaeon, assembly GCA_964486045.1. Classification (GTDB taxonomy): domain Archaea; phylum Asgardarchaeota; class Lokiarchaeia; order Sigyniarchaeales; family SOKP01; genus Loki-b32. Next base: position 159,458 of record CAZALK010000010.1, read on the forward strand.
AATATTTGAACTCAAAATCAATTCCTATTAATTGTTAAAATATAGATCTAAATCGATCTTCTGTTTTTAATTTCAAGTCTCCTAAAATTTGATTAATCCTACTCTCAAACTTCTTAAAATATTTAGGTTTTTTTGAAAAAATATCATTGAGAGAAAAGCGATTAAGAAAATGAGAGAGAATTTCACCCAAATACTGCTTCACTATTGTTGTTTCCGTTCCTTTTTCTATAATTGCAAATGATAATAGAGGTTGCTTATTTTCAAGCTCATTTCCGGGTAAACTTATCATTTCACAAGAACATGCAAGCTTGAATGAGGCAAGGGAGATGATAGATATATCATCACCAAAAACTTCACTAGTGAAGCTCTCTAATGCCTGTAAAAATCCAGCACGCAAATTTGGATCTAACACATTATCCGAAGATGAATAATACTTTATCTCAATCAAGCTTTTCATGCCAAAGTTAATACCAACTTCTAAAATTGCCATTTTGCAAAAGGAACTTAATTCTAATTTATGAGATATTTATAGTATAGTGTATTGCTTCATCGTAATAATTATTATTTTTATTACTCTCTTCTTTTAAAAATTTAATTCAATATAATCTTAACTGTTTTTTAAGGAAATGTGAGATTTTTATTGAACTTAACTTTTTATTCCACATAACTTCTGATAAATTATTTTGTTGGAATTTGGTTAATTAACATTAAATTTGAATTATAATTTATTTGTTTTTTGTATGCTGGAAATGTATTTTGGAGGAGAAAAATAACAGTTAAGGGACTATCGTCTCTAGGTACTGAAGTAAATTTACTGAATTTATTTAAAACTTCCTCAAAATCAACAAAATTTAGATCCTTCTTCTCCGCCATATGAAAACACCAATAACAGCTAATATACCGATTACTGCCATTAAGATTATTAATATCCAGTAATTAAATTCTACCATCCATATATCAATCGCTAAATTTCCTAAATATGGATCAAAAGTTGCTAAAATTTTAAAAGCAGAATATGATCCTATCACCGACGAGGATAATTGATTGTATCCTTCCGTAATATCAGTAAATCCACCATCTTGGAAATACTGCCGAGATAAAACCCAAGGTGGAGTTTTATCAGCATTTAAAAAATTATTATCAATTAAATTTATCGACATAACACAATAATAAGTACTGCTGAGTAAAGAGGATTTAGATGTTAGATCAGGTAAGTATCCACCAATATTATTTACATCTGATGGATTATTGATGTAAAAAGAGGTTAAGTAAGAAAGTGTTTTACTTTTATTAACTAAATCATCAACAGATGTTAATTGATCCAAGAGCGAGACAGCATAATATGTAGAAAGTAAAGTGGAAGTCTTATTTCCATAACCGCCATCTGTATTATTCTGTAACAATATCCAATTCCTGTGGAGGGTTAAATTCTGTAAGGTTTCAGAAGGGGCCAACATTGAATGAATTTGAATAACAAAATATGTTGAGCTTAAATTTGGTGACATTGAGATATTTAGATTTGAAAAACCACCACCGATTTGTTCTGTGTCATTAAAATATTGAAAAATTCTATCTTGTAAACCTCCTTCAATTGCATAATCACTCTGAAGAATAAATAACGATTTAAACAGAAAATACAAATTATATAAGTCGACAGCATCGTTACTAAACATATAACTTATCTCATCCTCTAGATTAGTTTTAAGGTTAGTAATATCATGGGCGTTTGTCCCAAAACTAACTAAAATTTCTAAAGCATAAGCTGTTGCTTCAAAAGAAATATCTCCGAACGGATCTTCATCATACTCAAAACCCTGACCTTCAGTCTCGGTACTATAAATAAAATCTGTCAAGTATGCTTTTCTCGTTTTACCTAAAACATTAGGAATTATACTTAATGTGAAGAACAAAATTAGAAACACGACCAGTATATTGCGATAATTGCTTCTCAACAAAATAAACCAAATTTTGATTATTACATTTTAATTATTTAATTTACCTTAAAATTAAAAATTAACGGTATCTAAAGAACCAATTCAAGATAAAAATGATCTAAAATTAAAAATTCAAAGAATTTCGCTTATATCTCTATATAAGAGATCACTATTAGATTGAAACTGCTCATGTGTAATAAAGAGTTTTTGAAACGAAGGTAAACTCCCTAAAATAGCTGCACCGTTAAAAATTGCAAATTGAAAATTCTCAGGAATAAAAAATTTGATAACTTTGTTAGAACTTTCCATATATTCAACAAAATTTTTAGCTGGTGTTTTTTCTATTGAAATATCAGGTTTCTCAAAGGTTTCAACTGATCTTCCACAATAAGGGCAAAATAGGGAAGTAGCATCTTGTATTTCCTTATTACAATGGGGACATTTTTTTTTTTTCTTTTTTGAACTTTTAGTCTCACTTCGAGAAGAGAGATCGATCTTAATTTCAGGTAAGGATAATCTCCCCCCACAAGAAGGACAATGTTCAATACCAGTGGATAAATCTATCATCTCACCACAATGACTACAATTATCATGTACCTTTTTAGAAATCTCTACAGCTTGAAGTTTAATCAACTCAGTTTTCACAGTAGATAATGTAGGTTTTGGCCTCGGGATCGAGCCTAACTGCGGTAAAACTGCAATTAACTCTGATTGAAGTCTTTGTTCAAAACCACTATATGATAAATTCCCACCTGAAAATACAATATGAGATAATAACTCATGCCAATATTTGTTATCCAGAACTCTTAAACTAGCAATTATTGCTTCGGTAAGATTCATGACACTACTTACCCCTAACATACCTGGATTAAAAAGAACTTCTGGTGCTTGATAAAGAACATGATTAGCAACAGTGATATTTGAGCCATCCGGCATTGGAACAGCAAATTTCTCTCCGGTTTTTGGAGGATCATTAGGATCTATGACAAAATAGCAATTTTTTTCCTTAATTTCTTGAATAATTTCATCAGCAGCACTCGATGTAATATTAACACCTTCTCTCATCAAGAGGTTTTTTAAATTATGATTTACATCAATTCCTGCTAATGCAAGCTTTTGGACAGCATGATCTTGCATTACTCCGTTCACGATCGGAGCGATCCACGTTAAACCATCCCCAGATTCTATAACTAACCCCGTGGTTAAGCCTACACTAAACAATGATAGCAATGGTGTAGCCATCATTATTAAACTTGATACACCATGAGTTTCAAACAATAATCTGGCGATATATTCTTTAGTCTCTCGATGCATAAATGGGGATTCGCAATAAAAAACTGGATAATCCGAAACGGATTTTACTCGTAGTAGAGAATAAAATATATAATTCAGAATTTCGAAATAGCTGTCCCAGTCCATAATCGCGCCCCTTTCGATTGGGTGGTTGATCTTAAGAACACCACGCATCCTACTCACATCGTTGCCTACATACATGCTCCTAGCACTGATGTCAACCATAACGGATTTATATTTCTCAGTACCAGTAATGCATGGAAATACAAATCTAGGACCAGGCTCTCCTGCAAATCCGATCTTTACATAGGCTGAGCCTATATCAATTATAATTGGTGTACCTGATAGAGGTATTGCCATTTCAAATCAATTGGTTGTTTTTTTTTATTATGTTATTAACTTACAAAATTTGTGATTTTTTTGTTTTTATATTTTTATTAAAAAAATTATAGATTAATTAATTTTTCATAAATTCAAATAATTTTTTTAAGATTTGGGTTTGTACAATTAAACCAATAAGTTGATAGCTATCATTAATAACAGGTAAACGTTGGATGTTTTTTTTAAACATTAATTTGAGGATATTTCTAATAATTTCATCCTTTTTAATAACGTATGGTTCAGAAGTCATTAAATCTTTAACTGTAGTATTAGGTGATTCTAAACTCATAGCAAACCTAGCTAAGCGTATATCTCTTTGGGTGATGATACCAATTAGTTGTCGATTTTTCTGATCCTTAACGACAGGAAGTCCACCTATTTTTTTCTTAAGCATTAAAAGTTCGGTTTTACTAATTTTTTCATATGGAGTTATAAAAAGGGGATTTCTCACCATTATCTCTGAAGCTTTTATTTCACCTAATTGTTGTAAGCGATCTTCCCCCATTTTTAATCCCCGTAATAATAATCTTTATCGAGGGCTTAACTAAACATTTCCTATTACATTTTACTTATATTATTGAAATTAATCATTGTTTGAATTAAAATTTATTTATTAATTAGTTTTCACTGTTTCTTCAAGATTTTGTTCGATTCTTTTTAATTTTTTGGAGTAAACATTATATTTCTGTAAAAGATATCTTCCCCACTCATTTAGTTTAACCCACCCTCCACCTCCAGGACCACCTTTACCAGTTATCACAACAGTCATTCCTGTTCTACCTTCAATTCTCTTCAGAATATTCCATGCATACTTGTAAGAATAGTTACACTCTTTAGCTGCTTGAGTCAAGGAACCTTCTTTATTTCTTTCTATATTGTTAAGCAAATTAGCCCAACCTTTTCCCAAGATACTTTTATCTTCGAATTCTAACCAAAATTTTACACCAAAACTGAGTTTAGATTTTAATTTCTCAATTTTGGGTTCTTCAACCATAAGTATTATTTATTTTTTGGATATTAATATTTATATCTAATTATATCATATGAAAGAAAAACATTAAATTTGAGATAATTTTATTTGGCTAAGTGGTTGGATCATAATGTTTTTTTCAAAAGACGAATCAGAAAAAATAGGTAAAGAAATAATTAAGAATCTATTCTTTTTCTCCGAAAATATGATGCTTGATTGTAACCAGTATATTATTAGAGATAATAACACTGGAGAACTAAGTGTATTTGATGCAGGAAATGCAATTTCCCTCAATGGGTTATTTAAAGGAATGGAAAATTTAAACTTGGATTATAAAAGAATCAAGAAAGTGTTCTTAACTCATGAACACGTAGATCATGTAATTGGGATTTATAAACTAATCCAAATTTTAAAGGACGATCCTCCTGAGATTTTTGCATATGGGACAGCAGCTAGGATATTAGAGGAAGGTGATGAAACAAAGATTCTACCCGTTGTATTAGGTATCACTGCAAGGAGATTTGGTATTGAAGTATCACCCCTTAAAGTTCATGATTTAAGTGAAGTTAAACAAATTAGGATCTCCTCAGAATTTAGTTTTCAGATCCACTATACTCCTGGTCATTCTCCAGGTTCAATATGCTTTTATGAACCGGATAAAAAAGTTTTGATACCAGGTGATTTAATTTTTAAAGGTGGTAGTTTTGGACGATATGATTTTCCAGGTGGCTCATTGGAAAAACTAAAAAATTCCATTAAATTAATGACTAACTTAGATGTGAAATACTTATTGCCGGGGCATGGAGGGATAAGTGAGAATGGGAATAAGAATGTAGAACTTACTTATCGGATGATAGAATCAATGGGGTCTTACTATTGATTTGTAAAGAGTTTTTTTCCTATCAAGTGTTTATTGAGTTATAAAGTACGCTCTACAGAACATTTCTTCAATATCAGTTTATTTGAGTGGAAGATCTAGAATTTGACTTTACTTTTTCTCTTTTTAAGGTAAAGCTAAACGATACTAATATTTAAATAACACATCTATCTATTATTTCATATAATCCTCTTTAAATTATAAAAAATTAAGGGTTAGTGAAAATTTATTATGTCTGAACAAATAAAACAACCTAAACACCCAAGTGAAATATATATAAGGAGCTACCCAAAAATCATTTTTTTCTGGCCTCTTTTAATCACTAGCTTTATTCTATGGATAATTCAAGTCATAGGCGGCAATCCGATCTCAATATTAGGCACAGTTTGGTTTATTGTCTTTTTTATTAATATATTTGTAACCGCATTTGACTTTTCTTCAACCAAATTCTTTGTTTTAGTTTTAGCGATCGTAGTAGTACTTCTACTTGTAGTATTCTTAGTTCTTCCAAATTTCGCGATATCACTGAATTTCGGGACATTGAATCTAGGTCTATCAACACAGTTCTATCTGGCAATGACTTTAATTCTGGTATTCATTTTAGGAATAGTAATTATAAGTACAAGATTCGATTATTACAAAATTGAAAGAAATGAAATTATCCATAAAATGGGTATTTTTAGCTCAGCTGAAAGATTTCCAGTGAAAAGTTTACGATTCAAGAAGGAGATTCCTGATGTTTTTGAATTCTTCTTGCTAAGAGCTGGTTCGTTAACGATTATGCCCGGAGGAAGAGATGAGGTAATGTTCTTGCCCACCGTCTTAAATATTAATAAAGTCGAAAAACATCTTGATTGGTTGCTCTCTCACGTCTCTGTCGAACCAGATGAAATCGATAAGTGAGCCAGACGAAATCAAGAATTCTTTTAAATTCTTTTTTTTTATCTTTTTTACTTCAAAACCCAAAGAAGGTATTATTATTTTAAAGTAGTGTTTCTATGAGAAGCTGAAAATCATACTAAAATACTATAGTATTTTAAAAAAAAACAGAAAGATAAATTTCCTTTCTAATATCAAGATAAAGGAAGAACAATGGGAACAAAGATTAAAAACCAATCCCCCCTTTCTTCTTCCTCTTTCTAGTGTTAACATTAAGTGCATTAGGTGGTGAACTTATCATTACAACTCAGTTTTGAGGATCTGAATTATCACTTTCTTGTGCTTGGTCTCCAAATCATCAAAATATAGGTGTCTAAGAGGGAACTTACTAAATGGCCTTTTCTTAACCGTTATACAAAGTTCTAAACCGTCATCAAAATAAAATTCGTTAATATCCATCTCGAATTTTTTAGTAACCTTTTCAAGCTTTGTATTGAGTGCATCCACAACCGAAAAGCAAAATTGTTCTAATTTGGAATTGATGCTTTCTTTTAATGATTGATACTTTTTAATTATGGGCGTGTAAACGTTGCTTACATAACTAATAATGAATGTTCTTAACTTTTCAATCTTCGATTGGTATTGTTGAACAATTAATGGGTTAGCTTCGTTAATGATTTTTAGCGATAATTCCTTTCGTCTGTCGTTTAGCTTTCTAACGTCGGCTTCCATAACAATTTCAAGGTTAAAAATGAGATGGTTGTTTTCTTTCCATACTTTACCTAGTTCTTTGAAATTATACTTTTTTTTTATGTTTCTAATCAAAAGGGGAAAAATTCTATGTATTCTTGGTATAAGTTCTGGTTGAATAAGTCGGGTTTTAGGATTATTTCGTCAATTTCTTTTTGATTAATTTTGTTGGATCTTTTTCTGGTTTTATTGGGAGTATTTTTGATTCTGCTTTTTAGAGTGTGTAGATAATCGGTTAATTGCTGTTTTTCATTGTCGATGTCGTCAAGAGTACATGAACCTAATTGACAATAATCTATTTACGGGCCACATTCCCACACTGACTTAGTTACACCATGGCATATTAATATAATGAGAATCGTCTTCGGACTCTAAAATCTTATTTTTTTTTTTAATATATGAAACTTCTTTTTGATTTAGTGAATGATTAAATTTAAGTGGTAAAACGCACTTTTAAATACACACATGTCTCATCAACCAATAATACTGTTTGATTTTGATGGTATTATCATCACTCAAAAATCTTTAGAATACACAGCCTCCTTATTTTTAAAAAAACGATTCTATAATTGGAAAAATATAGAAAATTTAAGATTAATTGATTTCGCAAGAATTTTTGAAGAAGCAGATTCAAAAAATAGAATAAAGGCACTGTTAAAAATAGTTAAACTCTACAAGAGATATATTCCAAGCGTATGGAAGAGATTACTATTCTTTATAAAATTTAGACGTACTTATCCCAAATATGAGAAGTTTGAAACATTAAAACCTAATTTAAAAAAAGTTTTAATTAAACTTAAAGGAAGGAATTTCATTTTAGGAATAGTGTCTAATACTCGAGGGGAAAGAATGAAAAAATTTATTCAAAAATTCAATTTAGATAAATATTTTTCAGTGTTTATTTCTCGAGACGATACGCATTATAGAAAACCAAATCCTTATCCTATATATGCAGCTTTAAAGGTAATCAAGAAAGATTTTAAAATTTCAATTCAGAAAAAAGATGTTTTTTATATCGGCGACCTTCCTCATGATATTCAATGTGCTAAAAATGCAGAAATTAATAGCATTGCTTCACTATCTGGCCATGGTACTAAGAAAAGTTTAACTAATTCACGCCCGACCTTTTTAATTCAAGATATTAAGGAAATTTTAGAAATTGAACCATTCAAAAAATTCTTATTAGATTAAGGATTACTTTGCTTTATACTTGTATAGTCTTTAAAAAAAATGTTTAATCTAAAACAATTTCAAAACAATTTGGTTCTTGAACCATTAGTTGATAAGCTTAACAAATTTCTAAGTAAGAATAAAACTCAAAAAGTGTTAAAATTAATTGTAGAATTAGAGAGTTTATTAGACCAGCCTGAACATCAAGTTCCAATAACATATGTACTTAGTATCTTAGCAGAACTTAGTATTGATCTAATTTCTCAGGAGACTATCCAAAGAATTGAGCCATTTCTTAAATCAGAGAATATAAAATTAAGATTAAATTCAATAATAGTCATAGGGTTTTTTTTGATTGCGAAACCGGAATTAGGAAAATTAAAAATGCATTCAATAGCTACATTGCTAACAGACGAATCTAAAGATATCAGAGACAATGTTCACTTTTTTTTATCGGAAATAGTTAAAATAAAACCGGATTTAGCTAATCTTATTATAGATATTCTGCTGAATAGTTTACCTCAGGAAGGTAATGAAGAAAATATTATCTCTTTGTTAAATATGTTCGAGTTTTGTTCGAATTTAAATTATGATGAGTTATTTCGGCTTCGAGAAACTTTGAAATTGATGATTTCCTCTTTTCACAATGATTTAACTTCTGGAATATTTACTAAATTATTAACCCTTATTGAAAAATTTTTCCCCTCTTTAGAGATACAAACTCTAGATACTATTGACTCAAAAACCTTAACAGATTTATTAGAGGAACATTTTCTGATGAAGAAATCAAATTTTACAGAACTATCAAAAACTACGAATATCAATTTAAAAGAATACTTAAAAAAGTTCCAGAATTCAAAATTAAGAGAGAAAAAAACATATTTCTATACAAGATCAGATAAAAATATAACATTTGTGTATGAACTTGAATCAAGTAAACTCGTTAGCTTTTTCGAAAAAAAATCGAAAATATCACCAGAATTTTTAAGAGAAACTTTTTCCGAAATAATACAAAATGATTCTGAATTAAGACTTTTTATAAAGATGTTAATGAAGTTAAACATTATTAGGGGTTATTACTCAAAGATAGGATTTTTTTACTCTTCCAACTATATAAAATCAAATTTAGTAAGTGATCTAAATCAAAAGGGAATTATGAAACTAAACAAATTTAATTTCCTTCCTCCTCATATTCTAAGGAATATAATCAAGGATATTAAGATTTCTCAAAAAGATGAACTTCTTCAAGGTCAAAACAAATCCAGCTATTATTCATTAAAGATGATTCAAGAACAAATTAATATAGAGGCCGCAAAAAATAGTGTTGTAGATCTAAAATCGTATAGAGGGAGGATCACTGACGAGGATTTCATTAATCTGATTAAAAAATTACCAAAAGAATATTTATCTAGTTATCATAAAGGAACTCAATGGCTAACTAATTTAGGTACTCTAAAAATATCAAATGAAATTCAAAACTCAAAAATTTTTGGATTCTTTGACATTTCTAAAAACTCAAATAAGTTGAAAATCGGACAAATGCTACTATTTGATGTATTTATTAATACCGTTGATGATAGAAGCGGGATTTGGGATAAAAAAAAAGAAATATTCTTTTATTCAAAATTCTTAACAGAAAAGATAGAAACCCTTAGTTCAATTCCAAATGATGCAGATAAGGAGATTCAAATTAATTTATTAGCTAATGAGCTAAACATAAATAAAAATCACATATCAGCTAAATTAGATGAAAATCTTAAATTAATCGGAAAAGAGATTAAGAATAAAGATAAAATTGAAATTAATGAATATCTTGAAAAAACTGGGATGGATTTAGAAGTATTCATGAAGTTTATTGATGATTTAGGAGTTAGGTATTTTAAAAAAGCTGATCAACTTCTCTTTAAAGAGGAAAAAATTGAGGAATCTAAGAAGGATATCAGATTTATGCTGTTAGATAAATCAAAATCAGCAGAATATCTAAACTTAGGAAATTTTGATATTAACTCTAATTTAATAAAAGATTTAATTCATGATTTACTCAAGGATGGAAAATTGAGAGGAATATTTTATGAAGATGAAGGAGAGATCCTCTTTTATACTGAAAGAGGAATTCGTAAATTGATGTTAGAAAATAGTTTCCTTTTTTCATTCGGAGATTTATTTTATGGGAAAGAATTAAGCCAAGATGAAACAGAATTAATGAAAACAATATTTGATAATTTGATTGCTAGAAAAAGATTGAGAGGTCATTTCGATGAGGAGTCATTAACCTTCTCTAGTGATGAAATATTGTTCGCTAAGGATTATAACACCGTTTTATTTGAATTTGAGAACAATATTAATAAATATAATCAAGCTTTTGAATCAGAATATAAAAAGATTAAGAAGATACTAACTAAAAAGGAAGAAACAATATTTCCCTACGAAATTAAATTGTTACAAGAAATTATTGATAGAATAAACGGTAAGTATGTATGGTGGAGAAACAGTTTAGAAGCCTTTATCGTAAGGGCTAATCAAAAGTTATTAAAGGATCAAGGTGTCAGTGTTAAAAATTATAAAAATTTATTCTCAACTGAGCAAAAAGAAGAAATTAAATTATTTGAGGAGGATCCAGAAGTGGTTGATAATTTAAAGAACTTTAAATCCTGGGTTAAGGTTTTTAACAAACTTGAAGTGAAATATCCAAGCGTTATTTTTTACCACAAACGAATAGCCACTAATCCTGAAGATTCGGAATCAAAGAATAAGCTGAAAGACCTGTTTGAAGAATTATTTTTATCTTAAATACCTCGCTTTTTATTCCTCTCGATTCGAGAAAGAAATTTCTCTAGTTCAATTTTTTCATCTACTAAAATTTTATAAGTTTTTGGATTCGTACTTCCGTTTAAAGCTAATATACCTTCTTTTTCAAGAACTTTAAGGGATCTCCAAATGAAATTAATCTTCGAACGATTTGATGATTTGATATTAAAACATCTTCTAATCCTTTTAGTATTTACAAGGTTAACATTGCTCTCAATTAGTTTATTCAGTGCTTCAACTGTGTCACTTAAGTTTTTTACGAAAAAATCCATGGTTAAGCGAGTTCCCCCTTAATTGAATTTAAAAGCTTATTATCTCCTTAATAAAATTATATTTTGAAAAGTAAAGTTGATTTTCTGGGTATAATAAAATTATGATTAGGTATATATAAATATTTTTTAATTTAAAGTCAACTTATTTGAAAGAGTTAAATATTTAATTTCTGTAGATTTGAACTAGTATTGGTTAAATTGCTTAATGCCGGAATACTCTCTTCCCACAAAATATTAATGCACAATCTAGTTCGTCAGCTCTTTTGATAATTGATTCATCTCTCATTGATCCGCCAGGATTGATAATAGCTTTTGCTCCTGCTTTAACAGCAACTTCTAAACCGTCAGGAAACGGGAAAAAAGAATCAGTACCCATAAAAGAATTTCTTAGTTCCTCTTTATGTCCGAATTCTATTGCCTTTTGGATAGCTAACTTAACTACGTGTACTCTACTTTGTTGACCAGCTCCAATCCCTATCGAATACATTCCATCATTATAGATTTGGGAAAAACATGCAGAATTTGATTTAGTCCATTTTGAAACTTTATATGCAAAAATAAGTGCTTCTCGCTCATCCTCACTTACTTTCTTTTTGCTCACTACATTCCAATCTTTGATAACAGACTTACTATCATATTCTTGAATTAATACTCCCCCTAAAGTAGACCTTATTTCTAAATTTTTGTAAATTTCGTCTCGTTTATCAAGGAAATCACCTAATTTTAATATCCTCATGTTTTTTTTTTGTTTCAAAATTTCAAGAGCTTCAGATTCAAATGAAGGAGCTAATATAACGTCTACAAAGATTTTTTCTTTGTTAACAATGAAGTCGGCAACAACTGTTGTTAATTCTTTGTTAAATCCCCAGATTCCTCCAAATGCAGACATTGGATCACAATTGAAGGCCATTTTGACTGATTTCAATTGATTTTTCTTATCTATTGCCATACCATTAGGAGAGGTATGCTTCAGAATGGCAGTAACATGATGATCTTGATTAAAATCTAACAACATTTGTACACACGAGTCAATATCAAGATAATTATTAAATGAAATTTGTTTTCCTCCTAACTGTTCAAAACTGTGAAGGCCATATTTCGCGGAAGTGTCTCGATAAAACGCAGCAGCTTGCTCCCAATTCTCCCCATATCTGCAATCTTGTACTTTTTCGTAAACTTTTATTATTTGCTCACCCATTTTTATATCAGGATTGTAATAGTTTTGTAAATACCTTGCGATTGCAGCATTATAATCCGCCATAATAGCAAACACATCTTGTGCTAACGTTGCTCTAGTTTTATCAGTAATTATTCCCTCGTTTTCTTTTAATTCTTTTAGAATTTGATTATAATATTTAGTGTGGGGAACAACAATTACACCTGGAAAATTTTTAGCTGCTGCTCTAATCATTGTAGGACCACCGATATCAATCATCTCTAATGCTTCCTCCAATGTAATATCAGGTTTAGAAATAGCTTCTTTAAATTGATATAAATTACATACAACCATATCTATTGGAGGAATGTTGTATTTTTCTGCGTCCTTATTGTCTTGTTCATAATTTCTACGATATAGAATACCTCCTTCAACTTTTGGATGTAATGTCTTTACTCTTCCATCAAACATTTCAGGAGACTCTGTATATTCAGAAATCTTAATAATTTTAATCCCATTTTTCTCCAATAATCTTCCTGTTCCTCCCGTTGAGAGTATTTCAACATTATATTCATTTACCAATATTTTAACAAAATCCAAAACACCTTCCTTATCAAATACACTTACAAGAGCTCTTTCAATTTTCTTCATAAAAAATCATCTTATTTGTTCTTTAGTGAATTTAATGATATTAAAAAGGTAAAGTTTTTTCTTGTTAAAAATTGATTAATAGATCTTTAATAAAAAGAGGTTTGATAAAGGTAAAAATAGAGAACAGTTTAAAATTTACCAATCAAGTCATGTGGAGCGGTTTCACGCTGACCTACAACAGAAACAATACCGAGTGGTACTTTCTTCATTTCTTCTATCGATATAGCTCCCGCATAAATCATACCATTTGCTAATCCTTCTTTTAAGGTTTCTAAAACACCGGAAACGTCTCCCACGTAAGGTACATAATTAGATACTCCCTCTGTTAACATTTTAGAACCCTCTACATACCTATCTGAAATGTAACCGGAGGTTCTTGCTTGTTCTGAACCCATACCTCGATATACTTTTACTTTTCTTCCAGCTATAGTATCAATAAATCCCGGAGATTCATCTGTGCCTGCGAAAATATGTCCTGACATTATTAAATCAGCACCAACTGCAAAAGCTTTTGGTAAATCACCTGGATTTTTGAATCCCCCATCAGCTATTAGTGATAACTTAGGGTCATAATCTTGTATAGCATCAGCTACCTGAGCTGTTGCATAAAGGGTAGGAGCACCAACACCAGTTTGTAACGAAGTCGTGCAAATAGATCCAGAACCCATTCCAACTTTCAAACCAATAAATCGCTCCTCGATAAAGTCAACTTTAGTGATTAAATGTTCAGCTGCTTGGTAAGTCCCGATATTACCTAATACAAAATCAGAGTCTAAAAATTCCATTAATTTTGCTGTTCCTTCAATATCATCTTTCTTGTAAAAATCAGCAACATCTATAAAGAAAATATCTACGTATTTTTCAATTTCTTTCAATAATTCTTGAGCACGAGAAGTTTCAGGGAAATTAGGAGATAGAGCTAACCCACATAGTAAGTGTCCTTCTTGATCTTTAGATGCTAAAGGAAATTCTGGTGCTAAATCCTTTTTTGTTATTAAACCTTTTAAGAGACCATTTTCATCAATGATGGGTAACTTCTCCTTCCGTGATTCATAGAGAATTTTCATAGCATCTTCTCTCGATGCACCTGGCTTAATAGAAATCACATCTCTAGTCATGTAGTCCTTTACGGTACCATTTTTTATATCCTGTTCAAAAAAAGGAATGTCCCGCTTGGTAAATATTCCACAAACCTTTTTTTCTCCATTTGTGACAACAATACCGCTTATATTATAATTTTCCATCATGAATTTGGCCTTCGAGACTTGAGCGTTTGGTCCAATAGTAGCGACATACTCATCATCTATGACAAAAGACCTAGCCCTCTTAACAATTCTACACATTTCTAACTGTCTTTCAAAAGAACAATTGCGATGCAAAACTCCAAGGCCTCCACGTAGAGCCATTTGGATGGCCATGGCCTCCTCCGAGACGGTGTCCATTGCGGACGACATTATTGGAAGATTAAAATTATAGGGACCTAGCGATGAAGATAAATCCACCTCGCTGGGTGAAAAGTTGGTAAATCCTGGCAAGATTAATACATCATCAAACGTCGCTATCAATTTTTGCGAGTGTACCTTGGTCCTATAATAATCTGTCAACAAAAACCACCGTATTAGAAAAAAATTGAATTTTAATAATAAAGATAAATTAGTTTAAAAAACTTTGCTCTGTTTATTGATTTTTAAAACTAAACCTTTGATATATAAACATGATATTTCCTTACTTAAAACATAAATGTTAGGCGTTTGCAGGTGTGTAAAAAGTCTGTGATATCTTTATTAAATATACTATAAAAGAAAATTCAATTCTAAAGCCTCTTAACGGGAAAAATGAATAGATCTTCAACGTGTTCACAAGATAACGAACTCATAAAAAATCGTGTTCATTGGATAGTGAAGATTGATTTCATTTTTGTAAGATATTTGTTCATAAGATAGCGAACTAATGAAAACTTGAGTTGGTCAGATGTTGAAGTCTATTTACCGTAATACTTGGTAAGATTTTTGGTTTGAATGATTATGTTTTTAGACATTCTAATAACTGTTTAAAGTTTTAATTTAAGGCAATTTTTCTTATATAACTTAATAGAAAAGTCTTTCGGTAAATTTATAACCGTATTCACATTCGAATGAGCTTCTTTCTTTTCATTTTCTGGACATTGGGATCATTAATATAAGAGTCCAATGTTGCTATAAACATCTCTCGGTCTGCCTGAATATTGGTAGACTCAATATCAACATAGTTATTTATATGATCATTAAAAACTTGAGAGGTTACATTATTGCCAAGATTTGCTATAATATCTCTTTCTTCTTTTATATTCTCAACAGGGCTTAAAAGGGTAAGTTCACCAGAATTTAAATCCTCGTATAGAGGGGTGCTAGGGGATACCATTAAAGTACGGAACCTAAATATAGTAGGATTAATTTCAGTAATAACTCTCGCGGTTCCTTTCACATGCTCTTCTGAGTATTTCTTACCCCCTAAGCCTAAAATAATATATAAGGATAATTTAATTCCTGCATTTAAAAGTCTTTTACCAGCTTTTATGAAAGACTCTGCGTTGGTACCTTTTTTCATTAATCTTAGTACAATATTTGACCCACTTTCTAATCCCATGTAGACAATATCCAATCCTGCATCAGCTAAAGTCTTTAATTCTTCATCAGACTTCCTTAACACATCTAACGCTTTAGAGTAGCAGCTTACGCGTGGAACGTTTCTTAATACAACTCTAACATATCTAATTATTTCAGCCAAATATTCTGTGGGTGCCGAAGTTGGATTTCCCCCAGCAAGAAACACTGGAAATCCATGATAATTGTAATTGGCAGCTTGATCAATGTCCTTCTTAACGTCATCTATCGGTCGTACAGCGTATTCTTGAGTGGTTCCATACATGCCTTTATAAGTCCCACAAAATTTACATTTATTCCATGAGCAACCGCCTGTAACAGCAATTAATACAGAATACGCTTCTACAGGAGGTCGAATGATGATATGCTCAGGGGGGTAATTAGCGGTCATTGCATCTAATATGGGTTTTTTAAAAATTAAATTTTAATCACTATCTATTTTTAATAAATAAATTAAATTTTTAGATATTATTGTTATAACTTACAAGAAAAATCGCTATAAATTTTAAGGTAAACATTTTGAATGCAGAATTTAACTGGGATTTTAATTATCCCTCTCGAAGAATGCCAATTCTTGCGAATAATATTGTTTCAACATCTCAACCATTAGCTTCTCAAGCTGGACTTCAAATGATTATAAACGGAGGCAATGCTGTTGACGCAGCTATTGCTTCTGCTATTGCGTTAACCGTTGTTGAACCAACCATGAATGGCATTGGAAGTGATGCTTTTGCATTAATATGGGATGGGAGTAAAATAGTGGGTTTAAATGCTTCTGGAAGATCACCAGCAGCATGGACACCAGAATTATTTTCTCCTCATAAGGAAATGCCACTTACTGGGTGGGGCACTGTCACTATCCCAGGAGCAGTATCTGCCTGGATTGAACTATCTAAGAGATATGGACAGCTTCCATTTAAAGATTTATTCGGTCCGGCTATTAATTATGCAGAAAATGGATTTTTAGTATCTCCAATAACAGCTGAAATTTGGAATTATCAATTAAATTCCTATCTAAAAGATATCCCTAACTTTAAAAATATCTTTCCTGAGTTTTATATTACGTTTTTTAAGAATGGTCAAGCTCCAAAGCCTGGAACATTATATAAACTCCCTGATCACGGAAAGACCTTAAGAATTATAGCAGAAACAGAAGGGGAAGCGTTTTATCACGGAGAAATAGCTAAAAAATTAGTGAAGCATGCAGAAACCACAGGGGGATACATTACACTTGAAGATCTAGAAAATCATAAAGTATCTTGGGAGAAATCTCTCACAATTGATTTTAATGGGGTAACGGTATGCGAGCTTCCGCCAAATGGGCAAGGATTGGCATCCTTAATAATGCTTGGTATCTTAAATTATTTTGATTTAAGCTTATTTAAACCAGATTCCCCCGAATCAATTC
The DNA here is from genome assembly GCA_964486045.1 of uncultured archaeon. Lineage (GTDB taxonomy): Archaea > Asgardarchaeota > Lokiarchaeia > Sigyniarchaeales > SOKP01 > Loki-b32. The sequence continues at coordinate 176,649 of CAZALK010000010.1, forward strand.
ATTTGCAAATTGAAGCTATGAAATTAGCCTTTTCTGATGCTTATCGCTATGTTTCAGATCCATTAACTTTAGAATTTGATCCTTTAAATTTGTTATCTTCTGAATATCTTGAGAAAAGAGCAAGTATGATTAATTTAAAGAGAACTAAACAATTTGATGCAGGAATGCCAAATAAAGGAGACACAGTATATTTAACAACTGCAGATTCTGATGGAAAGATGGTCTCCTACATTCAATCAAATTATATGAAATTTGGTTCCTGTATTGTAGTTCCTGGCACGGGAATTAGCCTACAAAATCGAGGGAATAGTTTTTCATTAAAAGAAGGGCACCCTAATCAAGTAGGACCTAATAAACGCCCATTTCATACCATCATTCCTGGATTTGTAACAAAAAATCGTCAACCACTAATGAGTTTTGGTGTAATGGGAGGTTCAATGCAACCACAAGGTCACGCTCAACTAATGATTCGAATATTTAATTATGCACAAAATCCCCAAGCTGCCCTTGATGCCCCACGATGGCGAGTATCTGAAAAACTAAATGTTAGTCTCGAATCTGAATTTAAGCATGATATTTTTAACGAATTACATCGGTTAGGTCACCAAGTTTCTACAGAAGATTATACAAGATTTGGGGGGGGACAATTAATTTATAAACTTGAAAATGGTTATTTAGGTGCATCAGATTGGCGTAAAGATGGTCAAGCTGTAGGTTTCTAATTTAAATTTGGTTTTACAAGGAATTTTTGAAGATTGTGAGAGAGTTTGCTAATCAACCAAGTTTAAAAAGAGTCTTACTTTCAAGCAAAATATTTAAAGGTCTAATTATTTTCTCAATTAATTTAGCATTATATATTAGCTTTACAATTTAAATTAATCAATTAATCTCATATTATTGTTTAATAGGAAGTAGATTACTCTATGAGTTACGACAGAAAAAATATCATATACAGCTTTAAGATAGTTATTTGTGGGGGTAATTCTGTCGGAAAAACATGCCTTTTCAACCGATATTGCTTCAATTCATTTAAGTTTGACACTTCCCCAACCATAGGGATTAATTTTCATTCAATTAATTTAAAAATTAATAATGAGGAAGATCCTCAAGAATTAAGAGAACATTACATAGTGAATTCAATATTCGATTTTGGGGGTCAAGAGCGTTTTAAACCATTAGTGGGGCAATTTTTGGAAGGATCTTCAGGAGCACTTTTAGTATTTGACTCAGTCAATAATTCATCATTTAATGAGTTAGATTTTTGGTACGAACAATTAATTACAAATGCTGTAAGCTCAGATATTCCAATAATTTTAGTGGGAAGTAAAACTGATTTAATCGAAAAAGTACCTGAGTCAGAAATAGTGAATGATAATTTAATTAATAAATTCATTGAAGAAAAGCAATTAGATAGTTTTTATAGAACATCTGCATTAGAAAACTATAATGTTTTAGAAGTTTTCAAAGATCTTAATAATTTGATGCTGAAAAGACAACATATTCCTTACATGGTATAGCATGAAATAATCTAAAATCAAAAACTAATATTTCCGAGTAAAAACAAACTCTGAAAATTCGTTAAAGAAAGTCTTTTGTGCCTTGTTCAAATCCGGATAAATATTCTTTAATTCATTTTTTGCCTGCTCAACTAAATTTTTAGCGAGATGTTCAGCAATTATTAAGGCATTTGTATCGGTAAAGATTTCTTTTACTTCTTTTATATCGTTATTATTTAATTTTTCTTTATGGTAAATTTCATTAAGAATTTTGGATTGATTTTCATCAGTATTTTGAATTGCTAAAATATATATAATTTTTGAGTGATTTTTCGCCTTGATATCATCATCTAAATCAATAATATCATCTCTGATGGCATGAGCTTGGCCAATACTTAGTAAAGCATTGCTTAGAGGATTTATTTGATAATGGATATTACCCCTTGCAAGAATAGCACCAATTTTTGCTGATTTTTCAAATAGTCTAGCCCTTTCCCATTCAGCAATATTTAAATACTGCTCTAGTGTCATTGTTATATTGTTATATTTCATGTATGCTTCAACCAGCTGTCCCTTCATTAAGAAGTCCATCGCTTGAGTATACTCGTTGATCGCCAATAATTTTGTTTGATCTGGGAATTTCGCTGATTTTAATATTTCTAAGCCTAATAAATATCCTTGAGTACCACCTAAAATACTCATATCTCTTCCATATAATTGAACTACCTCATCTTTATTAGAGATATTACTCTCTTTATAAATTAGGTTCAGTTCATTTTGTAATTGTGAATGAAAAGTCGGTTTACCCCTCCTTACCTTATCGTTATCTAGAAGATCATCATGAATTAAATGCCCGTTGTGTAATAATTCAACCGCAATGGAAACTTCCCGAATTTGATCTACCTGATCATCTAAATACATGGGATTTAGGATACCAGAAAAAGCAGCATTAAGTAAAACAGGATGGAGTCGTTTTGCTTTCTTATTTAAAATGAATTCTTCTAACTGGGTAATAAAATCCCTAAGAAGGTTATCTTTTTCTTTTTTATATAATTGAGAGAAATATTTTTCCAATTCTTCATCAACATGAGCTTTTTCTGTTTTAAAGAATTCTTCAATCACGTCAAAATCACAAAAATAATCATTAGTACTAATATAAATCATATAGTAATTTAATTTAATTATATCTAATTCCTATTATTTTTATACTAAAGGAGAATTGTTAAAGATGAAAATAGCAGTAATAAGTGATACTCATGATCATATGAGAAACATTCTCGAAGCGGTCTCAATAATAAATGAAAGAGAGGTTGACGCTGTAATTCATTGCGGGGATTTCATTGCACCTTTTGTTAAAAAATGGTTCGATAAACTTAACGATCCAATAAAAAAAAACTTTTTCGGAGTATATGGGAATAATGATGGCGAACGATTGTATTTAAAACAAATTTTAGGTCAAATTTGTCAATTTGCTCAAAATGGGCATGAATTAATTCTTGAATTAGGAGGAAAGAGAATCTTTGTATCACATATGCCCAAACAGAAAACTATTGAAGCATTAGCTCACTCTGGAAAGTTTGATATTATTTTATCTGGACATACTCATGCTGTGAGAGATGAAAAGTATGAGAATGGTGTTTTAGTGGTAAATCCGGGTGAACTTTGTGGTTACATTACAGGAAAATCGACATTTGCAATAATAGAGACCGATAAAATGGAGTCAGAGATTATTGAAGTGTAGAATTTTTAAGCACTTTTCATTTTTTTTATTAAGAAGAAACGATTAAAACCTTTATGATGTCAAGAGTATCTCCTAATAACATATTTGATGATTTTAGAAAAGATAAGCTTACTAAGAGTCAAGCTTCAGATTTATTAATGTCACTAGTAGAGAATACAATTAAGCAAGATACCGAAAGTAAAATTGTATCAATCAAACTTTTAGGCCTAATTGGTGCTAATGATGAAAAAATCTTCAAATTCCTTGAACTTTTATTAATTTCAGACGTAGATGATTTAGTTCGTGGAAATGCAGCTAGTGTAATCATTAAAAACTTCTCCGATCTTGCATTTGAGCCGATTAAGTGGGCTTTACTACATGAAGAATCGGAGACGTCTATTATTCTAATAATCGAAGCATTGAATAAAACTAATAGTTTAAATTTGAAATCATTAGTGAAAACTTTTGAATATGTAGAGTATGAAGGAAAAATATATTTACCTTTTGGAACTGAACGGATTATTAATTTAAGTAATCAAAATATTGTTAATTTAATGCAGGTTAAAGGCTTAGGGAATTTACTAAATTTGAAAAAGTTACATTTAAATTTTAACAATATTACAGTAATAGAAGGATTGGATAATCTCATTAATTTAAAAACGTTACATCTCCAAGGAAATAAAATTGAAAAGATAGAAGGCTTAGAGAAATTAAAGAATCTAGAATATTTGTACCTTAATAATAATGAAATTGTTAAGATCCAAGGTATCACTACCCTTTCTAATTTAAAATCATTAATGATCTATGATAACAAATTACCAGAAATACAAAAATTGGAGCATTTATCAAATTTGGAGATATTAAATCTACGGAATAATAGAATTTCTGAAATTGAAGGATTAAAAAATCTGGAAAATTTAAAAAGATTAGATCTTAGTAGTAATAGAATAACAGAAATTAAGGATTTAGATAATCTCGTAAACTTAGAGTTTTTGGATTTGAGTTATAATCAAATAACTGAAATTAGCGGATTAGATAGCTTAAAAAATTTAAAGTTTTTAGATCTTAGAAATAACAAGATAACAGGAATTAAACAATTAAACATTTTAAAAAAATTACAGCATTTATATCTTGGATTCAATAGAATTTCAATAGCAGACATTAGTGAGGAATTAAATCGGAAAGATTCCCTTGATACTTTAAGCATGGATGGAAAAAATATTTCTAGATCACCGTTTGATTTTTTGCACAAATACCAATCAGGCAAAGATTCTACAAATTAATTTTTTTCTTATTATTGCTTTCCTATCGGAAACCTTTAATAACGAATTCCTAATTTTAGATTATTATGTCATTACCTCTAGAAGGAAAAATTATTTTAGATCTCTCAAGGATGTTACCAGGTCCATATTGTACTATGATACTTAGTGATCTTGGAGCAGAAGTCATCCGAGTAGAAGATCCTAAGTATCCCTATGGTAATCAGGGTCCATATTTTCAAAAAGGGAATTATAAAGAAAGTGCATTTAACTCCATTTTGATGAGGAATAAAAAGTCTATTACACTTAACTTAAAAGATGATAGAGCAAGAAAGATTTTTTACGAGTTGGTAAAGAAGGCAGATGTAGTTCTTGATACATTTCGACCAAAGGTTATGAATAAATTAAAGATTGATTATAATACATTAGCTTTAATAAATCCTTCAATAATTTGTTGCTCTCTGACGGGATATGGACAAAACGGTCCTTATGAACAAGTTGCTGGTCATGATCTTAATTATATAGGAATAAGTGGGATTTTAGATCTCAATAAAGAAAGAAAACAACATGATAAAGAAAATAAATTAAGACCTCCTATGAATCCAGGAGTTCAAGTTGCTGATATAGGAGGGGGATTAGTTACAGCTATAGGAATTTTAGGTGCAATACTTGAAAGAGAAGGAAATGCTGAGAGAAAAGGTCAATATATAGATATTTCGATGACTGACTCTGTGTTCTCGTTTATACCACTGATAGCTGCCTATCATTTTGCCAAAGATTCAAGCGAGTTAGTAAATATTTTGCATGGTGATTTTCCATTCTATTCCGTTTATAAGACTAAAGATAATAAATTTTTATCCGTGGGTATCATTGAGGCAAAATTTTGGAGAGAGTTTTGTAATGCTTTAGAGCTTAATGAGTTGGAACGGAGACAGATTACTATAGGTAAAGAAAGAGAGGAAGTTTTTCAAAAAATTCAACAAAAATTCTTGAAAAAAACACAGATAGAATGGATGGAAAAATTTATCAATCTAGATGCCTGTGTTATGCCTGTTAAATCCTTCGCTGAAGCTTGCCAAGATCCTCAAATTAAGGTTCGGAATATGGTGGTGGAGATAAATCACCCCAAACTTGGGAAAATCCAAAATATTGCTTCCCCAATTAAGTATTCAAGAACCCCTTTAACGATTAGAAGTGTTGCACCGATGACAGGACAAAATACTCAGGAAATTTTAGAGTCTCTAGGTTACTCAGCTGAACAAATTCAACAATTTAAAAATGATAAGATTACGTAAGTCTTTTTTACAAAATCTGGAACCCGATAAGAATTATCAGTGTTGCAAAAATTAGTGAAATAAGGGTAAACACAAGTAAAATAATGAACATTGGCCAATCTTTTAATTGACCATAAAAACCTGCAGCATTTATGGTAGAATAGATTGTCATACCGATAGAAATAAAGAATAATGCCACACCCCAAAATTGGTTCATTATTAATCCAATTCCTCCAACAATAAGTGCGATAGACGTCAATAATTCAGCTACTAAGTGAAAAAATATTTGCGTTGGCTTAGTTGTAAGTTCTGGTACCTCTCTTTTTCCTAAGAGAAAAATCCACATGCTTAACATTGCAATTCCAATTATAATTATATATATTGAAGCAAATAATTCAATAACTATCTTAATCACCTTGAAAGATTTGATAAGTATAGTACTTTATTTATTAAATCTAATTATAGTTTAATGTATAAAAATCAATTTCATTCAAAGTAAATTACATATTATTGTGTGAAAATCTATGAGCGTAGACTTAAAATTATATAATGCAATCAAGAACTCAGGAATAGATTTAATATTAACATTGCCATGTGCGATGCTTAAAAATTTATTAGAACTTATTGAAGAAAAAAATGAAATTCAGCATATAGCAATTACAAGAGAGGAAGAAGGCGTAGGGATTGCTGCTGGTGTATATTTAAGTGGCAAAATTCCTGCCCTTTTAATTCAAAATTCTGGAATAGGTAATTCTATCAATGCTATTAAATCTCTTTTACAATTATTTAAAATTCCTGTAATATTTATAATGAGTCATAGAGGGGCTGAAGGGGAAAAAATTTTAGCTCAAATTCCTATGGGAAGACTAACCCCAAAGCTATTAGATTTATTAGGAATTGAAAAGTTTGAGATTGATTCAGTAGAAAAAATTAATCATATAAAAACGGCTGTTAAACTTAGTGTTTCAGCAGAGAAATCTACTTGCATTCTTTTACAAAAGGCCTTATGGGGGTCACAATGAAAAGATTTGATGCCATAAGAAAAATCGTTGATTCGTTAAAAGATGAAATTATCGTGTGCAATATTGGTGCTCCTTCAAGAGAGTTATTCAATATTAAAGATAGAGATGATAATTTCTACATGTTAGGTTCAATGGGATTGGCGTCATCTATCGCATTTGGAATTGCGATTTCAAAGCCATCACGGAAAGTATGGTGTATTGATGGGGATGGCTCCCTCCTAATGAACTTAGGAAGTTTAAGTACAATTGCAAATAATCAACCAAACAATTTAACACTAATAGTAATTGATAATTGTTCTTACGGTTCAACGGGGAATCAAAAAACCTATACTAGCAAAAAAACAAGGTTAGAAACCATTGCAAAAGGAGCAGGATTTGATTCCATCACCGTCATCAAGAAGGAGGATAATATAATCTCTACTTTAAAAGCCTTAGGGAGAGGCTGTCATTTTGTAAAAATCAAGGTTTTACCGGGGAATGCTCAAGTAGAAAATATACCATTAAACCCAGTAGATCTAAAACACAGATTTATGAACTCAATTTCAAAGTGATTATTAAATTTCAACTCAAAATGTCTCATAGTATATTCTTCAATTAATCTTAGATATACATAATTTTAATTAAGTACAGATTTATTATTTTTTTAGTATAAAATTAAAAACAAATTCATTAACAGTTACAGATTTTAAGTATGTCAGAAGACTCCAAAGAATCAAGTGATCTTGAAGAAGAACAAGAGGATGAGTCGAAGATTGGCGTAGAAAATGATAAAAATCAGGAAGAAAAGCAAGAGATTAAACTAGGTAAACCGATTGTTATAAGGGCTGAAGCATATAAGACAATAATTTTATATGCAAGTAGATATGCTAATAGATCAATACCGCCTGAAGATTGGAAGGAAATTTATGGGATTTTAATTGGGTATTCTGATGATGAACTTGTATATATTGAACGAGCAGAGGCCTTAACATTCGGTCATACTACCGATGTACAACTAGATCAAAAGCATTATATCTTTATTGATGAAATTCAACAGAAATTAGATGATGAAGGAAAGAAATATTACATGGTTGGTTGGTTTCATACCCATCCGGGCTTGAATCTATTCTTTTCTTATATCGACATCATTAACCAGCTTGGATTTCAGCAAAATAATGCCGATTTTTGTGGTTTAGTATTTGATCACACACTTCTAGGGAAAAAAAAACTTGAAAAAATTGATGGAACTGAACATTCCATTACAAAATACGACACTGGTTTTGAAATTTACAGAATAACAGACGTAAATCTGAATACTAATGATCCAAAATATGATAATAATTATCATCAAGTTACATACATCATCGATGGATTAAACAAATACTTTTTCGCTAATGTCTTATCAGAATTATCAGCTCTTGTAACCGAAGGGAAACCCTTACAGACAGCATATGGGGAAAAAAACCCACTAAAAGAGAAATCAGAAGAATCCTCAACTTTTCACTCTCAAGTAGAATTTACTTCAAGAGACAATGCTTTATCAGAAATTCCGATGGATGAAGATATCACATTTGGAGTCGATGATTTTTTGCAGCAAAATATCAAAGTCGAGAAAATACAAAAAGAAGTTCAGATAAAAGAAGAAGCAGAGCATTTAATATACGAAGGAAATCAAGCTTTTAATAACAGAGATGCTTTTACTGGCATTGAAAGGTTTAGACAAGGAATTGAAAAATATCAGAAAATTAAAAACATTAAGAAAGTTTTGGATTTATTAAGAACCGTTTCCCAAAAATGTATAGCTAACGACCACTTAGTCTATGCAGGAGAATTTGCTGAAGACTTATACAAATTTGCTAAGAAACAAAAAAATCTCTTTTATACTGGAGTTGCCAATTATATTTTGGGTTATTTACTTCTGAAAAAAGGTGAAAACGAAGTTCTAGAAGAAGGTTTGAATAGGATTCAGGATGCTGCAGTAAATTTTGAAAATGAAGCAGATTATGCAGGAGCAGGAATGTGCTTTAACAAAATTGGGACAATTTATCAATCAAGATTACACAAGTTAGAAAATGCGTGTTTATTTTACAGAGCAGCAATTGAAAATTATAATAAAGCAATTCTTAAAATACACCCCTTAAGGACGTCTTTTTGGAACAAACCAGATTTATTAATAGAGAAAATTGTAGAATTGAGAGATATCGTTGAAGAATTATTACCAAACCTGGAAAAAAGCAAATTAAAAGATAAGATTAAGAACGATCTGGGTAATTTGCAATATAACTTTTAAATTTTCATCTTTTTTCTAAAACTTTATTTTGATTATCTAAAATCCATAAAAATTATATTTTAGAATACACTACATTGCATACTTTTTTTGGTGATTAATAATCCCGCGACGGAAACAAAAAGTTAAATATTCGAGAAAAATTGTTTGTAGTGTACTTGAACCTAAAGGCGATATCAGTTATAGTTTGCAATCTCTATGTTATTGCCCAACAAGAGATTTAATATTGGGTACACGTGCTTATGTATGTCAAGTATGTACCTTATATGATCCCGCAAAAAATAACCGTAGATTTTCAGACCTATATGAAGAGAGTCAAAAAATTGCGGAGCAGAAAATAAAGGAAAAACAAATTGAATTAGAAGAATTTGAAATTGCCTCTCTCAAAAAAGAGGAGGAAATTGATTTGTCAATTGACGAGTTCGATGGAGAAGGGGAAGAAGATCCATCAAAATTTGAGAAAAGAAAAGCTGGAAAGAGTTTGGGAGATGCTGATGACTTTGCTGAGGCTGAGTGTCCGTTCTGCGGGGAAATCTCTGGAAATCTTGCCGAACATATCCGAAATTGCGAACTTGCACCTGACGATGCCACCATTGAAGATGTCATTCCAAAGAAGAAAAAGAAGAAGAAGAAACCTAGTCGAAAGGAAGGAACTGGTGAAAAGAGTGCTACGGAAAAGAAGAAGTGTCCTCATTGCGGAAAAGAATTTGTGAGATTGGGAAGACATCTTAACTCCTGTCCGAAAAAGCCCGCTGAGGCTGGAGAATAAAAATATTCTAACAATTACCAGCTTTACTCTAAGAGGAAATGTCAATGAAAACTTTTTTTTCATTTTTCCACTCTCTTAAAAACAATAAAGTTCTCTCATCAAACGGATTCTGAACAAGAAGAAGATGCTGAAAATTGATCAAATCATGGACACATTCTGGCAAACTACGTAGGTTATTCCATCCCAAACCTAAATATTCAAGATATTCTAATTTGCATATTTCCTTAGGCAAATGTTCTATTTGGTTATTAGATAAACCTAATTTCCTTAAGGATTGTAAATTTCCAATACTGACTGGTATTTCTTGTAAGTTAAGTCCATCCAAAAATAATACTCTTAAAAATCCTAATTCGCTAAATCGCTCAGGGAACTTCTTTATTCTGTAAAAGTTCGTTTCACTGCTCCAGATACCGATCCCTGTGACATGACGATTTTCAAAATCATACGTGAAGAGCATAGGACCAATGTATTGATAAATATAGTTACTTAACTTAAAATAAGAATAGTTCTCTCTCTTTTTTTCTTGCATATTTTTCTTGAGCAATATAACTGCACTGGAAGAAATAGACTCGATTATAAACTGCTTTATTTGCTCCTCCAACTTGTTTAAAACCTCACCATCTTGACCGAACGCGCTCCAAAACTCGGTCCTACTTAAATAATTAATATAGCCCCCATTCTCCAACATTTCTATAGCTTTAAAATTCCCAAGACGAAGAATTTCGAGAATCACCTCCTTTAATAGTTGTAGCGCTGGTTTATCACCCATTTCGATAAGCATCCTTAAAACATCTAAAGGTAAATCATACTTATAATTCCAAAATGGAACGTCATAATTTTTTCCACGTAATTCTTCTAACGTCGGATCTACGATACTCCATAGCTCTTCTTTGCCTAAATATTGAAAGTAACCCTCTTCATATAGGAATGCAACAACACTATCAGAACCTTTTATTAAACGTTTGGCAATTTCCTCTTTGAATACCGCCTGCGCTTTGAAATCTCCCACAGTAACCAACTTCTTTAATAAGGGAAAGGATAGATTGCTCTTGAGAAGGCGAGAATCATAATTTTGTTCCACCCAAACCTGCAGATTGCTACAATGTCCCCAAAACTCTGTTTCGGGAGGTATTTTATAATACCATTCTAACTCTTCTGGGTTCTCATTTAAAGACTCCAAAGCTTTCCCTAACCACTCTGAAGCCTCATCAATCGATTCAAAGCCACCATTTGCATTAGATTCAGGAATATTTATTAATAAAAATTTACATTGTTGGAACCTCTCACCAGCTATATAAATGATCGTATTACCCCCTTCTAACTTGAGATTAATGAACTCATTAACCTTAAATTCCTCTAATCCGTTCAATGGCCTTAAACTTTTCTCAGTTAATTATGTATATAACGAAGTTCAAGCATTTAAAATTAAAGCCTTTGAGTATTTAATGAAGTAAAAAAAATTTTAAGTTAAAAATTAAAAGAAATCGGAAATAAACCTAAAGTGATGGTAACTTTCAAAAGGGTCTTCACTTTGATCAATTGGCAGTATGGGAACAGAATGTTGCTTAAATTCCCTCAGTACGGAAGAAATTGCGTTATTAAAATCTTCGTTAAGAGCATCAGTTGATGTGAATACATTGTATCTGTCATTGGTTGTGAAATGTAAATCTGCTAAACCAACTGCATCCTGAAGCACATTAAAGGCACCAAGAAACTCTGAAGAACCTTCTTCATCAACTACAAATGTTAATAAAGTTATACCTCCCTCTAACAATCCTCTTAAAACTTTTTCGAATTTATCTTTAAACAAATGAAGATTCTTCCCGTCGTTTGTACCGTCAAACTCCCAGCTTTTCCAGATAATATCATCAATTTCTATTAGATTAGTTGCAGTATCTATATACTGATTGTGTCCAGTTCTTTTAGATTGACCCAAACCGTGGGAGAATGAAACCATTGGAACTAGGTAGACCTTTTTAGTCAAACCCGCTTCAGGATTCCCTAGACTTTTAGACAAATCTTTGAAAACTTGACCGAAAAGTGTAATTGGTTCCTCTAAATCTGATAATAAAGCATCTGCCTGAAGTCCGACTACGCTTCTTACCTTAATTCTTACTGAATCGGAGAAAACTTTGTCATATCCATCTATAGCCCATGAAGCTCTATCTCTTCCCTCCAATAAAATTGAACTTAATTCAGAAGGAACATCCTCTAAATCAAACGATATAGCTAATTCATCAATTCTGCCGTTTAGGAAAGATAATATTTCCTTTCTCTTGATGTCAAAAGCGTGGGCTTTTCCTTGGAATAATAACTTATATAATGCAGATTCAATAACATATAAATACTCTCTCCGTAAACTTGGGGATTCCACATTATCTACGACTTTTGTCTTGAATCTATTCAATAACTCCTCTAAGAATAAACGAGTTCCCCTCGCCTTGGTAAGTTCTATCTTTATGCTTGTTCGAAACTTCTTCCCTAAAGCACTTAATAAAGCATTAGATAGATGATTGGTATATTGTGTTCTTTTATTAGCAAAAATCTCATCAACGTCCTTATAAGCAGGATTCCAAAAAGATGTCGGAATATGAGGACTCCTAATAAACAAATCCTCGGATTGTCCTCCAAACTCACGGACGATTTTAACTCGTAATGTTTGCCCAAACATGTATGAGTCTAAAACATAACTGAACGAATTTCCAGATATAGCAACCCCTGGAGGTAAATTGTTCTTTGTTGATGACACATGTTCAAGTAACAACCTAAAATCTCTAGTATGAGCTCCCAAAAAGCCTTTCCAAGAGGGAGTAATAAAATTAACCTTATTTCCATCGAAGTATAGTGAGCCTGTGATCATCTTGGAATATGTGAATCTTCCAACAATATCTATTAACGCTTCAACTAAACCTTCCATTAATGATCCATCCTCAAATAAAGTCTCCCCTTGCCTATACTGCTTGAAATCAGTACCGCTAGAAAACCCATTTGGGAACCTCTTGCTAAAGGACTGCTTATACTTCAGAATTTTTTCGTTGATTTTTTGTAGTTTCGGATCTGTAATCCCACTTGGAGCATTATAAGAAGTTATTGATTGTAAGATTGTATTTGCCCATTCTTTATCAGTTTGCTCAGCCTTGAAAATTACGTGATTTACATCCTCGGTACCTTTAAACGTTACATAACTCACATCATTATTTTTTTGTTTAAAAAGGTTTGTGAATATAAATTCTAATTCAGAATAATCGTTTCCAAGATGGACTTGTCCATTTTCGTCTTTGTAGGAGTTTAATACTTTTAATATCTCAGGAATAATAGATTGCAAAACTGAAGTCTCAATGGAAGTCCCTCTATGATCTAGCTGAGTTTGAACGATTGCTGCTAACGGCAATAGAAAAGTGTTTTCTAGCTCTAAAGCCTGAATCTTTATATTTTTAGGAATAGGGTATTGCCTTAGAAAAGGAACTAAATCCAACTTGGATGCACGAGGTTTGTTTTTCCTTCCAGAGTATGTCTCATCAGAAAATCTATCCTTATTATAATCAATATCAATATTATGGGCAAGCTTCATCGAAGTTAATTGCATTTGGCTTCCCATGACATTATATGTGTTTCCATGACGATTAACTTCATAAAAAATTAACTTGATACCTTTATTTCCATCGATTAGATTCTTCGTTAATGTTTCTTCATCTAAATACCATTTTTCTAAATTATCCCTAAGCTGGACTATCCCTGATTCTTCATCAACTAAGAAGTCACCATACCTTCCTAGTAATCTATGACCATTATTGTGCGTGAAGGCTATTTGTGGTTCGATATCGTAATCTACTTTACCACTCTCTACATTAAAAAATTGTTTCTTCGGATATCCCAATTGATATTTAGTTTCCATAGGTAACCCTGAAGCGACTTGTTCTAAACTAAATAAACGATAAATAGGTCTCCCGGTGGAATCCATTTCAAATCCTAAGACGGTTGCTTCGGCGATGTATCTTTTACCGGAGTCTTTATCTATTGAGGTTTTTATTCCATCTAAATCACCTGTTTGTTCAATATATTGCCTACCTAAAAATCCTTTTACATCATCAACATACACGACCTTACCAGTATCCATGTACATCCGTATTGATCCTTCTAGGGTTAGTTTATATTCCTCATTTCCCTTACTATCATATTTAATTCCCCAATAATCTTGTAATTTGGTTTGTTGTGGTTTTGACGGATCTGGCTCAAGTAAGTCTTGAATAAATGTATCTATCGACCCTGAATAAGACAACTCGAACTGGTTCGCATATTCCTGAAATGCTTTTAAGGAAGATTGTTGAGATGGTTGTAAACGTGCATTTATCTCTTGGATCTTATTAAATTTATGCCCATCAGCTAAAGAAAAAGAGCCTCCTCTTTTTTTCACTCCTATTCTTTGCCATGGACCAGAGCCTAAATCTACTCCCTGAGATAATTTCAATAGAAAATTATCCCCAAATGTATTTATTGTATTGTATGTATTTTCTTGGCTTAAAAACGGAGCTACTAAAACAACCCTATTTATAGTATTTGTGGGGGTTAACCTATTATCTTTAATTATCTTATTGTTTGTCTCATAAACTACCCTGAGAGTATTCTCAATTATTCCATCTAAACTAAATGTTTGGAATTTTATTGCATTTTTAGCTGGTGTATATAATACTAACCATTGATCATCTTTCTTATTATAATAAATTCTTCTTCCGGAATCGAATCGGTTGTTGTCTCCCTTAATAGCATTAGTAGCAAGTCCAAACTTTTCAGTTTTTATATTCTCTTCAAATTCTTCATTATGAATTACAATCTCTTCAAAATCAACAAGTTCATAACCTTTTTCAATGAGAGAGTAATGTTCTTTTGGCAAGACTTTGAGTTGGGTCTCAATTTCTAACTCGCTTCCAGAATCGAATCCTTTAGGATGATAAAAAGTCCTTGGAGAAAAAGAGTTCATATGGGTGATACAAGAGAGAAGTGAAGTCGCAATAAAATCTAAATTTGCGAAAAGATTAAGAGATTTTCTAAAAGACTCTACATTTTCCATTAGAACTTTAAAGAGCTCACCTTTTTTTACATCATGGGGAATTTTCCCTGAGCTACTGGTTGAATCGTATAATTTTTGAACAATGCCAATTAAAATTGCTTGTTTTATAATGTTATCAGGATTTTCTGAATCGTCGTAAATCTTTTCCAGTCTTGTAATAATATCACTAGCCTCCTTTTCTTGCTGAATATACTTACCATCAGTTTTGGAGAGAGTAGGATCTTCTTCTTTAGCAGAAGCAATCCATAACCTTCTAACAGAAGACTTGATTGCATCGAAACCCTTTTCTTCAAAATATTTGAGACTTTCTGAAACCAAATAGTTAAGTCCTGGTAGAAATTCTGTAAAAAATTCTATTCTATCAAAAACATCAAAGAAATTCTCTGATTGATCGCGTATAGTATTATGAATATTTTCCGTAAATTCTTTGGCAAATGAAACATCTTTAACTGTATATTTCTCGATAAGTGCTTTTAGATTAATTTCCCAAGCCTTCCCTGGGCGAGCTCCAGCTTGAACTGCCATCATTGAAATGGGTGAATCAGACGAACTGATAATATTAGATACTAGTGTATCATCTAATAAATCTACGTTATTAACTTCATTACCTTCCTTTAGAAACACTCCATCTTGCATTAACACGAAATCATGGTATGAGTCTTGAATTATTCTGAAATAACGGGATCTTACCCAATCGTATAATTCTTGTAACTTTAGTCCTGCAGGAACCCATATTGTCTTAAGCGCCGTCTCTGGTGACTCTCCACTCTTCCTTAAGCTAACTTCTATACGTCTCTCCCCTAAATCTAACTCTATTGGAAATCGTTCAAGATTAGTTTGAGCTTTTTGTTCAAAAGCTTCACGCCTTATTTTATTCTCCTCTAAAAGATTAACTAGTTTTGTGTTTTCTTGAAGACGATCATGTTCCTGATTTATTGATGCTTCTAGATCGTTTACAGTTGTTCTAGCTGTGGAAGATTCAGTTTGGGAGGGACTAAGTGATTTAACGGCTGGAGAACGGCTGATAGATATCTCTTCCGCCATTATCTTCTGGAAATTAATCTCTAAACCCATCAAATCGAGCTCTAAGGTATTGAGCTGATCCAGCAATGGGTCAAGCACATATTTATTACCGACTAGACGTCCTAACTCCATCTGGAAAAGAATGTCAGTGCTGAGATCAAGCACTTGAGCCATTGTTGCCAAACCCCCGCCACCAACAAAAAAGCTGGGGATTGAGAAGGCAATACTTACAATTCTATTGGAGTCAATTAGAGACAAATAATCACGTTTTTGTTTGCTCCTTACATCAGCTATAACATCCGCAGTGGCAGTCTGAGATTGCTTTAGAGATTTAGTTTTAGTAGCTTTATCAACGTTTGCATCTTGAACCAACTCACGAGTAGCTTCAGCACGTTTAAAGACAGATTTAAGATTTTGCAGTAATGAGTCTGATCCCCCGAAAACGTTTCCTAAAAAGGAACTAGCAGCACCCATAAATGCTTCCCTGAACGAAGACACAAACATGGACCAAAACTCCGCAACTTCTCGGGGTGTTCCGGTTCTAGCGCCAAGCTTTAACATTTCACTTTCAATCCACGGATCAATGTATAATTCTTCAAACTCTTCGGTTATTACTTGAATAGGAATGGTTGCGGTATAGGTGACTAATGTGAGTAACGCTGTTTTTCCAAATCCTAGCGTAGCCCCAGTGAGACTAGCTATTGCACCTGCAGATAGAACGGTTGGAATAATTAATATAATCGAAGTAAGTAGTGTAGATACGCGGGTGATGTGTGAAGTATATTCTTTTTCAACTTGAGATTGTGAAAGTTCAATAGCAAGAGTGTGTACGCTTACATAGTCAGAGATGAGATATGATATGGCTTGGTCGAGGGCGTCTTTAGCAAGGTTGTTTGATGTTGTGTCTAATATTAATGAACC
Source organism: uncultured archaeon (assembly GCA_964486045.1). Taxonomy (GTDB): domain Archaea; phylum Asgardarchaeota; class Lokiarchaeia; order Sigyniarchaeales; family SOKP01; genus Loki-b32. The sequence goes on from CAZALK010000010.1 coordinate 193,467, forward strand.
CCGATCCCCATAATCTTGTTGAACATAGTCATATCCGATATTGATACCATCTCTACTAATACGGGTTCCAAAAACCTCAGGTGACGATTCTTTATTTGGGATTACAGTCTCGATATGGATATTAATCCTATAGGAACAAATCTCTTCTGCTGAGAGTGCGAAAGCTGAATATTTATCTAATACTAAATCGTCAAATGAGATTGTGAAATAAATAGTACCTCCTTCAATTACATAATCTTGTTTGCTAATTTCAATGTCAGATGCAAAATCTATTATATCAATTTGAGTCCATGTATATGTTTCTAATTTCTGAACTCCATTTCTATAAACCATTCTTTGTCCTGTGTATTCTACCTCTTCTAACTCCAATATATCCAAAGTAATCATAGTAATTGGGTATTCGAAGCTCTTGGAAAGAAGTGGAACTTTTACTTTATACCCCTTCTCTATTTCCGCGTGAGTAAGATTTTCATCAATTCCTCGTGGAGTCTCACGGAATAGAAATGAGTACCACTTACCATCATAAATTCCAGTTTTAATATCGACAGATACAATCCCGCCTGTGTTTATTCCCTCATCCTCTAATTCATTATACCTCTGTTGGCTTACTACGATGGGCTTGTAAAGCCCGGTTCGAGGTTGGGTTAAGCGATAAGCATCACTATATTCATCAATAAACCCATAAGCAGGACGTCCGTTTATATTATATGGCCTTATAGTGTTAAACTCATCATTAGACATCGTAGATACTGCATTTTCTAAAGCCCCAATACTGTTGAGCGGATATTTCGAATACGTCCTTGTTCGAGCAGTGTCTTTGTCAGGCGTAAATTGATAATACTCATAGGCGTTGTAAGAAGGAAGCTCGCTGGAAGCAAGGAAATAATCAAGGTTGGAATATGATGTAGAACCATGGATTAACGCTGTGTACATCTTGTTACCATTAAATAAGTACTGTAATACTCTTGGATTATTTCTCAATGTTTCAGCAGTTAATTCCTCGTCATCTAAAAGGATTGTCTCACCACTTTTTGATAAACGATTTCGTTTGCTAGTATCAAGAGTGTTAATTAGCATATTAAGAGTGTCGTCAGAATAATCAAGAGTCGAACCTGCTGTTCTAAGCGTCTTTGGAGGCGTAACAATTGCTTGTCCGTTATATAATCCCTCAGAATCGCTTACTGGTAGGTATTTTGCACTGGGGTGCCCTTGATGGTGTTCATAGAGAGTATAGACTTCGCTGGCCCGTTTATCACTTAAAGTGGTTGGATTTCGTGTATCTTCAATGTATGTACCATCTTTCTCAAGATTATAGTAAGTAGTTGAGGCAACTACCTGAGCTTGAATTTGACGTTTCTCTTCTTGAGAGGCTACAGACAGTCCGAAGTAAATAAGAGCGAAAACGACACCAGCTATAGCGCCTATTCCACTTGCAGATAAGGTTGTTATTGCAGCAATACCAATGCCCACAAGTGCCGTAGTTATAGCGGCAGTTGTTATCATTAATACTTGTTCCCATATGTCGCTATCAAGTGATTTTTGGTATATATTCCACGTTTCACCATACCAATGAGAGTATACCTGAAGGAATAGGTCTGGGGCATATTGATTTAATTCAGAAGAGGGCATAAGTCTCGAAATCTCAAATATCTGATCTTTAGGAATGTAGTTATCAAATTCGGATAAGGGGAAGTGAGCCTTCATGAAGTTCTTCATTTCATTACTATCACCATGGAACATGTAAGATGCATTTTTTCCCATACTTTCAACATATTCATATTCAGCTCTATACGTTTGAGATACAGAATTAAACCCGACTGGATTATCTTCGTTTAATACTTGATAAGGCTCAAAGTCATGTTTCCCATCATAATTAAAACCAATTGAAAATACATTGTAGATTCCATCCCCATCCTCATCAGGAGTCAAAATAAATACTGTCTCATAAAATGCATTCCCATCTGAATCGTAATAGAGATAATGACCGTCCATTTTTCCTTTTCCTGTAGAAAAGGCATCTTTGTCAGAAGTGTGGTATACTTTTCCATCAGGAGGAGTTACAAATACCCCGTTTACTTTAAATAAGGTAGATCCGACAATGTCATTTGCTTTGGGATCTGTTTTTAAGTAATCGTGGTATAAACTAAACCGATCCTTAAGTCTAATGATAATAGTACGCTCTAGTCTGTTTTCCACCACGTAGCCATTATCACCCGTTTTGGTGGTGACTGTTTCAAACTCCATAGGAACATTATCAACACCCCACGTTTCAGTATTCCAATTTAAACCTGCAGGGTCGGTTATTAAGAATGGAAGTGCATCCGTTTCGACTTTTTGGTTGGTTTCCTTATTTATTATTGAGAGTGTTTTGACTGTAGATTCGATATCGGTGGTGGCTGTCATATCAAATTCATCCTCAAATTTATTGGAATATTCGCGAACTTCTACTAATTCTCCTTCTTCCCAGTCGCTATAAGTAAGACTTTCTTGAGTAATAAAGTCATTGAAATAGGTAGTTCTATTGTGTTCGTTATATTTTGTATAAGTATCGCGGATGAATGTTATTGCTGTGGATGTATACTCCGCATCTTTTATGAAAAAGTCTGTAAAGTTTCCGGTCTCAATTCCTTTAACAGTGATATATTTGTTGATTGCGCTTAAGTAATTCCGTGGAGATTTACTAAGACCTTGGGTTAAGATACTGTCATGGAATCCGAAAATGGCGGTCCATTCATCTAAATAGCTATCTACTTCAATAGAATCAGTTTTCTTCTGATATGTGACATGAGAGTCTGTAAACCCGTCTAAGTCAAGATCTACTGATACCGCATAAAACACAGTTCGTGTAGTCTGTGTTGTAGTTACCCTTTCCTGTGAAGAGCGCATCGCATAGCCATAGAAGTTATCTGTCGATTTATAATCTAAACTGAACCATTTGGTTCTTTTTTCGGCTGGTATTTTTTCATCAATTTTGGTCTCAACAGATTCAAAGTCTTGAATAACACGGTACCATATAATCTCGCTTCCACTACTATTCATAATCCCATATTTAGTAATATCTATCTTTCCATCTTTGTCTATGTCTATTAGTTGCTTATAATCAACCTCTCCGTCTTGATCAAGGTCAGCTTCATAAATTACGTTATAAGGATCTTCGACAACCTCAAAATTAATAAATCGAGAGCTTGAATTAAATCCTTTTAAGTGTTGGTCAATAGCTAAATCAGTATTGCGTATATAATCGATGGACTCAAAACTCGTATAACTGGAGACTATGGTCTGGGCATCTTCTGATAGAAGATATTCAGGGGAAACTTCTAAATACGCAAAAGAAATGGTATAATAGTCATAAAAAGTGGCTTCAGGATCAGTTAAATAAGTTTGGTTGAAGTTGGTCGAGAAGTTTAGGAATGTTCTTTGTGAAACGGGACCTGCAGTAAAATTCAAAATTACTGTTATGAGATCAAATTGGTTAAGAACTCCGTCTCCTGAATCTAAATCATTAATTGTTATTTCGTTGTTTGTGGCATTGAAATCAATACTATAAGACATATTATCATCTTCAATGGTTGCCCTAGTGAAATTTGGATAGGAAGCAATAACTTCAAATAATGTAAGATTTAAGAAATCTTGGGTGAAATTGTACTCGGTTTCAAATGTATAGAAATAAGATGCTTTATTTTCATACACGGTAAATGATTCAGAGTAGTATTGAACAGTCTCATAATCATAATCATCATCGTTAACTACAAGCTCGTCATACCATAGCTCGTATCGGGGTGTTAGTAAGTAATCTGAGTTATAGATAACATCAAGAGAGTACGCATCAAGGTTTTCATATCGTAACTCGAGGCGTTCATTCCATGAGTTATTGAACGTATATTCGAAATAAATCGTGGTATTAGGTTCGATTAAAGCTGGAAGTTCAATTTCCATTCCCCAGTATTCTTGGAATTTGTCAAATCCTTGGTTCCATGTGAAATTTCCGGTGGTTGAGTCGTATAAGAGTTGATAGTCATCTTCATTAGAACTACCAAGAATCCCTGAGGTATAATAATTATAGTTTTCATCATAAATCTTGAGATGTTCTAGCCATTTCCCCTCGTCTGCATCATTAAAGAAGAGGGGAGTCTCCTCGAAAATTGGAATATATCCGTCAGTTTCAGGAGTGATACTGGAAGTAAAGTTTATTTGGTGGGTAAATTGCCACACTCTTGCATTCATACTATCATATTCATTTGTGAGATCATGAGATTCTTGGACAATCGCAAATTCATGGACAGTAAGTTCATACGCGGGGTTAGGAACTGAAAAGAGCAAGTTGGTAAAATCTATAAAGCCGTCAACTGCAAATTGGTCTAGGGTAGTAAGGGGCATTTCAACTAAAATATCTCTATAAGTACCTAAATAATCAGTGCTGAATGGAGTAAGCTCTATGGAAGTGCTGTAATAGTAAGGATCGGTAAAACTAGAGTAATTTAAGGAGTCGCCGGTATTTATAAGCATTAACTCAGCATATCTGGGTAGTGAACTGTAATCATAGTCAACAAATTTCTTCGCAAAATATACTTTTTCTACCCCAATTTGAATTGTTTTTTCAACCGGAGTGTGAT
>CAZALK010000011.1:0-176525 GCA_964486045.1 uncultured archaeon
TTATAATCGTAAAGAGAAAGATTCATATCATTGCGTCCTAAATACCATTCTAAACTTTAGAAGATTATTTAGAATAATATGCTCGAGACCAAGGAACCAAAACAATCGCTTTGTTCGCTGAAGGTTTACGAGCAGGGAAGAGATTTAAAGAAATATGTTACGAAACTACGAAAAAAAAACCAATCATTTTTCTTAAAGCTGGAACCACTAAAACTGGTGCTAGAGCCGCAAACAGTCATACCGGGTCAATTGCAGGTTCTTTAGATATTTACAAATCTTTATTTAAACAGACCGGTGTGATATTGGCAGATCAAATAGAAGAATTTATTTATTTAGTTAAGGGAGCACAATATTTATTACCTCTTCCTACAAATGGGCGCCTAAGAGCAGGAATTGTTAGCGGGGGAGGTGGGTTTGTCGTTCACCTTACAGATCTTTGTGAAAAACACGGACTTAATGTTGTTGATTTAAGAACAGAGCCACATGGTCCTAAACTTATAGAAGATATTTCAAAACATCTTCCGTTTTATTGGAGTCATAATAATCCTGTTGATCTGGTTGCTACTGGTGATCCTAAAGTTTATCGGACGGTTACCGAACTAATGTTAAACTCTGAATGTTTTGATGTAATAATTACAATGTCCTCGGCTACATTTTTTGATCGAATGAAACTCCTAAAACCCAGTATCTTTTGGTCAACTTCTTGGAATATTGAAAGAGCGTCCTAATGATTATAATTTTATTCCTTAAATAAAATACAATATAAACAAAAAAATTTAATGATAAAATTATCCTTGTAAACTTTGTTGACTCGAAAAATTAAAGGATTAATCTTTTTTATAAAAGTCTATGTACTCTTAGATTTGATTGAAAAACAATAGTCTTAATTTATTGATACAATATCATTCAATTTTATATATTCAGACATATCTTCTTTTTTCCTTTTTAACTTACTAATACTTGATTCAGCTCTATAACCAATATAAGATATTCCATCATCAACAAACCGATCTAAATATCTATATAGAGTGCTTAGGCTTTTGGGAGTAAATATTCTTAACTCTTGCGTAGTAACAATTCCATTATTCCCAATAAACTAAAATTTCTAATTTTAGTGTTATAATTGTTATCTAAAATAAGAACTCGATGGTTCGAAAGATTTTCTAACCCTCTCAACTATAAATGAGCCTTGTGCAAAAAAATGAGAAAAAAATAAGAATATCAACTATATCTTTTGGGTTAGTTTTTTATTTATAAATGTAGAAAAGAATAGTGTTTAAGCAAAGAAGAAACAATTCTAAGGATATTAAAGTAATGAATAACGACACTATAGATAGTGTTCAAGGGAAGGAAATGCAACCTGAGAAAAAAACAGATAAACAAATAAAAAATGGGAAAGTGTGATAATTTTATGGTGTTTTTTGGGATTTTTTAAAATTATAATTAATTCAATAAGGTCTTTTTTTGAAATACTTTAATTAACCCATCTTGTTCAACAACAAAAAGACGATTTGTACCATCTCCCGCGTCATATATTCCAAGTGGCCTAGAAAAAGATAAATCTGGAAAAGCTATTTGAACGTCGTATTCATCGTTTACTTTAGAAAAATTTAGGAAAAGAATTAATCCAACTCCACTAGCAATAAGGATTATCATTAAGAATGTAAAAAATAACTTTTTCTTAACATGAATCACTTCTCGACATTTTAATTATCAAATAATAGATGGGAGGATTATTTAAATTTTGCATGAAAAGAATTTCGGTAATAGAACTATTTATGAAATTACCAAGTATTAGAATTGAGGTTATAAAAAGTAATTATGGAGTAGTTTTTTAATCAGGTGTAAGTTGGTCAAGATCGGATAAATCTAAGCCGCTATCTTTAACACTTGTCATTTATCACAAGTATTTTTTTATACCATTGATAAAATCTGTGAATCATGGATATTATGGGAAAATCCCACGTTAATAGACTTGTCGATCTCAGCAAGAAATCACTTTTCATAATAAACTGGAAAATTTGAAAAATAAACTGGAAAAATAAAAACCAATGTTAAAAGTGTGAATTTTGAGTTAGAAGAAAGACTATATTAGAACCGCATACAAATTAACTCCTAAAGGAAGTAAACTGAGAAAAAAAAAATAAAGGATTATGTGATGAAAATCCTTTCCAGTGAGATTGAAACAATGATAAAGCAGAAAATTAGTAATATTGAGGCTCCTATAGTCCAAAACAAGTAAAAATAGATTACAACCTTCTTATTGGAGTTTTCAGAAGAATTTAGGGGGATGATAGATAACTCTAAAAGAGAAGCAAGCAGTCCTTAAAAAATTGGTTGAAAATTTACTTTAACAAGATTTATTTTTACTTACAAAATCTTTGAAAGTCATTATATCCACTTCAAGATAATTTTTCATTTTCTATTCAAGACTTTTTTGTAATTCAAGATGAACAGGCAAAGGGCTATTAAGAATATTCCCGTCAGTAATAATGGAATCAAATATACTGGGATGGTTGGATTTCCAATTATCGTAAATGTTTCACTGTAATCGTGAGCACTGTTATCTGTTGCATTTATTCGGAGATAATAATCTGCACCAGTCTTAAGATATGAAGGTATAATCCATTCAAACGAACGAGTATTATCTGTAGAAGGAGAAATCTGCAAAATACTGATATTATCCTTCATTAAATCAATAGACATATACTCGGTTGGTGTGTCGGTTCTCCAAGTAATATCCATTATATCTCCTGATTCATAAGAAGTGTTTCCTTCTGGAGAAATAATTTCAAGATATTTTTCATTTTCGATAGTAAAGTTTGAACTAAAATCGAAAAACTCAGGAGATGCACAATCCTCTATTCGTATTTGGTAAAGTGAATAGTTGGCAAGTGAATAGTTACTCCCTTGCCACACTTCCCACAAATATCTATCTTCGTTGAAGAGGTTATCAGCAATTTCTAAGATATGGGTTGAATTAAGATATAGATCGATTTTTACATGTGTACCCATTCCTGTGCTAATCCAGTCTATTCTTTCCGTAGTATGTGGTATAAATATATCGTCGCTTCGGCGTTGAGATAGTTCTATCTTTCTTTTAAAAATTGTAAAATAATTGCTGAAGTCATATTCACCTGAAGATTGTCCCGTGATTTTTATTCTATAATTTGTTCCGGTGTTAAGATTATCGGGAATATGGCAATTTTCAAAATAATGTGAGTACAAGTGAATATCAAGTATTTCTTGATTTAACTACTGAAATTTCAATTAACGAGAATGAAAGAGGTTTATTAGGCTTAACTTTTCATCCCGATTATAGCATAAATGGTTATTTTTATGTCTATTATACTGAGGTTGGAACTGGTGATTCCGTAATTTCCCGATTTAAAGTTAATTCTACTGATATTAATAGATCTAATAAATCCAGTGAGGTTTATATATTACAAATCTCCCAACCATATGGGAATCATAATGGTGGTCAAATAAATTTTGGACCTGATGGTTATTTATACATTTCTTTGGGAGATGGTGGAGGGAGCGGTGATCCTGCCGGTCACGGGCAAAATCGAGCAACTTTGTTAGGATCAATACTAAGGATTGATGTAGATTCAACATTCCCGTATGCTATTCCTAACGACAATCCCTTTTTCGGGAATTTATATGGTTGGGCAGAAGAGATTTTCGCATTCGGACTTAGAAATCCCTGGCGTTTTAACTTTGATACTGTCACCGGATTGTTGTGGGCTGGTGATGTTGGGGAAAATGTATGGGAAGAAATTGATCTTATTGAAAATGGTAAAAACTATGGGTGGAACGCTAAGGAAGGTAGTCACAGTTATAATTCAGGAATAAATGTAACTGAATTAGAAGATCCAGTTTTTGAGTATAATCACTTAGAAGGCGTCTCAATTACTGGGGGATATGTCTATAGAGGATCATCTCTCACAAATTTAATCGGAAAATACATCTATGCAGATTATGGCTCAGGAAAAATTTGGTCATTGGAATATGTTGGAGGAATTGTCAAAGACAATACTGAACTTATTGATACTAATTTAAATATTCCTTCTTTCGGTGTAGATTCTAATAATGAATTGTATATTTGCGCCTTCGATGGAAAAATATACACTCTGATAGAAGTTTAAAAATTTTTTTAAAAATCTCTTCTCTTCAAAATTTAGCTATTTCTCTTTCCTTAAACAACTCAATGTTTTTGGTATAAACAGTGATTTTAATCATACGAAACCTTTAAGGGTACTAGATTCTTAAAAAAAAAAAAAAGGAGTTTTTTATGATTCAATCAGAACCTTTTATTCTTCTTTTATAACTAATCCGATAACTCCACCGACTAATACCAAGATTGGTTCAAAGTATAAATTAGTCACAAAAAACGCTACTGTCCCGATTATGGCGATTAATCCAATAACTATAGCTATATAATTTCCTATTGGTTTACTTATTGCTGCAACGAGTCCTCCACACAAACCTACTTCTCTATAACTTTGAATATTTTAAAAAACGTGAGATTTAATAATAAAAGTGAACATAAATATTTTATCGGATTATGAAAAAATTAATATTTATTAACTTTATAATTAATCTGAAGGAGTTGAAATAAAAAAATGTCGGGAGAATGGGTCATAATTAAAGATGATTTGATTGTTGAAAAGAATATGGATATTAAAGTAATCCTAGAATTATCGGAAAAATATAAAGATGAAGAAATCACGATCTCTAAAGTTCCTTCTGCTACTTTTTGTTTTTATTAATTTCCTATAACTATGAAGAAAACATCCTTAACTTTTAAATATAATGTTAAACCTGGTGAAAGGAGATTATCTAAAGAAGTAAAAGCAAAATTACAAACTTATCCTCTTATACCTGTAAGATTTTATTCAAAAAGGGGAAAAACCCCGATAATTGAAGCCTTGCTTGATTCCGGGGCAGACATTATTCATATCAATAGAGGAATCATGGCTTATCTTGGTTTATCTAAAGGGAAGGAAATAAAAGGTGGAGGGATGGGAGGACAATATTCTGCTTTTGAAACTAAAGTGGGATTAATATTAGGACGTGGAGGAAATGAAGTTGATTTTGGTTATGTCAAGGCAGTATTCCCTGAAAAAGAAGAAGCTGTCCCAATTTTGATCGGAAGATCGCCTGTTTTTGAAGAATTCCAAGTAATTTTTGAAGAATATAAAAAGAAATTTAAATTAATACCAAAAGAAGAAATTTTAGAAAAAGCAAAAAGACAATCAAAAGCTAAAAGGAAACGTTAACCATATCTTCATTAAGGATAATATTATAAAGTTATTAATGGAATTAAGACCGGAGAAATAGCCAATAATAATCCCCCGATTATTGCGAGAACAGGACCTATAACTCCCTTACCTTTTACAAATTTTACCATTTTTTACACCAAATTATTTTAATCGAATTTTTAATTGAGGTTTTATATTGTTAAAGTTAGTATTTTTACTTTCGCACTTTATTTAAGTATTACGTTTTATATTATTAATCACAATTTCAAGCATAAATATTAAAGAAGATCATGTTCTTTAACGATCTTAAGGAAGTGATCGCGATCACGACGCAGAATTTTTATTTCCTTCTTCAGGTCTATTAGTTGCTGGTTGATATTCTGTTTTTCATTAGAAACTCCCAAATTCTTATTTGTTAATTTCTTCTTATCAAACTCCAATTTTTCTATTGAATCAAGACCTTCCTCATTTTCCCTTTTCAATTTTACTACTTGAAATTTTAATTTTTTATTGGTCTCATTTAGTTTTTCAATGTTTTGGTTTAGGGTTTCATTTTCAAGTTTAAATTTTCTAAATTGTTCGAGAAGTTTTTCAGCTCCATCCTCTATTTCATTCTTATCTTCTATGATATTTTTTAATTTGAGGATTTGGTCCTCCTTTTGTTGGAGGGTTTCTTTTTGTTTTTTGGATGCGCTATTAAAATCTTTGAATTTTCTGGTTAAATTTGCGTTATATTCATTAAGCTCAGCCATTTGAGCAGACCAATTATCTAATTTCGTATAAAGGCCATTAATTTCATCTTTTAAAGCATCTACATTCCTTAGGTGATCAGATCTATCTGACACTAATAATGAAACTTTTTGAGCTAAGTCATCAATCCTTTTTCGTTTAGTACCTAAATCCTGAGTTAATTCAATCATTTGTTGATAATATGGGTCAAGTTCTCCTTTTTTGAGTAATTCAAAGCACTTTACGAATTCCTCGTAGAATTCAGGTTTATGATTATTGGGTAACAATTCGAATGCAATACGTCTTACTTGACCTTCAAAATTTTTTGGGAGAGTATCATCATCAGAGAGGAAAATTGTAATAGCATGATCTGGCTTTCCTAGAAAACTTCTTTGAGAATGACCAGTAAAAAAACTAGCAACACTAATATTTCGTTTAATTTGCATTTCAAGATAATTGGGTCCTGTTTTTACGTTTTTATGTTGCTCAATCATGCTTAAAAGTCCTGATGTTGAGATTTGTAAATCTTCGCAAATAGTTTCTGGATACTGAACATCAATGGTCGGTTCAGACTTTTCGTTCAGATGAAGAATTATTATTCCTCTCACAGTATATCCCCAAATACGCGAATCCAGAAGGTTAATTACTTTTTTAAGTATTTATATATAAATTATATTCAAACTAATATAATAATTCTGTTGATAATCGAAGCTTTCTAAGTATAAATATGAGTAAAAGTTTCTATTGTTTTTTTAACATCCATAGATAAATAGTTCAGTTTAAATATTGAGGCAAAGAAAGCTCTATCCTCTGGATCAAAATACTTATACCCAAATTTTTTCCATTCTACATTGGATTGTAAAGGAGCGAAAATAGATAGGAAATTTTTCACTAAATTCATTAGGAGAATACGTCTCTCTTGTTTGCTTTTTTTCGATGCAATTGTTAATAATATATCCTCGTTAAAAGTAGCCCATGTATCTTTAAACTGTAAACAAGATTTCTTTATGTCGATTTTATTTTCTACAATCAATTGAGCAATTGTATTTATAGCTGTTTCATAGGTTTTTTCCGCATTTTGACTAAAAAAAGGATTAGAGACGGTTAAACTCGGAGGATTCTTTAAATCTTTTTGATATTGAGGAAGACAATACTCGGGTAAGACTTTCAGCTGATTTAATCCAAGGATGTTTTTTATATCTCTTATTGTCCCCCCTTGATCAAAAAATTGTTTATTAATGATGTATTTTAGTAATTTTTGTGAATGTACATCTCCAAAATAAGGGTAATCACTTGCATAAAGGAGATATTCTGACCAAGTACGATTTTCTACTCTTTCTTTATTATATGATTGAAACCAATCTCGAAAACTTTCCAAAAAATTTCCCGCCCCTGGACCATGGAGCATTGAAAGATCTCCATAGGTATTTGGTTGAACAATAGTATCGTAAACTTCATGATCATCAATATTTCCTTGAGCAAAATGGGCAATAATAACCTTAAAATGAGGCAATAAATCGGGGTATTTTGACTTTAAAACATTTCTTGTAGATGCAATCAATTGTCCAATTTTCAATATAGAACCCCGTCCCCTTGTATCAAAAATAATAGGCATAGAAAACGACGCTGCTTCGATGAGAACTTGAGATACTTTCTCTGAATTAATGCTATCAATCCAACCTTCAGAACGGGGATGTAATTTTAATCCACGAAGTCCTAAAACCTCCCTCATATATCTTACTTCATTCACAGCTTTTTCTCCTTCCATAGGATCGCAGCGACCATAGCCTATTAGTTTCATTGAGAAGGGAAATCTGGTCGTAAAGCGTGAAATGTTAATATTACTTGCCCTATATAGTGCTTCAGGACGTTTATCGCGAAAAGTATCTTGAAATGGAAAAACTACACCTTGATCTATCATTGAATAAAATTTAGATTTCTCCTTTAAATCAGAATGCTTTTTACCAAGTTTCTCTAAAGCAATGTAAAGCTTATCTGTGAAGGGATATGGAGTAAATGACCAAGAAATTTTTGTGTTCTTTCCATCCAAGTTTGTTGTGAAAGATTGGTCTCCAGATTTTTCCCAATCTGCTTTAATTCTCCCTTGGACATTTCCCCAAAAGTCAAAAGTTCCAGCTCCGGGAGCCAAAGGATTCATCATTGTAGCACCATCGACATCTTGACCAAGATGAGAATGAGCATCAACAACAAATATATTTTCGATTCTAGTTTTTCCTTCTTGTTGTATAGTTGCTGTTAACATTATTTACCTCTTTTAATAATTATTAAGCTAATTTTTTTTCATGAAATTCTCAAAAATATTATTTAGAAAACCTTTAAGATGTCATTCTGAAACTATATAGATTTTTGCTTTAAATTCTTCACTAACTTTTTTAATTATCCCTTCTGATAATTCTTTTTCGTTTAAGAAAAAAATTGGGCAATCTTGAAAAATTCCTAAAGAAATAGAAAAACAATCAGAAATCGCAAGAGGATATTTACATTTTATATCACCCGCAATCTCATATAAAAATTCACCACTAATAAAATTTATATACTCCTCAATATCCTTTATAATCTTTTCTGCTTTAACCTTTCCGATTTTTCTACACATGATATAATACATCTCAGCTTTGATGAAGTAATGCCCATTAATTGTAATTTCAGAAGTTTCTGAAAATAAGTGTTCTCTTAGCGTTTTTTTAAGTTTAATTTCACCCTGTTTAAAATATTCTATGAGAATCCCAGTATCAATAACAATATCACTATACTTTTTAAAAATTTCAATATCAATCATATTTATACTCTTAGTTCACGTTCTTTTTAATGGTGCTCTACGTTCTTCACGTTCAAGATCTTTTTTTTTTTCGGTTAAATAATCTTTTAAAGCAGACTCTGGGAGAATGCCCTCAAAACGTCTAAATTCTTTCATATTTTTTTTTCTAATTAAATTGATTTTTTGATGTTTAATTAAATATTTGATGATTTCATTATACGTTACAGCACTTCCTTTTTCCTCTTCTAACTTTAGTTTTATTTTAAAGAGCTTCTTTTTTATCTTATCATCAATTTGGATTGTAGTAGTCATTTTTTTGATCACTCGATTCTATAAGTCTATATATAAAATAGTTTTATAGAATAATAATTTTATTTCTTTTTTACACAAATTCATTGTAGAAATTTTTAAATTAATTGGGCTCAACTTTATATGCTTTTTAAATCGATATTTCAATCTCTCATTTCTATTGGTAAAGTTAAAGTCCCTGTGAGTGGATTATTTAAGGGATCTTGACAATATTGAATTGTGAAATATATTAAATCGTATAAAATACTCGGGTCCTCTCCATTATCCAATTTATACTGATATAGACTTAATTGATATTCTGCTTCAGTAATGGGTGCTTCTGCATAAGATACACTTTCAAATACGGATTGTAATATTGGTTTAAAGAATGGGCTATAAAGAAAGCCCAGCTCTATGAGAACATCCTTCAAATAGAAGAGCATCCTTTGTACAGCTTGCATCATGTACCTTATTGGCTGATCAATTGGACCTAAGTATTGTTCGGCGAATGTGGGATCATATTGTGCAAGTTTTTCACGATCAACATTTTGGGGTCTAAACAAAGATATTAAACCTCTTTCGATTGCTGCTTTTCGATTATACTTGTTATCTCATTTCTTTAGGTAAAGTCAGAGTCCCAGTGAGTGGGTTATTTAAGGGGTCTTGACAATATTGGATTGTAAAGTAGATGAGGTCGTAGAGGATGCTGGGGTCTTCTCCGTTGTCTAATTTGTATTTATAGAGGCTTAATTGGTATTCAGCCTCGGTTATGGGTGGTTCTGCGTAACTTACGCCTCCAAAGACGGATTGGAGTACAGGTCTTAAGAATGGGCTATAAAGAAAACCTAATTCTTTTAGTTCGTCTTTTATATAAAAGAACATGCGCTGCACGGCTTGCGTCATATAACGGACTGGTTGGTCTTCTGGTCCTAAATATTGTTCCGCAAATTCAGGATCATAAGTTGCGAGTTGTTCTCGAGTAAGATTAATTGGTTTAAATAGTGAAATAAGTCCTCTTTCAATAGCTCCTTGACGGTTAAATGTGATTGTTTCTGCTCCAGCATCTGGCACCCATACGCCTTTTTGTAGAAGTTTTTTAGTCTTGTAAAGTAATGTTTGAAGGATTAATCCTAAGCCAATCCTTCTACAAATTGAAATTTGAGCATCACAAATTCGGACTTCGATCGTGTTCCAATCTGTAAAACAGAACAGGTCTTGAAACCTTCCATCTTCTAAGCTCGCTTTTTGCACGACTTTGAGGAGATAGTTCTGTGAATTCTCGCTTGTATCTGTTAAATATGGAATGTAATGTTTTGGATCATTGTTACTAAGCATTGTAGTGTTTAATTTTAGTCGAAGTGAACGAACGCAGTTAGGGGCGGTAATTCTATTTCTAATCACCTTGACCTGGTCTGTTGGTTTATTATTTATAATTGGAGAATTACAAGATAACGCGATTAAGTGTGGCACAAAGTTCCGTATCATGCTATATCCTTGGGCTTTTTCCAATTCTGATTCAAACGTGCCAAAATGATGGTGATCACTTTGAGATAGTCCCCGCATGTATTCTTTTGTCGCAGGATTTATAGCAGAAGCAATTATATGTAAATCTTTTGGTAACGTAGTTTTCGCTAATAAGAATAGAGTGCTTGCCCAGTATGCTAGCTCTTCAACATAAACACAAGGAGGAGTTACGAGCTCTAAGATATAAGTGATGGCTGTCACATTTCCATCTCTTGCAAAAGTATCAATATCTACAGATGAATCTCCTAAAGCATAACGTATATCCATTGCGTAGCCCTTTTCAAGATCATCACGACCCCAGGGTTTAGCCAAGACTTTTTGTTTAATATAATCTGGTACAGGAAGAAAATCGCTTCTGCCTTCATATAACATTTCATCCATAATTTTAATCGCATCTTTGACAATTTCTTTCATTCGATAAACCATTTCTTCGCCAGGTGGATATTCTCCATTATCATTTGCGATGATTAATTCCATTTCGATACCATGTGTATAGGGTAGGGGTGTCCAATGTTCAACATCGACTAATATATCCGCCCATGGTCTTTCTGGTATGAGTACCTCTTTATAATCTGTTCCCAGAAAGAGTTTGTCACCAGATCTATCAACACTTTGACCTAATGTAACACCTGTAGGAGCCGTTACTTCACCCTTTTTTGTTATTACTTGAGAAAAGGTGTCACTTTGATGTTTTTTCTTCTTCTCTTTCTTCTTCTTTCCTTTCTTTTTCTTATCTTTTGCCATAGAATCCTTACTCCTTGTTTTTCTCTGTTATATTATTTAAATATTTCCAGTCTAATTTATCATTTTGGTTATAAAATTTGTCTTTAGAATAGTGTTTGGATAAATTCTATTAAGATGTTATAATCATTTATAAATTCATATGAAAGAATCAAATTAATAATCTCACTTTTAGCTGGTGGGAATATTTCTTTTAAAATATCATAGATTTTACCTTCCTTAAACATTGAATCGTCAATAATTAAATTAACTTTATCCTCAAGGTTTTGGATTTTGGATTTAAGACTCTCATTTAGATCAGATTCAGATGATAATATAATAGTTGGTTTGCCTAAATATGGGATGAAATCCAAATTAAAGATATATAATTGATTTGATAAATCTGCAAAATTTCTGAAAAATTGGTTTAAAGTTGTCTTGAGTGTTGTTAGTTCAGTGTTTTGATAATTATCAATCGAAGGGAAAACATAGTATCCTATTGATTTCTTCATGTTAAATTTTACATCATTATATACTCGATCGATAATTGGATATATGCTGAAATTAAAACTAAATAAGGATAGAAAAGCAAGTTTAAAGTTAAAATCACCCGAAAGAATATTATTGCTTATATTACCACCAATATTGCTGAAACGTTTAATTTCATTATTTATATTTGAAACGTAGGTATTTAGTAAAAAAAATTGAGAAAAAGCTAATTCAGATTCTATTTTAGTCTTAATTTCATCCACAAGTACATAAATAGTATCGAACATATCTTTAACAATTTTTTCCTTAAGTTCTTGTTGACTAAATCCTTCAATAATCCCATGTGTAACTCCAGGATTTTCAATTTCAGCTACAACCTTTAAAGCATCTAGAAGAAATTCGTATGAGCGTTTTTGTTGTTTCCTATCATTATTCGGGCCTAATAACACTAAGGAAGACTCTATAATACGATCTAAAATATTTTTTAAGTCAGAAGTTTTATGTTCTTCATGTAGTTTCTTCACAATGTTAAACAATATCTTAAATTTTAGAGCCATATCATCACCGCTTTCAGCTAATTTAACAGAAGAAATAGGATTAACTGAGATTTGATCAAGGATAATAGATTTAAATAAGACTTGTTTTCTTTTCTTATCATGTAGACTTTGAACAATTCTTATAGTTTCCTCTAAATTATTAAAAGCATAAGCTCTTATCAATTTCGAATAAAATTTAATCTGTTCTGCCGCATCAGATAAACTCAGCGCAAATTCTAAAGATTTAAGTAAATTTTTATGTGAGAGATATCCTTTAGCTAATTTTCTTATATTTTTATCAATATCTTCAATTTTTACTTCTGGATATGTTTCGGTACTGTTTGAATCCAGGGTTAATAATGAGTTATAATTATTTTTCATTATTTCTAAATTGTCTTCATATTGCTGCAGTTCTTTTTCCGACAACTCAATAAGGTAATCTTTAGGGGTGATAACCTCAATATTTTTTGCCTCCTTAAAAGCATAATTTTCTAGTAATGCCTTGATTTTGCTTTTCAGGACAGTTTTTCTAACTTTTTTTACTTTAACAGTAAACTCTATAATTTTCAGCCAATAGGCATTAATAGTAAGCTTCCCAAAACCATCTACTTCTGGGTTTAATTTTATATCTATATTTTTAGTTTCATTTGGGGCAAATTCAATGTGATCTCTTAAATTCTCAGATATTAAACTAATAGTTAAATTTTCCCCCTCAAAAACAAATCGAAATTTTTCATTTTTAGTTGAATTACTAGTAGCTTGAATACTAACACTATTCTCATCACTAGGGATTAAAAGTTTTTGAGGAAATTGCGTGATATTTAATGAGATAATAGTGGATGAATTTGACATAATAAGAATGAAAAATTAAACTCTCTTTTAATAATGAATGATTATTCTGATATTTATTTTTATTTTTAATCTTAGATCACTAAGATTTTGAGCAAAATAGGTTTTTCTTGAGTTAACGTCCCATACGTCTTTTTCTCTGTGTAAAATCGATTAAATCCTCAAGAACCATCTCTTTATTATAATCAGGCCACCATTCTTCCCTAAACTTAAATTCCGCATAGGATGAATCCCACAATAAGAATCCTGAAATTCTTGCTCCATCCGTCATTCCAGTTCTGATAAGATAGTCTAATGGGGGGAATTTATTTGACCATAGATATTTTTTAATTAAACCTTTATTTATTTCTCCGGGATCTACGCCGTCATTAACTATTCCTCTTACTGCATCAACTATCTCTTCATGTCCATCATACATTATGCACAAATTTATAAAATTTTGATCATGATTTTTAGTGAACTCAATTAATTCAAAAATCTTTTTCCTTGTTTCCGTTGGAAGCATCCCAATCCGCCCTATTACGTTGAAATTGACCTTTTCTTCTCTTACGATAGATTCATTTATAACAGTATCGACAGCCTTAATCATTATTTTATACAAATAATCAAGTTCTTCAGGTGTTCTTTTCTTAACATTTTCTAGCGATAGTATATATAAACTGAGATATTGGATTCCTGCGTCAAAAAAATCAAACAACCTCTTTTTAAGATTTTCATATCCTACCATATGACCGAAATTGACTTCTAGGTTTCGTTCTTTTGCCCATCTTCTGTTTCCATCGATGATCAAACCGACATGCCTGGGTAACCTATCTATAGCAACTTCTTTTAGCTCTTCTAAAGAGGATGTCATCTAAGAATCTGAGGTCGTTTTAGTATTAATATTAATATCAAATATATTAAATTTATCTAGAAAATCTAAGGAAACATTATTTATCAATTTAATACGTACCTATATTTTATTCATCAATATAAGACTACTTGTGATAATATATACAAGGAACAAAAATTATGCCATCTAGATGTATTTAGGCTCAAAAAGTACTTGGAATTAGATCTCGTATCCCTTGGGTGGTTGGAATCCCCCAATAATCTCTGTCAAAATGCCAGCAAGATCTATTGGGGTGGCATCTTCTAAGTAAGGTCCTATAATTTGAAGACCTACTGGTAGTCCATCCTTTGTTAGTCCTATTGGTGCCGTGGTTGCTGGGAGACCTGTCAATGTTGCAAATGAGATCCAGAATAAAATATCTAAGTATGGTCTTGGACCTTCAAGTGTATTTAAACAACGGTTTGTCATGGGTTCACTATGGTCATGAGGAAATGCTGGAATAAATGTTGTAGGGAGGAGAAATGCATCATGAGTACGAAAAAATTCTTGCCATACTGCTCTTGCCGTCATTCGTGCTACGTTAGCCATCTGGAAATGTTTGTGGGGCGCAGTCCAAGCCCAAGCAGCTCGTGCTTCATCACTTCCATCCTTTTTTGCAGCTAATTCACGAGTTTCATCTATCTGATTATCTTGTAGCTGATAGGCATATGTGGATAATAGTAGGAATCGATAAGTTTCATATTGACCTGAAGGATTGACACCAGGTGGCCAACCTTCCTCTAATTTTGCTCCATTCTTACGAAATGCTTTAATTGCTTGAAATAATACCTCCTTCACCTCAGGAATAACCGGACAAAGCGGATCATCCAATATATAACCAATACGATAATCAGATAAGTGAGTTCCTCGCGAAGGTGGCAGGGTCCAACTATATGCGATAGCTTTATCGGGTTCTGGTCCTCCAAAGATCTTGAGTGCTATTTTGAGATCAGCGGCACTTCGTGCAAGTGGTCCGATTACACCTAAATTTCCCGGCGGGCTCAGAATTCCTGGGAGAGGTGGGATATGACCACGACTAGGAATGACATTTAGACTAGGCTTATGACCAAAAACACCGCAGAAATTAGAGGGGGTGCGGATCGATCCCCCTATATCACTCCCTAATGATAAGTAACTCAATCCAGCAGCAAGTGCAGCTGCTCCACCTCCAGTTGATCCTCCCGGGGTAAGTTCATGATCCCAAGGATTATTTGTTGTGCCAAAGATCTCATTGTAACTCTGCAAGTCCCCTGCCATTATAGGTACATTAGTATGACCAATAATGACCGCACCTGCCTCACGTAATCGTGCAACAACAACTGCATCTTTTTTTGGTATATGATTGGCTAATGCAGGTACCCCTGCGGTTGTACGAATATTGGCTATTTCGAATGTGTCTTTTACCGAGCAAGGGACGCCATGTAGTGGTCCCCATAATTCCCCTTTAGTAAAGGCCTCATCTGCAGCACGGGCTCTGTTAAGGGCATCATCCTTGAGGATCGTGATAACAGCATTGATAGCTGGGTTATATTTCTCAATCCGTTCTAGAATCTGTTTAGTGAGTTCTAAAGAGGATACTTCACCACTCCGAATAGCCCTTGCTGCTTCTAAAGCGGAAACAAAAACAAGGTCAATTGGTTCTGTCGGCATTACTCATTTCCTCCCAAGGCATGTGAATATTCTCATTATATTATCTCAAAAAATTTTAAATATTTATAAAGTAGTTTATAAGCGATATTTATAGGTTCTTTATAATATTTCTTATATTTAGAATTTGCATTACCTTAGGATGAGCTTAAGTAATTAATGAGCCCTAAACCTCTTTAATTATGCTCTGGGATTAAAACTATGAATTTACTACCTTGGGTATGATTTCCTTTAATTTTATCTTTTACTTTTATTTCACCATCAAATTTTTCTACAATCTTTTTTACCAGTAAAAGACCTAATCCTATTCCTGTAGATATTTCATCTTTTCTATAATTTCTTAAGAAAATAATATCTTTCATAGAATCAGGAATTCCTCGACCGTTATCAAAAAATTCTAACTTTATAAAATTAAAACCATTTATGTTTTTGCTCGAAATTATGATTAAAATTTCTATAATTAGATTTTCATTATGAACAATGGCATTCATGAGGATATTTTCAACAAGTCCTCTCAATAATTCGCTTCCTTTAATATAATACTTATCATGAGAGGATTCAAGTGTAACATTCATCTTCCTATATGAAAAACTTTCCTTCAACTTTTCAATGGTTTTTTTTAGAATTTTTAATACTTCAATGCGAGATAACAGTATTTTCCCTTCTTCAATTTGAGATAATTTTTGTACATTTAATACTAGTTTTTTTCCTCTTGTTATCACATCTTTAATATAGTTATTCATTTCTTCTAATTCGTCTCTTCTATCTACATTGCCTGAATATAACTTTGAAAGCTCAAAAGAGGAAAGAAGATTTTGAAGTAAATTATTAACATCATGAGTAAATATATCTTTGTATAAATTAGTGCGATTATACGCATTTCTATATTTTTCTTCAGATTCACTTAATTTTCTTTCTCCACTTTTTTGCTTATTACGACTATATTGAATAAATAGACTTAAAATAATAAATAGACCAATTAGTAATACACGGATCAAAAATTCGTGAAATGGATGAGAAAACGAGTGTTGATAAAATAGGAATAATTCAAGAATCCCAAATGAAATACATATTATTGAAGTTAATATTATGATATTATATCTTTCTTTTAATTTTTTGAAAATATCACTCATGATCAGCTAATCCCTGTTAGCTTATAGATAAAACGTTGAATAATTTTCAATTTATCAATATAGAAAAAACAATTAACTTAATCAAAATGATCATATTTAACATTTGACTTTGATTCGCTGATTTAAAATTTAGTATAACTAAATCAAATCTTTAATTACATTTCTTCTTGGCAAAAATAAGTAAGGAAAAAATTGAAGTAATTCTTTTCTCTTTCAAAAAGCTAGTATTTTTCCTACAAATCAAAAAATCATTAGCAAATCATAATTAGCTTTTTATAATATCTAAAATAACCTTAGAAATATCAATATTATTTAAGAAAAATGAAAATTGCTGTTCTTGCAGATATTCACGGTAATCTTCCCGCACTTAATGCAGTTTTGGCAGATATTAAAGATGAAGATGTTAACAGAATATTAGTTGCGGGTGATATTTTAGGGGGTCCTTATCCTATAGAAGTGATTAGACTATTAAATAACCTTAAAGCATGTATGATTAAGGGAAATTTTGAAGAGTATATACTTAAAATCTATTCAAATCCATCGGATTCAAATTGGTATACAAGCAAACAATTTGCTCCTACTTACTGGATATATAAACGTCTCAATCAACGTTGGTTAAGTCTTATCAATTCTCTTCCGAAACAGAGGATTATTTCTTTAAATGGAACCGATGATATTTTAATGATTCATAGCATATACCAACCAATGCTTCCTTCTGACGCTTCTGGAATTTTAATTACTGACAAATATAATGAAATTGTTGATTCTTACACGAAATCAATAGAACAATCAGTCCTCAAAATATAATTGGATACAAGGAGGAACGAATCGTTCAAATTAAGGTTTGAATATTTTTTTAAGAATGATAGGATTATCACCATAACAATATTTAAATTCATAATAGGTGATTATAATATTATCTCAATCCAATACAATCAGTCAACTTTCTTATGAAAAACCGAGATTTTGATAGAAGGGGTTTAATCAATAAATGTCCGAGATGTAAAGCAAAAATCTCCCTCGGTTATCGTTTTTGTTCTTCATGTAGTTATAGATTTATTAAGACCGAACAATCGTCATCAACTAAAAGAGAAAATAAAGAAGAGAAAATTGTTAGAACATATCACGATAATACATCATCAATACCTCCAATTTCACAGTTAATAAAAAAAACAGAAACCCCAAATTCTACAAACACCTTCCCACAAATAAAAGTTCGAGAATTTCAGCCAGCACCCATGAATGAAAAAAAAGAAAAACTCAAAGTAATTTCTTATGACGAACCGGTCAATCTGATTAACAGTGAAGCAAAACAAAATCTATTATCTGTAACTAATTCTCTAATACGTCGATTGAAAATCCAAGAAACCTCATTAAGTCAATCTAGTTTAGATAGATTAGATTCTCAATCTTTTCTAAAAGTCAACCGGTTTTTTTGTAATACATGTAAAAAATTCTCTAAAAAAAATAGAGGATATTGTGAAAATTGCGGAAGTACTTATAGTTTAAGAAGAAGTAAAAAGAAACATCTGATTTATATAAAAAGAAAAATGGAACAAAAACAAGGGGGAATTATAGATAAACCTTTAAAGAAATATCTATATATTGATAATGGAAAAAGAAAGGTTGTTAATTTACGATGGGTAGAGCTACAATATTATTCATTAGGGAAAAGTATTCAAGACATCGCTGATGAACTGGGATTGAGTATGATTTCAGTCCGGAAATGGTTTAATAAATATAGCGATGTTTCGAACCAAAACCTAAGAAATAATTTACCTCAGCTAAAAACTAATGAAGAGCAACCAAAACGACCAATAACTGGCATCTCGGAGACCTCAATTAATCCTCAGAAGAGACAAATTTCAGGTTCTTCTTGGACTGAAAGAATTCATGATTTACCTAGAGAAGATCAATCATTTTTAACAAAAAATGAGAAAATACAAGAGCATGCTACAGTTCTAAACAATCATTTGAAACCTGATCACATGGGGTCACCATCTGAAAATATCTCACCAAAACCTATAATTGATAGTGTTCAAAGTAAAGAAATAGTACCAATCTCAATTCCTGCAATACCTGAAGAAAAAAAGAAAGAAGTAAAACCTAAACCAACTTATTATTTCTGCAGTTTTTGTGGGATGAAATCAAGAAAAAAACCCAAGTTCTGTATACAATGCGGAACAATTGTAAAGAAAAGCATCGAAAATATATCCACTTAATCTATTTCAATCGAGCTTAACTTATAATAGCATAATTCATTTTTGTATCATAATATATTTCTACTTTTACAAGTTAAAAAGAGATATAATAAGATGGACAAACAAGATGTTATTGATAAAGCTCTGGAATTAGGATTTGCTGATGTAGGATTCACGACCATGGAACCTTTTGAGTCTCAAAAAAAGATTCTGAATTCTAGGGATTAATTACATTAAATAGTTTCGTTAAAAATTTTCTATTAATATTCGATCTTAACCAATTCAATGATCGGGAGTTACTACAAATCATCCCGACCCTTCAGTTTTTCTATGCTAACATTTTAATCGAGGGAGGTTCTCATTTACAATATAAACCAGCTTGGTCCCTTAGTGTTGATTCTGTTATGCCAGTCTTATCCGAACCAATAATTCAAACCTACAATTTGTTAGAGAATCTTTTTGATAACTATCCTGCCAATGTAAGATATTTCTCTGTCTTTTTCCACAGATCCTCTCCATCAGGCATACATTATAATTCA
Organism: uncultured archaeon; assembly: GCA_964486045.1. GTDB lineage: Archaea > Asgardarchaeota > Lokiarchaeia > Sigyniarchaeales > SOKP01 > Loki-b32. The sequence continues at coordinate 19,567 of CAZALK010000011.1, forward strand.
AATCTACATGATCGAATAGGAACTTCGTTTGATGATTCACTAGGTGAATTAGAGGGCACATTTTTCGATATAGATAGAAATGATCCTCAATCTGTTGCTGACGCGATAGCTTCCATTATATATTATATGGTTAAATTTAATTCTTTAACTATCATAAAAGAGGGAAAATAGAACAATCAGTCCTCATTTTTGCACATAATCATGTTCCTTGGAACCAAAAAATAAATGGAAGTCTCGCTTTAAATCCCGGTTCTGTTGCTTGCCCCTTCAATGGTACAATAGGTGCCCAATACGCAATGATGGAATGGATTACAGATCATTGGGAAGCAGATATTAGAACGGTCCAATATAATCTTCAAGAAATAAATAACGCATTTGTTGAGTGTGGATTTTTAAAAGAAGGAGGTCCTATTGCTAGGATACTTCTTTACGATATTAATACTGGTAAGGATGTATTAGGTAAGTTTCTCAGATTCACCTATCAATTAGCTTATAAAGAGGGGTACAGAGATTTTGAAGTAGTTCCGGATAAAATTTTGGAATTAGCTGAAAAAAAATGGGATTGGAATAAATTTTTGAATGAAAACAATTTTAAAGATAATAAAAAAGAATGAGTTTCAAAATTCTTGTAGACTTTAGTAGTTTCGATTAATAATATTGATTGAACCAACTTCTTAACTTGGATCAGTTAGGAGTTCTTTAATTTTCTTAAGGAAGAAATCAATTTTATATGGTTTTTTAATGAAAGCTTTTGCCCCTTTCTTAAAAGCAAGCTTTTCTAAATTTGGTTTATCATAACCAGAAACTGCCAAAATTACTGCTTTTTTATTAATTTTTAAGATTTTCTCTATAGCTACAATACCTCCCATATCCGACATAAGAATATCCATAATCACCAGATCAGGTGATAATTCTTTATATAAACGTATTGCATCCGGTCCGTTTGAGGCTTCAGCTAAAATTCTAGCAAATTCTGTTTTTTTAATTATTTCTTTTAATGCATTTCGAGTAAATGGGATATCATCAACAATCAGAATAGTTTTTTTTGTTTCTACCAAATTCTTTCACTACTTTTGCAGTTAGTCTATTTCTTCAAAGTCTGCGCCAAGTTAATATAACAATCCAATAATAATACAATTTTAATTTAAATTTATTGAAAATGTGCTACTTAGAGGATGGAGAAAAAGGAAAAAGGATTTAAAGGATCGAGGGGGGAATCCGATTGAATTTGTTGGCATTGATTTTAATCTTTCAAGAGAAGAATGGTTAAAAAAGTTAGTAGAAAGACAATTAAGTAAATATCATTATGAAAAACGATTAAGCAAACAGCAAAAGATTAATCTTGTTATCTATAATATGAATTTCAACATTATAATGTATGAGAAACATAAAAAGCCTAAAAACAATAGATACGATAAGAAAGAATTGAATTATAATCAGTGGACTTTAATATCTCAAATCGAATCTATTAAGAACAAAAAGTAACTTCCTTTTTCTTTTTTTTTCCTTCCTGTACTAATGCCAAAAATCTTTGTTCAAAGCATGAAACAGAAACAAAATGATAAAATCCCTTTTCATATCAAAATTAAGGAAGAATATGGGGGAATAATATAAAATGATGTTCCCCTCTTTCTTCTTCCATTTAATATTAATCCTAAATGCATACTGAAAAATCCCGTTCTCATATTGCAATTCAATACTAATCCCATCCAGCTTAAATTGAACGAGAAAAGTCTTATAATTGCGTTTTTTGGCCCAATATGTATAGGAAGTTCCTTTAATAAGTTATTGCTGAGTAAAAGGACTTCAATTTTTTTGAATTTACAGATTGATTCTGGAAGCCTCTCCAAAGAGTTTGCCGGGAGCCATAGAGCTTTTAGCTGTGTTAAGTCTCCAATATTTTTTGGAAGACGCTTAATTTTATTATTTCCTAAAGATAGACGTTCAAGATTTTTAAGGTTGCATATAGAATCGGGGAGATCTGTTATGTTATTATTTGATAATAGCAATTTAGTGAGGGATAACAACCTATCTATATTTTGTGGTATTTCTTTTAAATTATTATTTCTGAGATCTAATACTTTTAAAGTTACAATTTTTAGAATAGATTTTGGAAATACATCCAGCTTGAGTTTCCATAATTTAAGTTCAACAACTTGCCGATTCGCAATTTTAACATCCCCGCTTTCAATTAAATTATATAAAAATTGTTTAACCGGGTATTTTATTTTTGCACCGGCAATTACAGAAGGGAGAATCTCTAATGAAAGATCTAATAAGGCGGTTAAACTATCATTATTTAATAATAAATGTAGTCTTTCATCAATCGGTAAAAAATCTAAAAATTTCTCGATTTCAAGAAACTCTCTTGTTGTGTTTGTCCCTTCTTCATATCTTTTAATTATCTCTTCTCTAAATACTCTCTTAGCTAGAGGATCTCCCACTTCTGTTAACTTTCTCAGTAGGGGGAATGCTAAATTACTGTGAATAAGTCTTGTATCATAATCATGCTCATGCCATACTTGTAGATTCGAACAATGCCCCCAAAACTCGGTTTCGGGAGGGATTCCAAGTTCATATCCCTTTGTATGATTTTCTATTGATATGTCTAGCTTTTCCACCGCTTCATCAACAGATTCTATTTCGTCAAACGAGCTCAATTCCTCGATACTGATATTCAGCAGTAAAAACGCACATTGCATGAACCGTGCACGTGCGACATAAATCATGGTATCTTCGTCTTCGAGCCGTAGGGATAAAAACTCGTTAATTTTAAATTCTTGCATTTTTTTCTTTTTTTCACTTATATAGTGTTTTCATGCCTATTTAAATAACAACCCTCTAAAATTTATATTTTCAAAAAAATAAATAAGTTCACTGCTTAATGCACTTATTATTATTATTATTGGGTAGGCAACGAAAAGTAGGTGAATCTTTTCTTATTATAAAGTCATTTCGAACTTTAATAGTCTCAAAATTAGTAGATTAGTATTTGTATCATTAGGTTTAAATATTCGCACCTTTTACTATGAATAATTTACTTAGATAAGTTTTTGAACTTATAAATATTGCTTTAATTTATTTATTTTTTAATCGGAATAAAATGAGATATGAACTATGATTTCAGACGACCATCTATTCGGTAACGTTGGTATTGACTCGCTGGGTTTTCACGCGCCTCGGCATTTTGTAAAGCTAAAGGAACTTGCCCTTGAAAGGAAAGTAGATCCTGAAAAATATGCCAAGGGACTTCTCTCTAAGGAGATGCGGATCGCTGATGTCGATGAGGATATTATTTCTCTTGGATTGAAGGCAGGATATAATGCCTTACAAAGGGGTGGGATTGATTCTAAGAGTATTGACGCATTATTTGTCGGTACGGAGACAGAGGTATATGCAGCAAAGAGTATCTCGAATATCTTTGCCGAGATGTTGAGCATATCGCCCAACTCATTTACTCAAGATACGTATAACGCCTGCGCGGGTGGGACGCTCGCAATATTAAATGCCATCGCGATGATTCAAAATGGGTTAATTAGCAAGGCTTTAGTAATTAGTGCGGACATCTCTCAATACCATTTAGGTTCCCCCGGAGAACCAACACAAGGCTCAGGAGCTATCGGTGTGGTTATTTCAGAAAACCCGAGAATCGCAAAGTTTAGCAAAAAATTCGGAAGAATTTCTGGGAACGTAAACGATTTTTTTAGACCTCCAAATGATAAGAATGCAAGGGCTTTTGGCCGATATTCTCAGGACACCTATATTGACTTTCAATTAAAAGCGTATGACGATTTAGTTAACGCTATGGGGGATTTTCATGCCGATTTTTATACTTTTCACGCACCCTTCTCAAAACTTCCAATTAAAATAATGCAACAAATCATACTAAAAAGATGGATAAATCACATAACTGATTTACCTAAGTTTGAAAAGAACCACTATAGATCATCGATTTTGAAAAAAATTGATTCATTCCTACATGATGTAACTGTCCTTCCTGAATATCTTTATTTAAAACTTAATGAAAGAGGATTTTCATCATCAGCTTTAGAAAGATTATCGAAATGGGTAAACACAAATGTAAAAGCGAGGGTTCTTCCTCAATTACGAGTTCCTATGCATTTTGGTAATATGTACAATGCCGCAGTATGGGCACAGATATTATATTTAATCGAAAATCATACCATTGTCAATGATACAATTTATTTTGGCTCTTACGGTTCAGGAGCTACGTGTATTTCTGGACTTTTAAAGATTCAAGAAGGTTTTAAAAAAGTAGTTCAGCAAGGCCCAAGTATTAATGATTTCATTCATTTAAAGCGAAAAAAAAGTGTTCTTGAATACGAGCTGGTGAAAGATGGTAATGTTAGACCGATTGTTTTATTAGGACGTATTGCTGAGCACAAGCAAAATAATAACAGAGGTTTTACGCTTAATTTTTGCGATGAAGGATGTATAATACCAAATATAAAAGGTTTAGATCACTGTCCTAAAGGGCATTCTGGGTTACATGAAAGATTTTTTCCTCTTTTTGCCAAATTAGAATCTGAACCAGTTGCTCAAAATGACTTTGAAGATCTTAAATACCTTAGAAAAGGTTTAGTAAGAGTAGCAGGTAATGTAGGTAAAGGTAATTCTATGGAGTATGAAATTAGGAGAGTCGAGACCGAAAACGAAGAAAACCCCGATGCTAAAGGATTACTCAATTGGTCACCAATATATATAACTATTCCAGAGCATCATATTTATTAATTTTATTCTAATCTTCTATATTTCTACCAGAAATTTAGAAAAGTTTATTAATTTTTAGGAGTGTGAATTATATTATGAAGGAATTTCATTCGGATATATCTGGGTTTTACAAGTTATCAATGGAAGAACGTCAAAAATTATTAGCATCATTAGTTAATTTAAATCAGGATGAGATGAAAATATTGCAAGAATTAGGTTATTTTACGCGTACACAAATCGATACTTTAATTGAAAATGTAGTAGGAAGTTATATATTACCATTTGGTCTTGCTTTAAATTTTAAAATTAATGATAAAGATTATATTATCCCTATGGTTATAGAAGAGCCATCTGTAGTTGCTGCTGCTTCGAATGCAGCAAGAATGGCTCGAATACATGGTGGATTTCAATCAGAAGAAGTAAAACCTATAATGATCTCTCAAATTCAGATAACACAGCTAAAAGATATTGAAGTGTCGAAAAAATCTCTACATGATAATAAGGAAAAATTATTAAAAATAGCAAATGAGCAGGATCCTTTGTTAAATGAGTTAGGTGGAGGCGCTCGTGATATAGAGATAAGAGAAATTAACACAAATAAAGGAAAAATGATTATTCTCCACTTACTAGTTAATGTTTTGGATGCTATGGGTGCAAATGTAGTTAATACTATGGCCGAAGCTATTAGTCCTTATATCGAAGAAATAACCGGAGGTAAAGTTTATCTGCGGATTGTTTCCAACTTAGCAACACATCGGTTAGCCAAGAGTAGTGCAACATTTGACAAAGAGTTGTTAGGGGGGGAAGAAGTTGTTGAGGGGATCTTAAATGCATATGAGTTTGCATTAGCCGATCCTTATCGGGCAACTACTCATAATAAGGGAATAATGAACGGAATAGTTGCACTAACCTTAGCCACGGGAAATGATACACGAGCTATTGAAGCAGGTTCTCACGCTTATGCTTCTTTTAGTGGGAAATATTCTCCTTTAACCAAATTCAAAGTAAATTCTGAAGGAAATCTAGTTGGAGAAATTGAACTACCCCTTGCCCTGGGAATAATCGGTGGAATGACTAAAATACATCCTATGGCACGTGTTGCCTTAAAAATCTTAAATGTGAAAAGTGCAAGCGAACTTTCACAAGTGGGTGCTGCTTTAGGTTTAGCCCAAAATGTTGCAGCTTTGAGGGCTTTAGCTTCAGAAGGCATTCAAAAAGGACACATGGCACTTCATTCTCGAAATATTGCCAAAGTTGCAGGAGTGCCTGATGAATTACTTGAAAAGGTAGCTCAACTAATGGTAAAAGAGAAAAAAATCAGAGTGGATTACGCAAAACAAATACTCCAAAGATTAAGTGATAGTGAAAACCTTTAATTTTATAAAAAGTGTTTCTGTAACTCCTTTAAGAAAAATCATTATTGTTATTAATGTTATCATTATGCACAAGTAGTTGAGATAGATATTATGGGATTTAGAGAATATATTAATCAAATTGATAAGGAAGGATTACTTAGAAAGGTAAATCTTGAAGTTTCAAAAAAATTAGAAATCTCAGGAATTTTAAAGGAAATTGAACCAACACCAGTATTGTTTAACAATGTGAAAGAATCTGAATTCCGTGTTGCCGGTAATGTTTTCTGTACTAAGGGTGTGATCGCCTCTTATTTTGGTGTGACTCCTGCTGATCTTATACCTATGCTTTCAAAAGCGATTGATGAGCGTTCTGAACCAGAAATTGTATCTAACGCACCATGTCAAGAAATAATTGAACCAGACGTAGATTTAGACAAGATTCCTATATTATTTCATTGTGACAAAGACGGTGGAAATTACATCAGTTCTGCTGTCGTTGTTACGAGAGACCCCGATTATGGTCAAAATTTAGATTTCCATCGAGCAATGCAGTATTCAAAACATAAATTTGCTGCTCGAATTGTTAAGGGTCGCCATTTTTATAAATTTTTAGAAAAAAATGGTGAAGTAGAGGTGGCATTTTGCATAGGTAATACTCCTAATATCCTAATTGCCGGAGCTACTTCTGTAGACATTGGTGTTGATGAGCTCCACATTGCCAATGCACTTGAACCAATTAAAGTTGTAAAAGCAAACTCTGTTGATCTTTTAATCCCCGCAGAAGCTGAATTTATTCTGGAAGGAAAAGTATATTTTGAAGAGAGACATGCCGAAGGTCCATTTATTGATCTAACTGAGACATTGGATATAATTAGAGAGGAACCTGTTTTTGAAGTTAAAAAAATCACTCATAGAAAAGAGGCAATATGGCAAGCTTTATTACCAGGAGCATTGGAACATAAAATATTGATGGGAATGCCTCGAGAGCCAACGATTTTCAATAAAGTAAATGCAACAGGAGTTAAATGTTTAGATGTAAATATTAGTCCTGGTGGATCTTCTTGGCTTCACGCTATAGTTCAGATAGATAAGAAAACAGAAGAAGATGGTAAAAAAGCAATAGAAGGAACTTTTTTAGGTCATACTTCCTGCAAGCACGTTTTTATTGTTGATAAAGATATAAATATTTATGATCCTCTATCTGTAGAGTGGAGTTTCGCCACCAGATTTCAAGGAGACACCAGAATGGTTGTTAAAGACAAGGAGCCGGGAAGCAGCCTGGATCCAAGCGCTGAGCCAGTGACCAAGATGACAACAAAGATTGGATTCGATTTAACCAAGCCTTTAGTTATTAAAGGAAAAAGTTTTGACATCGCAGAATTTCCTAAAGTCGATGTAAATAAATATTTCTAAAAAAAGGTAGACTAAAATGAAATTAACACAAGAAGAACAGGATATGCTGAGTGGTAAATTCGGAAAAGCAGCTAAAAAATCTATGGAAATATTAACAACTTTAGGAGAAATTTTTGATGCTAAGTATATGATTGATGTCTATGGAGTCCAAATAGCTGGCGTTTCCTATGCTAATCTTGGGGAGGCAGGATTGGAATTTTTAAGCGAATTGGCTGAAGATGGCAAAGTTCGTGTTCTAACAACTTTAAATCCAGCTGGTATGGATCGTGAGAATTGGCAAGCATTAGGAATAGATAAAGAATTTGCTAAAAACCAGAATCGCGCTATTGATGCATTTGCTAAAATGGGTATTATTACTACATGTTCTTGTACGCCATATTTAATAGGTAACGCTCCACATTTTGGTCAACATATTGCTTGGGCTGAGAGTAGTGCTGTATGTTATTCAAACTCTGTAATTGGTGCTCGGACTAATCGTGAGGGGGGGCCAAGTGCATTAGCTTCGGCTTTAACAGGAAAAACGCCTTATTATGGATATCATTTGGATGAAAATCGTCATGGTGAGGTTTTAGTAAATGTGGATGCCACAGTAAAAGGCACCGATGAATTTGGTGTTTTAGGAAAGATAATTGGAGATAAGCTGGGAGAGTTAGAAAAAAAAATACCATACATAACAGGAATCCCCTCTGCTACGGTTGAAGAGCTCAAATCCTTCTGCGCTTCTGTTGCCACATATGGTGGAACAGCATTATTCCACATGGAAGGAATAACACCAGAATACAATAAATATCCCAAACCAACTGAAATTAGGATTGAAATTAATCAAGCAGATTTAGATAACACTCGATCTGAGCTCATTGATGATGATATTGAAGTTGATTTTGTTAGTGTTGGATGTCCTCATGCCTCGATTCACGAAATAGCTGAGATATCAAATTTATTGAAAGGAAAGAAAGTAAGAAAAGAATTTTGGATTACTACAGCTCGACCTACAAAAAGAATTGCAGATGAAGCGGGGTATTCTAAAATAATTGAAGATTCCGGAGCAAAATTCGCAGCAGATACATGCTGTGTTGTAGCCCCAATTAAAGAGCGTTTTAAAGGAATTATGGTAGACTCAGCAAAGGCGTGTTATTATGGTCGAGCAAAAAATAAATTTAAAGTAAAAATCGGATCAATTGAGGAATGTATCGAGGAGGCAACAAGATGAAGCTAATGGGAAGAAAAATTTACAAAGGAATTGCTGAAGCAGAAGCAATTGTTACAAAAGATGGAATTTCATTTTATGGAGGAGTTGATCCTGATACAGGTAAAGTGGTAGAGGTTGGGCACGAACTTGAAGGCCAATCAATATCTGGAAAGGTTTTGGTCTTCCCAACTGGTAAAGGATCAACTGTAGGATCTTATACGATGTATAGAATGAAGAAAAACAATACAGCCCCAGTAGCAATTGTGAATAAAGAAATTGATACCATTGTAGCGGTGGGCTGCATTATTAGTGAGATTCCTTGCGTTGATAAAATTGATCTAAATAGCATTAAAAGTGGACAAATAATTATTGTTAATGGCTCTGAAGGAACTGTAGAGGTAAAATAAATGGGTAATGGAAAAGGATACGGAAAAACCATATTATTTGGTGAAATTTATTTCTCATTTCAGGAGTAAACGCTAACATTTTGTCGTGTATGGTCTTCCAGCAATTGCATCAGCATTAGGTTCTTATTCAACTGCAAGCGTGAAAGTTTTGGAGGGGGCTGGTTGGTTTGTTGATGATAAAAGACCTGCTACATCAGGCTATAAAAAAAAGAAATATCAGGAAGCAATGCAATCAATCAAGAACGTGCTTGAATATCTGAAAATAGACACCGAAAGTCAAAAACTTGAAATTACTTTTGCGGGAGATTTATTTGCTGCGAGTGGGGTAGGAGCCTCGGCAGCTCAATGTACATCACTCTCACGCGCGTTAAACGACACATTTGATCTAAAATTAAACGATGAGAAAATAAATGAAGCCGCTTATGAAGGAGAAAAAGCCTACCATGGAACACCTTCAGGAATTGACAACACTGCTTCCACTTATGGTGGTTTAATTTGGTTTGCGAAAAACTTACATGGTGGTAAAAATACGATGGAGCTTCTACAAACCCCAAAAAAGATGTTTTTGGTGATTGCAAATTCAGGAATAACTGCATCAACCACAGAAGTAGTAGCTGATGTTAGACATTTAAAGGAAAATAATCCGGATAAATTTGAAAAAATATTCACCGAGTATAAAAATTTAGCCGGAAAAGCGAAAGAAGCGTTGATAACAGGAGATGTTAATACTTTAGGTAGTTTAATGAATCAAAATCATAAACTGCTTCAAGAAATCACAGTTTCAGGGGAAATAAATGATAAATTAGTTGATATATCGATCAAAAACGGTGCCATTGGGGCTAAAATGACCGGAACAGGTCGAGGTGGCTTGGTCATTGCGTTGGTTGAAAATAAAGAAATTCAAGAAAATATCGCCGAAGCTGTCGAAAAGGAAGGTTATGATGCATGGAAAACCATGATTGGATAAGAGAGAATCAATATTGAATAAAAAAATAAATATTATTATATTAAAATTAGGCGGAAGTTTATTAACTGATAAAAATAGCCCTTTTTCTATTAGAGAAGATATTGTCAAAGATTCAGTTCGACAAATTATTGATTCGAAAGAGAGACTAATATTAATTCATGGAGGAGGTTCTTTTGGGCATCCTCTCGCAAAAAAATACAAGATTAAAAATGGATTCGATTCCTCAGTTCCAAATCAAGTTCTTGGTCTTACTGAAACTCATCATTCGATGAACAATTTCAATTCTTTTATGATTAAAAGTTTTTTAGAAATGAACTATCCTGCATTTTCAATTCAAGCATCTAGCATCTTCATTAGAGATTCACTAGAAATTACAATGTTTTCAATGGGAATAATTGAAACAGCTTTAGATCTTAATATTTTACCAATTTTGTACGGTGACATTATACTTGATAAGCAAGGTTCCTTCTCAATTATTTCGGGAGATCAAATAATTCTAGAATTATGTAAAAATTTAGACAGATATTGCATTTCGAAAGTTATATTCACAATGGAGACAGATGGAATATATGTTACAGATAAAAAAAATAGTGATAGTTCTATATTGGCTACGGAATGCTATCCTGATCAGCTGGAAAACCTAAAATTAGCTAATCTTGGTCAAAAAATAGACGTTACTGGTGGTATTAGAGGAAAAATTAAATTCATTCAAAAAATTTGTAATCATAATATACCTGTCCAATTAATAAATGGACTAAAAGAAGATTACATCTATAAATCCCTCAAAGATGAAAAAATAAATTGTACAAATATACTAATAAAAAGATAGTTTGAAATTATGACAAGTAGTAACCATAAAGAAGATAAAATGCATGAACAAAATCAGACTAAGGGGATAATGGAAAGAAAAATAGAACATCTTAGAATCCCCTTAGAACATGATGTACAACATTCCATAAATTATTTTAAAGACATTAAATTGATTCATCATCCTATCCCCGATTTTGATTTAGAGGATATAGACCTCTCAATTAATTTCTTTGGTAAAAAAATTTCTGCCCCGATATGTATCTCCGCAATTACGGGTGGTCATCCCATTTCTAAAGATATTAATGAGATTTTGGCTAAAGCCGCTGAAGAAGAAGGTATTATAATGAGTGTAGGCAGTCAGCGCGCTGGTATTGAAGAATCAACTTTATTAAATTCCTTTAAGATTACACGTGATGTTGCACCTAATATACCAATCATAGGAAATATTGGTATAGGTCAAGTAAGTAATCCAAATTTTGAAATAAGGGATTTTCACGAATGCATCAAAATGGTTGATGCTGATGTAATGGCAATTCATTTAAATATTTTACATGAATTAGTCCAAGATAAAGGAGATACCTCGTATAAACCATTTCGCGAAAATTTCACAAAAATTCGAAATAAATATAAAATTCCAATAATAGCAAAAGAAGTTGGAACGGGGTTTAACTCCGATTTAGCCTTTAGCCTTGATAAACTCGGGTTTGATGGATTTGACATTGGAGGGACTGGAGGGACTAGTTTTGCCGCAATTGAATCTAAACGTAATAACTTCGATAATCAAAAATACACCCGAGATCCTGCTGATGTATTTAGAGAATGGGGTATACCTACTCCTGTCAGTATTGTGTATGTCAGAAATGTATCTCAGAAATTAATCATTGCCACTGGTGGTTTAAGAACAGGAATAGATATAGCCAAATCAATAGTATTAGGGGCTGACATTGGAGGGTTTGCTTATAAATTTCTCCAATCTGCATGGCAAGATAGAAAGGATAAATCCATTTTTAAAACAGTCAGGGAAATTAGAACGTTAAAAAATGAATTACGTACCTGTTTATGGTTAATGAACCAGGAAAAGATTATTGATTTAAAAGGTAATAAAAGTAAGTGCGTTGTTTTAGGTGACCTATATCGATGGTTAAAACAATAAATCTTATTCTTCTGTAATTAATGTAGTAATTGTATACTAAAGCTATATTCACCAATTTTCAGCTATGAAACAAATTAGTAATCAGTTTGCTAAACTCAATATTACACGGTTAAGATTAGTCATTGTTATCTTCTAAGGCATCTTCAATTTTTTCTTTAAATCCTGAATAAACTCCAATTCGACCCTGGTAATTCTCTAGGTCATTATAATAGAGTTTTATGAATTTCTTTGAAATTTTTTCTAAAACACGATTTACTTTTTTTTGGTTGAATTGGATAGACGAGTTTGCAACAAATAAAAGATTACTTTTTTTGATTATTGTGAATCTCTTATTGTTTAATTGAAAATTTGATAAACCCCCATCAGATAGCTGTTCGGCAAATGTGTTTAATGCACTCATCATTGCTCCAAATAATTGAGGTGATATAGATTCTTTAAAAGTTCTATGAAACACAACTATTCCTGATTTATGCAGAATCCAAACATCTTGGAGTACTTTCAATTAAAACCCTTTTTGATTATTCTTATAATTTAGATTGAATATCTGTAAATTAATTTCCCCATCTTTTTATATCAATTTCTATTCCTGTTTGATCTAGTATCCTCCCGATTGTATGGTTAATAATATCATCAACATTCTTAGGATTGTGATAAAATGAAGGTACTGGTGGAAATATTACAACACCGAGTCTTGTTAATTTCAGCATATTTTCAAGATGAATAGCACTTAAAGGAGTTTCTCTAACGACAAGAATAATCCTTCTTCTTTCTTTTATCATTACATCCGCAACCCTGCTAATTAAATTATCAGAATAACCATTTGCTACAGCTGCTAATGTTTTCATTGAACATGGAATTACAACCATGTTTTCTATCACATATGATCCGCTTGACGGGGCAGCTGTTAAATCATTTACTTCATAATTTATTGCCGCCAATTTACGTACATCTTCAATACTATAATTAGTTTCAGCTTTTATTATAATTTCAGCTTTTTCAGAGATAATTAGTTCCGTTTTAATTTCAAGGTTTTTTAATTCTTCAAGAAACTTAATTCCTAAGATAGCACCACTCGCACCTGTCATAGCAACTAGAATTTGTATTACACGTTCCAGACCAAATCTATATTTTCAATAATTAATGAAGAATGGGTAATTTAATATGAGAAATGATAATGATTTAAATTTTTTATTAGAATTTTTACATTAAAATTAAAATAAATTATTTAGAAAGATCTGTTTAAGACAAAATCTAATAAATTAATAAAAAATTCTGTTTCAGATTCATTAATAGTGGACTTTAACTTCTCAATCGCTGTTTTAGCCTCTTGATAATATTTTTTGGCAATTTTCTTACAAGAATTAGCTGAATCTGCTCTAAGAAATAACTCCTTAACTTCATTAACGTCATTTTCAGCCATTTTTGGCTTTTCAATTAATTCTAAAATTCGATTTTTTTCCTTTTCATTAGACTTATCTAAAGCTTCTATTAACAAACAAGTATGCTTACCTTCTCGTATATCTCCATCAGTTGGTTTTCCCGTGATTTTTTCATCTCCAAAAGTTCCTAAAATATCATCAATTATTTGAAAAATAATGCCGAGATTCACTCCATAAATTGAAAGAGGCTTTCTAAACTTTTCATCGGCTTTCGAATAGTTTGCTCCAATTAAAATCGATTTCTCAATTAATGCTCCAGTTTTTAGAGAGATCATTTCAATGTAATCATCCATGGAAATTTTTTTTTGATTCACCATATCAGTTTCAATTAAAACACCATTGATTATATCCGTAAATGCTTGCTCATAAAGTTTAATTGCATTTAGGTTTAAGTCAACCTCAAAGTCATTGAAGAAATAAGCTTCTAATCCTGAAATAAACGCGGAATCACCTCCTATTATTCCAATGGAATTACCAAAATCAGAGGCAATCATTTTTTTAAGTTGATACTTTTCATGATAATTTCTAAATCGGAAATGAAAAGCTGGTTTTCCCCTTCTAAAATCATCCTTATCAATGATATCATCATGAATTAATGAACCATTATGAAGGAATTCTGTCCCTACACTTGGTACGACAATCTTTTCGTCCCTTTGACCTTTAAAAGCATTATAGGCGGCAATACATAGTAAAGGGCGTATTCTTTTTCCACCCGCTAAGAAATACTCTCTTAATTCTAAGTAATATTCTTTTAGAAATGAATTTTTTACACTTTTTAGTTTAGAATCATAAATAGATTTAATTGCATCATTTATTTTCTGTTTATATTCCTCAACATAATCTATAAATTTCAGAAATTACCACTATTCTCGTTTTTATTTTAAATTATAAAACAAAAATTTTTGTTTTATATAAGTGATATCAAATTATCAATATTCTTAATTACTAGAGAGTAAACTCTATTCTCAAAATTTAAAAATTAGGGTAAAAACGCTTTTTGGCAAATTTAAAAAAATTAAAATCAAATAAAAAAAAATTAGGTTTAATAATCAGTATCTCAATAATAATCATTGGGGTAGTACCACTACTTATTTTAACATTTGTTCCTGAACTGAGACATTCATATACAATTGAGCCATTAGCTCTTGAATCCGAAGATAACATATATATTAGTGCTTTTAAATATACTCCAAAAGGGGAAAAAAGCCATGGTGGGATCGTTGTCGGTCATAGTTTTTTTGGGAATAAGCTCAATATGCAACCATTGAGTATAGAATTTGTTAAACGAGGATTTACAGTAATAAATATAGATTTTCGAGGTCATGGTGCTTCCGGTGGAAATTTCTACCGTAGTGAATTAATAAAAGATATGAAAGCTGCGGTTGATTATCTCGAATATAATTTATCATACATTTCTGAAATTGGACTCGTAGGACATTCATTAGGTGCGGAAGTAGCATTAAAGTTATCAAATGCTTATCCCGATAGAATCAACGCAACCGCGGCAATTGGGGCAACAACTGGCAATATTACATCAGTTTCGAATCTATTTTTAGCAGCAGGGGAATATGACACAGGTTTATCTGAAGAAATAATGCTTGATGTCCTAAGATCATATACCGGGGAGGAAAATGTAGTAGTTGGTCAAATGTATTATGGAGATTTCAATGGAGGAAATAACATACAAGGTTTTATTAGCCCCTTTTCAGATCATTTAACTGAAATTATAGATTCAGCCATTATTTACCAAACAGTTCAATGGTTCGAGCAAGCGTTTAATGGAGAATTGGGGAGTGATATCTTTATAACAGCTACAATTTTGCAAGTTTTTTCCTATGTAGCTCTTTTTGGGGTAATCGTGCTGAATGCGGTATTAGTAATATATATTAGTACCTTCATTTTTAAAAATAGAAAATTTTTCCCCGAAAAAGAAATATTAAAAGAATTTGGGAGTCTATCATATAAAAAACTCTCACTATATTATACCGTCCCTGTTGTGGTAATTCAATTTATCTTCTTTTTATTTCTCTCAGACATTACACTAGATATATTCCCCTTTTCTACGACAAGTATAACATTATTGCTAATCGTTGGAGCTGCGGTTGGGATAATACTTGTATATAATTTCCTTTTATTAAATTTAAGTGAAAAATTTTCTATCAGAGATTTCTTCTTGAAAATTAAATTAATGTGTTCCAAGAATTCTGGAAGGTCGGTTATTTATGGAACCCTAATAGGGTTACAAGTGATATTCTCAATAGCGGCAATTTGGCATTGGTCTGTACAAAATTCACTCCCAACTTTAGAAGGAATTGGGAGAATGATATTGATAACTCTTATATCTTTCCCTTTTTTTTTAATTAAAGAATTCTATTACAGAAATGTTCAGGGACGATTAAACATTTTAAGTCGATATGATGAATACATTGTAATGGTTGGAATTGGAATTATTATGGATAATACGCTTATCATTTTTATAATAATAATAGGAAGAATCAATTTAGCTTACATACCAGCATATGTTCTTTACCTTTTAGGATGGGTCATTTTTTCAATTATACAACATGCCTCAGTTACTTATGTATATATGCATTCAGGGAGGAATATTTTAGGATCGACGATTTTTATAAGTATCTTTTACTCTTGGATTGTAGTTGTTTTTTTCCCATCCTATGGATTTCTGTAATTTTTTTTATTTTTATCCATTACAGAATTATCCAGCATTGGTTTTAAGTGACTTAATAAATCATCAAAATCTGCTAAATCAAAATGTTTTTTCAAAAAACCGTCTGCTTTTGTTTCAAGAGTTTTAATTGCAACCTCCGCTTCTGGAACTCCAGAAAAGTAATAAACAAGGATATCCTTGTATCTATCATTTGATTTGATATAGCTACAGAACTCATATCCACTCAAATGTGGCAAATGTACGTCTAAAAGAATTAACTGTGGTTTTTGGTTTTTTAATTCTTCAATTGCTTCTGAGGTATTACCAACAGATTTACATGAATAACCCTTAATTCGGAAAATCTTTTTTAGTAAATCAATTATATATTTGCTGTCATCTATAATTAAAATATCATATTGAGAATAGACCAATTTGAGATCAACTACAATTCATGTTGTTTTAGGTCCTTGCAACATCACTTTTTCTTAATATCCCTAATAACATATCTCTAACAATAACAGAATTATTTAAATTTGAGTTTTTCGTTATAATTACTTGAGAATTTGATTTTTTCATATAAAAAAATGACACTTAAATTATATCATATCTTTTTGTCTCATTAGTTATAGATTTTAAAAATTCATATAGCTCTCTTTTTTTAGTTCCCCAGTTTTTCTTAGTCGTTAACAGATTACATCATTAACTAGTTTCAATTTTAAAAGTTACAATAACATGAGGTTCTAATGAAATACTTAGTTGATTTTCACCATACCTATTAATTTTTGCTTTAATTTCATTTATTGGTTCTTCTTCGAGGAGGTTTACAATTTTCACACTTGTTATCGAAATTTCCTTAAAAAAAGTTAATAAAGCCTTTTGAGGAATGGATGATATGTTGTATACTCTTAGAATTAAATAATTTCCTACTTCAGCCTTTTTCAGAGCACTTAAAATTACATTGTTATTATCTATTTCAAGAAAACTAAGGACTGGTGGAAGGTAAGGCTTTAAATTTAATGATTTGGATACATCAAAGTACGATATAATTCCAGATGGTTGTAATATCACTTTATCTGAAACTCTAATAGGACTTTGTACCATATTAGGAAAAAGAGGTCTGAGGGGGCTGTTAAATTCTTTTCCTTTTTGATGTATCTCCGATTCTAACCAATTTGATTTTGAAGTAGTAATAAGCGATAATTCAAATAAGTGTTTTCCAAGACACTGAGCACCTGGAGTGTTATATCCTGGACCAGCATGAGACATTTTTGTCTTAAAATCATCACGAGATAACCATCCAATACATCTCAGAAGAGTAATCGCAAATGTTATTTTCTTTTCTTTATTAATTATAGCTTCATACTCGGGTATACCTTTATTAAGTACTGCAAAAGTTCTCGAATCATCACTAATAGATATGAAATCTTTTTGGTGGTTAGTTGGTAAGGGTTTTTGGACCCAATCATCAGCGGGGGGTAGTTTTACACTCCTTGGAACAACATAAAAATGACCATCGGCATAAATTTTATCTGATTTTATTTTGGTAGGAAATAAAACACGAATTCGATGATCTTTACAATTATTTTCTAACTCAATCTTAAAATCGATTCGTTTTATACCTTTAAATAAGGAAATATATATGATTATTTCATTATCTACGAGACAATCTTCTCTATTGTTTCGTTCTTCTGTAAGTGAGTTGGGAAGCTTTAGATTTAGTCTTATTTTAAAGATTTTCTGAGTGGGACCATCTACATATATGGATCGTTCAATAACGGTAGCATCTTCAGATAGGAAAACTAAATCTGTTTGATTTTCTTTTGGACCTGAAAAATCATATTCATCACCCCAATCTCCCATATCTTCAAATTCACATATATTTTTATAGGTCAGACCTGCTTCCTTGTCTACGACTTTAATAAAGCCATTAGAATCTATATCAATTCGATAAAATTCATTTTCTAGAAACTCTTGTTTTATATTAAAGAAATTGCTCTCCAATGGAAAAACATTAGCAGAATCAACTGGTTGAAGGTAATAAACTTTATATCCACATGCAGGTACTTCTGCCAAAAAGGTAAATTTATGACTTATACCAAGTTTTCGGGTGAATCTAGACTCTTCTTTAACTGAATGATATTGATAGGCAATTTCTCTTCCCTCAAAATCAGTCAATTTAAGATTATATGGAAATTTTTCACCACTCACTTTGCGAGATATTGTATTAAACTTGACAATATCCTTTCGTTGCCATGGGAGTGGATTAAATACTAGTATTGTATGTTGCCCATTAAGTTCATTATCAATTTTTATAAGCTGAGCTAAATAAAGAAAGGAGTTTTTATAGACCTCATTTGCAATTTGTTCTGCCCAATCAAACCGAATTTTCATTTCATCGTGAACTTGGTCGATGCTACAGCCACATATACTGTCATGAGGCGCATTTTTTTGAAGCCACTTTAAACCAGTCAAAATATAATCTTTAGGGTAAGTAAACCTGTTATATTTGTCTAATAACCACGTTATTGTTGATAAAGGTTCTGAATATCTTTCATAAAGGTATTCTATAGTAGTATTCCTCTGTTTAATCCAAATTCGAGCAGAAAAAACTCCAGATAATAGGTGAACATACCTTCCTCCTCTTAATTCTCCTTGAAATTCTTTTAATCCTGGATTTGATTCCAATACCTTATTGACATAATATTCAAAATCAGCTTGTACCATTAGTTGATCAGGGTGTGTTGTATTCCATTGTTTTATTATTTCAGGGATTTCTGGGCGTGCTTCATGGTGATCTGAACCATTGTTAAGAAGTATATTTGGAGTAGCTATGTATTTTTGAAAATTTTGTATCCTTTGTTTAATTGTTCTGAGGGCTGTTTTGTATTCACCCTTGATTTTTTTTCCATTTAATCTAGCTAGTGAACCATAGCTATAGATCAAATAAATCCCTAAAATTGATGCTGCTTTACCAGGTGCATTCCATGTAAATTCCATATTCAACTTATTATTTTCAAACTCATTGCCAAAGCCTCTCCAAAATATGACTGATGGGATTTCAAAACCGTGAATTATTTGAGGTAATTGAGCAATATGGCCAAAGGGATCGGGGATATATCCAGCATTCATAACTCTACCAAACCTTCTACTAATTTGGTGTCCAATCATGAGATTTCTGATTATAGATTCCCCGCTGACTAAAAATTCATCAGGTAATACATACATAGGACCAATAGAAAGCCTTCCCTCTTTTACATATCTTTTTATGTCTTCCTCTTTCTCTGGGCGTATCTCTAAATAATCCTCTAAAGGAATAGTTTGCCCATCTAGAACAAAATTTTTATACTCGGGATTCACTCTAAAAATTTCCAATAGTTTATCCATCATCATTACAAGTCTAGCACGGAATTCTTGAAAAGGGAGGTACCATTCTCTATCCCAATGAGTTTCTGGAACGATTATAATATTATTAGCTTTCATGAGAAATAGCATTTAATTGAAAATTCTAATTGCAATGATAAAAGAATACTTTAATAAAAATTAATTGAATATAAATGTAATAATTTGAAAAGGAAAAGTAATCACCAATGTTGTTTGTGAGATAAAACTGATTGACCAATTACACTTGAATGAGGTTTCTTCCCTAACAAATCTAATAATGTGGGGACTATATCCGTAGTTTTACAATAAGATAGTCTAATTTTAGGAATTTCAAGAGATCCCCCTATGATTAAAGGTACAAGCATAGATCTTCTACTTGCTATGTCATGATTATAGAGTGAAATGTCTTTTGTCTTTCCATGCTCAAAATTAAAACAATATTCACCTCGAGTCGAAACCATAATATCACATGAACGAGGATTTTTGAAATAACGAGGAAGTTGATCTATTAACCCAACAAAATCAGATTTAAAGGTAGCTGAAAACCATTCATCAACAGTATGCCCTTTATCATCAAGTAAACCCTGAGATTCTTCGAAATTTTCATATCCCAATAAATCTTGAGTCTCATAAGCGTATTTAGTTTTCTGATCTCCTTCTATTCCATTATATTCTATTTTCCCTTTTAAAATTTTTCCATATTCTTTATCATAACGCTCTATATGTATAGTTCCTTTATCAGGAGTACAATTGTCATCCTTATAATACATCAATTTTACACCAGGAATTTCCCATAATGTTTTAAACAGGTTTAGGGAATTGTTTCCTGCTCTATTTGTTTTATAATTCTTCATTTCCTTTATGGTTGGGTGGTGATGCCAAGTAGTTCCATGAAAATTGAAAAAACCAACACCACCAAAATTAGAATCAAAATCACCTAAACCTGTTTTTGGATTATAAGGTATTAGTCCTTTATTGTGGAAAAAAGGTTTAAGATCATATGATTTCTCAGCTTTATAATTTCCATGATCGGATGTAATGCAGATTGTGGTATCTTCATAATATCCTGTTTGTTTAAGAGTTTCTACTAACGATCCTATATAATCATCACATCGTAATATAAGATTTCGATACTCTGGGTGATCGAAACCCAACTCATGCATATAAGCATCAGTATGAGGAATGTAACCAACCGTAATTATAGGAACCTCATTACTAGAAAAAAATTTATTTGGGTTTCTGTAAACTTCTTCAATCTTTTTAAAAATCGATTCTACTTTAAATTCATTAGGAATAGGGAAAATCGATCCCCGATATAAAAAGTTAATAACACTCAAAAGGTTTCCGTCGTCAACTTGCTCAAAAATTGTCTTTACACTTGACCCAACATCTTTATTGATTTTAAAAATATCACGCCGTTCACTATAATTACGAATAAATGGTGGTTTTTTTCTCTCCAAAGGTGGATCTCTGCGATCAATCCAATGATAACTTGGTACTCCACTACCTTCTTTAGGATAATATCCGGAATAAGATCCAGTTAGAATATTTGAATAACAAGGTAACGTTACACTAGGAAAAGATGTAATGCAATTTTGGCTTGTAATACCATTTTTAGCTATCTGTGCAATATTTGGAAGCTTTCCCTCAGCCAACCACTTGAACATATGTTCAGAGCGAACGTCATCAAGGATAATTAATAAAACTTGGTTAACTTTAGCACTACGACTCATGTTATCTAATAATTGATAATAACTTATATAAATTTTAAATAAAATAATGTTGTATAAGATTAGAGTTTTTGATTATTAAAAATTGAGGAATGATCATTAGTAACTCTGTAAAGCGATAATGAACACAAATCACACTATATATTTCAAAGATTCATCTGATATGAGTGAGTTACAGTCAAATTCTATTGATTTAATGATCACATCACCACCTTACCCCATGATAGAGATGTGGGATGCGTTATTTTCTTCTTTTAATGATGATATAAAACTAGCACTCGAAGAAAAGGATGGAAAAAGTGCATTTAATTATATGCATGAAGAGTTAGACAAGGTATGGCGAGAAGTCGCGCGTGTTTTAAAATCGGGGGGAATAGCTTGTATTAATATTGGAGATGCTACAAGAAAAATCAAAAATAGTTTCCAATTATATCCAAATCATGTTAAAATTACTAATTTTTTTCTGAATAGTGATTTTAATGAATTACCTTGCATATTATGGAGAAAACCAACAAATATTCCAAATAAGTTTCTAGGTTCTGGGATGTTACCTCCTAATGCGTATGTTACTCTGGAACATGAATATATTTTGATTTTTAGAAAAGGTAAAACTAAAAGAAAAATCCCCCCCAAATCAAAGAATAGATACAATAGTGCTTTTTTTTGGGAAGAAAGGAATAGATGGTTTTCTGATATATGGAAAAATATAAGAGGTATTTCTCAAAAATTAAAAGCTGATAATGGTATTCAAAAAAATTTGAGAGAACGCTCAGCAGCTTTCCCATTAGAATTACCATATCGATTAATTAATATGTTTTCAATATATGAAGATTATATTTTAGATCCATTCTGGGGAACAGGCACTACTTCATTAGCTTCGATGATCTCAATGAGAAACTCATTTGGGTATGAATTAAATACTAACTTTTTAGAAATATTCAAAAAAAATGTAAACAATTCAAAGCAATTAAATATTGATATTAATAAAAAGAGGTTAAATAATCACATCAAATTTATTGACAATTACAGCAAGAAAGGAAAAGATATTAAATATAAATCAATTCACTATAAATTTCCTGTCATGACTAAACAAGAAACGAATTTTTTATTATATTCGATTAAAGATTGCAAGGAGAATCGAAATAAAATTATAATTGACCATGAAACTTTTAATATTGCCAATTTTATTGATGAATGATACATTCATTATAAAATTTAATCTCAGAGAATAATTTAGAATTCTTCATTAATCGTTTGACCATTACATTTCATTAACATTTATAAGTAAACAACTCAACTTTCAATTAAAAGCATTAACAGATAATTTTATCATTCATTTAATAGAACAAGTTGAATTCAAATGAGGTAGAATTTTTCATGAAAGAAGATGATAACTACGTAGTTCAGTTGAAAAGTCAGATACGGAAATTAAAATTAGAAATAGAAAAAAAAAATCAAGAAAATAATTCATTTATTGAAAGAATTCAGGATAATGAGGAAGAGCTTATGAAACTTCATGAACTTACTTCAAAAACACCCACTCAAGAAAATACTCAAGATTTAATTAAATCTAAGTTTGATTTTAAATTAAAAGAGAAAAATAGGGAGATTAGGGACTTAAAAAGTCGAATGGGATATTTAAGAAAAGAAAAAACCATGGTTCAAAGAGAACTTGAGGAATTAATAATATCAAGTAAATCATCCGCGATGTCTATAGAAAAAATAAGGGAGGAGGAAAAATATGCTAAAGATTTGTTAAATCTTGAAACATTGAATAATGATTTACGCAGAAAATTGGATATGCAAAAAATTTTAATTAGTAAATTGAGAAATGAAATTGGAGAAAAAAAGAATCAAATTAATAATATAAGTCTGAAAGCGAAAGAATTAAATCAAAGATTAAAAAATCAAAATTCAAATTTAGAAGGGAAATTTTTCAATGAAAAAAAAAAAAAAAAAGCTCAAAAAAGGTTTGCAAAAGGAACTAAATGAATCTAAAAAACAAATTGATGACTTAAAAAATCAATTATCTAAATACAAGAGACCTAAGAGAGATAAAATAAAAAATGATATTGAAATACAGGACCTTGAAAATAAGATTACCCTTTTAAAAGAAGATTTGGATAGAAAAGATGGTATAATTAGCAGACTCAAGTCAAAGAATTAACCATTAAAATTCCATAATGCTTTATTGATAAGTTTTCATTAATTGAACTAATTCTAAACTGATTCTAAAAATTTATAAGCTATGAACAAGAAGGAGTCGCTTACATTTTCACCAGTTTTAGCTGAAGTGAGAATATAATTGAAACCATGTCGATCTGCTACCTCTTTTATGTCTTCTTCGCTTATGACTATTTCCTCTGTTAAATCTGACTTGTTTCCTATTAAAACAATGGTTAACTCCGTCTCAATTTGTTTTTTGATTTCATTATGCCAAATCTCAAAACTTTCTAATGCGTTTGATCGCGTTCTATCTAATACGATAAATGCGGAATTAGCACCATTAAAAAATCTTTTTCGATACGGTGCCATTTGGATTATCTGTCCTCCTATATCCCAAATAACAAAATCCATCATAGTTTCTTCACTTAAACTCAATTTTTTCTGAGAAATTTCAACGCCTATAGTTGATTGATAACTTTCTACAAAAGAATTATCCACGAATCTATTAATCAACGAAGTCTTACCTGCTTTATAATCGCCTGTAATAATTAGCTTAATTGGAAACTCCCCTGTTGGGATTCTTCCATCTTTCGATTTGGCGAGAACCCTTAAAAGTGCGGGGATCTCGAGAGAAACATTTTCATTTCCCTCTAACAATAATTCTATTTTTCCAGCAATATGTTCTGAGAAGACCCTTAATTCCGTGTCAGATGTTGATAAATCTGAAATCGTTAAGAGAATTGACTTTAAACCCATAGAACAGTATGCAAATTTCTTATCCCCGATTATTGTAATATTGAAAAAATTAGTTTCCCCACTAAATTCACCTTTAATTCTATCAATATAACTATCCACTGTCGCGGCTATTGCTCCTAGTACAGTTTCATCTTTCGTATCTCCTCTACTTTCAGAAGATATTATCAATCCCTCCCGATCACTAATAACTACTGAAATTATTCCTTCAACATTGGTCATATATTTTATCAAAAGAGTTGACAAGAGATCTCTTAAAATCGTGATTCACCTTCTCTATGATTTTTTTTATATTCTTTAACTAATTAATCTTTTAATAACTGATATATTTATGCATTAGCAGATAACTTACGATAGAGCATAAAATTATATAATATATATTGATAGTACTTTTAATTATTATAAAAAGATTTTTTTTGCTAAACACCAAAAATAATATAAGAATATTATTTTGTATTTTCATAAATTAATCTCATTTAAAATTAAAATTGAAATTTGTCAGAAAAACTTGAAAAAATAGAATACTTTAAAATGGACTTATTTAATAAAAAGTGGAAAATTAGAGCCAAAACATTATTTATTTTATTGTTCGCAATAATCCTTCCACTAATTCTTAATTTATCAGTACAAAACTTTTCTAATGGAGAAAATAATAACTTAAGTTATGATGGCGACAATTTACAAGACTTACAGGTCTCTTCGAATAATCCCACGAATGTAAATTACTTTAGCTTTTATAAAAATATTACTATTGATCATACTAATGTAGCAGGATCAGGAAGTCATACAAACTTTCCCCTGCTTATCTCTCTTACTGATACAGATTTACATGATGATGTCCAACCAGATGGTGATGATATTGCTTTTGCTATAGAGGCAGATTGGTTAGATCATGAAATAGAACTATTTAATCCTAGCTACACTCCAACTAAAGCTCAATTGATTGTTTGGATCAGAATTCCTTCACTATCTACTTCTATTGATACTATAGTAACTATGTATTACGGAAATTCAACAATTAATTCACGCCAAAATCCTGATGGTGTATGGGATATAAACTACGAGGCAGTATACCATTTACATGATGATTTTTTCGACTCATCTTCGTATAATAAAGACGGAACAAATGGAGGTTCCATAGATATAGCAGGAAAAATAGGTGATGGCCAAGATTTTGAACAAAATGATAATAGTGACAATATAGATATAGGAACTTGGAGCATCATAGGAACGGAGATTACGATCCAAGCTTGGACAAGGTTTGAGTCTTTTTCAGTAGGAGATGCTCGGATTTTATCAAAAAATTCGGGTATAAGTGATAACACTGAACACCATGTATGGATGCTTGGAACTAACACCGGTCCAAATAGGTTAAGAGGAAGAATTAAAACAGGAACAAGTGATTCTTCTGGGACTTCAACAGTAATTGCATCATCAGGTGAATTATCAACAGGTACATGGTATCTGACTACTTTAGTCTACGATGGTTCTAATATTAGATTTGTACTTAACGGAAATCCTGT
Source organism: uncultured archaeon (assembly GCA_964486045.1). Classification (GTDB taxonomy): domain Archaea; phylum Asgardarchaeota; class Lokiarchaeia; order Sigyniarchaeales; family SOKP01; genus Loki-b32. The sequence goes on from CAZALK010000011.1 coordinate 45,249, forward strand.
AGGATCATTTGGTAAATCTGGATCATTACGTGTTAATAATTGGCCAATAACTATTGGGAATAATCCTACCGGATTCAAGCCAATAGATGCAATCATAGATGAAGTTAGAATTTCATCAACAGTAAGATCTAACGATTGGTTGTTAACTGAATATAACAATCAAAATGACCCCAGCATATTTTACTCAATAGGAGTAGAATTGCAAGTATCTATTCAACCTTCAAACTCAGATTATTTTAATTATTATAAAATAATAACCATTGATCATACACAGGTCTCTGGAACCGGAAGCCATATAAACTTTCCTCTGCTGATTTCTGTCCTTGATGGAGATCTACATGATGATGTCCAAAGTACAGGAAACGATATTGCTTTCTCGTCTAATGGTCAATGGCTAGATCACCAGATCGAGTTATTTAACCAAACATATAATAATACACACGCTCAGTTGTTTGCCTGGGTTCGTGTTCCTTTTTTATCAACAACAGCGGATACTAATGTGACTATGTATTATGGCAATTTTACAATGAACTCGCGTCAAAATCCTGATGGTGTTTGGCATTTAAATGATTATCCAACTGGTTCAAGCTTAGACATCAAAGATAGTTCTTTTCCCAATAGCGATGGATCTTCAAACTATATGACATCTACTGATCAAGTTCCTGGAATGATTGGTGGGGCATTAGACTTTGATGGGAATAATGATTATATTAATATTATAAATACCCCAGAATTGCAAATTACTGGAGAAATTACCGTTCAATTATGGTTTAAAACAGATTTAGTAAAAAATGATTATTTATTTAATAAGATGGGAGGTAACGGATATCGTGGATGGGATTTAAGCTTCAATGATGATGTGGGTATAACTCCTGATGGGTGGATAGAATTTCGTATTAATGATGATGGTTGGGATCCAGGAAGTAGTGTTCCAGATAGAAGAGTTAATGCTGGGCAATGGTATCAAGTAGTTGCGGTTTATAAACCAAATGATTACTTAAAGTTATTTTTAAATGGGTCTATGGTATCGGAAAATACAATTGGAATACCACCTTCTATATTTGATCCATCATTACCTGTACGTATAGCTAAAAGAGCTGATGGGTCGGGTACAAATTACGATGGAGTTTTTGACGAAGTTCGTATTTCCAATATATCACGGTCAGACGGGTGGATTAATACTGAATATAATAACCAGTTCGATCCTAATTTGTTTTACTCCATAGGGTTTGAAAAAGATGCGAAGGAAACAGTATATCTTGAAGCCCAAATCAATGCAATTGACTTATATAGCAATTTAATACCCGATGCAAATGTTTCCTTAATAAAAAATGAGCAATTGATAGCTAGTGATATTACTAATTCTAATGGGAGTGTGTCATTTTCAACTATAATTAAAGGGGAGTACAATTTTACTGTCTCAATTACTTCTAATATTGAAAATATAACCGAAATTGTTAATGCAACCTCCCAATCAATCCTAATCGATAAAGGTTTCCAAACAATTAATTTAATCTGTAATGTTAGTGTGAATTTCCTTGAAGTTTTCGATGTTGATGGATTGCCTGTCGAATCTGGATGGATAATCGTTGAAAACAGCTCAAATTTGCTTCAAAACTGCACTCTTGATAGTTCTGGAAAAACTACCTTTTGGTGGGTGAACACTACACCATATGAGTATAATTATACTGTATATTATCAAAACCAAGATTACAATCCTGATACGCAGGAATTGTTTTCAGGAAACATAAGTTCTCCCGATACGATAATTCAAGTTCAAACAGAATTAACTACTGTTGAGTTTACTATTTCGATTATTGGAGTTGGTGATCCAGTTGGAGGTGCTAAGCTTAAATTAAAAGTTAATAATACCTTAGGGAGTAGTATAGTAAACTTGACAACGGACATAAGTGGAAAAGCAACACTACGGTGGTTGAATTCTTCCGGTATTAATGGTAATTATTCATTAGAAATTGAATTTTTCGAACAGAATAGATATTTTAATATAACATTTAACGGTCCCCCCGTAGTAGATAATACTAACTTTTCGGTAGGAAATAAAGAATCTAAAGAGTTTCGAATTGCAATTAATCTTGCAGATTTTCAGACAGAACTTATTTCATTTAACCCAATAGATTATATCCAAGTTACTTGGGGAACTCAAGTAAAGTTCAGAGTTTTATTCAATGTTACTAAAGCTGTTGGACTCCCACCAGAAATTTTGGGTCCTAAGTATGCAGATTCTGTAACATTTCAATTGTTACTTGGAGGAAATTCAGTTTATTCCGGACAGATGTTGAATGAGATCGATTATATGGGTAAGCATTATGCTGTTATTGATTCAACATTAATTAATAGTGATGTAACGTATGTTATTAAGATTAGTGCTCAAAAATCTGGGTTTACATTACCACCTGATTTATTTCTTCAGTTAAATATCCTAAATAATGACTTAGAATTGAATCAATCAGAAAATAACGATTCTGCTTTGTCCGTGTTTTGGTCAGATAGCGTTGATATGTCGTTAAATTCTTATAGTAAAAATATTGAGAGTTTTACTGTAGAAAATGCGATTTTTCAGGATAATAATCACGAATTTAACTTCTCAATTCCTGATATAGAGACCAATTGGAACTTATCTCATGTTATTTTCAACATATATAATATTTCTTGGGACAATATTACATCTAATATAAACATAACAATCGAAGACCCTTATGGTAATTTCTATATGTATCATAAGGATAATCATACGGGATGGGATTATAGTCAAGGAACATGGACTGGAATTTCTCTTTTCTTAGATAAGGAGAGCCCTACCGGTGATAATAATTTTGATTTTATTATTGGGGGATCATATAATAATCCTGTCGATATAATTGCCGAATCTTATTTCATAAGAGATACAGAAAATGTCGAATATCCCAAATTCAATCAAACAGACAGTATATCTATTCCTACTGAAGTCGAAGGGTGGGCAATTGAGAGTATCACTTTTGAAATCTCAGATTGTTATGAAACCTCTACATGGGCTAAGGCAAATTTATCAACGCTAACTAGTCTGAATATAACCACTAATGAAGATATCAAGTATTCCCTAGATTTTGGATACGAAAATGGGACAGGATTCTTGACTATTGATGATCGAAACATTTATCCTGTAGGAAGTCAATTCTTGTTTAATGTAGAAGGATATACAAGTTTAAGTTTCAACACAAAAATTAAAGTCCAATATGTTCAAGAATTCTATAGAAACCAATATTTTGAGACTTATAATACTACGATTACTTTGAAAGATATAAATACTGGGGGAATCATCCAACTTTCCGCTTTAAGAAATAGTTGGGACGAAAATAATGCACATCTATTTATTAAGGGTATAAATGATGGTGTTTTGTATTATTACCCAACTGATATTTTAATGGAGATTATAATTGGGGGAATTACTTATAGCATTTCGGATAATTCGTTAGGGGAGGGATCGTTTACATTAGAAGGTTTTACTAAAAATGAACTTCAGAATGCGGATATTAACACGAATATACCTGTGAATTTTAGTTTATTTCTATTAATCGAGAATTCTAAAACTGTGTATTATAAAACATTAGGAACACTTAATTATATAATTCGAGAAGCACCTTCTGAATTTGGAGTAGTTTCTTATGATTCCATTATGGGATATTATTTCCAACATATCGATACTTCAATAGTAGATGCTGATGAATATACTGTAAGGTTTACTTTCCAAAAAGATCATTTTGAAACTACGATAAAAGATCTTGAGTTAATAGTTCAGAATCGATTAACTTTGATAAACGGAGAAGTAGAATTTTATAGAAGTATTGAGAATGTTTATGTCAAAGATGGTATGAATTTTACCCTTTTTTACACTGATACGCTAACTGGGGCAAAAATCACCAATTTAAAAACTCAATTTTTCATATGGGAGAAATATTCAAGTAATGGCAGTGTAATAGAAACTAATCAATCTACAATTTTCACATCAAAGGATAATTCATATATCTTAGATTTTGATACTGAAACAAGATCAGTCGGAGAATACCTACTAATTGCTACATTGGATAAGGAGAATTATGATTATAAAAATGCTATGATCCTTTTATCTATAAACAAACGAGAAATTGATTATACTATAGGTAATAGTTTTAAAAATAAACAAACAAGTGTTGTACAGGGAAATGTTATTCCGATCATCATAAATTTAACTGATCCAACACAAGGGGATATACCATTACTAAATACTACAATTTCTCTAACAATAGGTGGTGTGGAATATGAGATTAAGGAACTCGCCAATGGAACCTATAGATTTGATTATCAAACAAGTAATGTTAATGCATTTTTTACTTCGACAACACTTAGAGGAGTTATCAATATTTCAAAAGAGAATTATAATTCTGAAGAATTTAGTATCATAATTGTAGTTGAGATGCATGAGATTTTTCCTGGAATCCCAACATTCTACTTCTTACTAATTGTATCTGCTGTAGTTGCTATTACTGCTAGCCTTGTAGGATATAAGGTATATAAATACGCCAAGATACCCACATTTGTTAAAAAAGTTAGAGCTATGAAAAAAGCAATTGAGGGAGATAAATCAATTTCTGAATCGCTCCTTTATCGTACTAAAAATGCATTTATAGGAGAGAGAGTCAAAGATAAATGGGAAGATATTGGATTATCAGTGGAAAATATTTTAGGTTTAAAATCCGTAAAAGATATGAAGTCTGTCAAAATTGAACGTAGGATCAGTGAAACTGTTGAACGAAGAAACATTAAACCTACAGGGTTGATTGTCATGAAATGGGATGAAAGAATAGGCACGGAAATCACGGCTAAATATCCAGAAGAAACTGCAATTTCAGAGAAAACTCTGATGCAAATATATAGCACACATGAATACAGTGGCGAAAAAGGAATAATTAATTTGACTTCAGGACTGTTAAATATTATATCTTACTATGCAGGACCAGAAAAGGGATACTACTTAGTTTTACTCCTAAATATTGATGATGATCCTGATGTTTACGAAGGTGGTATGGCAGATATCTTAAGAGTTCTTTTAGATAACATCAAAGATGATTCATACAAACAACTGTTACCGTCACTTTTCCAACGGTTATCGGTTTATCCTTCTCTCAGCGATGAAGAAATCTTAGCACTTCACTATCAAGATGAGATCAAAAGGATGATTATAGAAAACTTGAGGGATGTCGGTGTAATTACCAAATCTGAATTAATGGTTTGGCTCAGAGAAAAATATACCGAAGGGTTTATTGACATAGACGCTACAATGCTTGAACTTCTAAAAAGAGATATTATAAAACAAGTTTCAGTTAAAGGAATCGCATCTGAATTGATACTGCTTACCAATGATTTTTTCATGCTTCGCGTTCCGCCTGCTAAGCTATTCGCAGATCCTGCAATTAAAGGATTACCAAGTAAATTTATAAAAGAATATAGAGAAGAGATTACAAGATTCTTCCAAAAATACCACCCAACAGCTGAAGACAACTTAAAAGTTATTGAAATTTTAATAAACCCCCAGGCATACGAAACAATTAGATTATTAAGATCTTCAATAGTTACTTTGAGGGACTTAGAAAAGCTGAAGAAAAAAGGAGTGGAAGATGTATATAGTATTTTGAAATTACTGTGGGATAACCAAATAGTTAAAGTTTTTAGAGATGAGAAAGATATTGAATATTATGCTCTCTTGTCTGATTTTTATATGGATTTAATATTTCCGAAGTATCTGTTAACAGTGATAAAGACAGCATATGAGCAAAAATCTCAGGTAAATAATGTATTAACTGAATATCTTAAAGTATTAGAGGACACATACTTTGATTTAAAATCTCAAGAAAAAACCTAAAATCAATTCTCAAGATATAATCTCCTTTATTTTTAAATTTTAGTTCGAATTTTTTTATTATAAATCCGTACCCGAGCAAGGCTTTCATCAAATAACTTTCCTTGGAGGGAATTTTTTTATTTGAATCATTAAAATAGATTTTTTCTCAATCACAATCTTCTGCTTGCTGCCGATTAATTTTTATAAATGCTTCTTCCTGTAGATTTCTTTGCACTGATTTAACCGATCTATTTACTTGGTTTAAATATCTCATTGCATTAATCTTTCCATCTCTTATATTTTGAACGAGTTCTTCCCTGTTAAGACCACCAGAAATAACTAATGCCGTTTGAAAGGAGTTATCCGGCGCTAATGTTTTAAAATCAACTTGTAAAGCAGATAATATTTCTCCAGCTTCGCTATATAAGGTGTTAGACAGATTTAATCTTCCTAAATCAACTTTAAAATCTTTTGTTAAACAGGTTTCGAAAAAAGTAGATTTTGTGATGGGTGAAAACCCCCCATGTATCCCCGAATCATCGTATTGGTAAATTATATCATACTTTTCATCATATCCAGATAGATCATTATCATATCCTGAAAGACCATTAATATCGAAATCGAATATGAAATACATTGAGAAATCATTTAAGTCATAATCTGAAGTATTTTTTATTGTGAAAAAAGTATTAATGTACGGTACTTTTGGACGGTTAAAAATATCTATGAATAGTCGAACATATTCATTTTTTCTAAAAGTAATCGGTTTAAGCTTTTCTTCTTCAATCATCTTTTTTAAATACTCAGAGATATTAAAATCCAATGTTATTCGATTTATTGTAGAACCCATTCTAGTATTGACCATATTATAAATTGGTGTGGGCTCAATATTCTTTAACAAAACAGGAATTGTGCCAATTCTCTCATCTTCTAGTTTAAAACTAAACCATGGCCCTGCTAATTCTTGTTCAGCTAGATATATTAAGTGTCTTTCGTCAAATTTTAATTCTTTTATTGAGAATCCCATAAGATACCCAGCAGCGTTTCAAGTGGCAAATATTTCATTGAATTGAACTTTTAATACAATCTTTTTTTAACCTCCTTTACACAATTTTGGTTTTTATTATTTAATTTTAGATTTTGCAACTAATATTAGAAAGAAGACAATTTGATAAAAATATTTGTCTTAAAAGGATTAAAGAGATTCTATTACTCTATAAGCAATATACAAAAAAGCATCATTAACATTTTCACCCGACTTGGCTGATGTAAGAATATAGTGGAAATCAAACTTTTTAGCTATATCTCTTATTTCATCTTTACTAATTACTAGTTTATCTGATAAATCAGATTTATTTCCAACTATAACAACAGGAATGTTTTTTGGGATTGAAGATTTTATATCATTGTACCATTTTTCAACACTTTTAAGATGATCTGGGCGAGTTCTATCAATTATTATAAATGCCGCATTAGCACCATTGTAAAATCTAGCTCTATAAGGAGCCATTTGAAAACTTTGCCCCCCGATGTCCCAAATAATGAAGTTCATCTTATTATCCTCAGTCAAATTAATTGTCTTCTTCGATATCTGAACACCAATTGTTGAAATATAATCCCTTTTAAACGAATTTTCCACGAATCTTCTAATAAGAGATGTTTTACCTACTTGGTAATCACCTGTCAAAATTATTTTATTTGAATATTCACCGGCTAATTTTGGAAGAGCTCCAGCTCTGGTTTTTGCGAGAGCTTTAATAATTTCAGGGATTTCAGTAGATACGTCCTCATTCCCATCTAGAATTAACTCGATCTTTCCAGCAATATGTTCCGAATATACTTTTAATTCAATATCACTTGTAGATTGATCTGTAACCGTAGTCAAGATCGATTGTGGACCTTGTGAACAATAGGCAAACTTTCTTTCCCCTGTTGAGGTCATATTAAAAAAATTACCTTGAGACCCAAATTCATCTTTAATTCGGTCTATGTAATTATCAAGAATAGCGGAAATTGCGCCTAGAACTGAATCTGATTCTTCCTGATTTCCTTCTTTGAATTCTGAAGCGATTATAAAACCATCTCTATCGCAAATCGCGACACCTAATATGCCTTCTACTTCTTCGAAGTAATTTTTCAAAATCCCTCTTAAGTGTTTTGCACTTGGGAGTTTTTCCATTTATCCTCAATCTTAAAGTTAGAGATTTTAAGAATATAATATCCTTTAATAATATAAATATAGGTATTTAGATATCACGATAATCATATTACCGAAGACATCAGCGTACCATATTATTTTTTATTAGATTTTTAAAAATTATAATTCATGATAAGAGATTCCTCCTTAAAAAATAATACAAGAGATATTGCAAAATTTGAAGAAAATATTACTAACATCTTAGATCGTGCTGTAAATCTCTTTAGAAGAACAGATCTCCCCGAACTCGCTGATAAATGGGATAAAATCTTAAATACATATCGATCTAAAAAGAAAAGTAGTTAGTTTGGAGTAAAATGTTAACTTTTTAGGATATATTTTTTTCTTTTAATTTTTAACTTTCTTTTAGAGCAAAATTTCACGATAAATTCATAAAACTCCTTTAGTTGATGGAATCTCTTCTGAGATGACCATTTTTGCTTGTCGGATGGATATTGCTAAAGATTTAAACGCGGCTTCAACTTTATGGTGCTGATCTTCCCCATAAAGAATATGTAGATGCAGGTTCATTTTAGCATTTTCAGCAAAAGAAGTAAAAAAATGTGTGATATCTTCAACAGCAACATTTTCTATTTCACATTCATTTAAGTTTAAGTCAAGAATCAAAGCTTGTCGACCACTAAAATCTAATGCACATCTCGCAAGGGTTTCATCCATCGGAATTAGGGCAGATCCATACCTACATATACCTTTTTTATCACCTAATGCTTTTTGAAAGCATTTTCCTAGTGAGATTCCTATATCTTCAATAATATGATGATTTAAATCTCCTGTTGCTTTTACCTTAAGATCACAATTAGAATGTTTTGCTAACAATATTAGCATATGATCCATAAATTTAACACTAGTATCAATTGAATTTTCTCCAGAGCCATCCAAATTTAATTCAATTGTTATTTCGGTTTCACTTGTTTTTCTTATAACCTTAGCTGTTCTTCCCATATTGTTATCACCAAGAAATAATATTAAAACAAAGATTATAATTTTTAGGAATTTTCAATCAAGTATCATGTTGAAAATTTCATTCATTGGTGCTGGTTCTTTAATTTTTGGAAGAAATGTTATCACTGACATCTTAACGTTCCCTGCTTTTCGCAACAATACAGTAATTTGCCTTGAAGATGTTGATCCAAAGCGTTTAGATTTAATGTTTAACTATATGCAAAAATATAAAGAGTCTTATCCCCAAGACACAGAAGGGATTGTCTTTGAAAAAACAACAAACCAGAAAAAGGCTGTAGAAGATGCAAAATATATTATTAATGCGGTTCATATTGGTGGCTTAGATGCTTTTAAATTAGATATAGAAATACCCTTTAAGTATGGTGTAACACAATGTGTTGGAGATACACTAGGTCCTGGTGGTGTTTTTCGTTTCCTAAGAAGTGTTCTATTTTTTAAATCACTTTTGAAAGATATTAAAGATGTTGGATACAATCCAAGAAAATCTGAGACAAAACCATTAATCCTAAATTATACCAATCCCATGGCAATCAACACTTGGTTTTGTAATATTGTTTCACCAGATTCTACTATTGGATTATGTCATGGAGTACAAGGAACTGCTGCTTTATTAAGGGATTTAATTAGTTCGGAGAAATCAATTGAATTGTCTAATAGAGATTTTAGTTATATGTGTGCAGGTATTAATCATATGGCTTGGTTTCTGGAAGCTAAATATCGAAATCCTGAAATTCTTAATGGAGCTTGGATAGATGCTTATCCAGTTTTAAATAAAATAATAAAAAACAAACCTAAATCTGTGTTAACAGAAAAACTCCGTTTTGACATGATGAAAGCAACAGGTTATTTTATGACGGAATCCTCTGGACATCTCAGTGAATATCTTCCTTACTACCGAAAGAGAGAAGATCTTTTAGAAAAGTATAAAGGAGGTAACAAAGGACATAGAAGTCTGAAACATTCAGAAGATTATAACATGCAATTTATACAACAAGGTGATATGGAAGAAAATTTCAAGAAGAGAATGGCGAATAAAACATTAAAATATAAAGAGAAACCCTCAGGAGAATATGCTTCCAGGATAATTAATGCTCTGGAAACAGGTAGGCCATTCCGATTTAATGGGAATATATTAAATAAGGAGAGGGCTTTTATTACCAATCTCCCAATAGACTGCTGTGTTGAAATGTCAGTATTCGCAGATAGACATGGATTACATCCTCAGGGGGGAATAAAACTACCTACTATCTGTCAAGCGTTATGTATGTCAAATATCATGGTACAAAAAGCAGCTGTAGAAGGGGCGGTTGAATTAAATAAGGATAAGATTTTTCATGCTGTGATGTTAGATCCAAATACTGCCAGCGTTAGTTCTCCTACTGAAATTCAAGAGATGGTTGATGAGATGTTCGAAAAGGAAGCAAAATGGATACCGCAATTTTAACGATTCATAAATTCTAAAATATGTTGTTTATGTGATTCTGGAATTGTGTAAATAATAAATACAAGATCGTCTACAATTTTTTGTATTTGTCTTATTTTTTTGTCACTTTTTTCATTAGAATTCAATAAGATTTTAGTGTTTTCTATTATTTTTGACGCTATTTTTCTTTCCTCTTTACTCTCAGGAACTTTTATAGGGAGATCTTTAATTTTTTCAATCAAAATTCGTGGAAACAGCTTTTTATAAGAACCAAATAATTGGGTAAAATAATAAGATAAGAGTAAAGAATTAAGTATTCCAAGTAAATATATATTGTTAAACTCCTTGACAGGAGATTGACAGACTTTTAAATTATAGAAAGACTGAGATGTAAAAGATAAATTTTTATCATATGTGGCACATATAAGGTTCTTTTGGCTCAATTGTCTAATTATTATTCTATCATTATAGATTTCCAAGTTCTTATAATTAATACCAATTTTGTTTGTGTTGATATATTTATATTCTTTTATCTCATATCGGTTTAATGAATAGATAAACAATTTAAATATGCCTTTATCTTCTATAGGAACGGAATCAGATATTATCTTTTCAATACTTTCTCGCTTTAGATCACATTTGCAATTAGGGCATATTAAATCTTTTTTGGGTAAAGGGATAAATTTTTGACAATCAATACAGAAAATAATCTTTCCTGTCTTAGTTAGTTCCACACCTCTGCTTAATAAAATTCTAAAATCCTTTTTTGTTATTAACTCATTCAATTTAGGGTTTTTCTTGTTTAAATTACTAAGAATTGAGATATCAATATCATCAATATCGATTAAAAATTTAAAATTCCAATTCTTGAAAGAACTTTGGAGAATCTTATTTTGCTGTAGATCTCTTGTTTTTGTGTCAATCCAGTTCTTTTCCCTGTTATTAACATATTTCTCTTTTTCCATAATAATAATTATGTTTGAAACCACGGACATATGGAACGAAGGTCCAATATGATAAATCTCTTTAATCTTTGTGTGATCATAAATATATTTTCTAATTATTGAACGATTTGATAAAGCTAGCAAGGAATCTGGGACAATATATCCAAGTAGACCCTTATTTTTTAGAAATTTAATTCCCAGTTCAATAAAAATTTGAAAATAATCATATTGACCCTTATTTGTGTAAAAACAATTCTCTTTAATTATCCGTTTCTGCTCTTGTGGAATATCCCTTATAAATAAATATGGTGGATTGCCCACTACAAAGTCAAATTGGTCTGTTTCTGTGATTATTAAAGCATTTTGGTTTTTTATATTAAAAATAGGAAAATGGTAATCGCTTTCCTCAATTCGGATTTCCTTCAAGAATTCGAAAAGAATAAAATGAATATGGATTTGGCACAATATACAAGCAATTGGATTTATATCTATACCATAAATATTTTGTTTAACACTCGAGACTATTAATCTAGCTCTTTCAGCAATTGAACCTAAATTTTCCCATCCCTTGCAATTTTTATAAAATCTATTAATTAAAACTCTGATGGCTTGAGCAAGAAAGCTTCCTGAACCACAGCTTATATCAATTAATTTTTTATTTTCAATTTTTTTTTTAGGATTAAATCCTACAGCTTCTAAAATATAACTCACAATTTGATTTGGTGTATAGAATTCGCCTAATTTTTTACGTTCCTTGGGAGAAATTTTCTGCTCATATTCATTCCCAAAAATATCAGGATGAGTAATCGATAAATCAAAATTTCTGCTAAAATCTGTTAAAGGATGGTCATTTCCACAAATATTCTTCAAATATTCTTCTAGAACGCATTTTAGATGTGGAACCTTATAATGTTCTATAAGTTTCTGAATAATTTTGTCTTTCCTCAAATAGTCGAAGAAATCTTTCATACGGGATTAAATGAATAAGTTCTTTTCTATTATTATTGTTTTTATTTATTTCTTTTTTATTATTTGCTATTTAATAAAACAGCTTATTTGATTCGGGAAATAAAGTATGAATTGTAGTGACTTTGTAATGTAATATTTGATATAATACATATTTATATAATATTGATATATATATCCTTTAGCTGAACAAAGAAATCATCTCCAACGAGGGAGTATAATGATTCCGATAAGTATTTTTCCTATGATAGTTTCAATCGTGATTTCTATGATTGGTATTATATACAGTTATTTAAATCGGGAGAATTATGGGACTTTGTTGAATGTCTCGCTAAATATTCTGCTTTATCTCTTTTTAGGAGTAATATTTTCAATATTATATGTTCTTTCTGCATACGTAGATTTAAATATAAGCACAGCGTTATTGATTTGGAAAATTTCAATTATTTTTTGGACGATTTCTATAAGCCTTTTAAGCCTCCTTCAAGTTGCTGTTATTAGGTTCAAAAATTTAACACCGCTCCCCTCTATTTTCTACGCCTTAATAGGGGGTTTTGTTATAAGCCAATTATATCTTTCAAATTCAATTGAAATTCTCGAAGGTTCCGACTCTCATTATTATTTTGTATTTAATAATTGGTTGTTCCCGTTTTCTCTTATTACATTTAATATAATGATCGTAACTATTATGTGGTATAATTTTACTTCCAATTTCTCGAGTTTTCGAGATAAAGCAAGAGGTAGAAATTTAGGTTTTCTTACTATTCACTTTACACTAATTATATTCATTTATTCCCTGCATCTGATTTTTCAAAGTATTATTTTTAGATATCTTTATTTAATAGTTTACCTAATTGGGTCATTAATTGCAACGTATAATATATTCAAGCGACCTACTTTGTTTTTTGAGTTGACAAATAAAATTTTTGATTTCATTATTTTCCACAAGAGTGGAATTCTTTTATATTCATATAATTTTGAAACAGGAAAGGAAACAGATGAATCTCTACTTAAAGGTTCAATATTAATAGGAATAAATCATATTCTCTCTAATTTCATAGACAAAAAAGATCAATTAAATCTTATCAAAATGAAGGAAAGGGAAATTGTTTTTGAATATGATAATACTCATGGGTATGCTATTCTCTTGACAACCAATCATAGAAATAATTTCATAGAAAAAGCAGTTAGTAGTTTTATGGAAAAATTTACAAAATTGAATAAAGAAAAATTGAAAAGCATGCAAGGTATTATAGATATTTCAGAATTTAAGAATGCTAGGGAATTAATTCTCGAAAATTTTGACCCCTATATCTCAAATGATTTAAAGTCTAAGAATTAATTACAATTATTTCTTTTTAATTATTTTTCCAAGCCGAAGCTATTGATTGTATTTTAACAAATGAATGTTTCGGAAGAAAAACCTTAATTATAAAATTTGAATCTATTCTATCTATCAGAGCTATGTTTTAAAAGAATAAATTTAAGTTATTCCCAAATATAATAGTAATAGAATACGTGAATTCCTCCCTTTAAATTAACCATGAATGTATTATTTTTTATTTTATTGGCAATTGGGTATATTTTCATTTTTTGTATATGTATTTTTACCCTAATTCATTTAATTCGTTTTAAAGAAAAATTTGGGGTGAAACTAATTGCCTATATTAATTTTTTAGCAGTGTTCATTGCAATAATAATATACTCATCCTTATATTTTACATCTATTACAATATATTTTTCAGAGAGTCTGAATTTAATTCTGTGGAAACTTTCAATTGCTTCAGGAATTTTAAGTTTCTTATTTATTTCTCTTATGTTCACCTTCTTAAAAGAATTTAAGAAAATCCCTGATTTTCCATTTTTATATTTCTTGACACTTTTTGGGTTTTTGATAGGTTTTTTATTTTTTCCTGATTCAATAAAAATAAATAGTAGTATTTCTAATTCTCCCCCTTTCCTCCAAATAAACTCATCTACTGTTAATTATTCTTTTAGTGTTATAGTTAAGATTATAATTATTCTTTTTTATGGCTCCATCCTGATTTATTTTTCCTTTCTCACAATTATGATTAATCAAAGAACATGGAATGAAGAAAGAGCAAAGAAAATGATTCTAAATACAGTAATTTTTAGCTTCCCAATATTATCGCTCATCTTACACATTTTGTCAGAACTTCCAGTTTTTAGAGAAATGCATATTCTATTTTTTTGGATTACACTGTTGGGGATATGTATAACCTTGCTTAAAAAGCCAGAAATGTTTATAGAATTAACAAACCAGATTTATTATATTAATATCTATCATAAATCAGGGATTTTACTCTACTCTTATCAATTTGATCAAACTAAAAGTGAAACAGATTCAGCCATATGGGGAAATATTCTTATTGGGTTAAATCAAATTTTATCTGAATTTGTAGATAAACAAAATCAAATCGATGTTCTTCAAACGAAGAACACGGATATAATTGTGCATTATGACGACTTTGGGTTTGCTGTTGTTTTGATTGCAAAAAAAAAAAATATCATCCTTCAAAATCTAATGAAGAAATTTACTGTAGAATTTAGAGATAAATATAAAGAAGAATTGCTTGAAATTCAAGATCTTAACAAATTGATTAATGTTTCTGGGTTTACTGAAACAAAAGAACTAATAGAAAAAGGATTTCAACTTTACATTTCGTAATATTTATAGTTCAGTCTAAATGGTATTCGCTTTTATATTAATAATTTATTAAAATTGGACTATACAACTATTTAACAATTCATAAATTAAAAACTCTTAAGTAAAAAAAACAAGTCTAATAATATCAATTTGGTGTTCTTAAAATGGCATTAAAATTTTGCCCTAAATGTGGAAATAAGTTGGACCCAGAGGCATCTTTTTGTAACACTTGTGGAGCAGACTTGAAAATTAAAACAGGCCCACCTGTTGTTACATCTCTTGTCGCTAAGACTCCTGAATTAAAACAAACTGCTGAAAAACAAGAGTCTATAACCGAAACTGTGATTTATGCGTACTTTTTGAAAAGAGTAATTGCAATATTCTTCGACACTATTATAATCGGAATTGTCGGATCGTTCCTTTCGTGGATCATTATCAATCCCTTGGTCACTATTAATTTCTTTGATCCTTTAGGATTTACTTTAGGAGCATGGTGGTTCACTTTCCCTTTTGATTGGCTAGCCGGATTTTTGTACCACTGGCTTTTAGAGACACATAATAATGGTCAAACAATTGGAAAAATGGCAATGAGTATTAGAACTGTTGATGAAAAAACTCTCGGACCAGCAAACTCAAAGAATCTAGCCCTAAGTAATATTTTCAAGAGTTCTCCATTTCTCATTTTAGATTTGATTATAGGCGTTCTTAAAAATACAGGTGATCCTAAGAAAAGAATAAGAATTATGCAAAATGTCTCAGAAACAGTCGTAATTTTATCTAGATAAAATTTTACACCAATTCTACACCTATTTTTTTTTCTTTACTTTATTTTTTTAAGTAATCAGAAATCTGTATGATCCTCAATATTTATATAGGTGAATTTATATAAATTAACTCAGTATGCAAACATATCAAGATTATCAATGGGCTCATGATTGGAATATTATTGTGAAGATATTTGACACCATTGATGATTTAAAATCACAATTTAAACAATTAGATGTTACCTATTTGCGTGAAATTCAACAAAAAATCATAGTTTTAAACCTTGAAAAATATGCTTTTTCTTTGCAAAACTATATTATTCAGAAATATTCGTGAGAATAAATTACTTGATTTTTTTAAATGATAACACTTTAGTCTAATTTCAAATTGTGGAAATCTATATTAAGTAATCCTTCAAATATATATAGAAAGTTACTAAGTTGTGACTAATTTATGAATGAATCAAAGATACAACCAGAAATAAAATTTGAAGGATATGGAAAAAGACAAAAATGGAGTTTTGGGATGGCTTCATTTGCTCAATTCTTTATTAATACGTCGTTCAATACTTGGGTCCTAACATTTTACTTTGCAGCTGTCGGATTAGCTATGGGATATATCATGCTCGCATTTGTCTTGTGGGCTATTTGGAATGCGATTAATGATCCACTTATTGGATATCTTTCAGATCGTACTAATACTCGTTGGGGCCGCCGAAGGCCTTATTTAATGATTGGATTAATTCCCGTACTTATCATTGAACTTATACTATGGTTGCCGCCTGTGGGTAATCAGATACTAGGATTCGTTTATTTACTTATCATGTTAATCAGTTACGATACATTTTATACCATGCTCGCCCTTCCAACAGATAGTTTATTTCCTGAATTATATACATCTGAAGAAGAAAGAGCTGAAGTAAACACCATTAGACAAATCTTATCAACTATCGGTTTAATCTTAGCATTTTTAGTTCCAGGGTTGTTTATTGGGGACATCACTGAACCATCTGGTTATCTAATTAATGGGATAGTTACATCAGTTATTGTGGGTATAACTATGCTTATTTTTATAAAATGGGGTGCTAAAGAACGTTCAGAATTTCAAATGGACCATCACCATGAATTCAAATTTTTCCAAGGCTTAAAATATACTTTTAAAAATAAAGGATTTCTCCTTTATACGGCAATATTTTTCTTATATGAATACACAATTCTCGTTTTAGCTACTACTGTTCCATTGTTTGCTGTTAAAGTACTAGGTGTAGCAGAGGAAGATACTTTACTTACAGCATTACTGCTAGGAATAATGTTTATTATTGCTATTATATCGGTGTTTATTTGGAAGAAATTAGATTTGCTATTTGGGAGTAAAAAAGCATATGCGATTTCGATTATTGCTTATCTTTTAGCATCAATTCCATTAATATTTGTTTCAAATTTCCTTTCAGGATTGATTACAGTAATAAGCATGGGATTTGGATTTGGAGGAATGCTATATTTTATTTATCTTATTATAGCAGATGTCATTGACGAGGACGAGATTAAAACAGGTGTAAGACGAGAGGGGACCTTCTTTGGAATTACAAACTTCTTTATGCGACTTTCTATGATTTTATCAATAGTAACAGTTGGATTAGTGTTCACAGGGGCCGGTTGGGAAGAATATACGGCGATTTCAGGAGAAATTGAAACAATAATAGGTCTTAAACTTCTCGTTTTCTTATTTCCAGCAATTGCCCTTAGTTTATCATTAGTGTGCTTATATTTTTATCCCTTTTCAAAATCGAGGGTTGAGGAAATAAAGGTAAAATTAAATGAGTTACATAAAGAAAAGAAAGAACGAATTAAGGCTACTTAAAAATAATTTCTTTTTTTTTATATCTAAATCTCTTTGATAACCTGTTGTAGATATTTAATTAAATCTTCTCCATCACCCAACCCTGCAGAAAACCTAAAATGAGAATTTGATATACAAATAGAGTATCATAAATTTTTTTGTCATTTACACCACCAGTTGTGGATCGAGTTATTGAAGAAAAGCTTGTTTACTATATTAAAAATGTTGAAAAAAGAGCTATAGATCAATATAAAAAGGCTAATGGAATAACTACCGGGAATGTGTCTCTCCCCGGGAAAGATGTGACACTAGAAGACTAATAGGTTTTAAATCTCTTGATTTAATTTCTTATTTTTTTTAAGAACTTGATAATGTCAACCTTTAACATAAGATAAACTGTAATTACCGTAAAATATAAAGATGCTATACTAAAAATCCAATTTTCACCTCCTATGAATTGACAAATATTTAATACGTTATAGGCAAAAATAAGCATCAAACCATATTTTCCTAACCAAATAAATAAGATAGTTCTTTTCACATCATACTTAATTATCCCTAATGGAATTGTTACCATATCGTCATTTAAAGGAGTAAATCCGAAAAGGAAGATGAGAAAAGGAGCTAACTTTGGATGATTAACTAAATACATTTGATAATTCTTTAGTTTTTCCATTCTATCATCTGAAATTATTTCAGCAGCACCTCTACCAACTAAATACCCTCCCATCTCCCCAATTAAGCATCCTAGTGATGCGGTAAACCCCACTAATAATGGAAAGAAAAAATTCATCTGAAGAAAGGGTAGGGAGGAGAAACAAACCACGAATATATAAGGTGTTGGCACAGGGAGCAAATTTCCTACTAAACAAACCCAAAAAGTTATAAGTAGTCCAGTGCCTAAATTTTGGAAAGAGGCATATTTAGAAATATTTTCAATAGCCTGACGGTGAGAAATATTTATTAATAAATCAATTGAAATGATGGAGATTATAATTATTAGAATTAAAAAAATATAATCTGCTTTCTTTAATTTCAATACTTGATTTGATTTTTAATTTAATTAAGGTAAATAAAAGACTCTGAATTTTATAGTTATTGATTTGACTTTAAATTAAAAAGGTAGAGAGATTACAGCAAGTATTATACCTATTATAATACTTAAAATAAATAAAACTATAAGGATGAGTCCAAGACCTGCTCTTCTTTTTTGTTTTTTACTGATTTTTGATCGGGATTTCTGAGATGATCTATATCTTACTCGACTCATTATTCCTCATTTATAAAAGAATATAATTATTTCAATCTAATTGTTTTGATCTTCTTTCTTTTGTAAAAGTTCAGTTAATACAACATTATTATAAGAGAAAAGCATTCTAGGGATATAATCTTCAGCTAAATATGGCCCATCCTCAACTTCTTCCCTTAATGGGAACAATTGTTTTTCTTTAATAACAGAATCCAAATAGACTCTGTCATATTCTTTATAACCATATATTTTATTCTTTACAATTACCATTTTCCTCTCAAAACCTTCAGGAATTCCAGCCTTCTCTAAAAGTAAGAGAATTTTTTCTCTAGACAAAGATTCAATTAATTCTAAATCTTCCTTTGTTCCCTCGTAAGCAGGACCTGTTTGTGTTTCAGTGTAGTCTACCTCTTTTTCCAGGCCAATCATCGCTTTAAACACAGTAGTTTCACTCCCATCATCAATGGATGTTATTTTAAACGCAATTCCATATCGGTCCCTTATACTGGGAGCTATTCTGGCGGAAATAAATTTCATTCGAGTAGTAGTATTAATTCCCTGCCAGATCCAAACCCTATATCGTATTGGGTCAACGAAAAGAAGTATGAAATCTGAATCTAATAACTCATTCAATGGAATATCTCCTTCTAATTCTAATTCTTGATATTCGCTTAATTCATCACTAAATTGAAAAACTAGGATTTTTTCCTTATCTTCTTGGGGTGGGGTTCCATCTGACATAATACGGGTTTTTTAGTTTTCTTTTATAATACTATATAATTTTTATCTTATATTATTATATTTGTTTTATTAGTAGACTAATGCGGGAAGGGAGATTTGAACTCCCGAACTCCTTCGAGAATGGATTCTGAGTCCACCGCCTTAGACCAGACTTGGCAATTCCCGCAATTTTGAATTTTCTATAATTAAATTAAATTGAATAATTATTTAATTTTACCCAATCTTGAATTTATCTATAAAATCTATTGTATTTGAATGTAAAACACCTTCATAAGGATTTTATCCTATTATTTAAAACTTCAACGGACTAGTCAATTCATCTAATATTATATTTATTAGTTATAATTATATAAAAAATAAATGTTTTATCTCGTTTGGGAGTATTTTATCGTGAAAAATTGACGTTCTAATCTTAAAATTGGCAGAGAATAAAGAGAAATAAATTAAAAAAGGAAAATTTTAAAAAATAGGTTTTAATTTTTGGAAAACTTAAGTTTAAAACAATAAATTTTTTTATTAAAAACAGTACGGTAAATAAAAAATAATATTCTCACTTTATTCCAAATTCACATGTTATTTTTCATGTGAACACGATTATAATAACTAAAATTTATGATTTAGGAATGAAAATTATGGTAGTAAAAAAACTAAAGCAAGATCTTTTAAGCCGAATTGGTTTATCAGAATTAGAAGGTCAAATATATTCTACTCTTACTGGTGTGGGAGCAAGGACATTAGAAGAAATATCTGTTTATGTGGGTTCAGATTTAAGCAAAACTGAAGAGGCTCTCAATAATTTAGGCAAGAAAGATTACATAAATATTATTGAAGGAAAGATACCCCTTTATTTTCCCATAAATCCTCAGATATTATTAACCGCGGAAGCGAAGAATAAATTGGAAACGGATTTACATGCTATTAATAACAAGGTAAATGTCATTTTAAAGTCTTTAACTTCCATGGTTGAAGATGTTTCTTCTGATTTTGATAACTCAATTAATAACATCTCAGAAAATTCCATAAACTCGATTGAAACCACTATATCAACTATTGTAGAAAAGTTAGGTTCTGTTTTTAGTACTTTTCAGGAAGAGATTTCTACGCGCTCTAGTGATTCTGGAAAATCAATTGGTACTGAAATTGAAGAAAAATTCAAAAAACTTGATTTAGCATTCAATAAATTACGAGATGATTTAGAAAATATCATGAATACCCAAGTTGGAGAGTTAGAAAAAGCGAGTGATAAACTTAAAACTGATTTGGGAAATACTTTAGAAGAAACAAAAACAAGCCGTCATAAAATAGTTAATGAACATAAAGATAACTTTCTTTCCATTTTAGATGCTTATTCCGTATCAATTGAGGGGATTATTAAGGAGAATTACGATGAACTTGGTAAAATTAATTCTCAGTTTAAAGAAAAGAGTGAATCAGATAAAGCAAATCTTGAGAAATTAACTGAAGAAGTTAGTGGTGTTTCCGAAGAAGATATGAAAACAATTATTGAAACGATAAAGGAAAGTTACGAAAAAGCGATTTCTCAAAGTATTAAAAATATCGAATCGAATTGGGCAGATATAAATAAAGAAGCCAAGAGCTTTTCGAATGGAATTCAGAATAATCTCTCAGATTCAAATAAAAATATTTCTAGTATCCTGGAGTCTGCCTCTTCTAAATCTACTGAGGCTTTCACGAGCTCTACCGAGGCGCTAATAAAAAGTTTAGAAAGTTTCAAATCTTTAAGAGCTAAATTAGGAGAAATCTTAAAAAGTAGTACTGAATCTGTCGTATTAACGGGGCAAAATATCTATTCACCTATTGAAACCTTAATAAACTCAATATTAACAGAGATTTCAGAGTTCATGGAAAAATTTAGATCAAAGGCTCAATCTTTATTGGAGAATATATCCATTTCAGTCAAGGGAGAAAATAAAAAAGTTTTAATATCTATTGTTGAGGATTACGAGCAAGAAATGGATCAATTTAAAGAATCTACGGAATCAAGCTTTTCAGAAGGAAAAGAAAATTTGTTCAACCAATTTTCAGATTTTCAAGCCAATATCACTAATCAATTAGATTCTGGAAATAATAATTTAATTAAATCAATTAATTCATTTTCCTCCTCTGTTGAAAAATCCTTAAGTCGAATGAAGGGGGATATCTCAAGTCCTTTAGAAATATTAATGACAGATTATAAGGATTCAATTAGAAATTTTGAATTAGGATTTACAGAAGGGATTAACAAATTCTCTGAACTTGTTTCCAACTTCCAAAGTGGCGCTGTGAGTGATAAAAACATAAATAAGTGGATTTCGAAGAATCCCGAATTTCAAAAAACTATAGATGATACTGAAGCCGCTTTAATGTCTCGCAAAAATGATTTAAGGAATTTGGTTACAACTCATACTGAAAAATATGAGATGGATATCTCAGGTTTTCTTGATATTCTTAATCGTACCTTAACTGGGCATGTAAAGGCAGGACAAAAATCAAAAGCAACACAAAATGATCAAGTAAAATTAATTATTAAGGGAGTTAATAAAGAAATAGACACTCTGGGGGATACCTTTAAAATTGCATTCGCAAATCAAGTTGAATCTCTCTCTCAAGCTAGTAAAACCATATCTGAGACAAGCAAAAATAAAGTGAAATCCAATCTTGGGTTTGCTGAAGATAATTCTCAAGATGATGTGTATTCTAAATTGATAAACAATATGATGATTATCTTTAATAACAAAATTGGAGAGATACAAACTGAAACTATCGCAACTTTTAAGGATAAAACTGATGAATTTAATAATAGTACTAAGGAAAATATAGAAAAATCCCTAAAAAATTTAAAAACTGAAAGTAGCAAGTTCGAGGAATCAATACCTTCAAACAAAGATTTAGATGACGCGGTGAATCCTCACATTAAAAACACGGAAGAGGCTTCAAAGACGGTTTCTGATGGATTAGAGCATGTTATTGGTGACCTAGTCAAAGACATTGAAAAGATTCAAACTACTTTATCTTCTACACTTAGCGAGATTCAAAATATCGAAGGTTCAAGTGTGGCAGATTTGAATGAGTCAAATCTTAAAATTGCAAATCAAATTGATTCAGAGGGAGGGGCATTAATTAAGAATTCAACCCAAATAATTGTCGATTTTCGTTCCAAGGTTCTAAGCCTATTGAACCAAGATTCTGAACAAAAAAACTTAACTATGGATAAATTGCAGAATTCCTTTAAAGAACAAGTTGAAAAATTATTTTCAAAATACAAGGATGAAACAATTGGAAATAAAGAACGCATAGTGAAGGTCAGTAACGATCATTTAGAATCTGTGGATAGAAATTACAATATTGTAAGTAATACGATTTTAGGAATGGGTGCTGAACCCATCCGCTTAATTAAAAATGTGGCCATTGATGCTATGCAAGATTTAACTAATTTAATTAGCCAAAACATCCTCTCAATAAAAGAATTGCTATTTGGCAGCTCAGATGAAATTAAGCGGATTTTAGATGACTTTTCTAAGAATTCTGTAGAAATTCTCTCTACTACCAAGGAGAACAGTGAGCAAAATCTTTTAAATCAAGCAAGTTCTAGTAAAGATCAATTACTCGATTTCCGAAAGAAAATAGGTAATGATTTAATGGAAATGAAGGGGGAAGTATCAAATTCACTTAAAAATGCTCTTTCTGATATCCCCCGAACTATTGATGAAGCATTAAGCGCGACATCAGAAACCATGAATTTCCTTAATCAGGTGAAACAGATCGCTTTGGATATACAACCACCTGCGATAGAAAATACTTGGAGAGTAGTTGGATTAGAAGCAGTATATAAAGCAATTTCTTCCATTATTAAAAGAACAGAAAGAAATACAACATTACTAGTTCCAAAAATTGATGCAATTCCTGTCGCTCTTTTAAAAGATTTCAACCCGAGAGCACGAATTGAAATCATCAGTGATGTTAAAGAGAATGATCCGCACCTGAAAAAATTAATTGAAACCTTTTCGGGAAATTTGAAAGTTCGAACTTATAAAAATTTAAATGTAATTGCAGCAGATCGGGATAATGATGAAATATTAATTGGACCATTTGGAAAGGATATTGAATCTGAAGCCATTCAAACCACTCACGATAATCTCAGAAAGGTTTTATTTGAGTTAATTCCAACGATAAGAAATAAAGCTCAACCCCTAATTTAACCCAAAATAACTATTATTATTTTTAAAAAATAATTAAAATCTCATTTTTCAAATTTATATTGTTTTAG
Organism: uncultured archaeon; assembly: GCA_964486045.1. Taxonomy (GTDB): domain Archaea; phylum Asgardarchaeota; class Lokiarchaeia; order Sigyniarchaeales; family SOKP01; genus Loki-b32. The sequence goes on from CAZALK010000011.1 coordinate 69,167, forward strand.
TTTTACAAATTCTTTTTTAATATCAGTTTTATTATTTTTTAAATAATTTTAAAAAAAAACCAAGAAAGAAGAAATTAAATGATTTTGGAAAATCGAGATGTTTTTGTTGGTCGAACAGCTATTTTAAATGAGTTTCGAGGATCATTTATCGTAAAGCAGCAGAAGGATGTCCCTAGGGTTTATATCATAAAAAGTCAACCCGGAACTGGAAAATCTAAATTGCTTGAGATATTTGACAAGACCGCTCAATCGGAACGTTTAAAAGTCTTTTCATTTAAGATTCCTATTAGTACAGAAAAACTTAAGTATTTTCCTAAAGTAATCCTGGAAAAAATACAGAATATTCTTCCCACTCAACTCAGTAAACAGAAAAAAAAGGAAAGAGATAAAAAATGGAAAGGTAAAAAGCCTCTTACAGAATGGACATTCACTGATTTATCCGATAATTTTTTTACTAAACTAGAAGAACAAGATGAAGACCTTAAAATAGCACGGGATGCTGTCGTCCTGTTACTTGATAATGTTGAAAATCTTGTGTTAAAGCAAGATTTTGTTGAGGAAACGGTTACCTTGATCTTTAAAATGGCGGACTGGATAATGGAGAATAAGGCAAATATAATCATGGTGTTTTCCATTGATTCCAACTATTTAGAATCTTTGAAACATGATATCAGTGGATATAAAGTGCATGAACTTCTTGCATTAGATATGAGAGAATCTGAAGTATTAATCCGAAGATTAGAAAAAGAGATCACAGGAGATGTGATTAATAGAGATATTCATCAGGAAATCATTAAGGTGACTGACCGAACACCATTCTCTCTTATTTCTGTTTTATCATATATCTCATCTAAGGATAAATCTGAAATCAGTAGCATCTTTGAATTTATAGAATCAACGGAAACAAATGATGATGAGAATTCATCGATGGAAGAGAATGAAGTAGATGTTGTTGATAGCCTCGCATGGAAATCTTTAAAGGAGGAATTAGCAGGCAATTATATAGAAGACCTTTTAAATCTAAAGAGAACGGAATCTAAATTAATTCATTTTTTACTACCCAAATCTCAAGATAATCTCTTTTCTATCTCAGACATGAATATTCCAAAAGAATTAATTCTTGTTATTGATTCTTTAGTTGAAAAAAAAATTATGTTCAAAGAAGATGATTTTTTTCAATTTGAATCCTCAGCATTATATCACTTTTTAAAGCAAAGATCCTTTAAACCCAATATTTTAGCGGAACTTAAAATTTATCTGGACTTAATAAAAACTTATATTTTACAAAAATTGAAAACACCATCTTATTTAATTGCCAGATTAGAAAAAAATATTGATTTAATTAACCAACAAGATTCTGCCGATGTTGATAAATCCCTCGCTTACGATATTGCCGTGAAAACGGAGATATATGGTCAAAACCTATTTGAGTTGAATTATTTTCATGATGCATTCATTTTATTTATTAGCACAGGAAATTTATTTAATTTGGCAGGGGATATAGAAAGAGCGGCTTCGACATTTGAAAATAGTTCAAAATTATTTATTGAAAATAGTCTTCCAGTATATGGAAAAAAGCTTCTGATTGAAGCATCAGAATTATTCTCTAGCACGGGATTAGATTATAAAGCAAAAAGTATGGCAAGAGAAGCTTTATGGCTGATTGAAGAAATTGCTGATGACTATTCAAGTAAAGATCTTCATAATCTCGCTAGAGTGTATTATTATCATGCACAAAAATTATGCGATATCGCTGATGAGAGCGATAAAAAAATTGAATTAATTGAAAAAGCCATTATTTCTTCCGGAAATTCTAAAATAAGAAAGTCTTATTTTGAAAAGCTCTTATCAGAAGGTAACAATGATTGATTTCTATAAAATAAAAAGAAAGAGGTTGAAAAAAAATGAGTGAAAAAATATCTAAAATTATTATAAAACTAGACGAAGATATTAAAGAAATTACAGCTGTAGAACAAAAAATTGAGACTTCAAGAAAAGACTTCAGTATAGAAGTACAAAATTTAAAAACAAATGTAATGTCAATCATAGATGGAATAAAAAAAGAGAATGTAACAATCACAGATAATATAATTTCTTCTTCGAATAAATTCATTGATGAATTAAGTCAAGAGGAATTAAAGTTAATTAATGATCTTGAAACTGAATCAAAAAATCAAGATTACTGGAATAAATATATTGAGTCTTTGGATGAAAAAAACCAATCTTTAATTTCAATGCTTGAAGAAACTAAAGGAACATTACAAGATGTTTCTTCAAATTATGAAAAACAATTGAAAGATCTTTTAATGGGGCTAAACAATACTCAAGAAAATAATTCTTTAAACCTAAGTGAAAAATTGTTAAATCATATAAGGAGTGTAATTGAATCAATTAAAAATGCATCAAATGATTTTGAAACAAAGGCTAAAGATTCTCATCACAATTTAAATGAATCAGTAAGCGCTTTCCTGAAAGAATATTCGTTAAAAATGAATGAAACCTTAGATAATACTACTCAAAACATTGGAGATTCATTAAATATGGATGAAATCGATTTAAAAACAATACTTTCTACAAAAATTGAGGATGTTCATGAAAAATTTCAAGAGGGATTATACGGTTCATTAGAAGGTGTTATAGATTCGTTTACAATGTTTAAAACCATTTTTGAGCAAAATATCGATGATGCAATATCCCGACTCACTGAAGTTGCAAAACAATTAAAAAGTCAAATTGATGAGATTTTGTTAAATAAATTAAAGGAATTAGAAAATTTTTCATCAAATTATGAAGAAAAATTTATTACATTCATGAATGAGTCTATTAGTCAAATCGCCGAGGATGTTACTTCAAAAATGAACCAAACCAATGAAAATTTAACTAATAATGCGAAAAAAATTCAAGAAACATTCAATACAAAAAACTCAGAGCAGATGGAAGTGATTCAATCGAATTTTGCATCAACAGATAAGAATATAACGAGTTTAATGAAAGATTTTAGTGAAAAGTTAACTCAAGCAGAGGCGGATGTAAAAGTTATGATTGACTCAAGTTTGAACGAATCTGAATTAGCAATACATAAATCTGTTGAAGAAACAGAACAGGTTATTGTCAATGAAACTAATGATAAATTGAAAGAATTAATTGTTTTAATTAGTGAAACAAGAGAAAAAACAGAAAAAATATTTAATATAGTTAAAACTGAATCTGATACAATTCAATCGACATTACAAGAGGATGTTTCTGCTAGAAAAACTTCAATGTCAAGTCAGTTGGACTCTATTAAAAATTCTACCAATAGCACTTTAAACGGTTTAAAAGAAACAATAATATCACATGTAATTAAATTTGACACTATAAGCAAAGAAGGTGAAATTTCAATTCAAGAATTAGATAAAGGCCTTTCAAAAGATATTGATAATATTAAAAAAATCTTCGGTAGAGCCAAAAAAGCTACAGAAAATATAGCTAAAGAACATAAAAAGACATATTAATGAAAAAATTTGTAAAAAAATAAAGTTAACAAATCAAATCAATTATCTTAAATCCATTTTATCCTCACAATAAGGGCAGTGAAGTGGAAGCTCTTCGTCACAAGTCTCTAATTCTTCACTACTTAATATACTCTTCCAACAAACTAGTTTCTCCCCTTTTTTAACCATATCTCTTCCGTGATGTTGTGGAATAATATCCTTCGTATCACAGTGCTCACAGATGATAAGTTTAGACTCACTTTCAATTTCTTCGGTTGAGATCTCCTTGTAGAGATATTTATATCTGAAAATTGTCATGCTGTTTATTAAAATTACGAGTGATAGACCCATATCTCCCACACCTACTGCAACCCACAGTGTCATAAAGCCAATAACTGTAAGAATTGCAAAGGAGACCTTTATAATTATGGAAGACCAGATGTTTTCTTTAATTTTTTTATTTGTTTTTTTAGCTATGTCAATGTAAGTAAGAATTTTCTTTAGATCATCATTAATTATGATTATATCGGCAGTTTCGAGAGTAACATCCGTAGCAGAAGCACCTATTGCGATTCCTAAATCTGAAAGAGCTAAAGCGGGAGCGTCATTGATTCCATCGCCAACCATAGCTACCCCCTTATATTGTTTCTTAAGATTTTTGACCTCTTCTAGTTTTTGATCCGGTAAATGTTCACCATATGCACGATCTATATCCAAACAAGCACCAATTGAATCGCATACTCTCTGATTATCACCCGATATTAAGATAGTTTCATAACCTCTTTTTTTTAATCCTTTTATTAGAATGGGTGCTGATACCCTTAATACATCCCTTATAGAAAGTATTCCTAATAGATTATATTTGTTTCCCAGTAGTATTGGAATTGTCCCAGAATTTTCTATTTCTATAATATCCTCAATAGGTAGCTCGTAGTTCAATTCTTCAATGAAGGTTTGACTTCCCACATAAAAAAATTCCCCATTTATCTTTCCTTTTATACCTTTTCCCTTGATTATTTCAAAATCCTCAACATTCTGAAAAGTTAAATCCATTTTCTTTGCTTGTTTTACAATAGTTTTGCCAATTGAATGTTCTGAAAGAGCTTCTAAACTTGCCCCTATCCCAATAACATCTGATTTTGATGCTCCATTGTAAGAAAAAATATTGAATATTTTTAGCTTCCCTTCAGTAAGTGTGCCAGTCTTATCGAATGCGAACACTTCAATATCTTGAATTTTTTCGATAAACTTATTTCCTTTAACTAACACCCCCTCTCTTGCAAGTTTTGTCAATGATGCTATATTAGCTAAAGGAGTAGATAATGTTAATGCACAAGGACAAGAAACGACTAGTAGAACTAATCCACGATAAAACCACTCATAAAAATTTAAGTTAAACAAAATAGGTAAAATCATAACAAATATAGACGATAGAATGATTAGGGGAGTGTAATACTTTGCAAATTTTTCAATAAACTTTTCTTGGGTACTTTTATTTTGTTGAGCTACTTTAACACTCTCAGCAATTTGAGCTACTATGGTATTTTTACTCTCACGTATAACTTCAATATCCACAAAACTGTCTGAATTTATACTTGCTGCAAAGATTTCTTTACCCTTCTTTTTAAATACGGGAATTGATTCTCCAGTTATCGCGCTTTCATCAAAATAAGAACCACCTTTAACTATAATACCATCTAGAGGGACTTTCATACCTGGTTTTATCCCAATAATATCTCCAACTTTCACCTCTCTTGAAGGGGTGTTCTTATACCCATTTTCTATTTTTAGTAAAGACTCATCAGGGGCTAACTCAAGCAATTCTTTAATTGCATTCCTTGACTTATCAGCCGTTAATTCTTCCAACATTTCTGCTATTGCATATAAAAGTATGGCAGTCGCCCCTTCCTGTCCATGAAAGATAAAAAATGATGCGATACCAGCAATTAACATTAGTATATTTGCTGTAATTTTTTTATTTTTAACATCCTCAATAGCTTCCTTCACTACTCCTGAGCTTGAAAGGAGAATTGATATGATAGCTAATAATTGATCGATTATTATCAGATCGAGTGTAATTTCCATAAAAATTGAAATTGCTAAAATTATCCCTGCCGGGATAAGGAAATACCAGAAATTTTCTTCAAAAAAAGATTCTTCCTCTGATTCCTCCTCAATTTCTTCGCAAAAAGATGTTGAACATGCTGTTGTATTTATAACTTCTCACCTATGTAATAATTGTCATTAATTCAATTAGAACTTAACAATTATTGAGTATAAGAGAATTATCTTATATTTGAAGGCATTTAATTATTCTTCGACATTATTTTTATTTTTAATAAATTTCGGGAAAAAAATCAATTCAAATTGTTATTTCAGATTTGAGATATTCTATAATAAAGTCCGGATATATCATTGTTATTTTAAATAATCTTTAAGACGGTTAAAAAGAGGATTCTTTGCTTTTTCGACATAATTTAAGAAATTGAGGTATAATTTCAAATAAATCACCAATGATTCCAAAATCCGCTACTTTAAATATCGGGGCTTCAGGATCATTATTTATTGCTATAATAATATCACTCGTTTGCATTCCAACTAAATGTTGAATTGCTCCACTAATACCTAGGGCAATATATAATTTAGGAGATACAGTTTTTCCTGATTGACCAACTTGAATTGGATATTTTGTCCAACCAAGTTCTACTAATGCTCGTGAGCTTGATACTGTTCCTTTTAGTTCCTGTGCAAGCTCGTAAATTAATTTGATATTTTCCTTGCTTCCAATACCTCTTCCAACTGAAACTAAGATGTCTGTATTTTCAATATCTATTAATTCTGTTTTGGAACTAATTTCTTCAATAATTTTTGTTCTAATACTTTGTTTTTCTAATTTTACGATTATTTTTTCAATAGAGCCTTTGTTGGGTTGTTTTGATTTAATTTCTGAAAAAGTATTTGGTCTAACTGTTGCCATCTGTGGTCTTGTATATGGAGATAATATGGAGGCCATTATATTACCCCCAAAAGCAGGGCGAGTTTGAACAAGTTGCTTTTGTTTGTTAATTGATAAACCAGTACAATCTGCTGTTAATCCCAAACTAAGTCTAGCTGCTATTCTAGGTGCTAATTCACGTCCCTTTATTGTTGCACCGTATAATACGATCGATGGTGTTTTATCTATTATTAATGAAGTAAGTACAGTTGTATATCCATCATTTGAAAACTCTTTTAAAAGTTCATGTTCACAGAGATACACAATATCTGTACCATAATAAAATAGTTCATCGATTATTGCTGATATTCCTGGAAGTCCAAGAACAACCACAGAAATTTTTTCTTTAAGTTCTTTATTCAACTCTAAAGCTTTACTTAATAATTCGTACACTACTTTTTTAAACTGTAATTGTCCATTCTTATTTTCTGTTTCCCCCCATATCATAATCCCTTTAAATTTCTTAAGATCCTTAACGGATTTCATTATATGCTCTATACTAAGGGCTTTATATCTACAAATATTTACACAAGAACCGCATAATGTGCAATTATCAAGCACTTTAGCCTTTTTAGTATCTAAATCGATAATTATTGCTCCATAGGGGCATATTTGTTCGCAAATTTTGCATCCAATACAAGTTTCTTCATTAATTTGGAGTATTAGATTTCCACCTTAGTTTATTATAGAATCTTCTTTTTTTTAAGAAACATGAATAATTTTCGTGCAGCAATAATTGAATCACTTCCATCAATAACCTCACCTGCATCTTTATTAGGAGGACTAAAAATTTTGATCACCTGGGTGAACGAACCATTAAGACCAATTTTGTTTTCATCTATATTCAAAGATTTAGCACTAATAATTTCTAACGGCTTTTTTCTCGCTTCCACAATCTCCATCATAGATGGCAATCTTCTAATAGAGGATGGTCCTTTACTTATCGTTACCAGTGCAGGCAACCTCACTTCAATAACTTGATAACCTTTTTCAGTTTCTTTTTTGACATTAATTTTCTTATTATCAAATTTTATGTCAAAACCATAATATATATGAGGAATTCCTAAATTCTCAGCTAATTCAGCAGGTACCTGTGCGGTATCACCATCAATTGCTTGTTTCCCAGTTAAAATTAAATCAAAATCCTCAATTTTTTTTAAGATCCCTTCTTTTAATGCTAATGCTGTAGCCCAAACATCTGATCCTGCAAAAGCTCTATCTGATAAAATGTATGCCCTGTCAGCGCCTAATTCTAAGCAACGTAAAAGTGCATATTTTGCCTGAGGTGGGCCCATTGTAATAACAGTAATCTCGACTTTTAGATCAGGATTCTGATTTTTTAATTCCACTGCCATATCTAAAGCATATTCACAAAATGGATTTAAAATTGACTCGACTCCTTCTCTAATTAATGTACCTGTCTTAAGATTGACAGCTACTTTATTTGCCTCAGGAACCTGTTTAATTGTTACAACAATTTTCATAATTTATTCCGTCTCAGCGTTAAACTTAACTATATTCCCATAATTTAAAATTAATGATGGATCTAAACTTTTTTTTATCGAACGCATTTCATCAAGATCTTTCTGACTATACATAATTTTCAAATAGTCTGTTTTGATCTTCCCAATTCCATGTTCTGCAGATATGCTTCCACCATATTCTACTGCTTTTCTTGAAAATCTTTCGTAGATTTCCTCCCCTAATTGTAATTCTTTCATATTTTTTGGGAGAATATTAACATGTACGTGATTTTCTCCAATATGGCCAAAAATGACATATTCTAGATTGGCATTTCGCAAAACAGTATGATAATATTTCATTATTTGTCTGAAATGTTTTCCTGGTACGCATATATCCGTTCCGAGCTTATGTAATTGTGAAAATTGTTGTTTACGTGTAGCAATTATTGCATTTACATTTTCAGGTAATGCATGTCGAAAATGTGTAAGTCGGGTAACTTCACGATTTTCATAGCCTGACCAGCTATTTGACAGACTAGTGTTACATATTTTTGATATTTTATTTATCTCACCGAAAATAATATCAATTTTCTCTTCAGAATATGGTACATCAAAAAATATAGCTGATTTTGCATATATTGGAATTTGAGGTATATTTAATGAACTAAATTCTTTTTTTTGAACCTTTTTCAACAGATTTAATGCTTCACTAGAAAAAAATTCAATGAATTCTGGGGATATAGTTCTATTATTCCGGATTTGTTCAACAAAGCTTATTGAATCTTCTTCGGTGTCAAAGAATAAGACGTTAGAAATTAACTGTTTCTTCTTAATAATCCAAATATCAATCTGTGTAATGATTCCTAAAATTCCCTCACTGCCAATAAATAGATCAATTAAATCCATATTAGGTTTGGAATAAATTCCCGCTGCATTTTTCACTGAAGTGTTGAATATATAATTTGGGATCGTAAAATGCAATATTTCTCCGTTTGGTTTTTTAACTATAAAACTTCCTTCTTTTGAAGCAAAATATTCACCACGTTGAATATCTAAAATATCACCAGAAGATAATAAAACTCTTAGTCCTTTAATCCATTTTCTTGTTGGACCATACTTCAAGGTTCTTGCTCCGGAGGCATTTGTTGCTAGCGTTCCCCCTATTGTTGCGGACATTTCTGTTGGATCAACGGGATAATGAAATGGTTCTCTTATCTCTTTAAAGTTTCCAATTGCTTCGGGAGTTAATTCTGGGATATTATCAAGTTCCTTCTTCCTCAATTTATTATTAATTTCATTTAAAGTGATTCCTGGTTCAAGACGAATGAAATAGTTATTTTTGTTCTTATCATAACCAAATCCAATAAAATTATTCATTTTCTCGAGGGATAAAACAGACCCAGAAGTTGGAACACACGCACCAACAATTCCTGTACGCGCCGCACTGACATAAGTTCGAATTTTATTTTTGCGCAAGAAATCTAATATTGAAACTATTTCTGCTTCAGATTTTGGAAAAAATAACCAATCCGCAGTCCCACTTAATTTACTTTCATCCATAAGATATGATGAAAAATTGATAGAAATTTCATCTTTTCCACGGACACAATTAATCTCTTTAAATTGAATCTCTTCAGTGGTTTTTTCTGAATTTATAATATGATTAGACATATTAAAAAAGATATATCTTTTAGAAAGTTAAAATATGATCATAGAATAAATTTATGACTAAATTGAATTATTACAAATCCTTAGGGTGCATGTGGATCTTTTTGAATCAAAGAGAATAAATTTACTCTCTTTTTTTCATATTTCCAATTTAACTATTAATTTCAGAGATTGATTTAGTAATAAAAAAAATCAAATAAAGTCGCTAATACAAATGATACCAAACCATTTTGGAATGATGGGGATGATATAGCACTAAAAATCTCTGTTCTAGCTCCTAGTATTAATCAATTTTTTGGAAGTACCGCCCCAGACTTTACTATCTTAATTACAGATTTAAATCTTAATTACATGAAAGTTTTATCACTTCATTACTCTTCTTTAGAATTTTGCTGGAATTTTGAATAAGAAAGACATGCCAAAATAAAAAATGCTTAATTTGTTGAAACAAAGGATTTATAATAATTTACAAACAGGATCTCACACAGTATTAATAAAATTGAGTAGTAATTTAAATATGGAATAAGGAGGATTTGGCTAAGATAATTGGCTTTTAGAGGAGCCCTAACTTAACCAAATTACCCCCATTCTCAAGGTAGTTTTATTTGAACCAAATTTTCAATAAAAACAACCAAAAGAATCATGAATATTTTATTTAATTACATAAACTAATTTTTCCCCTTCTTCCTCTCTCAGGTTCAATTCTCTTCTTATAGCATTTCTAATTAAGTACCCACCTACATGAAGTATTGAATCTTTTAACATTGAATCTTGATCCATTGAAGCATTACAAGGATAAGCATGATGAGCTTTGCTTATTCTTTCATTAAGTGAAATATCTCGGCTTTCACCATTCTCAAAATATTTAGCCTTTAGCTGCTGACAAACATAGTAGCTACTTCCACATGGAGCAGATTGTAGAATGCAGCTATCTTCTATAGACTTTCCATCTTTACTAAGTAAGAAAGAGACTCTTGGAACTCCAATTTTAAAGTAATCAATGAATTCATAAATGAAGTTATGTTCTTTTGACAGATGAAACCCTACTTTGTTGTGTTCATTTAAATCTCTACTTAAGGAGCAAAATGGCTTAGGAAATGCTGCTTGTATTCCATATTTTTCAAATTCTTCTAAAACTTGAACTTGGAGTCCTGCTGGGACCCATTTAGGATTTTCTATAGGAACAATAACAGCCCGCACCCCATCCCTGTCTTTTAGATAAAAAGGGAGACCAGACAACAAATCTTGATGAATACCTACTACCAAGATAAAATCTACGGGAGGAAGATTCTTTGGTAAATACTTTTCAGGTTCTTCAACAAATTCAGGGATATTCTCACCCACTTTTTCATAGAAATAAATTGCGCTTGAAAAACTTTTTAAATGTTCACGGCATTTATCACATTTTACGTTCTGTTCTAGATTTTCACATGCTTTACAGAATTCCTCATTATTTATAAGATTCCCAGCAAATTTTTGTGCTAACATTTCAGTATCGGGTTCAGTGCCATACAGAATTCCTATTTTATAATTTTTATCGGTCACCATTAGAACAAAACTTATTAGAGTTTTTATTTGTATTTTTAATATTTTATAAAGAATTTAATCCTTTAGCTGAACATGTTCAATTTCAAGATTTTGAAAGATTGAAGGTTAGTCCATAGCTCTCAAATTTAAAACCATTTTTCCTACTCACTGACTTTTGAAACATATTTAAATTATTAATTTTATGTTTATGTTGATACTATATTATATTGCTATGCGAAAAAAATGCAATGGGAGATGATAATTGAAAAAAAATCTATTACTCCGGATCCAGAAATAATTAACAGATTAGCGAAATCCGTATACCCTTCTTTCACCTTTTTAACAAGCATGCAGCTAAACGTATTCTCAGTATTGGAGGATAGTGCCAAGACCCCACAAGAAGTAGCAGAAGTTTTGAATGTTGAAAAAAAACATATTGAACGACTTCTATATGCTTTAGTCTCCATTGGGTTATTAAAAATAGAAAAAAACCAATTTGCCAACTCAATTGAAGCAAGCTGTTATCTAGTCCCCGGTAAGCCTTCTTACATGGGGAATAACACTTGGATTAATCCTTACCTCAATTACTATATCTGGGGATCAGCTGTAAAAACCGCAGAAACAATTCACACAGGAACTCCCCTAGAAAAGTTCGATTATGCGGGAGCATCTGAGGAACAATTAGAAGAACTATTCCGAAGTACTCGTCCAATAGCCTATAAAGCAGGAGAAGAATTAGCTATAAAATATGATTTTTCGCAATACCAGTCATTTGTAGATGTTGGTGGAGCCTCAGGAGGACTCGCCGTCGCTGTAAGTGATATTTATCCACATTTGAGGATTACGGTTGTCGACCTTCCTTCAGTTAGTCCTGTTGCTAAACACCTCATAGAAACAGAGGGGGCAAATGATAGAGTCCATGTTATGAAGGTTAATATTGTGAAAAATCCCCTGCCAGAGTCATACGACATAGCTGTACTGAGAGCACTTATTCAGGTGCTGTCACCTGAACATGCCCGTCATGCAATTATCAACCTGGCTACTTCTATTAATTCTAAAGGTAGAATTTTCATTCTTGGTCATTTCATGGATAATTCGAAAACATCACCTTTAGAAGAGGTTATATGGTTTCTAAACAATCTAAATTGGGATGATGAGGCTGGTTTCTATACGGAGGATAATCACATAAGCTGGTTGAAAGAAGCTGGGTTTGTGGATATTAAAAGAGAAATTTTACCCAATGGTGATGGCGTTATCCACGCGATTAAACCTTAGATCTATTTTTAATAAAATATAAAACTTTTAACAATAACGCTGAACATGTTCAGTTTTTTTTAAAATTCCTTATCATCAGTTATTCAAGAAAAAAATTGCTATAGTAAAAATATTTAACAGCAAAATAATATTTTATAAGAAAAGATTTTCAATTAATTAGATATATTAGATATATATGATAGATTCTAAGGACGCAAGTGAAAAAGGGTTGTATAAAGATATCCTTGCTGTATGTCCTACATGTAAATCAAAAAAGGAGTTGAAGATTCCCACCAAAATTATAAATCAGAGTAAACAATTAACAACTGTTTCTATCCCTTCAGGAACCGTATGTGAACACAGTTTTCAATCTTTTGTAGATAAGAACTTTGTAGTAAGGGGATATCAAAAAGTCGACTTTGAATTCGCGAAGATGGAATTTTATGAAGGAGGAGGGGAACTCGCTGAGTCTGAACCGGATGATCAAGCGTCTCAAATAATTTCACAGCCATTATTCCAAGAGATAGTTAATCTTTTAAGAAGTTATGTCGATGATAAAGAGATTTTAGGGAGTGGGATGTTTACTGTTGAAGGACATGTACTATATTCCTCACTTCCAAGCAATACACTCTTTTCAATAACAAAAGAATTTGAAGTTAGAAGTGAGAAGAAGTTAAGTAGCTTAAAAAAGATGTATTTAGAGTTGGAAAATAATCAAAAAATTTGTTCAAATTACATTGAGTTTCAAGATAGGAGGTTTGCTTTAGTATTATTTTTCTCTCAATTAGTAAAGTTAGGAATGGGCAACTTATACCTTAATGATTTAGTTAAGAAAATTAAGAAATTAGAGGGTTAATTCTCAAATTTAATCGGTTTTATTGCTTTTTCAGGACATAGTGCTTCACATCTTAAACATCCTTGACATTTAGCTATTTCTCTAAACGCAAATCTAATCCCTTCTACTTCTTGATTTCCTTTGTTTTTTACAATGCCTTTATAAAAAAGATTTTTTAGGCAAAAATTACCACTTTTATCATGGCATTCTTCGCACATTGAACATTTTTCATGATCGATTTTGATACTAACTATTTGATTTTCAAATTCAATTGATGTAACTTCTACAGCATTCCTAGGACAGACTTGAACACAATTTAAACATGCTTTACACTTAGTATAATCAATTAACCTAACACTATGCTTAAAATATCTTGCTTGAGCTTTGCATGCTCGTAGGCACCATTCACACCTTAAACATAATTCTTGATTTATCTGAACCGGAACGATTTTTTCTTTAATTTTTATCAAAATCTACCACATGCTTGAATTAAATATTCGATATCTTGGAGAGGAATAAATCTTATGCAAATAGGGCAAAATAGGTCAATAACTGCTGTACTATGTTTATTATAATTTATAATTTTGCAGTATTCTCTCCAACTTTGGTTTTTAGATAAAAAATAGTTTAATAAAAAAATAATTATAAAAAATTGAAAAAAAATGCCCTATTGAAAATATTGAGTGTATTCTTTACCAGTGCCTGGTAATTGTTGTTGTTGTTGATATTGTTGCGCTTTTTGAGCAAGTTCTAGCATTTTTGCTTTAATATCTTTACCTTGTTCAATAAGTTCTGAGGTCTTAATCTCTAAGTTATAAATTTTGTTGAGAACTTCAAGAATGCTAGCTGCACCCTCTGGTGTTGGTATTTCAAGAACAGGAGTGAATAAAGCATAAGCTTGCAGTCTGTTTGTTAGTGCTTCGTTTAATACTGTAGCTTCTGGTCCAACTATTATGCCCCTATCGAGTTTGCTAATGCCAAATTTTTCAAGAGACTCCATCATTGCCTTTTCAGCGGCGTAATAAACAGGATATTCATCAATGATTCCCCGTTGCGGCATACCTTGGAAAATTACGATTTCCTTTGCCTTAACATCCTCAGATAAAGCCCAATTACATAGAGTTCTTGACAAGTCATTGTAGGCTGATGGAATTTGAAAAGGAACCTCACAGATACCAATAATCAAGTTATTCAGCGGAGAATAAAGAAGTCTAAAAGGATGTTTTAAAACTCCTGAATAGAAAACACTTATTGGAGGAAGATATTCACTAGTTACAAATCCAATTTCTTGAACATCCGTTAATTGCTTTATTAGAGTATTGGCAACAATAGGACCAATTAGACCGATCCCTGCAAAACCTAAGATAAATGATGCTCCTTCCTTTATATCAACAGACAAATTGTCAATTACAACGGAACTTTTTTTGCCTTAAACCTCTATGGTGAAATACCAGATTGTAGAGTTTTTTTACAAATATATTCCTTTTTATCCAATGTAATCACATCTCTTTGTTAATTTTTTGCTTTTTAATCACTTTAATTTATTTGTAGTATATTTGATATTAGAATTCTACCATATTAATATTAATTCTATTTTTTAAAATATCTACGGATTTTCATTTACAAGTTAATAGTTCTATATCTTTATCTTTTATTGTTTTTTTCTTTAAAGAAGCTGTTAATAAATCTTATATGAAATTATACATTAAGCAAAAATAAAAATTATATCGTGAAAATCATGGAGAAAAAAGATTTGAATGAGGGAGATGAAGCCCCGCTGTTTAAGTTAGAATCGTATAATGCCGAGACAATTGATTTGGCAGAATTTAAGGGACAAAAAGTTGTTTTAATTTTCTCTAGATATTGGGGTTGCCCAATTTGTCAGATTGATTTCAAAATTTTGATGGATCGTAAATCTGAGATTGAAGATAAGGGAGCAAAGATTTTATACATTACTCAATCAAGTGAAAAAGTAGCAAAAGAATATATTGAAAAGGAGAATATTAACTTTCCCGTTATACCAAGTTCTAAGGATGAATTATATGCAGAGTATGGATTAGGATTGATGAATCCGGAAACTGTTAAACAAATTCCACTTAAATTAAAAGATGTAATGAAATATGGCTTTAAACATGGAGAATATGAAGGTTGGGAGAAACAAGGACCGGGGCAATTCGTTATAGATGAGCAAGGTATAATAATTCATACTTTAAAAGGATGGCTTGACATTGATAGCTTAATTTCAGTGTTCTAGTTTTTGGGAAGAAAATATTACTTTTTTTTATTTTCTGGTTCTATATTATTTTTTATGAAGATATTACCGGGATATCACTTAATTTCAAAAGAAAAATCATATGTCTTTAGTATATATGTGGATATTTCTCAGCTAATATGAGGTATTCACGATGAATTGAATGAATCATATTAAAAACAATAAAAAAATAAGAGAATGTTAAGCTCAAGAATAGAAGATTCAGAAGCCGTTCTTAATCTTACAAATTTATTTTATGAAAAAAAAGAAAATACTACCATAAAAGAAATACCTGAAATAATACAACAAAAGGCTAAATATGATAATTTTAAACTACTTACCGATATTTCGAGGGTGTTACAAAAATGCACAAATTTGACAGATAAAGATAGATTAATGTATTGTTCAAGTCAAAGATACTTTATGAAGCTATATTTACGTGAAATTAATAAACGTGAGTAGCTTAACTATAAATAATATATTTAACTATAAATAATACTTTTTAACTTCAGTTATTACTAGATCAATTAAATCTTTAGTATTTCTTATTCCATAGAAGGTTACTTTATCCATTAGGTTTTTAAATTTATCCTTTGGGATTTTAGATGGTCCTATAAAGAATCCTACAATCTTATGCCCTCTTTGTGCTAAATCTATCATTGTTTTCTTTGACTTAGTCCAGTTATAAATTCCAAAATCAGTGATTATAAAGATAAGAGATTTGCGTTCTGCTTTTCCGCATTGTTGAGTAATTTGTTTTATTGGTAAAATAGTGCCCCCTCCTTGATATCTTAATAATACATGTTCTGCTATTTTATAATCTGAAGTCCATTGACAAACATCTGCTCTATTTGAGAAATTAATAATGCTGAATTTTGCCCCTTTACCCGCAGCATAATGAAGAGCAGCAAACGCGGCTACTGTTGCTATATGATATGGTCCTCTCCCTCTTTCAGATCTTGATGTGTAATTCCATTTCATAGAACCAGAAGAATCCAGAACAATTAGTAGATCAGGTATTTGTTTTTCTACTAAATGACCAGGTCCTTCTTTGAATGCCCATTTTCTTGTAGTGAGATTAGGAATAATAACGGGACTATTTAATAAAGTTTGAACCACATCCAAATCTTCGATTCTATCTCCTATACGCCACACTTCTGGATAGACTGGTAACTGGCCGCCAGGTTTTTCTTCAAATATCTTGATTTCTATGAGATTTTTCGCCAATCCTCTATACCAAGTAGCTAAAGCACTTCCATCAGTCAAGATCCCCGCTTGGGTAGCAGGTCCTCCAAATTCAGAGTATGGAATATTTTTGGCAAAATCTTCAGCTTTTTGTCTTAATTCATCCTCATTTCCTTCTTTCAATTTATCAGAGTTTTTATTCTCTAAGGGATTATCCATTACCTCTAATATATCCCTTGGAACCTCAATAAATGTTCCCCCAGGACCTTTTCTTTTTTCACTTCCTTTATCAGTTACCCCATTTTTCCCGAGTAAAGCAAAAGTGTCATTTATCAAATTATTTAAATATCTTGCTACAGTACCTACCTTTTTCTCCCATGTAGATTCATCTTCAAAATCTTTGAGGATTACTTTTGTAATTTTCTCGGTCAATGAGTCCATTTCCTTTAATGATTCATCTTCTAAAAGATCGACATCCCACAGTTTTTCATATGCTCGAAATAAAAATTTGGTGAAATTACTCATTGGTCCTTTACCTTTAATGTGTTTATAAGTAGTTTTTACTTCCCATGATATCAGGTTTGGGTATCTTTTATATAATTTTGTATCAATAATTAAATCTGCAAAGACATTTACAATTATAGGGGCATAATTCCGATTTACATGTTTCATTGCCGCACTAAGCAATTTAGCGTGGATTAAACCATCATAAGGAATAATTTCGTAATGTGAAACTTCATGCAGTGAGATAATATGAAAGTAGTCGATATATTCTTGATCTTCTTTAAATAGTGGAGTATTCGCAAGATTCATAGTTATTTGCCATTGATTTTCTGGATCAATGTAAAATCCCTCTAAATGGGTGTAATCAAAAACATAATTAGGTTCGTTTAAAGGTGGAAAATAAAATTCTTTTAGAGTAAGACTCCACGCATTTTTTGCTAATTCAACGAATTTTTTCTGCTTTGCAGTTAATTCTTTTGAAGCCTTGCTTTTTCTTCTTTTAGAATATGCCAATTTCTTCTTATTTTCTCACACTTGTTTTTGAATATATTCCAATTTATCCATTATCGACCTTAATTTTAATGCATCTGCTCCTCCAGAGATTTGAATATTAACTAAGGATTCCTCTTCTACCCCAGTAACATTGATTTCGATTAATAAATCTTCAGTACGGATTTGTTTAGTCTGCCTTTGGGCAAAAGCATCCTTCAATGGTTGATCTAAATTTAAGAATTCTGCGGCAACTTCTGCCCATATATCCTTCCAATAGGAATATTTGATTACATAATCGGTGACAGTTTGCTTATATAATTCAAGATTACACCATTCTATTAAATCTCCTCTGTTCGGGAAATCTATTTTTTCTAAAAGATCATTTCTTATTTCAGCTAATTTGTTTATATCTCCTTTCTTTGCAGCATCTTTTATTTGTTGAGCAACAGGTGAATACTTTTTATTATTGATTGAATTTACAAATGGGAGTAAATCATATTTCACTATTAAATCATTTTTCTCAAATTTTTTCAATTCCATTAAATCGTTCTCTTTAGGGGCACCTTCGCGAAACCTTTCAGTAATTTGATAGCACTTTTCACGATTTTTAAATCGTTTTTGAATCGATTTTAGTATATTCTTAGTAAATTCGTACTTATTGCCAAAATATGGTGGTTTATCTAATTCTCTTTTTACATAAGCTACTCGATGTGAGATGACATATGGTGCAACAGTATTCACGATGTTTACATCAATGTTGTTGATTCCCAGAAGCCATGCGAGAGCTTTTGAATATCTCAGTAAGTCTTTTGCCACCCTAACGCTTAATATCGTATCAATTTTATTACAGACATTCTGAGCTGTATTAAAATGACAACCAGAACATAAACCCGCGCTTGGTTTAACATCATCTGTATTACCCTTATCTATTCTAGAACATAAAGTAAATTCTCTAATTATTGCATGAATAAAATTGTTTACTTTAGGAGTAAATTGGATTCTGTTAACAAAGTACCATATTTCCATTAACTCATCAATGGTCAAAATTTTTGGAACTTGAATTAGCTCATCAAAACTTGAATATTTGTCATCTTTCCCAGATAAAATTAACTGTAAGTCGTGACTTGTTGGCATTGAAATTGGAACGGAAATACCAAAACGGTCTAGGAATGGTTGGGATAATTCAAAAGTTCCCACATCATTTGGGTTTATTGTCGCAAAAAGAGAAAACTTACTAATTGTTATTATGGAGTCATAGTACTTCACAGTGCCCTCAGCAAGCAGGGATAATAAAATATCTTGAGCATAAGGAGTCAAACGATTTACTTCATCTATAATTTTCCAGAAATTTGTTACAAATTGTCGCCAAACAACTTCTTCCTCACCGTCTTTCATCAGTTTGCCTAATTTTAAAGTCCCAATCAACTTTTCTTCGGTTAATTGAGGGTGTCCTCTAATAATTGAATTTTCAATATCAGCAAGTGAGGTAGCAGTAAACATACGGCCTAAAAATTTAGTTATTGAGGTCTTTCCGCCACCGTGGCCTCCAATCAAGAGCATGGCAGAATTAGGAACGATAGCATTTAAAACACATAAAGATAGTATTTCTGGTAAACTTTTTGATTGAACTTTTTTACTTTTTTCTCCCAAAAATTTAATACTCAATTCTTTATAATGAACGAAAAGTTGGTTAGCTTGGATTAAATTGATGATTTTCCAAACCTTTTTTCTCAGAATATCCTCTTCTCCTAAATTTGTCGCCATGTCAACTATTCTCCTTAGAATTTCAATATTAAATAAAAAGCTGTTGGATTATTTAATTTTTTTCATTCATAAAATATTAGTAGACTAGTTAAGAGGTATTAACCAATGTGAAAAATTAGTAAGATGCTTGACACTCTTTCTATTCTTAATGTTCATGAATGAAATTATTTAATAATACCCTATATGACCTAAATTATTTTTTTTCTCATCTAGCGCATAAACCATTCCCATTGATAAAGGTTCTTCGTTTTCATCTTTAGTAGATTTAGCAACTTTTTTCAATGTCTCTAGCTTCAAGATAAAAACTCTATTACATTTCTTACATCTTACATGGATTTCTTTGGTCTTTTTTTTATCATCTTCATATTCTTCCTTCTTAAAAGGCTCCAATAATCCTGGATCTTCATTATCACAGTTTTCCAAGAAACATTGATCTAATGAAATTTTCTCCATCCCTCGTCGTGCAAGAGAAATGTAAGCATCAGGGGGAATTTCTTTTCTTAAATCTTCACTTCCAGTCATTATTAGTTTATAAAATCGTCTAAATTAATTCTTGTTATTATTTAATATAGAATTAATTAGTACAAATCTTATTAAAGTTAGTTATATGGGTCAGATAGTCTAAAAAGAATAAGCTTAATTAGCAGTTATAATTATTTAAATTGAGCTATGCCTAAAAAAGAAGAATTTTCAAAAGAAACAATTGATCACATTTCTAAGTTAGCATTATTAGATTTGTCTGAAGAAGAAAAAGAAAAACTCTCAAAGCAATTAGGAGATATTCTCGATTATTTTAGAAAATTAGATGATCTTGATACTAGTAATGTTAAACCTACAACCCATCCGATAGATGGTCTCTCCAATGTTTTCAGAGAAGATATTCCTTGGAAATCTCTTTCAAATGAAGAAGCATTAAAGAACACAAAATACAAAAAAGATGGTTATTTTAAAGCACCGAGAATTTTAAAGCAATAGTTATTTCTTATATTCTTCGGTTAATTTTCTTATTGCTTCAGCCATATCTCTCAATGCTTGTCGTCTTTCTATTGGAGTTAGCGTGTTAAAATCATCTCCAATATTTGTGCCAATTGTAGAAGCCATTGCTTGAAATTTTCTTTGGACTAATCCTAATACGTATCGCTCGTAATATTCTAACGCTTTAGTTAATTTCGGGTTATCCTTAATTTTCTCCCAAAGTTCCAAGGTTTCCAATGATTTTATACCAAGATCTATTCTAAACCAACTAATAGGGAAGAGTAATTCTCTTTCTATCCCCATCTCAATAATCATAAGGTTTTCTTCATCAATATACAGCTCTGGGATAACATCATCCTTAAACACAAGGTTATCACTCATGATATACATGTTAGCAGCTCCCCTACTTGTACATACTATACCTGTGGCAAATCCCCTAGCCATTCTCAGAACTTCACCATAATCCTCTAATTTATTACCGTTTAGATGAAGATTTAACCTTTTTTCTCCTTGAAATTCTATTTTAATCTTATGAGTTCCTTTCGCATCTGATAAAATCTTTGGGAATAATTCTAGATCTCTTGTTTTCTTATGTGCTTCAAGTAGTTTATTTATTATTTTATAATCTAATTTTAATCCGGGAATAACCGTGTTTTGATTGAGAAACGCATCAACTTCAAAATCGAGTAACCCATAGAATAGTTTTTTCTGATTCATTATATCATAAATAGTATCTACAATAGTTTTGATTAGAGCCTCTGGATCTTCTCGAATCGAATCAAATTCTTTGGTTTCAAAAGTGTCAATTTGGTCCGTTAGACCCTCTTCCTGATAGAATGCGCCCCAACTTAATTCACTGAAAATCAACCTTTCTGAATAAAGATTATGATGGCCATCAATACTAATGATACTTTTAGAGCCCCCTAATTCCACACCTAATTTAGATCCAGATGCGATTATCGCAGAAGGAGGATTATAAAATTCTATTGGCAATTTTCAACACTTTTTATTTTAAGTACCCAAATGAATTCAATCAGTTTTTATCACGTTTTTCTATTGACTATAGAAAGACTTTATATAAAAAATTAGTGGAATCATTAATGAAAAACTAAAAAGAAAGATTTTATTTTAGAGTAGGATTAAATAAAAGCTATGTATCTCTTAATAACGTTATTTCAGCTGAAAACCCGGGGATCATACCTTCATAGTCCACAATTGTTTTTTCCTTTAAATTCTTCAAAATTAATCTAACTCCTTCAAATTCATCCTGACAAAGGTTTTGTAGTTTTTTATAATTAAGTTGGCCACCATTCTCCTTTAATTTTTTAATAATAAAATTCTCTTCTTGAGTCAGTTCTGACATAATGTTATAGTTTCACTTATTATTTATATAATTTTTCAAAAGTTATTTTTTTCCAGTACTCCCAAATCCATTCAATCCTCTTTCTGATCTCGACAAATTATCTGCGTCAATGAATTTATATTCTTCCATTTTCACTAAAATTAATTGACATATTCTTTCTTCTCTTTTCAAGATAATATCTTTATTAGAAAGATTAACAACAATTGCCATCCATTCATTTCTATATCCTGAATCAATAGTACCAGGGGAATTAACTATTGATAAACCTTCCCATAAAGCTAATCCACTTCTAGGAACAACTTTAAAATAGTATCCTTCTGGTATTGCTGTGGCAAATCCTAAAGAACATCCTACTCTCTCTAATGGTTTTAATATATAAGAGTTTGATTCGACATCATGTAATTCTCTTTTATTTCCCTCAACAATTATCTTTTTAAATCCTTCAATTCGAGCATCCGCCCCGGCATCACCTGGTTTAGATGGTTTTGGAATTGTTATATCTTTCCTTATTTTCTTCAATGGTATTAGTAATTTTTTTGCTTTCTTACTCATTATTTATCATTCATAAATAGTTTGAATTCATAAAAATACTTCCTATTAAAGAATAATTAAATTCGAATAGAAAAAAAACTTAAACTATTATTCATTTAAACAAAGTAGTAATTCTTCCGTTGGTGAAAATGTTGATAATTATTGATAGATATGATCCTAGAAGTGACAAAGAGCCCTTGAAAGAAATTTTCCAGAACTTTATCCAACATAAATCATATTTCTTCTCACATTGGCAAAAATTTGAAGAAGAATTGAACAGGAGAACGTTGGATCTCCAATATAGAAATTCGATGGTTGTAGCTAAAGAAGATAGAAAAATTATAGGCTTTGGCACATATACATTATTTAGAGACTATTTAGGGAATGATAGAGTTCTTATACATCAAATCTTAACAAAAAAAGAAGACTCTTTTAGAAAAGGTATTGAAGAAAAAATTATTCGGGAAATTCAATTATATATTAAAAAGACTTTAAAAATTGATAAAGCCTATTTTATTTGCCCGGATGTGGATGGATCATTAAGATCGGTGTTTTTGAAAATGGGAATTAATAAATCTAGAAATATTTGGTATGAACATGAGATATAACCTATCTCTACATATTGTCTAATTAATTTAGAAGCGTTTTAATCTCAAATGTGAAAATTTTGAAAGAAACTATTGAAGAATTAATTAATAAAGCGAAATTTTTAACCGATCAAGAAAAATTTAAGGAAGCTGTTGAAATCCTTGAGGATTTATTTAAAACTAACCCTACTATTAAAAAAGTCCTTGTAGAAACCCTATTCATCTATGGTGGATATATAAATGATGAATATACCCTTCAATATGCTAAAGCAAAAGAAATATTTAAAAGAATTGTAGATATTGACCCTAATAATTATAGAGCACACTATAACCTTGGAATTGCTAATTTTAATTTAGAAAATATAGAACAAGCAAAATTATGTTATGAAGAAGCGATTAAAATTAAACCAGATTACAAATACTGTTTTTATAATATGGGATTAATTTATGAGGGAGAAGGAAGTTTTCAAGAAGCTTTAAAATATTATGGGAAAGCATTAGAGATAGACCCTAAATTTTCTTATGCTCTAAATGCAAGAAATCATATCCTGACAGATTTAGAAAGTTTGAAAAACGGAAGTGAAAATATCAGACAACAGAAAAATCTAGACCAACTGAAATCATTACTTGAAATGTCTAAACGTATTAATATCGAGATGATTCAAACCTTATTGAATCTTGAGAAGGAGAAATTGGTGAGGTTACTTATTGATTGGGGTGTGAGATACCAATTTGAGATTGATGGTGATTTTTTAATCATAAATAAAGATACTTTACCAGACTTAATAAAATCTTTTAATATTTTGGATTTATGACATTGCTACTAAGTAGAAGTCCTTTACGCTTTATTAAAAGAATTATTATTTCGTTAATTTATTATGAATACTATAGCAGATGATGAATACTATAATGAGAATTACACCCCCAATGATATACTGGACAGTTGCGGGGTTACCCAGTAAATCTGCGAAAAGGTCAGATTGAAACATAGAAAAATTTTATTAAAAGTTTTAAAGTCTTAATATTACTAGTCATATTTAAAATTTAACAATTGTTTTCATACGGAAATTTCACCGTGAGATAAAAACGAATACACATAAAGAAAAAAAAAATAAATTGTAGTTAATAATTATTATCTTTCCAATTGGAAGTTGACTTGAACTCTCACTCTATTCACAAGCTACACGAAAAGTGTCTCTTTATATATGAGCTTGTCAACATCCTCTTTAACTTTAACGTCCGATTCAATTATCTGAATATTTCTAATTCCACGTAAAGTTTTTTTAGCTTCTTCATATGCGTTTTTAGTTGAATAAAACATGAGTATTTTTATCCTTTAACCGCATCTGCCCAATTTTTTTCACTAGTTGATACTAATTGAATTGACTTATAAACTGGCATTCTAGATCACTTTTTTTTTAATATTTTTGGATGTTAATATGTTTTTTTGTAAGATAATTTGTTATAGGGTACTATTTAAATATTTCTTAGAAAACTCATAATCCTAAAAATTTATAATGAGAAAATATAATCTCATTGATATTATCTTAAATCTAGAAAAAATCAAAAAAAAAATTGAAAAGTGAATATAATTGTTATCAATAATTCAATGATTAAGCGTCGAGGTTTTCGATTAATGTTGCGACACCCTGACCACCTCCGACACAAGCATTAGCAACGCCGTATTTTGCTTTCTTATCTTTAAGTATTCGTGCTAATGTGCCTGGTAATCTTACCATTGTTGAGCCCAACGGATGACCAATTGCTGTTGAGCCTCCCATTACGTTGACTCTCTCTTCTGGAATATTGAAAGCTTTCATACAATTTAATGCTACGATACAGAAAGCCTCGTTAATTTCCCAGTAATCTATATCATCAGCAGTCAAACCAGCATATTTTAAAGCTTTTTCAGATGCAGGTACAGGACCTCTACCCATAACAGTGGGATCTACACCTGAAAAACCAATTGAAACGATTCTAGCCATCGGCTCAATACCTCTTTGTTTTGCTTCTTCTGCTTCCATTAATAAACAAGCTGTTGCACCAGCATTCAATGGAGAGGAATTCCCTGCGGTGATAACTCCTTCCTTAGTGCCTTCTCGCTTCTCATAGCCCTCTTTTCCTCCATTTTGTTCTAAAAAGAATGGTCTTGATAACCTACGTAATCCTGCAACACCTTCTAAAGTAGATTTTCTTGCCGCCATATCCCTATCAATCATCATCTTTTCTTCAACATTTCCCTCAACATGACCTTCAATAGGAATAATTTCACCTTTAAACCATCCTTTTTCAGTATTTTCTACTGTTAAATTATGAGCTCGCACACCAAATTTGTCCATATCTTCTTTGGTGAATGCAGGAACTTCTTGTTCATAAAGTTTTTGAGCTGTTTGAATCATATTACTTGTTGTCAAGAAGTCTTGCCGTGGGCGATACCATTCGCTCTTTTTATCGATTATTTTTAAGTTTGGAGTGATGTGTGTGTTTTGCATACTAACACGGGTCATATGCTCCACACCAGTTGATAATACACATTTACTAAATCCAGTCATGATTTCCATGATGCCCATATGCATCCCTGCTCCTGCGCTCCCACATTGTTTATCAAGAAACACTGAGGAAGCTCTAAATGGCATATCGGCTAAAAATGCAGGGGTTCTGCCGCCATAACTCCAGTTTTCGCCAACACCCATTGCACTTCCAACAGTGATTTCATCGACATCCTCTTTAGTAATGCCCTTATCTGCAAGTTTTCCCTCAAAGAATTTTAATAATAGTGTGCCAAGAAGTTCATCTCCACGGATCTCGCCAAAAACATCACGTTCTGGTTGTCTTGGTCTGGATCGCGAAAAAGCGGTTCTCGCATAATCAATCATCCATACTTCTTTTAAGTCCATTTTTATCCCTCTAAAATTTAAGATATTTTTTGTATTTGATTATTTGATAATACTTGTTGGAAGTTTAAAAAAATATTAAACCTTTTGATAAAGAAGAGTGTTTTTTTAATACTTGATTTTTTTCGTTTCGAAAATTAGGTGATGAATATTAAGATACTATTAGAATTATTTTTATTCATAGGATATTTAGATAAAATATGCCTAAACCAAACGTGGACAGTAATAAGCCATTCCTTATATCAATAATAGCGGGGAGTACTTCAGATAAAGAAGTTTACAAGAAAACTGAAAAAGTTTTGAATGAAAATGGTATAGCATATGATCTGCAAATTCTTTCCGCACATCGAAATCCCGCAGAATTAGATGAGTATATTAAAAATTGTAACTCTCTAATTTATATAGCAATTGCTGGACTTTCTGCTGCTTTACCAGGAGTTATTGCTTCAAAGACAGATAAACCCGTTATAGGTGTTCCTGTAAGTACAAAATTAGGGGGATTAGATGCTTTATTATCTATAGTACAAATGCCTCCAGGAGTTCCTGTAGCAAGTGTAGGCATAGATAGAGGCGAAAATGCAGCACATTTGGCAATGAGAATATTAAAATTATCAAAAACTAATTAAATAAAGGGTTTTCAATGAGCGAGAATCTAATTGAGAAAGGCAAAAAAAACGCTGCAATTAAAGCTGTTGATGAAAATATCAAGGTAGGGATGGTCTTAGGAATAGGAAGCGGTTCTACTGTAGTTTATGCTGTAGAAAAAATAGCAGAGTTAAACCAAGAGAAAGATTTAAAGTTAAAGTGTATTCCTACATCTTTTCAATCATCTCAATTAATAGTGGAAAATAGATTGACATTAGCTTCACTCGACCAATATCCTGAATTAGATCTTGATATTGATGGGGCTGATGAAATAGACAAAAAACTAAATTTGATTAAAGGCGGTGGAGGGTGTTTAGTGCAAGAGAAGATCGTGGCTTCAAATTCTAAAAAATTTGTTATTGTTGCAGACTTTAGGAAAAATTCAGTAAATTTAGGAGAAAAATGTGTAAGCGGAGTCCCAATTGAAGTTATTCCAATCTCTTACGTTCCAATAATGAAAAAATTAGAAAAATTAGGAGGAACTCCCGTGCTTCGGATGGCAAAAGCAAAAGCAGGGCCTTTAGTATCTGACAACGGTAATTTCATTATTGATGCTAACTTTGGCGTAATAAAAGATCCGGGAGAATTAAACTTAAACATTTTAACTATTCCTGGAGTAGTTGACACAGGATTGTTTGTTGGTATGACTTCTAAAGCATATATTGGATTAGAAGATGGAAAAGTAACTACACTGGTAAAAAAAAATTAAGATTTAGATAATAAAGATAAATCATTTTATTCTTCCTGATTAAATGTAAGAGATTCTCCACAACTAGAGCAGAATTTCTTTGGTTTTTTTACAAGAAATCCACAGAAGGGACAATAAATTGACTGACCTGATGGATCTAATGGCTCAGGTGTTAGATATTCTTCTTCTCTTTCATATATAGCCCTATAATCATAATCTTGATATTCTGGTTGAGTGAAAGTAATTCTAGGAGCTCTTTTCCTTCTTTTAGAATAAATTAACGCACTAACAATTCCAATTACTGCTACAATCCCTAATATTACAAAGAAAAAAGAAGATAAATCAACGGGATTCCCAGCTATATTCAAAACAATTATAAAATCCTCCCAACCTCCTTCACTATCATAAACTGTAATGAGTAATACACCCAGATATCCTTGATTAGTGACAAAATCAAAGCCTGCAGCGGTTGATACTGTCTTTACACCTTCTAGTGTAGAATATTCAAATGAATTTGGTATACTCAAAAAACCCTCGTACATTTCTGAAAAACTCTGATAACTTAATTCAGTGACCCCAATTGTGCTTGGAAATATGAAAATAAGAAATCCACCATCTATCACTGAAGCCATGAACATGTTGATAAACACCCTCATATTAGATTTTTCATCCTCATAATTAACTGAATCTTCTACATCAATAAAAAAATTAAATCTTGAACCTTGTTTTGCCGAATATACTAAAGAACCATCATCTGATTCAGTTTCCTCAAAGGTAACATCCATGCTACCAACGGAATTAAAAAAAGAACTCGCTTCTAATATTATAGGGGGATTATTTTTTATTTGAAATGAGTCTCTTGGTGAATTTGGATTCGTATAATTTTCATTTGATGGTATAATATAATATATCGCATAACCAGAGGGGTCGCTAATTTGAGGAATAAAAGTGGTGTTGTAGTTATTTGAGTTCAAATAACTAAATGATATCGTTTTATTTACAGATTTTTTAGAATTGAAGAAAGAATTAGAATATATAGTAAGAAAAGCATCTATACTTCCATTTGTTGAGTTATCGACAGTAGCAGTTAAATTCACTTTTTCGCTGTTCTCTCTCGTTATTGATGTTTTATTTGATGATAAATTAACTATTGTTGGAACTTTAGAATTATCATAATAGAGCAATTTTGTGGACTTATTATAGGATACCGAACCTATTGTTAAATTTATTGTGAAAGTATATGGAATATAACTTGCAGCTGGTAAATTATAACTATAGTTAAAATAAATTCCATCACTTGCGAGAGTATCATTAATAATAATTTCTTGAGTATAATTTTCCTTCTCTACTGTTAATTCTAAAGTGTCATAATCTATACTTGCTAGTGGGGTTTCAGAAACTTGATCCTTCATAAATATTGAGAGATTTATTTGGGAATTTGAAGTACGTTCAGAGCCCAGTTCTAGATTAATTGATACATTTTCTTCTGGTAAGAGAAAATTAACAATATTTTTTAACAAATTATAGTGATCTTGAGAATAACTCAGGGTTGTATATCTGTTATAAGCCCAGTGAAAATCACCAAATGCTAAAAAATTCCCTTTTCCTTGTTGAGTCCCATTATATAGTGCGACTACAGATTTACCACCTACAGATGCAATTGACTCCGCGTCATTTGAAACTTCGAAGCTATTTCCATAAAGCCATTGAAATTGACTTACATTAGCAAAGATTGATAAGTTATTAAGATCTATGATACTTTGATAGTTGATCCTTGTATTTATTCCTAACCAGTTATCATCCATTATATTTTCTTCATTTATTTGGATATCAATCCCTAGTTGCATAAATAGATAATTTACATTGTCGAGTGCCATATCTTGATATCGAGTACCAAAAAACAACAGATTTCCTCCATTATCATAGTAGTTTTTTAAATTTATTATTTCTAGAGGGCTATAAGGCAAAATAGGAGTTTGTAATAAGATTAGATCATATTGTGCCAATCTTTCTTCCGTTAGTATTGAATTATCTGTATCTTTATTATAATCGGGTGTCCAATATTCCATCCCGTAATCAATTGATATATTTAGATCATAAATGTCACTCATAACATCATAAAAACCTATTTGATTAAATGAGACTTCAGGAAACCAATCATTTAAACCATGAAAGGATTCCATTAGCATACGGTATTCTGGTAATTTAATATCTAAATGGATATCAACTGTGTCATATATTTTCCCTCCTATTGTTAAGTTAAGTTGAATATCTCTAATACCAGGAATAGCATCTTTATTAACCTCTATATCTATTTCTATAAATCCAATCCCAGAATCAGAAAAGATTATTGATGTTTTATCTAGATTAAGAGATATTCCTTGAGTATTATTTGATACTTCTATATCATACGTATTTACGATACCAGAAATTACTGTTAAGTTAAATTTTTGGCGATCTCCCGGAAATCTTATTAAATCGTAGGGTTTTACAGGTAAATTATCAGGAAAAACCTTGGCGGTATCATTATAATCTGGTGTAATATTACTTAGATAATTCAAAGAGGCAGTTATATTTATTAACCCTGCTCCAGACTTGAGAACGTCATCCTCAGCTTCGTTGAAAAGTTTTCTGGAACCTTCCAGAAGAGCTATTCTAGCTGTTTCAGGCGTTATGTTAGGATAAGCCTCTTTTAGAATTGCCAATGCTCCTGAAACAACAGGGGCAGCCATGCTTGTTCCACTTAAAGGGATATAATCGGCATCACCAGAGAAATCAAAAAAATTTCCCATCAATCTCTCTTCCTTCGAAATAGCTGAATCTCTTGCTTCTGCTGAAATTATATTTACTCCGGGTGCAACTACATCCGGATATCCTAAATATCCAAAAGTAGGCCCCCAACTGCTAAATGAAGCCAATTTATCATTACTATCACTTGCTCCTACAGATATCACATCAACCCCCGAAGCGGGTGAAGAGCCTGTAAAATAATCTGGTCCAGAATTTCCAGCTGAGGCAACAAAAATAACTCCATATGCATCCTGGGCGTTTGATATCGCATCAGTTAGTATATCACTTATGTAGGGATAGACTCCACCAAAACTCATTGAAATGATATCGGCTCCAGCACCTCCCAGGCCAATTGGTTTAGAACTCCAATCAATAGCACTTATAATGTCGAAATCTTCCAAACCACTAGCGTTTCCTGCCCTTGCATTGATTAATGACACTCCCGGAGCAATACCTCGATATTTTCCATCAGAACCAGTCCCATCCCCTCCAATAATTCCTGCAACGTGAGTTCCATGTCCTACGTTATCATCAAAATCCGTTTCATTTTCATCTGTAACGAAATTTTGATTTTCGACAACGTTTAATCCTGGGTGGTTGTAAATCCCTGTGTCTATTACTGCAACTTTTACTCCTGATCCATCATATGTCAAATTTTCTGCTCCAACTGCTGTTAACCACCAATTAGAATAAGAATTTTTGTTTAAAGCGTTTAGTTGGAGTGAATCATCAATAATATATGGGTTTTCAAACGTTTCTGATTTATAAATTTTTTTTATTTCTTTTATCCCATTCAAATTCTCTTGCTTTATTAATAGTTCTGAGGGAGATACTTTAATATAAGTTCCGGGAATAATATCATAATTGTTGATAATTTCGTAATCTTCAAATATTGAGTCGATAATCATAATTCTTTTCGCTTTATTTACATTTTCTTTAAAAAGTAGGATTATTTTCAAATAATTTTGATTACTAGGTGAAGATCTGGTCAAATTAAGAAGAGAACTTTGAAGTTTATCATCAAAAACAGATTTAAAGTGTTCTGACATAGAATCTGATTCAGCTTGGCTTAAATCTGCGTTAATAGGAAAATTAAAGTTTGACATTTCAACTTTGTTAATATATGATTGATTTGTGAGAAAATAATTAGTATTTTTATCCCCCAATCCCAAAAGTGGAAAAATTTGAAAAGATATCAAAACAAAAATAATAATTAGAAATAAGGTACTTTTTCTAGATTTTCTCATAGCTAACACAAGATAAAGTAGGTATTTAATGTTTCTTTTAATAACTAAAAAACTATTATTTTAAAAAATTATAGATTCGACAAATCTAGAATTATTAGGAAGAAGCAAGAAACCATAATCCCCTATTTTTCTGAAAGGATTTTTTTAGAAATAGAAAGAGCACAATGTTTCCCACACATAGTACATACTCCATGCTCTACTATGTCTCTTTTCTTTGGTTCTTCGGGATCAATGCAATGTTCAAACTGTTTATTCCAGTCTTTCTGAAATCGATATTTTGAAAGCTCTAAATCGTCACGAAATAGATGATTTAATCCGAACTTTAGAGAGTCTCCTACATGGGACGCAATTTTGCACGCAATCAAACCGTTTTTAATATCTTCTATTGTAGGTAGGCAGAGATGTTCTGCAGGTGTAATCGCACATAGATAATCTGCTCCAAATCCAGATGCAAAAGCACCTCCAATAGCGGCAGCAATATGATCATACCCTACAGCATTATCAATAGGTATTGGTCCTGAAACAAAAAGTGGACGGTTATTTGTCAGTTTTTTATGAATTTTTACCCATTCTATTAAATCACCCACATTAACATGGCCACCTAGGCTCTCTAAAATCACTTGAATTCCATATTCATTTGCCTTTTTAGCAAGTTTACTATTCATGAGGATTTCTTCAAGTTGTAACTCGTCAACCTTATCATGGATACATCCACTTCTCATGGCGTTACCTAAATTTAATACGGGATCATAATCTTTAAGCATCTCTAAAATATACTCAAAATTACTAAAAAAAGGATTTTCAACATGGTTTTCACTCATGATGGAAGCTGTAAAGCTACCCCCCTTTGAAACCATTCCCATTATTCTTTTTCCTTTCATTTTTTCAAGCATCTTTAGGTTAAAACCCGCGTGAATTACAATCGAACTAATCCCATCCTTTAATTGTTTCTCAATTACGTTCCATAATAAATCTTCAGAAATATTGGTTAGAGAGTCTGCTTCAATAACCGTCTGGTAAATAGGAACTGTGGTTATGGGAAGATTTGAAGAATTCAAAATCCTTTTTCTAATGCTATCAATATCACCACCCATTGAGAGATCGGATAAGGTGTCTGCACCATATTTTTGAGCAATTTTCACTTTTTCCATTTCATTTTCAGTATTAATCGTGGATGAGGAGGTTCCCAAATTAACGTTAATCTTAGTTCGTAAAGGAAATCCTATACCCAAGGGGTTATTACTGTCTCGTTTCATAATTACAATCTCCCCCTTTGAGATTCCTCTCATGATTTTATTCACTTTAATTTTCTCCATCTCAGCGACACGTTTAACCTCTTCCGTAATATTTCCGTTTAAAATTTCCTTAAGAATCGTCATATCTAAATAATTTGTTAATAATTTTCATCAAAATAATAAAAAACTTTATGATAAAAATTAAAAATATTGAATTCTATTGAATTTTTCCACAATAATTATACAGTCTGATTTCTCTTTCTCGCCATTCTTGTAAAAGAGCCTATTAATGCTCAAAATTTTTATAGAACTATAATTTAACTAAATTTGATTAAAAATGACAGTACGTGATGAAGAAAATCCGGATCAAAAATTTGTTAGAGCAGCTGAAATTTTGACTGGAGCAAAAATTGGTACTAAAATGCCGGATGAATTAGTTGGAATTTTAAAAATTGCTGTTGGGGAAGACAATGCTGATTTTTTAGAGGCATTTGCTGAGAAAACCTCATTCACTATGGAAGAATTAAAGGAAAGCCTAAAAAATAAAGGTATTGAATTAACTGAAGACGAAATCTTAGCTAAGGTTGATTTCCTCGCAAATAATGGTGTAATGATGGATCAGCCTACAAGTCAAGGTGTAAAAATTTACCGTACACTCGGTATAGCTAGAATATTTGATTATATTTTTATGAGAGATGTTGATGCAGAGGATGAAGATATTAAGAAGCTAGCTAAATTACAGCATGATTGGATGGAGAGAAGAAGAAAAAATGTTCAAAATAAATACGATATCTTTGAATCTACAATTAATAAAGTCATGCCAATCGACAGAACAATAATCAGTAGCTACGAGAATCAGAATACTGGTGATGAGATTGAGATAAAAATTGATAAGACAATAGAGACACCCCAAGAGATGATTTTACCGAGTCAAACAGTCCAAGAAATTATTGATAAATACGATGACATCGCTGTAGGTTATTGTTACTGTCGGAACCATGCAAAAGTTCTTGGAGAGCCATGTGAACAAACACACATCAAGGAAAGCTGCTTTACCTTTGGAAAGAGTGCACTACATACAGCTAAATATGGTTTTTCGAGACTTATATCCAAAGAAGAAGCATTGGACATTTTTGCGAAAATTCGTGATGATGGGTTAGTACATAAAGTTATGCATTTACGAGCTAATCCAGAGCTCCGTGAGGACGCTATATGTAATTGCTGTACTGATTGTTGCCCTCAAAGTAGAGGATTTATGCTAGCACCAACAGCTAATTATACCAATTACTTAGCAGAGATTAATCCAGAATTATGTACCGGTTGTGGTATATGTGTAGAAAAATGTCATCAATTGATAATAGAACTTAATGATGATGATATCGCTGAAAGGGATGAAGAAAGTTGCATAGGTTGTGGTGTTTGTGCATATTTTTGCCCTGAAAATGCCATTTCTATGGTTAAAACTCCATTAAGAATTGTTCGAATGATGCCTCCTCTTCGAAAATAAGTGATATCCCCCCCATAAATTATAAAACAACATATCATAAAGGTAAAAATGATGTCTGACGAATCTTATGTAGAATTAAGAGAGTATATAAATAAAAACTCAATTGGATTTCCTGACACCCCCTCTGGTGTTGGAGTAAAAATATTGAAAAGACTTTTTTCGGTAAAAGAAGCAGAAATCGTTTTAAAATTGAAACCTTCTCGAAAAAGGGAAACTGCAGATCAAATAACAAAACGAACCGGCTTAGATAAAAATGAGGTCGAAAAAGAATTGGAATCCTTATCTAAGAAAGGACTACTTTTCCGAATCCGACGAGGTAATACAACCATCTATAATTTAGCACCTTTCATGATTGGACTATATGAATATTCAGTGCAAAACGTAGATGAGGAACTAGCTCAATTATATCGAGAATATTTTGATACAACATATATTTTTGAACTGGGCAAATTTAATGTACCGGGCTTTAAGGTTATCCCGATCGAAGAAACAATTGAAACTGATACAGTTCTTTTACCTTACCAAAACCTTAAACAGAGTATAAAAAATGCTAGAATAATCTCTGTTGCTGAGTGCATTTGCAGAAAAGAAGGTAAGCTCGTTCAAAGTGACCATAATGAGGATCACCCTATGGAAACTTGTCTAAGTTTTGGTGCTGCTGCGGAGTATTATATTGAAAACGATATAGGACGAGAAATAACTGCTGATGAAGCGATAAAAATTATCGATGAAGCCGACGAAGCGGGATTAGTTCACGCGGGAGCTAATAAAACACATTTATCCAATATTTGCAATTGCTGTCCGTGTTGTTGTGGTTTGATGAGAGGTATAACCCAATTTGGTCTTGATAAACATAAGTTCATGAATGCATTATTCGAATCGATTATTGAAAAAGATCTATGTATTGGTTGTAATGCTTGCGTTGAAAGGTGTCCTGTTGGTGCAATTTCTTTAGAAGAAGATTTTGCTGTAGTTGATCGGAACAGGTGTCTTGGTTGTGGTTTATGTCATAGAACTTGCCCTGAAGAAGCAATAATTTTACAATTAAGAGAAGATAGGGTGGAACCCTTCGCAAGTTTAAAAATCTAAATTTATTTACAATTCTTTTAATTTGTTATCGAAAAAATCAGAGAAAAAAATTATTTATTCACATGATCCAGAAATGCTTTAACTACCATTTTGAATTTTGGATCACAAACTACAGTTATATTGTCTTTTCAGAATGGAAAGGTAAATTCAGAGTCCTATTTCAATGAAAATTTAGTGAAAATTACATAATAACTGGCGATTTTTTAATAATAGAAGAAAATATAAGACCGATAGTATGTATTTAATTTGAAGAGAAGGTAATGAATAATCGTGAAAATATACTTAGAAACTTCGGTTATTATTCATAATAAGAAGATGACCAAGTAAGAATTTGACATTCTTGATGTCCCATTAATAAAACAACTTCCAATTAAATAAAACTTGTTTTTCTAGCATTTTATTAATTAAAAATTGAGGACTTTACTATATTTAAAGGATATTATCAATTAAATTGATGGAAACAGAGAATGGGCAATGGACCCAGCGGGAATTGAACCCGCGGCCTTTTCCATGCCAAGGAAACGATCTTCCACTAATCCATGGGCCCTATACTGTAAATTAAAAAACGTTCCCAAATAATTAAATTTTTTTGTTTTGGGGTTTTGAAACTAGCAATTTCCAAAAAAAAGGAAAAAAAATGAGATTATTAAAAAGTAAAAAAGATTTTTTTATTGATCTTTATAAACTGGTGAACCGGCTTTCATATACCTATTCATATGGCGCATTGACGCAACTAATTTCCCTGTTTCCTTTTCTTCTAAGCTGGAATCGAGCCAATAATACTCAGTTTTACGGGAAACACCCGCACAAGCGATCTTACCCTTTGCAATATAAGGCACATCAACAAGTATTGGTCCATTTATATATCGTACTTCGGTAGCACCAAAAAAAGGAACACCTTTATCCCATGTCTTATTATATGCTGTTAAACCCATTGTCATTACACCAAACGACGCAGTTGGAGATAGAATAGAATTCCCCCATGGAGATCCTCCCTTGTAATATTCAAGTCTATCGGTGATACCTGGTAATCCCTTAATAGCAGCATCCTGAGTGACTAAAACCTCTTTTGGACCAAATTCATCCCCTACATTATAACCCTCTAAAATACGCAATTCTTCTGGTTTACTGTTTTTTAGCTCAATTGATTGTAAATACGAAGGTTCTTTTGGATTCCCTATAGATACCGTTCCTGTCATGATTTGTTGACCGCTTTTTAGTTCCCCCCAGGCTTTAAATTGAACATTATCTGCTGTAATGGGTAAGGAATCTTCTGTGGTACCTTCGGGTAATTCAAAAATTGCTCTAACCTCCTCCTTATCGATAGTTGCATAAGTATAATACATACTCACAGCCCCTTTCTCAAACCATCTATCACCAAATATTTTCTGCGCTATCGGTGCAAATAAACTTAAATGTATCGTACCAGGGATTGTTCCACCTCGCATTCCAACTTTTTTTGCCACCGAATCATCATGAATCGAGGTTGCTAAACCCCTATATAGGTTTTCGGGTGCTCTCCAGCCCCCATAAATTTTTCCATCTTTTATTTCAATATCATCCATTATAATACACATCTCCTTTTTTTTCAAAAATTTTAGAAATTCATTCAGTTCTTAATTAATTGCATTTCAATATTAATCTTATATCCATAAAAAAAGTATCTGATAAATTATTCCACAATTGCATAACCATTGCTTATTACAACACTTTTCTCTGTGTGTGCTTGAATGATAAACCTTCCGTTATCTTTCCAACCTTCTGTAGTAATTGTGTCACCAGGATAAACAGGTAAAGAAAATCTTGCACTAAATTCTTTAAACCGATTCACATCACCTTCACAAGCTCCATACAATACTGCTCGAGCAGCAAAGCCATATGTACATAACCCATGAAGAATAGGATCATTAAATCTACCACTCAATTTAGCATAACTTGGATCTAAGTGTAAAGGATTGAGATCTCCATTTAATCTATATATAGCTGCTTGATTCTCTGTAGTTTTATAAGATATGCTAAAATCAGGCTTAACACCCTCTGGAGGATTCAAAGATTGGGCTTTTGGTCCAGATTCTCCACCAAATCCTCCACCATCTAATAAAACATGTACCCATTTTGCATCAAATATGTGTTCTCCTTTCTCATTAAACCCTTGCCTTATTGAATGAATTACTGCATTTCTTCCTTTATCATAAATATTAGTTATTGTTCCTTTTCTCCTGATTTTTCCTTGCGGTGGAAAGGGACGATAAAGCTTTATACATTGCTCTCCATGAATAAATTTCGCCCATTCAACGTTTCCAAGCTTTTCAAAGGGCGCAGCACCATCACCAGCAATAACTGCATAGCTTGGAAATACCTTTACTCCTCCTTGTGTTCTTTCATAAAGAAATGGTAATTCATTAGTTTGAGCGCCAATTCCTAATGCATAGAGCACTACATCTTTCCACTTATATTCAAATATGCTTTCCCGTGTTTGACCTACTGCGTTTATATCTATTGTCATAATTTATCTTTCTTATAAAATAATGTAATAAAAAATGTAATATATTTAAAAAATCTTTTTTATGTGAAAGTTACCAAAAACTTCCAAATGACAAAAAAAAAAAAGTTATTACTTAAAGGATTAATTAAATACTTAAAAATATTGTTTTAGTTTGGAATGGAAAGGCTAAATTCAGAGTCTGATTTCAAAGAAAATTTAGTTTTATAAATCTCATAATAAAAAAATATATGACACCTTATTATCCTATTTATAAATACCGAATGAATTGGTGAATGATTATTATTTTAAATCGGTTGAAAGTGAGTGGTAGATTCAGAACTAATTGTTATCTTTTTGGGGATGAAATTACAAAAGAAATTGGAATTATTGATCCCGGGATTGATTCAAACTATGTTGAAAGCATTATTACTAGAGAAGGCTATAAGCCGGTTTATTTAATAGGTACACATGCACACCATGACCATATTCAATGCGCTATTGATATCATGGATTACTATAATATTCCATTCTTGATCAAGAATTTTGGGAGAGGAAAAGTTGAATATTTAAACTATATTAATGAAGATGACGTAATAGAAATAGGAGCAGAGCGTCTTCATGTAATTGAGACGCCAGGTCACACCAGAAACGACGTGATGCTGATAGATTATAAAAATAGGCTTATCTTTACCGGAGATACTCTACTGCGGGGCAGAATCCCAAGGCAGCTTACAAATTATACTAATTTGATGACTAGTATTAGAAAAATATTATATTATCCGAAAATTTCGGAAGAGTTCAAAATCTATCCAGGTCATGGGAGTCATTCTACAATAGGTGAAGAAAGGTTGAACTACTAAGATATTGATATGTTCAAGAAGAAATTATATAAAAAAAATCGAATAGAATAATCTTCTAGGTTGAAATATACCAAGTTATCAAACCTATAGGAATCCGAGAGGGAAACAAGATTTGATTTTTAAAACTTCAAAAACTAATGTTAAATGTTAAAAAACACACGATATGAAATTATTTATGGTAAAATATAATCATTGTGAGAAGTGTAAAAAGATATATAATACAGAAGTATGGATAGGTGAGGTACATATATATGACGGGTTTTGTTCTTCATGTATGCCAGTAGAAAAAGAAGAAAACCAAATGAAGCAAGAAAGTGCTAAAGATCATATCGTGGCTAAACATGATAGGGAACATATCGAGAGAATAGAGGATTATCATGAAATTGCTCAATCTTCACCTATAGAAATTGAAAGAAATCTACTTCTATGTTTGGAACAGAAAGTTAATGACGTTTTATCTAGTAATGGTTCAATAAATGTTCTAATTAAGGAAATCAAAGACGATCTTGTAGATAAAGCAAAGGAAAGGATTGAAGAAACATTTCAGAGTTTTGACGTGAATAAAATTGATGCTCAAAAAGTTGTTGATTATGCTGATAATATTTTGGCTTATTTAAGTGAATATAAAGATTATATGGATAACGTAAATATAAAAATTCAGGCTAAGCCTAAAATGAAGGTAAAAACTGCAATAGATAAAGTCTTCAAAGAATCAATGGCAAATTTACCGAGACATGTTACAAAGGATATCCTCATTAATGAGAAAGAAATGTTGAAAATTGTTTCCGAAAGAGCATCAAATTTTTATAAAATTTACTCAGGTATGAAGGAGCCATTTGAAATCACCAAAAAAATGGTTTTACACCCATTTACCGAAATCCAAAAGAATCTCAGAACTCTTCCCTTCTACGACTAAAGAAACTTTAGATAAAAGGTTTTAATTTTAAAATCGAATTTCCTGAACCTGAAAGGTAAATTCAGAGTCTGATTTCAATGAAGTTTCATCTTTATGGTTTATCGAAAAAATAGATATACAAAGATAAGCTTAAGGATTTATTTAATTTAGTGAGATCATGGTAAATGGATTATGAAGAGGACTTCCCTTAGTAATATGCATTACTTTCTGGTTCAAGTCCATCAAAATTGTGCATACTGTGCCAACTTTTTCCTTTACTCTACCAGGGATATATTTTCTACATATTGGTAATTCAGAATCAGTATCATCCAATAATATACTTTTCATAAGTTCTAATGACTGTGGGTGGGAATTTTTTGCCAAATTGCTTGCAAGTTTGTACCTATTAAATGAGCTAAGCAATAATTCTGGTTTTGAATTTAGTTTTTCATTCTTCAAAAAATGGTTAGTATGAATAAAATGATTATTTTCAACCTCTAAAAGATAGACTTCACTACCTCCAAATTCAATATCCTGGTATTTTCCGTTTTTATCACCCAATAATATATTCCCAGATCGCCCTTTACCCACACTCTTAGCTAAGATTTTAGCTTCTTCAATAGATTTACTATCTAGCATGGCACGAAGAATAATATGAATTGGTAACCCGTTTAATTCTTCGTTTACACTAAGGAAATTTAAACAAACTCCCAAACCGGAATTATTAAAACCAATTTTACCAATCATCCCTGGTTCAGTTACTTGAATTATTTTGTGACCATCTGGTTTGGTCAATCTCATAATAAAGGCTAATTCTTCAAAATCTGCAGCCCAATCCCAATTTTGACCCAGAACACGTGGATTTTTGAAGTATAATGCAGTACACTCAGTACTCCCATTTTCCATATTCGACATAATTTCACTTCTTGAATTAATTGCATAAATCCATAGAGGATCTACATCTGATGCTTCAGCAATAGATTCAATTTCAATTGAATAATCTGAATTATAGGCATGAATTATCTTTTTAAAATTTCTAGCTGAATTTAAAATATATTTTCTATTACTCTCCCGACCATCTTCATCTAAATTCTTGGTTACATCACTATAAAATTCAATTACACGGTTTATTCTTGTTTTCAATAATTTTCCATGCTGTGTCCCTATTTCTTCAGGACTCCCAGTTACATCTATTAGTGGAAATTTTTCTTCCTTATCCATTGTATTGATTGATAAATTCTTTCTTACCATCTTTGAATAGTGCATTTTATTTAAGAATTTAAGAATTATATCGAAAAAAAGCTGAAAATAAGAAGGAGGAGAGAATGGTACAAAATCTCGAAGATAAAATAATATTTGTTCCAATTTTCTGTGAAAATGGATTGGTTAGGGAAATTCAGAGTCTGAATTTCATGAGAATTCCATTGAAAAACTAAGGAAAATTAGAAGATTTATTTATATCTTGAATGATAAAATAATTATTTAGTTTTAAAATAAATGATTAAAATGAAAGGGACTAAAAATAATTATCTCGTTGGTTTAGGTGAGGATACTTCAACAGATCTTGATGTGGTGGGGGGAAAAGGGGCTAGTTTGGGCCGGTTGTTTAAGGCTAATTTCCCTGTCCCGTCTGGATTTGTTGTTACTACGCGCGCCTATATTGCGTGCCTTCGTGAAAATAATGTTGAGGCACAGATCGAAAAAATGCTAAAGCGGCTTGATTACGGGAATCTTGATGAGTTAGAAAAGGACACGGCAAAGATAAGGGAGATTATCCTCGATTGTACCTTCTCCGACGGCTTAGCTAATGAGATCGTGGAGGCTTATGGAAAGCTGGGCGATAAATCCTACGTCGCTGTTCGTTCTTCAAGTATAGCCGAGGATCTAGAGGGTTCTTCCTTCGCTGGACAATACGATACATATCTTGACGTTAAGGGTAGTAGTGCACTGTTGGATGCAGTGCAACGATGTTGGGCGTCCATGTGGACTGCACGAGTGACGGCATATCGTCAGAACAAGGGCTTCGACTATAATGATCTTAGCATCGCCGTTGTAGTCCAATTAATGGTCGAACCAGATGTTGCTGGTGTAATGTTCGTTGGAAACCCCATTAATGCCAGGGCCGATGAGATCGTTATCAACGCGAGTTGGGGACTAGGCGAGGTGGTGGTATCGGGCAGCGTCACACCAGATGAGTTTATCGTTGCCCGAGAAACACTTCAGATTAAGCGTCGCACTCTCGGTTCGAAGGAGTTTCAGGTGATACGGAATAAGGAGACCGGGATTGGTACGGCTGAGGAACCTATACCCGGCAATCTTCAAGATGTGTATAGTCTTTCGGATGATCAGATACGTAAAATAACAGAGCTGGGCCTAAAGGTCACGAATTATTACGATGGATTACCCCAGGACATTGAGTGGGCGTTGGTGGATAGTTCCTTCTTCTTGCTCCAGTCCCGACCCGTGACTGGTGTGGAATTCACCTGGGAAGAAGAACTTGACCTGTGGCCGTCAATCCCGGAAGATAACAACATCATTTGGACCCGATCATGGGCAGACGAAGTGTGGACTGGTGCTATCACACCTTTAATGTGGTCAGTCCGAGGTCGTTGGATGCGTGATGGGGGTTCCGCTAACTACCGGCACTTCGGTATGGGCAATCTCGCTGAGCTACGAGCGTATAAGTATCATCATGGCACCGTCTATTACAACACAAGAGCGGATGAACTAATGGCCGAATATTGTCTTCCCCCTAACCTTAGAGCACACTTTCTCAGTCGTCTTCACCCGTCTCAGCTAGAAAAAGCTATAAATGCACCCTTCGATCTTTGGCGAACCTTGAAGATGTTCGTTAGGATCGAGGAAACGCAACCTGGGATGGGTATCGGAAATTTTTCTATAGGGAATAAAGTGTTCACACAAAAACCTAAGAGCGGGAAAAAATACGAATTAAGACGTGCGACGGTAAATGCAGCATTTCCTGATCTTGACCAAATCAAACAGGAGATCCAAGCCCTGAAAGACGAGGAATTGAGACCACGCGTAATGCAATATAACAATATCTTTGCGAATGGCGTCGCGAGAGGTGCTTGGGGTATCATTCACATCTATGCACCAGTTATTCGTGCCCTTCTCGATGGTGTATTACGATATTGGTATAATGGTGACAATCCAGACGCCTTTATAGAAATATTAAGTGGAATTCCTGAGCAAACTCAACAGTTTAATGACGACTATTCTTTTTGGGAACTTGCAGAAATGATCAGACATTCCAAGAAGCTACGCACGCTGTTCGAGGAATTCAAAGGAGCAGTATTCTTCGAGGAACTCAAGAATCACGAAGAAGGACGTGCCTTCCTTGCCAAATATGAGGAATTTTTGGAGGTAGCCTTTTACCGGGGTCACGCTGATCGAGATATATACTTTGACCGACGTATCGAGGATCCATCTCTCGACTACGAAGCTTTGCGGGTGCTCTTAAAATCGGAAGAGATAGTCTCACCGGATGAAAGGGAGGAAAAATTGAACCAGCGACGAGAAATCGCAACTGCTGAGGTAATCGAGAATCTCGTCAAGCAACAAATGGGAGATTTAAAAGTAGCCATCTTTAAGTTCTTAGTGAACTATAGTTTGAAATTCTTCACGGGACGTGATGACTCGCGCCCGATGTCCGATATTGTAACCTTCCAAAAGAAGCTTGTGCTCTGCGAGTATGGTAGCAGAACTGTCTCTCGAGGTCTGTTAAAGGGAGAGGATGATTTTTATTTCCTTTCGCTGGATGAACTTGACGGATTACTTAAGGGGAACGAGCCACAAGCACTTACCAGGGCAAAAGTTGCTGCCCGTAGGAAAGCTTTTGACCTTTTCCTTACACATGAAAAGGATCCACCCCTCTTTCTCAAGAATAATATACCTTTGGACGAAGGTGAGGCAATAGGTGGTGATAATGATGGTATATTGAAAGGTGTTGGGATGAGTCGCGGGTTAGCTACTGGACGAGCCCGAGTTATTCCTACTCTGAAGGACATTGGTCGTTTGGAGAAAGGTGATATCCTTATCTGTCACGGCACAGATCCGGGATGGACTTCGGCGTTTAGTATTGTTGCTGGTGTAGTTGCGCAAACCGGGGGTATGCTCGCTCATTTTTCCTGCCTTTCTCGGGAATATGGTTTACCGGCGGTATCACTTCCAAACGCCTTAAAACTCATCAATGATGGATCTATTATTTCTCTTGACGGCAACAGTGGTGAAATTCGGTTAATTTCCGAGTAGGTGATGAATTTGGAAAAATTAATTTAATAAAAGAGAAAATAAATGTGTATTGAATATGGGTTTAGAGTGCCATTATGAATATTAGCAGGTAGAAATGTATTTATTAC
The DNA here is from genome assembly GCA_964486045.1 of uncultured archaeon. GTDB lineage: Archaea > Asgardarchaeota > Lokiarchaeia > Sigyniarchaeales > SOKP01 > Loki-b32. The sequence goes on from CAZALK010000011.1 coordinate 112,748, forward strand.
AAACGATGGAGGAAAAGAAACTTGACAATTCTTTTGAAATAAATTAATTACAGACCAATCAACGACCCATATGCTCATGAATATTGTCAGTTGCTAGAATCTCCACCCAGAACAGAACATACATTTCTCTTGCTCTGCGATCCAAGCTTCAATTCCGAGTTCTTTCATCCTTTTCATATTTTCTACAGTTTGTTCGTGGTGATCATAGCCATCGGAAGCAAAATCCTCCAGCTTCCGACAAAGAAACTCATCACAGTCGATACAATATCGATGACCCTTTTCTCGTGCACAAGGCAATATTACACAATCAATGCTCTCGTGAACCTCAAGCGGACGACTTCCACACTCGATTTCACATTTCTTGGTGTGATAATCAGGACATTTCGCACAGTTTAATCCACAAATAGATATATCCCATTCTTCAGTTCCCATGAATCCAATTCATTTCGTTTTGTATTTTTGTATGATTTTAATGATTTTATTAGTTTTCTACTATAATATGATTTTCGATATTAACACCTATTACTCTAAACCTACGACATCTAAAGGTGCGCGAGGAGGAGTGCGATAATATTTGACTGCAGGGTAACCAATTGTCATTACTCCATTAAGTTGCCCCTCTAATCCGATAACTTTCATCATTTCTTTATTCATTCCTAAACCATGAGCATTTCCTATCCAACATGTTGCTAAACCGAGTGTGTGTGCGGCAAGCTGACCATATGTGAGCACAATTCCTGCATCATGTGGGGGCATCGAAGCCCACTTACTCGTAGCATGAAATATTACTGTTGGAGCACCAAGAAAAATGGGATCACTATCAACTGAACTAAAATATTTCAATGCCGCTTCTGCAGAAGGCCATCCTAAATAACGATACATTATTTTAATTGATTCCTGACTTAATGTTTTTATTGTTGAAGGGTCAGAAATTACTGAAAATTTCCATGCTCTCCGATTATCCGCACTTGAAGCATAACGCATAGCTTCAAAAACTTTTTTAAGTAACTCTTGGGGAACATTTTTAATTTTATATTGGCGTATAGATCTCTTAGCTCTTAATAATTGCATTAATTTTTCATAAGATACATTATATTCGTAGTTTTCTACACCCGGATAAGATTCCACATCATCTTCCCAGTTTCCTTCCCACAATATAGCATTCTCTTTACAAATCGCGACACATTTTCCACAAAAATTACATCGCTTCATTTCATCAGCAAGACGAATTATTTTCCCAGAAGAATCTTCCTTAAAAAGACCTCTAGTGCAATCAGATACGCATCTTTTACAAACAGAGCATTTTTCATAATTTATTCCAACTATAGACATAAGAATTAAGTCGGTTTTAAATGATTTAAACTTTTTCTTAAAGTTTTATGACATATTTCGATGGGGAACCTGTAATTTTTTATTGAAACTATTAAAGAATTTAAGCTTTGAAAAAGTGGATTTAATTGATTTTAAAATTGAGTCTAGATTAAACTTTTTATTTCCTAAAAGCTATTTATTTTAGGAATTTGAATTAAGGTGTAGAAATTATAATTTATTAAAGGTAAAAATAAGTATTTAGTATTTTTCGCATATAATAATTTATTTCAAAATCAATTAAATTTTGAGTAAAGAGGCTAAAAATTATGAAAAGTAATAGTAGATGGCAACTGAAATGCATTTTAGCCCTAATTCTTTTTATTAACTTCACATTCTATTTTTCAAATATATATCTGTATAAAAACGGTGTAGTTTCAGTTAAATACCCTAAATCCCAAAATATTTTAGATAATCGCATATTTTCTGAAAGCAGTCCATTTAATATTAAAATTCCTGAAAATGTAGCAATAGATTCTTTTTCAGAGAGTTATGTGAATGCTATTACTGATTCTTTTACTGATATGCTTGTAGTAGCTTTAGGAAATTGGTCAGTTCCTATATTTTTCGCAGATTCTTCTACAACTTCTTATGATGTAAACATAACGGATCCCAATTGGGGGTTTATAATGGATGGTGTGCCAATTCCAGATAATGCAGCTCCAGATCCTGAGGAAGACGGACATATGTGTATCATTGATAACTCATCAGGGATCGAATATGACTTTTGGCAAGCGGAAAAACAAGGGAATACGTGGAGTGCCTCTTGGGGAAATAATATCTCTATTTATAGTACTGGAACATATCCATGGGGTGCTGGAGCTAGAGCTTCAGGTTTTGCTTTAACTGCTGGTTTAATTCTTCCTAAAGAATTTGAGCAAGGAATTATTGACCATGCCTTAGTGTTTTCACTTGATCCATCTCTTGTAAAACAAGGTGGTCCTATACTACCTGCAACCGATAGTGATGGATATTCATCTGATCCTTTTGCTCTCCCCGAAGGAGCTCGTTTGCAGCTTGATCCTTCAATTAATTTAGATTATCGTAATTTAACGTCCAGTGAAAAAATAATCGCTAAAGTATTGCAGGAATATGGCATGATCCTTGGAGACATCGGGGGTGGAAGTCCAGAAATCTATGCTGCTAATCCGATCGGGGATACAGGAGGTTGGGAAAATTTCCTAAGCGTTGATTCAGATGGACTTGTATATTTATTTGAAGATAAAATCTCTATCGCCGAATTTAGAGTTCTAAAAATGAGTCAACAATATCCAAATCCACCAGATGATCCCTGGGAAGATGAACCACTCCCTCCTTATGAAATTTATATAACATCACCAGAGTCAATTCCAGGATACAATACATCATTATTTTTTTTATTTCTTTTACTAGGTATGATAGTTAAAATAAAAAACCCCCGCAATAGAAAAAGTGTGGTTCTTGACGAAATAACTTAGTTTATACTATTTATGAGGTCAAATAAGAATTAAAGAAAAGAAGTTAGAATTGATGGTAGTAAAGGAAGTATTAATGCTGGGTAACCCTAAATTAAGAGAAATATCATCTGATATTAATAAATTCAACGATGAATATAGAAAAAATCTTCAAGATCTGCGGGAGACACTTATATATCTCCAAGATACAAAAAAATTAGGGAGGGCTATCGCAGCACCGCAAATTGGTGTTATGAAGAATTTAATATATTTTCAATTAGCAGAAAGAAAATTTTATATGTTAAATCCTAGAATTACATGGAGAAGTGAGGAATTGATTAATGTATGGGACAGTTGTTATAGTTTTGATATCAGGTTCTTCGTAGAAATTACAAGGAATAAAAGTATAAGAGTTGAATATCAAGATGAAAATGGTAATTCTATTAGTAAGGATTTTTCAGATGATCTTTCTGAATTAGTTCAGCATGAAATAGATCATCTTCATGGGATACTAGCAACGGATCATTTAAAAGATGTAAAAGGAATAATAATGAGAAGTGAATGGGAAAAGAGGTTTAAGTAATGTGAAAAGAATAGGAATTTTAGGTGGTATGTCTTATGAATCTACCATAAAATATTATAAATTAATACTCCAAAAACATTATGAAAAATTCAGTGACTATAATTATCCTGAAATTATTATTTTTAGTCTAAACTTTCAACAAGTTATTGATTATGAACTGAGTGATGATAAAATTGCTTACATAGAGTATCTGATCAGTGCTATTAAATCATTGGAAAATGCTGGTGCTAACTTCGTAATAATGGCCGCAAATTCACCACACGCTGTGTATGAGGAATTAGAGGGATTTGCTAAAGTCCCGATTCTAAGCATAGTTAAAACTACAATAAAAAAAGCACTAGCTGAAAATATGAAGACTCTACTCTTATTGGGTACAAAATTTACAATGCAATCTACATTTTATCAAGAGTATTCAAGAAGGTTAGGTATCAATGTTATTACACCGTCACTTCAAGAGCAGGGTGAAATAGATAAAATTATATTTAGTGAATTAGTAATAGGTATTAATAAACTCGAATCTAAGAAGAAAATACTTGAAATAATTGACTCCTATAATATAGATGGAGTGATTTTAGGATGCACTGAATTACCTTTAATTTTAAGTCAAAAAGACACAAAAATCAAGCTGTTAGACACTCTAGAGCTTCACGTGGAAGCTGCTTTTACCTACTATTTATTTATCCCATAGTTGTTTATAAGTTTTTTTAACTTCCAAATCTTATCTATTATACTCAAATATTATTGGTAATCTATTATCAAACGATCTAAACTTACTGCTGTAAAATTCAAGGATCTAGCACCTATTATAATAGTAATGCTATTGCTTTTTATTTCAACCTCAGTTTCTAGTATGTTGATTCCTAGTTATGCTACAATTCGAATTGAATTTAATATTCCAGAAGCATTAATAGCAATCCCAGATGCATTTTTTGTATTAATAAGTGCATTTTTTGCTCTATTTTGGGGATATTGGGCCGATAAAATTGATAGAAAGAAAGTAGTAATCGCAGGAGCGTTTTCTTGGACAGTTGGGATGATAATAACGGCATTTTCCCCAAATTTTTTAGTGCTTGTAATTTCTAGAATGTCAAGTGGAGCAGGACTGGGTTGCGTATTGCCTGTTGGATATTCAATTATTTCAGATGCAATTCCTGCAGAAGAAAGATCAGGTTGGTTTGGTACACTTGCGATATTAAGCTCCATATCAAACGGTGCTGGTCAGGGTTTATCAGCTTTTTTAGGCCCTATTTTATCCTGGAGATTTCCATTTCTTTTACTTGCAATAATTAGCGTAATTATTATCATTATTCTCTTCTTTGTAAAAATACCTCAACGTGGGGCAAGTGAAGGTGAACTATTAGATTTAATGGAATTAAATTTAGAATATAGTTATCGAATTTCAAAGGAAGACATAGGAGTTATCATAAGAAAGAAGACAAATCTCTATTTAATAATGCAAGGATTTTTTTCTGTGATCCCCGGAACCGTGCTTGTTTATTTTACAACCTCAATGTTAATTACTGATTTTTTTAATAATATACCTAATCAAATTCAACTACAAACGGCTACAATCTTTGCTGGTATGATCGGTGTAGGTTATCTTCTTGGTAACGCTGTTTTTGCTCGTTTAGGGGATAGTTTATTCCGTAGAAATAAAAAAAATAGGGCTAGATTGGCAACATTTTGTCTCATTTTTTCTATTCCTTTTGCAATTATATTACTGATTTCTTTACGTCCAATCAATGTTGGTAACTTAAATATTAATTATCCCATTCCTATTCCCCCAGATCAAGTAGGAGCCTTCATTCTTCAGACTATTGGGGCGATATTCGTGGCTTATCCCTCATATATTATTTTTTTCATATTTGCTATAATGGCTTCGATGTTGGGGGCAGGACCAGTTGCTAATAGAAATGCAGTGATGATAGATGTTAATATGCCTGAACATAAGGGGTCCGCAGCTTCTTTTTTCAAACTTTCAGAACAAATAAGTAAGGGTATAACCCTTCTAATATCCTATACTCTCATTTCGATACTCGGTAGTATTTTTAATATGATGTTTATAACAATCTTCTTTTGGCTTCCCGCAGCTTTATTGTGGTTTCTTGCAAGCAAAAACGTGGAAAAAGATATGACTTATAAATCAAGAATTTTATCAGAAAGAAAACAGGTAAGTTTAATAGATTACATTTTTGAATTAGAAATCCAGATGGATAGAGCTATTCAAAAAGTACAAGATTCAAAATATTATATTCGAACAAACCAAGATAAATTTAATAAATTACTCGATGATGCATTAATAATCTTTAAATTTTGCGAACGTGAAGGTGTATTAAGAAGTATCACAAATATAGAGAAGAAAGCACACATAATGCACTTGAGAGTTCTACTAATTAAACATGAGACCAATATTATATATAAAAACCTTAAGAATCCAAATTTAACTGTCAATGAAATAGACAATTTGATAAAAGAACTAAGTCAAAAATATACTAAGATTAGTGAATGGGAAAAAAGTACATTTGGAGAAATCCAAACCTATTATGAGGATGCGAGCTTAAAAATCATTGAAGCGAGATTAAATCGGAAAAAACATTTACTTGTAGGTTTGAGGAAAATATCCGAAGCAATTAAAATCTATGAGCGAGTGAAGTATTTGCTTAATGAACGACTCGAAATTGTTGAGGAAAAACCTGAATTATCTGAGGATGAAGCGATAATAAAAGATAAGGAACAAGAACTTCTTAATAACTGTGTTCAATACTTGAATGCAACAACAAAACTAAAGGAAGAAATAGAATTTACTTTTAAACAATTAGAACAAAAAGGCATTGAGGTTGAAGATTTAAGAAAAATTTCTGATCTTACTCAAGAGTATAATGTAGATCTTTATGATATCATTTTGGATACATTCAAGCAAGATCCTCTAACAAAATATGCTCTCCTCGATACATTAGAAACAATAGATGATATATTTAAGCAGTATGATAACTGGAAGGAACTAGATCAAACTGTATTTTAAATGATCTAGTTGTTGCACTCCCCTCTTAATAATTCAAACATCTGAAATCTTTCATTTTCTGTTAGCTCCTTAGGTTTTTTTCCCCTTTTATCTAAATAATCACCGTACCCTTCATTAAAACTTAAGTTAACTAGAAATAACAAACAATTTCTGACTCTCAAAGCGTTTGATAATTCATCTTCGAGATCTTTCATTAGCTCTATGATAACCTTATATTTCGTTACCCAACCGTTGCTATTTGCCTCTAAGATTTTATCGAAACAATCTCCCATTTTTACGATGTAATTTTAAATTATTTTCCTAAAACTATACCATCTAAAGATCCTAAGCAATCACATAAAGATTCGTGAATTTAAAAGTATCTGTTGTCGTTTTAGTCAAATTACAAAGTGAAAAAAAAAATAGTTTGCAAAAATAGGTCATAAAATATTTATCGCAATTAAAATGCTTCAATATCTTGAACAAAAGTTTCTATTTTTTGCTCTAAATCAACAATATCATCAACATCCTTAATTTCTGATGAGGCGAGTTTGTTTAAAAACTCTTTCAATAATTTTTCTTTCCCCTTATCTGTTGGAAACAAAAGGCTACTTTTATAATGCTCCCAATCTAAGATATTAGTAAAAATTAAAAATAAAACTTCGATGTGGCTAAAATCTAATAGTCTTTGGAGCTTATCTTTAGTTATTAATAATTTTGTGTGATCCGTATAAAAATCTGACAAATCATCATAATAATTAGTAATCCTGGCAATATTATCTAACTGAGAACGCAGTGCTGCTTGGTTAATGGGGCTTTCCTCATCCTTATACAAGATATCAAAGTAATTCATAATAAACTCTTTTAATCTTTGTAGTTTGGTTTGGAAAACTCTAGTTTTTACAATACGCTCAAACATTGGTGATTCACGATCAGAATAGAATTTTAACTCGAACTTTACTATATCTAAAATGTCAAAAAACAATTCTCTTATGTCAATCTCTTCACTCATAATCAGTCACTATCAGATTCTAAAACTAGCAGTATTACAATTCTAAATAAATTCACAGATATTTATATTTTTATATTTAAGAATTAATTCTCTTTATCATTAAATTCTTAACGGAAAAGTGCGATCAGGAATGATTGGTTCTATTTTCCTAGAGATAACATGTGAACTTATTTTTCATTTATTAATTTTTGATAGGCTATAGCTTTCAAGTGAATTTTAACAATTCGAATAGGGCACCGGAGCATAAAGTTCATATCATCAATAGGTGCTTTCCTGAAATTTATGAATTTTGAGTAGAACTTTTTTGCTCTTTTTTGAGACCTAGGTTTTTCCAAAGAAATAAACCTTTTGGTAATTGTTTTCAGTGGTTTCGTATCTCTATAACAATAAAAGTTAGAAGCTTTCAAAGCCCATTTTATAGCCTCTAACTGATATTTCGTGGGATCAAGCTTTCTAAACAAAGATATGATGATTGAGAAAAATGAAATCATAAGGTTCATTATCGTACTTTTAATCATTTCAAAAAAAGTAATTTGAATTTTAGACCTGAGTTTCTCTCTTAGATCCTCTCCGTACAAAGTCGTGCTATTGGAGAGAATAATGCCCAAAACTATATTACGCGGAGCAAAAGCAGCTGAAAATACTTTATTGACTCTAAAAATTTTATGAAAATTCCCTTCCTCCCAATATTTTTTTTTGGTTAAAAAATGGCTAACAAAAATACCTGTGGTTTGCTGGATTACACCCATAATCTTCTTGGTCAACTTAGTGTTAAACTCTCGGAATTTATGTTTGATTTCCAGAGCAATAAAATATTTTTCAATCTCTTTTATATGATGATTAGTGACTCGATCCTTGAATATTATAAGTATATCACAATCAGATACTTCAGTGACTTCACTTTTTGCTCTTTGACTTCCAAAAAGGATCATTGATAATATCTTATTTATTCCAATCTCTTTATTAACAAGATTCAGAATATCCTTAATATAATTGCGTGATTGTTCATTTATATCTCTTAAATTCTCTTCAATCTTTTTTGTGCTCTTTATAATGCTCGTATCTTGCACTTCGAATCAATTATCCATTGTAATTGTACTTGATGAGAATTATTACGTTTATTAATAATAAAAAAATTAATTAAAGATATAATTTGAATAAATCTTTCCATTTTATTTATCAAGATTGTAGGCTGTTTGAAATCCTTCGTGTATCGCATCCATCATTGTACGTTTTTTCTTATCTTTGTCGTTACAATCTCCCACTCTATATATCTTATATGATGGATTTGAAGCTTCTGCTTTATCGTATAGATCGGTATTGGGTTTTACTCCAGTCGCTAAAATAAATGTATCAATATCATCTAGTGTATTCTTTTCACCTTCAAGTTCATATTCTATGGATTTTCCTTCGAGTTTTGTGATATTTGCTCCCGTAATAGTCTTTATACCCATTTTCATCGTATGGCCAATCATGAAACCACGGGTGGTCCTACCGAGATTAAGTCCTAATTTAGGAAGTTTTTCAATAATAATTTCCCCTTTTTTCTCAAGAATCGTTACATTATGACTAGCGGTGGTAAAATGTGCATTTTCTGTATGAAAGGTATAATCACTCAAACTGTTTTTGGTATTTTAGATTTTGTTAATTTATTATAAATTTTAGGTAGTGAAACTATATTAGCTTTTCTTTTTGTAGCAAGTCAAACAAGAACGATTATACAATTTCTTTTATCGGACTTCCTTAATTTAAGCTTCCTCATTATCAAGTTCATAAGTCTTTGAACTTATCTTCTGATAAATTTAAAAGAGAAGGCTAGAAGAATATTGGAATTCGGTTTTGAGGATCTTTATTATTACTCTTTTGTGCTTGGTCCTAACCGTTATTATGAAAAACGATTAAGCAAAGCTGAAAAGATTAAAGTTGTAATGTCTAATATGGAATTTAATATTAGAATGTATGAGAAATATAAAAAACATAAAAACAATAGATATGATAAAAAAGAATTAAACTATAATCAATGGATTCTAATCTCCCAAATCGAATATATTAAGAAAAATAATTGAAATCACTTTCTTTTTTTTTCCTTTTTCTTCCTGTAATAAGCTATAATTTTTTGAAAGCGTTAAACAAAAACAGAATGATAAAATCCCTTTCTAATACTGTAATAAAGGAAGGACGATGGGAACTAAGATAAAAAATTAATCTTAATTATCTCAACTTTTACGGCTTCAAATCGTGGTTTAGGTAAAGTCTTGGTTAATATTGGGCTTGGGAGAGAAATATTAACATCTACCCCATGGCGTGGGGATATCATAGAAAAGGAGAAGGTTAAATTGTAAACTATTAATTCCTCCTGAACTTATATCTTTTTTTTATTCTCGAAGCACAAAACAAACAAAATAGAATGATAAAATCCTTTTTAATATTTAAAGAAGAACAAAGGGGAATAATATGAATTATGTTCCTATCTTTCTTCTTGCATTGATTACTAATTCTAAGCGCATTAGGTAGTGATTTTTATCGATACAAAGCTTGAAAAATTTTAACTATTAAGTTTATCGGCTAATGAATTTATATGACTCTCTCTTGAAAAATTCTTTGAAGATGACATCAGAAAATATGGCTTAAATAGAGTCTCTGTAGAGAATTTAAAATTACTAATATTTATAATATTTAATGGGGTATGTGTAAAATCCTATCAATTTTTGCTTTACATGGGGTATAATTAGGAAAAATAGTAAATGGTGATCGTAAACACTAAAAATTTTAAAAAATTTAAAACTCATTGAAAATTTAAAGCTAGTAATAATTGAAAATTAAAAAGGAAAAATGTAAATTTTGAAGTTTGTTAAACTTTTTGAACCTTTAAAATTAAGAAATGTAGAGATTCGCAATAGAATTGTGATGCCTGCTATGGCGCTCAATTTTTCACCCGATAGATCTGTAAATGATAAAACTATTGATTTTTATGAGGAAAGAGCTAAGGGAGGTGTAGGGTTAATAATCCTTGGAGGGTGTTCCGTAGAAGATAGAGGTGGTGGTCCGACAATGTTATCGATCGCTGAGGATAAATTTGTACAAGGTTACACAGCTTTCGCGGAAAAAATGCACAAACATGGAGCCAAAACGATTGTCCAATTATACCATGCGGGGGCATATTCAGGTATGCCGGGAATGGTTTCATCCTCAGCTGTAATGTCAAATTTAACTAGAAGAGTTCCCGAAGAATTAACGATAGAAGAGATCAAAATTGTTCAAGAAAGTCATGCCAAAGCGGCGGAGCGGGTAAGAGAAGCGGGCTTCGATGGAGTAGAGTTATTGGGATCGGCAGGCTACTTAATAAATCAATTTCTTAGTCCGATGACAAACAAACGAACTGATGAATATGGAGGTTCATTAGAAAATCGTCTTAGATACCCTTTAGAATTAATAGAATTAGTCAAGGAAAGAGTAGGAAGAGATATTTTGGTAGGAATGAGAGTCGCTGGAGATGATTTTGTACCGGGGTCTAACACTTATAAGGAAAGTGCATTGTTTGCTAAACATTATGATGAGGCAGGTGTAGACTTCATAAATGTGACTGGGGGCTGGCATGAAACTAGGATTCCCCAGCTTCCAATGTTAGTACCGCCAGCAACTTATGTGTATTTAGCTGCAAACATAAAGGAAAACTTAAATGGACCCGTTTTTTCTGCGAACCGAATTAATGATCCCATACTAGCCGAGAGAATTTTAAGAAATGAATGGGCAGACGCAATAGCCATGGGAAGGGGACTTATTGCTGATCCTTACTTACCCAATAAGGCTAAAGAAAACAAATTATGGGACATTAAGAAGTGTTTAGCGTGTAACCAAGGATGCTTTGATAAAATCTTTACCGGAAAATCGGTAGAATGCTTGCGAAATTATCAGGCTTCACGAGAGGGTAAATTTGACCTCGATCAAAAAACAAAATCTCCTAAGAAAGTGGTGATCGTTGGAAGCGGACCTGGAGGATTAGAAGCAGCTCGTGTAGCGACAATACTGGGCCATAAAGTCACGATCTTAGAAAAAAAAGAGAAGATTGGAGGTCAAGTTAATGCCGCTTTTGTCCCACCTGGACGCGGTGAGATGCAAGAGATTATTAAGTATTACAAATCACAAATAAAACACCGAAATATTGATGTACGACTTAACACTGAAGCGACATTAGAGAAAATTAATGAACTCGACCCTGAAGTAGTTATATTTGCTACTGGAGTCAAGTTTAGTATCCCAGATATTCCAGGCATCGATGGTAGCCTTGGAAGTACAGTATATTTTGCTGATGATGTGCTTACTGGGGATTACCATATTGGAAAAAATGTAGTCGTAGTAGGAGGATCAGCTACTGGAATGGAAACGGCAATCTGGGTAGCGGACCTTGGGGCCTTAGATTCAGAAATAGCAAGGTTTATAAGTCTTTATGAATTGGTTCCGCGTGACGAAATCTTTAGCAAGTGGCTTCGGGGTAATAGAGATGTTACCATCATTGAAAAACTTCCTAAAATAGGACTTAATCTTGGGAGAACTACTCGTGGATTCATGATTGGTCATTCAATGAAGATGGGTATAAAGACTATAACTAATGCAAACATAACAAAATTCGAAGGAAAAACTGTGGAATATAAAATAGGAGATGAAAAGAATACATTAGAAAATATTGATACATTTATATTAGCAACGGGTGTAAAACCTAATACAGAACTTTACGACAAAGCCATAGCTTCGGATCCAATATATAAAGTATATAGAGTCGGAGACTGTGACGACAAGAAACCAGAAAAACGTAATATGCTGGAAGCAATACACCAAGGATATTTGACAGCTTTCAACCTAGATAAATAAGATGGAGAGCAAAAAAAAGCTTATTATTAAATAAAATTTTTTAACTAAATTTTCAATATTCTAATCTCGCTAACCCCCTCATTAAGCTTGGCCTCCGAGATCGCTTATAACAATCGGTGCAGAACCAAGAATTATGTTTACGTACGTATATCATGTCCTGATCGGTCCTACGACATGATGGGCACATGCAAATGGAATTTCTGAGCACCCTATCTATTTCGTAATTCTCTTCTACTAACTTTTTATATCGGCTATCTTCATGAGGCTTCCACCCACTCTTTAAATATTTTAATAAATAAGTTTGCTCGTTTTGATTAACACCTCGCCTAACGTTAGCGACGCTGATCCACAACAGCCGGAGATTGTTCCTTACTTTTCGTAAAAAATCAGTACGCAGTTCAATTTTTTTTTTGTCCTTCACAATAATTAAAAAAAAGTTATGATATTTAAATTAATCATTCAAAAAGTCTCGTCTTTATCAAGTTCGATCCCTTGGCTGAAATCAAAATACTTAAGGAGGGCAGTTCTATCCGCAAATCCCGGAATTCTTACGAGCATTGAATATACACCATCTCCATCCGTATGTTGGAAAAACCTCTAGTGAGTAGAATGAGTTTTAAATCTTTTAATAAAATTGAAATTGTTCAAAGAGTAAAATATATCTTATTATAATCAAAAAAGAAGAAGATTATAAGGCCCCAGATTAAAAAGAGAACCATCAGTGAAAATAGGAAACTGGATTTTTAAAGAGTTTTAAATTTTTTATAAAAGCAATAGTATTCTGATTAGAGTTCTCTGGTGTTTAATAAACTTATTATTCAACGAAAGTAAGAATCTGCCCCTTTATCGTCCTGAGGTGGTTTCATAAATTGATCTGTTTGTTTCTTAAAAGATTCAAAAACATGTTCCATTTCTTTAATTTTCTCATCTAACTTACTAAAATCCATATCTAGGGTAAAATAATCCTTTATTAAAGAAACGAGGGCTTTTGATGAACGGGGATCTAAAGTCATCATTGGTAAAGGAATTGTCTCAGCTAGTAAACAAACGCCTGGAGCAAAGTTATTAGACCCAGCATAAGCGGGAATTATTCCATTTGCTCCTGAAATATATCCACTCTCATACAATTTGGTATTTTCAAACTCTAGGAATGACTTAACAAGATCTTTTTTAGTACCGCATACATAAACTAAAGGATTATCATGAACTCTATCAGAAATCATAGCACCTGTACTTACATACATTTGGATATTTCCTCCTGTAATCTTTTCCATTTCTTCACAAAAGACTTTTGAAAATTCAAAGACCCCCTCGGGAGTTTGAGGTTGATAAGAGGCCGTTAAAATAAATAGGTCATTTTCCTCTTCTATTTTCGCTGGTTTATAATACAATTTTGCGGTTGGAATTTCTAAAGAACCCTTTTCTACAATTGCTTTAGGTGAAAAATCAAAATATTGAATATTTAACAGTTCCTTGGCATCAAGAGATTCAATTATAGATGTTATTGCCAATTTTGCTACTAGTGCGATTCCAGGCCACCCAATCAACACAATAGGGTTTTTAATGCTCTTTTTTTCTAAACTAAATTTTTTTTCTATATTTATATGCATTTTTCTCACTTATTTAATAATTATTTATTTAAAGTGGAAAGATTTTCCCCGCAACGAGGACAAAATCTCTTTCTTCTATCTATTAAAACACCACAATATGGACAATAAAATCTACCTTCATTTTGCAAAATTAATGTAGGTTCATCTTTTATGGAATAATAACTTCTTTGAAATTTTATTTCTAAATCTTTTTTAGTTTTTAATGAAGCAAATAATACTGTTAATAAACATATAAACAAGGGTGCAAGAAGGATATTAACTAGATTTAGTAAAAATTGATACAGAATAATCATACCATAATTTCTCGTACTTGGTTCTAGCCATATGTTGTAATTATATGATATAACACTAGGATCCACAAAGAAATCGATAATGTAGTTGAATATAAAACTAAAAATGAAAACTATACTAAAATTGAAAATAAAAACACCGATAATTTTAAGTTTGTTGTTAGTTCCTTTCGCAATTACTCTTGCTTCCGAAATTGGCTTTTTTATTTCTTCAATATTGTATGTGAATACTAAAAAAATAAACATGGTAAATACAACAATCGCAGGAATATATAATAAAATGGAACTGATTGGCAAACATATGCCAACTATAAATATCACAATAAAAATTTTCTTATTAAAAGCTGATTTAAAAGAATTGGAAAAGCTTGTTTTATCATGCATATATTTTTTTAAAACATAGTTACTGACAGAACACATCGCTATTGTAATTATAATTGCTCCAATTAGGTTTTGGAGGAAAAGTAAAACAACACTCAATAGCATAAAAAGAGATATTAAATTCCACTCGCCTGCAGTTAGAGGTGTATCCTCAACGATCTGCGCCATTAAATCAACTACATTAATTCCTATCGAATCGATATATACTTTAAGATCGGTGAGTAAAAAAGTATCGAACATAATTAATATTAGCTGAAAAAAGGCAAGTGGAAGAATTATTGCTCTGTAACATTGAAAAAACAATCTAATCCCCTCCGATAGAACTTCGCTGAATCTTTTATTTACGAGGTTTACCAATCTTTGGGAATTTTTTTCCATACTGTCTATAAAAAAGTATTTTATTATAATTTTATTATATTTTCATAGATAACGATATGTTAATACGTTTATTCACTATTATTGAAGGTAATTACTCAATTAAGTATTTCTAACAATAATGTCTTTTATTGGAGAGTCAAGGTATATAAGGAAACAATCTTCACGTCAAATTCCAGGAATAATTTCATATTTAGAATTGTTTTCTTCAAAAAAATTAGCGTATTCAATATTTTTTGTCATACCTTTACTTTTTGGCTTCATCTCATTAATTATTCATACCTCTTTAATAGGTTATTTAGAAGTTTTCCATTTTTTTAGGTTTGTAATTCTTTTTTTACTAATCTCAGGATTATCGACATTATTTTCTATTATTTTCTTTTCTAAAAAGGCTCCTATTTTACGATCACCTCCTAATGGATGGTCAGTACAGATGAATGTGTATTTTAGTATCGTGATTGAAGTAACTTTCATTTTTGGTCAAATTGTTTCGAGTCTCTTGAATAATATATGGTATCAAGAAGTTTTTTTGATACTAGGGACAATAATCGCTTACGCTGTAGCTTTTATAATTTATTTCTCATTCACTACAGTAGGTCGGCGTGGTTATTTTTTTTTATCCTTAGCTCAACCGGTTACAACTATTTTGCTTTATGCTTTATACACTGGTCAATTTAATACAGATTTCTTTGTAAGAGCAATGATTTTTTTCACAGGGTGTGCCTTATTATTTGCAATCCCCTATAGAAGAGGTTTATTTCAAGTCAGTAATGTATATAAAGAAGCAACAGGAATGGGGGGTTACTCCTTTATTAGAGCCTTTATTCTTTCCATGATGACTGAAGGAAATGATGAACTTATTGAAACATATTTTGACAGAGTTGGTATAAAATCTAAAGTGAAAATTCAATATCTTCTTATCCGTAGCATAAACACTAAAGAAATAAAAGGCTTGTTTATTATTCCGCATATTCACTTTGGACCATTTAAGACGTGTGGTTCCTCAGATTTACCGGAACATATATATAGAGCATTTACAGATATTCCGGGAACTACTGTATATCACACAACAAACGATCATTCCAAAAATTTAACAACCCAGGGTTATGTTGAGACAGTAGTAGATAAAATTAAACAAGACATTAATGAAATAAGAAATAATAACGAAACTACATGGATTAAAGAAATTAAAGACTTTACAAGAAAAATTTCGAATTCTGCTAAACTCATAGGAATGGAAGTTGGGAATGTACCATTAGTTTTTATTACTAGACACCCCCTACCTTCTGATGATATAGAAGCAGAAGTAGGAGAACAAATTAGAGAGTTTGCTATTTCTCAAGGACTTCAAGACATAATTATCATCGATTCTCATAATGCAATAATTGGTGATGAAATATTAATAACCAAAAATACAATCGAATCCCAAGATCTCATTAACGTCTCAAAGAAATATATTGAGAGTAAAACCATTCAAGGATCTAAGAAAGTTCAAATGCAATATGGAGTTGCGAAGAGTACATTTAAAAATTACTCAGAAAAAGATGGTATTGGTTTTGGGGGAATGGTTGTTCATCTATTTAAAAATTCTGAGAATGACCAAACCACATTATTAATACATTTTGATGGTAATAATGCATATGTAGATATTAGGTCCTATATTCTAAATATGCTTCAAAATAGAGGAATCGAGAAAGGAGAAATCTCTACTTCCGATTCTCATACAGTAGCCAGGCAGCTTTCCGCGAGAGGGTATTCACCCATAGGTGATAAAATAAAAATCGATGATATTCTGGTAAAACTAGATTTATTAATCCAAGAAGCAGAAAATAATTTGGAACCCGTTGAATTTTATTATAAAGCTTCAAGTGTAGATAATGTTAAGATCTGGGGAAACCCTAGATACTTTTACGCAATCTTAGACACACTTAAAGAATGTATTAAAGTATCCCAGAAATTATTAACACTAAGTTTAATCATTCCAACATTTTTTTCACTTATTTTACTCTTATTTCTCTACAATATCTAACAAATTTTATTATCTTATAATTCAATATTTAAATAATTCCTCTACCTATTTGTTATTTATACATAAAATGGAAAAAGTGAGTAGATGGTATTAAACCCCTTGGATATTTTAAATGGAATATTTAGTTTCATATTTGTGGTTATATCTTTATTTGTTGGCTTTCTAATACTATTAAGATATATCAGGTATAAAGAGAAAATATATTTTTTAGTTGGAACTACCTGGATTTTAATATCTGAACCCTGGTGGCCTTCCAGTTTGTCCTTCCTAGTATCCTTAAGTAATGGGGTGGGATTATCACCAACATTGTACTTCATAATTGGGAATACGTTGGTTCCGTTGGCGATTATCTTGTGGTTATTAGCATTTACAGATTTTTTATTTACTGAAAAACGTAAATTGATACTAATAGTATTCATAATTATCGGAATAATCTTTGAAGTTATATTCTATACTTTCTTATTTATAAATCCTGTTCTAATTGGAACCCAAAACTCGCCTGTCGACGTGAGTTATAGTTTCTTCATAATAATTTTTTTGGTAATTTTTGTTTTAATTGTTGTCATTAGTGGCTTACTATTTGCTCATTTATCGTTAAAATCTGATGATCCAGAAGTTAAACTCAAAGGAAAATTATTAGTAATTGCTTTTATAGCGTTTTTCCTAGGAGCATTATTAGATTCATCGATACGTTTAAATGAGCTTGGAGTAATATTCGTAAGGTTAATATTAATAGCGAGTGCCATCTTTTGGTATGGTGGATTCTTACTTCCCTCTTGGATGAAAAAACTTTTTCTAAAACAGAACTAGGTATTATTAGGATATTATCTGGATTCATATTTTTTTTAAACTAGATCTCTTTAATAAATCAATTAATATCCTGGACAGTTATGTTAAGCTCTGAAATTAGTAAAATAATAAAAGTAACCTTTATTGGATCTCCTGCCGTGGGTAAAACAACTATGTTAAAACTTTTAATTCAGGATCCTATTGATAGGTTTTACATACCGACCCATGGACTTGACCTTAGAACAGTGAAATTTGATGATTATTATCTTCGTGTATGGGATCTTGCAGGTCAGAGTGGTTATCTGCGAACTTACTCAAAAGATTACTTATTAGGCTCAGATATTATTTTTATCGTATCAGACTCAACTCCTCGAAACGTATTAAACACTAGAGAATTGATTAATTATGCATGCCATTTTGTCGGAAAAGAATGTCCAATAATATGTATAGCGAACAAACAAGATCTAGTAAAAACTGATGGTCGAATGGATGCAAAAAGGGTTGAGGATCTTTTACATGTGAAAACCTATGGATTAACTGCAATAAATTCATCAGAGAGATTAAAATTATTAAATATAATAAAAAAAGAATTAGAACATATATCAATTAGAAGGGGGTTAAGAAAATAATGAGATTTAGTGAAAATGAGCTGTTTGGCGCAGCTCTAATTGGATTCGACATGATTGATGGTCCATTCCTCAAATGGAAAAAAGAATTTGAAAAATCCACAAATTTAGTTAATTTAAACGATTTTGCTATGAATTTTTATCTTGCTTTTCGAGGTGGAAACGCTGGTAAAAAACCAAGGGCGATTCTATATGATAAATTTTATATCGTAGCTTTTCCTAAAGATTTAGAATTATTATGTCTTTTTATGAAACCTCAGGGAATTGAAAATAATATAAAACAACTAAATAAAATAGCTACCAAAATAACTCTTGAAATGGAAAGGGAAGAAGAAAATTTATCACCATCGAAGGATTCTAATGAGGAAACTGTAGAAGAAACCAAGAGACTCATACCGAATTTGTTAAGCGGAGCAAAAATGTCAACTCCAGAATTAAGAAGATACTTTAAATTAAGTAACTCTCAAATTTGGAAGATCATGTCTGATTTAGAGAATTCCCAAAAAATCAAACGTGCGGAAAAAAAAGGGAGAGCTCAACTTTGGACAGCAATATAAATTCCCCATTTTTATTTTATCTTGTCCTGTGATCCCATTTTCCAATATTTTTTGTATAATATCGTGAGAACATAATATGACAAATGTCTGGTAAGTCTTTATCTAGGTTATTTACAGTAATAAATCGTAGAATATGGTTTATTAAAAAAATTCCGATAAATTCAGCATGATAACTATCTAAATTTCTTTCTAGGGTTTCCCCTTGAAATTTTATATCTAAACCGTCCTCCTTATCCCATATTATTTCTGCAAAAATTTTCGGGAAAATTTCCTTTTTAATTCTCCATTTATTTTCAGTTTTCCATACTTCGGCCCCAATAAAAATCGCGAGTGGTTCAATGTCATTTTCACGTAAATATTTGAAGGGTTCATTTCTTTGCATGAGAACATTTTCCATTAATTCTGATTTTGAGTTGTAATTCTTTTCAAACGGTTCCTTTTCCTTCAGTTTTCTTTCAATAAAATCCATGACAATATCAATATAGGTGGCACTATCTTCACCGGGTACCCAAGCTACACGTTTACCTGAAAAGTAAAAGGTGAATTCTGCCTTAATATCATCACCAAACTCATTCCCAAAATAAGTGTAAGAAATATGTATGGTTACCTCTGGAAACATTTCAATAGTTATTGACCAATCTTCACTAAATCCAATATTTTCAATTCTACCTCCTAAATCATTGTTCACAATAGCACCAAGCTTTTCTAAGTCTATATCTATGAAGAGAGCATATTTAGCTTTACTAATGTCTTCAAGTTCTTTTTCATGAGGTCCTCTTACACCAGTAGCATCAATTTGGCCTATTTTCATGAATTTTCTATTTTCTTGTGGCATTAACAAACCATCACATTAATTAATTGAAATAAGAACTGTTATATATCTTTTTTTTTGAATTTTCCTATGAAAAAACCCTGAGTATGGTGGATTGAGGGAAATAACCTACCAGTTCCAGGTAATATCGAATTATTGAGAGTATAACTAGGAGAAAACCAATGAGGTAATTCTAATGGTTCCAAACTATTATTGAATTTTGAGATGAGGTATTCACCTTCCTCTGGATATAAACTGCAAGTTGAATATACAAGAATGCCGTCGTGTTTTAATAATTTTAGAGCACTTTCAAATAATTTTTCTTGTAATAACATACACTGGTGTAAAAACCTCTCGTTTTGTCGCCATTTCAGTTCTGGATTTGCTGATAAAGTTCCATTCCCCGTACACGGAGCATCCAGCAATATACGATCAAAATAATTTTTGAATCGAACAGGGAATTTTATACTATCAGTATTGATCATCTGTGTGTTTATTACGTATAAATTTTTGAGTAATTTCTTCATTGCTTTTATCCTGCTAAACATGAAATCCCCCGCTATGATGCGACCTTTATTTTTCATACTTTGAGCTATTAAACTTGTTTTACTACCCGGAGCTGCACACATGTCGCATATAATTTCTCCTGGTTGAGGTGATAATACTTGAACCACCGCAGCTGATGCTTTATCTTGGAACATCAGAAATCCTTTTTGATACCAATCATTTTGAATAACTCTACTCTTCATATTAATTGGAATATTTAACAAATATGGTATTTGTGGGTCTTCATTAAATCTAATATTCTTTTTTCTTAGCTCATTTTTAATTTGATAAAATATATTTTTTAGCTGATTTTTTCTCTTTAATGTATTAAATCGAAGATAAGTGTTGCCATCACTTATTGAATTGTCCATATATCTAACATTCTCTTTTAAAAATTTGAGTTCCATCACGGGTAAAAGATGGTTAATCATAAAAGTTGGAACTCCTTCGTATATACTTAACTTCTCTATTTCAGTTTTACCTGCTAAAGCCTTCCTCCAAGAAAATTGTCTTATCTTTTTCAAGAAATCCCATTCGATATTCTTTAATTCTCTAAAGATAATTTCATTTGAGGCTTTTTCCCAAAATATTCTATAAACAGCATAGGAAATTTGTGCTAACTTAATTTCGGAATGAAGTTTTGAATCGAGATTAGTTCTAGTAATTATAAAATTTATCTTATTCCAAAATCTTACAATTTCATAATAATAATGAATAATCTGGGGATTATTACCGAAATTCTTCAATGAAGAAGGTTCTTTTTTAATAAATCTCATCAGCAAATCAAGTATTTCTGCAATTTCTGTTTTTTTGATAGCGAATAACCTCTCAATTGAAAAAGATAATTGTTCCTATTTATATTAATAAAAATAGATTGAATTGAAAGAAAAAATTAATTACTCTAATTTTGCTGGTACGATAAGCCCTTTTTCTCTTAAAGATATAATTGTGCTAATAATTTCATCTCTTGATGCCTTCCTCGCGGCTAAAGAGAGATTTAATAGGCTTGAAATGAAGATTGTTTTCCTTTCTTTTTGAATTTCTGCGGCCATTTCCACAAGATCCTTTTCTAAGCCCTTAAGTTTAATAACTCCGTAATGTCGGCCCAATTTTAGAGGGTATAATAATGAAATGTTGAAGTGTTTTTCAATTAAATCATCAGATTGTCTGAATGGTGTAATATCACCAGTAAATCCTTTTAGTACTCCTGCAAATCTTTTCTCAAAGTGATCAGTAAATAACCATTGATTTTCTTTTAATTTTACACTAGGTTTCCCTTCTAATACTAAAGCTACTCTTACATATGATCCATCAGTTATAACAATTTTAAAATCAATATAGTCCATTTCAAATCCAGTTCTTTCAACTGTGGTAATTGTGCTCTTTTTAATTTCACTTTTAAAGGCGGAAATTGCTTGTAAGAACCCCGAAATGAGATCAGAATCTATGTCTTCAAATGAAATCTGTTTATGATATATGGAAACGCCTACTTCTTTAGAAATGATCATTATGTAAGATATTTTAACCAAATCATCTAAGACAGTAGCGTCATCAGCCCAAATTCTTCTTTTTCTGGATTTCATGATATATCTTACTGTGATGAATGTACTTATAACAGCGATGCCTAAGATTATAAATGGCAGATATTGGGTGAATGCTTCCATAAACTGGGTAAATTCATTTATTACTCTTAAACTCTCTGAAGATATTTCAGCACTAGCATAAATTCCTTTTTGGGCAAAAGATACTTGGATCGTGAAACCTGTTCCTAAATTTTGTAGAATCAAGGATGCAGAAGCAATTCCTTCTTCATTCGACCTTGAAGCAACCTCGTAAATTACGTTATTCTGGGTACCTAAAAGCTTGAATATAAGCTCAACTGATTCCAAAGGATTGCCTAGCCCATCAGTCACTTTCACTGAAAAGTAATACACTCCTGTTAGATATTGAATATTGGGTGTTTCTACAAATTGTATATTAACACCTAATCTTTCTTCAATGTCAAGGGAAAACTCCTCGCTATAACCATCTATCCTATAATTTCCCTCAAATTCAATTGTTATATTTAAGTTTCCACTAAAACTGTCTGGAACGGTATAGTTTAGCGATGTTTCATAATTAGTGTCAATATATCTTGTAAAAGGTTGTGTTAACGTCTCATATTTTATTGAGAATTTAACTGGAAAACCTTCAAATGATATCGAACTATTTTCACAAGAAAAATCTAAATCAAGGAAAATTTCTTGACCAAATCGAATAGTTCCTGGCAAGGGGTCATAAGTAAAATTTGATCTCCACTTGGAAACATTTATTTGTGCTACATCTATGGAAAGAAATGCATGCGTTTGATTAGATTTCACCCAATATGTTTTTAAATAATATTTTTCAATGTTTAAAGTAGTATCAAGGACATTCCATTTAAAAGATGTTGAATTCTCTAATGCTGTTTCATTTAAGATATCGTAATCACTAAAAATCATAGATGAACTTTCGCTATAAACTTCAAAATTTACTTCACCTCCATAATATAACGGGATGGAAGCATTAGCAACCATAACTTGATCAATTTTGATCTCTCCTGTTACACTATAATTCATATTCAGAATCGACATTGAAGAATTCATTCCAATTTTCCAAAGGCCATCTGAAATATTTAATAAAGTTATAGTTTTAAAGACATTATCAGATTGATTCGTCCAATACCATCCACCGTTAACAATAGGGGGAGAACTTGAAAAATTATAAACGTCTAAAATTAACCATTCTGAGGGGATATTAAATTGTAAACCCCTACTTTCATCTATATTAGCATAATAAGAATAATAATTAATATCAGCACTTACATTCCATAATATTTTAGGATTATTTTGAGTTAATAAATATTCCCAATCGCAATTTTGAGAATTTTCTATAGTATAAATTCCACTAACATCGAATTGAACTTCTGGCCAAAGAGATGTAATATTAAAATAATAAAATCCTTGAGTCGGGAAACCATCATATATATCCATTTCCCATAATCCATTATCTGAAACTCCGATACCAAAATTTTTTAATTGTATTTGGGGGGCTTTAAGTGTGCTGCTATTTATACCAAAACCTATTTTAGAAGCTATGTCTGAAGAAAAAGCATTTTGTATATGAAAATTAAGAGTAAATTCGTCAATTGAGACATTTATTCCCTTAAATGTACCATTTCCTATAAATCGAAGTCTAACTCTTAAAGAATTATCCTCACTTTCATTTAATAGATGCATTACATACCAAGAGTAGTAGGAATCAAAGGGTAAGATTTTTGTATCTTCCCCTATATCTGCAAAAGTTTTATTATCACTAAATTGAGGCCATTCAATTCCATAAAATGGAGTAAAGTTACCCCCATTATAAATTTCTAACATTGCGTGTGTAAGATTTGTAGTGTCTGAAATGCTAACATTAGAACTAATCCGGAAGTCAATTTGGTAGATTCTAGGGTTCGGTAAACGAAATATCCAATCTAAAGGATCGTCAACATCCCATAATGAGCTGTCTAAATTTTGTAATATATTAAATCTAAAATCAATAGATGTGGTGTTTGAAGTTGAATTACCAATAACTTCAAGAAACAAGTTATCATTTTCTTTAAGTGAATCAACTATTTCATCATTATCAGTATTAATGGTGCCATTTAACACAGTTACGTTACTCGCATAATGTAATTCCTTTACTATTGGATCGTACTTTTGAATAGTTGTAATGGGTTTTATCTCTCCTACTTCGATATTAAATAAATTTACTGAAATATTATGAAAATCATTATTTCCAAGAGCAATATATTCAAACATAAATCTTAGTGAATTGTTCCCACCTGCAGAGGTATTCATCATCTGTATGAAGAATAGTTTTTCATCAGGGTCTATAGCTGTGTAGAACTGTAAAAATTCATCCTGTTGTGTAAGATTAATTATGGATTGAGATATTCTATAAAATTCATCCTTAACAGGATTATTTATATACAGCCAAGAATTTTCTATTAAGGTAGAATCACTCACATTTAGAGCATATGAAAAATTCATACTAAAAACAATGCTATTCAATAAATTTTTCCATTCAAAAGGGCTCGTGAATTTTATAGTCTTTAAATCATCCCAAGTATAATCTGAGTTTGTTAAGTTGTCAATATCAACTTTAACTTCTAATTTTATCCTCTGCCTTCCACTACTGCTTATACTTTTAACACGAAATCTATTTTCATCAAAATTTCTAAACGAAGAAATATTTCCTGTTACGTATTCTCCAATTTTGGTTTGGTTTTTTACCACATCTTCATTAAAATAACCCAAATCAATAAATTGTGGAGATTGAGCAAAAGTTTCCCCCTCACCTATATCATTTGGATCACTCCCATCTGGATTTAAATAGAGGAATTTTGGACCTCCTCCAGTTCGCCAATCATTTGGGGGCATTTTTATTTTAAATGCATACCAGTATTTTGTTATTCCGTCAATGAGTGTCCAATTTGTTTTCGATGTATTGAGAAAAATGGGACCTATTCCTGAGTTTTTAAAATCAAACACTTCCCAGTGGGCCACAATATCATTGGGGTGAGGTTTTCTTAGCATTCCTAATGTGTCATTTGAGTTAGGCGTGCCAAGGAGGTCATTTGAACAATTCACAATAGATACTTCCCACGAGTTCTCGTCTGTATAGGAAACGGAATCGATTATGTCTTGAATGAATATGCTTACATTATTCACATATTGATCCGTCTCCACCGCAAATTTCTGATATACATATATAGGTTCTGTCTCGGAATAACTCATAATAAATTCTGTTGGTTCGGTTTCAATATTTCTTGTATAATTAATTGCTGTCAAATTTTCAAAAACCATCCTTGCATGTGTGATATTCCAATTTTGTAAAAACAAATATGGTTGACTGTCTAATCCTGGTTGGTATCTATTAATATAAGAATCACTACTTAAAACCGTTACATTAGTAAAAATTTTTCCATTCCTATCAGAAATTATTCCATCTATTTCATTTTGAGGATTTATAGCCCCAACATTTAAATTCGTAGGCTCTCGCCTCTCAAAAACATCATTTTTCTCTACAGCTGAAGATTTGTGATAATTAAAAAGAAAAGATATGATTATTATATTAAAAAACATCATAAAAATAACGATAAAAGTTTTAAAGTTCTTAGTTTTATTCATATTAAAGATCCCCATAAATAATAAACATAATTTTCTGAATATTATTTAAACATTATATGATTGATTATCCTTTTAAGAGTAAGTTTTCTATTATAATAGAAATTGTAAAATAGGACATATTTGAAACAATTCAGTGGACATTTTAATGGTTATTCTAATACATCCTTGATAAGCAAATCCAATTCTTCTTCTGAGAGAAAATTTTTCTGAGTTATGATTTCTTGTATTTTTTCTATGATCTTTTTTATGGATTGTTCAAAATTTTGATAACCTAACTGTTTACATTTCGTTTTGATTGCATCTCCATGTAAAGTAGTAGGGCCAAATATTACGTGTTCTTCTTGTCCGACAACTTCAGGCCGGTAGGGAGTAAAACACATCCAAAATTTATCTTTCTCTAACGCACTCATCACATGAAGTTCACTCTCGTGTAAAAAAGTATTTCTACCAACAACTGGTTTGTTATAGGGCAATGGAACCCCAGATAATTTCTCGATAAATTTACTTAGATTATATAGTTTAGAAAGGTCAATACCAGTATCTATTCCGTAAAGCATTTCTAAGGCAACAACAACTTCCTCTAATGACGAATTACCTGCTCTGTCTCCAAGTTTATTCACAACAAGATCCATAAAAGTTGCACCTTGTTCAACAGCTGCTATTGTTGAAGCTATTCCTAAACTAAAATCATCATGGACATGAATACCTACAGGAATGTCCTTGATAACAGGTTTGAGTTGGTGATACAGATAAGAAATTGCTGAAATGTTACACGCACCAACGGTATCATACAACATCACCATTTTAACCCCATTTTCTATTCCTTGCTCTATAGCTTTTATTAAGGTTGAAAGATTAGATCTCGTAGCGTCAACACAATCTAATATAGCATTAGCACCTAATTTCTTGATCCTTTTTAAAATAGAGGGTATAATCGAAATCATAACATCTGGAGTAATCTTATTATCGTGAGTAAATAATTGAAGTTGCCAATCTGTCAAGACAACCCCAAATCCTATATAATCAATTTTTGCTTCCAACGATTTTTCAATCTCTGTAATCCATCTTGAAGGATTTGAGCTTAAATGCGAATAAGTTTGTAATTTTATTCCCAATTCTTTAATTTGGTTAGCCAAATCCCATTGATCTTTGACTTGTCCAATATAGCTACAGTCTATATGCCCTACTCCTATATCTTCTAATTTTTCTACAATTTTTATCTTCTGATCTAACGTGTAGTAGATACCTGGAGTCTCTTCTCCTTCTCTTATTGTAGAATCTCTTACGTAAACCTTTTCTGGAAGATTAAAGGATTTTAATACTTTTTCGCTGTAATTAAAAGGTGAAACCCACCATCTCTTGTTAAACCATTTACTTTCTTTTGTCATTAAATTCCCTTTTTACATTTAAATCTAATATTAAATAAAAAAATATTAATATTTTTCCATTACTCACTATTATGTAATAAATTTACCTAATAAGTACCAAAGAAGTGGATTATTATGTGGTTAATACTACTAGTCTGGCTTGTTGTAATTTTCGTTTCAACAATATTTATTAGCCAATATATCAAAACCCAAAAGAGAGAAGACGTTGCAATAGCATTTTATGTTTTATTTTTAGCTATGTCTCAGATACTTGCAGCTAAGATTGGAGATTTTAGCATTGGTAGTTTCACGATAACAGCGCCCGTTGCTGTTCTTATATTTCCCTTCACATTTCAAATTACAGACATGGTAAATGAAAACTTTGGGCAAAGAGCCACACATAGAATGATATTCATCGCTTTCATCACTCAAATATTTATGGCTATTTTTATTTGGTTTAGTGTTGAAATGAATGCTGCTAATTTTTGGGGTTTTGATTGGGGCAGTAATCCTGTTGAAGCTCAGCAATTTTGGAGTAACTTTCTCGGTTCAACCATACGAATTATTGCAGCTTCTTGGATCTCTTTCTTAATAACTGAAAATTTAGATGCTTTTTTGTTTGCGAAGATTAAAAAATTAACAAACTCCAAAAATTTATGGATAAGGAATGTGTTTAGTGATATCCCAACTCTAGCTTTAGACAGTCTAATTTTTGTTAGCATTGCTTTTGGGGGCCTCTTTCCATTAGAAATGTTTTATTCTATAATTTGGGGGCAGATACTAACGAAATGGTTCTTTGGTGTAATTGACACTCCTTTTATGTATCTCTCTCGTAGCATTATAGATGGAAAGATTGATTTTTTTGGTAAAATTGCTAGTTTAATCCCTGCTAAAAAAATTTCAGACTAAAAATTCAAAAAATAAAAATAAAATTTAATTTATATTTGTACTAAGTCATATTCTAATGATCCTAATTTATTTCTAGCTGCAGCATTGAGTGTTATAGTTGGATCTACCATTGGGTTCATAGCTTTGAATTTTTCGATTCCTGGTGAAATTGGAATACTCCATGTACCATCAGATTTTAATACAGGAAGACCTGGGGCGTTTGTTTCAGCATCTACACAAGCCTTATCAATCGCTAGAGGATCAGATGATCCAAAAATTCCCAGATCAGGGACAACCGGCATGCTAGGATTCGCAGCACAATCACACATTAATGGAATGTCAAAAGCAAAATTAATATATCTAATATTTTCAGGGCCAAAAGTAATCACGCCAGTAGCCATATCAATAAATCGCTCAACAAATTTAGCACCAAGATTCACTGAGGATCTTTTTATAACTCTTTCAACAGGACATGTAGATATACAATTCAAACATCCATAGCAAATGGAATCATCAATTACTGCTTTTTCACTCTCGATTGTAATTGCATCAACTGGGCAAGATTTAACACAATCTTGTTTACATAATGCAAGATCACATCTTTTATTATTTACTTTTGGTATACTATCAACATGAGCTAGGTATTTACCGTGCTTAGAGACACAACCTATTCCAAGTTGCTTAAATGCTCCTCCAAAACCCGCTAATGGATGCCCCTTAAAATGAGAGATAACAACAAGCTTGTTAAACTCAAAAAGACCTGCAGCTACGGGAATTTCATTGAAATGAATTCCATTAATTTCTACGATTTTTCTATCTGTACCCTCTTTTCCATCAATAAAATGCAATGGAGCACCCGTTATTGATTCAGTGTATCCATGTAGATGAGCAATCTTTAGATGGTCTTCAGAATTTCTACGATGCGCTAGAGAAATTGTATATTCCTCATTAATTCCGACATGACTAATATTATTTCCTAATCCTTGAGTTTCAATGAGTGTTGAACTACCTCCTTTAGATTTAATAGCTTTAACTACTTCCCGCACATAATCTGGACGTAAATATCTTGTATTATGTGACTCGCCTACATGAACTTTTACTCCCACTTTATCTCCTGAGTTGATGTTATCTAAAATTTTATCTAAAACTAAACGAGTTTTCACTAAATTATTTGTTACCATATTTTTAGCATCATTAGGCATAGCCGCCACCTCTATAGGAGATGCCCAATATACTTTAGATTTGCTTCCCATAATTATTTTACACCTTACTATTATTTGTAAATCTTATTAATTAGGAAAAAAGAGTGAATATTAATAAAAGTCTTTTATAATGATAGCGAAACTAACTTTATTGGTTAATTCAAATTCAGCTACATTGTTGTATTGAATTCTTCCTTTGAGAAGCCAAATGATTTTAAGGTGTTCTCAGCATTAATAATGATATCGTTAATTAAATCTTTAATAGAAACTATTCCAGTTTGAAATCCGATTGCGGGTGAAGGAACACCAGTGCCTCCCAATCTCGAATGATAGAGCCTTTTATGATAGTCTTCGGTGAAAATGTCCGTATTTACCCAATTTTCCTTTTTTCCCTCCGAAAACGGACTTTCCTTTGTAGTTAAAATTGCTGTTCCTAGACAAACAGCATCAGCACCCATTGTTAACGCACCAAGGAAACCACGACCATCCCCTATTCCGCCAGCAGCGATTAATGGGACCTTCAGTAATCTTCTCCCCATCGTTAAATTAACTAAAGTTGAGTGTTGAAACGGATTCTTATCTCCCGAAGATTCCATGCCCATAAGCGTTATTGCATCTGCTCCTGCTCTTTCTACAGATAATGCATGCCTTATTAATGGAACCTTGGGAAACCAATAACAACCTGCTTCATGGACTCGTTCGCCAATATATGGAGCTGGATAAGATGAGGTAGTAAATATCTTCACCCCAGCATCTATGGCAATCTCAATATATTTTAAATATTCCTCTTTATTTGCTTCGGCCTCCGCACTCCCTCGAGGACGACCAACTGTTAAGTTCACACCGAAAGGTTTATCAGTTAATTCTCTCATTTTTTGTAATTCTTTTTTAAATTCATTTGTTTCATAATTAAGAGCTGTAACAGTTCCGAAACCTCCTGCGTTTGAAAATGAGGCAGCAAATTCAGTTATTCCATGTCTCCAAAATGCAGCCATTATCAGAGGGTATTTAGTTTTAGTTAATTTTGTAATCCTTGTATTCCAAATCATTAAATTTTTTCACTTTAAGGTATTTTAATATTTCAAAAAGTTGAAATTCTAAAAAACTTAATTATTGAAATTCATACTCTCTTTTTCTATTAGAATCAACATTAAGCGGTTGAATTTCTTAGGGTAATTATTATTTGCTCCAATTCCCTGTATTGACTTGGATAGAATCGTTTAAAAATTTTAAGCCAGTCTATACCGATTATTGCTCCTGCGCAAAAACTAAGAAGATAGCCTAAATTTACTATAAATTCATGGGTTAAAATTTCTTTCGGTAGGAAATCATTACCATAAATAACCATGAGGAATGAAATACTAGTAATAAATAATCCAAATGGAAAAATATTTAATTTACGGAGCCTAAAAAAGTGAAGATCATCCTTAGTAATAGAATTGAATGCTGAAGCATCAGAATTTTGCTTAATATTTGACTTTTTGACTTTTTGGAGAAATTTCAACCTAACCAGATCATGGAAATCTCGAAATGCAAAAAAACTTCCAAAAAAAAGAAAGAAGTATAAAAACAGCATAATTATGGCCAAAAAAACTTTATATTCCTTCCAAAAAATTTCTAATAGTATCATGTTAAATCGAATGACATAAAAAAATGAAGCTAATATTAGTAAAATGAGACCTAACAAGCTCTCATGTAAGTGGTACTTTCCAATAAAGTTTCCCTCAAATTTTTTGGTAATTTTTTTAATATAATGAACGATAAAAAGGATGATGCCTGGGGGAACAATAGCAGTTGATATGAAAAAAATGATTTCTTGAAAGTTTATTAAATAAGCGGAACCTAACTCAACTTCAAGAGTATTTTGTAAATGAATTACATTCCAGGCAATAATTCCAAAAACTACAAAGAAAAGAAATACCTTTCTATAAATGTTGATATTTATCATAAAATTCAGAATTAGCAACAAGAAACTTAGCAAACTAAGTGTAATCCCTCTGCTTATGGTTAATTCCAAAGAATTTGGATAATAAATCTTCTTAAACTGAAAATAATTTAAAAAGGAAAAATAAATTAACAGAAAAAAACTAAAAATAACAACTGATTTTACTATTAATTTAATGCTTCTTCTCATTAAAATTTATAAAATTAAATACTATTTATAGTGAATTAATTTTAATTTCGAATCTTCAAACTGTACTAATTAAAAAAAAATGTTTATAAATTTCTTCTTTATATTAGATATAAATTTGAAAAATTTTGATTTAAATGTAAAAACTACTGAGGTGGATTGAATGTTAATTTTATTTCCTATAATTTTTGGTCTAATAAGCATTGTAATCTTTGTTTTTATCATAAGGTATATAATAATTACCGTCAGATGTTCTAGATGGCCTGTAGTTATAGGCGAAGTAATCTCTGCAGAAATGAAGGCAAAGTACAAGAAATTGGCAGAATTCATGGAAGCTGCTCATACTGTAACTTCACTCTACCAACCAGATATAACCTATGAATATCAGATTAATGGAGAGAAATTTACTAATAATCGAGTGAGACCAGTTGGCAGGAATGTCTGGAAGAAAACTCCTGTAGTACAACGGGTTTTAAATCTTTATCCTAAGGGCTCAAATGTACAAATTTTTTATAATCCGGCAAATCCAAGTGATTCAGTATTAGATCCTTATATCCGGTTTTCCCCACTAGCTATCACTATACCAACAGCCATAATTTTCCTTGGATTGGGATTTTCCTTAAGTGGCAATAATATGCTGTTCGGGTGGGGCACAAATCTCATATCTTATGCATTATATACAGCATCTGTACTTATCTTCGTACAAAATATTAGGTATTTAGTAAAAGTGTTGAAGAGTAAGAAATGGCCTTATGTGGAAGGAGAAATAGAAGGGGTGCAGATTTATAGAAAAGCTTCTAGAAAAGGATCTACTAGAAAAGCATCTTATAATGTTGATATAACCTATACATATTATATTGAAGAACAGAAATACATGAATCATCAAATAAAACTTGATATCGTCCACGGCGCTCGCACTTTTGTTCCCAAACTCTTTGCGATGATGAAGATGGAGCGTTATGAGGAGGGCAAAAAAGTTAATGTCTACTATAATCCGCTGAAACCTTATGAATCCATTTTGAAGCACGGATTAAGGATATTTACATTTATAATTATGATTATTACAGCTGTAGGATTGTTCATTCTTGGATTTTTTGCTATTCCAGCCATGATTAATGCTATTACTACAAGCTAAACCGGTATTAATCCAGATGGATCTTGAAAGATTAAAATAATTGCTGATACAAGCTCAACAGCTAGTTGAAGTTAACTCCTATAAAAAATTATCTAGAGTTTTTTGAGTTTTAATATAATTAATTAACTTACTACTCTTTTTCCAGTGTTTAAACTCTACAATAAAGCCCTCAGTTAATTTATTAATGGCATCATCAAAATTATCTAAAATAGTAGGAGTACTTGTCCACATTGCGTTGTTAACAGTTTCTCTTATAACCCAGACACCTAATGGAACAACATAGCCACCGGAAACTTCACGGAATATAAGAACTCTTGCCTGTTTTTTTATCTTATACAAGTATTCACATACCGATTTTCTTGCTGCATAGTATGCGCCAGTTATATTACTTGCATAATTCTTTCTCCCACCGTAAAATTCAAAGTCAGTCATTATTTGAGGTTTTAAATTTCGGTTATTACCATCAAGAGAAACATTCCATAATGTATTTGGGGCCCATACTTCATTCATTTCATAAATAAATTTCCCGGGAAATAACAAAATCTTGAGATGGTTATCAAGATAAGTGGCTTCAAAAATCTGATAATCATCAATTTCTGGGAACTTTTTGATTTCTTTAATCAGACCTTTTGAAATTATATCATCAACAGCTGTTATCGTCCAACGAGTAGGCACAATTCTACGCTTCTTTTCCTCGCCAAGTAATCCTGCTGAAAATATTCTTTTTATTGTGGATTCAGGTACATGTCCCTTAAAATAGAGATGTTCTGACACTGCTTCAGCTGCTGTTAAATCTATGTCTGATACACAATAATCAACCTGAGGATGAACTTTTGTATTCTCTGTTATCGTGATTTTCTCTGTAATACCAGAAGGTCCTACGGGACTTGCGTGGTTGTCTACCAATATTCTTAAGTTTAATCGATCTAACTTAGCCTCAACATCAACTGGCTGAGAGGCCATAGATAATTCTTGAGATGACTCTAGTAATCTCTGCGTTTTTATCGAGGGGGTAATCTTTCTTGATTTTTGGCCAATATTGACATTGAGTTTGAAATTACTCCTCACTAGGCAACTCCTATATTTAATTATATCAACCATAGGTTTACCAAACCACAATTCAGGAGAATCGAGAATATGATAATCTGAAATATTAAGTCCTGTTTCAAATTCTTGAAAAGGAATTAAGGGTCCTAAATATACATTTGGATAATGAAAGTGTCCTACAAAAAATCCGGGAGGGCTGGCTCCAAAAATCTTAACATTTCTTCTCGTCTTATCTAAATCGAAAGTAACCATAGATTTCAAAACTGATTTCTTTAATAAAATAGGACAAGTTTTTTTTCCACATAACAACCTCCCTCCTTTACAACGAAGACAAACATTCTTTTCTGTTTGAGGTCTGACCAATTAACTCTCTCTTGATTCTATTTGTATTGCTCAAAAATAATAAATATCTCCTATTATAAAAAGAAAAGAAGAGTATAAATTTTTAATATTTATATTAAAAGACAAACAATTTCTATTCATGATATAATAATCCTCTAAATTAAATTTTAAGGTTGAAAACGACCAAATGCTATTTATAATGTATAAAGCATTAAATGTACTATTTCAGACTATAGAGGCTGGTTCTATATATTTTGTGTACCTTCGAAAAAATGGGAATCTTGAACGTTCAATGGCAAGGATCGAAATATGGGGTAATCCAAGCCCAACCAATTATTATGCAAAATCTTCACTTTACGTTAACAGCAATGGGACTGATTACTTCGAAATAAATTGTAAAAATTATGCTGATGGCTTTTTATTTTCAGTTATGGGGTCAAATCTGTATAATCAATTATCGATCGAATATGTTTTGTAATAATTGATTTCTTGAAAATAAAAAATATTTTTTATTTTATCTTTAAGAAAAGTTATTTGTTAAAATAAAGATGTTCTGACACTGCTTCAGCTGCGGTTAAATCTATGTCTGATACACAATAATCAACCTGAGGATGAACTTTTGTATTCTCTGTTATAGTGATCCAAAAATCTCAACATTCCTCTTTATTTTATCTAACTTAAATGGAACCATCGATTTTAAGACAGATTTCTTTATTAAAATTGGGCAAGTCTTTTTTCCGCAGAGGAGTCTCCCAGACTTGCACTTCAAACATATATTGGGCTCTGTGGAAGGTCGTACCAATCTTTTTTTACTCGAAAATTAATTAAATTCAAAAGTAACTATTATTCTCTATTATATAAATGGTAAAAGAGTTTAAATTTTTAATATTTTTAAAAAAAGAATTAATAATTCTAAATTATGAAATCAAATAAATCGATATTTTTAAGATTATTAGTAGGAATTGATTGTATGAAAAAGTATAAATTAATAGTAATACTATCATTTAGTGATAATTATGATAATAAAACGAAAAGTGGGGCCAAAAGGTCAAGTTGTTATACCTAAAGATGTACGAGAAGCCCTTAATATTAAACCTGGAAGTGAAGTTTTAATAGAAATCATTGAAAATGAAATCAGAATAAGACTTCCTTCAAACAAGAAAGAATTTTTAGAAGACTTTTTAAAAACTCCTGAAAAATTAACAGAGAAAGTAGATTTTAAAAAATTTTACTATAAACAATACACAAAGGATTAAATTATGGAAAAGGTCTACATTGACACAAATATATTTCTCAACCCCATTTTATATGATACAAAAACAAATCAGGAAGCTAGCAAATCTAAAAGCTTTTTAGAAAAGATTATCGTTAATGAAATAATTGGATTTACATCTGTTTTAACTTGGGATGAATTTGTTTGGATTATAAGAAAAACTTTAGGCATACAAGTAGCTATAGAGAAGGGGAGAAAGTTTCTTATTATTCCAAATCTAAGAATTGTAAAAGTATCACTAATAACTATAAATCGGGCGCAGGATTTAATATCTAATTATAGTATTCAACCTCGAGATGCCATTCATGTAGCATGTGCATTAGAAAATAAAATAAATCAAATTATCAGCTTTGATGAAGAATTCGACATTATTAAGGAAATAGAAAGAACTGAACCATAAATATCAAATATATAATTTAGAGACTTACGCCCATCAAAAAATTAAATAATTATTTATCATTTTGTAAAGATTTATTATGAGCCCATTTCATTAAAGGTATCATAGCATCTCTAACTTCGATTCCATCCTGAGTTAGCGAGTATTCCACTTTTGGAGGTATTTCGGGAAAGAGCTCTCTCTTTATTAAGCCTGCTTCATTCAACTTTTTTAATCTATCTGAAAGGGCTTTTGGGCTTATACCTTTAATATCTTTTAAAAGTTCATTAAACCTTAACTTATCATAATTACTGATTGTGCCAATAATCACTAATGCCCATTTTTTACTAATGACATTAATAATTCCTTCTACCGGGCAAAAACAAAAGCCCTCTTCTCCCGTATTTTTACAACGAATCCCAGTAACCTTTTTAATACTATCTCACCATTTTACTACTTACTATACAATTTAATACTGGACAATTTAAATACTTTATTATCTATATCTACTATAAAAACTAAAGTATTGAAGGTGATAAAAAATGCTCGAGGAATCTCATCTCATAAAGAAAGTCGAAATTCAACCAGAACAAAATGCTTGTTCTTGTGGTTGTACGGGTCAAGAAAATGAAAATTTTGAAGAAACTAAACAAAAACTAGTTAGTCAGTCCCAAAATGAATCAAAGAAATAAGTTGTAATTATATGTTAATTTTAAAACATGTCGAATATGAAATACCTGATCTTAATCAATTGAATCTACTATTAGAACATATAAATCAAATATCTTCTAAAATTGAAGGGATTTCATTTACTGACATTTTTTTTTCTAAAAATGGGAAGGAATTTGTTCTTCTGTTAGAATCTGAAAGTGAAGAAGTTTATCTTAATTGGAGAAAAATATGTCCTCCTCCATCTGGTACTAGAGATTGGTATGACGTATATTTGTCTAAAAAAGAAAGTTTCTCTTAAACCTTGCAACCTTATTGGAAAGAACCTATACAAGAACTTGTCATAAAATCTGAAATCAACACTCTTCAACATTTAGAAACCTAAGTCATATTGAAACTTAAGTTCACGAGCTATCTTATTAAATTAACTCCTAATTATATGAATTATTATAAAATTATAACTGGAAGTTATTTAAATAACTTAATCCTAAGATTAATGTAAATCTGTTAAAGATTTTTTCGTTGATTATTATGTTATATAATTGTACCGTACATTGCCCATTTTGTGGACATTTAAATAAAGTTGAAATTCCGGAAAATAAATGACTTCTGAGCCTTGAATGTCAAGGTTGTAAGGATATCATTTCAGGGAAGGAAAATCCCCATGGTTGAAATTGAGTATTATGCGCTTATGGTGACACTCCTTGAGTACAAATTCAAGCAAAAGAAAAAATCAAGTAAAAAAAAATCAATGATGCCAATGAATAAATGTTAGTCATTGGTTAAGACGAGATTGCGCTCTCGAAAATTAAAAATAATATCTATAATCTCCTTTTTTTTATATATTATTATAATAAGATTGAAAAAAGTTTTGATTGTAGATCTAAATAGAATAATAAATTAATAACTAATTTCTTTATTTAGAAGATGAAACAAAATGGAAAACTATGAATTAATTATAATAGGCGGCGGAGCAGCAGGATTTGCTGCTGCAATGAAAGCTAATGATTTAAAAATTAAAGCCCTAATGGTAAATAATGATGCGATAGGATTAGGTGGAACATGTGTTAATGTAGGCTGCGTTCCAACAAAATATTTGCTAAATATCGGAGATTTAATTAACAAATCGAGAAATCAACGATTTGAAGGTATCAAATCATCGATTTCTGTTAATTTTCAAAAAGTCATCGAGGGAAAAAATAATCTTATCAAGCAATTGCAACAGGATAAATATGAAAATGTTTTGAAAAA
This sequence comes from uncultured archaeon, assembly GCA_964486045.1. GTDB lineage: Archaea > Asgardarchaeota > Lokiarchaeia > Sigyniarchaeales > SOKP01 > Loki-b32. Next base: position 149,904 of record CAZALK010000011.1, read on the forward strand.
ATTACCAAACGTTGATCTTGTTGAAGGTAATGCCAAATTCGTTTCAAACTCAGAAATTCAAGTGGATAATCAAAAAACATTTAAAACAAATAAATTTATTGTTGCTACTGGCTCCTCATCTTTTATTCCACCAATAAAGGGTATTGAGCAAGTTGATTACACCACTAATATTGAAGCACTTCAATTAGAAAAGCTACCAGAGACTATGATTGTTTTAGGTGGGGGTGCATTAGGAGTTGAATTTGCTCAATTATTTTCTCGATTTGGGACAAAAGTTTATCTTTTTGAAATGCTAGATAGTATAGTACCAAATGAAGAACCTGAAATATCTCTTTATCTAAAAGAATATCTTCAAGATGAAGGAATCGAGATTTATACAAATGCTAAAATAATTGAAATCGAAAATGGAGATAGTGAGAAAGTAATAAAAGTACTTCATAATAACAATGAGTCAACATTTAAAGCAGAACACATTTTAATCGCAGCAGGAAGGAAGCCTAACACTAACAATCTAGGACTAGAAGAAATTGGAATAAATTTAGGAAAGAAGGGACAGATTATCGTTGATGAATTTATGAAGGCAAGAGAAAACATATGGGCTGCCGGGGATGTAATCGGTGAACCAATGTTAGAAACTATTGCTGCTAGAGAAGGAATGATTGCTACGACGAATGCTTTATCAGATGAAAAAATTAAAATGGATTACAGAGTGGTTCCCCATGCAATTTTTACCAGTCCTCAAGTTGGGAGTGTTGGTTTAACTGATCTCCAAGCAAATCAAATGGGTTTTGATTGCAGATGTAATACAATCCCAATTGGGTTTGTAGCTAAATCAAAAATCATTAATGAAGATAAAGGAGTATTAAAAATCGTAATCAATAGAAAAACAGAAGAAATTTTAGGCATTCACATTTTATCTACTAATGCTGCTGATCTAATTCATGAAGGTGTTATGATTATTAAGAATCATATGACACTCGATGATGTAATTAGTACAATCCATGTTTTTCCTACATTATCAGAAGCTATAAAACTTACAGCCCAATCATTCAAACGAGATATTTCTGTTATTAGTTGTTGTATTGAATAACTTTATCTATTTTACATCAGATAAGATATAGATAAAGTGTATAATGAGAATTTTACCAAATTTAAAATCAAGGTAGTTTAAAATTAAACCAAGAAAAATAAAATTCACCGCGAAAAATAAGGCAATTCATTGTAAATCTTGCAAAGCGCGTATTGAGACAGTATTAAAAAATGAACCAGGTATAATAAGTATCAAAGCGGATTATAAAACTCAGAATGTAGATTTGCTTTTTGATGAGGAAATAATCACAATACAAGTTATAAAAACAATAATAGAAGATTTGGGATTTCCTATCAAAAAATTGGGTTAAAAATTTTAGGATGATAATCGAGGCTTCATGCTAATGAACAATTCACTCGAGAAAATTCTATTAAAAATTGGAGGTATGCAATGTTCCTTTTGCACTCATTCGATTAAACAAGCTCTTAATCGCCTAAATGGTGTTCATAAGGTTGGAGTAAGTTTAGCACATGAAGAAGCTCTAATTCAATATGAGCCTTATTTAACCAGCCCTCTTGAAATAAAAGATACACTTAGGGATTTAGGTTTTAAAATTAGAGATCCCAATAAACTCTATAGTTTTGATGAGGAAGAACAAGAATTACGCAAGGAAAGGAATCGTTTGTTCATAGCGACCACTGCGACATTAATCTCATTGGTGTTCATGGTTTTTATGTGGTTGGGGTTAAGAAATCTGTTAGTGCCTTGGATAATGTTTTTATTAGCAATTTTTACAATGTTTATCCCCGGTTGGTATATTAAACTAATGGCATGGGCATCTTTAAAAAGATTTATACTAAACCAACATGTCTTATTAGAATTTGCAGCATTTGGAGGTTTAATAGGGGGAATTTATGGGATTTTTGTTAGGAATTGGCCAATAGCAGATTTTTTTGCTGTTTGTGTGTTTGTAACTAGTTATCATATTCTTTCTGGGTACGTTTCTTTGTTTGTAAGAACAAGATCTTCCCAGGCTATTAAAAAGTTAATGGAGTTACAACCTGAAACAGCTCGAATTATAAAAAGAGATGATACTGAAGAAGAAATTTTAGTTGAATTGGTTAAAAAGGGAGATAAAGTAAGAATTCGCTCAGGAGAAAGAATTCCTGTGGACGGTATTGTAATTAGTGGTATGTCCTCAGTGGATCAAAGCCTTGTGACGGGAGAATCTTTCCCAGTCGAGAAAATAAAAGGAGATACTGTAATAGGGGGATCGTTAAATCTTCAAGGGTTGTTGTTAATTGAAGTAACTAAAGTCGGGAAAGATTCTTTCCTTCAACAAATCTCTCAACACATTCAGGAAGCACGAGCTCTCAAACCAGGAATCGCGATTATAATTGATTACGTACTAAAATATTTCGTTAAAATCGTACTTTTCGCGGCAATTCTCGCTTTTTTTATTTGGACAGTTGGGTTTTGGTTATTTACAGGAGAATTTAATTTCGAAAAAGCAATATTTGCAACATTATCAGTTCTAGTAATGGGTTACCCTTGCGCTTTAGGAATGGCTACTCCTTTAGCAATTATCCGAGGCGGTGGTATTGCGGCTCAAAAAGGTATTCTAATGCGTTCTGGAGAAGCTTTTCAGGTGTTTAAAGATATTAGTAAAATCATTTTTGATAAAACAGGCACCTTGACTATAGGAAGACCTCAAATCGTTAAAATTATACCAGTTAAACCTTATAGTAAAGAAGAACTTATTTCTGTAACAGCAAGTATTGAAGCTGGATCAAACCATCCTTTAGCAAAAGCTATTGTTGAATACGCTAACTCTAATGATATCCCTTTTCAAGAAGTCCTTGATTTTCAAGAAATTACAGGTCTAGGAGTTAAAGGGACTATAGATAATAAAAATATACTTGTGGGAAACACGCGTTTTATTGAAGGTAAAGGGATAATAAATGAAAAATTCGAGAAACAGCGGATTGAATTAGAGAACCAAGGTTTTACAATAATTAATATAGTAGAAAAAGAAAAAATTATTGGGGTTATTGCTATCGGAGATACATTAAAAGAGGATGCTAAAAAAACTATAGGTTTACTCAAACAACTTGAGATTGAGCCAACAATTATTACTGGTGATAATTGGCGTGTAGCGAAAGTTATTGCAAAAGAATTAGGTATTAACAACATATTAGCAGAGGTATTACCTCAAGAAAAAGCAAAAAAAATAAGAGATCTTCAATCTCAAGGAGATAGAGTGGCAATGGTCGGGGATGGAACTAATGATGCTCCAGCACTAATGCAAGCTGATATTGGGATTGCCATTGGTGCAGGTACAGATATTGCTATAGAATCTGCTGATATTATTTTAATTAATAATCAATTAAAAGGAATCATAGATGCTTACCATATAGGAAAATCTAGTTATTCAAAAACTGTTCAAAATATTATCATGGCTTTTTCATTTAATGCAATTGGGGTACTTACTGGTATTCTTGGGTTAGTTCACCCGATATGGGCTATGATAGCCATGGCATTGAGTGTTACAACCGTCTTGTTAAACTCTTTTGCGGGAAAATTTTTTTTTAAAAAAAACAATTGAAAGAGGATAGAGAAATAAATAAGAAACTAATAATAATCTAATTAATGAGAATATCTTAAGATATAGTAGCAAAATACAAGGAAATTCAACTGAAATCTAAAAATCTAATGTTATCGATCATTACATTAATAATAAGAAAAACCCAAAACGATAAATAATGAAGAATAAGGATAAATTAAATGTTGATTGGATTGATTTAGTGTCAAATTTTTCTGATGACGATAGATACATCAAAGATACTTTTGATAGACTTGTTCAATTTTATAATTCCTTAGGTAGATATTATCATAATTTAAATCACGTCGGAGATATGCTGACTGAAGCTGAAGAATTAAAAACATTGGTTGATGATTATGATTCATTTTTATTTGCAATTTGGTTTCATGATATAGTATATGATGCAAAAAGGAGTGATAACGAAGAGAAAAGTTCTGAAATGGCCAAAAAATTTCTCAATATTATATATTACGATAAAAAGAAAATAGAAAAAGTAAAATATTTAATTTTAAAGACAAAAAATCATTCAAAAATTGACTCTAATGAAGATCTTAGCACTAGACTTTTTCTAGATTTAGATTTATTAATCCTTGGAGCAAATGATGAAATATATCGAATATATGCTGAAAATATCAGAAAAGAATATTCCTTTGTGCCAGAAAAGATTTATATCTTAGAGAGAATTAAAATTTTAGAGAATTTTCTTAATCAAGAATATCTATTTAAAACAGAAAGGTTTCGAAAACAATTTGAAAAGATAGCTCGAAAGAACATAAAATCTGAAATCAGTTCTCTTCAACTTTTAGATATCTAAGTCCACGACTGTTGAGTTAATATTCAACCACATACGAGGTTCTGTTTCGAATTAAAATAAGTTTGCTAAATTCTTTTTATTAGATTAATTCGTAATATTTATAGTAAATAAGCAAGGATAAGAATATATTTACGTAATCTATAATATTATAAGACTAAAAATATTGATCCTACTATTATTAAAAACCATTCTCAACCCAAAAAAATAGAAATCAATTATCAAATAAGCATGAAATATATCAATAGAACATAAGATTATGAATCGCGTAGAAGTCTATGTTATAGTTAAAGATGCTGGTGTTTTACTGAATAAATACGCTATTTTAGATTTTGGGCAAACTGATAAAGATCAATTAATGTCTGGGTTTTTATCTGCTCTCAACAATTTTGTCAAAGAGTTAGACTTTCCAGCTGGAGTGTCATTAATTCGATCAGGGCACTTAGAAGCCCGATTTAGTCCTGGAGAGTTTGTTTTTTCAGTGTTAATAATAGATTATCAAATTCCTCTTGGTTCATCTACAGAACATATTCTAAGCTCTCTCGCTGAGGAAATTAATCAAAGATTTGAAGAAAAATATAGAAAATCATTACAGAGCCAAGTTAAATCTCATAAATTTGAACCCACCGTTTTTGAGGACTTTTGGAAAGATATTGATGGATTAATTGATCAATTTGGTGAAGAATCATATGAGTTATATCAAAAGTTGGTTTTAATTGAGGCTATGTATGCTAAAGTTCCACAAAAATGGTGCCTTCCAATGATTGAATTAGTCGGGGCAGGAAAGCGAGTTGATATTATGAAAGGGATCCCGGAAATGTATCACCGTCCCCTAAAGAGAGCAATTCAAAAAGTGAATCATAATAACAGACCAGTGTGGGAAATTTTTGCTGTATCAATGCTTGATCCTAATTCTCCTTAGTTTTTTAGCTCTAACGAGATCATCTTATTATTCAATTTATGATTAAAAACAAAAATTTTTAAAAGAAAAATAAAAGGATAATATTGAGAATCATGATGCAAAATCCTAAAAGAACTAGTATTATTAGAGAAATTATTAAATTAACTTTAGTTAGTATTAAGGAAATCTATCATATTCTAAGTTATTAGACTTCATTATTCTCTTTGTAATTTCTTTAAAACTAGAGAGAATGTTCTCATTTTCTTTTGAAGAAGTCTTAATAAACTGTTTTTGATTATGGTTCTGAAGAAACTGTTCAATAATATATTTGTTAACTTTAAATTTTGCATCAACATTCTGTGCTAAATCATGTTTCGTTCCTACTAATATTTTTGGGCAGTTCTTAAGGTTATACTGAATCAGATTTTCATACCACCAATCTAATTTGAATAGAGATTCCATGCTTAATAGATCAAATACTAGGAAAATTCCATTCGTTCCGTTTATATAATAACTAAATAGCTTTTTGAATTGTTCTTGGCCCCCAAAATCCCATATCGAAAGCCGGGCAAAAACCTCATCACCTTTAACAATAATTGGGATCTCATACGTATAGAAGTCTGTTCCTACAGTTAATTGAGTTTTAGCAGTAAAAGTATTTAAGCATAATCGTCTAGCTAGACATGTTTTTCCGACACCACCGCTGCCAATTAAACAAATTTTAAATACGTAACGAATGGGTTTGCCTTCCATCATCCTCCTCATCAACAGTAATCTACATGAGATTTTTTCAGTTTTTTTGCTCTAATCCAAGCATTTTTCTTTATAAATCAATAGAAATAAATCAACTATTTATATGTATTATTAATATTTTTCAACTCGATTTAGATCCTATTCTTTCAATTGTTCTTATACTTTCTACACAACAATTCTCCCTTACCAATTGGGATTATTAGTGCATCTACACGATGATCTACTAAAGCTCTATCTAACATCGGTTTTAAAGTTCCATAATGATTAATTGCATTATCAGCTATTAGAAGTCCCCCATTTACCATATTCGGAATTAATAGATCATAACACTCACCATATATCTCTTTTTCTGCATCCAAAAAACAAAACGCAATATTTTTATAATTTTTTATATAATCTCGTGCGTCACCTAATATTAATTCGATATAATGTTCCATATTTGCTTTTTTAAAGGTTTCTTCAGCTAATTTTGCTTTTTGTTTCAAGATTTCAAAAGTAGTTATAGTCGATCCCAATAATTTGCAAGCGAGTGAAATCCATAAAGTCGAGTAACCTGCACTAGTCCCAATTTCAATGAATTTACCTTTAGGGGCAGAAGCTGCTAAGATTGAAAGAAATTTTCCTGTTTCGCGGGGAATTTGACGCAACCTTTCTAAACGTGGAGTTCCATCAATTCTGTCTTTTGAATCAATTTCTTCTAGGAATTTCATTCTTTTTATGATTTTGTCAGTTAAATTATAGAACATTTAAAATCCTCTCTTAAATATAATAATTCTTAAGTAAAAATCTTTAATTAATAGTAAACATGAAGAAATGATGTGTAATCTTGTTATTAAGGAGTTTCCTAAACATAAACCTAGAGATCCTTTAAGATTGGGTTAATAAATCGATTAAAGCTCTTGGAATTTCCTTATAATCGTTTACGGCATAGAATTTTCCTCTCCCTGCAACTGCTATCTCTCGACATGTGTTAATCCCTTGAGCTGCATCATTTTCGGCGGGCATACCTATAACATGTAATTTAGGGTATTGTTTCGCAATTTCAATCGGATTTTTTCCTCGATTAAATACCCCATCTGAGATTAATATTCCAAACCGGCTTTTCCTCACTTCCCTAGTTTTATTCAATTCTTTTAATCCCTTTTCAAGACCTAATTGAATATTAGTAAATCCCATAGCTTCTGAATCTAAGATATCATCTATAATTTTGAGGCTTGGTTTTTGTTGGTTAATTTTTTTTAACGTCATTGCAGTAGAATTGAACAAAACTATGGCATAATCTTCCTTTTCCATATTATATGCTAAAACTGAAGTTGTAAGGGCAGCGTTCAACAAAAGACGACCATACATACTCCCGCTAGTGTCTAATATCAGTACAACTTTTCTTTTTTGCCGTTTCCTTACGATTCCATAGATATCTTTATAATTTATACTTTTCTCGTAAATTTTTAACGGATTATGTTGGATTGTCTCATCCAAACTAAATTCAGGCATTCCAATTTGGTAGTATGGAACTGATCTTTTAAATTTCCCTCTAATTCCCTTACTCGTTATCTTTAATGATAACTTTATGATGCTTTGACGGGCGAGGCGTCTAAAAATCGACTTATATTTTGCAGATATAGGACGCCTAATAAAAAAGTAAATTTCTGGCATAAAATCCCCTGATTCTTTAGCTTTTTCAGCAAAAAACCTTACACCATCTTCAGTGTCCAACATATCTGTTGCGGCATAAACGTTCGCTTTAAGTAAACCCATTATAGCTTCAAGATTTTTATGCTGTATTGCCAAATATGTTAAATCCCTTATTTCCTTGTATGCTAACGAGTTGGCGAGGTGCTTGTAATAATCGGGTTTTTTCTTTTTTTTCCTTGCTATCTCATACTCTAAAACTTCTTTGTCTGGTCGACTCTCAGTCATTCTAACATGCAGCCTTTTCTCAATCTCCTCAGATTCCTCCTCGGAGAAATCATCGATTATTGAAAATCCGATTTATTTAAAACAGCTAAAACAATACTAGATATTATCTCTTTTTTAGATTGAGAGAGCCCATCTTCTAATTCGACTTTATTATATAATGCCATTACGGCAGCTTCAACCCAGTTGCTTGTACTATCACTATTATCATATTGATTTATTAATGTAGCTAAATCAATAGCACCTCTAATCGAACTCCCTCTTCGGATTGAAATAGCTCCTCTAGTAGCTTGGATAACATTTTGAGATATCGTTGTTATTTTTTTAGAGTTGATGTTACCTTCTTTTTCGATGATTTGAATTTCCTCATCTGGATTTTGATAATCTAAATTAATCCATATGAACCTATCCTTTAATGCCTCCCCAAGAACTGTTACGCCAACGTGCGCGGCGGGGTTCTGGGTGGCGATGACGAAGAAATCTTTATGAGCCTTAATTGTTGTTAATTTAGGAATTTCGAGGATTCCTTCATCTAGGGCGGTCAATAATGAATTTTGTGTGTTTTCTGGCATCCTATTAATTTCGTTTATAAATAAACATCCCCCGTTAAGCATTGCTAAAGCTAAAGGTCCATTTTTATAAGAATCTTCATTATAACCCTTCGCAATTACTAGAGGAGGTTCATAATAACCAACTAGATTATGGGGGAGTAATTCTTCGCTACAGTCAACTCGATAAAAATTTGAATCATTGGAGCCATAATGTTCAGCGATAGCCTTAGCTAGCGTAGTTTTTCCGACACCCACATTGCCTTCTAATAAAATATTCTTACCTACTGAATGAGCTAATATAATCTGTTTTAGTTCTTCTGTTCTACCTATGATCTTAAATTTTGCTTGTATTTCTGACACAATACTGGTCCTATCAACCATAAATTTAAGAATTAACCATTTCTAAAATAAGTTTAGTTTATGTAATAACACACTTATGACATAAATACAAAAATATCTTATACATTAAATAGGGAGCTTCTTTTTATTAATAATGGAAGAAAAATCTTATAAGTTAATCTATATCATTGGGTTAATTTTCACTTCAATAGTTATGCTTTGGGTTCTTATTTTTGGAATCCTAACGGTTAACATCACTTTCCTTATCTTCTTTTGGGTTATAAAGTTTCTTTCTGGTTTTGGATTAATCTTAAGCATTGCAAATGGATTTTTGCTTCTAATGGATAAATTTAGCGGTCAACTCAAGAAAAAAGGTACAAAATCTATAATTGTTATTGAAATTATAATCCCTACAATTTTAATTGGCTATGCAATCTATAAAATCTTTTCAAGCTATTTTCAAGCCTCAGCGGTGACTCAAGAAGGGATATGGTTTTGGATTGATAATATTCTCTATATCTATGGAATTGTTTCTTTACTTTTGACTCTTTATATTCTACCCTTAGCTAGTGAACAATTTCAAAAAGCTGTGGAGTTGGGGAAATTGACTTTTTGGAAAAAGAAAGCAAAAAAAGTAGCAAGAGAAATTAAAAAGAAGTATTTTTCTTTGAGAAAAGAATTTGCTAGAGCTCAAGTACAGGATCAAATGACAGTAAAGGAAGTACTAGATATATGGCGTAATAAATTTGCTATAAATGTTTTGGTGGTTTTAGCAGTAGGATCTTTGATATTCACTCCTATTTCTTTTATCTTTGTTATGTATTGGTTGCATCTCTATGTATTTTTTAGAATTCAAACTAGAACTTGGGAGAAACTGATTCTATTACTAGGTATGATATGGATTGGATTTATAGCTGTAGTTTCTCCATTTTTATCATTGATAAACTTACAGATTTATACAACTATTGATCCCTATTTCTGGACTGTTAATGTATTTTATTTAATTGGAATTTTGGTAGCAACTTATATTTTTATCAAAAAATTGGTTAATCTCCAAGGTATTACTGTAACAGCATTAAGAATGAAAAGTAAGGATAAGAAAATTCAAAAGCTTAAAGAAGAAAAAGACGAGTTAGAAAGAAAGCTACAAGAAAAGAATACTAGGCTTTAAACTATTCAATTAGCTCCTATACAACAACTTAATAAATTCAAAAATAAGGGTTTATCTTAGAAATGAGAAAAAAAAGAAAAAAAAATAAATTGATTAATCCTAAGAAAGTTTGGATTGTTTTTTTTGTTCCAGCTCCATCAATAATATAGAATTTGTTCGCTTCCACAATTTCAATGATATTATGCCAGTTGAAATTAGTATACTTGGATAAATTATTATTTCTAACAAAGCAGGATTCGCATTATAACCAAATAATGCTTTTAACAGCGATCCAATAATTTCAAGCCATTCTGGGGTTAATGGGTTACCATCGGGAAATTTCTCAGGTAGTATAGGTTTAATATTCCATACTTCTTGGAAGAGTGGACTTGTTACTCCAGCCCCTATTGCAGCCTCTATTAATTCATGAATTCCATATGTTATTAAGCCAGCAACAAACAATATAAGAATTACGTTAGTTACTTTAAAGAACTTTGATAGATTAATGTTTTTAACGCCGAGGTAAATTAATAATCCTAGGCCAACTGAAATACCGAGACCGATCAAAGATCCTAATATAACATCTACCTGATTCAGAGAACCAACAGAGGTTGCTCCTGTTAGTAGGAGGACTAATTCGATTCCTTCACGAATGATAATAATAAATGTAAGAATCGCTATTGAAAAAACTCTACCAGATTCAATTGAAAACTCAACCTTTTCTTCCAAATGTTTCTTCATTTTAGGTCCTTCCTTGCTCATCCATAACACTAAAGTCAATACAAAAATTCCCGAAATAATGAAAGCTACACCTTCAAAGATTTGCTCTCCTGCACCAGTAAATCCTCCAAATAACGCCGTAAATACTACAGCAAAAATAACACTTGAAATAATAGCTAAAATGCTCCCGATGAAGACATATTTATAGTAAAATCGTTGATCAGTATTTTTTAAATATAATAGTATTATAACTATTACTAATACTGCTTCTATTCCTTCTCGAAACGCCAGAAAAACTGGAACCATTAGATCTACAATTGATAAAAAAATCATTCTACCTAGAGATCATGTTTTTTCAAATTTAAACCTTTAGGTTATCCTAAATAAACAAATCTTATCTTTATATTTAACTTAATAAAGACTGAAATATAGATAGATTATTAACCATAAAGTCAAATCTAAATATTTAATATAAATATTAGGTGAACGAGCTTTAGAAATTATAAGATTATCTTTTCAATCAAGTAAACAAAAAAATAATTAGGGAGTAAAATACGAATTAGTAGGTTAATTAAAAAAAGGAGAGTCAGATATTATTTTGTGGGGAGTTCTTGATCTGAGTTTTTATATCTTTGATATAGTCGATGATATTCGTGAATCTAGGATCAAACCTGTGGTTGTGGAATCCTAAGTATTATTATTTCATTAATTGATTATCATAAATGTTTAAAACTATATCTTCTTTATAGTTCTAAAATAATTATTTAATATTTATTTAATAAGTAATTTTACAGTTAGATTAAAAAGGTTGAAAGCAATGGGAAAAGTTGGAGCTGTTTTAGGTTTCATAGTAATTCTTCCATTTTGTTTTCCTTTAGTGTAGATGGAGTGACGATTAATACACCATCGACAAAAGTTGGAAATGATATGGGTGGATCAACCACTGATTTCTTTTCTGTAAGTCTACAACATGTAATACATAGTATAGCTGTAGGATGGCATAATATTTCAGTAGCGGTTTTATCGGAAAGCGCTGGAAATAGTATATCAAACATGACTTTATTTGTACTGAGTTATTAACCTTACAATTAAATAATTTTTAACTTTTATTTATAACTAATTTGGCTTTATTTTGCCGTATCAAGGTTTTTAAACCTTAAAACAAAAATACTATTTATGGAAAAATCAAACATTATTGAAACTAAAGCCGGAAAAATCCAAGGGTATAAAGAAGAAGGTTTGGAAATTTTTAAGGGTGTTCCCTTTGCTGAACCCCCGATTGGGAAATTACGTTTTTCTCCGCCTGTAGATAAGCAATCTTGGGATGGAGTGCTTAATACCACTGAATACGGACCGTGTTCATTTCAAGGACATTCTGAGCTTGAACAATTTCTCGGTAAACTTGAACCTGAGGGTGAAGATTGCTTAACGCTAAACATTTGGACTCCAGCAACCGACAATGAAAAACGTCCTGTTATGTTTTGGATTCATGGAGGGGCTTTCATGATAGGAGGTGGAACGGATCCAATGTACGATGGGTCGGTATTAGCTCTTAGGGGTGATATTGTGATCGTCACGATTAATTATAGACTCGGATCTTTTGGTTTTTTGTATAGTAAGGGTATACCACCTAACGTAGGATTTCAAGATCAATTAATGGCTTTAAAATGGGTAAACGAGAATATTGGGTCTTTTGGGGGTGATCCTGCGAATGTTACGATTTTTGGAGAATCTGCGGGAGGATATTCCGTAGCCGCTTTATGCACAATACCGAAGGCGAAAGGTCTTTTTCGCAGAGTCATTGCCCAGAGTGCTCCTTATATTGATACTAATGTTAGTGATAAAACATCTAAGAAGATAATTCGTAAACTAAATATTAAAATAGGTGATATTGAATCGTTACGAGAAGTTCCACCGGAAAAGATCATTGACGCGCAAAATCAAGTTACTGCTTCACAACCCACAGATGTCATGGCCTTAAGACCTTTAATCATCGGAGATACGTTCCCAAAACATCCACTAAAAGCTTTTCTAAATGGAGAGTGTGCCAATATTGATTTCATGATAGGCACCAACCTTGAGGAATTTAAATTATATACGGCAATAGAACCTTTCCACTCGATGGTTGAAAATGATGCTGAAAATATGTTGGTTGGGTTTTTAGGTACGCTAGGAATAGAAAAAGAAAAAAGTGCAAAAATAATAAAAACATATAAGGAAGCAAGAGAAGGAAAACATCCTACAGAGACGCTTGAAGTCCTCATAGCGGTTATTACAGATTTTGCATTCCGCATCCCTACGATACGCCTACTTGAGGCTCAGAAACTTCATCAACCTAACACTTACAATTATATGTTTACTTGGCCTTCACCTGGATTAGAGGGAAACTTAGGGGCATGTCACTCGCTCGAGATACCTTTTGTTTTTGGTACATTGAATTCTCCAACCTTAGAAGCCTTTCTAAAAGGTGCACCTAAAGATTTATCTGAAAAGATGATGGATGCTTGGATTAGTTTTGCAAAAACAGGTAATCCGAATCACGGAAATATCCCCGAATGGCCTACCTATGATTCAAAGACGCGTGGAACAATGGTTTTTGGGGAAGAATGTAAAGTAGAGAAGGCACTTTTTGATAAAGAACGGGCAGCTTGGGATGATTTATTGGAAATTTAAATTTTTTTTACCTTGGAAAAAGCTTCACCATGACTTTTTCCCCTTTTTTTAATCCTTCTTGATATGGGGGGATTTCAATAATACCATCAGATTCCGTTAGTGAACTAATAACTCCAGAACCCTTCAACTTTACTGGAATAGCAATAAATTTTTCTTCAGATTTTTCAATGTTAACCCTTAAATGATGAAGATATCCAAGACCAGAAACTGGAACATCTCTACTGATCTCCGCCATAATTTCAGTTCTTGGATCAAGAACAGAGCACCCTAGCATACCCCTTATTGCTAACCCAGCTATATTTAAAAAAGAAACATAAGCTGCAACCGGAGTGCCTGGTAAACAAAATATTAAAGTATCATTTAATAAACCAATTAAAACGGGGGTTCCCGGTCTTTGGGCAATTCCATGAGCTAAAATTATGCCTGATTCTTTAATAACTTCAGGAAGATAATCTTTAGTACCTACAGAAGTACCTCCTGTAAAAATAACTATATCAGAATCACTTGCTGCATCAAATAATCTATTTTTGATAACATTTTTATCATCTTTTACTGTTTCCCCTCGAATAACTTCTCCACCATAAAGATTTACTAATGCTGAAATCATTGGGGTATTTGAATTGTAGATTTTCCCAGGAAGTATTGTATCACCTGGTTCAAGTAATTCATCTCCAGATGAAAAAACACTTACTTTTGGTTTAATACGCACTTTTATTCTTTTAAATCCTAAAGATGTTAATAGAGCTATATGTTCAGCCTTTAACTCTATACCCATATTTAATACTTGAGTTCCATTTTTAATATCTTCTCCTTTCTTTGAAATGTTTTTTCCAGGAGGTAGAGAGACATAAATTTTTATCAGCTTATTATCTATCTCTGTATCTTCAATTTTGATAACTGCATCTCCCCCTTCTGGTATCGGTGCCCCAGTGGATATTCTGATGGCTTCACTTATATTAAGTTTAAGAGTAGATGATTCGCCAATTTCGATTGTTCCAACAAGGTTAATCGTTTTCGGATTTGCTGTAGAAGCCCCGAACGAATCTTCTGCGTTAATAGCATACCCATCCATGGCGGATCGATCAAATGGTGGAAGATCAATTTCGCTAACTATGTCATTCGCTAAAACTCGGTTTAAAGCATCATTTATATCAATTCCTTCCTTAGGATTTAACTGGATATGAGAAAAAAGCTTTTCTACAGCCTCTTTTAATGGGATTAACTTTGAGAATCCTATTTTTCTTAGCTTTTCCAATTATATCACTCTTTTTTGTTAATAATATAAATGATATGACCAATTTCAGGCATTATTAATGCTTCTAAGGCTAAATTCACAGCTTTCGGTGATCCCGGAAGTAAGAAGACAGCCTTATTTTTCTTTTTGCCTTTTAATATCCCTGCAACAGCCCTGGATAGCATAGCTGATGAGCCAATTTCATTATATGAGAGATTCCGAAAGAGTTCTCCAAATCCATTAAACTTTTTCTCTAAATGCGGTTCTATTGTTTCATATGTGATATCTTTTAGTGATAAACCTGTTCCTCCACTGAATATAATAGCGTCAATAGCATCCTCTTTCATTACTTTAACTAAAATATGATTGAGATGTACTTCTGAATCTGGTATGATTTCTGCTAATTCTAGTGAAATCGATAAATCTTTACTTAGTATTTTTTTCACCAAAGGAATTGTTTTATCCGAACTTACTTTTTTAGACTTAAGTTCTTTATACCTACTCGTGCTTACTACAATTAAGGCAAAAACGATTTTCTTAGGAGCTTTATATTTATGTTCTTCGTGAACGTTTAATTTTTTTTTCATATCACTCATCACATGGTTTAATTTTAATTTAAAAATTAGAAGAAATAGAACCTTCTTTTATCCCCTTTTTCAATTATCGATTCAAGCTCTTCTATTTCAATATACCCATCAGCATGGAAAATTGTACTCACTGCTTCTGAACCAGTCTTTATCGGGAAAATTAGCCTTATACCATCTTCTTCTTTAATCTTAACCGCTTTAAATTCATGTCTTCCAACAGTGCTATATATTCTTTCTCCTATCTCAATTTCTTTTGAATATTTATCTCTCAAGGGATAACCAGATATTTTTCGCAAAAAATTATCAATAAAAACATAAAAACAGCTTAAAGCAGATGTTGGATAACCAGGTAGAATAAAGATTATTTTGTTCTTTAATTTCGTAAAGATAATCGGCTTTCCTGGCTTTATTTTTACTCCGTGAACCATAATTTCAATGTCATTATATTTTTCTAAGACTTGGGGACCCAAATCTCCTTCTCCTTTCGAGGTTCCCCCAGATAAAATTACTATGTCACTCGATACTAAAGCTTTATCTACAGCACTTTTCAATTCTTCATAACTATCTTTTATAACACCTAAATACTTGACTAAAACCCCAGTATTTTCAATAGCTTTTTTCAAAACTACCGAATTAACATCATAAATCTTACCAATATCTAGAGTTTCTACATCTTGGCTCACAATTTCATTACCAGTACTAAGAAGGGAAACAATAACCTGTTTGTATACCCTTACTTCCTTACTTCCTACTGAAGCAAGAATTCCCATAGTCGCTAGGTTAATTAGTGTATCTTTTTTTACTATTACACTTCTCTCCTTTATATCATGCCCTATTTCAATAATGTGAGTTCCAGGAGTGATCGCTTTAGAGACTAAAATTTCACTTCCCTCTTTTTCACTAAACTCAACCATTACAACACCGTTAGCATTCTCAGGCACAGCAGCTCCAGTTGCAACATACGAACATTGACCTTTACCCAATCTATTTTGAGGAATATCACCGGCTTGAATTACTTCTATTAATTTTAAATTTATAAGATTATCTTCTTCTGCTCCAAAAGTATCTTCAGCTAGTACAGCATATCCATCCATTCTTGATTTTCTAAAGTGAGGGACGTTAATTCTGCTAATAATTTCTCTTGAAGTTATTCGATTAAAGCTTTCTTCAATGCTGACAATTTCTTCCTCTGTTCTTAAAATTGGAACTGAATCTAAGATTTCCTTAAATTCTTCAACTTTAATTGTTTTTAGAAATTTCATCTAATCCACATTCATAATATAATACAATTTCAATGGATCCATTCAGAAGATCCATCTTTAAAATCTTCTCTTTTCCACACAGCTATTTCGTTCTTATACATGTCAACAGCTTTACTGATTACTTTGAAGCCCTCCTTTCTATGGGCAGAAACAACAACCACGTAAACTAAATCCTCAGAAAGCTCAAATTCTCCCTTTAAATGAATAATTTTAATAGTTATAATCCCCTTCTCTTGTTTTAGTTTTTCACAAATTTTCTTTATACTTTGATTCGCTAGGCTTTCATAAGCATCTATCTTCATCCCAATCACGGGTTTTCCTGTCTTAGAACTACGTCTTACAATCCCTGTAAAAGTGTGAATTGATCCTGCTTCATCGATACTGGAATCTTCTTTTATTGATTGTATAATCCGCGCAAGATCAATTTCTCCCTTACTATAGATACCAGATTTAATTTTGGATTTATTTTTAGTATTCAATTCACCTTATCCCCCCGATACAGGCATTAAGAAGGCTATTACATCTCCATCATTTAATTCTGCTAAAAGGGGATTTTCAAGAAGGAGGGGTTGATTATTTATAATTACTGAGATTAAATTACTTATGTTTTGACAATTTTCATCCCATAGCAAATTTCGAAGAGGTACTTTATATTTAGTTAACAATAATTCGATCAAAGTCTTTAATTGATTATTTGATAATTCAAATTGTTCTTTCTCTTTTCCCGTTATATCCTTAAACTCAGCAAAATAAAGAACTTCTACAATCATTTAATAAACCCAAATTCAACAATCTTTAATAATATGGTTCTCTTGAGTCCAAAACCCGCGAAACTTGCTTTACAATTTCTTCAAATGAATGATGATTTCGAAGAGCTTCTTTAATATTTTTTCCAAGATCGGATCTATATAAACATCCAAATAGATTCCCGTCACAACCAATTCGTAATTTAGTACAGCCCATACAAAATTCGTGACTAGGTGTGATTGTTTCGACCACCGCTCCATTAGGTAATGTTATAACTTTTCGATTCTGCATAGAACCCCTGATTTGGACTTTCTGCTTTGATCTAAGCTCCAAACTTTTTATAATCGATTTAATATCTAAATGGTGTTTTTCATAAAATTCTAAATTTCCTCCAATTACTTCAGAAACTTTATGTAATTCGATAATTTGCAAAATGAAGTTATTTCGTGCACAATATTCTATCATATCTCCCAATTCATTATTATTTAACCCATTCATCACTACAAAATTTAACTTTATAGGATTAAATCCAACTTCTTTTGCTTTTTGTAAACCTTTCAATACTTTTTCAAGGGTATCTGAACCATATATTTCTTTATACACTTTTGGATTAAGAGATGCTAAAGAAACATTAATTCGATTTAAACCAGCTTTATATAATTCTTCTGCCTTTTCAAGAAGAAATAATCCGTTAGTAGTCATGGAAATATCTTTATAGAGGTGTAAATCAGATACGTTTTTGATTATTTCTACTATTTCTTCTCGGCACATTGGTTCCCCCCCAGTGAATTTAATCCTGGAAACTTCTAATATTTCTGCTAATATCTTGCACAATTTTGTAATCTCTTCAACACTAAGCTCATTAGTTCTACTATACCCTTCGCTATCGCAATACAAACAGGAATATTGACATTTAGACGTGAGTGAAAATCTGATGTGCTTAATTTTTCTGTTGTAGCTGTCTTTCATCTAAATTTACTTTATTTTTTTTATTTTTTCATCAACTTTAATATCAGAAATTAATGTAGAGGGATATTGACCTTTTTCGTCTTTCTCATACATCTTTACAACATCCCATATATTTAAAAGCGCAACGTTAACACCTGTAAGAGACTCCATCTCGACTCCTGTCTGCGCAACACTTTTTACTGTGCATGAAACGCTTATAGTAGTGTCATTTTCAATATTGAAATCTATCTCAATTTTGTTGATTGGGATTTGGTGGCATAATGGAATCAGATCAGGAACTTTTTTTACAGCATTAATCGCTGCTATTTTTGCTATAGTAAAAACATCCCCTTTCTTAACTTGATTATTCTGTATTTTCTGGATAGTTTCCTTCTTAAGCTTAATACTTCCAGAGGCAGTAGCGATCCTAAGAATTGGTTCTTTTCCCGATATATCAATCATTATAGTTCTCAAACTTAGCGTTATATACACATGTACATAACGAAAAATCTTTGATTACTTAAAACCTCTCCTTTTTAAAAAGAAATAACAATATTTTGATCCTGTTTTAAAAAGGATTGTTTATCCCCCTTAAATCTTCTTAAGTTCTTGAGGAGTTGTCGTGAAAGCGATTTTAAAATGATTAGTCAAGTCTTTGATAAATAAAAGAGAATGGATATTCGTTAGTGAATACAAAATTTGTTGTCCCTATACATTTAAATTTGTGAATTTCTTTAGTAACATGAAGACAATGGTTAAACGAGAATTTACAATCAACAAATTCCTCACGATGAAGCTTGAAGGCGGGAAAACGTATATTTATGTAGCCGGTGAGAAGTTTAAACAGTGTCGGTTCCTCATGATTAACCTTCCCTTAGAGGAAATCGAGAGCTTCGACGAGATAAAATCCATTGACGAAGCTGCAGAAATTATAAACCCTTCAATGAGAGAACCTCCTGAACCAGAAAAGATCCGGAGACATGAAATTCCGACGTACAAAATCCTCCCTGAAGAGGAGTTTTGGGGGCTCTGCTCGAATCTACAAGCATGGTGTGAGCACGGGTATAATACAAGACTGCTTCACTCAAATTTATCCTTTCCACTGCTGAAAAAACTTGCTAATGTCGGAGACCTTCAAGCAAAAAGAATCTTTAAGGAAGAGATTGTTGAGCGCTATAACACTGGAGTCGAAAGCGTGCGGAAATACCTTAAAAGCACGAATTATCTGAGCTATTTATCATTAGAAGAGCTATTAAGCATAGTCGATGATGAGAATGAAAGAGAGGCGATGCTGCTATTAATAAAGACGTTGATTCGAACCGATAACCTTGATATTGACATCAAACAAGGAAAGGTAATTAAAATAAAGCTCCAAGGTCAGAAACTTAAGAAAGTTCCTGAACTTATTCGAAAGTTAACTTCACTAGAACACTTAATTCTGTCGTACAATTCAATAGAAGCCCTCCCTGAATGGATTGGTGAGCTTAAAACCCTTAGGGTTTTTGAAGTGACTAATAACTGTCTAAAAACACTTCCAGATTCTATTGGTGATCTTAAATCATTGGAACAAATAAAAGCACGCAGTAATAAAATTGAATATCTTCCAGAATCTATCGGAAATTTAAAGTCGCTTAAATTGCTTGAATTGTATCGCAATAAACTTGATAGGCTTCCTGAATCTATTGGGAATTTATCCAGTCTAGAATTGTTGGACCTTCATGAAAATAATCTAATAACCCTACCAGAATCGATTGGTAAGCTTAAAGATCTGAATAAGTTAATTCTTAGAGACAATTATATTGAAGATTTACCCCTCTCATTTGGTAATCTTCATAGTTTAAAAAGTCTGTCTTTATCAGAAAATATCATCAAAGAACTACCAAAATCAATGAAGAATCTTATTAACTTAAAGATCTTATCAATTTATTATAATCCTATTAATATTATACCTGAATTTTTGTATTGGTTACCTAACTTAAGAGAACTCATTATTGATCATGTATACTTCGATAAATTTCAGATATTCGAAGGAGATTTTGTAAATAAAATGGTATCAATCATGTATATTCAATATGAAGAAAAAAGATTTTTAAATTATAGGGAAAAAAGAATTATCTGAGGTCAAGTAGATCATCGTGTAAAACTCCCCTGTTTTTGAAAAGCACTTTGACCTTGTATTTGATATAATCGATTATATTGTTAAATCTGTTGTCTGTCTCATGATTGTGGAATCCCAAGAAGTATCGTATATCTCGGGGCATGAAAATTCTTGAAAAGGCGTCTGCGAACTGTTTATATGCTTCTGGTGTAAATGTTCCCCCCGCCCCGTCAATCCAAACAAATGATCCTTCAATACGGTTGGCAGAATCGATCGAGCCAGACTGAATATGGCTTTGATCATATAAATCAAAGATGTCTGAATATATAAAGTTTCTATTTCCCCATTTAACTACAGAAAAGATATTAGGCTCTAGCATCATCCACAAAAGTAAACTAATAATAGCCTTAGCGGGATTTTCGCGGTTTACCTCTATTTCATGAAACCTAAAATCGGTATCGATATAATCGGGTCTAACCAATATGTTTTCAGAGTTTAGCTTTCTGTTAATTGTATTAAATCGGTCAATGCCATTTTTACCTCTTGCATATAATTCTATTTTTAAGGAATCGCTCTCAGGAACCATGTCAAACATTTCTTTGATTTTTCTATATGCATCAATAAGATCTTGATCCAGCCCAGAATTTAATGCTATATCGAAATCTAGAAAATAGTCACTCTCCTCTCTGTTTAGTATCGCATAATTTGACTCTCGCCATGTTTTAAAAGTGTCTAAGGTTAATTTGGAATTACTTATGGCCGGAATTAAGTCGTTGTTTCGAGTCATCTCAAAAGCCACCCAAGTGCCACCCCACGCTTCTTCGGTTGACCTCCCTAAAACAAAACGCTCATTTGAGTTTGCGGTACCAAGCATTTTCAATTTGGTTACAAAATCGTGGGCAGTTTGGTCTGGAAAGTCTATATTCTTCATTAATTGGTTTATAAATATTCTTTCAGATCCAGAATGATAAATACTTGGGTCAATTCTTTCTCTTTCCTTTTCAAAAGACTCTCTCGCTTTAGGAAACATTAAATCGAAGATTTCAAGTCTCCCATCAAAATGTTTTTGTCTTGTTTTAGAGACTGAGTTGTATTCTGTGAAATATCTTTTTAGAAACTCTTGTGTAGCAAAACTGTAATCGGATACCAGTGCTGGATCAAAGTCATCATAATAATTGTCAGTAAAATAAGTGGTTGGGGGATTGATAATACTATTACCTCGTCTGAAGCCAAATAGAAGTGTTTCCGTCCAATAAAAGGCTCTTCTTGTAAATCCTCTAATTGATCCTGATAAGTATTTATCGCCTATATCTCGGGGGAATGTGTCATGAAGAGCTCTTCCGAGAAAATCTTTTAAGAGAGTTGACTGTTCTTGCTGAGAGTGTTTTACAAAATCGATTCTATAACCAAAACTTTGTGTCGAATCTTCACTAAATGTCATGACTCCGCCTAATAAAAGTACAAAAGCAGGGTATCCAAACACATCTTGAAGGGCTGCATCAATCATAGCAATTTGGTCGCTCGAACCGGTAAAAGTAACGGATTTCAGGCTTTTATGTTCTCCAAAAACAAGCGGGGATGGTGGATTAGGGGGGTTAAGATCATTTTTAATTATATTAAACCATTCTTGATAAAACTGTTGTGGGGTTATGTCATTTTTCTTAAACTTGCCATCACTTTGAATAATTCCTCTAGTTAGTTTAGCGAAATCTGCTTCTTTTAGGTTTAAAGCTTTCAAAATTAATTTAAAATTTTCAACACTATACGTCATGTCTTCCTTTGGAAAGAAATTAAGGAAATTGTCTTCTATTAAAATGTGTGAGATTGAACCTATAACGCTCCTTATATTTGAAAAAAGCAAAAGCAGGAGGTACCGAAAAAATCGGAATTGAAAAATTAGAATACGCTGTAAAGAAATTAAAATCTACCCTCAAGAACTATTCCCAATCTCAAGAAATCGCAAATTCTCCAAAAATTGATTTTACCACCGAGAATTTAAATCAAAAAATAGCTCAGATTAGGAAGAAATACAAACCAGAACTAACGAGTATAAGAAAAGCCTTTGGAGGCACTCGAAAGGGAAGAAAGCACATTTGCTACCGCTTTGAGTATAAAGACGGGGTTTATGATTTAGAAATAGATGAATTTGGGAAGTATTACCTACACCCTTTTAACAACTACAAAAAAAGAGATTACAAACGCTTTTCTTCAGTAAAAGAAATGATTACAGAATTAGAAGATTTTTTGAACACTAAGAAAAACAGCATCTGAACAATTCAAACCTTATTATTTTTTTCTTTTTATATATTTTGGAAAATAACAAAACAAATTTTACCTGATAAGATTAAAATTTTGCCCAGATTACTAAACTTTCGTTCTCACTCATTTTAAATAAGCCAGATCATCTTAAAATTTAGGTGAATAATGAATCTTTTCGAGTTTTGGCATTATTAATTAGGGAACTTTTTCTTTTTACAACTTTAGAGATTCTTTAACCTTCTCTTTCTTACTAATGGTAGTTAGTCCTTAATCATGTATCTTTTTCTAATCATCTTCTGTGATACTCCCACGCCTTAGGGTTATATTTCAAATTCTCCATTAAATTAATATTAGGGGGGAGTTCAAACAAAATTAGTAATTTAAATGCTTAAGCTACTTTAAATGGATATAACCTTTTTTGTAGTTTTTCTTCTTTTTTCTGTTATTAGTTCATTACCTAATGCACTTAGAATTAATATTAGATGGGAGAAGAAAGACGGGAACATGATTCTATAGTAATTCCCCCATATTCTTCTTTAATTTTGATATGAAAAGGGTTTTGTTTCTGTTTCATGCTTTGAACAAAGATTTTTGGCATTAGTACAGGAAGGAAAAAAAAAGAAAAAGGAAGTTACTTTTTGTTCTTAATAGATTCAATTTGAGATATTAAAGTCCACTGATTATAATTTAATTCTTTCTTGTCGTATCTATTATTTTTATGCTTTTTATGTTTCTCATACATTTTAATATTAAATTTCATATTAGAAAGAACAAGATTAATCTTTTCAGCTTTGCTTAATCGTTTTTCATAATGATATTACAGTAGAGAAAGAAATTTTATCTTTCTGTTTTTGGTAAACGCTTTCAAAAATAATAATTTTTTTAACATTATCGTTTTACTAAAATTTTATATTTTGGAATTTATTAAATTTGTAAAAAAAAGGAAAATAGAATTTTACGAAAATAAGGAGTATGTTTAATATGCTAGAAGACGATATTCTAATGGTTATAACACACATGCAATTATTTTTGATTCTTATCGCTTTAGGTATTTTTTATTATGCCGTGAAAAAGGAGAAATATTTTAAAAAATGGCTTCCAATTTATGTAATACTTGTTATTGGTGCTATAATAAGCTCATTTAAAGATTTCATACCAGAAGCATCTTTAATTTCAAATGTTATTAATGCTATTTGTGTTGTTATTCTATTTACAGTTTCTTACCGCGAGTATAAGGTCTTGTTCAAAGCCAACACAAATTTATCTGTTGGTTTAAAAGCAATTGCAGTTGCTGTCCCTTTTACTGCCGAACCTTTTTCTCCAATAATTTTCGGACTTGAAATCTTTATTATAGCTCTCTGTATCTATAGTGGATATATGTTGATTAAAATTTATAAATTGAAAAGAAGACCGACTCACTTATTTTTTTGTTTTGCAATAGTAATTGCCGCTTTTTCAGTAGTTGTGGCGATCTTTACAGATTTTGGGTATCTTCCTAAGGTATTTGGTCCAGGGGTCACATTTGTCTTTTATACAGTGTTGGTTAATAGCGGTGTGGTAGCGCATATTGAAATACGTATGGAAGCGCGGAAGAAAGAATTAAGTTCAATGGCAGATGATTTTAAAAAGTTATTGGAAGCAGGTTCGTATGCTTCTTTTAACACCGCAAGTATGGCAGCAGAATTAGCTAGTAGTGCGCAAGAAGTTAACGCTTCAAATCTTGAGATCTCATCAATAACTGAAGAATTAACAAATAACTCCCAAGAACAATTCGAAAAGTTAACTAAAATTAGTAAAGACGCAATTGGACTTAATGCTTTATCTAATGAGGTGTTAGCCTCAGCAGAAGGTATTCGAGCAATTATGGGATTTTTGAAACGTATATCAACACAAACCAATTTATTAGCATTAAATGCAAAATTAGAAGCTGGCAGAGCAGGAGAACAAGGGAGAGGATTTTCTGTCGTAGCAGATGAAGTTAGAAAATTAGCTGAAGAATCTAAACTCTCTGTAGACGAAACAGGTTCAAAAATTAGTGAGATTCTTTCTAAAATCGAACAAAGTGTCAAAGTTCAAAAAACAATAAGTTCGGAAATTAATCAATCCGTTTTAACGACTCAAGAAATATCAGAATTAATGGTGAGCATTAATTCATCGAGTAGCTTACAGTCTAGCGCAATGGGAGAGATAACACAAACAGCTCAAAAATTGAATGATTTAGCTGAAGACCTCAAAAATTCTTTATCAAAATCGACGACAACCATAAGTGAAGAACCAGAAATATTTAAAGAAAAATTAACGAAAAAAGCAAAGAAGAAAGCGGAACAAAAAGCGAAAAAAGAAGAAGCAAAACTCAAAAAGAAAGAAGCAGAATTAGAAGCTAAAAAAGAAAAAGCTGAAATAAAAGCAAAGAAAGAAGCAGAATTAGAAGCTAAAAAAGAAAAAGCTCAGGAAAAAGCTCAGGAAAACGCAGAGCTAAAAACTATAAAAGATCAAGAGAAATTAGCTCAGAAAGCAGCGGACGCGAAACTTAAAGCAGAAAATGCTAAAAAGGCAGCAGAATTAGCTAGTAGTGCTCAAGAAGTTAACGCTTCAAATCTTGAGATTTCATCAATTACTGAAGAATTAACACATAACGCACAAGAACAATTGGAAAAGTTAACTAAAATTAGTGAAGAAGCGATTGGACTTAACGCTTTATCTAATGAAGTGTTAGAATCAGCAGAAGGCATTCGAGGAATTATGGAATTTTTAAAACGTATTTCAGTACAAACCAATTTGTTAGCATTAAATGCAAAATTAGAAGCTGGCAGAGCAGGAGAACAAGGGAGAGGATTTTCTGTCGTAGCAGATGAAGTTAGAAAATTGGCTGAAGAATCTAAAAGCTCAGTAGATCAAACAGGTTCAAGAATTAGTGAGATTCTTTCTAAAATCTCACAAAGCGTTAACGTTCAAAAAAAGATAAGTACGGAAATTAAACAATCGGTTTTAACCACTCAAGAAATATCAGAATTAATGGTGAGCATTAATTCATCCAGTAGTTTGCAATCTAGCGCAATGGGAGAGATAACCCTAACAGCACAAAAATTGAATGATTTAGCTGAAGAGCTAAAAAATTCTTTATCAAAAACAACGATTATTAGTGAAGAAGAAAATATTGATAAAGAAATTTTTTCTTTTTTTAAGAAGAAAAAAGTCAGAGAAAAGGCAACGAAAAAAGCGGAGCAAAAAGCTAAAAAAGAAGAAGAAAAACTCGCAAAGAAAGAAGCAGAATTAATAGCTAAAAAAGAAAAAGCCGAAGAAAATGCTAATAAAGAAGCGGAATTAATAACTAAAAAAGAAAATGACGCGTTGGCAAAGAAAGAAGAAGCAGAACTAAAAGCTATCAGAGATAAGGAAAACTTAGCACAAAAAGAAGCAGATTTAATAGTCAAAAAAGAAAAAGCTGAAGAAAATGCAAAGTTAAAAGCAGAACAAAAAGCTAAAAAAGTACAGGAACGGTTAATAAAGAAAGAAGCTGAGTTAAAAGTTAAGAAAGAAAAAGCCGAAGTAAATACAAAGAAAAAGGCAGAGCTTAAAGCGATAAGAGACAAAGAAAAACTCGAACAAAAAGAAGCAAATGTCAAAATTAAGGAAAAAAACGCAAGAAAAGCAGCAGAATTAAAAGCCATCAAAGATCAAGAAAAATTAGCTCAGAAAGAAGCTGATGCTAAGATTAAAACAGAAAACGACAAAAAGGCAGCAGAGCTAAAAGCCATAAAAGAAAAAGAAAAGCTCGCTCAAAAAGAAGCCGATACGAAACATAAAGCTGAAAGCGATAAAAATGCTGTAGAGCTGAAAATCATCAAAGATGAAGAAAAATTAACTCAGAAAGAAACTGATGCAAAAATTAAGACAGAAAGCGACAAAAATGTTACAGAGCTAAAAGCTATAAGATATCAAGAAAAACTAGCTCAGAAAGAAGCCAATGCGAAACTTAAAGCAGAAAATGCTAAAAAAGCAGCAGAATTAAAAACCATCAAAGATAAAGAAAAACTAGC
>CAZALK010000012.1:0-175205 GCA_964486045.1 uncultured archaeon
GTATAGATAAAAAGAACAATTTTGTCGGGGGTGAAGATTAGTTTAAAAATATATGAAAAAAAACAATTTTGTCTTATGTAATAATGGAAAATACTTAATATCAAGCAAATTTAAATTAATACTTAGTAGATATGGATGTGATTTAAGGTAGGATATCCAAATAAAGTAATAAAAATAATTAAACAACTCCCAGAGGGGTATAAAGGGTTAGAAAAGTTAATAAAAAAAAATTATCAAAGAATTAATTTGGATAAATTAATAGTTTTTAATCTCAAAAGTGATTTAACGCAGGTACAAAATTTTTATAAGCAAATTATTGAAGAGATTCTCTTATCGAATCGAGAAGCATTAGAATTGCTTAAGATATTGTCTGTACTAAATACAAATATAGATACTAATATTAATAGAAAATTTATTGAAACCTGTTGTAAATTCTCAAATGTAGAGAAATCTCTCAAAGAATTATTTGATACTGGTATAATAAAGATGAAAAATGGTAAAGGAGAGACATTTGAGTTCTCAGTTCAAGAGATTAAAGATGTTTTAAATTCACTAGCTGATAAAAAGTCTCATAAAAAAGCATTACAATATTATGAAAAAAAGGATGAGAAATTTAGAGGTGAACTTCTTGATGAAATTGAAGTTCTTTTTCATAAGGCAAAATTAAATCCATCTGAGGAATTAGTTAACGAATTTTTAGCTGTGGCCAACAGTGTAGAACAGTTTGACTATGAACACAAAAGATTAATTGATGTTGCGGGAGAGTTACTGATACTTGAAGATAAATATAAAGCACCGATTTTAATCGTGCTTGGAAATATTTTCTCTGTTATAGGAAATTCTGAGGAAGCAGAGAGAATCTACCTTAAATGTTTGGATCTATACAAAAATTTGGCTAAAAAATATTACAGAATCTATTTACCCTATATCGCTGCGACTCAAAAAAACCTCGGAACATTATATATAGATTTAAAAAGATTCGAAGAGGCAGAAAAGATATATAGCGATGCATTAAGTTCATATAAAATGTTAAAAAGAAAGTATGATAATGTTCATTCACCTGATTTTCATTTAAGAGAGTATAATGGTCTAGAAAAGTCATATGTTGATGATTTAAAAGCATATAATGAGATGTTAAAAAGATCTTTTGATATATATCTACCTGAGGAGCCCTCGATTACAAGTGAATTTGGAAATTTAGGTGTTGATTTAGACTTATTAGAGGACATTCAAGATGGTTCTATTGATTCTATTGATAATTACAAAAAATTAGCAAAAATAAGTTATGATATGTATTTAATTGAGATTGCTAAGGCTCAGAGTAAACTTGGAATTGTCTACAGTGAATTATTGAAATTTGAAGATGCGGAACGGATGCACCTTAAAGCATTAAAAATTCACAGAAAAATAGTGGAACATTACCCTGATCAAGTTTTACCCGAATTGGTCCTTACACTCTTAGATCTCGGAGATTTGTATGCTAGTATGGATAAATTTGAAGACGCAAAACCGATGTTCAATGAAGCATTAAAGATTTCTAAACGATTAGCAGAAGAAAATCCAGATATTTACCTCTATAATGTTGCTCTTATTCAGAGTTCTCTTGGAACTGTATACACTAGATTACAGAAGTTTGAAAAGGCTGAAGAAATCTTCCTTGATTCTTTAAAAATCTTTAAACGATTTGCAAAAAAGGATCCTAAAACCTATTCATACAACGTTAGTGGTGTTCAAAACAACCTTGGGAACTTATTTTTGATTTTAAGAAATCTTGATAAAGCTGAGTTATTTCTTAATAAAGCGATTAAGAAAGATTTTTCAAACATTGAGATATTATACAATCTCGCCTGTCTTGAATCACTTAGAAATAACCAACCAAAAGCCCTGGAATTATTGACAATAGTAATTAAGTTTGATAGCAATTATATTGAAAGAGTATTATCAGATGACAGATTTGATAATATTAGAGAGTTAAGGGAATTTAAAGGGTTAACTAGGAAATAAAACTGATATTAATAATCCATCCATGGTTCTTTAATATGAACTAATATTAAATCCAATAACAACATGGCTCTTGGAGCAATTTTTGAATGGTCTTAGGGTTGGAATCTAAATATAGTCTAAGAGTTCATTAAGAGTTGCTATTAATAGTTATTTTTTTTTAAAACTTATACTTTTATTAGAAACATTTTTATAAATCTTAGATTAATTAATATTACTCCCGAATTAGTTTGAGATGAAAATAGATGAATGATGAAGTTAAATTAAAAGAGAAAAAACCAGCTACAAGTAAGAAAATGCTCTCATTTGCTTTAGGGGCAATTATTTTTCAAACTATAGCAATTAGTCTCACCCAGTTAGTTTTTTATTATTATGAAGTCGAGGTTGGCTTGCCAGTCGTCTTTGTCATGGTTGCACTCATTTCTTTTGCTATTTGGAACATGATAAATGATCCATATTTAGGGTACTTGACAGATAGACCTATGAAATGGACAAAAAAATGGGGTTGGAGGTTTCCCTGGATCATTATAAGTGTATTCCCATTATTATTGTTTTATGTTCTTTTATTTGCTATTCCTAATGATCTAGTTATTAATGGTAATACAGGGATTATTTTTTTCTACTTCATTGTTATAATGTTTTTATTAGACACTTTCAGCTCTCTGTTTAGTGTTCATTACGACGGAGGCATAGCAAAGCATTTTCCGACTGAGAAAGAACGTCGAAAATACAGCGCAATTAGAGCTCTCGCTGTTGGCATCATACTTATTCCTCTTGGTCTGATTGGACCTTCTATCATAAAAACTGGAGATAGAAGCACCTATCTAACTGCATCAATTGTATTAGTCATCTTTTTAATTGTTTTGGCAATTGCACTTATTCCAGGTATTCGAGAGAGCAAGGAGTTAACAGATCTTTATATTCGAGGATATGAGGCTGGAGAAAAAAAGAACTTTTTTCAGATAATGAAAGTTGCTCTCAAACATAAAAATTTCCTCATAATTATACTAGCAAACCTCCTAGCTACAACAGGTGCGGCTTTATACTTAGCTTCGCAGATATACTTTTTGGTAGATGTTTTAGGTGTACCTTTTGAAAATGCACGACAACTTAATTTACTAGCTTTCCTCGGAATGTTAATAGGTGTCCCTATATGGACGTTTCTTTCAAAGAAGTATGGATTTAAGAAAACGTATATGATTGGTTTACTGTTGCTATCAATTGTGTTTTTACCAATTTTAATGATTACAAACTTGGAGCAAATGTATTTTATCTCGTTGATAAGCGGGATTATTATTTCCTGTACTTCTATCATGTTCTATTCAATAATACAAGATACCTATGATGAAGTAGCAATAACTATGAAAAAACGACAAGACTCAACTCTTACTGGTATCGAAAACTTTTTTGAAAGATCTTCAATTATTTTACAAGCGCTTATCATAGGAATTGTGCATATTATTACTGCATATACACCTAGTACTATAACACCGATAGCAATATTGGGTATACGGCTACATATGGGATTAATACCTACAATTTTGGCAGTAATTGGTTTTCTTATCGTATTCAAATGGTATGATATAGAAGGAAAGAAGAAGGAAGAGCTCATTTCTAAACTGAATGAAATGAAGCTCTAATAATATTTATTTTTGCTTTTTTATCTTTAACGATAATTATATTGAAAGAATATTATCAGATGACAGACTCGATTATATTAGAGTATTTAGAGAATTTAAAGAGATAATTACTAAATAAAGTATCTTATTATTATGATATTAGTTTAGTATATGCATAATTCTTGGATTTGCGGAATAGTTCTACTAATATAAGTTAATATCAAAAATCCAATCATAGTTTTTCTTAATGAACTAATATTAAATCCAATAATAGTGTGGTTCTCGAAGCTATTTTAAAATGACATTAAAGTTGGAATCTAAACATAGTCTAAGAGTCCACTAAGAGTTTCCATTGCTAAACTATATATTAAATCCTATCAATATTATAATTATAAAAAATCAAAAAAAGTGAAAAAAAAAAATGATCAAAGCTTATGAAGAAGGAATGGAAATGGATGAAGTGAAAGAAAAAATTCGAGCATCTACAAGTTATTCTAATTTTAGCTTCAATACTTATGGATTTTAATTATTTTTTTTCTAATATCTATTATTTTTTAATAAAAAAACGTGAGGAAAATTAAAAATGTCAAAAAAGAATGGAAAAGAGTTGGAAGCAACTTTCGAGGATTATCTTTTACATCCAAAAAAGTACAGTTTTGGATGGAAAGACCTAAAATAAAATCTTTTTATTTTTTATTATTTTCTTTTATTTTCAATATATTTAAAATTCCAGTTAGATTTTTGTTAATCTATTAATTTTTTTAACCTACTTAGAATATTTACAAGAAATAATTAGCTTTTTCTAAAATATGATTTAATCTACAATTGTTAGGTGATATTTAATTTTTTTCTGTTCTCATCTATATCCTTATAAAGCCGTCAATTAACAAGAAGATCATTTTCAATTGTCGCTGTCCAGATATAATGATCTTCTTCTTTAGAATCCTTCGACCATAAGCAATAACCAATCATAATTACCAAATTCTCTCGAGATTCAACTCTGGTAAAAATATTTTTATAAGTAGGGTTATCATTGAAAAATCTTTTCCAACCATTAATCATGTCACTACTCCAAACTGGTTCTTTCGTAACTTTTACCCAAAAACCTTCTGTCATTAGACTTGAAAGCCCTTTGATATCTTGATTGTTGATATATTCATTAAATTGAAGAGCTGTTAATTTCGGATCTCTTTTATTCATAAAAACACCTCCAAAAAATACTGCAAAGCAATTATTATTAGATGATATTTATTTTTTGTCTTATCTTATTTTTAACAAGTTTTAGATACCATGAAAAGGCAATAATGAGTTACTAAAACCCTTTCAATATAAATATCTCTTTTTAAACATTCCAGCGTTCTGTGGAATAATTTTTGAACTATAAATTTATAATACTACACTTATTCAATTCGCATCTATACTCATAACTTGAGAGTAAATAAATTCCACGTAAATTTAGCTGTCTACTCTCAACTCACGAGCATGTGGTCATCGTAAACTTTTGAAGATTTTTTTTATTTTATTGTTTTTCTTTTTAAAAAAATAATTGACACTAACGAAATAATTAACACAAGGCTTGTTACGATTCCAATATTGTATGATGAGATAGAAGAAATTACAGGAGGACCTTTTCTTACAATTACTTCCTTGAAGTCTTCATTTTCTGGAAGATCAATCCCAAAAAACCTTATTTTGACATTTCCATCAGGTAAAGCATCCCATATAGCTTCATCAATCGAACCATTCTCTGTAAAGTAATGTTTCGTAGTACCCTCATTGAGTGTATACCACATTTCGTCTAAATATCTATCTGTGATCATTACATTAAAACTAGGAATTATCTCTTCCAAAATTTCATTTGATAGTGGTGAATTTATAGTAATGTTAGGTGCATCATTATCTACGATCGGTAGCCAATCATAAACTCCATTATCTACAACATACTCCGAATCACCTATTCCGTCATTATCAATGTCTTCACCTGTATATTGATCATAATAGTTACCTATCCTAGAATTATTCCACGTATTATTTGCAGCAGCAAAACCCCCACTATAAACAGAATAAGTCCCTTCTCTTACGATAAAATTCTCATAAACAGTATTGTTTTCACAAAAACTAATACCAATCCCATACCATGAGTTATTAGAAATCTTATTCAACGTAAATGTGTTAAAATCACTGTATGAAAGCACTTCTATACCGTTATAATTATCTCTAACTCTATTCTCTTTAATGATATTGTAGTTAGAAAATTCAAGAATTTCAATCCCCCTCCAAGAGTTTTGTTCTATTATATTGTTAGAAATTGTGTTGTTATCACTGTGGTCGCGTACATATATACCAAATCTAGTATTTCCTTTTATCATGTTTCCAGATATTGTGTGATTATAACTATTGGGTTGTAAAGTTATTCCGCTTCCATAATTGTTTGAAAGGTTATTGTTAATTATTCTTCCATTATCTGTTTCATGTAATTTAATAGCTGCATTATTATGGTAAGGTGATGATCCAATATCACTGTGATAAATAGTACTGTTTCTTATGATAAAGAAAACACTAGAATATTCAATTAACACACCGTTACTCGAATTTTGAGCATCTATAATAACATTTTCAATAACATAAGGATCAGACCATGTTCCTGAACCAGAACACCAATCATTATTAGATGCCGTATATGCCCAATTTTTAGTTGGGTTAAGCTCATTAATCAATATCGGATTTCCTGTAAGATTCCAATATCCTGAATTTTTGAGAGAGAATTGTTTTTCACTTTCTAAATTATTTTCGTTGCCATTCTGTTTAGATTTATTTGTCACTTCAGATTTTAATGGGTTCAAAGAACCAAAATTAATGCAAAATGATATAAAAATCAAAAAGGCAACTAATTGAATCTTATATTCTTTTTTCACCAGGAATCATCGTTCTTTCTGTTTTTTTATCTCATTAATTAATTTAGTTCCAAAGCATTTAAAAGTTGTTAGTAGAGACAAAAGATCAATAAAAATGTAAGACAATTAAGTCTTAATTTTCAAATTAATAGGAAATCAAGACAAAGAGGCAGATCTCTTTTAACTATAAATTTTAACCATAAAACACTCTGAATTTAAATAGCTCTTCTTCAACATTTGAATGATATCTTCAAAAATTTTTGAATTCTTAATGTAAAATAATTATGTTAGATTCTTCTTCAATTCCAGATTTAAGCAACATATTCGATCCATTTATGGAATTTTTTAACGGATTTAATTACATCTTTTACGTGCTCTTAAAAAATGGGAATATCTTGTTCTTTTTCCTCTTTTTCCTAATGGGAGTAATTTTATTCCTTAATGCTAGAGAAATTGAATATAACGAAAAAATTCATGGAAAAGTTGAATTAGTAAAAAGAAGAGGTAGAATTGGGGCTATTCTTCTGTTCTTATTTGCTTTTAGCTTTCTATCAAAAGATCTTTTTGGT
Source organism: uncultured archaeon (assembly GCA_964486045.1). Taxonomy (GTDB): domain Archaea; phylum Asgardarchaeota; class Lokiarchaeia; order Sigyniarchaeales; family SOKP01; genus Loki-b32. The sequence continues at coordinate 7,084 of CAZALK010000012.1, forward strand.
TTCCTATTCGGTATTTTCAATCTTTTACCAGAACCAAAATTTTTATTTAAATTTCTGGATGAAATAGATCAATATTCATTGATAAATATTCACACCTTAGATCTAGGGCAGAGAACCTTTTTCTTTTTTATGAGTTCAATTTCATTAATTTCCCTCTTACTAATGATTATAGGGATTTATCTAATGTTATTCAATAAGTTCATACTGCGATCTAAGCTGAAAACTTTTGCATTTCTCGGAGTAGGATTTTTTTTTTGGCTCTTAGTTGGATTTAATTTGTCACTAAAGCTAATGATATAATTAAATAAATTTAGGAATTTGGTTGGCTATTTAAGGTTTTCCTCTTTTGTGGCTAATTCATCAATAAATTTATGTAATCTCTTAAAATTGTTACTTTCCTTTTCGTCGATATCATCGTCTTCATCAGACATTAGTAGATCATTGTCAAAACTAGAGTCTGGCACAAATATGGAATAATTATCTGGTTGATTCTTCTTTTTTTTCTTGAATTTAGTTATAATTTCTTTAGTTTTGTCCTTAATTTTTCTTAAAATTTTTAAACACCTCTGGGTTAAATTTGTAACCTTTCTTAAAAATCTTGAGTTAGGTGGTTCTATATTCTCACTTTCTAATTGTTTATAACTTTCTAATATTTTTTTATTATTTCTCTTGATTTCTGAATTTTCTAACCATGATCTTCTTATGAATGGTACTTTAAGTAGGAAGGGTCTTTTAATTGAGTTTACTCGAATAATACATTGCCCCTCTTCTAAAATTGATAAATAATCTTCATGTTCTACATTTAGATTTAACAGTTTACACAAAAACTCCTTTTCCATATGAGATTTAAAACAAATTAAAACTCCACAATTCGCCAAAATCTCTTGACTAATATCAGGATGAGTCGCTAATGAAATTAAACACTCACCTGTACCTCTTTGAAGTAGAGCGATATCCTCTAAATAAGTTGTAAGTTTATTTTGACGGCTAAGATCTTTTGGAGCAAAGTATTGAGTATCCTCAACAATCGTTAAGTGTTTTATACCCTTAAAATTGAAAGCTCCACGGGTGAGATTTTTATCCCATAAATATTTTAGAAGCATATTCAAAAAGAAAAGTGCATCCTCTTTTTCTCCCCCTAAACGGATTATAGAACTTAAGTCGATTAATATGTTTCTTTCAAATATGTTTTCTAACTTAATTTCGTGGTCTGTATCAAATAATGCCTTTAATGAGCCCAAAGAAAACCGTCTTATTCTGTTCTTAATACTTATAAGAGTTTGACTTAACATTGGAATTTCTCTCTTCTTATCCTTGGCATATCCTTTACAGTATTCATAAAACCCTTTCCAGCTCTGAAGATTTTTGTTCTCACAGACCTTTGTTAATATTTCAACCAGCACCTTTTCCATTTGCGGAGAAAACTCAGCATTCTCATCCAAGAATTTTCCACTCTTTAGTATATCAAAAATTCGTTCAGCATGAACTTCTGGAGGGGTATCTCCTGGATTAAAGATATTTATTGAAAAATTCTCTCCAGGTCTTATTATTAATAAATTCTCTATTTTTTTCTGCAAAAAATGATATTCACCTTTAAACTCCACCAGCATAAAAGGAATTTTAAAGCGCTTTTTAAAATTTATTAGAAAATTCTGAAGAAAAGTAGTTTTTCCCGTACCGGTGGCACCGCAGATAAACATGTGCTTTTCTAGATCCTTAAGGGAAATAAGAAACTTATGTTTCTTGTTTTTTCCTTTTACTACTTTACCGATTTTTATCGTTCCTTTCCTTGATTTGAGAAATGAAGGTTCTTCCAAGTCTACAATATCATCATCAGCATTGTGTATCGAATAAATAAATAGCGCTGTTGAAAAACAGAGTAAAAAGAAAGGAATATTACTAATTATTATATTTTCAGAAAAAATTAATGATTCTGCTGTAGTTGTTAGAGTTAACAAAGACTTTAATATGAAAATAATTAGGCAGATTCCTAAGAGCAGGATGATAAGAATTTTTAACTTAATGGGTGAGTTCTCTCGTTTCCGGGCTAGGAAAAATATGATGCAGAAACCTGTTAAACTAAGGGTTAAAACCAGATATAGTAATTCCATAATATTAGACATTGATTCTTATTTTGGTAAGAATCTTAAAAACCACACCTAATTCGATTATATTTATATTATAAAAAATATTTAGTTAGATTTAAAGAATAAATAATCAGGAATTTCAATCAAAAATTTGATGAGAAATTATGAAAAGAACAGCTTCAATTACAGTAGCAATTATAGTAGGGATAGGGATAGGAATAGCAAGTGTGTCAACTATTTTTTGGATAATAGCAAGTCAAAATGGAGAAATTACAGATGGGAATGGTATTAATGAAGCTCCTATTATTGTTAATTATTATCCATTGATAAATCCTAGCATCTATGATACAGAAATACAAGAGTTCAACATTACAGTTACTGATCCCGATGGTGATGCTCTTACCTATAGCTGGTATCTTAACGGAACGAATGTTGGTGGGAATTTATCAACCTATATATTCATTGCCAACACCACCCTTATCGGTACATCTGTGGTTATTGTTAATATAACTGACGGGGATCTTATATCTACTCATTCTTGGAATTTAACAGTTATAGCTTTTAAATATGATTGGGGTTTTGCTGATGCTCCCGGGGCACCATCTAATGTAACCGAAAGTCAAATAATTAGAGTAGGAGTAATCGGGGATACACAGCGAATACATGGTCAAGGATCAGAGAACGGAGCATGGCTTGCAGCATACGAAATAAATTCTGCAGGTGGAATTACTGTAGATGGTAAGGTATACTATATAGGAATAACAAGTGAAAATTCAGATGAAGAAAATCCTGTATTAGATACAGCAGTTGCAGTCTCTGCAGCAAATACGCTTATTAATTACAAAAAAGTTCAATTCGCAACGGGAGGATTTAGAACCGAAGCAGGATTGGCATATCAAGACCTGTGGATGCAAAAGAAAATTATTTACTTTAACACAGGAGCCGCTACTTCTGCTCTTACTGGAAAAGTTCTTAGTGATTATGCCACCTATAAATACTTTTTCCAACCTAGTCCTATAAACACAACTGCTTTAGCATTAGAATTAATTGCGTTAATAATCTCTACAGCAGCGTCACAATCTGTCATTACAGGTCATAGTATTACAAGATTTTCGTTTTTGAGGGAAGATTATACGTGGACTGCTGGCTTTGCAGCCCTCATGATAGGTACTTTAGAAAACAATCCTACATGGAACATGACTTTTACCGGTTCAAGCATTGCCTTTGCTCCAGATGCCACCGCGTTACAAATGGAAGCACATTGGAATACTATCCAAGCTACCAATACCCAAATAGTAATTCCTTTGGTTTCTGGCCCAATAGGATTGACTTATATGAATTCATATGCTTCAGTTCAGCCAAATTGTATCCCAATTGGGATTAACGATGTAGCACAAGACACTGACTTCTATGTTGACTCGAGCGGAGATGCTGCATATGGGGTTACTCTAGAATCTGTGTTTGATACAAATAAAACCTCATTAACTAGGCCATTTTGGTCCAACTACATCTCTAATTTTTCAACAACGCCAATATATACTGCAACAGGTTCTTATGATGCGATCTACCAATTAGCATGGGCACTTGAAACGGCTGATTCGTTTGATCCTGACGATCTTGTCACACAATTAGAGACACTAACGCCGGGGGCTTATCTTGAAGGAGCTGGTGGAAATGGTGCGTATGACGCGAGTCATAGTCCTTGGTATGGCTTCCCATATGGTATCAGTCTTGCCATTCAATGGCAAAATGATACAACGAAGCGTTTAATTCCCGCACCGGGTATTTATCCTAGTGGAGTTTATGAACCAGCACTTCAAAACATGGATCCCCTCCAATTGCCACACTGGGGTCTATACTATTACGATTAAACAATAACCAAAGAAGAATTTTAAATTATAATTAATTTCCATTTTTTTGTTAGTTTTTTATAATATACTCATCTCTGATAAATAACCTCAATTAGAGCTTCAAAAACAGTATGTAACTCCACCTCATTTTCGCTCCAAAGCTTACATTGCTTGCCATCACTATGTAGATGCACATCTGGATACGCGACTGGCAATAACTCAGATAAATTTTCAATATATTGAGCAATCTCATCAGATCTTATAAAATTTATCGAATACTCCTGCTTCCCATTAAACTCAATCTCAAATTTTACATTGAAGGGAATATTTTTAACACTTAATTTGCTTGTTTTCATCTTTTACCATTGTTTATGCTTCAATATACCTCTTTATATTTAAAGAAAAAATTGAAGCTCCATGAGAATTTCTCTTGCCATTTAAATACTCAAATCTTAACACTGGCGTGATTACTATTTTTTGAATACTATTGTATTTTAAGGTGAACAAAAAACATAAAATATTTTGCCATAGAAAAGTATCTATTAAACCGAGTAAAGATTAGTTTATTCCTTGATTCATCAGAAAATTATGGATATTTGATAATTTTATATTTAAAAAAGTAATATAATATTTATAAAAATCTTATAAGTATTTTTAAACAAAAGTAACTAAAAATGATTGGAAAAAAATATCTTGCAATAATCATTACATCTTTCTTAATAGTGAGTGGTTTAGTGTTTGGTTTACTATTTTTGGGACCTAAGGGAGAGGTAAAGAATGATACAACAGCTCCAACTGTTGAAATTATAAGCCTCACCAATAATATTTATACTAATACCGAGTAGTTATTGAATATCACCGCAACAGATGAAAACGGAATCGAATCAGTGTGGTACAACTGGGATGGAAACAATGTGACTTATTCGGGACCACAAAGTATTAATTTCAGCGAAGGTCTAAACAAGATATATGCATGGGCAAAAGATTCAGAGGAGAATATAGGATCAACTTCTGTCGCATTTACAATTGATACAACAGCTCCAATTGTTGAAGTTACGAGCCCTATCGATACAATTTATCCTGATTCCGAACATTTATTAAGTATCACTGCCACAGATGATAATGGAATTGACACAGTCTGGTACAATTGGGAGGGAAGCAACAGGACTTATACAATTCCACAAAATATTATGTTTAGCGAAGGTCTAAACACGATATATGCATGGGCTAATGACTCGGTGGGAAACATAGGGTTAACTTCAGTTGCATTTATCATTGATACAACAGCTCCAAATGTTAAAATAACGAGTCTTATAAATACAACTTATTCTGATGCCCAACAATTATTAAATATCACCGCAACAGATGACAACGGAATCGACACAATCTGGTATAACTGGGAAGGAAACAACTTGACTTACGCGATTCCACAGATCATTACGTTCAGCGAAAATCTAAACACATTGTATGCATGGGCAAATGATTCAGAGGGGAACGTAGGATCAACTTCTGTCGCATTTAACATTGATATAATAGTTCCAACTGTTGAAATTACGAGCCCTACCAATACAATTTATCTTAGTGCCGAACAGTTATTGAACATCACCGCAACAGATAATAAGGGAATTGATACAGTCTGGTACAATTGGGAGGGAAGCAACGAGACTTACACTGTTCCCCAAAACATTACATTCAGCGAAGGTCTAAATACGATATATGCTTGGGCAAATGATTCTGGTGGAAATGTAGGATTAACTTTAGTCATATTTACCATTGATACGACAGGCCCAATTGTCGAAATAACAAGTCCCACCAATATAACTTATTCTGATGCCCAACAATTATTAAATATCACCGCAACAGATGACAACGGAATCGACACAATCTGGTATAACTGGGAAGGAAACAACTTGACTTACGCGATTCCACAGATCATTACGTTCAGCGAAAATCTAAACACATTATATGCATGGGCAAATGATTCGCAGGGGAACGTCGGTTCAACTTCTGTCGTATTTACCATTGATACAATAGTTCCAACTCTTGAAATTACTACCCCTACAAATAAAATTTATACTAATGCTGAACAACTATTGAATATCACCCCAACAGATGATAACGAAATCAACACAGTCTGGTACAACTGGGAGGGAAGCAATATGACTTACACCGTTCCGCAAAACATTACGTTCAGCGAAGGTCTAAACACGATATATGCCTGGGTAAATGATTCGGGGGGGAACGTAGGATTAACTTCAGTTGTATTTATCATTGATACAACAGCTCCAACTGTTGAAATAATGAGTCCTACAAATACTATTTATACAAATGCCGAACAGTTATTGAATATTACCGCAGCAGATAATAACGGAATCAGCACTGTCTGGTATAACTGGGAGGGGAGCAACGTGACTTACACGGTTCCACATAACATCACGTTCACCGAAGGTCCAAACACGATATATATATGGGCAAATGATTCGGGGGGGAACGTAAGATTAACTTCAGTTGATTTTATCATTGATACAACAGCTCCAACTGTTGAAATAACTAGTCCTACAAATATTATTTATATAAATGCCGAACAGTTATTGAATATAACCGCAACAGATACTAACGGAATCAGCACAATCTGGTATAACTGGGAGGGAAGCAACGAGACTTACACGGTTCCACAAAATATTACGTTCAGCGAAGGTCTAAACACGATATATGTATGGGCAAATGATTCGGGGGGGAACGTAGGATCAACTTCAATCACATTTCCCATAATAACCAATTCGTTTTTATCTGTATGGAATACTACAAAACCAGGGTCAAGTGGAACCAATGAGGTTAAATTAGCCTTAACACCGAGTGGAACATATAATTTTGATATATATTGGGGTGATGGGATTAATAACACAATTACGAGCTGGAACCAAGCTGAAGTGACTCACACGTATGATTCACCAGACGAATATACTATCCATATAACCGGAACAATTATTGGCTGGAGTTTTAATAATGGGGGAGATAAAGAGAAGTTGGTTGAAATCAAAAGATGGGGCACATTACGATTAGGTAATTCAGGAGGATATTTTTATGGGTGCAAAAACCTTGACATTACAGCTAGTGATATTTTGAATTTAACGGGAACAACTACATTAATAAATGCTTTTCACGGTTGTACCAATATTGTTGAGATAGAAAAAATGAATGAATGGAATGTCTCAAGTGTTACCAGTATGCAGAATATGTTCTGGGCTGCATCTTCTTTCAACCAAAATATTAGCAGCTGGGATGTCTCAAGCGTTACAAATATGGGGTATATGTTCTCTGGTGCGTTTTCTTTCAATCAACCTATTGGTGGCTGGAATGTCTCAAGTGTTACAAACATGTTTTATTTGTTCTCTCATGCCCGTTCTTTCAATCATCCTATTGGTAGCTGGGATGTTTCAAGCGTTACTAACATGTGGGGGATGTTCAATAATGCCCGTTCTTTCAATCATCCTATTGGTAGCTGGGATGTCTCAAGTGTTACACACATGATGGGGATGTTCATTAGTGCATTTGATTTCAATCAAGATATTGGTGATTGGGATGTCTCAAATGTTATATATATGGCCCATATGTTCTCTGGTGCTTCTTCTTTCAACCAAAATATTAGCAGCTGGGATGTCTCGAGTGTTACAAACATGATGGGGATGTTCAAAGGTGCCCGTTCTTTCAATCAACCCATTGGTAGCTGGGATGTCTCAAGCGTTACAAACATGAGGGCGATGTTCTTTGCTATTTTTTCTCTTCCCCTTTCTTTCAACCAAAATATAAGTAGCTGGGATGTTCTCTGGTGCTTCTTCTTTCAACCAAAATATAAGCAACTGGGATGTCTCGAGCGTTACAATCATGATGGGGATGTTCTCGGGAGTTACATTATCAACACCGAATTATGATAGTCTGCTAATTGGATGGTCGAGTTTACCGTTGCAAAACAACGTCGACTTTCATGGGGGTAATTCACAATATAGTTTAGATGCTGTCGATGAGAGACAATATCTTATCAATAATTTTTCTTGGTCGATTACTGATGGTGGACAAGCCTAGTCTTTTTGACATAAAATTGAAGATACAATGATTACACGCAAATTTCTCATTTTTAATAACTGTTAATTCACTACTACTTAATCTTTTTCAGCTACAACGGACCAATCGATTAAGACGCATTTAATGTCGCACTTGAAGGACAGATTACTATTAAATTTTATGCTCAAGACATAGCAAGGAATATAGGAACTAAGACTATTATTGTTATAAAAAGAATACCATCCCATCCATCTATTCCTGGGATTATAAATATCTTGTATTTGACATTGGATTCATTGGTCTTATTATTACCTTACAAAAGAAACGTACATCGTGAAAATTAAATCAAATCTATATCCGATTATTTATTGATCAATAAAGTACACCATTTTAAGATATTCTTCTTTTTTTAAATATTGCAATCAAAATAATACCGAAAAGAGTGCTTACAATTATTAGATTATACCCCGAAATTTTCGACTCTTGATCATTGATGGTCGATTTTATTATTATTATATTATTTTCTGCTAAATTTCCTGCTTTATCTTGAACATAGAATCTAATTGTAATTAGCCCATTTGGGGCAGACTCCCAGGCTTGATAGTAGATATTACCTGTTAATTCCGTGATAGTTATGTTTGTGTTTCCATTGTCAATAGTGTACCATATTGTTTCTAAATTAGGTTCAAGTATGGTTATATTATAAAAAGGAGCGTCGATATAAAATTCTTGATTTTCAATAGGATTATGAATTAATATTAAAGGTGAAATGACATCCTTTCTAAGGTTAACTTCTGAATTCCCTATTAATCCATAAGAGTTATTTACGTATAGGTTGAAACTTAAAGACCCATTTCCTATAGAATTCCAAGTACTTTGATTAATTTCCCCAATGAAAGTGTAGTTAATTGTTGAATAAGTTTCATTGGTTAGAGAATACCAAATTGTATCAATATTTAGACCAGTAATGGTAAGATTTATTTCTGGGGGATTATATCCATATAGATCATTGATGTTCGGATTCTCTATAATAATTTGAGGTGGTTTTTTAATAATTTGTGGAAATCTATCAACACTTTTAGCTAAGCCAGAGATGTTATACTGAGTGTCTCCTATTCCATTACTATCTAAATCGTTTCCTGTATAATCATCCCAGAAATTTCCTATAATCCCGTTATCCCATTGATTATTAGTTCCATTATCTTGGGCATTTAGGGTATTACTTATAAATGTATTATTGTATATTTTATGTTGAGCGGAAATAACATCAAGTCCTAGGCCTACTTTACTACTATTTTTAATAATATTCCTAGATATTAAATTATAAGAACTACCTATTATACGAAACCCATTCCAGCTACTATTGACAATATCATTAAAAAGAAAACTATTGTTATTACCAAGAGAATTAATCACAATTCCGATGAGACTATTGTGAATGGAATTTTTTAATATCTTGTTTTCATTAGAATAAGATATTACTAATCCACCCAGGTTGTCTCTAACTTTATTTTCAATCAAAGAATTATTATGACTAAGGAATAACTCAATTCCTAAATAATTATTAAATACAAAGTTTTTGGTAATATTGCAATCATCACTTTGGAGTAAATCAATCCCCCCCCATAGGCTATCAAAGATTGTGTTGTTATTGACAGTAATGTTATAACTATTCACTATACTCAATCCATAATTGTATCCTTGAATAGAATTATCTGACATTGTTAAATTATAACAATATAAGGTAGTGATTCCGCCACCTAGTACTTCTAATTTTGATAATATTGAATTATTAACATTATACAAAATTATTTGCCCTGGTGACGAGAAATTACTTGACGTTAGACCGAGTTCATTTGAGTAAAAAACAATAGATCTCCCGTTAACTAAGTTAGATCTTGTTATATTATATGAAGAGATCTGTTCATTCGGCGATATTAAACGTATAACGCTATTGGTTAAGTTATTTCTTGTAATAGTAATATTATTACCAAAAACCTCTATACCACTACTACAATTTATTATTTTATTTTCCAAAATGGTTACATTATTACTGCCCCAAATTGTAATACCTGGATTACTGGACATTATAGTGTTGTTTCTTACAAGAAATTTCTTGCCTCTACCTAACCAAATTCCCGAGTAACTGTTATTAAATATAATATTATTTAGGAATTTGTTATTATCATTATCACTGAATTGCATTCCTATCCCATCTTTTTTATTAGAATTTATTGTATTTCCCATAATGGTATTATTAGCACTTTGAGTTAAATAAATCCCGTAGGTGTTATTCAATATGTTATTATTAGTAATTGACATATTTTGACTAAAGTAAATACCAATCCCTACAGAGTTTGTGAGGTCGCTAGAGTGTCCATATACGTAATTGTTTTCGACAATATTTTGTGCCACAGAATTGCTTATTCGTATTCCTCGATGATTATTCATGACAGTATTATTCCTAATAGTATTATTTGCAGAATATCTTAAAAAAATACCTTCCCAAGTATTATTTTGGGCAATGTTCTGCAGTATTGTATTATTAAAAGAACTCATTAAGCGAATTCCATGCCCATTATTATGGGAGATATTGTTTTTAAATATTAATGAATTATTTACATTTTCTAGCGAGATTCCAGCAAAATCATGACCGACACTACTGTTGTATAATGTACTATTTTTTATGATAAAATATTTGTTTGAATTTTGTATTTCGATACTATTTGATAAACCATTTCCATTCACAATTATGTTTTTAATAACATATGGATCACTAAAAGATCCAGTTCCTGAGCACCAATCGTTATCGGTAGCAGTTTTACTCCAATTATAAACAGGATCCGTATCATTTATAAAAATAGGATTCACAAAATTGATATCTGATAAGTGAATATCATCAAATTTACCCTTTTTTAAATTAAAATCTGATTGATTTGGAATTTTATTTACTATAACAATAATTAATGTTATACTTAGAAATAGGCTTATCTTTGTCTTAAAATGAAATGGTTTTATTTGCATATAATATTTCTTTTCTATAATTTTTGCCTTGTGAGGATCATCATGACCGTAACTATTTAAGCTTTTTAATTAGTTTACAAATAAAAATTATTTTAATTCTTTGACTGCTGAATTTTTCTGAAATTTTGATGATAAGATAAAAAACCTAAACATGCTTCCTACTTTTCTCTTGCCATTTAAATACTCAAATCTTAACCTTAGTGTGATCGCTATTTTTCGAATACTTTTGTTTTTTAAGGTGAACAAAAAACATAAAACGTTTCGCAGGAGTAATGAAAATTACTCCTCTCCTTCTATCTTTTAAAAAAAATTACAGAAGTGTTAATTTGTAGAAATCTCCAAGTTCGAAAACTTTCCGAAATGAATTTCAACGTCATTTTTACCGTAGAAAATATTGAGTTTGCTATAGGCATTCACAATTTTGACCTGTTTCCCAACAGCAAAATTTTTTTGACTGAGGACTGAACATTTGTTATCCCATAGAACAATTCTGATGGTTCCTGTCTCATCTGATACGCTAAAAGAGCCCACTCGTCCATGTGAACCGTCCTTTCTTATAAAATCACGAATCTTATTAATGTTTTCTACTTTACCATGAATGGATATATTTCTCATGTTTTCAGTTATGTCTTTTATCTGAGTTTTGTTGTCATTAAGACTAATAGTTTTCGCTATACTAACAGATTTTGTGTATTGAGGGCTTGGAGCACTTAAAGGTTTTTTAAATAGGAAGTTTTTCACTTTTCTAATCTTAAGTTTCATTTTCTTCTTGTTTTTTAATGTATAAGTACCTGTAATTACACTAGCAACGATAACAGAACTCCCAACACCAATCCCAACATAAGCTGCTGTAAAATCCGGTTGGGAAGGATTTGGTGTAGGGGACGGATCATCTTGGGGTGGGGGATCTGGAGGTGGGGGATCTGGAGGTGGAGGATCTGGAGGGGGGCTCGATTGATAATTTACATACAAGGTCCAGCTATACGGATCAAATTCATTGTTAGTAAAATTATTTATCACTGCATGACCAGCAACTAACATCGCTTTATTTACATTTTTTAAATGAGTATCATTATAATAAACATATATCACCGCTACCCACCGATCATATGGATCTTTACCAGTTATATCATCTATATCAACATAAACGGTTTTTTGATGGATAAGAGAGCTAATATGTTGAGACGCTGCTGCATATCCTGATTCATTCAGTTCTGGGCAATCGATGTCAGCAAGACGAATTCTTCCCACTGACGTTACATCAACAGTATCACCGTCAACAATATTAGATACCGTGCCTGTTTGGTCAATCTCCCAAGAATACACTGGTATTGTAAATAAGGTCAATGAAATAATGATGAAACTGATTGAAAGAACTACAAGATTGACGTGATTGCCCTTTTTACTCATTTTTCTGTTCGAATATTTATCCAATATTCTTAATTACACTTGGGATGCTTAAGGAAATAAATATTTCTAATAAACAAAAAATTAAAAAAAATTTAGATTTTTATGATTTTATCTCCTAAGCTTACAATCACCGTAGAAGCACCTTGCAGTAAATATACAAAAAATCATTTATTAGTAAAGGGGGGGATATAATAAAACTTATAATTCACATTAAATGTACCCATAACCCTTATCCGCTGGATTTTGATAAAATTTAGTAATCTTGGTTTTGATTGAGTCAACGAATTCATTTATTTTATTATATTCAAAAAACTCCCGAATAATTATATCCTTTTTAACACCCAAATACTTCTTATAACTTGGTAATCCACCAAATTGAAAAAAGGTTCTTCTTTCCCCATTGTATATCATATTAGGTAAGATTAATTCTAATGAAAATGATTCTGTTGGTATCTTTACAATATTTATTCTGCATTCTGTATGAAATAAAAAACAAATTACTTCTAGTAATGATTCTAATGTCCTCCGTTTAATGGTTGAAAAAGGAGCATTATACTTTTCTTGATAGTTCTCAACATTTAATATTTCGTAAGATTCACCCTCTAAATACCCCAAGGAAAATTCAGGTTTTTCTGGATTAATAAAATTGTAATTCAAACAAAAGTATATAATACCATTAGGATAAATCAAAATATCCTCACCAATGTGTGGCTCATATTGACGTGCAAATTCAGGGATTATATAAGTCTGTGACATTTTAATGGTAGAATAATTATCAATGTAATTCTTTAGGAAATCTGAATTAAAATCAACTAAATCATCAGAGAGAGAACGAGGGACAATACAACCAAAAATATAATCATATATTAATCCATCTTGATTATCTTTATTGACTTTCAAGTCAAGATTCTCATCGAGTTTCTCTTTAACCCAATTCTGGAATTCATCAGAAATCTTATCTAGATTTTCTTGTCTTAATTCTTCAATTGGTGATATTTTTCTTAGTTCTAAATCGAGTAAAGGTTTTAGATTGTTTTTCAGATTATTCATATTATATTTTTGGATATGTTTACTCCCAACATCAAATGGGAGTTTTTCTAATTGTTCTTCTTCACAAATAACAATCTGAGTTTTACCTAATCCTGCAGCATATCCATACTCCCAGTACACATTTAAACTTGGATTATAATCTGCAATTTCATGTTCTTCACATTATACTTTTACTGGTGCGGAAATATCGTTGATAATTAACCGAGAACCTCTAACATTTGAACAAATATTTTCGCAAAACGCATCCAGATTATTATTTTCTTCGAGTCTTTCAGCAAATATAGGTTCCATATCATATTCCCGAATAAGGTCACTAATAGCATCTATACATATCTCCCTACTTGAATCACAAGATCCGATTATAAATACTTTATCCTGATCTTCAAAGAGTTCTTTGTTACAAAATCTTACATTAGACCATATACAAGGAAGGTTTTTAGTCATTTCCTATCATCTTAGTTCTTAAAATAAATTATTTAAGGATCTATTCATATTTAGTGAGTATATTTGTTTCTACCTAATTTTTAATATTTAATTATTTGGTTATATTCTCATCAATCATTATGGTGCAAATTTTTTACCTATTTTGAATTACCTCTATCAAAATATTATCCTTTGTAATTTCGCAAAACCTTAGCGGATAACCAAGTAAATTTCCATAATTTAAAGAGGTATGTGAAAAATTTTGAATTCTAATCGCAGTTTCCATCAAAAATATTAGAAACTCTTTTGCTTGTGTTCTGTTAAACTCGTTATAAACTATTTGATCATTAAAAATTCCTATTAAATTTACAAATAAGTTTGGAATTTTATTATCCCCATTGAATAAAATAGGATATTCAATGAATCGCTCTCTATCTTGAAATTCTTGTTTACTATCCTCATTTTTAAAATGATTGTTTTCAAATCCCTTAAGATGATGTACATGATGAACATGAGCTTGATCACCAATATATCCACAAATATGAAAACCTAGATTATCAATATCGTCTAAAATAGCTAATTCTTCGAAATAATTTTTAATCTTTTCTGAGACAGTTAAAACATTATCATCCTCTGTTAGAGTATTTTCAAAATGTCTTAATTCATCGATTAAATTAAAATTATTAGTGGGGTTTTCTGTTATGCCCCAAAATGATAAAGCAACATTAATATTGGCAACCCTGTCAAGTTTTTCAATTCTTCCTGCAGCGGTTACTCCCCCTTCTATATTTTCAACTACTAAACTATCTGCAATCATGAAAATACCAAATTGAGTTGCCATTGTAATCAATAAAGTTATAATAAATCACCTAGATATTTGACATTCATCTTTAAATTAAAATCTATCTTTTGTTTGAGGTAATTTAAAAATTCAGTATATATCTTTTCATTCCCAAAGTTGTCTGGTTTATCTTTAAACCGATTATTCTCTTTTGTATTTAATTTAAGTATTTCAAAGTTTCCAAATCCCGGGATTCCTGGACCATAAATTATAACCCAATATAATTCGTTTCTAAGACGGACCATATCTCCACTATCACTAAATTCTAAGTCTAAATATTTATTCGTGTTATGTTTTCCAATTTCTCTTACTAAGGTAATTAATTCCCCTTTTGTAAATACTATATCATGGGAGATCATTTGATAAAATCTAATTAAAATCTTTTTATCATTAATTTCTGAATTTTTGGATTCATCAAAATCCTTCTCTTTCCCAAAAAAATCTGTAGATATTATTTTAGTATTACTATCAATTATACCTGTTTTTAATAGAATCTTTTCTGTAAGTACAATATAATCAAGAGCATATTGCTGGTTAAAATGGTGATCAATAGCAAATGAATCGTGTTGATATATGTTTCTTTGATTATGTAATCTTTCAATGAGAGAAAAATCTGGTACGGTAGGATAAACTTTATGCAAAATTTCTTCATACAACCATTTAAAATCTTTTGTACGTATTTTACCCGATCTAGTAGTAAATTCGAATTCGATCCCAGTTTCTTGCCCAACTAACATTGAGATTTTAGATATTAAATTATCTGTTAAATAATGACCTAATTCATATAATTGAGGTATCTTTGACACAGTCAATTCTTTTGCAAGCCGAAACAATTCAAAAAGAATTTTCCTTTTAGTCATATCTATACTTGTCATTCAAATTCACTTAGTGTTAAATAATTTAATGTATACATTTCATTACCGTAGACTTCTATTCTTATATGATATGCATTATTTTCAAGGTATTATAAATAATTCCATATATTTAAGCTCAAGATACCTTTTTATTAACCTTTAAATATTTTTAAATTATTCAGGAGTTTCAATATTTTTCCTTGTAATCTAAAACAACACTTCGGTTGTATATCTAATCTCCAAACTGCCCTGAGTCTATAAAATTACGAATTTGGGCTAATAATCCTTGAAATCCTTTTAGACTTAGAATTCTGTCGGAAGCAAAAATTCCTTCGGTCTGGATATGGTAGGGTATAAAGTGTTTTATACCTTGTAAGAAAAGTTCATTAAAATAACTATTTTTACTGTTTGTTTTGATTAACATCCCTTTCCAATTAAGAGATTTAATGTTTTTATTATAGTTTTCAATCCATAATAGGAAGTTATCTTGAGTTCCCCTGTAGGTAGCAGTTCCCTTACATTCAAAAAGAAAGATGTATTCATTAGCTTTAATCGCCAAGTCAACTTCCTCATAGGAAGATTTGGATCCATCAGGAAAATTAGCATTAACCTCTAAAGGAGGATTCGGAAAATCTTTAATTTGTTCCTTCATCTCGAAATATTTTTCGGATGGATCCAATTTTGGGTTACGAAATATAAGTTTTTCAACAGGGAGTCTAAACTCCACAGCTTTATTAAAACACCAATTTTCTAACATTTTCCCCTTTTTATCTTGGAATTCTTCTGTTTTTTGGATGCTTTCTAAATATTTTATCAATCCTCTCCAAATAACTAATAACCCAGTATAAACTACGCCCGAAATGTTGTACATGCAGTATGATAAAAATTTATTGTATTCCCAAAGAAAGTATCGTGGTTTGAAATAGTAAAAATCATCTGGGAACTTGATTTTTTTAGAGTTTAGACAAAATTTCTCAAAAAAAACAGTATACTTGTTTTTGGACACTTTTTCCTTTAATCTATTGATAATATTACCCTTACGAAGCTTTACGTACAGCTTTCCCTCAACAAGCTTTAATAATTCCCCGAAGCATGTTAGATTCAAGATTATTTTATCTTTTTGAGAGGGGATTCTATTTGTATAGTATTTCATAAATACACTTATAATCTCATCTATCTGAACTTTAGAACCGAGTATAGAGATACCTGCATAATTGAAAAATTCACGTGTAAACTTTGAAATACCTAAACTTGAATCAATTTTAAATATTCTTTTAAAACGGTTAGTTTTTTGATATTTTTCAAATAAATGTCTCTCGGGGGGAAATTTCAGCCCTTTTGGTGGTTTAGAATCTAAAAAATCTGTAATGATGCTTGTATCGTAAATCTGTTTTAAGGCTTCACAGTCTAACACTGATCTATAAGCAGGATCAAATTCTAAATCTGGAAGAAGGCTGTTTATTCTACTGTATGGTTTTACTTTATTTAATATTTCAATAAGTTCAAGATCATAATTATCAGGGTCAATTGTATTAAAGATAAAAAATCGATTAATTAAAGGTCCCCATGAAGTTAATTCATCAATTTTTTGATCGGTTTCTTCAAGATTAAGCATAATATTTAGGTTGTACTTCATAGACAAAAGAAGAATAATTCCAAATGCTCTTTCAGAGCCAATTAAGAATTCATCCATTGATCCAGGGTTATCCAAATTAGGTTGCATCTCTGGAATCTCCCTAAATAAAGTTTTAAGCGAGTCAAAATAATTAATATGTATGTAATAGTTTAAAAAGTAGGTACATACTTCAACTGCTCTTATTTTATGTAGATTTAAAACCCCCTTTATTAGCTCATAAAACTTGGGATTGTTTTCATCAAGTAGATTTTGAATTAATTGACCTTTTAAGTCATTTAAAGGATCTTCAGCCATGATAATGTTATTTATTTTCTGTATTTTAAAAATCAGATGGTGATTTGGGTTTTTTAATTCATTATTTTTTTTTTTTTAAATAGAAGATCTTTCATTTGTTGTTCTCTTATTGGAATGTGTAGATCTTTCATATGATAAGGTAGAAACAATTGGTTACAAATATCTGCATATGCTATCGCTTTAGCTTCTTTTTTCTTTAGCCCCGCACCTTTTCCATAGTAGTTTTCTTTTGGAAAAAATTTAAGAGATTTTACCCAAACTTCACAATTAAATGGTGATGTAATCTTTTCGGGCGCTTTATAGATTATTTCAATGAAATCCTTATCTTCTAATTCTTTAAGGGTGTTTATAGGATTATTTGGTATTAACCCTAGCTCCTTATAAATTTCTTGGAACTTATTCCTTAATCTAATCTCATCAGGATTTTCTAGGTCATTAAACAATTCATAATAAGGTCGTTCCTTTTCACTTATTTCTATATCCCAATAGCTCGATCCATGAGAAACTAAATCCCATCCTTCTTTATATACAGCCATACCAATTATTGATTTTATATTTCTTTGAATCTCTTCGAATAATTTCATATATTTTATAGTTTGTTGCCTTACTTCTTGTGGGTTCTTGTTTTTGCACTCAACAATTAAAAACTTGTTATTTCCATCGGTAAAAATTAAATCTCCTTTGCCTTTATTGGATAAACCAGATTCAACCTCCCATTCATAATCATAAATAAATTTGAATTTCCTCAGTTCAGGCTTTTTCTTTGTTAGATCTTGGACAACTTTTCTAACTAGAAGAAATTCAGGATTTTTATCCCAAGTTCTTGATAAAATATAAGACCGGATTGCCTTATCTCTTCGCTTTATTTCCTTATCAACTTTCATTAAGAATCAGATGGTGGTTTGGGTTTTTTAATTCATCAGGAATAAAGTTAATTCAGTAATAATTTATATTCTTAGATCGAGCAATCTGCCATTTATTCGAAGCCATTCTTTCCATTTTTTATAGTTTGGGAAAAGAGATTCGATTAAATCCCAGAATTTAGAAGAATGTGGGGGTTCTTTCAGATGACATAATTCATGAACAATAATGTAATCGATTGCGGAAATTGGAGCCATGATAATTCTCCAATTAAAAATTAGTCTTCCATCTTTAGTACAAGACCCCCATCGAATTTTTTGGTCTCGCACTTTAATTTCTTGAGGTCTATAATCTATTACATTCAAATATTTCTCAATTCTATTAGAAATAATACTAAGAGCTTTTTCTTTATACCATTCAATTAAAACTCTTTTTATCTCATCTTCTTTTAGGGCTTCTGATAAATTTTCATTAACATAAATATGAAGTGTTTTAAAGGCATAAGTTATTTTAGAACGCTTGTTTGGGTAATTATAGATTTTTAGCCTAATTAATCTATTTTTTAATAGAAGTTTTTCTCCACTAACTAATTCATGCTTAACAGGGATTGGTTTTTTAATCTCTTCGGTAAGTTTTAATTTTTCTACAATCCATTTTCTTTTTTTGTAGATTATATCTTGGATTTTTTCGCGCTCTATATTTAAGGGGGCTTTAACTATTACTTTTCCATCAGGTTCTACCACTATTCCAATAGTCTTACGTTCTGTACGATCTATTGAATAACTGATCTCTTTCTCTCCAAACTTTACCGATTGTATTTCAGAAACCATCTTAAAACTATTCTCTTCAAATATTTTATTTTTTGATTTTTTATCTTGATGGGAAATGCACTTTGGCAAGATCTTCTATTTGATGTGCTAATAGATTTTTTCGATTCTCATCAATATTTTTCTTGCGGAAAACTTCTTTACTGGCTTTTCTTATTTTTCGTAAATTATCAGATTTATGTTCCCAATCGATTAATATTATAAATTCTTCAATCGCTTCTAGTACCTCATACGTAAATTTTACAATTTCTCGCTCATCTTCAATTCCCGCTTCATTTGCATCTACTTGTAATAGATTGAAAAATGCCAATTCAGCACTATTAAGCCCCATTTTTTGGGCTAGGTTTGGTCTTTCTTTAATTTCATTATAAAGGGCTTTTAACCTCTTGATTTTCTCAGCGAGATCGATCCTATTTTGGGTATACATCTCTATTATTTCTTCTAACCGTTCTTTTAAACTCCTATAAAAAACAGGATCCTCCTCTATTTTAACACTTATCTCGTGTTGAACAGCATGTTGCATTTCACTCGCTTTTGATTTATCTGATTTTAGGCTATCTAAAGCTTCTTGGAACTTTTCTGAAAGAATAGGCACGGGCTCAACTAAAATTTTAATATTGGTAGATCTTATATGTTCATCTATAATTTTTTGAACTTTCGCACCACAACCTGCAAGATCTAATATTTCTTCACGATATCGATTTTTTGCAGCTCTTAAAATCATACCAAATCGTTTTAAATCCATTAAATAAGGCTGAGCACGGGGATCTGGCAAAACTACATCCATACTCTGTGCAAATTTTTTGAAATCGTTATGAAAATCTGCTCTAACGCTTTCAGATTCCAATACTAAAATACAAGCCTCTAAATCATTAATGTCCATACCATCAAAATAAGATAATACCGCTTTATGATATTGTTCTAAGGGATATAACTCACTTTCAATAGATTTCATAAAACCTTCGATGTCAGGCTTATCAAAAATTTCTAAAGCTCTTTCTAAATGATTAGAAACACCATAATAATCAACAATTAGACCGTAATTTTTGTTTTCATGTATTCTATTAACCCTGGCAATAGCTTGTAATAAATTGTGTTCTTTTAACTTTTTATCAAGGTACATTACCTGCTCGATTGGTGCATCAAAGCCCGTGATAAGCATATCACACACTATTAGAAATTTAAGAGAATCATTATCATCTTTAAAACGATCAATCACTTCTTGTCGTTTTAATTTATCTGTTATGAAATCCGCTCCAAGTTGTCTTAATTCATCATCATAACGAGGATTTGCCGAAATGATAACTACAGATTCAGGAGCATTCAAATCATCTAAATATTTTTTATACATAACAGCTACTTTTCGAGATGAAGTTACGTTTTGGGCTTTAAAACCATTTGGTTCGATATGATCTTCATAGTGCTTTATAATATCTAACACCACTTTTTTAATCCTTTCTGGAGCGGCTAGAATTGCATCCTCAGTAGCATATTTTGCCTTTATCTTCTCTCGAATTTCTGGTTCTTTATCAGAAAACACACGATTAAAAATCTCATCTATAGATTCTCCTTCTACCCTTAATTCTGGTAACCTATTTTCATAAAGAATCTTTACTGTAGATCCATCTTCAACCGATTGGCGTAAATCATAAGAATCAATAAGCTGGCCAAATTTACTAACAGTCTTACCTCTACCTACTGAAATTGTTTCATTTTTCTCATTTCTCGCTAATGGGGTCCCTGTATATGCGAGATAACAAGCATTTGGTATTCCCATTCGCATATTCATACCGAAGACCTTGTACTGTGAACGATGAGCTTCATCAACAAGAACAAATATATTTTGATCATCATTGAGTTTAGGAAATTCTGCTCCCTTCCTTGATATACCTGTTTGCGAATCCGCGCCTTTAGTACGAAATTTTTGAATGGTAGTAAATATGGTGACCCCTTGTCCTATTTGTACAAGCTCTTGCAGGTGATCAACACTTCTCGCTTCGACAGGATTAGAAAATCCACATCTTTCGAATGTACTATTTAACTGATTCACTAAATCAATTCTATCACACACAAATACTAATAATGGATTACTTAGCTTCGTTTCTCTTCTCAATTTTATTGATGTGAATAGCATAGTAAGAGATTTACCCGAACCTTGTGTATGCCAAATTGTGCCACCTCGTAGGTGATAATCTTTTTCCTCTAGGATACGAGTCAATGTCTTATTTGTTGCCCTGAATTGTTGATAACGAGCAATCTTTTTAAGCAACTTTCCTCTTGAAGTTTCAAAAATAATAAAATTACGAATTAAATCTAAAATATTTCTTTTTTCTAATAATCCATAAAGTAAAACATCTTGTGGTGTCGGTTCTGGAGTTGAACGCCCCGCTCTTTTAATAATATTTTCAAGTTGGTCTTTAGTAATAGGATATGGTTCCTTCCAAATTTGAAAGCTTTCATAGGAATTACCTAAAACCCCATAAACAGCTGATTGACTACTGGTTACTATTATAATCTGATTAAGATGAAAAAGTTTAGGTATAGTTTCTTGGTATTCTAAAACCTGTCGAATACCTTGCTGTAAAGGATTCGTCAGTAGGGGACTTTTGCATTCAATAACTACTAATGGTAAGCCATTAATAAAAACAACAATATCAGGGATTCGATTCCCCTTGGAAGCATTAACTTTATATTGATTTACAGCTAAAAACTCGTTATTTTCGATATTATCCCAATCTATAAGCTTAACCCAATGATTCCGCCGACCTTTCCCATCATGAAGATCTTGTTCTACTGCTAAATTACTTGGTTTTGTTAAATATTCCCACACTTGCTCATTAAAATCAATTTGACTGGAAGTTGTGGGAATTGTTAACTTTCGGAAAACCATTTTAATGCTAGTTTCATTAACCCAAGGATTAAATTCTTTAATCTTTTTTGTTAGCGTTGCTGTGAGGATTACTTCTCTAAGGCTGGAACGCTCTGTAGTATTATATTGAGGACTGACTTCTTTTCTTTCTTTAAATTTATAACCAAGCTCTTGTAATAATTTCAAGGCTGGCTTTTCTGTCTGATTATATTCACTCCAATCAAAAAGACTCATTTTCTCGCTTAATCGTATTTAATATTTACTCTCTTTTTTCCAGTTAATAAGCCTTGCATTAATCCTTTCTTTATCGTTTTTAATCTATTTTGATATTCTTCTTCAATTTCAATATTATTATCAATAGATAATAATATGTTTGATATCGACTTCTGTTCCTCTATTGTTGGTGGGACAGGAATTCTAAATAATTTGAATAAAGATTTTTTTACAATTGGAACAGCAGCAACTCCTGCATATGTTTTTAAATATTTTGATCTATTTGAAATGGCATAACAAATATAATGGGGATCATTAGTCTCATCACAAATCAATGAGTTAATTTGTTGATTCATAATTGAATCCTTTACTGCTAAAGCAACTTTTCCTATAGTTGATCCTATGCAAACAGTACATATACCATTTTCTGGTATTAACTTTGATTGATTTGCTCCAAGAAACGATACGAATCTTTCGGTTTTTCTTATATAATGTTTATTTGTTATATCTCCTGGTGTAATAAAAGGAATATCATCTCCCCAGTAGTCATCAACTAATGTTGATGGTGTTTTTCCAGTAAAAATTCTTCCTATTTTTTTTAGTTGTAGAACATTCCAACTTTTTGGAATTTTCCCCACTCTCGTCTCTTTAAATTCGGTATGTTCGATCCCCTTCGTAAACAGGCGTTGCATCAGCCCTTTTTTTAAAATTTGTAAATATTTAATGAGATCTTGTGTTTTAAAAATTAATTCATCAACATTATATATCATGGAGCTAATTTGTTTTTGTTCTTTAAGATTTCCTGGTAATAATACAGGAAAATTAATCAATTCTTCTTTAGTAATCGCTTCAAAAGTAGATCCTTGTTTGAGACGGCTAAAGACTTTATTAAAGTGGTTTAACAAATAATAAATGTATTTCGTATCATATCCATTTTTAACTCTCACTGCAGAAAGCCCGCGTCCTATGCAAGATTCCACATCAGCAATGTTTATAGCTCCTACAGGTGCTCTAACACTAACTAAGATATCATTTGGGTCAGCAATTTTTTTAGGGGAATTACACCATGTTTTTACATCAGGATGATAATAACCAAAATCTGCATTACCCTGAAAAAAAGGTAAACCCTCAGAATCGGTATTATAAGTAGATGATGGGGGAGATTGCCCCATGATTATAAGAGAGATTTCTTTTAATTTTTTAATTTCCCATAAATCTGGAACATTAATATTTAACAATCTATTGGTCATATCCTAATTCTCTCATATTTTTTTCAAACTCCTTCTCTAATTCCATCCGTTCAGTTTGTAGTTTTCTCAATTCCACAATACATTCAGCAACATTTACAGGTTCCTCCTCAGGCAAAATATCAATATATCGAGATACATTCAAATTAAAATCGTTTTCTTGGATTTCTTCAAGATTGATTAAAGCTGAAAATTTTTCTATTTCTTCCTTTTTTCGATAGGTATTGGAAATCTTTTGGATATGTGCAGCTCTTAGAAAATTTTGTGCTTTTCCCTCTTCAAACTCATTTTCAGCGTGGATAAAGAAAACTTTATTTTTCAATGCTTCTGATTTTTGCCTATTTATTATGATTAAACACCCTGGAGCACCCGTATTATAAAATAGGTTAGAGGGTAATGCTACAACACCTTCAATGAAATCTGCTTCAACAATAGCTTTTCTTACTTTTCCTTCACTCTGCCCACGAAATAACGCACCATTATCCAATACTACTCCCATTCTGCCGTTATGATTCAACGTCGCCAACATATGTTGTATCCACATCCAATCACCAGAACTTTTTGGTGGTATGCCATACTTAACTCTTCCATAAGGATCGCCCCTCTCAAATAGTTCACGACTCCACTCTTTCTGGTTCCACATAGGGTTTGCGATAACGATATCAAACAACATTAAAAGATTATCTTCTTTTAATTTCGGATCCGCCATTGTATCCCCATGTTCAAGTCTGTGATCAAGAACATTATGAAGCAAGAAATTCATTTTCGCAATAGCCCATGTATTCAGATTTTTTTCTTGCCCAAAAATAGAAATGTTATTAGGATTTTTTCCTTGCTCTTTCAAATATTTTACACTTTCTATGAGCATTCCACCACTACCACAGGCAGGATCGCAAATTCTCATACCTTCTTGAGGATCTAAAAGCCTAACTAAGAGTTTTACAACCCCCTGAGGAGTGTAAAATTCACCACCTTTTTTACCCGAATCATCGGCAAACTGCTTAATTAAGTATTCATAAGCTCTTCCCAACATGTCTGGTTCGCTTAAATTTGAATTTGCCAGATTAAACTCTGGTTGACTAAAATGAGTAATAAGTTTATTTAAAGCTGCATCAGGTAAGCGCTTTGTGTCTTCAAATTGAATGGGTGTTAAAACGCCTTCCAAGAGAGGATTACCTTCTTCTAATGCTTCAAAAGCTTTATCTATAGCATTTCCGATTCCTTCTGATATCCTGCGAATGCTTCTCCAACGTGCCCGTTCTGGCACAAAAAATTGATAATTATCAGGATCCTCTCGGTCTCCTGTCACTTGTCGACGCTCCTCATCAAACTGATCAGATAATCTTTTCAAGAATAACAGACCAAATATATAGTGTTTGTATTCTGAGGAGTCTATGCTACCGCGTAAAATATCGGCTGCGGTCCATAAAAATGATTCTAACTTATCGAGGGCTAATTTCGGCATTTTTCGACCCGACCATTTGTCTAATTCTTTTTGAGGCATTTTTCTACATTCACTCTAAATATAAAAATCATTATATTATTTACAATTTTCAGTTTTTTTATTAGTTTCTCTTAGTGAATTAATAACTGGGGTCTTAATCTTAAAATTAATTGGATAATAGGAAAAACAAAATCAGATATTATCTTCTTTAGATGGATTTTCAATTATCAAGAAGTGTTAATCTCTTATCCCCCATCCATTTTATATTAGTAAGAAGTAATAATTAAGTAGAATAAGTCAACAATTTTGGATTAAATATAGTAAATTCTAAATTTTTTGAGAAAAATGAATATTAAGTCTAGATTAGCATTATTTAGCTTGATTAAAAAATTTCCAAATTAAAGAGGAGAGTTAATGGAATATGTAAACTATAATGGTAAAAAATATCTAGTTAACAACTTTAAGTTAGATTTAAGTGGAGAAGGCATCAAGGATATAGCTCAAATTAAGAATTTAAAAAATCTTACAACTGTTAAATCATTAGATCTTTGGAACAATTCTATTTCAAATATCAGCGGGTTTGGAGAAATACCACAATTACAAGAATTAAATTTACGAGATAACAATATAGTTGAAGTCTGCGGTTTAGATAACCTTGAGAATCTTGAGGTACTAAATATTGCAAATAATAAGATTAAAAACCTTTCAGGTTTAAAAACCTTAAAAAAATTGAAAAACCTAGAAATACACGGCAATCAAATTGAAGATATAAATGGCTTAAACAAATTAACTAATCTTGAAAAATTAGGACTAAGTAGTAATAAAATAAGTAAGATATCAGGATTAGATTCATTAGAAAAATTAAAAGATTTATATTTAAACAATAATCAGATTGAAAAAATAGAAAATATTAATCATTTATCATCTCTTTCTTACATAGATCTTAGCTCAAATCCAATTGACGAAATCGCTGGTTTTGAAAACCTAACAAACTTAAAAAACATCAAGTTAAATAACACGTTAATTAAAGAGGAATTGTTCACAAAGTTAGGAGGTCTTAAAGCTGATTTATCCAGCAGCTATACAGTTAAGGAGCCACAGAACCTTGTGAAATATTGTCGAGGGGATTATGTTGAGTATCAAGATAAGTATTTTTTCTTGAATGGCAAAACGCTTGAATTGAACAAACTAAGAATTAAAGATATCAGTGATATTAAACGGTTAAAGGAATTAGATTTTTTGGAACATTTAAAATTAGCTAACAATCAAATAAAAGAAATTAAAAATCTAAACGCTCTTGTCAATTTGAAAAGTCTAGCCCTTAGTAGTAATCAAATAGAGAAAATTAAAAATCTTGATTCCTTAAGTAACTTAGAAATACTCGCACTTAATGATAATCAAATACTGGAAATCAATGGACTCGATAAATTAGAAAAACTCCAAAAACTAAATATGAGTAATAATAATATCACTAAAATTAAGGGTCTTAAAAATCTACAACATCTAAAACAATTAATATTATCTGGAAATAGCATTAATTCAATTGAAGACCTACAAATGCTTAAAAATTTGGAGTATTTGCATATAGCAAGTAATAATATCAATAAATTTCAAGGACTAGATATACAAATAAATTTAAAATGGTTATATTTAGAAAATAATAATTTAACTTCCGTAAAGGGGATTGAAAAGTTAAGTCGTTTAGAGATTTTGAATTTAAATAATAATTCAATTAATGACATTGAATACATTACTGAGTGTATAACTTTAAAAAAATTATATCTGGGGAATAATAAAATAGCCAAATTTGAGGATTTAGGAAATTTGGTTAATTTAATCTTTCTTAACATCGAAAACAATAAGATTGATGCCAATTTATATGAAATTTTAAAATTAACAGACAACAGCCCTCGATTGTTTGTGAGTTATTGCCTTCTAAGGCAATTAATAGAAAATATGGAAAAGAAAATTATATGGTCTGATTCTATAAGGAAATATCCTTACTTAAAAGGTATAAATTATGATGAACTTAGAAAAATTTCGTCTAGATTTAGATATGTGGAAATTCTAATAAATAATAATTATGAGATTCAGGCTATTGTGACTCCTGAATGTTTAGTAGTCGAACTTGATACAATATTAGAACCTTTCCCTGAAAATGAAGATTTAAGTTATACTTTTTTAAGAGAAAAATTAAAATTAATAACTGATAAGGCTGCTAAAGAATTTAGTCTATATATAAAAGAAAAAAGATTATCAAAGTATCCCATATATGAAACTGAAAAAGGAATAAGAAAATTAGGAAAAGAACAATTAACACATCAACTAGTTATTTATGATGCACCAAATCAAAGATTTTTTCTCAACAGAAGTCAATTTGAGTTTAGACTAAAGCAGATTGACAAATTTCTTACATTTAATAAGAAACAATCTTCCCAAATTTATAAATATGCATTTATCACTGATGAGATAATTAAAAATAATAGTGCAGCAATTAACTTTTTAGAACAAAAATTAAATTGGCATTTGATCTATGTCTCTAAAGATGAAAAAACCACAGATATCGATGCTAAGATTACAACTTTTGTTAACGATCTAAATAACCTTTATTCAAGAAGATGGGATACAATTCATCTAATAACAGCTGACCACCAATTAATAAATTTCTTTTTAAATACTTTTAAAACCACTCCTTTAACGAATCTCTTCTTTATTACTAATCCTGATGAAGATCTCCTTACATCTATAGGTGAACTGAAAAAATATGATAATGACAACCTAAATTTAAATATTTATCATAGAGCTTGAAAATATTGATATGTATTAAGCCTTTTAGTCGCTGTAAATATTAAACTCTAGATAATTTTCTATTCATAATTTAAATAAGAAAAGACAATTTCGTATAATATCATCAATTGATTTATCCCCATAAGAAAACTCAAAAAAATGATTGATAAAATCGAGAAAATTGGACAAAAGTTATTAGGAGATATGTATTCTCATGGTTTTTCGACATCTTATGATAAAGACTTAATACAATTATTTCCAGAACAGAAAGAAAGGGACATTAAAGATGCTGTGAAGTTTCTTTCCAAAAAAGGATTTATTAAAGTTATAGGTATGGATTATATTTCCCATAACTTTTTCCTTAAAGATTTTTCTGGTAACATTACTGATATAGGTGTTTTAAACATAGAAGACAATGATTTTAATGATCAGGATAAATATAGTGTTGAAATAATTAGATTTTTACAAATAATTGATGACTCAAATGAAGAATCTTTATTTATTGATAAAATAATCCCAAGAATAATACAGAAAGGTTCAAAAAAAACAGAGGAGGATTTAAGGTTTTTCATTTGTACTTGTATAGAATATTCTTGTAATGTACAAAAAACATGGTCTGGAAGTGGTATAATTAGTCAATTATATGTAAATAACAATACTTCTCCAATTACAGATATAGGTATGAATATCCTACAAGATTTTATCAACAAAACTGAAATTTTAACAAGTCCTTTAATAACAAATAGAGATATGATAATAGAAGAATACAATTCTCTTGTATTTTTAATAAAAAACAAGTTATGGAAAGATGCATGCATTAAAATGGGTTCAATTTTAGAGTATCTTTTAACAAAATGGTTAGAATCTAAAAAAATTGCACAAATTAATCATATACAGGATAAGAAGCTAAAATCCTTGGATAAAGCCTGGTTTTATGATAAAATAATGTATTACATTGAAACAGCTCGATATGATTATAACAATGAAATTGGGAATGGTCCTCAATGGGAAATTGTTAACAAAGTAATTCGGGGATACAGAAATTACATTCATCTGCAAAAATATGAAAAAAGAATTGCAAAAGATGGATATTTAGAAAAAAATGATTATGAGTTATTAAACATACCATTTAATCAAATTATAAACTATTTTAAGTAATCTCTTGAAGTGCACGATCAAGTTTATGGTTTAATGTTTTGATTAAGTATTTCTCACCTGTAGCACCATTGATTACCAATGCAAGTCTATTTTCTAATTGCGTTAAAATTTGCCTTTCGACAGGATCTTCAGAAAAAAGGAGATTATTAGGATAATCCTCCCTGAATATAACCTTAATGCTTGGTTGGGACACCACATCATCAAATAAACGAGCTGGAGATTGGTCTGCAATAATAAATCCAACACCACGGCTTCGATATTCCTTTAATAATTCCGAAAAAATTTTAGCCATTTGTTCTTTCATAATAAAATCAGCGTCATCACTATTTGTAGTAATGGGTTTTTCTGTAATAGCATGGGCTTCATCAATAACAATTAGGTATTTTAACTCCTCTGCTTCGCTATCTTTTGTCACAGTTCTTACAAGCTGAAATATCGAATTTACAATTAACATCTTTATAAATTTACTACACATAGACAAATCAAGAAATATTTTACTGCCGTTCAACCAATCTTCAACCCATTTAGGCAGTGATTCTGTGATTTTTAATACATCTTGAACTTTGTTTTCGTCAAAAGTGTTCATTCGATTTCTGAAAACCTGCAATAAATTAGCCTGCTCTTCAGGACCGTAAGGATTATTTCTAATGTACGTTTCTACACCCCTTAGTAAACCTATAAAGAATTCTGGCAGCTGACCCTTTAACTCTAAGAAACCCACTTCAGTACGATAAATAATCTTTTCAAACACATTCTTTAACCCTAAAGATGCGCAAATATAGGTGGCGGTTTCCTGCAACCTTTTTTTTAGAGTTTCTTTCTCAGCGTCTATAAAATAAGGGATACTAAAATCCTCATCAGAATATTTTACTTTGCTAAAGTCTCGATAAAATATCTCCTGAGATTCTTTCGCCACATTAAGAACAAGGATGCCAACATTTTTAGCTTTAGTAGTAAGTTCTGCTATAAAACGAGCAAGAAAATAGGTTTTCCCACTGCCAGATTTCCCAAATATCGCCAAGTCTTGAGGAAGCTTATTAATTGGTATAAATGTTTCATGATCCGTTATAACACCGTCTTTAATATGGTTTCCGACACTTATGGCTTTTCTCTTGAATTCATCGTGAATGTCGATGTATCTGACGTTTTCATTTTCTAAAATGGGCAATCTGGGCAACGGAAGAGTCTCTGGAAAATCGAAATTAACATCTTCTTGAACATAATTTCTCAACGATTCTTTATTGTTGTTAAACACATCCCCTTTTAGTATATCTAAGTGTGAAATTTCTGAAGGAGTAATAATCCTCGCCCGATCACCCAATTGATTTTCAATATCCATAGATAAAAATTGGAGTATGCCTTCCAACTTTAATTTATCCTCAACCTCCGAGTTTTTTAAATGAAATTCTACAAAAATTCTTAAGTTGAATAAGTTTGACTGCTCTTGAGATTTTTCAGAACGAGGTTCTCTGCGCCATAGAATGAATAGCTGGACCGTATGTTTTGTAGTGTAATAAAAGGCACTAATAAATCTCTCAATGATGTTAATTTTATTCTTGATAAAACCTTGTGGCAGGATTATTTCTAGTAAATGACCTTCCTTCTGGGTTTCGTGGTCTTGTTTCAGAATAGATTTTGCCTTAACTGTTCCGTCTAATCCCCTAAATTTATATTTTAAGTTTGAAAGCCAGGCATATCCCTTTTTAATTGCATCAGATTTCGAGTCTGACTTTGTAAAAAATACTACCTCTACATTGTCTTTTGCTGTGAGTTCGAGACCATAACTACCTGGAGGATTGTAGCCAAAAGGATCATACAGAAAAGACCTAATGTCCTCATGCCTTTGATAAAAAGGGACTGCAGTTTCTGGAATAATATCCGGGATAAAAAGTTCTGGGGCTTGCGTTATCTGAATCCGAGTCTGCCAAAATGACTCATCCTCTTCTTTATTGGCTATTTGTTTAGGGCTCTCCGCCACTCTCAACCCCTGCCTTAGGATATTCCTCATCTATATCATCATAATCCTTATCCCCTTTCTCTTGAGGACTGTCAATTCCATCGAAATCACTACCTTTTTCTGTGATAGTGTCATCTAATCCATGATAATCAATATGAGATTCACCGTCATACTTATCGATTCCCTTGAAATCCTCTCCCTTATCCCCCCTGGTTTGATCAATACCTTCATAATCGTTAGATTGTTTCTCACCAGAAGCATCATGTACATGTCCGGAAGTAAACTTAGGTTTTTCGTCTCTTTTATCTCTACTCTTATCCAAATCTGTTCTCTCTTTCGACTTTTCTTCATCTGATGAGACGAGTTCAAGAGGACCAATAATTATCCCCTTAGGAGGTTTTCTAGAAAATTCATTTGAGAGATTATCAGAAGACTTTTCAAACTGATTTTCTTGTTGATCATCCGACTCATCGGTTGGGGCAACCATAGGGGATTCTTCAACGTCAATAATCTCTTCCTCTGATGGGTCATCACTCTTCTCATCTTTTTGTTCTTCTGTAGACTTTTCTTTTTCCCCCTCAACTTCCTCTTCTTGATCTTTCTCAACTATTTCATCATCTTTTTTTTTTCTTGAATTTTTATCATCTAAAGAACCTTTATCTGTGTTTTTCGGAGTTGAATCCTTCCCTTCTAACTTTTCCTCGCTTGTTGTGTCCTCAGATTTTTCAGAATTATCTATGGATTCCTCATTATTTCCTTGCTCTTCTGCCTGTTTTTCCTGGATATCCTTCAACACATCATTTATATCTTTTCCTTGTAAGTAATCCTTCAATTCTGTATAATTTTTTGGTCCATTGGGTCCAAACATTTCCTTGATTCTTTTAGTAAATGCAGTTTTCCCAATATCATACTTTTCAAGCATCTCCTTCTTAGGCATATTGTTTTTGATATCATTCAAAAATTGTCGTTTGTCACTTATCTCCTTCTTAGTTTTTTTTCCAATTTCACGCATTTTATTGATAAAATTAGGATCTTTTGCTCTCTCTTTCCTCTCATCCTCCTGTTTTTTTCTATATTCCGAATCATTACCCCATTTTTTTGTTATAGTTTTACTCATTTTCTCACTATACCCTGGCCTTTGGGTAATCTCACGATTAATTTTTGTAATCTTTTCTCTCCATTCTGGATTCTTAGCCCTTTCTTGATTTATTTTTGTCATCTTCTCTCTCCATTCTGGATCCTTAGCCCTTTCTTGATTTATTTTTGTCATCTTCTCTCTCCATTCTGGATCCTTAGCCCTTTCTTGATTTATTTTTGTCATTTTCTCTCTCCATTCTGGATTCTTAGCCCTTTCTTGATTTATTTTTGTCATTTTCTCTCTCCATTCTGGATCCTTAGCCCTTTCTTGATTTATTTTTGTCATTTTTTCAAGAAAATCTTTATTTTGTGTCAATTCCTTTCTAGCATTCATTTGCTTTTCGATATATTGTGGATCTTTATGCCATTTTTCGGACGAAATATTACTTAATTTTTCTCTTACTTCTTGACTTGGTCTACCCCCCATTCCACCTTCAGTCATATTATAGCCTTTAGGAACCATTGAGTCATAATCCTTAATGTACTGAGTTTCTTTTTTATCTAATTCTTCTTGATTAGAAGCTACATCTTGTTCTATCAATTTAAAATTCTCTGGACCGTATTTAATAATGGCACTTTCTATAGAACGAAGATTTTCTCCTCTTCTTTGTTTCGCATAAGCTTCTCGGACTTCTTCGTTCCAATGTTCTTTAATTGGAATTTTGTCATCTCCCCAACGACTTGTAACAGTCTGTCCTAGATAATTCTTTCCATTCTCGTCATTATTTGCTCGATAAATATAACCAAAAGGAGCTTTTTCACTCTTAACCATTTTTATATTTTTGTCTGTTTTCAATACTGTTTTAAAACAAGTATTTAAACTACAAACTTGGGAAGAGTAGGTAATTAACACATAGAAATGACATTTTTGATTCAATAGAACTCTCTGAAAAATAAGTTAGCTTTATTTTTCATTTAAAAATAATCAACACTAGTATATGTAAAAATATTATAGAATCCGAGAAATAATGAAAATGTCATTTCAAATATTTAAACTGCTAAAATGAGAGAAAAAACCTAATGATGATGTGAATTGAAGAAGATTTTGTTTAAAAAGATATATCCACAAACAAGCTAAACAATAATTAAAATTTAGGAATTTAATTTTCTTTAAATACCTCTATTTTAAATTTGCATAAAAAAAAGTTGTGAAACTTATGAAGGAAGAAGTATATGAGAAAATAAAAGATGATCTCCCAGAACAGTTAAGGCAAGATATAAAGAAATACGGATTAGAAAATTTTGATTTTGAGATATTAGACTCCGCTTCTAGCAAGGAAGAGCTAGATAGAAAACAAAAAGAGTATATTAAGAAATACAATTCACTTGAGCCCCAGGGATACAATTTACCTGAAGAAAAAAAAAAGTATGAAGATATGAGCATTGATGAAATTATTGAATTGCTCGTAGAAGTTAGAGTAGATTTGGATTTATTAAAAAAATCAATCACCTCAAAAGAAATAATAGAACAGCTAAAATGGGCAATGAATGGAATTGACATCGTTGGGTGCGAACTCTCTCAAAATATTGCTAAAAAACTAAAAGGAAAGTAAATTTTTTATATTTTTTTTTTGAGAAATTTCTCATTTGGTATAATTTACGAAATTCGAGAAAATAAAGTAGAACTCTTCATGGATCTAATCCAGATTTGCACTAAACGAAAAGATAAAAAAGAAAAATAAAAAAGTTTTGATAATATTTACATAATGCTTACATCATTCCCGGCATACCACCCATTCCACCTGGTGGCATACCGCCCATACCTCCCATCCCACCAGGGCCACCAGGGCCACCAGGGCCACCAGGGCCACCCATTCCAGGTGGAGGTCCAGCACTTCGTGCAGATGCAATTACGTCATCTATACGAAGAATCATTGAGGTTGCTTCGGTAGAGCTTTTAATAGCTTGAACTTTTACTGCAGTTGGTTCAACAACACCAACGGACATCATATCATTAATGACATCTCCAGTATCTAAATCAGTTCCAGCGAATTTATTGCCTTGTTGATGCGCAGCTCTCAGTTTCATGAGGGTATCAATTTGGTCTAATCCTGCATTTTCAGCTAAAGTTTTCGGGATGATATCAAGCGAGTCAGCAAAAATCTCTACAGCGAGTTGTTCACGACCCCCTAATGTAGAGGCATATTCTCGTAATTGAATCGCAGTCTCGATTTCTGGAGCCCCGCCACCGCCAACAATTTTTTGGTCTTCAACAACGTCTCTAACAACGCAAAGACCATCATGAATTGCCCTCTCCGCTTCATCTATGACAAGATCAGTACCGCCTCTTATAAGAATTACAACTGATTTTGGATCTTTACATTCTTCGATAAAAATCCAACTATCGTTCATAATTTTGCGTTCTTCTACTAAACCAGCAAATCCAAGTTTATCTTCAGTGATATCTTCGAGACCTGTAAAGATCCCTCCACCAGTAGCTTTCGCGAGTTTTTCGATGTCAGATTTTTTAACTCGTCGAATCGCCATAATTCCTGCTCTTGAAATGAAATGTTGAGCAAGATCATCAATTCCTTTTTGGCATATGACCACGTTTGCTCCAGAATTTTTAATTTTCTCGACCATTGTTCTGATCATTTTTTCTTCTTCGTCGAGAAACTCTTGAATTTGCTCGGGTCTTGTAATTTGAAGTTTAGTATCAAATTCGGTTTTTTCAATTTCAATTGCGCTCTGTAAGAGTAAGATTTTAGCATTGTTGATAATTTTTGGCATACCTGGGCTTACAACTTCTTTATCTAGGATAATGCCTTTAATTAGTTTTGTATCGTCTATAGATTCTCCAGCTTTTTTCTGGATTTGAACCTTATCGATATCTGCTACCCAATTTCCCTCATCATTTTTTTCAGCAACAGCTTTAATTGCATCCATACATATAACAGCTAGACTCTCTTTTGATTCTGAAACGATTTTACTGGACATGCAAGTCATTGCACTATTTTTTAGACCTTCTTCATCATCGATGCCACTTTTAACTGACATTTTTTCAAGGATATCAATTGCTTTATCTGCAGCTTTACGAAAACCTTCAGTAATAACTGTTGGATGGATTTTTTGTTCAATCAATTTTTTCGCTCGTTTTAAAAGCTCACCTGCGAGAACAACTGAAGTTGTGGTACCATCTCCCACTTCAGAGTCTTGGGTTTTAGCGACTTCTACCATCATCTTAGCTGCAGGATGTTGTACGTCTATTTCTTTTAGAATAGTTGCTCCGTCGTTGGTTATGACAACATCACCAAACTGGTCTACAAGCATTTTATCCATGCCACGGGGACCTAATGAAGTCCTGACTGCTTCTGCGATAACGATTGCCGCAGCAATGTTATTCGACATTGCGTCTCTTCCCCTTGTTCTCTCAGTGCCTTCGCGCATTATTAATACGGGTGTTCCGCCTAATTGTGCCATTTTTTTTCACTTTTAGTTAATTTAATTATTGAGTAAATTTTTTGATAACTATTTTATTTATATAGATCTCTAAGTCATAAAATTAAAAAAGTTTACGAATTTACATGAAAGATATTATGATTTAATAAATACCAGTAGAGATATAATAAAAATAACCCAAAAAATGGGAATTCTTTAACTATAGGCCAAGAATTAGGTAAGATTTAATGGTTGTTTTATTTAGTAAGTTCTTTTTTCTTAGGTCTTAGATCCTTACTATGGCATCTTCTACATT
The DNA here is from genome assembly GCA_964486045.1 of uncultured archaeon. GTDB lineage: Archaea > Asgardarchaeota > Lokiarchaeia > Sigyniarchaeales > SOKP01 > Loki-b32. Next base: position 42,809 of record CAZALK010000012.1, read on the forward strand.
TCTTAGCTTTAGGAGGGTTTAAGGACCCACATTTACGGCACACACTTTTCTCCAATAAATGGTATCGGGCAATTCTTCGTTTCACTGGATCGTCAATCGGCATTTTTTCTCAGTTTTACTTTTCTTTTAGCTCCTTAGGATCTAATGTAGAATAAATCACTATAAGGGTGATTTCAAAAAGGTGTGATTCAAAATAAAATTTTTGATTAAAATTAAGTGAAATATAATAAAATTAAAATTTTATGATGAATAGATCTATTTAATAATTACATAATGAATGCTTAGATGAATTATTGTGCCTAGGGAAATATTTGATGAAGAGAAGTTTATCGAGTTAGCAGAATATGCGGTCCATTGTCGTGTTAAGCGTTTAAGAGACGTAGTAAAGCTAAAGTTAAGAACTAAAAAATTTCTTTACACTTATAAAGCTGATCCTGCTACTGCAGAAAGAATTTTGAGAAATATTACCTGTGATGTAATAGAATTATAGGTATCGAGTATTTTAGGTCAACTAATTTGAATCCTTAGTTTTTATCAAAACACGATCTATTAATATACTTTTAAACTATTAATGAAAAGTATAATTATAAATTTTGAAATTTCATTAATTAATAAAGCTGTATTCAATTATTTTGAATAGAAACTTTTGAATTTAACTAACTATCCGAAATAAGATGATCCAATCATTATACATTTTTCAGAGTAATTCTAAGAATTTACTCTACAATAAAAAATTTCAAAGCGACGAAAAATTAGAGATGTTTAGTTCTTTTTTCTCTGCTCTTCAAACTTTTGTATCTGAATTAACAGCAAGTAACACGGAATCATTAAGTACAATTGAGTTGGGGGAATTTTTTGTTCTTATTTCAAGAATTTCAGAAGCTTCATCTGATCTGGTAATAATAATTGACCGGGAAGATATAAAAGAAGCTGAGAAAATGATCCCAATGATAATTGAGACTATAATAAGTCATATTGATTTGTTTATAAACTGGGATGGTGATCCAGAAAAGCTTGAAATGTTTGATCTAAAAATCATACAATTAATTTTATCTAATAAAAAATTAATTTCTGAATCATCTTTAACAGCTAATCAGAGTTCTATTCTGAAATCAATTTGGGACCAAAAAGGTGCTTTATCTGAGCAGATAAGAGAGAATTTATTGACAGAAAGAGAGAATTTAATTAATGAGTATTTAGGAGAGGAAAACTATCTCAAAAAATATGGGATATCTAAGAAATTAATAGAAATCTCAGAAAAACTTCATGATGATGAGAAATTTATCGAATATCAAACTGAGGCAAAATCTCTAAGAGATGAAATAAGGGATCGAAAACTTAGGTTACAATACTATTTAGATAGAGTTATTGAGTCTATTTCCTATTCGAAATTTGCAGAAACATATTCATACCTCTATTCATTTTGCTTAAAACTTAAAAATTTTACTGAGTCTGAGATAATTGAAAAATATAAATCGCTTGCTAAAACAATTTTGAATAGAAAAAAAGTATCTAAACAAGAATTTAGAGACGCAATAAAAGAGGCGTCTATGATTGAAGATGAAATTAACAGATATCTGACTTTAGATGCATAATACTTTTAATTTTTTCTGAATGTAAAACTTCTGGCACAATCTATTGGGTAAAATCTTTTTTATAAAAACAAGTTATGAATCTTTATCATAAAATTAATTAAATATTTTTAATAGATATCAATTACATTAGACTCTACTAAAACTATTTGATGGAATAATTATAAAATTAATTCGTTCAATTTTGTAAAAATATTATGAAGGTTCTTCCTGCTGATAAAACATGTATAAATTCGGGATTCTTATGTAATAACTGTCAGGCTAGACTTGATGCGGGAGAAATATCAGAATTCGAGATTGACTTAGCTAAAGATCTTATTAAGCTAGAGGAGGGAAATGAAGAATTTGCCTTTTTAAAAGGTATATCATTCCATAAAGCGATAGATTTTGAAGACGTTGTAATAATTGTTGTAGGGAAGAGAGATAAACTAAGATTTACTCCAAGTCTAAAGAATTGGATAAAAGAAACGTATGAAATAGATGAAATACTGCTGGTCCAAAATACTAAAAAACCACGACCAGTTGTGGAAGCATTAATCAATCCATATAAGATAAAATCTTTGAATGAGATTTTTTTAGCTACTGGAGATGTTCAATTTAGAGCAGTTCTTTGGGAAGATGATAAAGATAATTTATTATTTACTAAGGAAGAACTTGAAGATTTGATACTCGAGCTAACAGGAAACATTACAAGAATTGAATTTCAATAATCAATAAGATTTAATTTACCTCTTTCTTAATATTAAATAGATTTACTGTGGAAGAATTCAAACAAGTTATTTTAATTAGAAAGGATTTAAGTATGGGCACTGGGAAGAAATGTGTTCAATCATGTCATGCAAGTGTTTCGGCTTCAGATTTAGTTCGAGTACAAAATAAAAATGCTTGGAAAATATGGAAGAATACTGGACAGAAGAAAGTAGTGATTAAATTAAAAGATATGGAAGAATTGATAGAAATAACAAGGAAATTAGAATCTAAAAATATCCTGTTTTTTATTGTAAAAGATGCCGGGCTTACTCAACTACCTCCTGGTACTACAACGGCTGTGGGTATTGGACCAGTAGAATCCGCAAAAATAGATAAAATTACAGGAAATCTTAAATTATTGTAAGATTAATAGCAAGGGACATAGAAATTGCTCGATCGAGATACAGATCTTTATATTTTTAAAGAAAATAGTGAAAAAGAAGTAGAAGAATTTGTAGGGATTCAAAATTACGCTACAGATGGGCTTGATGGAATTGGGGGAGTGTATAAAACTCATCTTAAAGATTTTATTGTGAAAGAAATTGTGGAAAATGGAAGAATTCTAGACATAAAAGAAGATTATCCGAACCCAAATTTTTCAGAAGAATTGAATGATAGATTTACTACATTTAATTTAACAAAAGTCAATATGGATACATTTGAAGCTGTAAATAAAATTAGTAAATCTCTGAAAATCTCAAATAAGTCAATTTCTTATTCTGGTTTAAAGGATAAGCGATCAATTTCCGTTCAGAGAATCTCAATTAAGGGTAATTATATCGAAAAATTACGGAATCTAAAATTACATGATATTTTTATTAGAAATGTCAATCCCACAAGAAAACCAGCTAAATTGGGAAGCCACTTGGGTAATAATTTCACAGTAATAATTAGAAATATCAAAAATACAAAAAATTTGAGATCAAATTCTCAAAAAATCTTAAAATTTTTGAAAGATTACGGTTTTCCTAACTATTTCGGGCTTCAGAGGTTTGGTAATGTTAGGCCTAATTCACATATAGTTGGATATTTTCTCTTAAATCACGATTATGAGAATGCCTTTATGCAGTATGTATTAAAAACTTATTCTACTGAACCTGATCAATCAAGGAAAGCTAGAAATTATTTGAAAAGTGGGGTAGATTTCAAGGAGGTGTTGAAAAAATTTCCAGCAGGGCTATATTATGAACGAAAGATGATTGAATTTTTAATAGACAATCCTGGAGATTATCGTGGTGCCATATATACCTTATCCCATGATTTAAGGAGATTATTAATTAGTTCATTCCAATCATACATCTTTAATAAAATGCTCTCAACTCGAATACAAAAAGGTATATCTCTATTTAAACCAATCTCGGGGGATGTTATTAATATTCTAGATGATTTTAATGGAAATAAATCATCGGTTACCTATATTTATGGTGGTTCATATGATAAATATCTGGAACAAGCGCTTGAACTGAATCGAGCATCTATAGTTATACCGATTATTGGTAAGTTTACTAATTTAGATGAGTTTCCTTTGATGAGTGCAATTTTTAAAGAAATAGCCAAGAAAGAAAAGATTAAGGATAATATTTTTAAATCGGGATTTGTAAATGAAGACGAATTTAAAGGTTCGATTAGGGCAATAACAGCTAAACCTCAGGATTTAGAAATGATAGAATTAACTGAGGATGATTTAAACAATGATGGGATGAAGATTAAAATTGAGTTTTCGCTTCAAAAAGGAAGTTATGCTACAATGTTAATTCGAGAATTGATCAAATAAAATTAAACCTTAATTTTACATGATTTTACTATCTGTGTTCCAAAAATGTCAATCATTTTGACTGACAAATTAAAAATTCCTGGTTTTTGATATACGTGTGGTTCAGATGTTAACTTCAATCTCCTTTTCTTCGGAGTCCTAAAGGAAATCCACATATTAGTAAAATAACGATCTTTTCTATCATAATCAATAGCCCAATAGTCTATCCAATCTGAAAAAGTTATGATTTTTTCTTTTATTTTTAGAGGAGTAATTTTATTTTTAGGAACTACGTAGTTTGACAACTGAACAGTTACAACATTACCATCCTGTTGAATATCTAATATTAGGTTTGAAGACTTTTGATTCTGGTCTGAATTTCCATTCATTACAGAAATCTGAAAAGAATGAGGATGTTTATTATATTCTTGTTTCCAATTCAATATATCATTACTTGCTTTTATATTAAGAACTCGCTTTTTGGACATGTGGATAGCTTGATAATTTGAATCACATCCCATCCATCGTCTACCAAGTTTTTCTGCAACTGATAAAGTTGTACCAGAACCGCAAAAGAAATCTGCTAAAAGATCTCCCTCATTAGTTGATGCTAAAATAATTCTCTTTAAAAGTCGTTCTGGTTTTTGAGTAGAAAAACCTTGATACTCATTGACATTTGCCCTAATATAAGGAATATCATTCCAGACATCCCTTGGGAAAATTCCCTCATGTTTTATATAAACCTTCCGAGATAATTTTTTTCCATTATGGCTACCTCCTCGATAGTAGAATATTCCATGCTCATCTTTTTTTAAAGCATTCTTTACTCGATTTGAGTACTCCATATATATATTTGGATCATCATTAAAAACAAAATCATCTGATTTAGTATAGAAAAGGATAGTATCATAGGATCTAATAAAAAATCGTCTAGTTTTAGCTGAAGCAGCGGGATAAGCCCATACTATCTCATTTCTGAAATTGTCAATGCCAAATATTTCATCCATTATCAATTTTATGTAATGAGAGATATGCCAGTCTAAATGAACATAAATAGATCCATTAGTAGTTAGAAGTTTTTTCATTAGAACTAATCTTTCTTGTAAAAATCTTAAGTAAGAGTCTATTCCCTTTTCCCATTTATCTATATAGGCAATTTCATTAATAAATTCTCCATTTTCACCTATTTGAATCTTAAGGTTGAAGTCTCCACCAGTTGCAAAGGGAGGATCGATGTAAATAAGAGCTATTTTATCGTTAAATTTACTCAGTAGAGAACTCATTACAGCTTTATTTTCTCCCCAAATCAATAAATTTTTCCATTTTTCTTCTGAATTGAGGTCAGTTCTAATTGAAGGGAAAAGATCAAGAATATGGAATGGTTTTTTATCATATTTTTTTGAATAAATTTCTTCTTTTTCCACTTTTCCATTCCATTTCAAATTTACCATAAATATAAGATAAGAAGGCAAAAATTTTATTTTTACTTTAACTATAAAAATTATATTTTTTTTTAAAAATAAGACAAGTTGATTCAAATTTATGCTTAATGAATTAGGAGATTGGAGAAAGACTCATTTTACTAAGGATGTAACTGAAGAATTAGTTGGTGAAGTAGTTACATTAGGAGGTTGGGTTCGAAATTATAGAGATCTGGGAGGCTTAAAGTTTATCAGCCTTCAGGATATTTACGGAGAACGTCAGATCACACTGAAAAAAGGTGTAGTTTCTGATGAAATATTTGAAACTACAAAAGTTGGATACCAATATTGTATTATGATACGAGGTAAAGTTGAGAAGTTTGAAAAGGCACCCGGTGGAATTGAAATCATCCCTTCAGAAATAAAAATTTTGAACAAAACTCCAGAAAAGCTTCCAATCGATATGACCGGTGAAACAACTTCTGAGTTAGATTTAAGGTTAAATAATCGAGCGTTAGACTTGAGATCTGTAAGAAATCAAGCAGTTTTTTCAATTAGGGGAGAAATCTTAAAATCTACAAGAGATTTTTTGTTTAAACATGATTTTAAAGAGATCTACACTCCAAAAATAATTGGATCAGCAACAGAAGGAGGAACCGAACTTTTTCCAATAATGTATTTTGATAGAGAAGCATTTCTTACACAATCTGCGCAACTATATAAGGAGCAATTGAGCGGGGTATTTGAGAGGGTTTTTGAGATCGGTCCGAGTTTTCGAGCTGAAAAATCCCATACAAAAAGGCATCTATGTGAAATTGTTCAGTTAGATATTGAAATGGCATTCGTAACGATGGGTGACGTACTTAAATTATTAGAAGAACTTGTACATTATGTAATTACTATCATCAGAAAAAATCAATTCAATGCTATGAAGATCTTAAGAGTGGAAGAAAAAACAGTAATTCCTGAACTCCCTTTCCCGAGATATACCTATAGCGAGATCATTGATATTCTCAAATCAAAATGTAGGATTGATCTTGAATGGGGGGAAGATCTATCCACAGAAGCTAACCGAAAGCTTGGTGAAGAATTACCTGGATATTATTATATTACTCATTGGCCAATGATAATAAAACCTTTTTATATTATGCCATCAAAAGACCCAAAGTATAGCGAATCCTTTGACTTACAAAAGGGATGGTTGGAACTAACTTCGGGAGGAACTAGAGTACATAATAAGAATCAGTTAACGGCAGCCATTGAGAGTAAGGGGTTAAACCCAATCTCATTTGAATCTCATCTTAAAACTTTTGATTATGGAATGCCCCCGCATGCAGGACTTGGTTTAGGAATAGCTCGTTGGTTAACAATATTATGTGATCTAGATGATATTAGAGAAGCAGTCATGTATCCTCGAACACCTGAACGATTAACACCTTAGTAAGATATTAATGATGTTGAAAACTATTTAAAAATGAATGACTCAAATATTCAAGACTATATTAAAGCCGGAAAAGGAGTTATTGCTGCTAAAAAACTAGCAAAAAAGATTATTAAGCCAGGAGTAACTTTATTAGAAATTGCTAATAGATGCGAAGCAGAAGTCATCAAAAATGGGTGCGAATTATCATTTCCTATTAATTTATCATTAAATGAAATTGCTGCTCATTATAGTCCACCAATAGGAGATCGAACGATTGTTCCTGAAAATGGACTTTTAAAAATTGATATTGGCTCTCATTTTAATGGTTATATTGCGGATTCAGCTTTTACTATTAATATTGATGAAGATCCGATCTTACAAAACTATGTTGATGCTGCAAAGGAAGCTCTTGATGCTGCTATAGAATTATTTACCCCCGGAATCAAATTATACGAACTGGGAGAAAGAATTGCTCAAAAAATTATTAATCGTGGACTTAGGCCTATCACAAATCTTGGTGGTCATGAATTGAAGCAGTTTACTTTACATGCTGGACCTTTTATTCCAAATTATAAAGAGAGATTACATAATCAGTTATTAAAACCAGGAGATGCTTATGCGTGTGAACCATTTGCTACCTCTGGTGTTGGTAAAGTTGAAAATGGAAACATATCTTATATTTTCCGATTTGTAAGAAAAGTTAAGAGAAATGTGTCCTATGAGCATCAAGGATATATGAATAAAATTCAAAAAAATTTTGGTAATCTCCCCTTTTCTCCACGCTGGATAAATAATAACAAGATTATACCAAATGATAAAATCACTAGAACGATTGAATCATTTATTGGAAAGAAAATTTTGGATAAATATCCTATCTTACTAGAAAGAGCTAGAGAACCTGTAGCTCAAGAAGAACATACAATTATATTGGATAAAGATGGAAATAAAATTGTCACTACTAAAGAGTAATTTTATAGATACCATAAAAACTATAATTCTTTGTGCTGGAGAAGGAACCCGCATTAGGAATTTTTTTCCTAATATACCAAAACCATTAATAAAAATAAATCATGAACCAATTCTTTGGTCCTTGATCTCCAATTTAATAAAATCATACATTACTTCAATTATAGTAGTAACTGGGCATTTAAATGAACAAATTGAAAGCTATTTAAAACTAATCATACAAAAAGACGAGTCACTTAAAAGCAAGATTTTGATCATTAATTCAGGAGATGATTATAAAAAAGGACCATTATATTCCTTCCTATCAACTACAAGAGAAAAAGGAATTCTAAAAAAAGATTTAATATATCTCGTTTTTCCAGGTGACACTTATTTTGAATCCAATTTAATTAAAGAATTAATCACATCCATTGATAATGACTCTAATTTTATCAAAAACAACTCGGTTATCTTCTATCAGGAATTACCGGGAAAGAGCCTAAAAAATACCACTAATTTGAATAAATCAATCTCAATTATTAAAACTGAAGAACTAGATTCATTGGAAATAGTAAAAGAAATCAGTCAATTAGATGTTACTTCAATTAGTGAAAGTGCATATTATAAACAGATCATACCTTTATTTGTATTTAATTATAAATTCATTGAAAAGATAATTGAAACCGAAACTAAAGCTTCTGTAAAAACTATAAGAGAAATTATCAATATATTAATCCAAGGAAAACAGATACTTTATACATACTGCCTAAAATCAGACAATAGATTTTTTGATATTGATACTAGATCCGATTATTTAAGGATAAATCAAGAAAAAAGAGGACAATAGGTGCCCCGATTATTCCAGAGTAACTTTGATTCAATGGAAAACTATAAATATTTATCCTATGAAGCAACGAGGTAATCAAAGCTCCTATCTTAAATTTTAAATTCGTCAGAGTTCTTGGTGATTGGGGGTCTCGAGTATCAAGAAGAACCTGCCATCAACAGCATTCAATTTTTCAGTTGACTATAAGCCGAATACGAATTCAAAAACAAACTCATGTACTAATTGAAAAACTTATCATTTTTCTCCAAAGTGCTAATTCTAGGGATTCTATAACAGAATTATTGTAAAAAATCAAATATTAATATTCCGTATTTTTGTATCAAAAACAAATTTCCGCTAATAAGGAATAAGTAAATGTTAATTATGTGATTAAATCGGTGCTAAACCCGTAGTTTAGTATAAAAATCCAATGCTAAACTAACCTATTGTTCCTCTAACTAATAGATACCAATTTTGGTATTTAAATCTTGCTATATTAAAATTTTTATTACGGCAGAGTGTTTCTTTGAAAAAAGATTTATGAGGTTTTCAAAATAATATAAATATCTGCATTTATATTATTTATAAGACATGAATAGTGATGCTGGTTTAGTCACAATCAGAATAAATTTATTCGGAATAGGTATATTAGAAGCATATCTCATTAGACATATTGCCCCACTAACCACAGATGCGATAATTGATAAAATCCCATTTTCTATGAGAGGTAGATTCAGTTTTGGATCAAAAAAATATTGGATTCTTCCCGGATTAGGAATATATAAAGGAACTAATAGTAAATCCGTTAAGGATGTAGATAAAGGTGATATTGTTTATAACCCAAAGACAGACGAGATGATAATAATTATAGAACGTCTTCAGATGCCAAATAAAGTGAACAAGGTGGGCAAAGTGAATTCAAACTTAGAATTAGTACTAAATGCTAGGAATGGATTAAAGACGAAAATATCTAAGATATCCTAATATAAAATGGTAGTTTCGAAGAAATTAACTGTAATTTTTGCTAGTTTTTATATATGTGTTATTATTTATATCCTATTATTTTTATTTGTACCCAATATTCAAAATGCTATCATTCAGTCGAGAGAGAATTTAACTGTTTTTACTGAAGGATCTAATTATTTATGGGCTCTACTAGTCTCTCTTGGGATATGTTTTTTAGGTTCTGCATCAATAGGGTTTCCAATTCCTTTTCCATTTGTATTGTTTTCTCTTTCAAACTCAATAATTCTTAGATATTCAAATTCTGGATTAAACATTAACCAAATATTACAAATTGGAAGTTTTTGGGGAGAAATTATTGGTATTACATTGATAGGTGGTTTAGGGAGTGCTCTGGGGGAGTTTACTGGCTATGCTGTGGGGTACGGAACTAATAAAATTACTGAAGAGTGGAATTCTGAATTACTTAGTAATGTAGATAGATTTGGAAGGATAATTTTAGAAAATAAGAAACGGACTCCATTATATATTTTTTTATTTGCTCTAACTCCACTACCGGATGATATTTTATTCTTACCCTTAGGAATGATAAAGTACAGTTTTTGGAAATGTATTATTCCTGGTTGGTTAGGTAAGAATTTTACTACACTTTTTTATTGTTGCTGGCCTATCTTAATCGCGCTAGGATTTACTTCTCAGGGCATTCAATCCAATAGTAAATCAAGTATAATAACAGAAGCGATATTATTATTAGTAACAATTACTGTAATGTTTTTTATTATGTCTTTTGATTGGACTAAATATCTTGAAAAACGAAAGCTAAAAAAGTTAAAAAGAGATGGAGATGAAACAATTTTCCAATAAATCAATTTTAAGGATTATTTTTTAAACAATTTTTACAAACAAAAACAATTTTTTGTTTCTCATTAGAATTTTCATCATAATAGACACGCTTATATATAAAATTGTTACAGAGAACACAAACTTCAGCAGTTCGAGTTTCATTTAATAATGGACCTAAATTTTTAAAATTAGACTTCATAAATTACTGAAATGATTTCGTTTGTAGCGTAATTTCTATATTAGAAATAAGATTTTTTTTGTTTCCGTTATTATTTCTTGAATTTCTGTTATTATATCTTCCATTTCTATTATTATATCGTCGATTTTTATTCTCAAAAAAAGGACGGCTACCTAGAGAGACGTTTCCGATCTCTAATCGAGGATACATACGGTTCTTTATGATCTCAGCAACTTCCACGGCCGTACTTATCTCTTCCCCCTCTCCGCGAATAAGCAAACTTTTCTTTCCGCCGCTAATAGCAAATATTGCGTCTTTGATAGATTTTTCTTTGTCACTTCTATTTTTAATTACAATAGTGGTTTCATAAACCATGAAAGAACCTCTTTCGAAGAAAAAACTTACGTTTTACTTACGTTTTAATAAAAAGTAGCTTTATTCTTAGTTTTTAATAATTTAGTATCTTTATAAAATTTTTCTATACTTCTTAAGTGTAAATATTTTCTCATATTTTTAAACTTTAATAAAAATATATTTGAATTTTTATGCTAAATATTTTCTATGTTTAATACTGCCCGGTCATTAAGGTTATCTAAAACCCTACAATACTCAGAAATCCGTTCTTCAAAATGTTCAATAACTTTTCTTTCATTTGTGTCTAAATATATGAAAAAAGAACTTATAATCTCAATTCTTTTTGAGAAATCAACCATAATTTTATCATACCACTCATTTGGTTTCTTTAAAATAGATTGAATTTTTTTAGCTAGCTTTTTTCTTTTAATTTCATAACCTCCAGTTGTTTTTTCCTCTGGGAATTTATCTAGCTCATCATAGGCTTCAGAAATAGCCTTCTCGATTTTTTCTCTAAACTTAGGTATTCGGTATGTTTTTTTGTAAATATCAGGATCCCATTCATATAGAAACCTCTCATCCTCTTCAGCTTCTTCTTCATTTTCTGTTATTACGATGTCCTCTTTTGGTACAAGGATTAATCCGTAATTTCTCTGTAATTGAGCGAGGTTTTTTTTCCTTAGAACTTCATCTATGTATTCAATTTCTTTCAATATCTTACTCATGTTTTTGCTAACTTTTTTAACTACCTTATTAGCATTTTTCATCATTGTTTCTTGATCAAATTCAAACTCCAAATCAATTAATGTAAATGGTGATCTCATGCCAAAATCAGGATCTTTTAACCTTAATCCTGCAATCCCTAAATATTTATCTTCTGATTCTCTTTTACAATGATCGAAAATTAACCCCACAGCATAAGGATTTGGAATTTGGTATCCCAGTTGAGTCATACGATCCACAATACTATAGAAGAAACCCATATTTGGATGTGTGTGCCACCAACCTATAATAAAATCATTTTTCTTATCTTGAATAGAATGTTCAAAAATTGAGGTGTCAATTTGTGCCGTATCTACGTATTGTTTATTTTCAAATGCAACCCCCGCACGTTCTCCTGCCATAATTGGTATTGCATCCTTTATTATCACTCTAGCACTATTTTCCACGGTTCCAATTAAGATACCATAAACTTCACGCCATTTTCCCGCATCTATTATGTCACTAGCATATCTAATAGCATAACCAATGATTCTTTCATACGCTTTTAATGAAAGCAAAACCGGTGCATATGAAGGATTCACACTTTTTTTTTTCTTCATTTTTTCGTTAGCTATGCCTTTTACATGTATATTTTAAAAACTTAATTTCTTATTCTATATAGAATCTAAACAAATTCTAGATATTTAAATTATATTAGAAAAATAATCATATGAAAATACTAGCAATAGTGGGACTTCCCGGTTCTGGAAAAACTACAGCAATAGAGGCAATACGTGACCTAGGGATTGTTGTCACAATGGGTGATGTTGTTCGGAATGAAGCTAAAAGAAGGAACATCGAACCTTCTGGAAATAATCTTGGAAAAATAGCAAAAGAATTGCGAGAGAATCAAGGTCCGGGAATTATTGCAAAAAAATGCATGGATCTAATCATGAAAAAGAAGAATGAAGTGATTATTGTAGATGGTATAAGATCCCTAGTAGAAGTTAGGATTTTTAGAACAAATTGGAAATTTCCTATTATTGCCATTATTGTTGATGAAAAAAATAGACTAAAAAGACTTTTCAACAGATTTCGAAGTGATGATCCAAAAGACTTAGAGGAATTAAAAGAAAGAGATCGAAGAGAGCTTAAATTTGGACTTGATAAAGTAATAGAAAAAGCTGATTATAATATTAGTAATAATTCCACGATAGATGACTTAAAAATAACGACGAAAGATGTAGTCTTGAAGATAATTCAAAATTATTAGGTTTTACAACGCAATCTATTTTAAATAGTCTGCAATTATTTTTGCTAGTGAAACTTTACATGCTTCATTATCAATTGAATCTGTACCAATTATTTCATCTGCTCCAGCTTTTAATATTCGATATTTTGCTTGATCCAACAATAGAGCGTGAGTTGCGACGGCATAAATTTTATTCGCTCCACTTTCTCTTGCAAGTTTTATTGCTGTTGCCATTGTTCCTCCTGTGGCAATAATATCATCTGCAATCACGACATCTTTGTCTTTTAAGCTTAATTCTCCTACCATTATTATTTTCCCTGTTTTAACATCTCGTTGTTTATCAAAAACATCAACAGGAACATTTTCACCAAAATATCTAGCAAAGGCTTTGGATCTATCGATCGCTCCTTTATCTGGGGACACGACAACTATATCTTTTGCTCCTAAAGTTTTAATGTAATCCGCTAACAGTTTCATCGAGTCAATATTTACCGTTTTACATGTAAATTCTTTCAATACTTGTTGAGCATGAATGTCTACGGTATAAAATTCATCTATTCCTAATAAATTAATAAAACTAAATACTAAATTAGAAACTAGACTTTCTCCTGGCCTAAATACTTTATCTTGTCGAGCATAAGCGATGTAAGGGGCAACTACTATCACATAGGCAGCTCCCATCCTTTTAACTGAATCAATCATCATGAAAAGCTCCATTAAACGGCTATTTTGGTTTCCATTCGAACTTGGCCCCGTCGATTGCACTATAATAACTTTTTTATCCGCTATTAGGGTCTCATCTTCAATATTAATTCTTAAATAATTTTCCCCATCTGGGAACAATTTTGTGTCCGTGTTTATCGATTCAATTCCTAACTCATCTGCAATCCTTACACCCAGTATTTGGGAGGAAGGTCCTGCTATAAGTATTTTTTTCATTATGATTCCACTAAATAATAATAATTCATAATAATTTTTCTTTTCTAAAATGTATTTAACTTTTCTAAAAATTTAAGTGAGCTCTTAAAAATCTCCTCTCTATGCCCAGAAAAAGTGTGCCCTCCAGTATCAAACTCTATAGTATTTTCATCATTTAATCCAAGATTCTTCTGAATATGAGTTAAATTTTCAAACGGGACTCTATCATCATCTTTACAATGTGCAATTAAGATTCTTTCATTGTTTATTGGATCATTTTTAAGGAAATATTTAGGACTTATTTTTTTTATAATATCTTCTCCACCATGTTCTTCGACTGTTTGATATCTTCCTCTAATTGTATAATAGTCATATCTTGCACTGAGTGCTATTAGTAATTTTGCCCTTTTATCTATAAATCCATGAGATAATATAATAGCACCTCCTAAACTCCTTCCAAATAACACAACCTTATTTTCTAAAAGGTTATCATCTCGATTTTGAATGATCCAATCGATAACAATATGTATGTCCGAAAATATTTGCGATATCATCTTATCCCATCTAGAACCAGTTTGTTTTTGGGTTTCTCCATGACCACGATAATCATAAGACAGGACATAATACCCAGCATTTGCAAATTTTTCAGAGAAGAATTTTACAAGATAATTTTCCCTGTGATTCATAAATCCAGGTAAATTTATTATAAAAGGGGCTTTAACGGGTGTTTTTGAGGTGTAATAGATAGATCCTTTGAGATCTATGTTGTCTGATTTTATATGAATATCAATATTTTCTGTAATTAAATCTGTCATTATAAATTTAATTTAATATTTTTGTTTTATATTTTTCAATTGCACTTCTGAGTGTTTTAATAGCCAAATCTAAGCAATGTTTCTCATTTTCAGGTAAATCCATTAGAGCTTTATCAATATCTTCAGCCTTTAAATTTTCAGCGAATTCTATTGTTGTACCTTCAATCAAGATTGTAGTTTGACTCCCTGTGGCAATCATCACTCCGCAACCATCAGTTAAGAAGCTAATTTTTTTTATAATATTATTTTCAATATTTAGATAAAACCCTAAAAAATAGTTTTTAGGACCTCCTTTGCACTCCCCAAAGCATGTAATTTCATTTTTGAAGAGTTTCCCCCAATTTTGTGGATTATAGCATAAAGATACAATTTTTTCATTATAATCTTTAATTTCCAACTTTATGATTTCTTTTTGAAGGTTTTCAACAAATTCATCAAAGATTTCAGGCATTTTATCCCCTTTGAAAGGTTCATACATCATTTTGTTTTAATACGTGTGATGCTAATCCTGCTAAATTCTTTGGTGATCTTTGATATTTTTTTAAAATTTCTGTTATCTTTTGGTTTAGGTGGTTATTTTCAGCGGAAGAGGATGTTTTATTAAGGAATTCTTCACCATGACGAATAATAGCAGTGTTTTCTGTTACTTTTATTAACTGTGTTGCCACTATTCCATTGATATAAATTAAATCTGCTAGCATATTTTTAATGTAAACCAAAATTTTAATTTGTTCAGACATAATTAAGAAAAGATTGCTATGAATAAAAATGACAATAATTTTTATATAGGATTCATAAAAAACAATCAAATTAATTTTAAATCTATATTTTATTTAGATTATTTAGATTTTGTTGAAATCAAAACAGCAAAGGTGAAAAACCTTAGATTATAGAGATTTTCATGATGGACTTTTGTCTACATTGTTAATTTTATTTATTTTTTCATTTACTTTTATGCTCGGGTCAATTTTTTTAAATTCTTATATCGCACTTACTATCCAAGAGAGAAATTATATTGTAGCTTTATGTGTAGTTAATCTTCTATTCTGTGCATATTATTTGCTGGAAGTGTTAAAGTTAGAATATACATTCAGATTGGAAAAGAAAAGTACTTTCAAATTTGGGAAAAGAATTGGTGTTATTACTCTCTTGTATCTTCCCCATTTATTCTTGTTTGCAACTCTTTTTTTATGGGAACTTCATAACTTAGAATTAATAATGGTCGGTTTAATAATTATTGTTGAGCTTACCCTAATCGTTCTTGTGTTAAAAGAGGTTTATGATTTGTTATTTTTGGAAGAAGTTCGTAAAAATTTTGAAATAAATGAAAATCGCAAAAAATATCTTGAGAAAGAGAAGAGAGGTTTACAAGAGGAAATATTTTAGGGTTATTAACGAAATATTTATTTTATTTTTGCTAATTTCTCAATAGCAGAGTCAATCATCTTTAATTTAGTTGAGTATTTTTCCATTAGCTCTGCGAATTTTTCGACTTCGATTTCATTATTTTCTTTTAATAATTTTAATTCATTTATAGTTCGAATAACACCTGCTTTTTGATCTATTAATCTTTCTTTTTTACTGTAAGGTATTTTTTCTTCCAGTTTCCTTCTTTGATAAACTTTAAATCTTTTAACGTTTAAGTCCTTAGGCACAAATTTTGTTAAATATATAATATTTTTGGGTACAAAAGGAGCCAAATTTTCAGGTATAATAATGATTGGTTCTGGATCTTGAATTTTTTTTATTTCTTCATAATTTAATTGTTCAAATTCATTTTCTTTAATATCTTCTCCTACTATGGATAAATTTAGATCAACATGTTCTATCTCTTCTTTTGAAAGGGTAAGAGTTCCATGCATTTCCTCCCAAATGTCTTTTGCTTTAATATAATACCAAAGAGCTTTTTGGTTTAGCTTTTGGACCTTCTCTTTGTTTATATTTGTTATCGATGATTCTAAAGAGGCTCGAGCCTTAAGAGAGCAAGATTTTCCCATATCATAATGAAATTGAGCTCTTATTTGCTGTTTCTTTTTCTCTTCATGCTGTCTTAAATAGAATAATCTTTTTGATAATACACTAAGCCCTGCATACAATTTCGAGGCAAAATATATATTATTATTTGTTTCTTCACGTAGTGCAGCAATACTTTGAGCTAAAATCCTTGATTCTTCCGAGTTTAATTCTAAATTTTCAGACTTAAATGTATTTCCTAAATTATTTTGATTTATCGCAGCTGCACTAAAATACGCAGATGTTTTATAAATTTTGCTGCATTCCGTCATTGATATAATTGCATTTTCCCATTCATTATCTTCCTCATATTTCTCGGAAAGCTGAGCATAAGCTCTTGCCATAACCCAAAGTACTCTAGCACATTCAAACATTATATCAGAAACTTCGATTTCTTTATCAGATTTAGGATCAAGGAAAATACTCGTAATGTCTAAATCTTCTAAGATTTCTTTATGATTTTCTAGCTGATAATTTCTGTTCAAGATTTTAGTATACTCTAAAATAAGATTTAGGTCATCGAGGTTAAAATGTTCATCATCTTTTTCAAGAGCATCTTCAATTTTTTTAATTTTGTAATGAAGATACCTAATTCGTTGCATTACTTCTTCGGTAAAAAAGGTCATAATCAGATCTTAACGTTTTTCGTTAAATTTAAGTTAATTAAAATTATTTATCCATCATTTTAAAACTAATCTATAATAATATTTTATGAACAAGTATTCCAAACAAATCTGATTACACAGATTATAAGCTAAAATGATGAAGAAAAGAATTTTTATTTTTGAGTTTGTTTCAGGTGGGGGTTTTAATAAAATAAAAATACCCATTTCACTTTTTTGCGAAGGTTATGGAATGTTAAGATCTATTATTATGGATTTTAAATCTCTTAATTTTGAGATTAGCACCATGTTAGACTATCGGATTCTCCAGCTTTCTAATTTTTTACATGCTGATGAATTAGGTATCGTACGGAAAATGGATAGCTTTCTAAGGAAATTCAAAACTAAGGTTAAGGAATGCAAATATGTCTTCATAATTGCTCCAGAATCTTCAAATCTGTTATATAAATTAACAAAAATAGTTAAAAAATCTAATTGTATTCTATTAAGTACCAATTTAGAAGGAATTAGATTAGGCATGTCAAAGTTCAACACATATTGCTTTTTTAAAGGCAATAAAACCACAGCACCAAGAACTTATTTAATACCTAGAAGAAAAAAACAATTAGATATAGATTTCATACTTCAAAAGTTTAAAATTTTGAAACAACCAATAGTTATTAAACCTGAGGATGGAGTAGGTGCTGAGTCAATCTATTACTTCGAGACTCAACATCAAATAAAGCATTTTTTTCAAGAATTTAGCTATAAAGTTGCATCTGGGAGAAATTTTATAATGCAGGAATTTATAGAGGGAAAAGATTTAAGTGTCTCAATGATTGGTACACCTTACTTTACAGATTCTCAAAATGAGAATCCCTTTCTATTAGGTATAAATGTTCAAGATGTCGACATTAAAAATTCAAATTATTCTTCTGAATATCATGGTGGATACACTCCCATAGAGAATTATCAGAAAATACAGAATAATTTAAAGTCAGTGTTGGACAAAATTAATTTTTCAGAATTTTCGGGATATTTTGGAATTGATATAATTCGAACTACTGATTCAAAATTTTACTTTATTGAGATAAATCCTCGATTAACAACTTCATATATCGGTTTAAGAAATGTAATTAATCAAAATCCTGCCAAATTAATTTTTAATTCGAAATTAAATTGTTTGGAGTACTATGAAGTCAAACACGTATATCACTCTCTTTTTTCTAGGATAGAAATGGATTTTAACGGGAAGATAAATAATGAAGAGATTAGTGAGGAATTAATAAAAAACTTAGTAGAGAAAAATCCAGAATTTGTTACTCCTCCTATTTCACTTAATAGATCAAATCATTTTACGTGTTTTATCGCAACTAAATCAAGAAATTTATCTGAATCTAAAGAAAGAATGGTCGAAATAAAAAGGGCGTTAAAAAAACTTGGTTTTGAGAATATTAAATGAATGTAAGTAATATTAAGGTAAAACCACCATAATGTAGCAAGAGTGATATTATCAAACTATTCTCAATTTTTAATCCCTTCTTTACGCTCAAACTATAGGAAAGTAACCATAATGACCATACCTGGAAACTGATCATTAAAATTTGATCTATGAAATTCACAATGTTTATGCTGATGACTGCAGTATAATTAAAAATTGAATGAAGTACAAGATAAAAAATCATAGGAAATTGAATTAACGCAAAGGATGCAAGAAAATTTAAGGTATTTTCGGTCTTTTTGTAAAAAATACGAGATATCATTTCTATTATGACAAAAAAAGCAAAGAAGTTTAAAACAAAACTTGAATTTAATAGAATCTGAACTATTAAATCCAAATTCTCTGAATTAATTTCATTAAAAAATAAAAAAAAAGATGTAAAACCATTTAGAATACAAAAAATCGTACCAAGTACGATAATTCCAATTGATATGAAAATAGTATAGATCCTATCTTTCTTATTAAAAATTATGAACCTTTTTGAAGTTAATACCATCAGTTTATTTAAAAATAAAGATTTGAATTCCCTTTGAGGAGCTTTGATTGTTTCAATATTATCTTTTAAAGAATTATAAGCAAAAGTTCCCAATTCTTTTAAATAGTACTTTTTATCTTGTTTTTGCGCAATTAAATCTGACAATGTATCTAAGTGATGATATATCGTCCCGGTACTTACTCCTAATTCGTTTTTAAGGTGAGTAAAGGAGGTAAATTTATTATCTCCAATAATCTTAATAATTTTTCTTCTGATTTCATGACTTAATGCATAATAGAAGCTTGATTCCAAATCTATATCTTTCTCTTTGAACTTCTGTTTTTTTTCCTTACTGATAATCAATTAACCTCCTGAATCTTTTACAACTCTAGTTAATATATTTATAATATTAATGATAATCAGTAAAAAACCAAATATCCCTAAATAAATCCCAACGCCAGGATTAGTGAGAAATTCTAGCTCATGGGAAATGTAGTCTATAAAAAAGATTAGTTGAAACCCCAACCCTACTAAAGATAAGATGACAGTTTTGATCCTAAATTCAACATTATATAATACTAACATATTTGCTATCAAACATACAATCCCGCTTATTAATGGAAATAGGAATAGAAAGGAATTTTCAATTTCGGCAAAGGTTGTAATTATAAATAACTCAACTAAATTATAACTTGAGAACCATGGAAAAAATTCAGATAATATAAGGAGAATAGGACCAATTAATCCTAATAATAAAAAACTAACATTAATTTTGTTTAGTTTCATAAAAATCAATTTATTTTTAACGTTATTTTTAAAAAACTATAAAAATTCAAAAAGAATAATAGTTAAATAAATTTTGATAAATATTAATTTTTCTTAGATTTTAAATAACAAACAATAAAATAAAATTGATATGGCTTCTCAAATTGATACAGAAATAGATACGGAATCACCATCTCTCTTTAATTATTTAAAACAAGAGATTCCTCTAGAAGATATTAAAGATTATGCTTCACCTAGACGTATTCAATCAATAGATTTTGTAAAAGGGTTCGCAATCGTTTTCATTATATTAGCTCATACCGCAATGAGTTGGTTAGATTCTGAATCTAAATATATATATGGAATTCTTTTTGCATTTCTGGATATTCTAGGTCCATCCTTATTTGTATTCCTTTCGGCGTTAAGTGTAATATTTAGTATTAAAAGGAAGGAAGGAATATTACCTCAAAAAATTATCCGGAATCGAATTTTTACTCGTGGGCTCGTAATGATTATTATAGGAATTCTAACTAATGTTGATGTAACAACAGGAAACATCTTTGGTTGGAATATTATTACATTCTTAGGGTTTTCACAAATTTTCTCATTTTATATTTTAAAGCTTAGTAAATCTAGAAGAATAATAATTGGAATGTTAATTATCATTTTATCCCCAGTTTTGAGAGGTTTACTTTTTGAAGGAAAAAAATTAGGAATTTTAGTATTAAGCTTTTTTCATTACTTAGTAACCTCCCCAACGCCTCATTTAACTCTTTTACCATGGATTTCGATAAGTTTCATTTCTACAATATTTGGTGAATATATTTTTGAAGCTATGAACAAGGGAACGAAAGATGCATACGTGGGTTTATTCAGAATATTTTTCATTTGGGGTTTAGTTCTTATTTTGTCAGGGATTTTTCTTATTTTTCCAATCGGATTAAATCTTACTGATTGGCAACCTGGTTGGGCTTTACAAACTTTAGAAACCATGGAAATATCTGAATATCCACATCTCGAATTATTATCAATTGCTCAGACCGGGATACCAATAATTCCTGGTATGCCAACCTTCTTGATAAGGGGAACAAGTGCTAATATGCTTTATAATCAAGGTACTGCATTACTTATTATATCTATATTTTTCTATATTATTGACATTAAGAATAAATCTAATAATTTTTCAAATATGTTGATCTATTACGGAAAAGTTTCACTAAGTTTATTCTTACTACACTTTGTTTTTATCCCGATATTTAATGCTCAATTTGGTATTATAATTTTCTTAATTTTCGGTCTTTCCTATATTGGTTATATGGGGCTGTTCATGTATCTCTGGATGGAGTTTGCCAAGGGAGTAGGTTCACCCGAATGGTTAATGGTGCAACTAGGACGAATAGGACAAAAATCTGGGGAAACTGTTAAGAAGACAACTCAAAAAGTTTATAATAGGATTAAGAAGAAGGAGAAAGTTAAAAAGATGGAAGATTTTATGAGAAAATTATAATGAGACACATCTTTTTTAATTTTTAACATAAATTAAACAAATGGTCCAAACAATTTCTCGATAGAGAACTTTTGATTATCAATGAACAAAACTAAAATATTTTTTCTTGGAGCTATCGCCATAAATGGAGTTTATCTGCTAATAACCTTTATTTTTTTCTATTTTTTGGATAGTTTCCTGATGAATATTGATAATAACGACTTTCTATCGTTTTTTAATGCAGGTAAATTTGTTATTGAAGATTTACCTAATTTGTATAATTCGGATCTCTATCTTTTTCCGTTTAGATATCTACCCCTTTCAGCCTATTTTTTTACACCCTTTTACCTACTCGGGTTAGAATTAGGTTATTTTGTATTTCAAATATTTAATTTTATCCTAAACATCCTCATTGTTTATCTGATCTATAAAATAATTCAACTGTATAAGAATTTAAATAGACCCTCGACTCCTTTCTATGATTTGGAGAATATTAAAAACGTTTTCTCTAAACCGGAAAATAAATCTATATTGCACCAGAGTGTTATTTTTTTAGTTATGGTACCTCAATTTATGAACTATTTCTTAGGACAGATTAATGTAATAGTAACAGTATTCATCATTTCTTCGCTTTATTGTTTTTTGAAAGGTGGTAACAAAAATGATTTATTAGGTGGATTTCTAATAGGAGTGGGGATTCTCTTAAAACCAACATTAATTCTTATTCTACCGTTTCTCCTTTATTTAAACTATAGTAAAGAAACTAAGAAATTTTCTTTCAAATTTAAAAAAACAGTGATTAGATTGATAGGATCTATAATTTTAGTAGGAATTTCAGTATTATACTTCTTAATTTTTCCACAAATGTTAGAAGATTTTATTGACGTCAATCTCGCAGGAGAATATACCTATACCATTGAGGGTAGTTTGGAAATTAATCCGTCATTTAGTTTAACCAGAATAATTTTAATTCTTTTGAGCATTATTAACATTGATGTTAACGGATTTCTGATTTTTATAATAATTACCTTACTAATTTTGATCCCCATGTATTTTATCTCCTATAAAAACTCGATACAACCTATTACATTAATTGATGGGTATTTAGTAGGAATATTGGTAATGTTAATTGTCTACTTTGATACATGGCCTCATCATCTTGTAGTATTGGCGCCATTCCTAATTTTCTTCATTCTAATTCATAGAGACTTTGAGTTTAATAAGTTGTTAAAATATTGCCATTATTTCCTTGCGACGCTAACAGTGTTATTTTGGGGAATCTTTTATTTAACTTATGAAATATTTCCATTTAATGTTGGTGGATTAATATTGTTAATGCTTACATACTTTCTAATAGCAATTTTTTATAATAAAAACCTAAGGTAAATCTAAAATATTACAATGGGAAGATTTTTTATATTTTAAAGCTTCAAATAAATAATATGTGCCAGAGTCAGATCAAATATGTCAACTATGAACGAGAGATATACAAATAATGAAGAGGAAGTAACTTCTACCCGAAGAATTGCTTCAATAGATTTCGTAAAAGGACTTGCTTTAGGTTTTATAATTTTTGCTCATGCAGCCTTAAGTTGGTTTGATAGTGATTGGGTATTTATATATGGATTTGCTTTTGCTTTATTAGATATACTAGGCCCTTCATTATTCGTTTTTCTTTCTGCTCTTAGTGTAATTTTTAGTATTAAAAGAAAAAAAATTGCATCATCAAATAAAGCGATACGTAACCGAATTTTTACTAGAGGTTTTGTTATTATTGTAATCGGTGTACTTTTTAATCCAATGTCATTGTTGACAGCTGGTGAATCTGTACCGTTCCCTGCAAATTTATGGGGTTGGAATATCCTCATGTTTATTGGATTTTCTCAAATTTTTTCATATTATGCATTAAAATTTAGTAAAATTACGCGTGCAATCGCTGGTTTCATTATAATTTTTATTTCACCTTGGATCAGACAAATTCTCTTTCAATTCAAAAATTCAAATTTCGGAGTGAATATCCTACACTTTATTATTACATCACCCCTCCCACAAGTACCATTTCTCCCTTGGATAGCAGTGTGCTTTATATCTACAATATTTGGGGAATACCTTTTTGAAACAATG
Source organism: uncultured archaeon (assembly GCA_964486045.1). GTDB lineage: Archaea > Asgardarchaeota > Lokiarchaeia > Sigyniarchaeales > SOKP01 > Loki-b32. The sequence continues at coordinate 66,510 of CAZALK010000012.1, forward strand.
CAGAAAGGAACAAAAGAGGCTTATTACAGATTACTTCGGATGTTTGTAACTTATGGTGTTGCTTTAGTGCTAATTGGGCTTTTTATGTGGATTCCAAGAATGGGATTAGCTTTAGATCAATGGGAACCTGGATGGGCAATATTAAATCCTACACCAGGGGGAACAATTGAGTATTCCGAGTATTTACATATCGATCTTCTACGACTTGCTAATAATAACGTACTAAATTTACCATGGCCAGGAATGCCACTATTCATGATAAGGAGCTCCGCACATAATATGTTTTATAATCTCGGTGCCGCTCTTTTAATAATTGCAATAAGTTTTTATTATATTGATATTAAAGAGAGAAAAAATATGTTTATAAAAATGCTAATTTTCTACGGGAAAGTCTCCTTAAGTCTATTCCTTATTCAATTTTTATTTCTTCCCCTTTTCGGCAGTCAGTTTCCAATTACTTTCGGACCTTTCGTTTTTGCCGCTTATTCTGGATTTCTAGGACTATTACTATATATATGGTTGAAATTCTTTAAGGGTGTTGGAACGCCGGAATGGATTATGGGTAAACTCGGAAGTGGAGGGAAAAAGAAGAATGACATTTGAAAAAGATTTCACTAATTGGAATAAAAAAAATAGAAAAGCTTTATTATAAAGATATAAATATCTTAAAAAGATAATTAAGATTATAATTAAAGAATTAAATGATATTTAAATTCATTTTACCTTAATGAAATGAAGTATAAATAAAACTAAACTATTAAAAAATTACACCAATTATTTAAAATATCAAGGAGAATAAAGATGTCAGGGATTGGACAATACAAATTCAAGATAACACTTTTTGGGCCTGGGGGTGTAGGGAAAACAAGTCTATTATTGCGTTATATTAAAGATTATTTTCGAGAAAGTTTAAAAAAAACAATTGGTAGTACATTTTTAATTAAAGATGTTGATATTGATGGAAAAGGCGTACGCCTTCTACTTTGGGATATAGGAGGGCAACCACAGTTTCATAAACTCCGCACTATCTATTTTAAAGGTAGTAATGGCGCGCTTGGGGTGTTTGATGTATCCTCTAGCCAAACTCTATTAAAAATTCCTGGTTGGATAAGCTCAATTAAGAAAACTGTAAAAAGAACTATACCTATGCTACTTTTAGGTAATAAAGTTGATTTAGAAAGAGAAGTTGATAAAATAGAGGCAGAAGATTTAGCTAAGAGATTAGGTTGTGAATACCTTGAGACTTCTGCTAAAACAGGGGTAAATGTAGAAAAGGCATTTGAAATTGTTGCTAGAGCTTGCCTTCAAGATTCAGGGGAATTATAAATATCAAAAAAAATTATCAACATCGAAAATGTGTAATTTTTTAAGTTCCTCAATCAGTTCTTCCTTATTTATGAATTTTATACCTATTATGCCCAATTCTATAGCTGAACGGATATTTTTTAAGCTATCATCAATAAATACAATCTCTTCAGGAAGGCACCCCACCTTTTGGATAACGTATTGAAATATCTTTTTCGTGGGTTTAGTCATATGGATTTCATGAGATAGGATAATTTCATCGAAGTAATCAAAAAAGTCCCACTTTTTATTTAAAAGATATTTCCAATGACTAGAGTTTATATTTGACAAACAAACAAGTTTTAAATTGTTATTATCTTTTATCTCCTTTATTAATTCAATGATTTCAGGATTATATCCTGAAATTATGCTATTAAAAGCAGAAAAGAAGTTTTTTTGATTGAGCTCGCAAACTTGAAGTGTAGTAAATGCCAATTGATAAAATTCCTTATCGCTCATTAGCCCTTGGTGATAAATATCTGATTGGCGAAAAAATTCAAGAATAATTGGAGTTTGAGGTTTGTTTAACGGAGATTGAGTAATAATACTACCAAAAAAATTAGAAAAATCAAGATTTACGATAACTCCACCTAAATCAAAAATAATACATTTAATTTTAATCATTTTCTGAAATAAACCTTTGTAGAGAATTTCCTAAACGGTTTAGGGAGTTTATATTTAGGAAAATTTCGTGTATCATCTTCAAGCATTTCTAATAATTTATCTAGGTTGACATCATTTGTTTGTTTGGATGTTTGCTTTTTTGGGCCAATAGGCTCATCAATCAACCTTTTTCTTATTGATATTGTTTGGCTATCTTGTTCTTTCTTACCAAGTATAACTGTATAAGGTATCCATTCAATTTCAGATTGTCTTATTTTTTTACCAACGGTTTCTTCTCGGTCATCCCAGTCACATCTATACGATTGCCCATTTATTATATTAAGAATTCTTGTGGCATAATCACTTTGTTCGTTCGAAACTGTAATAATCCTTACTTGAATAGGAGATAGCCATGTTTTAAACCCAGGTACTAAAGTTTCTTTATTTCGGATGGCTGATTCGATTAAGCCCCATAAAACCCTTTCCAACCCTCCTGTAGGAGAATTGTGGAGAATAATTGGATTTTTTATCTGACCGTCGGAATCAGTGAAGGATATGTTATACTTTTGTCTTTTTTCTCCATCTGTATCAATCATAAATTCTAATGAACTTTCAACATCAATTTGATTTGTAGCTAATGTAGCACTTTTATTCTCAGCAGATAGCACACTCCTTTCAAATTTTAAAATATAATAAGCATATCTTTCTTCCCATAATTCTAATAAGGCTGGCTCTTTCTCAGTTTTAATTAAATCTATAATCCAGTCTTTATTTTCTTTATAAAAATCTTTGGTAACTCTAAAAATAACATAACTCTTTATTCCCAAATCATTTTCTAAATTTTTAATCAAGCTATATTGCTTTTTAAACTCTTCAATCGAAGATCCGATATCTTTGCAGAGTGTGTGCATATCGGGCATTATAAATCCCCGCAATCTTCTTATGCCTGAGAGCTCTCCCTCTTGTTCACGCCTGAAATCATATTGTTCAAACTCATATACTCTTAGAGGGAAATATTGGGGTTTTAAATTCATTTGAGAGAATAGGTCAAATAAAAGGAAATCACTGGCATACCTTAAAATAAACCTATCCTTTCCAGATTCAAGCCAATAACTTCTTGCTGGAAATCGAGCTGTTTGAGCAGTTAATTTTTTATTTTTAACACTATACATTATTGGGGTATCAATGAGGATTGCCCCATACTCTATTATTCTATCCTCCACAAAATTTTTAATTAGATTTTTCATGATTACTCCTTTTGTATACCAGCGAAGATTGCCTTTATCACTGTTTTCGTCAAAATCGAGAAGCTCAAACTCTTTCATTACCTTTATGTGAGCAGGCTCAACTGCTTTATCTACCACCCTAGAACCTAATTCGGATTTTAGAAATAGATTAAAATCTTCATCCTTAATTTCTTTGATGGGTAAAAATTTCTTTAGTTCATCAAAAATTAAATCAATCTCTTGCCCTGATTGAGTAATCACCTTAAATTTTGAGCTTTTAACTTGTTCTTCAGGTTTAATAGCCAGTTTGATGTCTCTATACATCTCAGCTAATTCATGACCTAAACAATTTATTTTGAATGATTTATACCAACCAAAGGGTGAAAATTTTGCTTCAATTCCTTTATCTTGTAAAAAACTTGCTATTTTAGGACAGACATCCATTGCATTAACATCCTTACTTAAAAACTTACTTAAGTGAGCCCATGGATAAACTAAGACCTTATCTACTCGGTACATACTTTGATCCATGATTAGTTCTATTATTTTTCTTGGCTTTCCCTTTATTACACCGTTCTCAACCTTTTTGTTATAATCTCTAATAAACTCATTCTTCTCCCTAATAGTATCTGGAAATCCCGAGATTTGTAATATTGCTGTCTCAATTTCCTCAGCCCCCTGTTTTGCAATTAAATTTACATCATAAGTATCTTGATCTTCAACGGATACATAACAAACCAAGATTAAACCCTGCATTTTTATAAATTTTTCAGAAAACTCTTGAGGATTGGAAGTAGCTTCTTTATTTTTGATAACTTCGGCATCTTGGGAGTGTATTAACAAGATTTTCATATGAAATCACTTTTTTTGTTTGTTTAATAGTAGTTTTTAATAAATTCTAAATATTTTCCTTCCTTCTGATATATATTATATACAAAGTTCAAATTAATTGTTACTAAAATTATTCCCGATTATCATGAACCTCAAAAAAGCTTTTGCAGAAATATCTAATTTATTTGACTCTCTTTATAATAATAGAGAAAAAATTTTACGATTATCTCGTAATATCGTTCGAAATTGTAGTATAGGTATTAAACATATTCATCGGAAAGAATTCAGTATGTTTCAAGAGAAAAGAAATAGTATTAAACTAGATCTTGAGACTTTAGGAAACCTTGTCAATGTGAATCCTGGTGTGTTTTCAAAATACCTAAAAACACCAGAACAAGAATATACAGAATTAACTGTGTTTTACGCAATTATTAACAGTAAGGAAATCCCCCTACCATCAGATTTGAAAATTAGCCCTATTAATTTTGCTTTGGGATTAGCAGATGTCATAGGAGAATTAAGAAGATATGCATTAGATAATATTAGAAACTCTCAAACAAATGATTTGAACAAAATTTTAGAAAGTATGGACGAAATTTATACTTATTTATTTTCTGTTGATTATCCTGTGGGAGTGACTCAAGATTTAAGACGAAAGGTTGATGTGGCAAGAAATATTATTGAAAAAACTAGGGGAGATGTCTCTCTTGCCATTCAAATGAATGAGTTAAAGCAATGTTTTGAAAATGAGGAGAAACAGAAGTGAAAAAACGCGTTCTGATTGCAGGTTGCTTTGATCTTCTTCATCCAGGGCATGTTTTTTTAATCAGTGAGGCTGCAAAATTAGGGGAAGTTTATGTTATTGTGGCTACTGACAAGAATAGGAAATTATATTCTGGAACTTCTCCTATTATACCCCAAGAACAAAGATTGGAGATGATAAAAAGTCTAAAAAATGTAAAGGATGGTAGACTAGGAAGAAGTGATAATGATACTCTTAAAACTGTGGAAGAAATATCTCCTGACATTATTCTTTTAGGACCTGACCAAGAATATAGTGTTGAGTTATTACAAAAAGGACTTCAAAAGAAAGAATTAGATCATATCGAAGTAAGAAGACTTGAAACCTATTATAAAAAATATAAGTTGCATAGCTCAAGTTTAATAAAAAGCAAAATTATTGAAAAGGGTAAAAATAAATTCAGGTAATTTGAAATCATGAAATTTAATACAGAAGTTTCTCAGGAAAATTATGCTAATTGGTTTGCACTTTATCATCTTTGTCAGAATATAGGAAGCCAGAAAGCTATACATATCAGCAGCACAGAGTTTGGCAAGATTCTAGATTTATCCCAACAAACTGCATCTAGAAGAATAAATAGTTTAGAAGAAGTCGGCTGGATTCAGAGGAAAATAATCGGAAAAGAGCAAGTAATAAGAATTAAAAAAAAAGGAGCTGACGTAATCCTTGCAATGTATAAAAATTTAAAGCAAATCTTAGAAGAAATTCTAATCGTTGGGGAAGTTACTGAAGGAATGGGAGAAGGTGGATATTATGTTAGAATCCCAGGTTATTTGGCACAATTCCAGAAAAATCTTGGGTTTAAACCATATTATGGCACATTAAATATTCAGTTAACTGATCTCAATAAAGAATTATTAGAAGAAAACCAAAAAAATCGAATACCCGTTAGAATTGAAGGATTTGAGGATGAGGAAGCAGGACGTACTTATGGAGCTGTAGATTGCTTTAATTGTCTGGTCTCTCGATTAGATAATCAAGATATTAAGGTCAATTCTGCAATATTAAAAATTAAAAGAACTCATCATAAAAAGAATATTGTTGAGATCTTAGCAAAAGAATACTTAAGAGATGAGTTACAATTAAAAGATGGGGATCGATTGAGGATAGAATTTTCTAAGATTTAATCAATATCGTCTCTTTAAGTTGTCTAATGGCCAATCCCTATTTTCTGAATTAAATGATAAATTTTTATCACTCTAAAAATAAATGTACCTACTACAAGCCACATAAATAGGAATAGTAATTCATTTACAAAATTCCAATAAAAAGAAATAATCATTGTAATAACTAGATAAAATAATCTCTCCGACCGTGCCATCAGCCCAATATCAAAATCTCCTTTAAAAAAATTTTCTGCTCGTGCTCTTGTATAACTGATCATCATTGAAGCTAAGAGTATGATGAATATTATCAATTTCATATCAATGATATTCCAGAGGAATTTGTTTTGGATATAAATGTACAAACCTATATATATAAATAACTCTGAAATTCTGTCCATGACAGAATCAAAAAAACCTCCGAATTTTGTAGATTTCTTAGTCAATCGAGCAATTGCCCCATCACATCCATCCATTATTCCTGTAATAAACACTAAAATAGAAAATAATAAAAGATTTCCATAAACTCCAATTGAAATACAACTTAAAATCGAAAAACAGAGCATAATAACAGTGGCTAGATTTGGTGAAACTCTAAGTTTAACCAAACCCTTTGCAACCATCTTTACAACTGGCTTAAAAATATATCTTACTCGATATTTTGATGACATTTTCTGTAATTAAAATGGTTATTTCTTACTCTTGAATGAGTTAAATTAAAATATCTTTCACTTTATAAAATAACATAGTTTTTTTATTTTAATTATTTTAAATATATAAACAATTCACTTAAACAAGATATATAACAAAGAGATTGAAAATCGTTGAAGTTAAGATTAATTTTAAAAACAAAAACTAAGAAAAATAAAGACGTGTGCATTAAATTCCCAATTAGCCCAAGTAAGCATATTGGCTTTATTAACTTTATAAACTTAGCCTTGAAACAAGAATTATCAGTCGATCTATCTTTTGAAAAAATCTCAAAAGCAGGTGAACGTGAAGAAAGTAAAATTTTTGGACGATTTAAACTAGAAGGTAAAGAGAATTCCCAATTAAGTGGATTAGAAGAGGAAATTCAAGAATCAGGGCGTAAAAGAAAAAAAATCCAGCAAAAACGGAAGCAAAAATAAAAAGGCTTTTTTCTAATACATCCTGGATTGTTAAACTTATAATTCTCATGTTTTTTATCGAGGTTCATTTAGAGTGAAACGGAAAGTTACAGTAAAGGTTCCAGGTCGGATCTGTCTCATGGGGGACAAGGTTGACTTATTGGGCAAGCCTGTTATTGGAATGGCTATTAACCTAATGATGACCGTTAGATATGAAGAAAGAGGTGATAACATGATTGAATTCTATAGTCATAACACAAATGAGAGAACTCAATTTAAATTAAGTGAAAATCCTCCTCGAAATATTGATCTCTCCTACTGGAGTGTTCTTTATGAGAGATTAAAGGAGTATATTAAAAAAGGATTTTGTATGGAAGTAGATTCTGATATTCCAATTGGTGCAGGATTATCTACATCAGCAGCACTATCTATTGGCTTTATTAAGGCTATAAATCAAGCGTATAATTTGAGGTTTAATAACAAAGAAATCGCAGAATTGGCGTATTTAGGAGAGAATTATGATCTAAATATCCAATGTGGTCGTCTTGATCAGTATACCGAAGTATATGGTGGCATAGTATTCATCCAAACCGACGAAAATCCTAGTGTTGAATATTTGGATGTAGAAGAATTACCTGTAGTAGTTGGAGATTCCATGGAGGAAAGGAAAGCTTTCTCGATATTAAATAGAGTTAAAAAACAAATTAAAGAGAAAGACGTCATTACTTTAAATGCATTTGAAGTTATAGAAAATTGCGTTTATAAAGCTAGGGATGCATTATTAAAAGGAGATTTTAAGCAATTAGGAAAATTAATGAATATTCAACAAGAACAAGAAAGAATTATCAAAACTGACACACAAAAAATTGTAGAATTATGCAATGCTTCAATCAATGCTGGAGCTTTAGGAGCAAAACAAATGGGTGCCGGAGGAGGAGGTTGCATAGTTGCCATAGCACCTGGGAAGCAAAAAGAAGTTGCCTCTGCAATCAGTAAAGCAGGAGGAAAGGCTTGGATCTTTGACATTTATAGGTATTAACATTTATAACATTATTATTAATTCTTTGAGGAAATATTCTAAGAAACCATTAGATGATTTTACGATACTCAAATTCCCATGACTTCTTAACAAATAGAGAATCATTAATTGTATCATAAATTATTTCTCTTTCACTCAAACCTCCCAGATCTTCAGCTTCTATCTTAATTTCTAATAGTTGTAATTCATTTTTTACCGTATCAATATTTTCTTGATAAGTCATGTCATAATCTAAAAATAACTTAGCTCCACCGATGATTAATGCCTTTATATCATCTCTATTCGCACCATTGTACAGTAAGTTATTAAATAAATCTTTGACAGACGTATCAACAAAGGTGTGAGGAAAAATTAAGTGATATCCTTGCTTTGAAGCTGATGAACTCGGTAATGATATGTGAGAGATAGCAAAAACATTATTTTTGGGATCTCTTAAAATTAAACCAATACCAGAACCTAAACCTTTTATTCTAAATTTTGTTGCTGTATTGCTTTTATCGAAGGAATGTATTAAGCTATAATAACCCCTCTGGATAGTTAATTCTTTTTTGTCTGAAGACTTTTCTACTCTATCGATTCTTTTTTCTTCATATAGGGAAAAATCTTCTTCCTCCTGGTTAGAACTCTCTAATTTCTTCGAGCTATTTTTTATACGAAGCTCTTGTTGAAGCTTTTTCTTAGAATACTGCTCCATTTTCGATAAACGTTTTTCTAATTGTTCTTCCCTCTGATTTAGATTTCTCTCTCTTTGCTCAATTTGCCTTGTGATGCGTTCTAATACTAACAAACGATTCGTGACTTCTTGTTCTTTCTCTTTTGTCTGAAAAATGAGATTCTTTACGGCTATTTTTTCACTTTCCAAAATTTTACATTGTTCTTCTAAATATTTTAACTTCTCATCGATCCCATTTTCTCTTTGATTTAAAAGTATTTCTCGTTGAATTAATTTGTTCTTTTGTTTTTTAACTGGATCTCCTTCAACTTCTAAATGATGAATAAGATTGACTTTAGGTGTTTTATCCTTAATTCCGTTATTAACTACTATTCCGGTGATCCTAACTTCTGCAGGTTCAATATGTGGTTTTATTTCTAAGTCTTCTAATTTCTTCCTATTTTTTAGTTCTTCATTATCTAATATGATTTCGGTCGGTTTAATGGATTTAAATGTACTTTTAGGCTTCTTCCTTACTTTCCGTACAGTGCGATTTTTGGAAATTGTATCTTTTTTAGTTGTTCCCTTTATTTTCTGTTTTTTAAATAATGAAATTATTAAATTTTTATAAGATTCTGTCGTATCAGATAAGTTTTTAATATAAAAATGATCTCTAATACTGACAGATTTAAAACTAAAATTTTTCTTTGGTATATTCTCAGAACCTCCTAAAACTAATAAGCCCCCATCATGCATTCGCTTATTTATATTTCTAAGTAAGTTTTCACGAGCAAAGCTATTAATATAAATAAAGAAATTCCTACAAAAAATTGAGTCATATACGTTATTTTTTTTATGCCCTTTAATAATATCTTCTTGAATTAGTTCAACTTTGCTCATAACATCTTTGCTAAGCGTGTATTTTGGACCAAATTCAGTAATCTCCTTTGAAAAATAAGTGTTTAAATAATGCTCTGGCATTTCATGTACTGCATATTCCCCATAAAATCCATCTTCCGCAATTTTAAGAGCATTTACATCAATATCAGATGCGTATATTTTAAAATCAGGAAAATTCTTACTATTTTTTACCAAATTGTCTAATATCATCGCGAGGGTATAGGGTTCATCGCCTGTAGCGCACGGACAAGACCAAATCTTAAGAAATTTCGTTTTATTTTCTTTTACATAAAATTTAATAAACTTCTCAAAATTCTGAAACACATTTAGATTTCTGAAAAAATAAGTATAATTAATTGTAAATTTATCTAAGAATAAATCACCCTCTATTGGGTTTTTATAAATGTAATCAATGTAATCTTGATAGCATTCAAGGTGAAGATAATTCATACGAAAACTAATTCGCTTCTCGATGAATTGCCTCTGATATTGATCAAATTTCAGCCCCGTGGCTTCTTTTAGTTTCTCAATCAGAGCGTCAATAGAAGTCGACTTGAATGCTGATGGGTTAGTTAGAGAAATTTTTTTACACCAAAACTCTTATGATTGTAATTTTTTACTCTAGGATAATAAGATTTTAATTATTTTTAATTTTTTGTAATAAAAAAATGTGTTATCAGATGTTACGTAATAAAAAAACTAAGATTTGTGGTAAAAATTAGAAGTTAATTAAAAGAGATAAATCCCATTTTTACAAGATTTTTGCATATATTATAGACTTTCCTTTGCTCTATATTTAATTTTTTTGTAAGAATATCGATGGTCCTCTTTCCATCAATATTTTCAAATATCCTAATTGAAGTATCTCCTGTTAAGTAATTTTTTGCATTAATAGAACTAGATCCTACGAAGCTTGGTATAATATTATAATATTCTGGATTTGGTTTATTTTCTTCTGTGCTTTCTCTTATTTTTACTCTATTGTCTGTTTCAAAACTCGTTAGCCAATCAAATGCTTTTTCGTCATCATGATTCTGGTTTTTTATCTCTTCTTCATTGATTTGTTGTTCGATTATACTTTCAAATGATTTAAAGTTATCTAATTTCCCATTCCAAGTTGCAATTTGATTTAAATTAAAAGTTCCTAAAAAGAGTGCTGAAATTTGTTTTAAAAATCTCTGGACACTCTTCAGATCTGAATCTTTATCAAATGTGGCAAGGAAAATTAAATCAGAAATGTTTGAATCTTTTAAAAAAGACAATTTTAAATTATTATTTGAAAGTTTTAACTCACTAATCGTTCCTAAATCTTCAAATGAATCCGAAAACGAATTTAAAGCTGAAAAAAAACCAGAAATCATTATTAAGTTATCTAATTCTGAGAACATACTTTTGACTTTAGAAGAATTAGAAAAGCTCTTAGATAATAAAGGTAATCCGTCTTTTATAATCAAAACATCGCAAATCATTAATCTCAGCCAAATCGGTTGGGTCTAATCAGTCCAGTTGAAACTGCTCTACAATATTAATATAATCTAATTAAATTGAAAAAAAAAGAATTATAATACTTCAGTGATACTCAAATAATATAATTGTTACCACGGATAGAAAAAGTTCTCAAAAAATCGATTAAAGTTCCTAGTGAAGAAGCTTTGGTAAGAATAACAAATAAAGGAGTTGTATGTTGTGAAAGCAATTATTCTATGCGCGGGTTTTGGAAAACGTTTAAAGCCTTATACTGATGAATACCAAAAAACAATGATTCCTGTTCATGGTAAGCCACTAATGGAATACATTGTAAATGGTTTAATCATAGCAGGTTTTAAAAAATTAATTATTGTCGTGGGTTACTTAAAGGAGCAAATTATTGATTACTTTCAAAGTGGAAATAAATGGGGAATTAATATTGAATATGTTGAGCAAATAGAAACGAATGGTACCGGAGGAGCTTTACTATTATGTAAGGATTTGATAAAGGACAGTCATTTTTTTTTAACTTGGGGAGATATTCTAGTTCCATATAATGTTTATAAAGAAGTTATTGAGATATTCAAAAAAGAAAATCAAGATTACGTATTGGTAACAAATTATACAGATGATCCTTATAAAGGTGGAGCAGTTGATTGTAAAGGAAAATATTGTATCGAGGTAAAAGAAAAACCAACTAAAGGTAAATCAAGTTCTAATCTTAATAATTGTGGAATTTTCATTTTTTCAAAAAAAGTATTTGATGTGTTAATACAGTTAAAACCATCAGTAAGAGGGGAAATTGAAATAACAGAAGCAATTAATTATGGTATCCTTAAGCAAAACTGGAAGGTCCGTGTTATTAAAATGGATAGAGATCAATTTCGGGGAGATTTCGGGGATAAAAACGTATATGAGCTATTGAATAAAGATTCCAATTGGTTAAAAAAGCTATAACGTTCTATTTCATAGTTGTTAATAATTAAACTTTAATTTATTATATCAATAAGATTTTTTTTTTCTAACTTATTTTTATTTCTTTTAAAAATTTTTTTTACATATCCATTACTTAGTTATTTTAAGCTAAAGGTTGATAATTTTAGGTGATAAACCATTACAACACACGAGAACCGGAATAAAGATTTTATTTCAGAATCTGAAATTAAGGAAAAAAATGTGCCTTTTGAAAGAAAAAACATCCCTTTTGATTATTTATTTGAGCCTCGAGCTATAATAGTAGTTGGTGTAAGTACAAAAAGGGGTTGGGGAGGAAGTCATTATTTGGAACTTCTTAAAGAATATGAATATTCTGGGGCAGTTTATCCAGTAAATCCAAAGTATGAGGGCGAAGAAATTCAGGGGTACAAAGTTTCCGGGTCTATTTCTTCTTTACCAGTTGATCCACCGATTGATCTTGGAATTATAGCAGTTCCTGCAAGAGCAACTCCCCAAATAGTCGAGGATTTAGGACAAAAAGGAGTTTTATTTGCTCATATTTTTTCGAGTGGTTTTTCAGAACTTGGTGATGAAGGAAAAAAGCTTGAACAAGAACTTATAGAAAGAGCAAAAAAGGGCCACATTAGGATTCTCGGACCAAACTGTATGGGTATTTATAGTCCAAAAGGGAGGATCGCCTTTACACATAGGCTTCCACTGACGGCAGGACCCGTGGCATTTATAAGTCAATCAGGGGGACTAGCAAGTAGACATTCCCATATTGGAATGATTAATGGATATAGATTTTCAAAAATAGTCTCCGTTGGTAATCAAATTGACATTGATTTATACGATTTATTAAATTACTTTAGAACTGATCCAGAAACTAAAATTATCTCAATGTATATAGAAAATTTAAAAAGAAGTGGAAATGCTTTCGTTCAACTTTTAAAAAAAACCACTAAAGAAAAACCAGTTATTATATGGAAAGGTGGCAAATTAAAAGCAGGTCATGGTGCAGTAATGAGCCATACTGGTGGCTTAGCAGGTAGTATAAAACTATGGAGGGCAATGGCAAAACAAACTGGGGCTATTCTTGTAAATACTTTCGAGGAATTAACTGAGATGATTCAAGCTTGCTTACACTTTAAGATCCCTAAAACTCTTGGTACTGCTATTCTAACCGGAGGTGGTGGTCCCGCGGTGGAAATGACCGATGAATGTGAAGCTTATGGACTTGAAGTACCGAAAATAACCATAAAAGCCCAAAGGTTGATAAGTGAGTTTATTCCAGAAGTAAATTCAAATTTATCTAACCCATTAGAATTTGGGGCAAATGGTGGACATCAAAATTCAATTAAAGTTATAAAAATTCTTGATAATGAACCTCAAATCTCTTCAATAATGACCACAAACAATCCTGAAAGGTATACCGCTCGAGGATTAAGTATAGATGAGGTTGTAAATAGTCTTGCTGATGCATTATCACCAAATTCAGATAAAAACCTCATTAGTATACATACGTCATTTGGGCAACGAAAAGAAACTATTGATGCAGTAAATGAGTTTTATTCAAAAGCTAAAAAAAAAGGAATAATGATCTATAAATCTGTTGGTGCCGCAGCGAAATGCATCTATCGTTTATGGACTTATGGAAAATTTTTAAATAACAAAAATTAACTTTAAGCTAAAAGTTGCGTATCCTTTTATTTGTCGAATTTTTACAGATTTTAACTCATCTTTTTGTTAGTGCAATATTCTATTTCTAATGGTATTTTTCCATAACCTTTTTATATTATTGAAAAATTCCACATCGCTACCTAGGAATTAATATATTCTCAAAATTGTATAAATCAAACGTATTATTTTTTAATATGTTCTCCCCAGTATTATACAAATGTTCCTCATTCCCACTAAATTACGAGAGGCTCTTTTTATAAATACTTACTTAATTTCAATTAGATCAAATTTAAATTTCTCCGAGATGAGGCATAATTTCAAAGGGATTTATTGATAAAGAACTCACTGAAATAGGGATAGAGAAGTATACCCCGAAATCAAGACTCCTCAACGATGACGCTCAGGCCAAAAATATAAATATAAAATTAGAAACAGTCTCTAATAAAATTAAACAGTTAGATTCGAATGATTTCCCTATCGAAAGTGATAATTTTCCATTCATATCTTTTAAACTAAATCCTAATGAAGCAGAAGAAGAATATCTTTCAATATCAAATGATATCCATTCAATTTTATCAAATTTTCCTGATCTTACTAATAATCAGAAGTTAGATTATTGTAATAACCAAAGATATTTCATGAAGTTGTATCTGAAGGAAATCCTAATAAAAATCAATAAAAACTAATGGTGTAGAAGGAATTTCTTTTGAAGTTTCTTTTAAAACGCAATTCAATTGAGATTTTTAAAAATAAGAGAAGAAAAAATAAATAAATTAATTATTATTTATGTTTTAAGACCTAACCACATCCATAAACTGAATGTTGCCATCAATACTCTCACAAAACCAATAGCTAAAGGTATAGTAAGTATTGAATCTAGTGCACCGCAGACTACAAAAAGTATAAACCCTATCGATAAATATGTAAACTTTCTCCTCAATTGTCCTGTGGATTGTTTCGCTTTTATTGCAAATCCAATCCCTAAGAAAAATAATGCGGCAATTAAGAATATTCCAACCATTATAAATGTCGGATGAAGACGAACAAAACTTGCATCAATTAAATCTTCACCGGGCAAAAATCCAGGGTCTGTATCCACGTTCCAAGTAAATGAATCGGTTGTTTGAAACCATAAAAAGTATTCAAATATTACACCCAATACTACAAAAATCCCCACTAAAATCCATTTTCTTTTTGGAAAAATAAGTTCACCACCAAGATAAATCGCAAAGATTAAAGCGGGAGCAACCCACAGATAGCTTAATAAGGAATATACTGGGTGAGGAGTAATATTTGCACCCGTCAATAAAACCGTAAACAAATCAACTGTTGGACCAAGCCATAAAAAGCCAACGAAAATCATTGCGATGCCTGCAACAGAAAGAAGCTTTGCTTTCAATTTTATTGATTTATATAATGATATTAACCCAAAACTTACTGAAGAAAGAATAATAAGAGTTGCGGTTAACCCATCTATCCAGCCAGTAATAGAGACCATTCTTTTTTACACCTAATTTAAAGTTTAAATTTCTAATTTTTAAAATTATATAATTATTTATTTTATTTTTATTTATAAATATAGTTTTTGAAGTAAAAGAGTTTAAAATATTTAGGTATTGCAATAAATTTCTATGATTGGGTGCGATTTTTGCTCTAGTTATTTTTGTATAGATAAATGATGCCCATCCTTGATTTTTGTCTTCATTTTCTATCCATAGCATGTATACTAACAAAATGCTAATATATTTGAGGGATATATGTGAAAGGATTTAGTCTATTGAGTGCGTTTTGATTGGATTTCTTGCAGAAACTCATAAGAATGATGTCTAAAATATGTATTATATAACCTGGCATAATAACCATTTTTTTGCAAAAGGTTTTCATGATTACCTTCCTCCACGATCCTTCCATGATCCAGAACAATAATCCTATCAACATTCCTTACTGTTGTAAGTCTATGAGCAATAACTATTGTTGTTCTCCCCTCCATTACTTTTTCCATTGCTTCTTGAATCTGAACCTCAGTAAAAGGATCTACCATAGCTGTAGCTTCATCTAATATTAGGATTGACGGATTTTGCATTAAAACTCTAGCAAATACAACTAATTGCCGTTGTCCCATAGATAATACTTTTCCTCTCTCCAAAATAAAGGTATCTATACCATCATCAAGATTTTTAACCCATTCAATACCTCCTGATTGTTTTAATGCCCAAATTACGTCTTCTTTCTTAGCATTTGGAGATCCGTATGTAATATTATTGGTAATAGTGTCTGCCCATAGAAAAGGAGTTTGAGGTATGAATCCTATACTTTGACGAAACTCTCTAAGGGAAATATCTCGAATACTATGGTCATCAATTCGAACATCGCCATCTTGAAACTCATATAAGCGTAGTAAAATCTTTGTTAAACTAGATTTACCTGCTCCCGTATGACCTACGATAGCAACTTTTTCACCAGGTTGTATTACCAAATTAAAATTTTTAAATATAGGTTTATCCGCTACATATTCAAATCCTAAATTATCAAATTCAATTTTACCTTTAATCTCATTTAAAACGAAATTTCCTTGTTTTATATAAGATTCAGAATCTTGAAGAGCGAAAATTCTTTCCGCTGCAGACAATCCTTCTTGAAACTGGGGCCAGAAGCCGGCAATTTGAAGCAACGGTTGGAATAAAACTAAAGAGCTTTGAAGAAATAAGTATATATCTGAACCACTTAGAACTCCTTGAATTATAAAATTACCCCCAAAAAAGACGAGTAAAGCATATAGAATAGCGATGAGAATGTCTAGGCTAGGGAAGAGTATTGATAAAAATAGAGCTCTACTCATATTTACTCGAAAGGATTGCTTATTTATAGCTTGAAAATTCTCAAATTGAGCATTTTCTTTTCGAAAACTCTTAATTATTTGAATACCTGCCATAGATTCTTGTACAAAAGCATTAACTTGTGCTAGGGAACGTTGGCCTAACAGAGACTTTCTTCTAGCAACTTTACGAAAAGCTAGTGTAAATGTAAACACTAAGGGTACCATTAACATGAATATTCCAGTTAACAAAGGGTTTATAATAAGCATGGGGATGATAACAATTATTAACACGAAAAATGAAGATATTAATTCAGTAAACATAGTAACTGAACCGCCAAATTTCTGTCCATCTGAATTTATCCTACTGACAATTCTTCCCGTCGGATATTTATCAAAAAAAGATAAATCTTGTTCCAGCACTCGCAAGTTTGTTTGCCTACGTAAATTGTAACATACTCTATAAACCATACGATTCCCTTGGCGTCTGTTAACATAGTTAAACACATATCCTAAAGAATTTAAGATAAAAATATTTATTAAGAAGATTAGAAGGAGGAAGGGATTCGATTCTAATTCTAATTGCTTAATAATTAAACTCATTAGGAAGGGAGTTAATCCATATGTCACTGATGAAAGACAAATAAAGGTAATTACAATTATCATAGAACGTCGATGAGGTTTAAACAATTTAATAACTCTTGTAAACAATTCTCTATCTGAGTAGACTCTATCATAGCCTTCTTCACCTAGTCCAAAAAACCCCATTTTAGACATTCTAATTAATCTCCTCCTAAAAGTTCAGTTAACGTTTTATCAAAACGCTTAATAAAGATCTTTTGATATTCTCTTGAGTTTTTTAGTAAGTACTCATGCGATCCTTGATTGACAATCTCACCTTGACTTAGTACGATAATTAAATCTGCCCATCTAATCTGAGAAAGCCTATGAGTTATGATAAATGTAGTTCTTCCACTTAAAATCTTGAAAATAGCCTCCTGAATTCTTTCTTCAGTTTCAGAATCTATTGAGGAGCTAGAATCATCCAATATTAATATTTTTGGATCTGTAAGGAAAGCACGGGCAATTGCAATTCGTTGACGTTCTCCTCCACTTAACTGTACTCCTCTTTCCCCAACCTCTGTATTATATTGGTCTGGCAGATTTTGTATAAATTCATGGGCTTGTGCTTCTTGAGCAACAGAAATTACTTGTTTCTCAGAGGAATCCCTCCCAAAAGCAATATTGTCGAAAATTGAATTTGAAAAAATAAAAATATCTTGCTCAATATATGCAATTTGGTCACGAAGAGATTTTAGAGAAAAATTTTTGACATCAGTCCCATCAATTAAAATTCGACCGTTATTAACATCATATAACCTTGATATCAATTTAGTAAGTGTTGTTTTTCCAGAACCTGTTGTTCCTACTATTGCTACAGTCTGTCCCGCTGATACTTCAAAATTTATATTTTTTAGAACTTTATTTTGAGTACCGGGATAAGAAAAGGAAAGATTCTCAAATTTTATATTCCCTTTTATTTTCTTAGATATTGCCCCATCAATATCATAAATCTCTGATTTCTTATTCATTAGTTCTAACAGTCTTCCTGCTCCTACAATTGCTTCTTGTACCATTAAAAATGACCTAATTGAAGCATTAACAGGGAAGCGTAAACGCAGTAATAACCCTATAAAGCCTAATACATCACCAATAGACATAACACCAGATCTGTTATAAAAAATGCTGATAGTTAAACCCAATGTTATTGTGATTGAAAGAAATAATATAGGAAGATATTTTGCTTGTATATCTCCCTGTTCTATACCCGCATCTCTATAATTAACAGCACTATCTTTATATTTTTCTACACTTTGCTCTTCCTGAGCCATAGATTTTACGACTTCTATTCCAGATAATGATTCATTTAATACAGTATTCATACTTCCAAAAGCAAGCCGTCTTTTAATTGTGGGTGGAGTTAACTTCTTCAAAAACTTTCTTAGATATAATATGAATATGATGCTAAAAATAACAGGGATAAATACTAGTTCTATAGGATAATTAAAACCAATTAAATAAACAGGAACAATTAAATTAATACTAGCATCTAAAATCATACCTAATGCAGGAGAAATTAAAAAGTTTAAAAATCTTACATCATTAGTTGCCCGAGCCATTAAATCTCCAATACGTTGGGAATCATGGAACGATTGACTTTTGCCTAGCAAATTGAGGTAAAATTCTTTACGTACATCTCTTTCTATTCTTTGAGCAATAATTTCTCGAAAAGTTCTTCCTAACAATCCTGAAATTGGGCTTCCTAACCCTATAAATAAAACCAAAAGTGTATAATTAACCACCAAATGTGAGTTCCCTGGAGTAGCAAATATGTCTATTGCTTTTCCGATTATAACATAAAGGATAGACCCAAAATATGATGTTAATACGATAAAAGTAAAAAATAGAATAATGAGATATTTATTAGACTTATTCACCATATGTTTAAGTATCCAAATTCTAACTCCCTTATGCCGAGAATTAAAAAAGTCATCTTTATCTAAATGAAATTCCGATTTATTTTTCAAAATAGAGTTCTGATTTTTTGTTTTCTGACTTTTCAAAAAGTAATATCCTCGTTTTAGTTTCCTTTTTGCACTTTTTAATATAAGAAAAGAAAAGAAGAAATTAAGTTTTTCTATTATTTTACTTTATGACTATCTTGGATATTAAGAAAGCAGAGATATTCACAAGATTTAACATTAGATGCTATTTTATCTTAATAAGTTCAATTCTATTATCCATGTATTTTTCTCATTGCAAATATATTGGTCATAGATGATACGGATTTTATAGGTATCTTATTAGTAAACGAGTATCAAAGGTTAGGATATAGTCTAAAATTAGTAATTAGAGAGAGTTGTTATATCATTCCATTTGAAGAAATAAAAAAGATCGAATTGCTATAGGATTAACTCACAATCTATGAGATTAAAAATAATTAATTAATTTCTAGACTAATTCAATTAACTCCGTTAAACTCTCAATTTTTTTAGCGTGCTTCCAATTTTCTTCTGATTTTTTTTGATTTGAAGAAAACTGTCTTAAATTGTAATCATCAATTAATTCCGTAGCCAAATGAGTTCTGCGTTGAATTAAAATGGGGTATATTCTAGCACTATAAGCTGCGTCCATATCTTCTTTTGAATCACCTATATAACAAACTTGTTCCGGGTGTAGCTTAGTTTTTTTTAATGCAAAGGAAAAAATCATGGGATCTGGTTTTTTAAAACCTACCTCACTTGATATTGTAATCGAATCAAAAAAATTCGTTAGTTTCTCTTCATTTAACAAAGAATAGACATAAGGAGGATGGTCAAAATTCGTTATTAAAGCCAATGTTTTACTTTTCTTTAGCACTTCTAACACTGGTAACGCATCAGGATCTAAAGGTACATATGTTCTCCAAGCATTTATCGTGTTATTTACCATTTTTCTTACAGTTTCTATTTCTAATTGCAAATCTAATTCAAGTCCTAAAGAATAAATTCTTTTTTCATATATTGTTAGTCTATGATTATTAATTGCAGGCTCCTTCTTTGCCAGAAATCCATCACACTTTAATTCAAATGATTTTTGTGTCATA
The DNA here is from genome assembly GCA_964486045.1 of uncultured archaeon. Lineage (GTDB taxonomy): Archaea > Asgardarchaeota > Lokiarchaeia > Sigyniarchaeales > SOKP01 > Loki-b32. Next base: position 86,663 of record CAZALK010000012.1, read on the forward strand.
TCTAGTCCAAATTCCTCAAATTCCTCAAAAAGTGCTTGTAACCACCTTTCCCAAGCTTTCTGCATATCACTATATATCATTAGCGTTCCGAAAAGATCAAAAAAAACTCCTTTTATCATTTTCTCCCAGTTTTTTTTTTTAATTTTAATCAGATAGTGTTAAAAATTTAAATGTAATTTGTATATTCCAAAATAAGCAATTATTTATATTTTCTCTTATCACATTGTATTTTAATAAAATCAAAAAAAACATAATTGGTTAGAATGAATAAAGAAGATATTTGTTTTATGTCAGCAATCGACATGGGAGTTAAAATAAAATCTCAGGAATTGTCATCCTTGGAGATAACTGAAGCTATAATAGAAAGAATTGAGAAAGTTAACCCTCTCATTAATGCATTTTGTACTCCAACCTTTGAAATAGCAAGAGACATGGCTAAGAAAGCAGATGAGATGGTAAGAAAAGGAGAAGAAATCGGACCTTTACATGGTATTCCTACTTCAATTAAAGATTTAATGCAAACCAAAGGGATCAAAACAACTTATGGGTCAAAATTATACGAAGACTTTATCCCTGATATAGATGACATTGCTGTACAAAGGCTAAAAAAGGCTGGTTGCGTTTTATTGGGAAAAACTAATACTCCCGACTTCGGGCATATAGCTCTAACAATAAATAAACTATTTGGAGAAACCAAAAATCCTTGGAATATCGAAAAAAATTCGGGAGGTTCCAGTGGTGGTGCTGCAGCGGCTGTTGCAAGTGGATTAGGACCATTAGCTTTAGGTTCTGATGGTGGTGGTTCAATCAGAGTCCCCAGTAGTTGCTGTGGTGTATATGGTCTAAAAACTACATATGGTCGTATTCCAAGTTATCCCCGTATTGGCATAGGTTTTACTTCTATGGATCATTACGGACCAATTGTAAACTATGTAAAAGATGCTGCTTTAATGTTGAATGTTGTGAAAGGGCATCATCCTGCAGATAACAATTCTTTTCCTGATGATGGTATAGATTATATCAAAATCATTGAAGATAAACCGAAAAAACTAAAAATTGGTTACTCTTTAAGCTTAGGTTTTTTTAAAGCACTTGATGAAGAAATCGAGAATAATATACTTACTAATATTCAGAATTTTGAAAAACTTGATTGGGATGTAGAAGAAGCAAATTTAAAATTAAGAAATCCGGAATTATCATTCAAGACTTTAGTTGCTACTGGCTATGCATATGATTTTAAAAAAGAATTCACTAAAAGAATTGAAGATCTAGGTCCAGATTTAGCTAGTACTATTAGATTTGGCTTAGATTGTAGCATGATGAGTATTGGAAAAGCGAAAGACCAACGAAAAAAGCTTTATGAAGCACTATATAGATATTTTAAGGACTACGATCTCTTGATTACACCAACTACCCCTTGTCCCGCATTTAAAGTAGAGCAAAGGGAATCAGGGACAATATTTCCTATGGTAAATAAGAAATCATTAAATATAGTTAGTTGGATGGCTTATACTTATCCCTTTAATATGAGTGGGTTACCCGCTGCATCGATTCCATCTGGTTGGACAAAATCGGGTCTACCTATTGGAATGCAGATTATTGGAAGACGGTATGATGAAAAAACAGTTCTTCAAGTTTCTCAAGCTCTTGAAGAAATTGCTCCTTGGCAAAAAGTCAGACCGAATTTTAATTGAAATTTAAATCTAGATTATTTTCTTTTTTTTTACAATATTTATTAAGATTTGATTTTAGATGTTGTAATGTATGAAGAATCTCCGACCGTAATGCTTTTTTTAATTAAGTCTTCTAAAATTGAATAATCACCAATAATACTCTCTGAGGATATTATTTTTTTTAACCTCCCGCCATCACCTATTACAGAATCCGATAGTATACATTTTTTGAGACTGACGTTATCACCAATAGATACATTAGGACCAATAACAGAGTCAGAAATTTCAACATTACTCCCAATAAAAACAGGAGGTACTATTTTTGAATCAATTATATTACCAGATTTGATTAGTTTCTCATATGTTGGATCTTGTATTTTTATTTCCGAAAGCAATAAGCGATTACCAGCTAACAAGCTTTCTGGTCTTCCAAAATCTAAGATTTCTCTTTTCATTTCATTTATTTTAAACTTAAATCCTTCTTCGATGAGTTGTTGTATAATGGGAGATATTTCATGCTCTTGACCATTTTCTAGATGAAGTTTGTTTTGTTCTTCTAATAATTTAAATAATCTGGGGGTTGCATTCATCCCAAATAGATATGAACCAGAAACGGCAAAATTAGACTTTGGTTTTACTGGTTTTTCGACAATTTTTCTAATAATCCCAGTTTCGTCTATTTCGACGACTCCATAAAACTCTGGATTAGTTACTTGTCTTACATTTATAATTCCATCACATATATCATCATGAAAATTCAATAAAACCTGGGAATAGTCTTCCATGGGTAATCTATCACTGAAAAATACAAAAATGTCATCATTTTCAGCATAATCTTTAGCTAGTAATATTGCATCTCCAATACCACTAAAAAAAGGGGTGTCCGCTTCATACCCTAATGGTTTTTGTTCTACAAAATGAAGCCTAAAATAATCTGAGTGAGTTTTCTTAAGATAGTCTGTTATTTGTCTCTTCTTATAGCCAACAATGAAACATATATTAGTGTCTTTTGGAAAAGTATTCTTCAATTTTTTGAGAATATGATCAATTAACCGTTTCCCTGCAATTTTTAAAAAAGCTTTTGGCTTAGAATATGTAAACGGTTGTAATCTTTTCCCAACACTAGCGATAGGACAAATTAGCCACATTTACGTTTAAAGCGTGTAGTATTTCTTGTAACATTATAAAAATGGATAAAATATAAAGTATTTTGAATTTTTCTTGAATGATTAAAATGTTCCCAATATTTTATCTAAGATCTCGTAATATGTTGCTTCATTTAATTTTACTTGAATAATATTTTTTAATTTTCTGATATAATAATTATCTGAATTCGTTCTTTTTGTTCCATAAATTAATTTATTTAGAGCAATTCTAGTTTTCTCATCTAAAAGTTTAGGTGGAATTTTTTTGTAATCTTCCACCAATTCCTTTTTGTCAGAGATTTTTATTGATTTTTGTTTTTGCTTAGTTACATTTTTAATTCTTGAGTAAAGGTTATTTATCCATGTTTCAATTTTTTCAATATCTCCTTTTAGATATGTCCTCTGATTAAGCCAATTTTTGAATTCAATGATATCTTGTAAGAATGTATTAACTTCAGAAATCTCAACCTTCTGAGTGTGGTCTTTTTGTACCATCTTACGAATCTTTTTTTTTTTTAAAATCTGAACTTCATTACTCGTAAGACGCCTAAAAGCATCTTCTCGTTTCTTTTCTTCATCTTTTGATTTCTTTTTTGTGACCCATTTTTCAATTGACATCTAATTCCTCCTAAGGAAAAAAAAATATCAACTAATTATTTCTTTGTTATTAACCATCTGACAAATACTCAAGATCATGTTAATTTTACTATACATAAATTAAAATTCCCAGTATTTTCTATTATTATTAGTACCATGAAGATAAAAGCAATAATTTTTGATTTTGGTTTTACTTTGTTTTATTTTGATAATCCTTCAGTTGAAAGATATAACGAATGCTTTAAAAAAGGACTCTTAAAATCCATTGAATCTTTAAAAGAGAAGCAAGTTTGGGACGAGCATCTTTCAGATGAGTCATTCATTAAGAAGTTTTTTGAAAAACGGGCAGAATGTTTCCGCGAAAGTTTTAAAACGAAAACAGAGTTTCCAACCTCTCAAATATACCAAGATGTGTTGGAAAAAAGTTTAGATAAGGAAACCTATGAAAGATTAGCAGAAATCTATCATTCATATGAGGGGAAAGAATGGAAACCGTTTCCTACAACAAAGGAAACATTAGATAAATTATCAAAATATGATGATCTTAAATTAGCTGTTCTTTCTAATCACCCTAATCATAAAATGGTTGAGAATTCATTAAAAGAATATAGTCTTTTTAGTTACTTCGATGTGGTCGTTACTTCCGATGAATTCGGGAGAAGAAAGCCAGATCCTAACATTTTTGTTTACACTCTCAATAAGATGGGTTTAAAGGATGAGACTGATTCTGTTATTGTATGCGGGGATGATTATGCTGACATTATAGGTGCTCAACGTGCTAACTTACAATCAGTTCTTGTCGAAAGAAAATACAAATTTCCCTATGAAAGAGAGCTTAATGTCCCTAATTTAAGGAGAATTGATAATATTAGTGAAATACTAAACTTTATTGAATAAAAACTGATTTAAAAGCGGTGGTATTACTCAAAAAGTAATGGCCCGAGGGGGATTTATTCTCGTGAAGAGATTTTCTGCACATATTGAACCCTCGATTACCTGGTTCGCAACCAGGTGCCTTCAACCTTATTTTTTGTAAGTCTATCCAGGCTGGACTATCGGGCCACTTTTATACATGTTTTTCTATTTTTTATAGTTAATAATTCTCTAAAATACTTACGTAATCATTTTTAATAGAAATGTGACTTTAATATTGGTGGATTATAAAATTTTTATGACTTAAGATCAACTTCAATATTGTTCTTCTTGAAGTAAAATTAATTGATAACTATAAAAGTCTATTTAAAATTAAATGATTGAATGAAAATTTAAAATATTGGCTAAGAATAGCTTTTCGGTAGTAAGATTTATAATAGTAATGATTTTTTTAAATGTTAATTAATTTAAATTTTGATTATTAAAGATTTAATGCATTTTTTAAAAGATAGAATAACGACTCGTATAATTTTATATTTCCTTATTCCTTTAATATTTGTAGTTCTTATTGCTAAACCATTGTATTTTTTATTTACATTTTTAATGCATTTTTGGTTTGTGTCTTTCCCATTATTTTTCATAATTATTATTGCTCTAAGAATATTTTCCCGAAAACGGGATTATAAGAAGATGTACCTTTCTCGTGATAATAAGTCAAATCAGAAAGATTTCGAAACTACTACAAGGAAAAGTGCTTTTAATAATGAAAAACTTTCAAAACCATATATTTCATGGCTGAAGAAAGGTATCCTAAAAAAATTCTACAAGACCAAAGATAATTCTTTTAATGATGTTTTTGCAGTTATTATAGCCTTAATTCTATTAATTCTTGGTTTTTTTCTGGTTTTAGCATTCAATAACGGAGTACCTCTTTTCTGATGAGCTCCTCGTATTATATAGAAGACTTTTAATTAGGATCAGATGAACTTTTTTACTACTTTCATGATACTAATATTTTATCAAACTACCCCACATATGTAGTAAAGAGACTAAATAAAAAATAAGAGAACAAGAAAAAAGTAATAAATATCTCTACATAATTTAATACAAGAATTCTCATGGATAAGGAAGAAATTAAAAAAATTCTCTGGAAAATTGGTTTGAAAAATGCTGTAGATTTTGGTGGAAAACCAAATAAAAAAGCAGTAATGGGTAAACTAATGGCTGAAAGAGGAGATCTAAAGTCTCAAGCCCGAGATATTATTCCTATATTAGATCAAATGATAGAAGAAATTAATAATCTAAGCTTAGAGGAACAAAATAATAAATTATTAATGTTAGATCCACAAGCTTTAGACAAAAAAGAAACTCAAGAAGAAACTAGAGAATTACCCCCTTTGCCTAACATTGATGATTACCAAGGGGTTGTCATGCGCTTAGCTCCTTATCCAAGTGGTGCATTACACATCGGAAATGCAAGGATGATTGTGCTAAACGATGAATATGCGAAAAAATATAATGGCGAGCTTATATTATTTTTTGATGATACAATAGGAAGCCCTCAATCGTTAAGAGAAAATCCAAAAGCGAAATATGTTTTGCCAGAAGCATACGGTTTGATAAAAGACGGATTGAAATGGTTAGGTGTAAAATATTCTAAGACACTATATAAAAGTGATCGGTTAGATATTTTCTACAAATATTGTGAAAAATTGATAGATGATCATATGGCATATGTATGCTTTTGCACTGCTAATGAATTTAGAGAAAAATATAAAAATCAGGGAGTCAACTGCCCACATAGAAAATTCTCAATAGAGGAGAATATAGGTGAGTGGAAAGCTATGCTTCAAGGACAATACCATGAGGGAGAAGCGGTAGTAAGATTAAAAACTGGTATGGATCAAAAAGATCCTGCTTTGAGAGACCAAATTATCTTGAGAATCTCTGATGCAGAACATCCCAGAGTGGGTAAAAAATACACTGTTTGGCCAATGCTTGAATTTTCCTGGGCTATTGATGATCATTTGATCGGAGCTTCACATATTATTAGAGGTATAGATTTAGTTAAAGAGGGAATTATTGAAGAATTTATTTGGGATCATTTTGGTTGGAAAAAAGCAAAATTGCTCTATTATGGCAGATTAAGATTTCCTAACTTGAAATTAAGCAAAACTAAGACACGTAACTCCATTCAAAATGGTGTTTATAAAGGATGGGATGATCCCAGGACTTGGAGTTTGCAATCTCTTGAAAAAAGAGGTATAAAACCAGAAGCTCTTAGAAGAACACTATTAGATCTTGGAATGTCTCAATCTGGAATAGAATTTTCGGTGAATTGGTTATATTCAAAAAATCGAGATATTATTGATGAGATTTCAGACCGATATTTTTATATAGAAAATCCCATAACTGTAATTATTCAAGATGTACCTTCTGGTGAATATCTTGCTGAGCCTTTACTACTTCCTACTAACCCAGCTAAAGGGAGAAGGAAAATTTACTGTGATGTTGAGGATAACCAATTGAAATTAATTATTAATTTTTCAGATGCAAAGAAAATTATTGACAACGAAATCCTAAGGCTGAAAGATTTGATAAATATCCAAATTAAATCTATAGATCTTGATAAAAAAGTTATTAATTCCTCCTTTCATAGTAAGGAACTAAATAGAGAATTTGCAATTATTCACTGGTTACCAAAAGATGATAACATAAAGGTTTTAATTGTTAAACTTGATGGTTCCATTTCAAGTGGTCTAGGAGAAACAAATCTTTTAAATATCCCCATGAATAAAACGATACAATTTGAGCGATTCGGATTTGTAAATCCCATTGAATTAAGTGAAAACCGTCTTTTCTGTTATTTTTCTCATTAAATCTTACTAACGGTATCTTACAAATGACCCATCAAAATATTGTGAAGTTTATCCAGTTAACGAAAAATTTATAAAAATCAAGAATAAGTTTATATCAATACAAGAATAATTTATTTTAGTTCGTATAAATTTAGAGGATGCTATACCAGCCATGAATAATCACCTCCCGTGTAAGAAATGTGGTAGTAGTTTACCCGGAGTAAAAGGATCGGTAGTGCAGTGTCCTTATTGTGGAGCAAAAAATTTCTATATGGAATCTTTTTACACGTTTAAGTATTACGCATCAGATATATTAAATTTATCTTCTCTAAGAAAAGAAAAAAAAGTTAAAAATAGTGAAATCGAGAGGAGAAAATTATTAATACATTCTTATTTCAACAATATCATTTCAAGTTTTAATGAGTACAGACATTTTGTAATAACAAAACTAGATACGATTGACGTTGACCCTGTAAAATTATTCTATCTTATTCGCGCGTCAGGGAATTTCGAGATTATTATAGAAAGATTCTTACTGCCTTTTATAGAAGAAGAGACCTCTAAAATGAAGTATAGAGAATTTAGAGATCAAGCATTTATCATTAATAAATCGTTATTAGCGTTTTATTATAGCTATTTAGCAAAGGTTTCAACTCGTTCAGAAAATTGCATAAAATATTACCAAATTTCAGAAAAGAATTATCAAAATATAGTAGATTATTACAACATTACTGAGTTTGAAAATGGGGGGGCCTTTCTTTCGAGTAAAGGTGAGATCTACTCTATTCTCGTTGAATTTATAAGTATTTTAAGAAACATAGTAGATGAAAACCCAAGATACTATTCAGAAAAACTCGAAAGTCTACTTCAAAAATTGAATAAGATTAAAACAAGAAATATCAAGATATATAATTTATACATCCAGATTGAACTCATTTATCAACTAGAACGAAATACATGCATTTTGTTAGAAAATATCCGGATAGAAAACCCCTTCTTACTAACTGAACCTTTGAATGAAGTGAAATTACTTTCTTCAGAGGAAAATCTTGATAATTTAAATCGAGTAAGGAACTGGATTAACAATGTTACCCAAAAGTATCAAAGATATCAAAATTGCTTGTTAAAATTGCATTCTGGGCGAATAATTAAATATTTAGGCTCAATTCGAACAGAATTTATTAATTATAAGAATAAAAACGCTGAAAAATTTGATGCTGTGCTTGGAAAAATGATTAACAAGGCTTTGGATTCTTATAATTCTGAAACTGTAGAAGCTCTTGAAACATTAAATAATCTAATGCAAAAAAACATATACAGTGAAAACCTAATTGAAAGGTTTCAAATAAGTCATAACGACTTAATAAAGATGGATGATGTTTTAAAAAATTTTACTGATAATTTATTTAAAATTCCACTCCTAAGAAATTTGGAGTCCGAATATTATAAGCAGTTAATCTCTTTAATATCTGGTAAGCATTCTGTGTTCGATAAATCTATTTTAAAGTATATTATTAAAATGTTAAAAGATTTTGAAGATTTAAGAAGCAAAAACGATTTATCACTTAAAGAACAACGAAAAAAGTTTATCTCAGAAATAAAACCAAATCTTCAGAAACTAATTGATTTAAGCTTTACATTAAATGAAGAAATACTACCTTATCCACTTTTTATTGATATAGAAATTCAAAATCAAACGTTAAAAGTAGACAATCCTGAATCTATAACCCTTATTATTGAAAATCCTAATTCTAGCGACATAAAGAACATCAAGATATATTTTTTCATACCAGAATCATTTCAGAGTAAATTATGTTTTACAAGTATTAAAAAATTAAAAGCAAATGAAACGAGAAAGATCAAAACTAGAGTTATTCCTAAGCATAAGGGTACATTTCTTTCAATGGTTATGATTGAATACCAACATTTTAACAAAACTTTTTGGATGCCTTCATTAAAATTCAAATTAGAAGTCAAAGAAACAAAAATCATTATAAATTATCCAGTGATCAATAACCAAATTTATAGAAATGACTTCAGGCTAATTGTATTTTGAATTGAAATCTCTATACTTTGTATTACTTTGAAATGTAAACTTTTTTTAATTTGTTTACTTCTTCTACTTAAAGTATGAATGATGAAGAACTTCACAAGACAAATAATAGTCAAGAATCCATAAATTTTGATTGGAAATTTTGTCCGATATGTGGAAACAAGCTCCCGACTATTCAAAACCTTAAATATTGCATAGTTTGTGGTACAGATATTAAATATATTAAAGAGAATAAAAAATTAAGGCCTGCCTACACTTCTAATCCATACAAATCCCCAATGCTGTATTCCCAAGATAAACCCCGTTCTATCCCATCTATCTATTATGGTCCTGAAAAAATTTCTGATGAAAATTTAATTGATAATAAAGAACATAAACTTTGGAGCACTACGGCTTCAATTGGATTACCATTTGCAGCTCTTTTATTAATGCAAGGTTTAATTGGGGGATTTCTTACTTTAGTTATGTTCTTATTTTTTAATGTAGATTTCTATTCAAATTTATTATCAAACTCTTATCTTACTTCCTTAATATCAATTTTTGAGCTTATATTTTTATTACTACCTATATTATATGTACGTAAATATCTTCAGAATCCAACATTAAAAAATAGGTTAATTTTATTCGGATTTACTACGAGAGGCTATGACAGGAGAAGAATTTCAAAGGAAATTTTAATAGGGTTGGGTTTTGCGGTAATAGGTGTATTCATTGTGACTCTTGTATCGGTTGGAACCGAATTATTTTTAGAGCTTGTTTTTGGAATTACTATCATCCAAGATTCAACTAGTTTAACGGGTGAAATTATTCCCTCAGATTTAATTAGCTTGATTGTCTTTTCTGTAGTTATAATTTTAGTAATTGGTACTTCTGAAGAAGTTTTATTCAGAGGATTTATGCAAAAAGGGTTGGTTCGAAACTTAGGAGATAAATGGGGGATAATAATAACAGCCCTTATATTTTCATTAATTCATCTGCTAGGGATCTTTCTGATTGCATTAGAATCACCTTTTTTGTTCGTAATCTCATTTCTCTTATCTTTTACTCCTTATTTTGCTATCTCCCTGATTTTAGGCTGGCTTTATCATTGGAGAAGTGAAAATTTATTAGCTGTAATGATAACTCATGGTGTATATGATGTGTTGGTAGTAGTGATAACTTACTTGTTCTATGGGATATTTTAATGAGTATACTACAAAAATTTGAATTATTGTCAAAGAAAAAAAGTACTAACATAGGAATAGGATTAGGCACATCAGAATTACACAACCAAAAGATCTTAAAAGCATGTCTTGATTTTTTAGAAGATCACACGTCGAATATTTATATTTTTGGTAATAAACGCTCTATAGTCGGTCTTAATAAACAAGATTTTACTGAAAAACACAAGCATAATGTAAATTTAATTGAATGCGAAGAAACTGAAAAGAAGATTTTTGAATCTCTTAAGAATAACTCGATCAATGCAATTATTAGGGGTTCTTTAAGTTCAAGCAGTTTCTTAGCAAATCTTAAAAAATCCTTAAGTGTAGAAAAAATAAACAGATTGACGCTATTAGAAACGGTAAGTGGACACCAATTCTTCTATGGTCCTGTTGGTATTGATGAATGTAGGAACGTTGAGGAAAAGATCGAATTTATTGAAAAAGCTTTAGGTGCATTCGAATTCTTAAATATCAATCCTATTGTAACCGTATTAAGTGGGGGGAGGCGGGGTGATATAGGAAGAGATGAAAAAGTTGATAAATCTATTAGAGACGGAGATAAAGTTGTGGAAATTTTGAAGAGGAAATATTCAAGTCTAATGATTAATCATCACGAAATATTAATTGAGAGTGCTATAATGAATAAGTCTAATTTAATCATAGCTCCTGAAGGAATCTCAGGAAATCTAATTTATAGAACTCTTGTTCACCTAGGTGGTGGAAAAGCTTATGGTGCCATTTATATGGGAACAAAAAAAGTAATTGTTGATACTTCTAGAGTTGGTGAAATTTCAGAAATTCAAGGAGCATTGCTTATAGCATTAGCTTTATCTTAAGATTCTTATTTTATTAAATGAGGATCATTAACTAAACGATAATTTTCATTCAATTCATCCAGTTGAGATATATCTTCTTTGTTTAGAGTAAAATCAAATATATCTGCATTTTCACGAAGGTGTTGCTTATTTCCTGATTTAGGTATTTCTATTATTTCATGGTGCAAACCCCATCGAATTAAGATTTGAGCAGGAGTCTTTTTATATTTCTGAGCAAAAGACCTTACTACTTTATTTTTAAATTTGCTTCCTCGCGTTAGAGGAGAATAAGCTTCTACAACAATTTTATGTGATTTACAGTAATCCATTAACTCTTTTTGATATAAAAATGGGGAAAACTCAATTTGATTAACTGTAGGTATTATTTCTGAAATTTCGAATAATTCGTTTAAATGACGTATAGTAAAATTACTTACACCAATGGAACGAGACTTTTCACTTTCATATAGTTCTTCCAACGCTTTCCATGTTTCATTTCTTAATCCACTAACGGGCCAATGAATAAGGTAGAGATCAATATACTCTACTTTTAACCGTTTCAAGCTCTTTTCAAAAGCACTTTGAGCGTTATTATAGCCTTGTTCGCTATTCCAAACTTTAGTTGTTAAAAATATCTCGTCACGAGGTATATCTGAATCTTTCAAAGCTTTCCCAATTTCAATTTCGTTTCTATAAAGTGATGCAGTGTCAATTAACCGATATCCTAAATCTAATGACCATAAGACTGCTTGATATGCTTCTCTACCTCTAAGACCCCATGTCCCTAAGCCTAAACACGGAATCGCCACCCCATTATTCAACTTTTGTGTTGAATCGATGTTTAATTCCATATCTTTACCTCGCTCTAATTTCTTAAGTATTATGTTGAGTTTTATTTAAAAAAAAGAGAAAAATTTAATATTAACTAACTAAGTGCACCTATTAGTGCTGCGATTAGAACTATTATTCCTCCTATCAATATTGCAAATATTAATAATAGGATTCCTAAAATTCCTAACAAAGCTGGTGTGTAGTAAATTGGTCTAAATCCTAAAAGAATTATTAATACTGCGAAGAGCAACCCAAGAAGTCCACTTAATATACCAAAACCATATGGTATTAATCCAAATCCTATTAATTCTAAAAAGGACTCTATTATAGCTACACAACCTCCAATTATTGCTGCAATTCGCATTAATTTATCTGATTCTTGAATTTCACTCATATTTTATCACAACATCAATTTATTTAGTTTTTAATAAAAAAGAAGATCAACACTATTTAAAAACTTATAAGAATTAGGAGATGTTTATTTTACTCAAATAAATTAATGATAATCATCACTACTAATTTAATCATTTTAAAAATTTTCATTTATTATTAAATTATTATTTAACTATGCTTTCATCACAATTTCAGGAGCTCATTAAGACTTTAAAATCGGAACCCATATCTAAATTCATAAGCCTAGTGGATCAATTTACGGGAAATGAACCTTACAACCTTACAAATTCGAGATATTATAAACAATTCAGAACAAATCTTGAAAAAGCTTACTATGAAGCGATATCTGAGCGCCTTATCTCAATGAAAAATAATTTTCTTAAGTCGAAAGAGGATGTTGCTCAGCTTTTTGATTATTCTGATAAGCTAGGCATCTTTGTTGACGTCTCCAACATCGATGCTGAGGGGATCATTAGTGAATTACATATAGATGGTCTTAAAAAAGGACTCAGAAGTAGAATTATTGAACTTGTTAGCTTTTTTAATAAATACAACTTATTCGAGAGAAATTTTACTGCTGATGAATTAAAATTAATACAAGAAATTAAAGCTAACAACAAACTACTTGCTGTTAACTTAAAAGAACTATTTGGAACTGTCTCGGATTCTTTAGTTTTTTATGTCTGTAAAACATTATCTTATGATTATGTGAAATGGATAAGAGATATGTTGAAAAACCCAAGGGAATACAGATTTGTGATGAATCCAAACTCTTTAAGAAACTGGACTGACGGGTATGTAATCTATGATTTAGTTGTTAGGAATTTAGGGAGTGTAGAAGAATTTATTAGAAAAGTTGAAGATAAACAAAAAGCAGCCAATCCACAGGATGACTTGATATTTTTAGAATTTAGTCCTGCTGACCATTATAGGATATATAGAGGTGGATTTCATAGGTTGAGTGAAATCCATATTGTTTACCCCGATATTATCAAAAAGTATAAAGCAAGAGTTTTGAATAAAGAAAACTATAATTTTTATAGTTTATCAATGGTGCTGATTGGGGGAACAGGCCCAGAGGGTCTAGGGTTTACCTACTCTACTCCTAAAGGTGAAGTCATTGAAATTTGCTCGGATCAGAAAGAAACCGAAGCTATTGTAATAAAATTCAAGCAATACCTAAAAAGAAAATTTTTAAATAAACTTGAGAAAGAGATGACTAGTTTACGTATAAACGTTGACATTAGAAACAGAGTTATCAAGTATTTGTCAGAAATTATTAATCCTAAAGTTGTAGTTAGTTATTATGATAAAAGCTCGATGATAAGAAAAATTCAAAATTATTTACTTCAAATTGAAGAATTTCAACACTTGGACGAATTAAAACTAACTAAAATCATGGAAAAGATTTCTTTGGCAATTTCAGTCATTCTAAGAAGGATTAAACTTAAAGATCAATTCATGGCACGGATGGATCTAGTTGCTAAAGGTAAATTAAAATCTGAAGATATAGCAAAACTAACAAGCTTAAGAGGAAAATCCCATTATAATGTCTTACAAGAAAGAATGTTTCTCCAAAACAAACCTAAATGGTTTTTCAAAAACTATCCAAAAGAAATACTAGAACTAGAAAGAGAATATGAAGAACTAAGGGATAAGGTTGATGAAAGACAAAGGTTATTAAATTTTGATTATTAATATCAATATTATACAACTATATTGATTTAGAATATTTCATCAAATAAAGTTTTGTCATACCTTAATCTCTCATGAGTCAAAACATGAAGACAAATCAAAGGAAATCTTTGAGAGGTATTGTTATCGTTCGCTTTTAAAATTTAAAATGTTTCTAGCATCGTTTACTTTAACTCCCTTATAATTGAGACATGATCTTCAGAACATATTTTCTCTTTGATGAAAATAATTGGTGGATGAAGTTTTCCATATTTTTCTCTGGTTTCTTTTGGGGTTGTGTCAATATAGCTTAAATCAACCTTCTCTTTGAATTCTGGAAATTCTTGGAAATAATTTGAAAATTATCAAACCTAATCGGATTAAATAAAAAGCACATACCTCTTAATTTTAATAATCAATTAGAAATAAATTTTAATATAAAAATTGATATTGTAATATTGTTTACTAATGCTTTCGATTCAATTTCAAGAACTTCTGAAAACAATTGAAACAGGGGAGATCTCTCAATTTGAAGACTTTTTCTTATTCTATAAAGAAATGGAATTCTTAGATTTGTCGAGTTTAGATGATTTTGACAAAATTACTGATAATACCGAAAAATGCTATTATTTAGCTCTCTCGAAATTCATTGCAACATTAAGGTTTCATGATTTTAGCCAGTTATTTAATTACTCTGATAAATTGGGATTTTTTATTGAAGTTAAAAAGATTCCCTTTAGATTTAAAATTATAGCAAGACTACATTTAGACGGAATGCAAAGAGGGATAATAGGGAGGATCTTCGAAATTATCCGATTTTTTAATAAATATAATTTATTTGAAAGAAATTTATCTTTGAAGGAATTAAGAGTAATTGAAGATATTAGAAAAAAAGATAAACCATTGATTGCTAATTTAAGGGATAATTTTGGAATAGTATCAAATTCTCTAATATATTATTCATGCAAAATTATGCCTTATGATCTTCTTTTATCAAATGAAGAAAGAGTAAGATATCTTCTAAATAATCCTGAATATCGGGCAAAGTTTAGAGGTAGATACAGTTTAAATTATTTAAAAACGTTTACTGATTATTATTCAATGTATGGATTAAGTGTGAGGAATTTAGGCTCTATTCAACATTTTATTGATAACTTCGAAAAGAATTATGACGGTCGTAATAAATTACTAGAATTTAATATCATATACCAAACCTTCTATTTTGGTGATGATGAAGATCATGAATTTCATGAAATAAAAAAGCATTTTGTGTCTCCAGAGAACATTTTAAAAAACAAGGATAAAATTCTGGAGGGGAATAATTATAATTTTTATAGTATCTCTATGGTACTTCTTGGTGGCTTAGGTCCACAAGGTTTAGGGTTCACTTACTCCACTCCAAGAGGAGAAATTGTTGAAATTTGTTCAGATCAAAAAGAAAATGAAGCTATTATCATAAAATTCAAGCAGTATTTAAAAAGAAAGTTCTTAGCTAAATTAAAAAAAGAAATGGGGAAGTTAGGTATTGAGGCTGATGTCAGAAAGAAAGTATTAGATTATTTATCAACCATACTTAATCCCAAAAATTTAATAAGCTATTATGATAAAGATCTGATTTTAAATAAAATAAGAAAATTCCTTTTTCAGATTGATGAATTTAAACAAAATTACAAATCAGAATTAAATGAAATTATATTTAAAATAACTAAAGCTGTTTCTATTATCCTTAGAGATATCAAACTTAGAGATCAATTCATCACACGCATGGATTTGGTTCAAGAGGGTAAAATTAAATCTGAGGATATCGCTAAACTAACAAGCCTAAGAGGAAAATCTCACCATGATGTTTTAAAGGAACGATTTTTCTTTCAAAATGAAATTAATTGGTTTTTCAATGATTATTCTAATGAAATAAAAGTTCTGGAAGAAAAATTTTTAACTTTATAAAAAAACATTGAAATGATGAGTGGGAGAGGGCGACCGGGGATTTAGATAAAAAGTTTTAATATTTTAATTTTAATAATCAATTAGAAATAAATTTTAATATAAAAATTGTTATTGTAATATTGTTTACCCATGCTTTCGGTCCAATTTCTAGAACTTATTAAAACAATTGAAAAAGGAGAACTCTCTCAATTCGAAGACTTTTGCTTATACTATAAAGAAATGAAATTCTTAAGTTTGCCTGACTCAGAAGATTTCGACAAAATTTCTAATAATAGAGAGAAATGTTATTATCTAGCTCTCTCTAAATTGCTTTCACTATTATCTTTATACAGCGGTACTAATAAGGAATTGAGAAGATTTAATGAATTTAGCCAGTTGGTCAATGATTCTGATAAGTTAGGGATATTTATTGAAGTCAAAAAAATTCCTTTTAGATTTAAAATTCTCGCAGAATTGCATTTAGACGGTATTCAAAAAGGTCTGAGATGGAGGATTTTTGAGTTTATTCGATTTTTTAACAAATACAATTTATTTGAGAGAAATTTTTCTAAAGATGAGATTGAAATCGTTAAAGATATAAGAAAAAATGATAAACCTCTTATTGCTAATTTAAAAGATTTATTTAGCAGTGTATCAGATTCATTAATTTTTTACTCATGTAAAATCATGCCCTATGATCTTTATTTAATGTATGTAGGAAGATTTAATGGATTTTTACGTAATGGTGAAAACTCCGGAATAAGAGGGGGATATGATATAAACTTTCTAAAAAACTGGACCGATTGGGCTTCATTTTATGGATTAAGTGTAAGAAATTTAGGTTCCATACAGGAATTTATAAATAACTTCGAAGAGAATTATGATGGCAAGAAGAAAGTGCTAGAATTTAATATCATATACAGAACCTTTTATTTTGGTGATGATGAGGATCATGAGTTCCATGAGTATAAAAAACATTTTGTGTCCCCACAGAACATTTTAAAAAATAAAGAAAAAATATTGGAAAAAGATAATTATAAATTTTACAGTCTTTCTATGGTTCTTCGTGGT
Organism: uncultured archaeon; assembly: GCA_964486045.1. Classification (GTDB taxonomy): domain Archaea; phylum Asgardarchaeota; class Lokiarchaeia; order Sigyniarchaeales; family SOKP01; genus Loki-b32. The sequence continues at coordinate 103,777 of CAZALK010000012.1, forward strand.
GGGTTAGGTCCGCAAGGATTAGGATTCACATATTCTACCCCCAGAGGAGAAATTATTGAAATATGTTCAGATCGGAAAGAAAATGAAGCTATCATCATAAAATTCAAGCAGTACTTAAAAAGAAAATTTTTATCTAAATTAGAAAAAGAGATGGAGAAGTTAGGCATCAAAACTGATGTTAGAAAGAAAATATTAAACTATTTGTCAACAATACTTCATCCAAAAAATTTAATCAGCTATTATGATAAAGATCTGATTTTAAACAAAATAAGAAAGTTTGTTTATGAGATTGATGAATTTAAACAGAATTATGAATTGTCAATTCAAGATGTTATTGATAAAATATCAAAAGCTGTTTCTATAATCCTTAGAAACATCAAAGTTAGAGATCAATTCATAACACGGATGGATTTGGTTGAAAAAGGCAAAATAAAATCGGAAGATGTCGCAAAATTAACAAGTCTAAGAGGAAAGTCTCATTATGATGTTTTAAGGGAAAGATTTTTCTTTCAAAATGAAGTTAATTGGTTTTTCGATGACTATTCTGAGGAAATAAAAGAACTTGAACAGAAATTTTTATTATTATAGGAAAAAAATGAATTGATTAATGGGAGAGGGGGGATTTGAACCCCCGACCATTACCTGATCGCTTAAACCTTAAGAAATCTCTCGGCCCCCAGCCGAGTATCATACCAAGCTAGACTACCCTCCCATATTTAAGATTGGCAAGTCTATTTCAAATAATAAGCTTTTAAAGTGATTCCAATATCGTTTGTTTTAACTCCTTTATAATAGGAACATAACCTTCAGAAAAGATTTTCTTATCAATGAAAATAACTGGTTGATCAAGTTCTCCATACTTATCTTTAATTTCTATCGAGGTTACGTCATTATATATTAAATCAACTTTATCTTTGAATTCTGGGAATTTTTGGGACATTTTATCAATTAATTCCTTAGCTTTATAACATTTCGAGCACCAATTTTCTTTGTTACCCTTTAAAAACACTTTAACTGCGAGTTTATTCATATCTAAAAACCATTATAATTGCAAAATTTTCTATTATTTATTTAAACATTCAATAAATCTAAAAATTTATCTTTTATCAGAAATCACAATGACAAATAATAATCAAGTTGCCTTTAACGAAGATTTACCAAGAGCAGGATCAGCACTATATAACCTTAACTTAAACATAAAAGATTAGCGAAATTTCTATTTGGCTCGAAACCAGAAATAGATAATCCTAATACAATTAATTTCAAAAATATTCTAGATACTCTAGTAATCGTAAGATTATATCATGAAAATGAATAAATTGATATTAAGAATTGAAAATCTTACCAGATTTTTGTTCTTCCTCTTCTCTTAATGGTTGTTTCTGAATTTTTCCTGTTGATGTTGTCTGCAATGTATCTCTAAATTCCACATCTTTTGGAATCTTGAAATCCGCTAAATTTTTTTTGCAGAATTCTATGATTTCTTCAGCAGACGCGGTTGTCCCTTCCTTCAATACAACAAAAGCTTTCGGAAGTTCGCCATATATCTTATCTCGCACTCCAATCACTGTTGCTAGCGATACAGATGGATGTGAATAAAGAACCTCTTCAATTTCTCTTGGATATATATTTTCACCACCCCTAATTATCATATCTTTTTTACGATCTGTTATGAAGAAGAATCCATCTTCGTCCATATGACCAATATCTCCTGTATATAGCCATCCATCTTTAAGTGTTTTAGCGTTTGCTTCAGGGTTCTTGAAGTACTCCTTCATTACGTTATCGCCTTTAACAAGAATCTCCCCTTTAGTATTTGAAGGTAGATCATTACTTTTTTCATCTACAATTTTCATTTCATTACCCGGTATAGGTAATCCAATACTTCCTATTTTACGTCTATCTTCTGATTCCGTTGGTAAGGGATTTACAGAAGAAACACAGGTACCTTCTGTAAGACCAAAACCTTCAACAATTTTACAATTAAATGTTGCTTCGAATTCTTTAAATACTTCAATTGGGAGTGGTGCGGCTCCACAAATCACAAATTTTAAAGAAGACAAATCTAAATTTTCATGTGGCATTTTAAGTAAGATAGAAAGCACTGTCGGAACAGCACTGAAAGTTGAAGCTTTATACTTAGCTACCGTTTCCCAGTGAGTTTTGGCTGAAAAACCAGGAGTTAAAATACAGCTAGCTCCTGCTAAGAGAGGAGTCATAACAGTCACAATTTGAGCGTTCACATGGAATAATGGTAAAATTAGCATGAATCGAAAGTCTTTGCTAGCTTTTAAGAAATCTTGTAACATTTCAGCATTTCTACGTATATTGAAATGAGTTTGCAATACACCTTTTGGAAAGCCAGTTGTTCCAGAAGTATAGAGGATTGCAGCTATATCTTCTTTCTCGTTAATCTCTACTTTAGGTGGAGCTTGACTTGATGCGTTTTCCATCAAGTTCCAAAAGTTAAGGCTTTTCCCCTCATAATCCCCTATAACTATTATATTTTTCAGATCGGGGAGATCATTCTTTATCTCATTAACTGCTTCCATGAATTGAGGAATAGTGACAATAGCTTTAGCTTCAGAATGACCCACAACAAATTTTACTTCTCGTGGTTTAAATAATGCATTTACAGGACCAGTCACTGCACCAATTTTAGGAATTCCTAAGTAAAGGTACACAAATTCTGGCATATTTGGTAGATAAACACTTACTTTATCTCCTTTTCTTATACCTAAATCGTATAACAAGTTTGCTACTTTATTTGAAAGTTCATTCAGTTGCTTAAAAGATACTGTTTCATCTTCCCAATATAAAAATACTTTATCTCCATGTGTTTCCGCTTGCTTTTCAACAAACTCTCTTAAGTTCATATTCCTTCCCTCTTTTCCAAATTTATAAAATTTCTGTTTAATTAAAATTTAAATCATGAATACCTTTAATTCTAACTGAAAATTCAAGATGCTATAATTTTTACTAATAATTTTTATATTAGTTAAAGAGTTTTTTATCATATTGTTTTTTCTATAAAACTCACGTATTTAGTAATTTTATGAGATCTCGAAAGCCTTTCTTAATTTTTTGGCCTCAATACTTTGACGGGAAGAGAAGTCGAAGTAAAGGGAGAAGATTACCAAAAAAATTTGCTATAGAAAAAGTCACTACCAGTGATATTGCCAAAGCAGCTAAGAATATAGGATATAATGCTGTTATTGAACAAGGATATAAATATTCTAGGACATGGTGGGATGACCCTGGTAGGGTCGTTATGGATGCAAAAGGAAAAAAAAAATCTAAAATTTTGCTTGAACTTGCCAAAGAACTTAGAAAAATACAATCAAAAACATAATTGATTTATCATGCATGAATTTTCATTTGCCTATAACATCTTTCAAGTAGCTGAAGCCACAGCAATAAAGAATAACGCCAAAAAAATAACTGAAGTTCTTTTAGAAATTGGAGAATTAACACTTATTGTACCAGAATTACTTCAACGTTCTTTTGAGATGGCTACTAAAGGTTCAATTGCCGAGGGAGCTAAATTAACAATTCAAATAACCCCAGGTAAAATTAAATGTAAGGAATGTGGTAAAGAATCTCCTGTCTCCTTAACAGAGGAAGCTCAATTAACAGGATTACAATTATTCCAGTGTTCTCATTGCGAAAGTAATAATACCGAGATAGTCGAAGGAAAAAAAGCTAATGTTAAAAATATTAAAATATTGTGAAAAATGGTAAAATAAGTCGACTTAATTATTTTTTAGCATAAACATTTCCAATCCCAAACCATTCTCCTTCAAAAGGTAATAGGTCCAATTCATTTTTTTGACCAATGCTTTCATCTATCATCTTAAAAACGGCTTCATTAAATCCTGCATCTTTATGGAATTTTGTTACTTCATTTACTAACAAGAATTTGTCAAATCCTTCCAAATCTTGATCACCGAAAAACTCTCTCAATTTTTTAAAACCATTAGAATTTTCTTCAATAATAATCGTACTATTTAAAAAATTCTGATTATGTTTTAAAACTCGATAAGTTTCTTTCAAAGCTTTAGGAATTAGTTCTCTCATATTAGAAATTCCCATGAATGATAATGCTAAATCATAGCTGTTTTCTAAAAATGGCAGATTAGTGGCATCACAAGATACAAAACTAACTTTAATTTTAGGTTTATGTTTTTGAATCTTTTTTCTATCAGCCTGTAGAACGACATAACTGAGGTCAGTACATACTAAATGAGACTCGTATTTTAACTCTTTTGCTAATTCGTTTAATAACATGCCCCTCCCTGTTGCTATATCAATAACGATTTCAGGCTTGTTTAAATTGAGATAATCTATAATATCTTCTATAGTTTTTAGAATAAGTTCTTGCTGATTTCCTGGAGTTTTACTTAAAATCATCTCATCAAATTCTTCAAATGACATCTCTTTAGTCAACTCACTCCACCTATTAACAGTTTCTTGTTCTTCTACTCTAAAATCTAAAACTCCATCTCTTATCTCCCAAAGTTCGTCACATCTGCATTTCAATCTTCCATCTATTATTTCACCATTGTCTAGTACTGAATCTACAAGATGTAATGATTTATTACAATTAGGACACTTAAGCAATGCAATTATTTCTCTATACATTTAATTTCCCTTTCAAATTTTATTGAATTTATCAATCAGGAATATACCAAACTTAACTTCAAAGCTAATTGACTGAAATACTTCCTTTCCTTATTACTACATAGATTATCTAAAAAAGAAGAAATTGATCTTTAAGTTGAAATTAACACACCGTTAATATCACCATGTTGACCAGGGCGGCTTGTTATTTTTGCATTACCTAATTCAGTCTCAACTATCGCTCCTTTTGTTAGGATATGCCTTCTATTCAAATCCTTTGAAGCAATGTTATTTTCAAAACCCATAATCCTAACTTTAGATGTTTTATTTGTATTAGGGTCTGTTACATTTATAGAATTAGTGGAAAATAATCTAATTTTCATGTTACCACCCAATGTCCTCTGCTTCTTCTTCTTTTCCTCCCCGATAACCGTATCTATTGTAGGGCGATGAAGTTCTCTTTTCCTTTTCTTCCTAAAGTGTCTGTATTTTTTCCCTGTATATTTTCTCTTACTTCTAGCTGAACTTCGTGCCATGAAAAATTTACCAAATTCAATACAATTTAATAGGTTAGTTAAGAAAGGGTATCTTTAAAATTTTTTTAAAAAACGAACTAAATTATGTTTTATTAAGGAAAAATAAATATAGAAATAATTTTTATCTATTATAATAAATCAATCTTTAGTTATTGATTATAGTAGAAATTGCTATTACAAAAATGATAAATAATAATTTGAATCATCGAATTATCGATGAAAAAACGCTTGAAAAAGCTTTTCAAACCGGTACAACAACAGTAGGGATAATTGTAAAAGAGGGGGTAGTTATTGGAACTGAAAGCCAGGCTTCGGCAGGTTTTCTAGTTGCCTCAAAGCAAGCACAGAAATTATTTGAAATAAATCAATTTACTGCGGCTACAATTGCTGGCGGTGTAGCAGACTGTCAGTACGTAATTAATCAGCTCAAAGCTTTATCTCGCTTAAAAGAAGTAGAGGAGGAGGTGGTACCCGAGCCTAAATACATTGCGAGTGTTTGTCGTAATATACTTTTTAGCGGTCGAAGTTTTTTCATGAGCATGATGATAGTCGGTGGTTATTCACAAAAGGGACAATCAGGAATGTTGACAGGTATAGACATGTTAGGAACCTTGTATGAAGAGGACAGCTTTATATCTTTTGGAAGTGGTTCACCCTTTTCTCTAGGCGTGTTGGAGGCTGATTGGAAACCAAACATGTCTAAAACAGAAGGTGTTGAACTCATCAAAACAGCAATCTCAACTTCGAGAGAACGAGATGCTGGTTCTGGTTTTAAAATCCAACTTTGCACAATTAATAAAAATGGTTTCAAACAGGTTGAATAATTGCATTTTTGAAATTCCTTAGGAATATTCAAAATTTTATTTAGATAAATTTTTAGTAGAATCAACTACATCTTTGCTCTAGCTGACTTTTAGTTGAATTTGTTGAATCTCTTCTTCCAAATAAATAAATCCATTTATTTCAAAATTACTTCCATCCATTATCGTCCAAATTTGATTTTTAAAGGGTACTTTCGTCATCAGGGATGAGTTTAACACAGTTTCGTAAAAATCATCTAAATATTCCATATAATTGACATCAAATCCACTTGGATATGACCCAACGGGGTGGGAATGAAAAATACTTAAAACTCGTCTTTTATATTTTTCATTAGCATTTTTCATTATCCTGTATAATTCTTCAATATTTTCCATTAAGAAATTAACTGGGGAGCTTTGATCTGATCTAATGCACTCAATGATCTCCCCAAAGTAGTGATATTGATATTTTCCGGGATTATCTAAGATGATTTCTTTTGGTTGAGGTCCTAAAATCAACCCAAAAGCTTCATTAGGACTAGCATTTTGAACACAACCCTTCATATTTCCATAAATTTCTGGATCAATATAGAAAACTATATCTTTTTGATATTTCATTTTTTTTCGATTCTTATATTAAATTTTATATTAGGGTTAGAGCCGCATTAAGAGTTGCAATTCTCGCTTTTTGAGGACTATCTCCAGAACCAATTGCAACTACATCATTGTTTTCTAATTTAACCTTTCTCTCAGTCAATTTAGATTCAAAGTATTTTTGGAGTTCTTTATTTACTATCGAGTCATTATTACTAATTCCAGAATAAGATTTTGATGGAAAAATTAGATTTTTTCCACTATAAACTAAACATGTTGCTCCAAAACCATTTATTTTGATTGCTGCGTCTCTTTGATTGATACCATCAGTTATTTTATGACTTGCATTTTTCACTAAACAAAAATATACTGATGTTTCTTCAGGTTCAACAATTATATCCTTAAGCACAGAAGATTCTCCTCTTTCGATTATAGGAATAATTGTTTTTATTTTTTCTAAATATTTTAATCCCAATTCAGTTAAAACGTGCCCCTTTCTTTTTGTCTCAACAACTACAGCAACAAAATTTTTTTTCTCATTTAGTTTCTTAATTAATGACTTTGCAGTTCCTTCACCAATCATTAATTCTTTTTGTAAGCGGTATCTTCCAATACCTTCCGGATTTTCACCAAATATAAATAAAGCTAATATAACATGAACTCTCTCAAATGATGGTTTAATTGTAGAACTCTCGAATAGCGAATCTAATTCTTCAAACATCAATGCACTCATGAATATGTAAGTAATTAAAGTAAAAAAATTAATATTAAAAAATATAAATCAAGTTGTCATATTATTATTTATCGAAAATTTAGAAATTCAAGTTGTATTTAATAATTAACATCATCCTCATTTAAAATGAAGGAAAAAAAGGATGGAACAAATCCCGATCAGACACAAGATCTAGTTATTTTCAAAAGGAAAGAAGAGCGGGAAAGTAAAGATCTCCCTAAATTTACTTTTGAGGCAATCGATCAAGAGGACAAAATAAGACTATTAAATGAGTTTAAACCTTACGGTGGGCATTATGTGCTTTCAATTCAACTATTGAATGAAAGTTTAGCACCAATATCAGAAGTAAAAATTAAAATTAGGTATTCAAATTTCTTAAAACTAACAAGAAGTTACCCGCCTACCATATACATTTCAGAACCGATTGAGGAAGTGGAAACATCTAAATTAGTTCTCGAATTTGACGAACTAAATGAAAGAAGCAAAAAGCAACTTAACTTACACTTTACCCCACTCTCATTAGGTAATGAAGGAGAGATAAGAACGATTGTTACCTATGTAAATAATAAAGATTTTGTTCGAGTCTTAAATTCAGACCCAGTTACTATTACATTAGATAAAATAACCATTAATCCTAAGATAATTCCAAGCTCATATGTCAGAGAATTTTCACAAATTCCCCGTATGAAAAGAGCCGTTAAAAGCTTAGGGATTGGAACACGAGGAAAAAATGATCCCGATTTATATTTCAAACTATTAGAACAGGTATTCCTTAGGAACAGTCTTCAATTAATAACTAAAGATCCTGAAAAAAAAATTCTATGGTATTTTGGATCTGATTTAGAATCGAGAGACGATGTATTAATAATTGGAAAAACCGGGGCAAATAAAGTAAAAATAATCGGTACCTCAAAAAATCATCATGTTCTTATTTCATTTTTAACATCATTTTCCAATGAATTTAAAGAGCATCTTTTGATAAGTGGAATCGTAAGCAGCCTTGATGACATATATGATTTAGAATGCAAGTATTGTGGGACGATTCTCCCTTATTTCCCTAAAAAAGGTGAAGAAGTTCAATGCTCTAAATGCAAATATGAACAACTTTTATGGTAGCTATTTTATTACAGTTGGTTTTCTTATTATTGGTAATGTTTATCCATGTCTTTTACTATAAAATTAAAAATAATAGTTAATTTAACTTAAATCAAGAATTAATTACAAAATTTCCTTTATTTTACCCAATCCCCTATATTATTAAAATTAAGTTTAAAATTACTAACTATTCAAAATTGCAAAAACTCATAGTGTTACGTCTCAGATTTTGATCGAATTTTTTAATTGTTCAAAGAGTTTCTCAATTTAATTCATTCTGAGGAAATTCTGAGACTTTTGATGATTTAAATCTTGGAATCCAACTAAAATTGCCTATCCATAAAAAGAACCTAACTTGCACGAGATTGATCAATTTCATAATTTCGAATTTTGTCGTTCAATTTTTTTTATTTTTATCCCAACAAAAGCATGAGAATATCAAAATCTTTAAATATCCAAAAGATCAATATCTATATAATAAATTCTTTAAAAATAACAAAAATTAACAAAAAGTATCACTACAAAATAAATAATTGGAGGAATAAAAAATGGCTGGATCAGATTACATTTCTTGGTCACCAATAAGACGTCTCATGAAGCACAACGGGGCTGTAAGTCAATAAACCTCTTTTTGACTGGCTAAAATCGTTGCGCGAGATGCCGTTAATGAGTTAGTTGATTGGATGGGTCAATCAGCAGAAACACTCACAAAAACCGCGTTAACTTTAACTAAACACTCTAAAATTCTTATAGGATTCCTATAAAAATAGGAAAGAAAGAAAGTAACGCGTAATGACATCTTATTGGCCATCAAGTATTTTTAAAGGGATTTTTGAATTAGGTAATTTACTTAATTCATTAAAATATCTAATACTCTTTTTTTTATCTTCTTTTTTTTCAAAATTTAATCCTAAATAGATCATTTTATCGTTCTGTTTGAATTTATGCTTATAGTACTTAATCTCTGTATAGGGTGCGGGGTTTGCGCTTCTAATTGTCCGTCTGGAGCAATTATGCTAGAAAAGGTTCTAGATAATATCCCTGCTAGAAATCAAACAGAAATGAGAATAAAATATATGGAAGAGAGAGTTTATTAAAGCTCTTTTTTTATTGTGCAATGCTCAAGTAAGGAGGTTTCATAATTCCCTCCCACGCCACGCGCTCCTTTCCGTACGGATCATCAACCACTTTAATCTCCTTTCCTAAAAACATCGTACTCCTCTTTTCAGTCTCATATTTGGGCCACTCAGGTATCCCACTGTGAGACGGATTTCCAGTTCGGGCAAACGCAATCCATGCATCCATAATTTTTTCACTGAGTTTTTCCGCATCTTCACCTTTACCTGAAAATAGATTCCAACCTGGTTCCTCCAACATTCCAAATACAAAGGGTATTTCTGTAATGTGACATGCTCCGAGATTCGCACCCATAAAGGGAGATGGCCACGTAAACAAATACATGTAAGTATTGGAATTTTGTACTGATTGAACCTCTGCCGTTCGAATTGCAGAAATACGAAATTCAAGATCGGTGGAAAAAGCATCGAGGACCTCCTGAGCAGAAAGAGATCCTTCATCCTTCCTTGTTTCTCTATATGACGTTATGAGGCGTTCTGCTTTATCTCCGTTTTCACCGAGGGATGTCACAATATTTTTTATCCTATTATGCATCATTTCTTCATCTGCTTCTTTGAAGTTGGGATTAAATGTTTTCCATATCGTGGATTCATTCAAATTTGTTCCAACTAGCAGATCAACTCCTGCTGCGGTGCCCTTACGAATTAAATCCAGGGGGTGTTCGGGAATATGTTCACCATCAATGAAAGGAGCGATTGAAAAAGGCCAAGGTTTTATTGCTCCATTTTCTAACGAAATTTTTGATTGAGCATTTACGAGCTCGTAAGCAGAAATTTTCCGGAGCTCTTCGATATCACTCTTTTCAATCCCTACTTCTGAAATTACACGCTCAGTTATATCTTTACCCTCAGAAGCCCTATAACTTACAGGATTGCATGCACCGCTTTGAGCAATTACATGGTGAAATAAACCCTTAGCTTCAGGCATAACTAACAGTGTTGAAACTGCCATACCACCTGCACTTTCACCAAAGATTGTAACATTGTCAGCATCCCCTCCGAAATTCTCGATGTTATCGCGAATCCATTTTAAAGCCGTAATTTGATCAAGCATTCCTACGTTTGAAGTGACACCTGGTATAAAAGAGAAACCCAGAGAATTTAATCTGTAGTTTATTGTAACTACTACCACATTTCCCCTTTTAACTAAGGATGTACCATCGTATATTCGTCCGCTACCAGTATTAAACCCACCACCATGGATCCAAACCATTACAGGTCGTTTATTCTGATCGGGGGAAGGTGTCCAAATATTCAAGTTAAGACAATCAGGTTCACTTTGCGGGTTTTGGGGAAATAACAATACAGGAGGGATCATTTGAGGACACACAGGTCCAAATTCTGTGGCATAAAATACTCCCGGAAATCGCGTTGCGGGAATTGGGGGTTTAAAACGCAAATCCCCCACCAGTCTTTTGGTATAAGGTATTCCTTTAAATATTTCTATACCCTCATCTTTAATACCTTGAATTTTTCCCGCTTTTGTTTCAATAATTTCGGTTCTTACCATATTTTTTTCATCTCACTTATTTGGTTATCTTAACTTTTTTTTACAATAGAGATATAATTTTTATTATTATTTCAATTTTATTTCTTCATTCGATTATGTATTTAAACTCTGAGTATCTTAATGAAGAACAACTCCACCACATATACTTACAATTTGACCAGTCATGTAGTTTGACTCATCCGATACCAAGTAAGAAATCAGACCTATTACATCTTCAGCAGTTCCTACTCTTTGTAAAAGCGGTTTCATATTTATCATATTCCAAAAATTTTGAATTAAGTTTGGATCATTCTTGTATATTGGTGTGATGTGATATCCTGGACAAATAGCATTTGCAGTTATCATGGGTGCAAGTTCTTTTGCCAACACTTTAGTTAAAGAGATCATTGCCGCTTTACTACAGCTATATATTCCAATACCAGGCATTGGTTCTAATCCAGCAATTGAAGACACGTTAATAATTTTTCCCCTTAAGGGTTTTAAATCCGTCTGTTCTATCATAAATTTTGCAGCATACTTTGATACTAACCATGCTCCTTTAAAGTTTATATCCATTATTTTCTGCATGTCTTCTTCCGTTTTATTAAGAATTGAGGTAGCCCCTCTACTAATTCCGGCGTTATTAATAACTCCATAAAGTCCATTTAGCTCGTTTACAATTTCTGAAATCATTGATTCAACAAATTTTGAACTTGATACGTCTCCTACTTTAATTAAAGTTTTGATGTTGAACTTTTTTAACAGTTGATCAGTTTCAACTAATTTACTCTCAGTTCTACCGTTTAAAATGATGTTATATCCATCTTCAGCTAATCTTATGGCCATTGCTTTACCTAGACCAGAACCGGAACCTGTTATTAAAACATTTTTACTATCCACTTTTTTACGCCTCTTTACAAAATAGAATTAATTAGAAATATTTGATTTTAATTAAAAATCTTATTTCCTTTTTTAATTATACAGTTCTTTATAAATCAATATGAAGATTAACAAAAAATAAAAGATTAAAATAGGTTAACGATTAATACCAACTAAATAATTAAATAATCAAAGTGGAAAAAGATGCCTTATTTTGAAAAGGAAAACTTAAAATTATATTATGAGGATGTCGGTGAGGGAGAAGCAATTATATCTAACCATGGGTTATCTGAGGATGGGAATTATTGGAGCGAAACTGGTGTTACAAAGGAATTATCAAAAAAATATAGATTTATTTCAATGGATATGAGGGGTCATGGTCGTACCATTGTAAGAGAACCTCCCTATGGATATGACCCAGATACTATGGCAAGCGATTTTGATGCGCTTGCTGATTTTTTAGGTCTTGATAAATTTCACATTTTAACTCACGCTACTGGCGGGATGGTGGGTGCACGTTATGGTATGATCCGATCCGAACGTCTTATTAGCCTAATGCTAACTGACACTAGTTCAAACACACGCATAGAAATTCCCGATTATCGAGAGTTTACAGATGAAGAGAAAGCAATAAGAGATCAAAGAACTAAGGCTTGGGAAGAAGCCAAAGGGGAAGATAGACAAAAAATGATAGATTCATGGAAGGCAACTGTATCAAAGATTACAATTGAGCAAAGGATGGATGGAATCAGACAAGAACCAGGACCCTATTTATTCAAAATGGCAGAGAATCCGGAAAGTGAAAGGATGCTGAAGATTTACGAAGGGTTCTTACGACGGCAAAATGTTGAAACAATTATTGACTTTCAAACAAGTTTTTATACAGATCCTGATCCTAGAATTGAACAGCTCCAACAGTTCAAATGCCCTACGCTGGTATTATTAGGAGAGTTTGATGTTGTATTTTTAGAACCAAGTGAGATAATGGCAAGGGAGATACCTGACGTAAAGCATGTAATAATGCCAGGTCTTGGCCATATGACTGCTATTGAAGATTCTGAAGGATTTATAAAAGAAATATTAGATTTCCTTGAAACAGTTGAACAAACTGGAAAAGCTAATAAATAAATTAAATTATAATATTTTACATTTCATCTTTTTTATTTTAGTCTTCTTTTTAATCTTTCCAAGTGTACAATTAGATTAAGATTTATAATTGTCTTATTTTCATAGACGAAATTGTAAGTTATATTTATCATTTTCGGAAAAATTATTTTTTATCCTATATTTTTAAAATTGAATGAAAGAAGTATATCAAGGAATATTTTTAATTGAGGAAAAGGGGAGATTCAACCCTTCAGATAACATATATGTGATAGCCGGAAATGATGGTTTAATTTATGACGCGGGATATGGATCTAAAAAAGCATTAAAGTTATTTTTAAAAGAATTCGAAGAGATACAGAACTATTATAAGAAACAAAATAAAGACTTTAAAGTCACCCGAATAATCGTTAGCCATGGCCACTCAGACCATTTTAGCGGAGTCAGGTTTATAAGAGAAGACTTGGGCTTAAAAATTATTTTGACTGAGAAAATTGCTAAAACTATAAAAGATAAAGTAAGTTTTGAGGCTAATTTTCGAGGTGATGATTATGAAGATTATTTAAGAGTTAGAAAAAAGTCAGTACGAAAAATATGGAATTTACTTCGTCGTCTTGGTATGCGTTTGTTTTTTAGTAGAGTTCATGGTCTTTCTTATTTAGATCATCCTGATGAAATTATTGATGAAAATTCAGTTATAGTAATCAATGGTGAACGTTGGAAAATATTTCCGTCTCCAGGACACTCCCCTGAACACATTTCTCTCTATAGTGAGGAAAAGGGGATCCTTTTGGCTGGGGACAATGTCTTAAAGATGCGATCAACTTGGCTTGGACCCCCTGAGTCTAATATCACAGATTATATTGAAACTATTAAAAAATTACAGAATTTACCAAATTTAAAACTAATTCTTCCAGCCCACGGGGAAATTATTGAAAACGCAAAGGAAACTCTTTCTGCAATCTTGGGGCGGATGGATGAACGAAAAAGACAAGTATTGGATGCTATTAGGAATTACTCAGATAAAGGGGTATCTCCAGATGACATCCTTAATCTTGTTTATCCTAAAAGTAAAAAATTTACACGAATTATTGGTCGTGATTGGGTAGTCTTAACATTGAAAATGTTAGAAAGTCAAAAACTAATTAAACGAGAGATAAAAAAAAATAAAATATTGTTTTTCCCTTTCAGAACTAATTAACCTTGGTTGTGAATTTATTTCTTTTTGTTATATAAAGTGCTATACTTAAAATTATTGCGATACTTGCCGGTATTGTAATTAACAAATGGTATCCAAATATAGATTCTTCTGCTCCATTACTCAAAATAAATGTTAGGAGGGACGCTTTATCATAGGTAATCTCACAGTTCTTTAGTACTCCATTGTCATTATAAGATATTGTTATTTCAATTTCTTTATGGATTTCATTAAAAGCGCCTTCGGGGTTATTATAAATAAATCCATTTTCAATTTCAGTTAGCGTAATATTTCCATTGATCATTCCAGAAATTTGGTCTACTAATTCTTGAAAATCTGAAATTAATTTAGTCCAATTCAAATTATTTGCGATGAAAATAAGTGAGAAATTATAAAATCCCTGTGGTATATTTATGATACCATATAACCCATAATTAAGCGTCGGAACAATCAATAAATCTGTCTCATTTGCTAAAACGATAATAGATAATTCGGAAGTTATTAAATCACCCAATCCTGGAATATTTATTGTAAATGATACATTCACTTCTTTATAATAATAATCCTCATCACCATATATTGATCCAAGATACTCATCGCTTATCGAAAGAATCGTTGCTTTAAAATTAATTTTTGGATACACTCCATAAGAAAACAGGTTTTCAATGATGGGAAAAGATATATTTATTAAATCCAATTTATCTTCCATATCAGTGTTAAATTCATTAAGAGTACTTTGGTCTATTGAAAGAACCCATGAATAATTTTCTCCAACGTTCACTCCAACATATTCATTAGGAATAGCAGTTGCAAAATGTATTGATGTCGATAATAACAGACCCAATAAACAAATCATCAATTTATTAATTTTCGATAATTTCATCTATTTTTCAACCAAATATGGAATTTTGTTTTTTCCTCTCGGATTTAATTAACATTGGTAAGGGGTTCCCTTTTTTTTCTTGATATAAAATACTATACTTAACATTAGTGCGGTGCTAGTAAATATTGTAATTAAGAGAATATATCCACTTATAGATTCTTCTGCACTAATACTTAAAATAAATGTTAGGAGGGTTGTCTTATCATAAGTAATCTCACAGCTTTTAAGCACTCCTTTATCATTATAAGATGTTGTTATTTCAATTTCTTTGTGTGTTTCATTAAAAGCTCCTTCGGGAGTTTTAAAAATAACTCCATTGTCAATTTCGACTGCCGTAATATTTTCACTGGTTAGTACAGATATTTGGGATAATAATTCTTGAAAATCTGAAACTACCTTAGACCAATTCAAATTGTTAGCTATGAAAAAGTATGAGAAATTATTTAATCCTGGGGGTATTGCTATGATGTCAAGTAATCCATAATTAATTATATGAATAATCCAATAATCTGTTCCATTAGCTAAAACTTTAACAGACAATTCAGTGGCTAACAAATCTCCTAATCCCGGAATATTGATTCCAAATGATACATTCACATCTTTATAATAATAATCTACTTCTGCAGGCCCACCTCCATAATTGTAAGTTGAACCAATATGCTCATCGCTTATTGAAAGAATTTCTGCCTTGAAATTAATTTTCGGGTTCACTCCATAGGAGAAAAGGGTTTCTACGAGGGGGAAATATGGATATATTAAATTTAATTTCTCTTCCATATCAGTATTAAATTTATTAAGTGTAGTTTGGTCTATTGAAAGAACCCATGAATATTCTTCTCCTACATTTACTCCTACATATTCATCTGGAACAGCAGTAACAAAATGCATTGAGGTTGATAACAATATACCAAATAAACAAATAATTAGTTTATTAATTTTCGATAGTTTCATTTATAATTCAACTAAATGTGGAATTTTGTTTTTTGTTATAATTAATTGGGATACAACCTATTTAAAAGCTATTAAATTAGAGGATATTAAGCTACTGATAAGATACCTATAAAAGTAATAGCTATTTATTTAACTTCTATATTACTAAGGATTTATTAACTTATTTCTAAATTGATAAGTGAATTAAATTAGTTTAAATGAACTTAAAATCTTACACCGATATAATAATTAAAAGGAAAAAACCTCTTCCTCTCCATAACATGCAAGTGGAATCAAAAAAATATTACAATGGTCCGTATATAAAAAAAGATACTGTTTTTTATCGACATTATCAAGAAAATATTGTAAATAGTTGTACAAATAAAAATTCTTTAGTTGTATTACCCACTGGTTTAGGAAAAACTATTATTGGAATTTTACTAATTTCACGTGCTCTCAAAAAGTATTCGAAGGGAAAAATAATTGTGCTTGCTCCTACAAGGCCATTAGTTAATCAACATAAAAGTTCTTGTGAAAAGTTCCTAGATATTGAGACTGAAAAAATCGTATCTTTCACAGGAAAGATATCCCCTGAGAAAAGAATCTATTTATTCAAAAATTCAAATGTAATCGTATCTACTCCGCAAGTAATTAATAACGATTTAACCAGAGGTCGTTATGACTTAACACGAGTCTCATTAATTATATTTGATGAGGCTCACAAGACAAAAGGAAGATATTCTTACAATTTCATTTCAAAAGAGTATAGTAAGACGTGCAATGATCCTTTGATTTTAGGATTGACAGCTTCACCAGGAAAGGATTTTGAACATATACAAGAAATCTGTGATAATTTACTAATAGAAAATATTGTGTTTAGAGGTTATGAAGATGAAGATGTAGTCAAATATATTCATGAAATAGATACTTTTATAAATTTGGTAGATCTACCAATAAAGGTTTTGGAATTAACCCAAATTTGGCAAAATCTCTTTCAAAACTTTTTAAGCTTCTTTATAGACAGAAAATTAATTAATCCATTCAAGAAATACTACTCAAAATTAGATTTTTTGAGAATCTCTCATGATCTAACAGTATCAATAAGATATGAACAGGGTTACGAATTAGAAGATGAATATATGGATTGCTTATTTTATCAGGAGCCAAAGATTATAGACATTATCAAAGATAAAGATATTGATATACATTCAGTTTATTCATATTGTTCAAGTTGTGTCTCTCTTCTTCATGCAAAAGATTTAATTGAAACCCAAAATATTTCACTTTTTATTTCTTTTTTGGAAAGGATTAAATACAAAGCTGAAGAGGGGATCCTCTCTGCAAAAAGAATTGTAAATTCCAAGCATTTCAAATTAATAAATTCAATGATTGAAAAAGAAAATACACAAAATTTAACTCACCCTAAAATAAACAAGATTATCTCAATCATTCGAGAAGAAAAGGAAGAATATAGTAATAAGAAAATAATAATTTTCACACAATTTAGAGAAATGGCCGAATTTTTAAAGATTAAATTGAAAAACGAATTTCAAGATCATTTAATAATTGAGAAGTTTATTGGTCAGTCTTCTAAAATAGATGATATTGGGTTTTCCCAAAACGTACAAGGAGAAATTCTTCAAAAATTCAGAAATGATAAAATTAATATTCTAATAGCAACAAGCGTTGCTGAAGAAGGGATTGATATCCCAAATGTAGACGCGGTTATATTCTACGAACCTGTTCCCTCTGAGATAAGATTAATTCAAAGGCGAGGAAGAACAGGTAGAACTGCCCCTGGAAGGTGTTATATTTTAGTAACCGAAGATACTGTTGATATTCCATTTTATCATGTTGCTAGGAGAAAAGAAAACTTAATGAAATCTATTCTAACCGATTATGACCAAATAAAGTTGAATGAAAACCTGGAACGCAAATCAATTACTTTTTCAGTGTCTGAGATAAATGAATGTGCAAATATAGATCTCGTTAAAAATTTTAAGGAAAGAAGAGAACGAGAAAAAGAATTATTGGCAGACCGTTCGATTGAGGATATTCTTAGCCAATTAGATAATTTTTGCAAAAGTGAGGAATATGAAAAAATTAAGGAATCAGGAGTGACTTTTTATTCGGATCTATTACAATTAGATCTGTCAAATTTGAGAAATAAGATATCAAAAATAAAAGGGAGGAAAAAAATGCATCAAGAAAAAAGAAAGATATACCTAAACAAAAATGTAAAAGCTATTATTAATTTAGTAAAGACTTATGGAGAAAATGGTAAACTAGATTTTAAAAAATTACAGCATCTTGCTAAAGAGGAAGAAATAGTAGATCGGAAATTCTTTATTCATTTTAACCAAGCTTGCTTTCAAGGATACCTTAAAAAGCACATGGATAGTGTTCAATTTATTATGGATTATGATTAGTCTTTTACTTTTTTAACCAATAATCAATTAATTTTTTCTTCTTTTTTTCTTATCAAATAATAACCCAAAATTATCATCGTTATTATTATCGGTAATGCAAGTGCAACAGGATTGTTTCCGCTAATAAGGAAGAAATAATATGAGATTGCGACAATTGAGGAAAAGAAAGCAATTATACTACCGTATTGAACTGCAAAATTTCTCAAATTATGTCTAAGCATCTGCAATTTATAATTTGTACTCTTTATAACTTCTAATTCAGTCTCGTCCAATTCATCCAATATGTCAGGATTTTCAAAATAAATATAGAATCGAGGGTCATATTTCCCTTTTAGCTTTCCGGTACTAATTAGGAATAATAAATGGTCTTGAATATTTTGTTTCTTAATCTTTAATTCATTATTTAAGAAGCTAATTGTTAAAAATTCATTAGCTACAGCTTTTATGGTCATAGTGATATACTCTTGTAAAATTAATCGTTCCAATGATTTTACTTTTTCACTCAAAATCTCTGTGAATTCAATTAAAAATTTCTCAAAATCCTCTAATACAAATTTTGAAATTTGACGAAAGTTTTTTGATTGTCTTTTGTATTCCCTTACCATCGTATTTGCTGCTTTGTTAATCTCTTTAATCTCAGATTCAATATTTTTTGCTCTCTTTTGAATTAAAATATTTATCTTTTTAAATTCCTTGATTTCAATATTATCCTCTACCTTTCTCTCAAGATTTCCTAGTAGTAGGCTTAGTTTAATTTTATTACTGTTTATAAAATCTATTAACTTTCCACGAAAAGATTCATTTTTCATAGTTTCTATTTGATCATTAATTTTTTCAGCCTTCTTGTTGAATTCCTCCTGAAAATCATTTTTTTTCCTCACAAATATCTCTCTTATCTCTGGAATCAATTTCCTGGAATCCCCAGATTTATTAGATATTTTCTTTATTTCATTTTCTACTTTTTCTTGTATTTGTCGTGATCTTTCCTTGAATTCCTGCCTTTTGTTTTCAAACAACTCTTGATTCTCTAAATAGGAGTCATTTTCTTCAGAATCTTTAACAAATCTATTGTAATATTCTTTTACTTCAATTTTCAGTGTATTGTATTGTTGATCTACAAAATTCTGCATCGAATTAAAAAGATCTAAAGAATGTTCTATAATATTTATGGCATTTTTGTCATTTTCTAAGATTGAATCAAAATAAATTTTTGTACTGAGGAATTCTTTCCGTTCCTGATTTATTTGAAGTTCATTGATTTTATCATAGAATTTCTTTGGGATAATTTCATTAAAACCTTTTAAATCCTTAATTCTATTTTGAAGTTCTAACATATTTGTCTTTAAAGTCAAATTTCTAATACTTGAGTCATAGAGCGCAAGTATGTTCCCAACTCTTTCTCGGTTTGATTTTAATAAATGATTATCAACGTAGTTTCTTAAATCTTTATTTAAATAATAAAATTCGGTATGAATTAGAACTGATTTATCATTTTCATTCAATTCAGCAGATACTTTAGAGATTCCTATCATATTTTTCAATCTTTTAATTAAAATCTTGCAAGAGAGTTTTAAATCATCTCTTAAATCGACAAGTTTAATATTATTAGTTTTTTTCTCGATTGCCATTATATTTATTCTATTTGAAATAACAATATCAATAAACTCGTATTTTAACTCAGAAATTTCATTGATGAAAAAATCAGCGAATTTTTCCCATTGCAGGATAGTCATATTTGATTTTTCCTTAAAGTTTTCAATGCTTTTAGTGCAACTATTAAATTTCTTTAAAAATAATTTATTTGTTTTGTTAAAATTAGATTTAATTATATCAAATTCCTTACTTATCTGCTCAATTTGTAAATTTTTTGACTGATCAAATCTAGTTTTAATTTTTGATAATTCATTTTTTAATTTAAGCGCCTCCTGGGTCACGAAATTATCAAAGTCTTGTACTTTAGTTTTATTTCTCTCCTCTGTAACCTTATCCTTTAAAGATTGCGCTTGTTTGGCTATTGATTCAATAATCCTTGATTCTGAATTATCTAGATTGTCCTGCAGATGTTTAAATAATAAATAAAGTCCCTGTTTTTCATTGATCTCATCTTTAACAACCGATTGGAGATTTTTAATCTCCTTTAGTTCAGCATTCAGTAAGATATCGGATTCTTTTCTAATGATTTCAAAAGCCTTTTGAAATTGATTTGTTGAGATCTTACTCTTAGTATTTTCCCCAATCTTAGAAATCTCGTTATTTGATTTAACATTAAATACCTCTATTTTGTTTAAAATCTCTTTAAAAAACTGGAATCCCTCATTATAAAATTTATACTCGTTTTCAAATTTCTCTTTAATCCTTACCCAATTTTCTATTATTTTCCTATGCTTATCAACAATTTCTACTTCTCTTGTTGTAATTTGTTGGGAGATATTATAGATAATTTTATCGTATTTGCTTATATCTTCGATAATTTGATTCAAATGTTGGATAATAAAAGAAAATTTATTACTATCATATTCTCTCTCAAGATTCTCACTGAAAATTTTCTTAAAAGAGTTTACCTTTTTGTCCAAGTCTTCTTCAATTAAGCCAAGTCTTTCCATTAAATTTTCTAATAGTCTATTTAAATTTCTTATTTTCTCTTTCTCTTGTATTTTACCTTTAAGATTTGAATCAACCTCGACTAAATTATGATGTAAAACTGAATATCCTTTATTCCATTTAGCGATTTCAGTACTTAAAGTAGTTTTAATATTAATATAGTATAAATCTTCATTAAATGAATTTTCAATATTTTCATTCAAGAAATCAGCTTCCATTACAGCACTTCTTATTATAAATTTTAATCTTTCCTTTGCGTAATCAACTTCATTAATTAAGAGATAACTGTTAATTTCTTCTTTTATTTGTTTTCCTATATTCTTTAATTTTAAGTTAACATTATAGATATCATTCCTGATATCTTCTAATTTCTCTTTTTCCTCAAGAATCCTCTCCATGTTTATTTCCGTGTCAGATAAAATAATTTTTTCTAAAATATATTTCAAATAAAAGTTATATTTTGTTTTCGCTAAGAATGGTTTTTTGGTTCTTATGTTCCCCTTAAAGAAATTCCTCGAAATTAAATCATTGATTGTCGGAATAATATCCTCTTTCAACTTTAAAGGCTCCATATTCTGAGTTTTAAATTTCTTAAACATCTCTGACAACGAAATTATACTTTTTTTCCTAATTTGATCATAAAATCTCTGAATAAATTCCTGTTTCCCACCTGCTAAATTCCGAATATAATTTCTAAATTCGATTTTGTTATCTAATATTCTTAAATTAAAATTATAATTAAGATTAATATAGGAGATGAGATCTTCAATATCGTTAAATAATCCAAAAGTAGTTTTCAATTGATTTAAATCAATATATTTCTCTTTTTCCAGTTCCTTAAACACTAATCTTTCAATTTCGCCGATGAATTTCTTCCATATTAAAGATAAAAGAATAATTAATTTAGAAACAGCAGCTAGGTGTAAAACATCCCACTTCTCAATATTGCTTAAAATCTCATTTAATTGAACATTAATAAACAAATATACCCCTGAAGGGTTGTAATCTAAAAGCCATGAATAAAGATCTAATACGTAAACTATCCAAAAAGTATCATTAAGATTTTCTGTTTGATTAAAACCATAACCGCCTGTTTCCATTTGATATTGGTGAAGGTTTTGAAATTCTTTTTCTTTTACTTCTAATTCTAAATCTATAGATTTTAAACAAAGAAACTTATAGACTAATGGGATGGTTTTTTTTTTGGTATCCCCAATTAATAAACGAAATTGATCCCGGTTATTACGAACATCTACACCCAGAAGCGTAAGGATCTCCATGACATAAAATAAAGTCCTTGCAGGGGAAATGCTTTTACAAACATCACACTCATTATCATGACAGTGTAAGAATACATTTCCTTTCTTATGTGAAAGAATAAAATTTTTAACATCTTCTTTAATGTGACTCTGACCTTCTGAGGCAAAGAATTCTTTTAGAACTCCAAGATTTTTTAAACTGGCTAATGCTAGATAAGTGGAGTAAATATCGGCGTGTTTTTGAGGATCAAGTGACAGTTTAAATCCTAGCTTTTTATCTACCCTAATTTCGCATTTTTTAATGAAACTAAATAATCCATCTCGTTCTTTCTTCTTTTCTTCTTTCAAATATTTTCTAAGCAGTGAAAACCAGAATACATCTTCTAATGTTAAGCTATGCTCATCTAATAAATTCTTGTTAAAGTAATTGTAAAAAGTAATTAATTTATTATAATCTCTTACGTAAAAACGCCCAATATCTTTTCGTTTAATAATGACAAATGATTTAAATGGCTCCTTTTTAAACTTGGTGATATATGGGTAAGCTGACTTCTTCTCAATGTTAATCAAATTAAAAGAACCCCGAAAATGGTAAATTTTCTTATTTTGTAATTAATGAAAATCTTGACATTTATTTTTATTGAAATTGGAATAACACCTTTAAAATTACATTAAATCATAAAAATTATAGATGCATACTTAAACATGCTTGAGAAAATTCACAGTTGATAAGTCTAATTATGCTCTTTTTAAGAAAGGAATGTTACAACTATAATGCTGATAAATGTAATTTACATCTAGTTTTGCTCTTTAAGTGGTTTTAAATAAGTTCGCTTTTTATTCATATAAACCATAATTAGAGCAAAAAACAAACAAACCACAACAATATAAAAAATTATATTTATTATTGAGGGTGAATTTGCGTTATAATAGTCTAAAATGATATTAAAATAACTTGAAAAACCATAATTCTCATTTGATGAAGAATCTTTAGCTGTAATTCTAACTGTGTATGTTTCATTATTTGGATAAGATGTAAAATTATCCCAAAAGAAAAACCATAAGTCTTCTTCAGCGAAAATCATTGAAGCACTAAAAAGAGAAGTTGAGTTGCTTGAAATTTCTATTGAAACGTTTCCTGGCAAAGGAGGGTTGGCATCAGTAATATTTACCATAAAATCAAAATAAGTTGACCTGATTGTTGTGTTATTTAATTCAGGATTAACAAAAGTAATAATTGGAGCAGTTGTATCACCATTTGCAGATTTAATTACATACGAGAATTTCTCCTCTTCAAGTACTTCATTTAAACTACCAATTTTCAAGATATTTAACGATAAAATAAAAAATGATGAAATTACCGAAGAAGCAAGTACTACAAGTAAGATAAGGCTTTTTCTCTGTTTAGTAATATCTTCCACGACAATAACATGCTAATATTTTATTAAGTTAGAATAAATCTGAAGTGTAATTTAAATTTTAAGTCAAAAAAATACCAGAATTAGAATTTAAAGAATTTTTCCATAGATAAAATTATGGTTATAGATTTTTTTTTGTTTTATTTAAATTAGGGACCATGTATCTTTTATACCTATATTATCTTGGATTAAAGGAGTTTGGATGTCATTTATGGATTTCACCATCCCTGAAGGGACAAAATTTTTCGCAAAATTGAAAGCGTCTCCTACTGTCTGACTTTGATTAATTTGCTCCCAGAATTGATGGAAGAACCATGATCCGGCAAAATTATCGGCATTATTGTTATCTCGCCAATACCATGAAAGAATATCCGTGGTTGATGTGATCAAAATAGAATTTGGTATATTATACCAACTCAATCCAAAATTTGCATTTTCGTTTAAAAAATTACCGCTGAAACACATGTCAATGTTTATTAGTATACGAGCACAAATAATTTGCTTAACTAAATTAAAAAACTCTAATTCTGTGATATAACTGTCATCTGCCTCGAAATGAAATGTTGCATTACCATCACTAAGTACTTTATTTGAACCATGATCAGATATGAAAATTATTAATTCATCGTTTGTCTGAATTCCTGAAGCAAATGAACCCGAGATGGAAACATCTAATTCTTGTTTAAATCTGCTAGTATTTACAGCATCATTTTCAACATCAATTACTGCACCAACCAAATCATTTGGGATTCCATCGGATGCTATGATGTCTATTATAGAATCTCCGGTATGATAAAGCATTAAAAAAATATCATCGTCTGTATATCCATTATTCTTTAAAATCCAGTAAACTTGAAGGGCTTGAGCAGGGAATCCGTCTGTATTTGTATTACTTGGAATTGGAATTGGGATTGGGGGTGGGAACCAATATTCTACTCCAACATCATCAAAAAGCACCATATCAGTACCCGTCATATTACCTTCAACTGCTAACACTAAATGCAATTGGGTTATTTCATTAAGAGTAGAACTGTTGGCGATGCCGGTTACATTGAGAAAATTCCAACCGGGAATTGCTCCAAATATACCTGTTGACCAGTCAGTTCTTATTACTCCATTAGTAGAATTTAACCATCTTAATCCAATTCTTGCACCAGTTCCGGGTGGTATTATAGTAGCAGGAGTCCATGCATTAGTTGTAATATTAACCCAAGCCGATAAATTGTAAGCTGCAAATTTAATTAATGAAGAATATTTTGTCCAATTGTATATTATTTCCGTATTTACATATTTAGATACAGCGGGACCCTTTACAATTATTTGCACAACTCCAGGAGTATCACGGCCAGGTATAGAACTATCAATTCCACCATATTCATTAGAACCCCAATTTTCTATCCATTTAGGGGGGAACGGTTCATTATCAAATTTTGCATCTTCCCCATCATTAAAATCACTTTCCCCGTCTTTTCTATAAAAATCGTTTGCACTACTGAGAATAATTGCTTTTTTAGAACCTGGCGCTGAAACTTGCCCTGGTGGTAGAAAAACAATAATCAAAGCAACTACTAAAATCGCAATTATTGCTAGAGCGATAATTGGTGCCACTTTTTTTAGGTTCATAAAATTTTCTAAAATGAAGGTATCAAATGTTAATTAATAAAACATTAAGCTTGTTAGGTTTTTAAATGTATTTTATTTATTTCAAAACTTTCGGTGATTGTGGTCTTAAAATTATAAAATCAGAAAAAATAAAAAAAATTAATAATGAGCTTATTTACTCATTTTTTCATGCTTACTATTTCTTTTAATGTTGGTTTTTCTGTAATATCGAGAAGTTTGAACTCATCAATCATTTGAATTAAACCATACACTATTACATCATGATTGTATTGTTCATTTGCATCATATAAATTTCTATAGCAAAAAGGGCATTCGGTTGTTACTATATCGGCTTTTACCGCATTAGCTTCGTCTAATCGTAAACTGGCAGTTCTGAGCGAAAAATCGGAATATCCTGCTCGTACTCCACCTCCCGCACCACAGCAGAAACTATCAAGCTTAATTCTATACATCTCTGTAAATTTGATACCCACATCTTTTTCCAATTGCCTCAGTACGATTCGGGGGATTTCATACCACTCAGCTATTGCTTGTCTAATCTTACGACTATCCATCATTAGGTTTTTAGATTCTTTAATTATATCTTGTTCCATTTCTAAAGCGATATGTCTGCCAAGATGACATGGATCATGATAAGTGACAACTTTTCCTTTAAGTTCTTTACTAGGCTTAAATTTAATTTTTTCTGCTGTAATTAATCGGGAAATCAGTTCAAAAGCGTGCATAGTTTTAAATGGAAGTTTTCCCTCAGCCATCCATTTCGGATAATCGTTTGTCAATGTTTTATAGCACCCTGCGCATGAAAACATGACTAAATCTAACCCTTTAAAAGCCTCAAGATTTTTATTCATTAATTCCTGAGCGGTATCAACAGCACCAACCCTAAAAAAGGGGCTTCCACAGCAAACTTCATCCTCAACTAATCTGAAATTGATTCCTAACTGTTCAAAAATCTTACTCGTTGCAATTGCAATTTCTATTTGCCGATAACTCGCAGTACACCCTATAAAGTAACCAATTTTAGCATCTTTATTGTTAATGTATTTCTCCAAGCCAGCATCTTTTGCCCATTTCAATCGCTCTTCTGCTTTTCCACCATAAGGATTGTTTAATTCCTTAGTTAAACGCTCAACTAGTTGATGTCTTTCTATCATTGGAACTCCCGCTTCTTTACAAGCAGCACGTAATGCTTCAATAATATCCACAGTTCGAATCTTATTTTCACATTGAGCCGAACATTGACCACATGTAATGCAAGGCATTATTACATCCCTTACCTCTTCAGTAAATTCTAGATCCCCACTTAAAATTGAACGAGCAATCCAAATCTTACCGGCATTCCAGAAAGCTTCCCATCCATGTTCTATTCCAGCTGGGCATGAATCAACCATGCCTTCATAGAGTACAGTTCCTTGTTTGCCCTTAAACTCACCTATCCCCTTTCTATCAGGTTCACCTGAATAGGCAAATCTGCAAGCCTTACAATGGATGCACTTGAATATATCTTTCTTTAGCTCTTCGAGCCTTTCCATACCTGTTTTTGACATTTTTCTATTAACCTCCTTTATTATGGAAGAGCAAGTCTTCCAGGATGCATTATAAAATTAGGATCTACAAGCTTCTTGAAAGCTCGTAAATATTTCCAATACATTCCCGCTTGATAATACGCTTGTATGTGTATATATGGATCAGGTCTGTAATTTAACCATCCTTCTTTTAATGCATATTCCGTTGTATCCTGATTTAATTCTTGAACCTTCTCAAAATCCGATTGTTTTGTTGAATCAAAGCACACAATAGGCATACAGATTGCTTGCCTACATCTTTCTATTGAGGCAATCCAAATTACTGGTGGAAATCCGTATTCTTCCATCTTCTTTGTATACATTTCAGCGAAGTGTGCTGACTCATTCCAAGGCGTATACCATGTAATAAACAGAAATCCTGCTTCCCAGAAACTATACGGGACTGCAATCTTATTCGGTTTTTTCATCCTGCTTGCGATTTGTTTAGGATGAAGTTGTTGTTTTACTATCGAATCAGGACTCTTTGCTCTTTTCTTAAAATCCTCAGCCATAATATCAATTCTTTTAGTTACATAATCCAGTTCCTCTTGAGTTTGTGCCCAACACTCCCAATTCATCCACCATTTTGAAATTCCTAGGTCTTTGTAAAACTTATAGTCATGTGGAATTTTATCTTTTGGCCAACGAGCCATTACAAGAGGATAATTACCTCCTTGAACCATTACAGTGTTGTGTGCAATTCCAAATTCTTGTTTCCCGATTTCAAGAGTTAAATCTTGCATATCGTAAGGATTATCCATTCCCCAAACAACAACAGTCTTATGTTTAGGATGTGGATAGATTTTGACAGCAGCTTTAGTCACTACTCCGAAAGAACCTTGAGAACCCATTAAGAATGACCACATATCAGGTCCCAGACCGTATTTGTAGAAGGGTTTCGCAAATGGAAGCGCCCAAGAGCCCGTACGTACGACATCACCATTAGGGAACACGACCTCTCCGCACATGAAGTTATCTCCTTGTGGACCAACACTGGAAGTATAAAGAGAAAAACCTCTATCTATTGCATCACCCATAACTGTTGCTGCAGGGGGTGCTCCATCGGCAATAGGGGGTGCCCAATCAGGGTGATTTTTCGCCATATACGCCCATAAAGCTCCGTTAGTTACTCCCGGTTCTACAATAGCGTATCGATTATCTTCATCAATCTCAATTATTCTATCCATCCTACTTAAATCAAGCATTACTCCACCAGGTTTGATTGTTGGACATGCAAATCCCCCAGACAAACCTGCAGAGATTGGACTTACCGCAATTTTTTCTTGAGAGCAGTACAATAATATTTTACGGATTTCCTCAGTATATTTCGGTCGAACGACTATATCTGGAATCTGTGACTCTAAACCCATTACCGATTTTGATAAGTAAGAAGCAGTAATCGCTTTATTATTTGTAGCATAATCTTTACCGACAATACCAATCATAGCGTCTAAATCTTTTTCATCTGGTAATTTATAGCTCATAATTTCCAACCTTTTAATTTATCTTCAATTCATTGGTTTGTTTAAAATAATTTAATATTTTGCAGAATTAAGTACTGAATTTTAAATTTTCACAATTGATTTTCATAAAAAGTAAGACTTTTTCATATAGAATTAATGCATAATTTTAACTTTCAATTAAGAAATTTACTGAATTTCTTGATCTATCTCTATATGGTTAGCTATTTCATTAAAATTAGGACTTATGAATGATTTTCTGCGTCTTTTATCATTCATTATAAATTCACTAAAATCCTTATTATTCTCATCAATAAATTCCCAAAATTTTTCATAAATTTCTTTTAAACCCACGTCCTTAGTTTTTGGTGTCATCTCTAACACATTCTCATGGTTATCATTAATGCTAGCTTTAATTAACGGTATATATTTCACTGCATTACCTTCAAGTACTATTTTTTCAAAAAGATCATTTTTTTCTTCTTCTTTTTCGTTCTCATTTTCGCTAAAAGCCCTCACTCCATTCAAGAGTTTTTTTGAGTTATCTTGATGTAGTTCCAAATCTACTTTCTGATACCCACGGATTTGTAAATTCTTATCTATAAAAATCTGAAAATGATGAGGGCAAATTAAACCTTTGTGAATTGAAATTGTTGTTAAATGATTTCTTTCAGATTGTCTGATTACTGGAATGCCAATTATATCTCTTATTTTACAAATTGGACATATTACTTGAATTTTATTAGTTTTAGAATATACAACCATAAGAGATCTTACACTATTAAATCGAAAATAAGCATTAATCCTTTTTCTAGAATGAAATATTTAAACTTCTGTAATTTTTAAATTAGTAATGTTTTTCTTAAACTTTTTTTTTGGCTATAAACCAATCTTTAAGTTTAATTAACAATTTTTTTGGTTATTATTTCTAATTCGATCTACTCATAATAAAGGTTGAGAACCACGTCAGATATAGAAACTTTTTTCAATCCTAAAACAATCGCAATAATTGGAGCATCTGAAAACTTAGGATTTGGTCATGGGACAACTTCTTATCTTTTAAACTCAAATTTTAAAACATATCCTGTAAATATTAAACACGATAAGATTCTAGGACATAAAGCATACAAAAATATCAAAGATATTCCTGATGAGATTGATTTAGCGATAATTCTTATAGCAAATGAATATGTGCTTCAATCAATAAGAGATAGTATCGAAAAAGGCGTAAAAGCTATAATAATAGAATCCGCTGGTTTTGCTGAAACAGGGAAAGAAAAATATATTAAGATGCAGGAAGAAATCGAAAAAATTGCGAAAAAATCTAAAATTCGCATAATAGGCCCGAATTGCATAGGAGTAACTAATTTTCATAATCAATTTACTACATCAGACACAGATTTTATTCATGCTCCAAAAGGAAACATTGCAGTTATTGCTCAATCAGGTGTTTTAGGGAACATCTTTATTGATTGGGCTAATAGTAATGGGATTAAATTTTCAAAAGCAATCACTATTGGAAACAAGGTTGATGTTGATGAGGTTGATTTGTTAGATTATTTAAATGAAGATTCTGAAACAGATGTAATAACTCTTTATTTAGAAGGAACGAAAAGGGGCAAAGCATTGAAAAATGTATTTGAAACAATGAAAAAACCTGTGATAATTCTTAAAAATGGGAGAAGTGAAATTGGGTCAAGAGCAGTTAATAGTCATACGGGCTCTATAGCAGGAAATGATAAAATTTATGGCGCCCTTTTTAAACAATATCCAAATATCTTTCGAGTTAATAATTTTTACGAAATGTTCAACATTGCACATGTATTTGCTACACAACCTCTACCAAAAGGGAAAAATATTGCAATAGTTACCGGTTCAGGAAGTTTAGGCGCATTAGCATGTGATGAAATTGAAAAGCAAGGTTTAAATCTGGCTGAGTTAGATGAAACTACATTACATAAAATCAGATCAGTGATTCCTAATTGGGTATCAATTCGAGGAACAATTGATTTAGGTCCATCAATGTTTGAAACCTTTATCCCATCTATTAAAGCTATTTTCCACGACTCTAATGTAGATAGTGTTCTTTTCATCTTTTCAATACCGAGAGTACCACTTCAAAGGATGGAGTCGTATGCATTGGAGGGAGTAAGAGCTCAAATAAATGCGTTAAAACAAACAATTGAGAAATTTAATAAACCTTGTATTATTGTATGTTTTGGTTCAAGGTGGACATTTGATTTTGTAACAAAGGCAGCCTTACATTCAGAATCGAAACTAACAATACCCATCCTGACTAGAATAAACCAAGCAATTAAAGCGTTTAAAATGATGGATGAATATAATAAATCGCTACAAAAAAAATAGCATACCTTTTTTCATCCATTTTTACTGATTCTTTCGATTTATTTCCTTTCAATCTTTAATCCAAAAATTTTAAAAATTGGACTCCAAATTCTTTTAAATTGATATTAATCACCTTTTAATTAAGAAAAAATAATCAAATTAAAGTGATATAAAAATGGTTGATGTGTCTATTTTTGGCATTCCATGGGAAGAAATCGTTGATTGGTTTTTAGTTCAACCAATATATGGTCAAGTACTGGTTTTAGTTGGTGTTATTGCATTATTAGCACTCGCAGTAGTTATCACGTATTACGTCTTGAAAGGGGTTGCTTACCTGATTTATTACATTATAAAAGGTGTTTATTACCTGTTGAAAGGAATAGGATTACTCTTCTACAAGACTTTTGAAGCATTATACTTTGCTATTTCAGGAAAATCTAAACCTGGTTGCTGCTCTCCAGCACAGGAACAGCAATTACCACCGCAAGTAGAGAAACAACCAGAACCAATAACACCTATTCAAAAAACCTATCAAACAATTAACCCTGACGTTGCTTTTTGCAGTGAATGTGGAAGTAAATTCTCTGATTCAATGAATCAAACTTTAACAGATAAAGGATTTGTATATTGCATTCACTGTGGTAAAGGGTTTCAGGATAGATCAATGAATATCGAATCTTAATAATTTTTTTCTTATTTTTATTTTTCCTTGTTCTTCAAAAACAGTTTTTCCATCCATTTTGGTAATAACAATCCTCCATAAACGAGAATTTCATCAATTATTCCTAAAAATCTTGCTATAATTATGACTGGTATCAAAGGAATTAGTACCTCTATAGTACTTGTAATAGGAAGTAGGATAAAAGCATATAGAAGCAATTTTCCTTTTAATTGTATACGTTTATCATCTGATTTCATAGATTTTCTAGCTAACCAAAAACCAGATATTAAGACAATTATTAATTGAGTTAAAAGATATACTTCGTTAAATGGAGCATAATCTACTTGAATTTCGTTCATGAGAGTTCCAATAAGTGTTGTATCATAGAAAATGATACTTAAATACATAATTTCAACTATGAAAGACGAACTCTACAATACTTAAGATTGAAGAAAAAAGGTGAAAAATTCCAAATTTCATTGAAATAATCACCATAAATTAAAGATGTTTTTTGGATTTCTCTTTTTTTTCTCCTTATCCTTTTCCTATACTTCTTCAATTCAATTTTTTCTCAAATAAAACCACAGCAAATGGCTCACCCTCATCGTATGAGAACCCTAAATTTTCAACCAAATTAACTATGTCTGGGGAGCAGAATACTACATAAGTTTTATTTTCTGTATATTTAAATTCTTTTTGAAGAATATGTTTAATCAATTCAATTGCTAGTCTAGGTTTACCATAGACAATCATCCAAATCTCTTTCTCTTCTGGACTTTCTCTAATCGGAATACTTATTAATTTAACCTTTTGGAGTATTATCTTTGAATTTATAACGTACCATTCACCATCTTCGTCTAAAATATATTTTAAAGGTTTATAATTCCACCCCATACATATCTCGTTTCCAACACCAATATTAAAATCTTTATAAAGCTCCTTAGCTTCAATTGCAGAAATTTTTCTAACGATTATATCGGGGGTATTAAAGGGCTTAATATCCGTTCGTTTTGCTTCTAAAACATTCATACTTTTTTTCTTTTTAAAACCAAAGTGCTTTGCTAATGCTACAGAGCCTAAGTTTTTTGAAGATGTATCATATTGGGCTACTTTTATTTTTACACTAGAAGCATAATCGATTGCATACTTTGTCATCTCTCGACCAATACCTTGTTTTTGATATTCGGTTTTTACTCTACCACCTTCAAGCCATGCTATTTCTTTATCAAACAGTTTTACTCTTCCAAATCCAACCAATTTCTCTCCTTTTTCGTCTATAAACGTCCCGTAATTCATACAATTTTGGTCTTGAAGCCAATTTTCTATAACTTGAGGAATATAATCTTCACCTTCCCAAATACCCTTACTTATTTCTTTTATTGCGGGAACATCGTCAATAGTCAGTTTCCTGAAATATAGCTTCATAATATGTCTTTAATTTAATTAGCATTAATTAAAATTGTAATCACTTAGTTTTAAAATACCTATTAACTAAATTAAAATAAATAAGAAATGCAATAATAGGATGGAGTATAAGGCAGTAAAAAAATCCTAAAGTTAAGAAGATAAAACCCAAGAAAAGTCCAAGTAAAAAGGAGTAACTAAGAAATATCCCTAAAATCCTCATGTTCCTAAAAATAAACCAAGTATGAATATGATATAGAGAGAAAACCAAGCTTGAGATAATTAAAACCAAAATCATATTCAAGTCCAATGAATGAAATAAAATACTTATCAAATAATATCTAAAGATTAGTTCTTCCATTATCATGGTTATGATGAATAGCAACAATGTAATTAATCTATCTTTTTTTTCAGTTAAAGATTTGATCACATCATGCTCCTTTATCGCTTCTAGGCTTAGAATATTAAATCCATATACATCTATTAATTCACCTACGGAAAGAAGTATAACCAAGCCACCGAACAAGATAATTATTGCATATAAATTACTTACTTGGAGAAAAATCGTTTCAACAAATAATCCAAAAAAAATTGGAATAGTTAGGAGTGTGAAGACAACAACAATAATGACATACTTTCTTCTCTTTTCCAAAATGTTCACTCCTCTAGGATGGGAATTTCAATCAACCTTCATCAAGAAAAGTTTAACTGGGATAGTCGTTTTTTGAACCCATAAGAGTAGTTGTCTCCTCAATCCATTGAGATAAATCATTATCTACTCTACAATATGTAACAATTTTATCCAAATCTTTTAATTTGCTGAAAGAACACTCAACAATAACATCCCAACCCCCATAGACGGGTGTTGCATAAGTAATTTTCCAATCCTCATCTTGATCAGATGATTTTAAATTTGTTAGTTTTTTTACAACTTCCCATTCAGTGCCGATTGCTTTTAACCTGATTAAAATATAACCTCGATAATACATAACCATCATTTATTTCTATTTTTCTTTTATTTAAAATATTCTCAATTCTCATTAATAATCTAAATAAACGTTTAGAATTACTTAAAATAGGTGTTTTGACTTTTTTGTTTTACTCAACTTTATAAATATTTTCTTTCATTTGATAGTAAGATGCTTAAAATCGATTCTACGATGAACTTGGAAACATGCAATTTAAGATTATTCCAATGGCATTTTTTGAATCTTCTAGCTTAAACCGATGGTGGTAATCACGTCAAATAAATCAAAGGATTTGCATTATTATTAGAATCAAAATACAAATCTCTGGTATTAACTATGTTGAGACAAATATATTTTATCTTGGAGAATGAAATAATATATCATAGAAGTTATTCCAAAGGTATAGAATCATCCCTTTTAATAAATGTGTACCTGAACATTAAAAAAGATGCATTTGCAAAATTTGGAGAGGAAACGGGAACGTATGAATTTTTTGATTCAAGAATTCTTTATACTGTTGATAAGGAACTCAATTTGTTAATTCTTTTTGTCCTAGGATTTTCTGATGAGATAGAGACGGCTAAACCTCATCTATTAAGAATTAAGAAAATTTTTTTAGAATCAAATATCCAAAATATAAGAGAAAATAATTTTTCTTCAAAAAATGTTGAGTTCAATTCTATTCTTGATGAAATACAAAGAAGCCTTAGGGCAAAAATATCTATAGTTGGGCTTTCCGGTGTCGGAAAGACTACGACGACGCAATTAATAAAAGCAGAAGAGATCCCGATAGAACATGTTCCGACAATTACAGGAAAAGTTGCTACAATCAAACTTGAAGGAATAAATCTATCTATTTGGGATTTCGCAGGTCAAAATGAGTTTGATTATCTTTGGGAGAATTTTCTAGCTGGAACAGATGCTATTCTTTTAATGACTGAGTCTACCAGTGAAAATATTGAAAAAAGTAAGCGATTTATAGAAATATCAAATAAAGTTGCTCCATTTGCACGATTAGCTGTTATAGCTAATAAACAAGACTTACCTGGTGCAATGAAAGTAGAAGAAATTGAAAAGTTAATGGGAAGTAAAGTATATGGATTTGTGGCTATTGCTCCAGATAGTCGAGATAAAATGATAAGAATTATCGCAGATCTCTTGGACATGAACCCCCAAGTATCGCCATTGTTGAAACCAATATTTGAAAGAGATATTCTAATTAATAAAGGAAATAATGCCTTAGAACAGGGAAATCTCGAGGAAGCTGTAAATTTCTTCGATAGAGTAATTTCTAAATGCGTTGAGATTGGAGATGATTCTCAGGCTACAGAATTTAGATCTAAAGCCGACAAGTTAAGAATATTTCTAAAGTAGAATACAAATCTGGCTAAAATCACAGTGAAAACTATACACGTTCCATTAGCTAGTAATCTATAAGTAGAAAAGCTTACTTACCGCAAATTATTTATAAATACTAAAATCATAAAGAAAGAGCTTGTTTCTTTTGCTTTGCTCAAGTTTAAATATATTTTCTTTTACTTGATAATAAGAATTATTAACACTATATCGAAATAATAAATCTAAACAAAGAATTAAATTGTAATAATAATGGCCACCAAAATTGTTATCATAGGAAAACCTGAAATGGGCAAAACAACCATAAAGAAGGTTATATTCGAGGGAGAAGACCCCAATGAGCTCATATTATTTCCACTGGAAGCTACTATCGGTATTAAGTATTCCATACATGAATTTATGAATTCTAAAGTTAGTTTAATTGACGCTCCTGGACAATCATTACAGTTCATTTTAGAAGATGAACAGAAACAGTTGATAGTTTTTGGGGATAGTAGCGCGATTATTTATGTCTTTGATTATCCTACATGGATTTCAGACTCTCAAGATGTTATTGATGATATTAAAAAAATTTATGCAATCAAAAAGAAACATGAGTCTGATGCAAAAATTATTCTTTTTCTCCATAAAGTTGATCTCCTTATTAAGAAAAAAATAGGAAGTATGCTTGCCCTGATAAAAAGACAAATAATTAAACAATTAGAGCTCCCTGAGGAAATTCCTATTTATTTTACAAGCTTACATCCTAATCTAATTTATACTACGTTTAATGCAATTTCTAATACAATTAGCATTTTCTCAAAAGATACATCAACTTTAAAAGAAATCATCAAAAAACTATTAAAAAACTTATCTAAGACTAGTTTCTTTGTATCAAATAATGATGATAATCTTGTTCTACAAGAAACAACGACCGACTTTGATAATAGTTTAATGTATTATATATATGAGAAAATTTATCAACAAGCGAAATCATCAGAGAAAATTACTTCAAGTACTAAACTGGTAAGTCTTGGCTCTAAGTTGTTAACTATGAGGATAGAAAACATAGGATCTTTTCATTCTAATTTTAATAATTTGATCATTTTCTCAGAAGTATTAGAGAAAGATGATATGGCTGGAATAATAGATGAATTAAAGAAGGAATTAAGTCAATATTTTAATTAATCCTAAATCATTATTACGATGTAGAAAATGTTACGGCAAGTCTTTATAGTTGTAAATGACAAATTATCTTATCAGAGGAGTTATGCCAAGGGTTTAGAGATTTCTCTTTTTACAAGTGTGTTTCAAAAAGTCAAGAAAGTAGCACTTTCTAAATTTAGCAGTGAAACAGGATCATATGAATTTTTTGAATATAAGCTATCCTATGTAGTCGAAGACGAATTCAATCTCATTTTACTTTTTGTGTCAGGATTGGGTGATGATTTTAAAGACATAGAACCCCAACTAAAGAAATTTAAAAAAGAATTTGTAGATTTTTATGGAGACACCTTGAAAACTGAGAATTTTGAAATAATAAATGAGGTTCTTGACCCGATTGTAGATAGTATTCACAGGAATTTAAAACCTAAAATCTCAATTATTGGCTTTTCTGGTGTTGGGAAGACAACGACAACTAAATTAATAAAATCAGAGGAAATTCCTATGCAACACATTCCTACGATTACTGGTGAGGTAGCTACTATTAAAATCGGCAAATTAGTCTTTTTCTTATGGGATTTTGCAGGACAAGAACATTATGATTTTCTGTGGGAGAAATTTATAAGAGGAAGCGATGCGGTACTTCTGATGACTGATTCAACCTTAGAAAATCTTGAGAAAAGCCGATTTTTTTTTGGGTTAGTTAATAAGGCAGTTCCATCGGCTCGTCTCGCAATAATAGCTAATAAACAAGATTTAACAGGAGCGATGAAGGTCGAAGAAATAGAACGATTAATGGGAAATAAAACCTATTCAATGGTAGCAATTGAACCGAATAATCGATCTAAAATGATCCGAATAATTGCAGATCTATTAGATATGGACACGGGAGTATCACCTTTATTGCAACCTATCTTTGAAAGAGACACATTAATGGATAAAGCTCAAAAAATATTAGAACAGGGGGATTTTGGTGAGGCTGTTGCAATATTTGAAAAAATTAGTAATATCTGTCTTGATTTAGGAGATGACTCTTTAGCTCTTGAATTTCAAAATAAAAGCGAGAAAATTAGTAAAATGTTAAAGTCTTTAGGTAATAATTGAATTCAAAATTGATTCTTCTAAGATTTATTGATGATTCTCTACCAAGTTCTTGTTAAATTTTGCATCAAAACCAAGACTTCCTTATTTCCAAGAGGAACAATATTAGATTGAAAAACAATTTGATTATTATTAACTGGTAAAATAAATTTCAGATTCTTAGAAGTTTTATCCTGAAGAGAGTTTTCTATCTTTTCCTGAACTAGTTCAGCAATTTCTTGTGGTAAAACTTCAGCTATATTTTTTCCTAGAAAATCATTTGTTGAAAATATTTGCTCTCCTATTTTTTCAATTTTCGTATCTAATTTAAAATCTAGCAAAACTCCAGTTTTTGAAATTCTAAAAATTGAAAATGGAACATGTTTAAAGAGAATACTATTTCTTAGTTCACTTTCATGCAATTTTTCCCTATTTTGCATTCTTTCTATAGCTGTACCTAGTTCTAATCCGATGGTAATGATAAGTTCCATTTCCTCCGGTAATAGTGGTTTATTGTTTTGAAAAATCATGTTTATAGAACCAATGATTTCAAATTTTGAAAATAATGGGATAACTGCTGTAGAAGAGAGATCCATCCCTTCAAAAAATTTATCTGATGATTCAGGAAAATTATTATTGATGAGTGCTACACCCTTTATAAAGACGATATCGTAAGGATTTTTATTTATTTCTAATTCATGGTTTTCTATGAAAAAATGTGAAGGAAATCCCTTTTGAACCTTAATTCTTGCTACCTTCTCATGCTTATCAGTAAGAAAAATGGCGCATCCTTTAAGGTTAAATAAATCTATGAAGCTATCAAGTATTTTAGATAATAATCCTGATAAATTATTAGCTTGGTTAGCTATACTTATGATTTTGTTTAAAATATCTGTTTTTTTTACTTGTTCTTTGAGTTTATCTTCGATAATGTGTATATCCGTTATATCATGAAAAAGATATTGAATAAAAAATTGATCTGCTAACTGGGTTTCATTAACAGTTACCTCTAAATACATATGAGTGCCTGTTGATTTTTTAATTCTCGAAATGATGGGGGGCGGTTGGTCAATCAGATGCTTAATCATGTTTGGATCCACTAATCCTTCATCAAATAAATCAAACTGTAGAGCTTTAATTCCGATAATTTCTTCCCTTTTTTTTTCGATTAATTTTTCAGCTTCTAAATTCACATCAATAAGTATCCCTGAATCCCTATTCATTATTAGAATTGCATCTCGTGCTGCCTTAAATAGAGCTTGATATCGATGCTCAGCCATAACTAAGGTTTTTACTGCCGGTTTAACGGATTCGAAGTAGGAATAAAAGAAACTTTTAATTTCATTTAATTTATTAATATCGGCTTTGAAGTCTTTTGGTTCATGATCAAATGCTTTATGAGCATCATCAATTTTAATGATATATTGAGCAAATCCAGCGAGAAGTTCATTGGCAAGTATTAAAGTTAGGTTCACGCTTGACTCAGTTACCAACGAAAGTAAAAGACTCTCATATCCCCCTCTAGCAAAAGGACTCCTGAGTTTGAAAAACAAATTTGCTGTTTTAAATTCCCCAAATATATGCATATATACACCTTGGGTTGGAAGATCCATCAAAGTCGGAATTTTACTCAGGATTTCACCCTCTAATGACTTAGGTGCTTTTAAAACTATTGTGGGTCCGTATAATGGGTCAAAACGACTGAGAATTAATGCTGTTTCCAAGATTTCTCACATGTTTAATGTAGATATTCTCGATTTTAAAGTGAATATTGAATTATTTAAAATTATGGTTAATAAATTATTTTAAATTATATTACAATAGTGAATTTATCTGAATTTAAAGGTTTGTTTCAATAGGTAATCCCATTAATCAAATAAAAAGAATTTTACGATTATTAGGTATATATAAAAATTACACAATAAGATATATCACCAAACAAATAATACTAATCTTATAAAACGATCAAAACATTACCTAATTATGACTATGGAAGAATATTTACAACCAACAGAATTTTTTGATTCTGATAATGGTACAGTAACTGAAAAGGCTAAAGAAATAACAAAGGGATTAAAAACAGAAAAAGAGAAAGCCATCGCTTTGTTTTATTGGGTAAGAAATGAAATCAGGTATAATATGCGTTTATTTATCCCAAAAATTAAAAAGAATTTTATAGCAAGCAATGTGATACAGGAACGGCAAGGATTTTGTGTATCGAAAAGCATATTGCTATCAACATTAGCAAGATCTATTGGGATTCCCGCTCGTATTCATCTAGTTGACTTAATTAACCATAAAATCTCTCAGAAAGTCAAAGATTTAATGAGAACCAATGTAATGCATTATCATGGCTACAGCGAATTTTACTTAAACGGGAAATGGGTGAAATTAACCCCATCATTTGATGAAGAAACCGCAATTAGAGGAGGTTTTCTACCTATGTGTGAATTTGACGGTGAGAAGGATGCTGTATTTCCTCCTTATTGTCATGATGGATCGAGGTTTGGGGAATATGTTATGGATCGAGGAGTTCATGCTGATTTGCCACTCGATGATATAGATAAAGTTTTCCAAAAGAAGTACGGAATGTTTAAACAAGTTGATAAAAGCACTGTACAACCAAATAAAACAAATAATTTATTATAAAATAACTATTTAAAATATTTATCTTTTAAACCGAGTTTTCTTAGAAAAATATTATACTTTCCTAATTTTCCCCCATAGTTACCAGCAGAGACTTTCAAGAGTCCATCCATATCAATAATCCCCTCAATTACTTTTGTCATTGATTTTTCAACTATTTTAATATCTAGGGCATTAAAAATGATTTCTGGGATTGATTTGACACCCAAAGGAACTTTAAAATCTTCTGGGGGCAACCTATCCTTCAATGTTGGGCAATAGGGATGATTAGTTGACGGTCCAATTTCGGGGAAACTTGTTTCAGGTTTTGAGCCAGCTGAACAAACGTCAAAGGTCGTACAGACATCATCAATTTCAGCAAGTATCTTTACAGCTTCTCTCCCAACTTTTATTCCTGCATCCGTCGATTTGCAAAATAACCATAAATTACCTCCCATAACACCAGGGGCATAAGAGAGTTCTTCTTCAATTAAAAAATCATAACCCATCATTATTGGTACCGAAATTAGATTTCGGTCATATTTTGCAACAATCCATTCATAGCCATCTCCACAATGTCCTACATTTTCCATCATTCTGAATTTTTTTTCAGTTGTTCCAGGATAGTGATCGAATACGGCAGTAGTGGGAACTACAAGGATACCCTGTCTCATTCTCCTTCCCAGTTGATTATAGAATTTTGCTGTCGCCTTTTTCCCAGTGCCAGTCACCCATAATTGAACAACCGCTCCTAATCTACTATCAATGGTTTCATCTTTACTAAGCCATCTTACAACTCCCCCTTCTGCATCCCCAAATACCGTTGAAGGAAGCGCTGTAAACGCATTTACGGCCCTGTTTAAGAATTCACCATCTTGAGCAGTCACCATTAATTGAACACAGAGCCCCTCAAATGCCTCACAGTATGTATCATCAATTATTACCATTTTCAACAATCAAAAATTTAGTTTTTCTAGTATTTTTAAGATATTACACAATCGAATAAAAATTTAAATCAAAAGCTTATTAATTCTATAATATTAAATTAAGTACTAGAAATACATACACAGAGATCAAAAGATATGCCCCGTGCAATAATTCTATATGAAATTGATAAATCATTCGGCCCAAATATTTTAGCTGAGTATTATTTAAAACAGGATGATAAGATACCAGCCACAATATTGAAGGAATTTTCCGAAAAGCATGTAAAAAAGGGTTACCCAGATGTATCTATTCGAAAAGATGAGGATCGTTTTTATTCAAGTATTATTAATACCGAATCTATTCAAAAAGAAAATCTCTATTTAAGTTTTATCTTACAAGAAGGAGAGGATCTCATCTCATTAAAGAGCATTTTTGAAAATATTGAAACTAAAGTTATTCAAGAATTTTCGACCGATAAGCAAAAGATGACCGAAATCCTCAAAAATGGTCTAAATTCAATATTAAATTTAATTCAAAAATTGCAAGAACCAAAAATTATAAAGGAAATATTGAATGAAAGAACAAAAAAAATGCTTGATGATAGTTTGCTCCAAGAAGCTAGAGAATTGATTGATCTAGGTGAAGAAATCCCTGAAAAACTCGCTGATGAGGTGAAAGTTGCTGAAGGATTATTGAAAAATAAAGAATATAGGAAAGCAAGAAAAAATTTTTTGAAAGCTTCAGAATTAGCAGTGCTTATTCAAGAGGAAGAAATTGCTTCATTCTTACAGAATAAAGCTGAACATGTTGGGACATTCCCCGACTTACTCAAAGAGCGTGATAATCTAAATAGAGAAATTCAGAAAATAACAGGTGAATTAGAGGGTAACAAATTGTATTTATATGATCTACTTATTGATCCTATTCATAGATTAATCGAAATTTCAAACGATTTGGAAGAAGACGAAATATCTGGTGAGTTGATGAAATTTAAAAATAATGCACAAAGAGGTTCTCAGTTAGCAAAGGATTTAGAGGGCATAGATAATAAGATAAAAGAAATTTTGAATAAAATATAGATTATTCTCCGAAATCTTTATCAATGGTAGTTTCTTCGATAACTGGTGGTACGTAATCCCCAATAGCACCAAATATAATTTTCGCTATTTCCCACCCTTTTTCTGTTGGATATTTTAATGCGTTTTTTATTAATTCTTCCCCAACTTCATTATTCACTTCAACTTTATGAATATTTGCATTATTTTGCAAGATACTTTCAAATTTTGCTCCTTTACTGCCAATGGGTACAATCAATAAGGCTTCATCAATTGCCTTTTGTTCAATCGCATCTTTTAGACGTTTTGCTGCATAATATCCAGCGACTCCTGCACTTCTGTCAAAAGTTTTAATAGAAGGAATTTCCAAGCCCCATTTTTTACCTTCTGCTTCGATTAACGCTGCCAAAGTTTGAGCTCTTTTTCCAAGCATAAATTTAAACTCCATTTGAGTTTTAAATCGCTTTCCTTTTTCCTCACCAATCATATTAATACATTTTAATGTGGCACCAGCAATAGATTGGGGATTAACATCTATCGAATATTCTTCCTCGGCTAAAATATCTTCAATCGTCCTTTTAATAACTTCCCTGGGTTTTGAAAAATCGATCACTTCTTCTTTGGTCAACGATTGAGGTCTCGCTGTACCAACAATTTCCGCTCCAACTTCTAAAAGTTCGTCAACCGTCATTTCTTCCATAACAACTTTGTCTATAAATCTTCGACAAAGTTTAATGGAGTTCCTTGGATTACCATTTGTTTTTTCAAAAATCAACTCAATTAATTTTTCATTCAATGGAAATAACGGATATAAAGGAGGATTTAAATTATTATCATCCCAAAAGGTTTCCATTGATTTCGAAAAGAATATTTTAAGATCATTGAGACTAAATGGTTTCAATTCTTGTTCAGGTTCCATTCTCGAGCGTAGTGGTGCATCGGCTATCTCGATAATTCTCGGCCATATTTCTTTTAATACCGCAATGGTGATAACTAAGCCTTTTACTTCATTGTAGAGTCTCTTTAAAATCTCTAGAAATTTACGCTCAGCAACCTCGCCTAACATTCTATAGGGACTTTCTAATTCATCAAAATATAGAATAAGAACTGTGTCTAAATTCTCAGTGATAATTTTTATCAAACTTAGGCAAATATCATCTTCCTCTAGAATAGAATTAACGCCTAAATTGGATAGCTCCTCATCATCTAAGTCTTCGCCAAGAAGCCATCGTTCCGCAATTCCCTTCTTGTTCTTATCGAGTTGATATGTAACCAATGCCTTTACACAGTCTGCGAAAACGCCTGGAAACTCCCTAACTCCCCTTTGAAGCACTTCCTCAATTTTAGGTTTTTGGAATAGCCCCTTTTTTTCTCCACCCCATTTTTTCACTAATCGTTCAGAAACAATATCAAGTAATTCAGCACCCATTTCTTCAATTATACAAGTATAAACATGAAGCAATACACGTATACTTGCTGGAGGGCTAGGAATATAGATAATAGACCAATTAAAATCTTCTAATTTTCCTACTTCAATCTCTTGAACATCTTTAGCTTGCTCTAATTTTTTCAAATTCTCTCGTTCTTTATCTTTAAAAGAATGATATGCATGAGTTTTCCCTGTTCCTGCTGATCCCAGAATTGGAATTAAGCGCGATGATTTATCTCTAGCAGTTTGACGAACTAAACGATAAACCTCTCGGTCAATAAAAGCTCGTGGTCTTGCCACGTCAATCTTATCAGGCAGATGCCCGCGTGACACGAAGTTTGAGAAGGGCAGTATCGGGGTTTCACGGAGCACATCGAGGTACATATTTCGGTCATCTTCATTAAGCTCACTATACATACAAACTCACTACTCTCCAGATTTTATTTATTGAACTATAGGAATTTTTAATTGGATTAAATTTATTAGTTTAGACAATTTTATCTAATATATAAGCTATTTAGTTTTTAGCAACTATAATACTTAATTAAAAATTTTGCCTATTAAATTTAATTAATATTTAGAAGTTCAATCAATTACATTAAAGAGATGATTTATTATACCTAAAAGAGACAAATATGATGATGAGGATGAAGAAGATGAAGAGGAAAATCCTTTTGACTTTTTTAAGCAATTCGGGGATCCTAGTAAATTTTTTTCAGATCCAAATAAATTTTTAATCGATCCAAATAAATTGTTTAAATCAAAGGATTTCAGGAAATTATTTAAGGAAATTTTTGAGAAAATGATGAATAATTTACCTCCTGAAATGCAAAACCTTTCTCCTGAAGAGCTTATGAAGGAATTCACAAAGAATCGATCAAAATTCGGATTTTTTCCGATTACTTATGGATTTAATATAAATATAGGAAAAGATGGTAAACCTACTATAGATTCATTTGGAAACGTCAAAACTAAACCATATTCAGGAAAACCTGTGGTAAAGTCAAAGAGAGAACCATTAGTCGAGGTTAATGAAGAATCGGATCAGATAATTGTTATAGCTGAAATTCCGGGAGTAGATCGGGATGATATTGAGCTAAAAGCAACAAGTCATAGTTTGACAATTTCAACTAAGGAGAATGCTAGCATGCATTACTACAAAAATGTTGAGTTTTCCACAGTGATAAATTCGGATGTCGCTAAAGCAAGATATGTGAACGGAATTCTTGAAGTACGCTTGAAAAAGATTGATGAAAAACATAGAAGCATTAGAATTGATTAATATTGTTACTAGTAT
This sequence comes from uncultured archaeon, assembly GCA_964486045.1. Classification (GTDB taxonomy): domain Archaea; phylum Asgardarchaeota; class Lokiarchaeia; order Sigyniarchaeales; family SOKP01; genus Loki-b32. The sequence goes on from CAZALK010000012.1 coordinate 148,420, forward strand.
ATAATTAATCACTGCATAACTTTTTATTAAGCAATTTTAGGTCCCATTACTTTTGTTTTTTGAATTTGTTAATTTTACTAAAGGTTTATTACCTTCTTCATCAAATAAGATTTTTAATATCATTATTTGGTTTTTAAAATGTCTGAAAAAAAAAAAGAACTTCTCTCCCAAAAAGGATTAATGATTATTGGAATCGTTTCGCTAGCAATTTTGGTTATAGGGATAATATTATACTATCTCGACTTAAATGGTGCGTTTTATGTTTCGATGTATCCAGTTCAATCAATTTTTAGGATTATAACTTATCTTGGTGAACCAGTCATTTTCATTATTATCATTGCTATTATTTTTTTAATTTATAATAAGAATTATGCGAAAAACTTAGCATTTAGCTTATTATATTCCTATTTTTTGAATGGATTATTTAAAGAATTTTTTAAGGATCCTCGACCAAGTACAAATGTAGATCCTGTAGAAGATTATGGATATATAGAACCAGATTATGGATTTCCATCTGGACATGCTCAAACCGCAGTGTCATTTTGGGGATATGTAGGTTATGAATTTAAAGACAAGTATAAGTACAAAAACATTCAAATTGTGCCAGTTATAATGTCTATCCTGATTTTTTTAATAGCGATTTCAAGAATTATTATTGGTGTTCATGATTTACAAGATATTATTGGAGGTTTAATGCTAGGTATCGGATTTCTGCTATTATTCATCTATATAGAACCGTATTTAACTGAGTTATTCAATAAACTGTCTTTCCTTGCAAAAATAATATTAACAGCCTTGATAGGAGTCTTATTGTTTCTCATAGGAACTCTTATATTTCCCTCAGCAGGTTTAGGATTAGTGACTCCATCACTCCTTTATAAAGATGATGGGGTATTTGCCCAAGTCGGAGGATCTGTGCTAGGTTTTGGTGTTGGATATTTGTTAGAACAAAAATATGTTAAATATGATCCAACACACCTTACTAACAAAAAGAAGTTGAAAAATCTAGCCATAGGATTAATAATTCTAATTGTTATTTTTGTACCTTTTGAATATTTAATAAAAATAGATAGTGTAGTTTATAGATTCTTCAGATATGCTCTCCCGACATTCATTTTGGCTTATGTAGTTCCTTTAATTTGCACAAAAATAGATTAAAAAATCTAGTTATTTTCTTTTTTTTTTTAATTTTTTTGTCTTACAATAATGATTATTGAGATGACTATTATAAATGTACCAATTAAATGGAATATTGAAAATAATTCTCCAAGAAGAATAAAGGAGAAAAAAGCTGTGACAATTGGGGTTAACGAAAGAATAACACTCGCTTTCCCTATTTCGAGATATGTGAGGCTTTTATACCAAAGAAATAGGCTAAAACCGTAGTCTACTCCCATCAATAGAAAATAAATGAAATATTGAGGATCTATTACAATTAATATATTTTTCAGTGGAAAGAATAGAAAGTAAGTAAAGAAGAGAATTAATCCGCTAATTAAATTCCTCATAAAAACAACTTGGGTTGGAAACAAATCGTTTCGATCAAAGTTTGATTTTGTAAGTGTATGAACAAGGGTAAATATGACAACACTAATGAGTAAAATAGCAACCCCTATATTTATAGTAAGGGTGTCAAAAGAAGCTTGAGTTACTGATATAATCAACCCAACAAATAGCAGAAAACAAAAAAGAATCTGAATTCCGGATATTTTTTCTTTAAGAAGTAAGAATCCAAAAATTAGCGCAAATATTATTTCACTCTTAAAAATTAAAGAACTATTAATTGCTCCCGCGATTTCAAATCCAATATAGTTAAGAACAGGAACAATACTAAAAGTTAATCCAATAAAGAGAAGAAATTTGATATTTTTACTTTCTTTCCATCCATTTAATAATGATCGAATCTTTATTTGTTGACTCTGCCCTTTCTCCATTGTTAAACTATTCTTTAGTCTTCTTCTTTCTAAAATATAAAGTGGTAAGAAAATTAATGCTTCTATTAAGGCCGTAATCGCAGCAAATAAGTAAGGGTCAATAATTTTAGGTCTGGAATTTGCAATAACTGGTTGGAGACCTATTGTGAAGATTGCGATTATACCAAAAAGAAGCCCTTTTTTTAGGTTCTCATTTTCCACAATACATAAGAAAAAGCGGAGTAAAATAATAACTATTTAGTTTTAACTATTTTTCAGAAAAATTAGAGTAGATATAGGATATTTTTCTTAAATGGTAAACTAACAAATAACTCAGTTCATTATCTCAATGCTTTCCCTTCCAACTTCCCTTAAAAGAATTCGATTGATTATGATTTTCTCGCTTTTCATAACTTCATCATAATGTGTAACAATCTGATTAATGTATATCTCCTCTTTGAAGGGATGAGGCATAACTTCTTCAAGTCGAATTATAGAAACACCTAATAAGTTAAAATTAAGTAGGAAAATTAGAAACAATTTATAAAATTTCCTATTTTTCATTCGACAAAAAAGAACGAAAATTGCATTAAAATTAAAAAGATGTTTATATTTGATCAAATTTTCACTTTTCTATGTCAGATAGTGAAACATCAAATTCTGATGAAAGGTTACCCTTAGATACTAATGCACCGATGATAGATACCGTTGATGCATTCGGAAATCCAATAAATCTTACCGAGATTCTCAAAGAAAATAATGGTTTAATAATTGACTTTCACAGAGCGGCATGGTGATATTACTGAAAAATTCAGCTAGGAAAATTAAACAAAAATATAGACGAAATTAAGAAAAGAAACGTTAAACTCATTACAATTATGACCGATAGAACTATGCCAGTAAAAAAACTCGCAGAAAGCAAAAAGTATGATTTTACTATTATAGCGGATGAAAAGGCAGAAATATCAAGACGGTATAAAGCATTCGGAAAACCTATAGACTTTGACAAGATAAAAATGTTGATAGCTATACCTACAACATATTTAATTGATACCAACGGGAAAATTGTCTGGCGATATCTCGGTAATAAAACAGAAAGACCTTCAATTGAAGCTATCCTAGAAGCCATCGATACTAAATTATAATCTATATCTATAAAAATTGTTCTTGAATGATTCGAGTATAAAAAAATGAGATACTCGAGGACGACCTCGCAAAGGTTCATGAAAACCTCATTTTTAATGAAGACTTGTTTTTAACCATTATACGAAGTTCTAAATCATAATAAAAGTAAAACTATCTAATTTTCAAGGAGAATTTGTTACTAATCTTTTAAATTTCGTTGAGAAATTCTAATTTAGACGTCCGAGGTTCCTATTATTCCCCCTACTAAACCTAAAACTCCGCCAGCTAACAATGTAATTGTTCCCAATGAGGTAGGTCCTATGGCTAAGTTAAAGGGCAGCACCCCATCCACTATAGGGAGTTCCCAGAATAATTGGGTATATTCTAACATGTCCAATATCCCCAGATTAATTAATAAAATCAGTACACCTATAGCTAATGGTAAAATTGAGCCTATAATCGCAACAACACGGCTTGCCAAACCCACTAATTGTAGAATTCCAGAAAGTATAAAAACAAGATAGACGATAGCAAGAATATACACAACAATTACGTCAACCGCCATAGTTATAGCATATCCATCAGCAGAGCTTAAGATCGTAGGAATATTGAATACAAATCCTAACCCAGATGCAAATGCACCAGTGGGAATAACTTCAAAAAAGGCAAAGAAAAAGGTTGAAACAAGAGTTAAAAGAGCGCCTATAAGAATTAAAATTTTTCCAGCTCCCAATAAATTTCACTTTTAGTTATTTTTTTTTTTTTCGTTCTTAGTTTTAAATAGATCAGATGATATATATAACATTGATCTATTTTAATAATTCCAAATATGGTTTGATTTTATCTTTTCCTTCTTGATTCTGAATGCTTTCTAGGATTTTTTTTGATAGTTCTTTTTTTTTCCTAAAATAAATCTCCATAATCTCCTCTATTGGCTTTTCTGGGTATCGTTCAACCAAAGCAACGTCGCGTCGACTACATCCCCCTGCTCTCATGCAACAGTAAGAAATCGAGCCAAAACATACCACATCTGAATCCCATTCATTCTCTCTTGAGAAATCTTCCTTAATCTTGATAAACTCTTTACCACTTATTCCCACTTCGCTTAATGTTTCGTCTCTCCTACATTTATAGCCATAAGTTAAGGATTCTCCTGGTTTACAACAAAATGTTAAAGCTCTACAATCTCCACCGAAACATACAGGGACTGGTGCATTTTTTTCCCATCCGGGTAAGTCGCGGAGTTTATCTTGTTCTATGTTAGGCATTATTCAAAAATTTCAAAATAAATATTAATAGAATACCATCACTAAAAATGTATTTAACAATTTTAATTTTTCACTTTATTACCATAAATATGGTTTAATGGGGCTCAGAGGGGGTTTACCGCGTTGCAGGAATCCAGCATTCAAAATCGATCCCCCGTCTAGGGATTCACAGTCCCCAATTCTCCCATTGAACTACCCGAGCCATTATTTAAGAAATTTGAGTTGACTATTAGGAAATATAATATTTACTTCTAAAAATATTTTGTTGTTTAGCTATTTTTCATTCTGTTTCACCGTTTTTTTGATGCATTCAAGTAACTGATGCACCGCATCAATTAATTCTACAGAATTATCTATGGTAAAATCTGCTGTCGAGAGCTTCTGGTTTTGCTTTGCTCGTTCAATCCTATTTTTTAACAATTCTTCAGTTTCTCTTTTTCGATTCTTGATTCTTTGTAGTGTAATCTCAAAAGGAACTTCTATGAAAACTACTTTAACTTTTTTATATTTTTTTCTTGCTTCTTCAATAACCGTGCGGCTAACATTTATTATTACAGGATATCCTTTTTCAAGCCATTCTTCATAATCTTTTGGAATTCCGTAATCTAATTCATATACGTGCCAACTTAATGCAAAAACTCCTTTTTCTTCTAATTCTTTGAATTTAATTTTAGTGACAGAGGTATTACTTTCAAATTCAGACGAAGGCCTAGTAATGTATCTTTTAGGAGCATAGATTTGTTTCAAATACGGAGGATATTCTTTAATAACCTCTGAGATTATCAAATCCTTACCAGAACCGGAATTGCCGACAATTAAAAATAAAGTTCCAAGAAAATTTGTTGCCATCTGCTTTCTTTAATTATGAAATAAGCTCTTATAATGTTATTATGTCCAGTTTGAATTTAAAGTCTGCAAAAAAAGGATCTATTTTAAAATTAAAATTACTAAGAAGAAAAAGTAGAACCATATATAAAAACAGAAAGAATTAAAGTATGAATGACGTTATCATTCTTAACAGAGACCTTTTTTTTAACATCACATATTTTAATTTAAGTATGGCGAAAAAAAGTAATTATGGAACGTCTAAAATTTCAGAGATACCTGAGAGTCATCAAAGATATTTAGATGAGATTTTTAGTATTTCGAGAAAAAAAAAAGGAGGATGGGTCACAAATAAAGAAATTGCCAAGTCACTCAAGGTTGAACCCGCTTCCGTATCAGGTATGTTGGAAAAACTGAAGAAAAAAGGATTAATTAATTGGGAACCTAGAAAATCTATAAGACTTACGGAAAAAGGGAAAAAAATTGCCAGACAATTAGACGAAACTCATGCTTTACTTTACCAATTTTTTGCTAACGTGTTAAAAATCGAAGATGAAGAGATAATCGAGAATTTGTCGTGTGAAATAGAGCATCATATTACTAGAGAGGTAAAAGAATCCTTAGAAGATTTCCTCTCAAAATATTTAAAATAGGATTCATTGATGCAATTAACTTATTTTAGTGTTTAATAATGAATTAAAATGTCAGAAGAACTAAGCAAAAAAGTTGATATAATTAAGAAAAAATTTGAGAATTTTACAAATTTTATCGAGTTGCCTGATTTTAGGTCATTTCTATTATTTACTTTGACTAGTCAAGTGCCTATGAATGTTTTGGCTCAAATGGGACTAGGAGGTAATAAAGATGTTATTAGTCTTCCTTATAATCCGATATTAAAGATTTATTATCAAAAAATTAATCTATTATCGGTAGGATCCTTAATAGTTTATGTCAAAAGTGATCCAATATCTGAGAAATTTGTGCTCGAAAAAGATGATTCTACCATTAAGAGCTTTTTAAATCCTGATGAGATGAGTTTAGCTTTTCGAGGAAAAGAAAAATTTATGTTACCTTTGATCAGTGATTGTAGTAGTTTCTATGTTGATAATAATTCAAAAATAAATATCAAGGTTGATGACTTTTTCCATTCTTTAGAAAGCTTTCTGGGGGTCGCTGAACCAAATTTGCTCTTCGTTATAGATGGTGAAAATGATTCTGAACCGGATATCTTATTTACTTTTAACATGATGCCTGAGATGCCAGGTAGAAAAGATAAGAAGATTTTAAAGATTGACGTACATATTGATGAAAAGCATAATACAAGGGATGTTACCTACATAAGACGCGAAGAAGACTATAAAATTGAGTACCTTAAAGAAGTCAAGGCTGTAAGTCATGCTGAAATATATAAATCTGCTTTTTCATTGATAATGCATATCAAATCTTTAAATGAACCATAAAATTTTCTTACCTTATTTTAACCTATTCAAAGAGTAGTTTAGTAAAAATATTTCCTTATTAATAATTGACAATTATGAAAGAATAGGAATTCTCATATTCGTTAGAAATTAAACGGTTAACATCATTAAAGGATTAATATATTCAATTTATAAACCATCCGACAAAAAATATAAAGTATAACAATAATTTATAACGTTTTGTTATACTCCAAGGTCAAAAGGGTTATTAATGATGAAGATCATAACGATCAATTTACCAGAAAAATATTTACAAGCAATCCAAATATTAAACGATAATGGGGCTTACCCCTCCCGTAGTGAAGCGATAAGAAGAGCTTTGAATGATTTCTTAGCAAAAGAGTTAAAGATGTATAGCGATCTTGATGATGACAGCTTTAGAATGCTTATCCGAAGCAAAAAAAGTAAACTGAATCATTAAAACTTATTTTATTTATTTTTTTTAATCAATCATTTAATTTCAATTATCTATAAACTAATTCCAACATTGACTTATTTCAGAAGTTAAAAAAATTAAATAGATTAAAGATATAATTAAAATTATATAATACTTCAAATTAAACAAATTATTTTCTTTAAGGGTTCCACCATGGATATTGAGATTGATACATGTAATGGTTGTGGACAATGTGCTATTGTTTGCCCAGTTCAAGCAATCAAAATGATTGATAATAAGGCTGTTGTGGATGAAGAAAGTTGTGTAGAATGTTCAGTTTGTTATAGAGATGCTAATTGCCCGGCTAATGCAATTAAGATGAAAAGGTTAAAATGGCCCAGAGAAATTCGTATGCCTTTTAGTAATGTAATAGCTACTCATAAATTAACAGGAATTGGTGGGAGAGGCACTTCTGAGATGAAAACTAACGATGTGACTAATCGCTATGGATTCGGGGAATTTGGGATTTCCATTGAATTAGGACGCCCAGGAATAGGAACAAGGCTAAGAAATATCGAGTTATTCACAACAAGATTTTCAAAAATTGGTGTTATATATGAAGAAAAAAGTCCAGTTACGTCTCTAATAATAGACGATGACGGGCATATCAATGAAGATGTAAAGGATGAGCGTGTTCTTTCTGCAATAATTGAATTCAAAGTTCCTACTAAAAAATTACCTCAAATTTTAGAAGTGATTACTGAATTAGATAAGGAAATTGATACTGTATTTTCTGTTGGAATTGTTTCAAGAATAAAAGAAAATAACACAAAAGAAATCATAAATAAAATAACACAGCTTGGTTTTGAAGTAAGACCGAATGCCAAAATAAATATTGGATTAGGTAGACCTTGAAAATATGGAGGAAAACGAATTTTGACACATACCTTGCACAGGAAAGGGATTGTAAAGGATCTAAAAAAGGATTACGTAATACTGGCAATGCTCGAGGGCGGTATAAATGATAATTATGACGACTCACGGCAAAAAATGATAAAGATAGGAGAAATTTTGAATGAATATAATCCAATTAATATTTTGTCTGAAATAGGATGGAGAACATCATCTGTTATAACTGCTGCTTATGGGGATCTTGAGACTGTAAAAAAAGTCATTCAAATCCTGAAAGAAGAAGATTTAGGTATTTCAATAGTTGTAAGTGGATTAATTTCTGAAATTGAAAAGTCTCTGAAGGAAATAGGATTAGAGCCCCATACGGTCCATTTTTCACTGGGTACATTCGGAAAAAGTGAGTTATTACCATCAGAAAAGCACTTAGAAATTACTACAATGTGTGGACATCATACAGTTTCACCACAGTCAATTACACATTATGTAGATTTGATTAGACGAGGAAAAACTACTGTTGAAAAAGCCGCAAGAAAATTGACAAGACCTTGTGTCTGTGGTATTATCAATACATCTCGTATAATTGAGATACTTACTAATTTAGTTAATGAATAATATCGTATTTTTCACCTCATTTAAAATAGCCTAAGACATAAATACCCAGTTATTTTATTTTCAATTAAACCTAAGCGATTTTAGATTTTGTTTAATAAGGTCATATTCAATATGGGGGAGAATTTATGAAAATTGGTATAATTGGAACAGGAAGCATGGGTAAAGGTTTAGGTACAATCTGGGCAGAAAAAAATCATAAGATTATGTTTGGTTCTCGTGATCCTGTAAATGCAGAAAAACTAGCTAATTCATTTGGATCAAATGTCTTAGGAGGAACATATGCAGATGCAGCTCAATATGGAGAAGTGGTAGTCCTCGCAGTACCTTGGTCAGCAGCCCAGGAGTCTATACAAGTAGTAGGCGATTTAAGTGAGAAGATTATTATTGATTGCACTAACGCTGTGGCACCACAATTAGGGGGATTGTTATTCGGCCATACAACCTCTGCTGCTGAAAAAATTGCTGAATGGGCAAAAGGTGCTAAAGTTGTAAAAGCTTTTAATTCTCTTGGTTCAGATAATCTAACAAAATTACAATTTGGATCTCAAAATGCTAGTACTTTCATCTGTGGGGATGACTTAAATGCAAAATCAATTGTATATAAATTAGGTGAAGAGATAGGCTTCGATGTCATTGATGCTGGTCCTTTAAAAAACGCAAGATTAATCGAACCTCTTGCTATGCTTTGGATTGATTTAGCCTACAAACAGGGTTTGGGAACTGATATCGCTTTTAAACTACTCCGAAGAAGAAAAGTTAAATAAATCAAAAAACCAAATCAAATATTCTTTTACTTCTCAATTTTTAATTTTGATTTTATAGAAAACATTAAATTCAAAATAAAAATTAACTTAAAAATGGTAATTACTTTTTAATTAATTCTTATCATGAAATCAAATAGAACTGGAAAAGATACAGTTTTAAGTCATACTTATTCTATCGTCGCAAGAGATCCTAAAACAGGAGAAATGGGTGTAGGAGTGCAAAGCCATTATTTCTCTGTGGGCTCTGTAGTTGATTGGGGCGCTTCTGGCGTGGGAGTAGTAGCCACACAATCATTTGTAAACAAATCCTTTGGATTGAGAGGCCTTGAACTAATGAAACAAGGAAAAACACCAGAAGAAGCATTAGATATACTACTTTCTGATGACGATGGAAAAAATGTAAGGCAAGTTGCTCTGCTTGATGTTAATGGAAGGGTTGCAGTGCATACAGGATCAAAATGTATTAAATATGCAGGTCATGAAACCGGAGATAATTTTTCAGTTCAGGCAAATATGATGTTAAAAGATACCGTTTGGCCTGCGATGGCACAGGCTTTTGAAAAAAATAAAAATCTCCCTTTACCAGAGAGAATAATTAAGACATTAGAAGCAGCAGAATCAGAAGGAGGAGATATAAGAGGAAGGCAATCAGCTGCGATATTGATTGTAAGAAGCGAGCCAGTAGAAAACAAATGGGATGATCCACTTATTGATATAAGGGTTGAGGACAATCCAGAACCATTAGAAGAATTAAAAAGATTATTAAAACTTCGAAGAGCATATCAGATAATGGATAGAGGAGACGTTGCTATGGAAAAAGGTGATGAAGATAAGGCACTAAAAGAGTTTAAGTCAGCACAAGAAATGTGTCCTACTAATATGGAGATGAAATATTGGACAGCTATTTCTCTAGCTAATATAAAAAGATTTGATGATGCTTTACCACTATTTAAAGATATTTTTACTAGGGATAACAATTGGCGCATACTTACAGAAAGGCTTCCTGAGGTAGATTTATTAAATATATCAGATGAAGAATTAAACAAAATTTTAACATTGAAGTGATAAAAAAATGAAAGTTGCACGATATTATAATAATGAAGATGTAAGAGAAGATGAAATAGATAAGCCAACAATCGGTCAGGGAGAAATTTTAGTTAAGGTTAAAAGATCTGGAATTTGCGGTTCAGACATACTTGAATATTATCGATTCGCAAAAATGCAAAGATTGGGTGTGAAATCATTGATTTTAGGCCATGAAATTGCGGGAGATATTGTTGAGATGGGTGAAACGGTGAAACATCTTAAAGTTGGAGATCGTGTATTTGTTTCTCATCATGTACCATGTTTTGAGTGTCATTATTGTAAACAGGGGCACCATACTGCATGTAATTTACTTCATAATACAAATTTTGATCCTGGAGGTTTCGCTGAATTTGTGCGAATTCCAAAAATTAACATTGAAAAAAAAGGTGTGTATGTTTTAGATCCAAGTGTATCTTATGAGGAAGCGGTTTTCATAGAACCACTGGGTTGTGTATGCCGAGCTCAACGATTAGCAAATATGAAGAAGGGATTAACTGTTTTAATTCTTGGGTGTGGTACTTCAGGTTTATTACATATTCAACTTGCGAAACTGAGAGGGGCCAAAAAAGTCATAGCTACTGATATCAATGAATATAGGCTACAAAAGGCAAAAGAATTTGGCGCTGATGAAGTATTTAACGCAAATTCAGATATTCCCGCAGAAATTAAGGAAATAAACAAGTTCAGGCTAGCAGACATAGTAATCGTTAGTACTGGTGCCACATCAGCAGCAAAGCAGGCTTTAGAATGTGCAGCATCAGGTAGTACGATTGTTTATTTTGCCGTTCCAGGACCAGGGATAAAGCTCGAAGTTCCTATAAATACTTATTGGAGAAAAGAAATTAAAATTATGACTTCTTATGGCGCCGCACCCCAAGATCTTGATGAAGCTTATAATTGGATAGTATCTAAAAGAATTAATGTAGTAGGATTAATAACACACCGGTTTCCTCTTAGTAAAGCAAAAGAAGCCTTTAAAGTGGTATGCGAAGCAGGGAATTCCTTGAAAGTGATACTTGAACCCACTAGATAGATTAATTGAAGTGCTTTTTAGAAAAGATTTTTAATTTTTTCTATTAGATCATAATATTATAGGAAGTAAACCTAAATATTAAGAGAAATCATCCTATAAATCGGGTTTGGACTTGTTCATAAAGATTAGTATTATATACTGTCTTTAAACTAACAAATGATCCTAAAAGTATTAGGAGTAGTGGAGGCACTATTATATATACAATAGCATTTTGACCAACAACCACTTCAAATGAACCATCTCCTTGGAAAATAGCCGCTAGGGGTAAACTCAACGGATATGTAAAAATTAATGCTAAAATAATAGAAATTAAACCTTGCATTAAGTTTTCCCCCAATATTAACCGAAAATTTCTTTTTCTCCCATACCCTAAAGATCTTAATATTCCATATTCATAGTTTTTATCGTATATATTCATGATTGAATTATAAAAAATGATAAAAAATGATACAACAAGGCTATAGGCGACAATTGTAAGCATGAGTGGCACAAAATCGTTAAAAAACTCAGCCAATTTACTTGCCATCACCGCAGAATCGAATATAATCTCAATATTTTCTAAATCGTATATATCATTAATAAGTTTTTCCTTATCGGCATTTTCTTCTAGAAGAATATAAACGCCATCAACCATTTCCCCCTCATTATGAAGAATTTTCCTTCCACCATTTAAGGTTACATAACCAGTGCTTATCAATTCCTTATGCACACCAACGATTCTCATTGTAAAATTATCATCCGTCGGAGTTGTAATGTTTATATCATCACCCACTTTTTTATCTAATTTCAAAGAATGTTGACGCGATATCACAATTTCATTTTCTTCTTTAGGAAGCGAATTTCCAATCTGTTGGCTATCCCAAGTAAAATGGTGCACTGTTGAATTTTCTGCATTAAAACCTATCAGTAAGAAGATTTGATCCTCATTTCCTATAGCGGTAACCAACCCTTTTACATAGTTTAGGGTTTCCTTAATACCTTGAATTTCAGAAACTTGATCAATAGTATTATTGATATAACTCATATTTATATTATTTTGGAAATCTACATTCAGATCCCAGTTTTCATTTGTTTGTACACTACTAGTAGGCGACTTAAAAACTCTTGAAACATTATAATCCATACTATCTACAATAGTTTGAGTTGCTGAGATTATTAGTAACGAAAATGTCATAGCAATTGTTGTAAAGAGTAATCTCTTCTTGTGTCGAAAGAGATTTCGATGAATTAGTTTATTTGATATCTTTTTTTTCGGTTTCAAAGATTTTTTTAATCTCATTATGGAAACTTTAGTTTTAGACTGTCCATATACTAAAGCCGACACGCCAGTTCTTTTTATACTTATTATAGGGATGTAAAGGCTTACAAACGTTATAAGAAATACTAATCCTACTCCTATAAAAATAACTTCGGGTAAAAACATAAAAGCCAAGTTATTCATAGATAAATTAGCAACATTTGATATTACAACCCCTAAAATAGCCCATCCCACTATATAACCTATAACGATTGAAAGAGGAATTGTTATTAATGACACTAATAAAAAAATACGAAGGAAATATTGGTTTATGTCAGATTTCCTATACCCAAATGTCATTAATATCCCTAATTGTTGCTTTTGATTATACACATATCTACTAAAGATAACAAATGTTATGAATAGTCCCATCAAAAGCATAAATATTAGAATTATTGTCGTAAATTTCTTTGCATCTTGAATGTTGCCATGGAAGCCCTCATAAGCCCTTGAATCTTTAAAAAATTCTGCAATTTCTATAACTATATCTAAATCATCTTCTAAATATGATTTTACAGCAATATTTCCATCAGATGCATCGAACAACTGTTTAAACGTAACGGCAATATTATTATAATCTATATTTTTGTAATAATAAATCATGGGAGACATATCATCAGGAGTAGTCGCGTTTAACGCTTCAAAATATTCAATTATATAATTTTTTAATGTATCTTTTGAAAGATACCCCACCGCTATTGATCCTTGAATTGGGATTGAATATTCTGGATTCGAGGTCATCATTAAAAACTCAGGTGAATTACAAAAACCTGAGATATTCAGTTTTGCATCATTTAAACCGCTAAGATTTACTATATCTCCCCTAATGAGGGAATTTCTTATCGCAAAGTCACTATCTATTACAATGCTTAGATTATTGCTATTTTGATTGAAATTTTTGCCAGATTCAATTGTATAATTAAATACCTTTGGTACCTCTACTAGTGGGTCTAAACCTACAAGAAGAATGTATTTAACTTCATTTTGACCCTCCAGTTTCAGTGATGACTTCCAAAAAAGCCTTCCAGTGTAATCTTTTACTTCATCTTGGTCAGAAAAACCATCTAATACAGATTGATTTATCCAAGTACTTTCTTCTAATTGATAAACATAATCAGCATGGTTAACATTGTCAAAATATGATTCTATCCAAGGGTCTGCAGCTAATATTACATAAATAAACCCTAAACTCCCACCAATAGAGAGAACTAATATTAGAATTATTAGTATGCTTCTCCAACCGAATTTTCTAAAATCTTTAAATGCTTTTTTATGAAAAACCTTCATTTTTTACTGTGAGCCGACTGTTTTGTTCTATCCTACCGTTTTTAATTTGTATTATTTGCGTTGCGGATTTTTTCGCAATTGTTGGATTATGAGAAACTAAGATACATGTGATATCTTCTTTTTCGTTTAGTTTTATTATCAACTCAATTATTTTATCTCCCGTGTCTGTGTCCAAGTTACCTGTTGGTTCATCACATAAAAGAATAAATTCTCTACCAATAAAAGGGATTTTAGCTAAAGCTCTCGCAATAGCAACTCTTTGCTGTTCACCACCACTTAACTGATATGGATAATGATGCAATCTATCACCTAATCCTACCATATCTAAATATTTTGCGGCGATTTCATAAAGAGGTAGTTTTTGATTTTTATTTAAGAGTTCTATTGAAATTACAACATTTTCGATTGCTGTTAATGCCGGAAATAGATTATAAAATTGAAAAACAAACCCTATCCTATTTTTGCGATAATTACATAACTGTTTCATATTATATTCTTTGATATTTGAACCAAATATTTTTAATGTCCCCCCATTTTTATCTGGGGATGTTATACCCCCAAGTAGGTTCAACAAAGTTGTTTTACCCGCTCCAGAAGGTCCAAGTATAACTAGCCTTTCTTTCTGTTCTACTATCAAATTAATATCTCGTAGTGCTTTTACCTCGACTTCCCCAGAGATATAAGTCTTTGAGAGATTTTTTATCTCTATCGCATAATCATTTTTATCTACAAGGGTGAAATCCCAATTCATTTCAAAATCATTTATAAAATTAGATCTATTTGCCATCTCTAAACCCCGAATTAAACCTAAATTAATCTAAATATTATATATTCTAACCTAAAAAAATAATCTAAATCCAATTAAAAATGTATTAGCATTAGCAAAACTTTATAAATTAAAAGTAATAGGCTTACTTCACTAAACCATTTTGTGTGTAAAACTTTTCTTTAATTTTTTTTATATAGGATAAATTTGAGTTTAATATTAATTGGGGTTATTTTATCTATGATCATATGATTTTAAAAATCCTTCGTCATTAAATGTATTTTTTTAGTAATGAGTGTTCCCAAATCTATTAAATAACATAAAATTTCCTTTTTAATATGTTTTTTAGAAAAAGACATATCTATATCAAGTAATTTATAAAAAAAACTAACTACTTTCTAATCTGGTTTTG
Organism: uncultured archaeon; assembly: GCA_964486045.1. Classification (GTDB taxonomy): domain Archaea; phylum Asgardarchaeota; class Lokiarchaeia; order Sigyniarchaeales; family SOKP01; genus Loki-b32. The sequence goes on from CAZALK010000012.1 coordinate 163,574, forward strand.
AAAAACAGGAAACATAACTCAATTATCCACTTTAATTCTCTATTCATAATGGGTAAAAAAAAAAAGATTAATTATAGATATCGAATTTCACTTTTTCTTTACTAAAATAATGGTTTCATCTTATCTTCTTGCTGTAGAAAGGTAAGGCAAAATAACACAAGTAAAATTATGCTTAATGCCATCGAGAAGTATATCATAGCGTTATACGCGGCGAAATTAACCGTAAAAGAAATAAGACTAGCAACTAACAAAAATGCATCGATTAGTACTACTATTTTAATTTCCTTCCATTCCTTAGCTAAAATTCCTAAAAGCGAACCAATTGTTAGCCCTAGGAAAGTTGAACCGAGTGTCATGGTCACAGCTCCTAATTCCGCTGTGTAAGTAAATCCAAAAAGAGTACTAGTCATCTGTGGAAGCCAAAACAAAATGGTAAAAATAAGCCCTGTTATAAAATGGATTACAAAAGTCAGTTTGGTAAATTTTAATATTTCTTCAGTCATTTTTTATATCATCTTTTTTTAAGAATTATCTTTTATTAAATGATGTTGAATAAAAATTTTAACTAGATTATAAATGTAGAGATCTCATTTATGACAAGCTTAATAAAAAGTTTTCTTTTAAACTTGATTTAAATATACTATTTCTAAATTTCAGCCAAGCTTATTCTGGTTCTTTTCTCTAAAAAAATTAGTATATAACGTTAAAAAAATAGAAAATTATAGTCCAGTTGGACCATTTTGATAAATCTCAAACGCTTCTTCAACAGGGGTATTTTTATGAACGATCGCTCTCACAGCTTTAATCATACCGATTGGTTTATCTGATTGGAAAATGTTCCTCCCCATGTCTACGCCAACGGCTCCTTTATCAATAGCATTTTTCGCCATTTGGAGGGCGTCTTTTTCTGGAAGTTTCTTCCCACCTGCGATTACAACTGGTGCAGGGCAAATGTTTGTCACTTCTTCAAAATTCTCACAGTAATAAGTTTTTACAAAAGTTGCTCCTAATTCCACAGCCATTCTACTCGCCATACCTAGATAACGGGCATCTCTAACCATTTCTCTTCCTACTGCTGTGACCGCAAGCACGGGTACACCGTAGGTTTGCCCAAAATTAACCAGTTTAGAGAGATTCATCAATGATTGCTTTTCGTATTCCCCCCCAACAAAAATAGAGCATGTAATTGCAGAAACATTTAACCTTATTGCATCATCAATCGAAACGTTAATTTCTTCATTTGAGAGTTCTTTAAGCATACTTGCTCCAGCAGAAACTCTTAAAACAATTGGAATATCTAATTCAGATGGCACACAATTTCTAAGCATACCACGTGTAAGCATCAGAGCATCAGCGTACTCAAATAAAGGTGTCATATCCGCAAAACGCTTCAATTGACCTGGAATATTACCGAAATAGCCATGATCGACAGCGAGCATCACACAACGCTTTGAACTACCTCTAGAACGTATAATTCTGTTAAGTCGATTCTGAAAGCCCCAATCTCCAACTAATACCATTTTTAATTCACTTCTTTAGAATATGATTATATTTTTAGTTTATTTGCTTAAAATAGTAATCGATCTTTATTTTACTTTTACTATATGGAGATTAAAAACAGCAGATATTGTAATTATATACTGCCCAAGAACTCTCCCACTCTACTTTTTATTTTTAAAACGAGTTTTTTAGATACATTCCTTCTGATAAATTCTTTTATTAGATTCAAACGATAATTATTAATCTTCTTTGTTTTAAATTCTTGAGATAATTGCCTGATAAGATCATCCTCATAATATTCGCCCACTTTATTGAGAATTGTAATAATAAAATTCGTTTCATTTATCAGTCTTGCAATATCTTGTTGAAGAAGCTTTAACTGTTCTTGGTCATCTATTATTTCTAAAGCCCTTTTTACTATACTTTCTTCGAACTTTAGTTTTGTATTCCAAGGTGTTTGAAAAATGTGTTGTTCTGTATCCATTATTAACACATCTTTGTGTTTTATTTTTGTTTGACTAATATCTGTGTTTTCTCGTAAATGTATTGTTTTACTCCCCCCATAATTCTCTGGTAAAATTACATCTCCTATTGAGTTTAATGTGTCTTCATCAAATTCAAATTCCTTGTCAGTTAAAATGTAGATTGGATAGTTGAATACCTTTGCATGGAGCAAACTAAATATCCCATAAATTCCAAATACTTGTATTAATTTCCTAAGAGTTAATCCACTTTCAGTCTCCTTCTCAATTTCTCGTGTTAATGATGTAATATGTATGTCGATTTTTTCATAACCCCTAATAATTCCTTTGATATCAACAAATACAATGAATTGGTGCTCTAGACAAACAGCTTTAAGTGGTACTTGAATCTTGATTGTGCCAAACTTTTTTTGGGAGAAAATTGATTCTGGAATATTTATATTTTTTATTTCCCCGCAAGTAGGGCATGAAATCTCAAGAATTTTAAAAGTGTCCAACATATTCTAACTAAATTTTTTTAATCCCTTATAGATTAATTCATCAACCCTACATAAAAATATTGACAAATTTTATAAAATTCCGTTCGAAGAAGACGTTTAGTTGAAAACATAAATCCGAATTTATTTTTCTCAACGGCATTCCTGATGTTAAATCTGTAAATATTCATTTATTATAGGCAAGAACTCCTATTTACAAATTTCGTGATCGATCTAAATTAAAAGGAAGGAATTTCGAGAAAATCTTGATTTCTAAGTTTTTGCTTTATAACCACTTTCACGAATAAAATAATGAAGATCGCAGGAATTAATCCTAAAAAGCAAATCAAAAATATTCCCGCTAAAAAAACATCAGTAATGTATGTATTAAAGAAAATTTGTCCAACAGAATTTATTAGAAAATGCAAAATTATACTTGGTAGAAGAGTCTTTGTTTTAATATACAGATATCCAAAAGCAAGACCTAAGAATGTCGCATAAATTACTTGAAAAGAAACAGAAATTAGGGCGCTAAGAGGATCAAGGCCAATTAGGATATATGAAATAATATTAAAGGTATGTGCAAACCCAAAAATAGCACTGCTAATTATAAGAGATGTCCTTATATGATATTTTTTTACGAGCATGGGAATTAACACTCCTCGATAGGCTATTTCTTCCCAAATTCCAGGAATAAGCATAATTATAAATAAGAACCATCCAAGACCACCAAATCCCACTCCTGTAGGTTCAGGGTTCCCAAATAATATTCTTGGGTCAAAAACATAGTGTCCAAGGGTTATAGCTCCAATAAGCACAACGATGCTAAATATAATGAATGATCCAACTCCGACTAAAATATTTCTGATTATTGGTTTTGATGGTCTTAAATGAATTATTTCAGTATAATCTTTAAGGGAATAAGTCAAATCGGGAAGTTTCAAACCTTTTGGAACTATTAAGAATAATAAAACAGCTAGAAATCCAAATTGGAAGAAAAAATCTAAAAAAAGTAGAAAAGTATAATCATTAAGGGTCAATATGTTTATAAATGGAAGAAGTACTAAACCTTCTGCAAACCCAGCTAAATACAGGAAAAAAGTATATAAAAGTGTTAAGACTATCCCCCCTAAGATCGGATTATTTCTTAAAAAACCTCCAGTTTTATAATTTGCCACCTTTTGACCTTTTGGAAACATTTTGTTAAAAATAAATACCATTAAAGCTAATCCAAGAATTCCGATTACACCTAAAACTATTATCCCAACTGTAATTCCAAAAAAATATATTAAAATATTTCCAATTATTAAAATTGTCAAATAAAGTCCAATACAAGAGAAGATCATAGCGATCCACTTCAATATCTTGTTTTCTTTATGTAATTCTTCAATGATGTACTTGTATTTCATTTGCCCGAAGAATTTTATTTTTAAAACAAATATAAATAATAACAATATCCACGCAATCGGTAGAGTTATTAGAAGCAGAATGATTGGTAATATTGATTGTAATATTAAAGCTAGAACTACTGAAGTTATTAAAAGCGATATTCCTTGAAGTGCTAACATTAAATAGATTTTTGCTTTTGCTTGGTCCCGTGGGAGAAGTGGTAATGAAGCTAAAGTCGAACTACCTGATTCCTCAATGTTTAAAAATCCTACGATTAGCATTATAGGAATAACAAGGTACAACATAAGTATAATAGACCAAATCATCAATATAGCTTCAATAGAAATGGTCATTTCATTAAATAATCCAACTATTGATAAAATCATTATCAATGGATAAAAAATAGGGAAAAATATAAACATAAAAGACTGAATATCTCTTGTAGAAGATACTAAATCTTTTCGGATATATGCTTTAATTGGTGAGGTAGGTTTTAATTCGAAATGAATCTCTCTCTTTTCTACTTTTACTGTCTTAACTTCTGATGAAATTGCACTACGTAAAGCTTTTTGAGCAAATCTAAATATCAACCATGTTAATATAATGCTTAAAGCAAATCCTGTTAGAGTAGTGAGTATTAAGATAGGATTTACTTGAGCTTGAAGAGTATTTAATGACACTAGAAATGCTGGGGCAAATAGGAAAGGAATTAGACTTAAGATGACAATTAAAATGAAAGGTGGTTCATTAGTAGCGAAGATTGTTAATAAACTTTCAATGGCACTTATTCCCCAACTGAAGAGAAAACTAGTACCAAAAATAATTATAAAATACCCAAGCATAGTGATTGTCCGAATTAAATTCACATTTTTTGATTTAGCTTTCGATTCTGAAAAAAGAATACTCATTTTCTCCCCTACTATTACCAGAATGCTAAAACTAAGGATCACATTCACAATAGATACTAACAAACAAATAAAAAACATGAAGATGTCTTGTGTTGCGATAACCATAATAATTGGGAAGCCCATTATTAATATTATTAGGGGATAATCTAAACTGCGAAATACGGTCATAAAACCTATCTTTTTTAATTTTTTTTTAGAGAATGGGAGTGTCTGTAACCACTTAAAAGCATTACCTGACATAAAGGATCCAGTTGAAATCATTCCAAACATAAGCATATACATAAGTACCATCCCAAAGAATATCATAAATAGAAAAGAAGACACGAAAAACATTGTATTTATCGAAATAGTGCCTATATTTTCTGTAATCTGAAAATATATCACTAACGGCAGTAAAGGTAAAAATAAAAAAAGAACTGAAAAAGCAGTTTTAAGGGCAATAGATTGATTTTTAATGTAATTTTTATTCTTTTTTAGTTTTTCAATAAATTTTGCTTGATGTGCCCCCGCACTCGCCATTTGACCCTCCATTAAAATCTCATAAGTGGGGTATTTCGCTAAAGAATACAAAGATTTTTTTTTTTTTTCATTCACACACATCAATACCTTTAATCTTTCATTTTAAAAGATGCCCTTAATTTTTTGATGATTTCATTAACTGAAGTGTCTTGTTCAGTCAATCGTAGGAAAACATCTTCCAAACTCGCGCCAACTTTGTCTGCTTGTAGACGAAGTTCCTCAATTGTACCTATTCCCACCATTTTACCTTTATTAATAATCCCAATTCGATCACATAATTCTTGTGCTATTTCCATAATATGGGTAGAAAAAAGAACTGAACCTCCTCTTTGAGTATGGAGTTCTAAAATAGTTTTAACAACTCTTACAGATTTAGCATCGAGACCCGCAATTGGTTCATCTAAAATTAAAAAATCCGGCTCATGAAGAATTGCTGCAATTATTTGTAATTTCTGTTTATTTCCATGAGATAAAGTAGCAATTAATTGATCATAATATTCAATTGCTTCCAAACTTTCTAAATAATCTTTTGCGAGTTCTGTAGTTCGTTCCCCATCTAAATTTCTAATTGAAGCAATGAAATTGAATAAGTTTTTTGGGGTTAAAGATTTAAAAATTAAGGGCTCTTCAGATACGTAACCAATACGGCGTTTGATCTCAACTTCATTCCGTTCTGGATTTAATCCGAAAACACTCATTTCTCCTTCATTTGGTTCCAGTAGTCCTAAGAGAAGTTTGATTGTGGTTGTTTTACCTGCACCATTTGGTCCCAGTAACCCAAAAATTTCTCCTTTATTGATGTCAAATGATATCCCATTTACTGCTTTTACTTCCCCAAAGAATTTCTTTAAGCCTACTATTTTAACAATTTTAGTATCGGACATATTCATCTATTAAAATTTATCAATTATCTTAAAGTTTATTTTAGTTTATTACCTTAGAAATTCACATATGATCTTGTTTTAAAATACTAAGTTGCTCTACACTTGAGACGATAAGTCTTTCGGGATTATTTTTTGTTTAACAATCATAATTATTGATATGATCACTAGGAATGTACCTAATAGATGGAACAATGTAAATGCTTCGCTAAGTATAAAACTTGCAAACAAAGAATTAACAATTGGAGTCGGTGATAAAATTATAGTTGCTTTGGATACATCTAGATATGAGAGAGTTTTATACCAGCAAAATAATCCTGTCCCGTAAACAACACCCATAGCTATAAAGAAAAAGACATTAAGAGGATTGCTGAATAAGATTAGCTTATCAACAGGAAAAATAACAAAATAAGTAAAAATTAATAAAAATCCTGAAATAATATTCCTAACAAATACCATTTGTGTTGGAGTCATTTCATTTCGAACAAAGTTGTAAAAGATCCTTGAGCTATAGCTAAAAATAAGCCAAAAAATAAGACAATAGAGAAGATAATTTGTACTTTTGTAATTCGCTCTCTTAAAATCAAAACTCCGAATATCAACCCAAAAAAAACTGAAGTCTTTTGTGTTAATGAACCATTAATAGCTCCAGCTAAATTATAACCTATAAAGAATAAAAGTTGATTAAGACCAAAAATAATCCCGATTATTATAAGTAACCACGCATTTTTTTTCCAATTTTGCCATACTGTACTTTGAGAAACGGTCTGATTTAAATCATTAGTATTTGGATGATTTTTCTTTATCTCCATTATCGTCAAGGGAAAAAACATAATAACCTCAACCAAACAAGTCATAGCTGCGAAGATAAATGCATCAAGAGATTGTGGTCGTGCATTAGCTACGATGGGTTGGAAACCTACTATAAATACACCCAGTCCTCCGAATAGAAGTCCTTTCTTAGTCCTAACATCCACGATATATAATAGAAACATGAAGAATTTAAAAATTTTAGAATTTTAAAACGATGAATTATTACCTTTATTATGGTTGTAGATAAAAAGTGGTTTATTGGAAAAATAAATGATTTCTTAAGGATGGATGAAAGTAATAAAATGGTAGGGGTAGACAGCTCATTTATTTTTGAGCCAAACACAATTGTTGGATTTGCTTCTGGAAATGATTCTATTTTTAATGATTATAAGGATATAATCGGTAAATTTCATCTAACTCCCATTGAAGCCTTTAATCAATTCTGTGAAAAAAATAATCATTGTTCAACACTAAAGGATCTCTCAATTGTTGCATTTGTGCTCCCAATAAGTAAAAAGACAAAAAAAGAAAACTTCGAACATTCAAAAGAAATGCCCTCTGAAAGATGGGCTCATACTAGACTATATGGAGAGCAAGCTAATCAGAAATTGCAGAAACATCTAGTTAAAGAATTAAAAAAAGAAGGAATTAATGCTGTTGCTCCTATGACAGAAGATTATTTATTCAAGACATATGAAAAGCATGAAAAAGGAGTTTGGGCATCCACATGGTCTCATAGACATATGTTATTTGCTTCGGGTTTAGGCTCATTTGGATTATCGGATGGATTTATTAATGAGCGAGGTAAAGCAATGAGATGTGGAAGTATAATTGTAGATTATAAATTCCCTTCTGATGCAAGTGAAAGACCGATTGACCCCTATGAATATTGCATAAAATGCGGAGATTGTATTGAGAGATGTCCTGCTGGAGCTATTTCATTAGAAACCCGTCATGATAAAAAAAAATGTTCTGCCCATGTTTTCAGCGCTATACCATATGTAAGAAAAAATTATGGTATTGATATTTATGGTTGTGGTTTATGCCAAGTTTCCGTTTCTTGTTCTTCAGGTATTCCAGTAAAAAAGGACAAATAATAAATAACAAATATATTCTACTACCACATAACGATTTTTTCACTAAAAAAATTAACGAACAAAATTTATCTTAAATAAAATAATGAATAGCACAATTTGGAAGTGAGTTTAATTACAGAAACTTATGCCATTTTAACCAATGACCTAACAAAGGAATTCGGGAAAATTGTAGCCGTAAATAACTTAAATCTAAAAATTCCTTATGGGGTCACTTATGGATTACTTGGCCCAAATGGTGCAGGAAAAACTACAACAGTAAGGATGTTAAATTCAATTATCACACCAACATCAGGGAGCGCTCAGGTTGTCGGGTATGATATTATAGATCAAAGTAAGCAGGTGAAGATTAATTCTGGATTTCTTCCAGAAACACCTGGATTATATCAGAAATTAACCGCAAAGGAATTTTTAGAATTTGTAGGAGAGTTGTATTACCTGCCTAAAGAAGTTATATTTTCCCGCATTGATGAATTATTAGGTATTTTTGACTTAAAAGGTCGTGAAAATGATCTTCTGGAAGGATATAGTAGAGGAATGAAGCAAAAAGTATGTTTATGTGCAGCTTTAATACAAGATCCAAAGATTATCTTCTTAGATGAACCAACATCTAATCTAGATCCAGCAGCTGCAAGAATGGTGAAAGATCTGATATCTGATCTTGCAAAAAAAGCAGATAAAACAATTTTTATCTGTACTCATCTTCTTGATGCTGCAGAAGAACTATGTGATCTAATTGGAATAATTAGTGATGGAGTTTTAAAAGTAGAGGGAAGTCCAAGAGAGATAATTGAATCTGCAAAAGCAGGAAATTTGGAGGATGCCTATCTTAAAATAATGGGTGTTTCTCATATTGAGGATTTATTAGCGTGGAGAGAAAAAGTCCCAAGAAGATACAACAAAGATGAAAAGAAGAAAATAAAGAAAGGAAAGAAATATTAATAGAATGGAACTCTGGAAACAAATCACTAAGTATGAGATTAGGTTAAAGACGAGTCTTTTCGTTAAGCATAGAGTAAAAATTCTTATTCCTCTTAAAATTGAGTAAAATAAATAAAATTTAGACGTTTGAAAATAATAAAGGAATCTATTTAATATAACTCCCAAACCCGGGGAACTTCTTTAATTGATCTGAATTAAAGATTGGACCATCTTTGCAAACAGAAATATCATGATTATCTCCCACGCAGCACGATCCACATAAACCCACTCCACATTTCATTTTTCTTTCAAGAGATGCTTGAATTTTAATATTTTTTAATTCAGAAATGTCTAATACTTTTTTCATCATAACTTCCGGACCACATGTAAGAATTAAATCTATATTGTTATCCGTTATTATTTCTTCAATGCTGTCGGTTACAAAACATTTTCTACCAAAAGAACCATCATCAGTAGTACATAATGTATTAGGAATTAGCTCCAATAATCTATCAGCAAAGACCAGTGAGGCTTTATCTTTTGCTCCTATATTGACAAAGATATTTTTTTCAGTAACCTTTAATGATTCAACAAGTGATGTAACGGCAGCAATTCCCATTCCACCGCCTACAATAAGAATATTTGTAGCATTTTCATAGCTCCATGGGTTTCCAAATGGACCTCTTATGCCAATAGAACTCCCTGCTTCAAGATCAAATAACCTAGCGGTTCCCTCGCCAATTTTTTGAACTGTAATTTCAATGAGATTTCCTTCTACTTTTGAAATTGACATTGGTAAAAAATCTATATCTGGGAGCCACAAAAATACAAACATTCCTGGTTTATACGCTTTAGCTATCCTCTCATTTCTCAAAGTAAAGCTCTTAATGGAGGATGAGTGTTCTGTTATTGATTCAATTTTAATAATATTTGTTTTATACCTAGTAATATCTAAAACTAAATCTTCCTTAGTTTTTTGAAGAGTTTTAGTTTTAAGCATTCCTCTTTCAATGGCTAAATCATATATCTTCTTTCCTCTTTCCGTTCTAATAATCAATGTTTTCCAGCCATCTTCACTGCCTATATTGCCTATAGAAATATCTGCAAATGAGGATGTATAGTCAGAACATGAAAAGCAAGCATTCCGAATTGATTTATCATAAATATAATTTAATGGAATCTCTTTTATCCCAGACTTTGTATGGATCTTCATTTTAAATGTATTTTTTTCAGCATCTACTTTAATAATTTCGTCAGCACTTACTTCATATTCACTAAAACATTGGCTCAAAAGTTGATTGTAATAAGTTCCAAAACAAAAAGTCCCAATTGCCAGTGTGATTAGATCATATGCCTCATAATCAAACATAGGGTGATATTGTATTTTCCTTAATGATTGAATTTGACAAGGAGTCCCAACGACTGCAATGTCGCTAAATTCTTTATTAATAGCATCCCCTACAAGCGATATTGTTGGACTCTGGCTTGGTTTGTAGCCTACTCCTTTGAAAATTTGCTGTTGATTTTCTGCGATTATAGGAAACGGTATAAATTTTTCATCTTTATCAGTTATTATCGAACAATCAATTAAACCTGCTTTCAATGCTGTATATAGTAAAGTTGTGATTGGACCTGCCTCTAGGGGTACTTTTTCTCTTGCTTTGTCTGTTAACTGCACTGTAACTATGTCTAAATAATGTCCTAAAATTTTGTCTTGCACTTTTCCAAATACCCATTGATCAAGTACTGACAAGGGAATTTGTTCTATTCCCGTTTTTGGGCATAAATTATAGCATAAACCATATCCATCTCTACAAGTGTTGCTATCTTTACAGGAACCATCTTCAATAGGAATTTCTTTTTGAGAATCAAATTTAATATTTGCACAAAATGCACCACACGCTCCACAATATACACATTTACCGGTTCTTATAATTTCAGAATCCAATTCTCCCCAACCCTTTTTAATCCTATTAAGATACATCATTTTAGTTCTCCTCCTTTAGTTTTCTTTCAAAATCTTGAGCTTCCTTTTTGCCAAATTCAAATGCTTCCATATTTTTCTCTATTGTGGAGCCTGGTACAAATTCTTTTAAAGTTTCAATCGCAGATTCTTCAGAAATTATGCCAGAAAGTATCGTAAACGCTCCAAAAAGGATTGAATTTCCAAAAACAATATTCCCAAATTTCTCAACTGCTATTTTTTGAACAGGAATACTTAACGCTTTTTTGATTTTATCTGCGGTACTAAATTTCTCAATTGTAGAGGGATCCCAAATTAAATATCCTGTGTTTTCACCTTTCTTAAAATAATTAGGATTAACACCGGCAGCTGATTCCCCGGACAGTACTATTAAAAAATCATATGGTCTCAAAGCTTGAGGATAATCGATAGATTTCACATTTTTATCTAAATCGACTACCACTTCCGCCCAACAACGGCCTCCTCTTGCTGAAGCGGAATAGGCCTCAGTTTGTGTGGCTGCTAAGTTTTCATAAAGTGAAGCAGCAGTAATTATCATTTTACTTAGGGTTATGACTCCTTAATCACTATGAGGAAATCTCAAAAATTTTGACCGCCATACCCCGCAATACGTATTTCATATCTTGCCAATCTTTACTTCTCCTCCATTGCTATTTTCTTTATTT
>CAZALK010000013.1:0-46740 GCA_964486045.1 uncultured archaeon
GATCTAAATCTCAGGACTTGCAAAAGAGTGACACATTCATAAACTTATATTCATTCTCAATCATCTTTAAGGATTCCTTTTCTCTTCTTTATTAAGAACGCTCCTGGTATTATAAATGCTATAAGGCAAGTTACAAGTAATATTATATTGAGAATAAAGTTAAATAATAAATAATTTATTTGGTCCCAATACTGATCAATATAATAAGACTCATAGTGGTTCATAATCACCGTGGTTCCTGCTAGTAACGTGAATGAAAGGTAGGCTAATATTGGAATTCCAATTATCAATAATATCGCCCCATATTTTTCATTATTTGAAAGTTTTTTCTTTCGGATATCGATTTTTAGCTCCATAATAAACTTCACTTGCTAATGATGTTCTTTTATTGCTTTGATAGTAAAAAATTAAAATTCCTTGCCTCTATTTTATCTCTAGAATACAATCCTATAAATATTATTATTATTTTCAAATTCTAATGTAAATTCTATCTTATAAGTACCAGAATAAGAAAAGGATAGCCACTTCATATATAAGGAAAATTTTACTTTTCTATTATAGGCAAAAAGAAATGTTTTTCTACTATTCATAGGAAAATTCCGTATGAAACATACTTAAGAGGGTGTAAATTGTCAAAAATAGGCTTGAGTGTAAGCATGATTGGTGGTATTTTGTTCTTTATTTTAATGTATTTCTTTGCTAGATGGTATTATTCTCTGTTGAAATTTGATATGGTGGAATCTGTTTTATTTTTTTATTTTTTTCTACTCGCTAATGGGGGTGCAATAGTTGGCGCACTTTTAGGATTCATAGACAAAAGTTGGCAAATAGGCAAAAATAGACAAATAAAATCGGTAAGAGTTGGGCGTATTATGTGTTTTTTTGTAGGATTCAGTTTTCCTCTATGGTTGTTAATTCGCAATTTAGGCGTTAAACCTCCTCTTTTTCCATATTTTTTTGAAGATTTTGCTCGCTTATTTTACATTAATATACCAGAGCTGATATTATTCATTGGTGGTTTTACCAGTATTATAGAATTGGAATTAGAACTAAGAAAAAATAATTTAAAAATGTAATACACGTACCATCAATTGATGTCTTCGAAATACGGAACGATGGGACGATTCTCACTAACTTCCTTGACTACTTCACTTAAAGAAGATTCATATACACGTACCATCAATTATTATATAATTACCTGGATAAATATCTTCATGTTCCATAATAGTATTCCAAAATTTTTCAAAATCTTTCTTAGAATTTACAATATGTATCCATCCATATACCAATCATAATCACCATTAATATACTAATCTGTAATGTATAATTTCATGACACTAATATAAGTTCCTAAAGTCAAGGAATTAATCTTTCTTTCAATAGTGCTGTTTAAGAATAAAGAGTTTTGCAGAAATTTTTTTGGTTTGATCCCAAAATAATATCTAAATATAAATTGGAATTAATTAACTATATCATAGACGTAGAATCAAATTTGAAAAATGGATAACCGACTACTAAACAGGTTGAAAAGGAGAGATTTTAGGTTCGATAAAACCATGAATGGCTATATTTCAAAGAATTTATGTATGGTTGTTGGATCTCGAGAAAGTTTATTTAAATTTCCATATATTAAAGATTATGAATTTACCGATATTAATTCTTTTCTTGATGCTGCTAAACTATTTCACCCTAATGGTCTCCCAACTGACCCCTTGTTTGGTTGGGAATACGGAGGGAAAGATAACTATCTAGCATGGGTAAACGGGGGTGTATGGAGCTTAAGCTATTTTAATATGGCTCTATCACTAATCAAAGCTCAAGAGATCGGCTTTCATAAGGAAGAATCCTTCCCGTTGCTTATTCAAAACGATAAAGAAGTCTGTTTAATTACGGTAAATATAACCTTATTAGATGTGTGGAAACAACAGTTGACGAAAATTGAAATAGAGAGTCATATGATACCCTTCAATGAGATTTCAATCACAAAAGCCCAAATTAGAGAGTTCTTAAATAGATTGTCAGGATATGAGGGATGTCAATATAACGGTGTGAAATGGAGATGTGATGGTCCAGAATTTAATTTTTCTACAAAGATCATGAATTTAATGAAAATTCCTTCAGGAGTGCAAACTGCTTTTATAGCATTATGTAAAGGTTATGGAGGAAACTGCGACTGTGAAATTTTGATGAATGCTGCTCCACACCTGCTAAATGAAGAAGCTTCTGGAAATGAGTCATCGCTACCTAATAAACATGATAAAAGTATGGAACTTGCTGAAAATGAATGTCCTTTTTGTGGGGATATATATGATAACATCACTTTACATTTCAAGGTATGTAGATTTGCCCCAATTGATGGGGAGGAACAATTAAGAAAACTTAGAAGAGAAAGCTAGTTAAGAAAATTTGTCAAAAAAATAAAAAAAAAATTTTTAGAAATTTCTTGCTTTGAGGAAGAATAGCATGAATTTCAGACCGGTTAAGAGGATTACACCAACCCAATTGCTATCTCATATCAGCTTTCTACGATTTACTCATTACCTTAAATGATGATAAATCAATACAAACGTCAGACAAATAAAAAAAATAAAAAAAATATTTAGTTTTTTTTACCAAACAAACAAGCTGAAAGAAAGCAGCCGAAAATTGCTTAAATTAAACTAATAGCAATTTTCATTTTCAGTCCACCATCGAAATTGACAGCGAGATATCTGCTGCGGTTACTTTCTTTCTTCCAGAGTGCTTAGCAATATCGAGTGCGCATCCAGTTAAGGTTTTTGCATACTCTTCTAAGTAATCCATTAATTTGTCAACCGCTGCACGACTAACGATTTCAGCACCTGCCTTTTTCATCAATGCGCGCAATGGAGACCAAGCAAAAGCGGCCATAAGTTATATTCCTCCACAATTTTTTTAGTTTTAGTTAATTTTCTTAACCAGTTTCCCATTCGGGATAATACCTTCAATTTTTATTTCTTGACTAAAAACTGATGTATATATATCTAAATTGTTAATCCTTATATATAAATTTGTTGGTTGATCCTTCATAACCGAGTAATTTGATCTACTCGATCCAATCGACAAAAAAATTTGGGGTAGAAAGTTTTTATTTTTTTTACTAGTAAACTCCAATCATATGATCTGATCAATATCTGAAATCAATTAAGGCACTTGTTGATATAATTTTAGTTAATACACTATAAAAACACAGAAAATTGTAACCAAAATACAGTAAATCTCTTATGAAATAAAACTTAGAGGTCAATTTAAACCCAAAATTTCATACATACATTTAACAGAGCGTTAAAATTATATATCCAAACGAATTAAAGAAATTTGTGACAGAATTAGAACAGGATATTTAATTTGGGTTTAACTCTAAAGACAAGTTTTTCTTTGCCTTTCTCGGATTGAATTAGATATTCAAGTATTTTACTCTTTGAAATTCTTTCATTTTTATAATTTTCAATTAAATATCGGGAAACTATTATTCCCAAAGCGATAACTAACGATAATAAATATCTTATATTTCATACTCAATTGTATATTGGATTTGAAAAGAGAATAGAGATATGGGGAATACCATCTGGAGAACACATTAAAACTCTTAAAGGTCATAAAGGTTCTATACAATCATTAGAAATGACTCCTGATGATAAATATTTAATAAGTGGCTCAAAAGATGGTGAGATCATCATTTGGGAGTTTATTACTGGACAAATTTCTCATATTTTTAGAGAACTTAGTGATTAAATAGAATGATTTATCTGATACCAGAGCTAAAATTCTTTGTAGTCTCTTACTTTTAAAATATTTCATTAATAATATGAAATATAAAATAGATACAATTTTGTTAACTAATACAAAATTACCTTCATTATAAAGTGATTTTTATGAATAGGGATGATTTTACAAGAAAAACTAAGGAAACAGTCGCAAAAAGAGCCGCGTATTTTTGTACTAATCCCAAATGCAATAAATTATGTATTGGTCCAGCTGAACAAAATTTTGATGATGTCAATTATTATGGTAAAGTTGCTCATATAACTGCTGCAGCGGAAGGAGGTCCTAGGTATGATAAAAATCTAGCTTCAGATCAGAGGAAATCTGCCAAGAATGCAATATTCTTATGTTCAAATTGTGCAGATATGATTGATAAGAATGAAGGAATTGATTTTCCCAAGGAAAAACTCCTTCAGTGGAAAAAGATTCATGAAGAGAGAATTAAAAAAGGGGAATTTTCATTAATCAATGATGAATTAGGATATAAGAAAGAAATTCAGGATTTATTCGAATTTTTATATACTTTCATTGAAAATGTATTCAATGGATACAGATTAGATTATATAACGGTTAATGATAATATTTTAGAAATAAAAGAAAAAAGAGGGAAATTTAGAAGATATTTTGGCATGATTTTCAGTCCTCTTGAATTGGATGAAGAATTCCCATATCCTATTGAATGCAAAATCAGATTCTTAGAAAGCGAATATGAATTGTCTTTTTATGCCGATCCTCAAGAGAGACACTTTTTCGATATGGGTGGAGATTTGCAAATCTCTTATAGAAATGAGAATAATGATAGTGAAACATGGAGTAATGTAGAAAATGAAAATCCCAGAGAAGTTTTGGATAAGATTTGGCAAGATATCAAATTAAATGTTGAAGAAAAATTCAATTTCACTTTAAAAATCCCAAATATTCAATTACTTTCTGTTTTAAGTGAGAAAGTGGACAAAATTGAAGAATTATGGAGGAATATTATGAATAATTTGCAAAAAATAAAAACTGAATCTCAAAAAAATAAATTTCAAAATGCTTTTGATACAATTGAACTGTATATTGAACGATATCCTCACATCATTAAAAAGATAGAAATTCGATATGGAGTTAATATCAGGTTCAACAAGGAGAAAATGGTTATAATCATTTCGGATAAAGAAGATCCAAATTATATCAAGTTAAAGCTCAGAAGAAGAGACTGGACTGATTCTTTTGGCAAGTATAAAGAGGATAATTTTTATTTTAGAGAGATTATCAAAAAACCTCCATATAATAATGAGTGGCATAGAAAAAATAAAGTCATGAAGGAGCTTTTAGAACAATTGTTCAAAATTCCCAATGAAGATTTAAATGAAATAAAATCTAGCGAAAAAGAGTTTTGCATTATGAAAATTTGGTCGGAAAGGTGGAATGGAATAATTGATATGTCAGCTGGAAGAGATGGAAGGAATTGGGATGAATACCGTATAAAATGGACAGAAACTGGGTGGTATATTGAACATATCGCCATTAACGGTGAGTGCGATAAAACTGGTGAGCCTTTTTTATATCAAAACCTTAGACAAGATTTTATCTCATATCCCAGTGATTTACCGAATATGATGAGATCATTATGGTACACCTTCTATGAAGAAAATCTATCGCAAGAGCAGTTACAAATTAAAATAAATGAAATTTCAGAGCGAATTAATATATGTGAAAAGAATAAAGCACGAACAAATCCTAATTATTAATACTAACTATCTTAAACTCCGAACAAAAGTAGGAGGAAAATCTTTTTCAGGAGGGGGCACCACGGGGGAGGGAGGTAATAATTATAGGAGAGAATAGGGAAAAAAATAGAACTTCATTGAAAGCTATTATAGATTAAAATATAGCGAAATTTAGGGATTTACACCTAAAAGAAGGTCTAGGGTAGGTAAAATGCAAATATCAACATTATGAATATTTGATTCAATTAAAGAGTTTTCCAAGCAATAAATTCTTTCTTTATCTGAATCATTCATTTACTAAATTCCGATTTTCAACTAATGTTTGTTTCTTACAATGAGGACATTGTTCATAATTCCCTGTAATAACATTTTTCTCTAAATTTTCAACTTGAATTAGTTTAGAAACAAACTTCTTTCCACAATTATCACATATTACATAAGTAGTCATAATCTTATACAATTAAGTAAAAGTATAAAAAAAATTCTATTTCTTTTTATCATCGATATGTTTACATAAATAATAGTGTTAAAACTTTGTAAATAAATTCTATGGATTTATCATATCTTATTTACCAGTGAGAGAATAAGGAAAAAAATCTTAAATTTCTCATTTAACTCTTTTATTTTTAAAGTTTGCTAATTTTTTCGTGTAATTTTTGCATTTCCTCTGATAAGATAATATATATTTTTTCAAATAATTCCTCTGTTTTTCTTAGTGGTTCTTCAGATATACATTCTGCACTAGCATCTCCAAAAGTTATTTTTGAACCATCTAAGTTATAAAACTGTATATTACCACGAACGCTTTTCTTAGTCAATTCCATTATTGATCTATTTAAATGTTTCATTCCATTGGCAATTAGTCTAAATGGCTTAAAATAATTCTCATTTTCAGACTTTAGGTTTTTTAAATCTTGACATTCCAGTATTGCTGCTATATGGTCTAAAATAATTGAAAATTGGTTCTGACAGAATGCATATAAAAAACAATTAAAAAGTAATTTTTGATTTTCTTCTTGAATTTCCTTAATATTTTCACCCGTTTTCAAATTCTCATATCCATTCTTTATGATTGTCCACTGTTTCCTACAACCAATTACACAACCTTTTAAAAATTGTTGAAGTCCTACACAAGTACTATATTTTACCCACCAAATGTTTTTCTCAGTCATATATTCTTCTACTTTTTACGGTTCGTTTAATGATTCTTTTCGTTAACCTATATTTTTAAATAACTAAATGTTAATCCTAAGCATATTAACTTATTGGATTAAATTGAATTTCTTAAAATACATCTCTCTATAGCAGAATCTAATTCTTTAATTAGTTGTTATTTATTTTCTGGGATTAATCCTGCTTCTTTATATTTTTTTGTTATTTCCTTTGCTTTCTTCTGTAATTTCTTAATTTCTTCTGGATTTGTTATATCAACATTCACTAAATCTTTAAATTGTCCAAGTACACATCACACACGAAATGAGATCATATTGGGGAGAAACTTACCTTTTCAACAGTAAAAAGGTAAATAAAAAGTTTATAAAAATTTGTATTGTTTAAGTCTGAGTTTTTTTGCTTTGGTGTAGATTCTTCAGTATAATTCATTTATATCATGTGTCTCTTTTCTAAGTTGTATGCAACAAATTTAAAAATCAAACTAATAAAAAGAGCATTTATTTTATCTAAACCTACGAATTCTTTTTTGTCTTTCTTTTTCTTCTACCTTTTTTTCAATATAATTAACAAATAAAAGTATTCCGATTAACGATAACACAAAAATCAAAATAATGAGGGGAATATTTTCTCCTTTTAAAATAAATATCCAAATACCGAAGATTATAACAGCATGGATAACTAAAAAGAAGATCAAGATCTTTCGCTCCCTATTTAGAAACTTTCTCTTACTTCTCTTTTGGATTTTCATGAAGCTTATTTTTTATCATTTTTTTGTTCTAATTTTAATTTTTTCTTATCAACTTTTTCAGCGAGATTTGACATGAAATTCTTAATCTCAACATCAAGATTTTCGGTTTCTTTCTCCAATAATTTAAACTCATGAATACCAAATTCTCCTCTTTCTATTATTTTTTTGTTTTCTACTTTATATTCTTCAAGATGGGTTTTAGCTTTACTTAATAAGTCATTGATCTTAGACATTCCAATTTCGGTTTCGTGTAACTTAGACAAGATTGCAGCTATTTCTTCAAGTAAGGTTATTCTTTTTGCAATAAATTCATTAGTTTTAAGTTGTGTTCTTGATGTAAATTCTGCATATTGATTAAATCCGTCAACTATTTTATGATTTAATTTTAAGACATTTTCTATAATAACACTTACTTGTTGAATTCTATTATAGACCTTTAGAAATTCCTTATCTAAGTTTGGCATAAATAAAAGGGTATTATTGATTCACTATAAAATTAATTATTTTGTTATAATTTTTTTTATCTTTTTAAGAGAAAAAATTTATCCAATTTCTTGATTCAAACAAGATAAATCACTTTCTTGACTAATTCAGTTTCCCCCCTACTTCTTTAGGAGGGGGCACCACGGGGGAGGGAGGTAACTTCGGTAGTGGGGGGGATTTGTTAGAGGAAAAAAGTATATTATTATATATCAATATCAAAATCAGCTATAATTTTTGGATAGGCATTCATTAAAATTTCACTGTCACAGTGTCCACCATATTGATACAGAATATCTAAAAAAATATTCTGATCTTTTTTTTTAATCCCCATATCAGCCAGGATCTGTTTAGACAACTTTAAAGTAGTTTCACATTGATCAGAAACTTTTTTCAATTTTTTTAAGAATTCAATTACCTGATCTTCAGTAAGAGGATATTTGGGTTCCCAGGCTTCTTGAAGGTTTTTTGGGATTTTGTTTTCATAACAATCGATGCAAAACCATTCTTTCGGTCTTGTAGCATAAACCATATCCTTATCCATTTTTCTACACACACCACAAATGCAAATGGATTTTTCAAACGTTCTACTTAATTGTTGAATTTTGGATTCAAGTTCTTTTGTTGCTTCAATCGCAGATTTAATAGACTTTCCTTTTTCTATGAATTTCTTTCTTATTTCTCGTTTTTCTTTTAACAATTTGTCATTTATCTCAAAATATGCTTCCGCGATAACCGTTCTTAAACTGTATCTTACATTTTTCAGCTTTGAATTCTTAATAATAACTCTTTTGTGTTTCTTCAACTTCTACAAATTCATTAATAATTCATATTTAATAATTCCTATGGCATTGATCCTAAATATCGCATAATTTCATGGTTATTATGATGAGCTATAATTCTTTCTAATCCTCTATTCATAATAGTTTTAAAAGATAAAGATGTTTTACTGGTAAAAAATCTACTGTAAAGACTATTCTTATTATCTCCTACTTCTTCTGAATAATATGCCTCAATAAACATCTCTTCAATCTTACTTGGATTCCCCGAAAAAATTTCGTTTAAATCTTGTAATAAATTTTTCCTTTCATTAAACCTATTTAAATTTACTCTAAAATCAGCGCTTTCGACATTCCAATAATTAAAAATCCAATGATTCTCTCCAAATACACTTAAAATCCTTTCAGAAGTAATGTCACCTTCTATCTCGATTAATTGCTGAAATTTGACCAATAAATCTTGCATTTTCGCTTCACTTTGTTCTGACATAAATGCTTCATAATCATGGTGTAATCTATCATCAGTGATTATCATATCTTTAACTCGCATTGATTGTTTCCGTATCCATGCTTTTAGATTTCGGAAATGATGTCTAATAAAAGTTGGTTGTCCGTTTTTAATCTCTGCTTTTGTTGCAGAAAATATTTTCCCATCCAAAGGTGCAAAATGTAAGATATCAAATCCTAAGTTTCGTACAATCATCTTCACAAGATGATAAGCCATTACACTATCGCTATAAAAAGCTTTAGGATACACGTTTCCATCAACACGAATCTTTCGTGTTTTTCCATAATCTCTAATTTGTTTAATTGTCTTTTGATATATGTGTCTATTCTGTCTGTTGTTTGCTGTAAATTTTTGTAAAGCAATGATAAAAGCATCTAAAGTATTAGAATCAATATCGGAAGTTCCTTCTGTAAGATATGATTTTAGAGTGCGCTTTGTGCCCAAATATTTTTTAAAAAAGTTATGGGGTAGATGATCCTCTATAAGGTCCATAGCAAGTTCCAGAGTAATTTTTCCGTCAAATTCTCCTTCATAAGCTGTCTTCGCATAAACAGCTACACAGAACCAAATATTTTTAATAAGATCATATTCAAGTCTAAGAAAGTCTTTAGTCTTAACCTCTCCATCTCCTCTGATTGGATTTTCTGTTATGAATCCATTTTCAAAGACATAATCTGTTATAACGTCTCTTATTTGAGATAATTTTATATTGTCTTTAATATTGGCTTCAGAATAATAGAGAAGCTCAAGGATAACGTTTAGGTCTTTTGGATAATTCGTTAAATCTTGAACAAAGTCCTTTCCTACTTTTAGTCTTCTTTGCAGAAATTCTCCTATCTTTTGAATATCTATATCAGTACCCTTAGATTTTGGATTTACTATTCGATATAATTCAGCAAAAAATTTGATTTGGTTTGTAGTAAATGATCCTGCTCCAGCTTGTTCATCCATCACAGTTATGACATCAGAAGATCTAAGGTTAAGTTCCGCGATTTGTGTGAAGTCAGATAATACTTTACCATTAGCAATGAATTTTATGTCTAAAATCGGATTGAGATTGTATTCATTCTTTATAATACTTTTAAGATCTTTTACGGTAGATTTTGAATTTTCAATAACAATTGATCTTATAGCTTGAGCAACAGGTACACCAGTAAGTCTGAATTTTTTCACTAAATTTCCTAGTAAATCAGACTTTGAATTGACCTTTCCTACCAATTTTTTAGAAACCCAAAGTTTTGCCTTTACTAATACATCTTTCAATCTATTTTTAAGACTCCCATCGATTTCGGCTTTTAGATGTTTAACATTAATGTCGTTGGAAGATTGTAGGACATTATCCTTAACAATTCCTTTTTGAAATTCAAGACTATTGCTAACTGACTGTATAGCACTAAATCCGCAAGCAAGAGAGGCACCGAAGAACATAGGTCCGCCAATGCCGATGAGTACAGTTCCAAGTAAAAGGGAGGCTCCGGTCTTAATAATTGAACTCCATTGAGGTTTAGCTGTTATACCTAACTTTTGTTTACTAGTTCTTAATTCTTTGTTCTTGAAATCAAGATTCTACGATCATTTTAATAAATCAAAAAATTGTATTTTTAATTATAGTTGTAAATTCGGGTATAATCAAATTTTTGATTAGTTTCTTTTTCACTCGGTGTACTGTAGAACTCTGTGTTCCAGCTATTTCCCACACATCGCAATTAGAGTAATGGATTCATTAATGACAAAAATATCTTGATTGACAAAAATTCCTAATTGAACTGAAATCCAATTTTTTGTTTAAATATAGAGAGTTTACTTATGGTTCAATTCGATCCAAAAGGTTGGGTGGTTTTTTTAAAATGTGTGTTTATGAAGCTTTAATGAAAAAAATCAGTGAATTGCGATTGCAAGTTTATTCTGAAAAAGTAGAAGAGCAAAATCAAGGTCAAAATTGCTTGGAAAATCAGCAGCGCTTAGATGACTTAAGAAACTTCAACAAACACATTCACATTCCTGATTCCAAATTTAAGTTTAGCAAAAGAGATTTCAGCAACTTCTTTCGTGATAAAAACTGCTATAGTGCAATTTTAGCACATAATTTTATCTGGAGTAATGGCAAAATGCATCAATCTCCCTTAATTATATTATCTATATGCACTATTGATGCTAATGTGTTGAATACAATAATTCAGAGAAATATAATTTTTACAATCCCCAATATATGTTTTTTCTCTTTCAAGTTCAATTATCTTTAATTTTGCTTTACATCTTGGGCATTTCGCTTCTTCTAAAACCATTTTAATAATTCTTTTCTTAAAGGATTATTATCATGAATTTACTGTTGAAGAACTCAAGGAAGATAATAGATTTAAGGAAATTAATGAAAATGAGATATACTATTGGATAGATCAGTTGAAAAAGATTAGTTATGTTGAGATTAGAACATTTTCTGATAAATTTGTTTTTCGTATATCCTTAGATGGAATTCTTTTTTTAGAAAATTTTTACGTGAAAGAGGAACAAATTTTTATTTCCCTTACTGTTGATGTCCTGAATTTTTTAAAAAAAGTGCAAGATAGAACAATAGAATTGTATCCTGGTGAAGGGAATCAAATAGGCTCAATTCCTACTCCAGAATTTCTTAATATTATAGGGATTATTGGAAAAGAAAAACAAGCAAAATTATAATTCGTTATAAATGAGATTACGGGATTTAAAGAAGGAGAAAATTATATTAATTTTAATAGTTTTGGAAATGCTGGAAAGAAATTGGTTTTCTTTAGAACAGCTTTATTAACAACTAAAGGTAGAGAGTTTTTAAATTATTATCAAAAATTAAGATATTTATTTACCACGCTCCACGATAAATTTGCAAAAGAAATTATTCTTGAAGAATATAATGAAATAGAATATTTACGAAAAAGAGAGAAATGGAGGGATGCTTTTATTAAAATGGGGTCTATTTTAGAGTATCTAATCACTAATTACATTGATGAAAATAAATTAGATAAAGATAAAAATGGTAAACCAAAAACAGTTGAAATCTTAATTAGAGGAAAAAAAAGAATGATTAATCTTATAAACGCTAAATTTGGTGAGAAAATATTATTTATAATGCAATTTAAGATTTTCGACATGGAATATAATTCTGATTGGAATATCTTGGATGGTTTAATCATGAAATTAAGAAATTACATTCACTTGTATCAATATATTAAAGATAGAGCAATAGTGAACAAAGACATGTTCGATAAATTTTACCCAGTTTTTGAAAGGTTAATATTATTGTTTTAAGATAAGCCCTTAAAATGTTAATATGATGCAATTGAACCTGGAATGTACATAAAATCCCATTACATTTTTTTATGATTATCTTTAATTTTTAATTTTATAAACCGAAAATTCTATTATTAGATTGTACAACATAATAAAATAAAAAGGGGGTGAAAAAAATAAAAGTTAAAAAACTAATTGAAGCATTAAAAAAATTGGATCCTGAAAGTTTTATTTACTGTATTGATAATGATAATAAGCAATACTATGCAATATCGGGATTACCTATACACGATGGTTCGGAAATCTTCGGTATTCCAATTAAAAAAACAAAAAAATCAGAATGATAATCCATTATTCTTTTTTTTTTTAATTATTTCATCGTGAGAAAGTTGTTAAATTGCTTAAAAATAATAATGATGATAATTTGTTTAAATTTTCTTTTTCTAACCATAATTTTAAGAAGAACTTAAAGCAAAAAACATCGCTAAATTTCTAGTCTATAACAAATCTAAGACTTTGTGTAGACTTTCTAGTGGAAAATTACTTATAATATTGCAGTCAAAAAATGAATAGGGAGAGAATCGGGCTGAAATCCCATTTTATCTACAACTTACAACAATTTAAATTCAAATTGATATTTTAAAAATGGTATAGGATGGTGATAAAGTGGGAAAAGCCCTAAATTCTTCCCAGAAGAGAAGGGAAAAGAAATCTGAGCCGAAATAAAAAAATCAGGGAGAGATTAAACTCTACAGAGTTTAATAAAGGGCGAAATCCAATGATAGCCCAAATTAATTTTAAATTAATTTCCCTTCCCTATTTTCTATAAATATACATAATATTAAAAAATTTGCTTTTTTGTGGCATTTCTCAATAAAATATGATTACATCTTTCTTGGTATTAAATTCAGATATAGTTACGATAAAGACTTGTGGATTTAATACATAAAGATCAAACAAATTTCAAGTAAACTAAGTCTAAAAATCATAATTATCTAAAAGAATTTTAAGAGTTTTTGAACTTGGATCAAGTAAGAGAATATTAAATTTAATTTTGTAAAACTAAGTAGAGCATTAACAAGATTAGAAAGTTATTCAAAAATTAAAATTTTTAGTATCTCCTTATATTTAAAGTAATAAATGACAATAAAAAGTTAGATATTGATACTTCGATTGAGGTGAATTATTAATAAATAAAACTAGATTATACCATGAATTAAAACTTCATCATTTAATAGAAATAAATATAGATTCTTTAGAAAATGGTTTAATAGTTTTAAAGCATTTATTTCGAACAAGGAATGGAGAAATCGATTTGTTATGTTTAGATAATAAAAGTAGAATTGTAATAGTTGAAGTTAAGATTAATAAAGATAAAAAACAACTATTTCAAGCCCTTAAATATTGCATTGAAATAAAAAAAAGTATGAAATATTTTCCAGAAATTTTTAAGGATAAAATTATAAAATTAGAAAAATCACCCCGAATAATATTAGTAGCAAAGGAATTTTCAAAGATAATGAGAAATATCTCTCTTTTAATAAAATTTAAAATAAATTTTTATAAGTATCAGATTTCTCAGAACCAAAGTAAGAAAAAAACTATAATATTTGAAAAAATGGAATCACCTGTTTTGGAAACTTACTATCCTTTACTCTATAATATTAAGCAACATATAGAAAGGATTAAGATTAGAGATATAAAAGATTATTGCATAAACTTAATAAATGAAATTAAAAAGATCGATTCATTTCTTAGAGTATACGCTATAAAGCATAAAATAAATATTAAACATCTTAAAAGTCAACGTATTATCAGTTATATTGAAACATATCAAAAATCCTTTAGAATATTTGCTTACAATTTTGAAAAAAGAGAAGATGGTAATTATTACCATTACGGCACTAAAACGAATATTTCTGTCAAAAAAGCAACCCAAAACTTAATCCCGATTTTAGAACGCTTAAAAAAATCTATTGAATTTTTAAATAGAAAAGAAGATAATATAGATACATAATTTTTTCAAAAAGATCATTATTTCATATGTTGATATGGATATTAATAAATATGGACTTCAAAAATCTCTTATCTATAACGAAGATTTTTAGACTAAATTTGTATAAAAATCAATGGAAGATAATAGAATTGAAACCGAATTATGGGATTTTAAAAAAACTTTAGATTTATGGAAAACTATAGAAAATTTAATATATCTACATCAAAAAGAAAAATACTATCAATAGTCTCGATTGCACTAATTGGTTCTTTATTTTGATATCTCTTCGATTTGGGTGGAAATCCATTTGGGAGAGAAATTAGAAGAATCTGTTGAAGAGAAAATCAAAAGCTTAGAAAAATTTAATTCGACTGAAAAATAATCAGTTTCAAGATATTGGAAACAATTCGTGATCCAATCATCTTGTCATCACTGAATTTTTTAACTAATCTTTTTTTTTTTAATATTTATAAACGATAATAAGTTACCAGAAGGTTTGCTCATAAAAACCTCCCCAAAGAAGAACGCATATCCGGGGTGAATTAGATGTCCACTTTTACATTCGCGAAAAGGAAGAGAAAGTCTATAAAACTGTAGACCAAGATCTCTTCAATGAGATACTTCCTTAGTTTCAGGTTTAAATTTAAGTATTAAAAGAGCAACGAATAATGCTATATAAAAAATTAACAAACTCATTTGCATCTCAGGGGGTATTAGTGGTAGTAATGCTGGGGGGAATATTAATACCCAAATGAAAATTAAAATTGAAAGTAGAACCATAATAATTGAAAGCGCAAATCGTATTATCGAAATGGGTGAGTCACGTTTAGGTTTTGGGTTTGGTAGGAGGTAGATAATTGACATTAAAACCCCTAGATAACCTAATACAAGATTAAATAACAGAATATTAAACTCAAAATAATCCATCATGCGACTAATCCCCCAAAAAATAATGCTTAAGTAAAAATCAATTATTATAGTGTACTCATGCTTATTGGGGTTCTTCCATTTCGCAACAAGATTTATGAGATATAGGATTAAAACATATATATTTAACAAGAAAATGTTTCCAAATCCCAATTCAAAAGTAATTTTCTCTGTAATCCATATAGAAGACGTAATTAGAAGTTCCAACAAAAAAAAGATAAAGAGAATTGTTGATCCAAATCTTTCTACAAGTTTATAAACTTTTTCAGAAACTTCTCCCATAATTAGGATTCACTGCCATGATTAATAAAATTAATTGAGAATTAGATTATAGGAATCTTAACAACTCATATTCTGTCATCGTACTCATAATCTGAGACATAGATTGGATAACTTAATTTATAGGTACTTTTTGCTCTATGGAAGTCTGAAAAAACCAAGAGGATTTAATTTTAAGCTTTATGTAGGAAGATTAAAAAATCCAATCATCGAAAAAAGTAGTTTTTTTATAGTTCAATGGAGCCTTTTATGTATAATTTACACACTTTTTGTTTTATTAATTGTATTAAATCTCCAGTATTTCCTAAAATTAATATCTCCTCTAAATTTATGATAAAGATTCTAATCCCTTCCCTTAACGCAAGGGGGATTTCAAAATGGGCTCTAGTTGAATCTTCTTGAGAACCCGTGATCCCATTTGAGGCAATTATTATCCCAAAATCCAAACCTTTATTTCTTAATTTTGTAATAAAATATGCTACTTCTTTAGTTGGTACCTTTCCGGCTAAATTTTTACATTCTATAAGAATTATTACAGGAAAACTTTTTAAACCATCAGATTCTTGGTCATTCCATACCGCAATATCATTTTCTTCTGTTAAATGATAATTCAAAGAGTCAACGTCATAGATTTCTACTCCAGGAATCTTTTTAAAAAGATAAACAGCTAAGTTTTCTAAAGCTTGACCTTTTTCCTTTTTAGTTCTTGAATTTTCCCCATTATTTATAAACCTAATAATTTTTTCTTTAGAATATTTAACCATATCGATGATAAAAAAGATATATTTCTTTTTAAACCAATTTTTTTTGCTTTATCATTTAAATACTTGAATATAAAAATATTATTAAATGAATTAGAAGCATTATGAATGAAGATAATAAATTAATTAAACGAATACATTCTCTTTTGAAAGCTCAACTCTCTACGCATATATATATTTACTTTATGATACTAAACAAAGTAAATCAATTAGGTATGGTCAAGCAGCAAGAGATAATTAAACATCTTAAAGACCTTTGGCAATATAAAACCGTTCGGAAACATCTTTATAAACTGAGAAAAAAAAAAAAATATGTTAAATTTTGTTGAATAGAAGCTCTTAGGTAAAAAACCAAGGAAATCTCGAAAGAACAAAAAAGATATAAAAATTAAAATTGATTATTTTTGAAGGATACAAGACATCATAATAATATAAAACCATCTAATTTTTTTGTCGGGATTAATATATAGATCTTATAATATGTTAAATTGAAGAAAGTTTTTTATAACAATTATTTTTTGATGCATGTGAAAAAAGGTTATTTTTAAAAGAATAAAAAGCTAGTTTAAATGATTAAGAATGAGCGATAAATATGTAGTAAATGTTATGAAAAAGATTAGATATGCCCTTGATGATGAAAAATACTTCTTAGCAGGTCAAGGCTTTTTTGATCTAACGAAATATGGCATTATAGTGGGAGATGATACTTTAGTTTTCCTCGCTTCAGAGTTATCAGATGTTTTTAGAAATAGCTTACTTAGAACAAAAGAATTTGAAAAAGATTTAGACAAGGATATTATTTCAAATATTCTATCTAATGTTAAAGAAATACTGAATACTATTGCCCATAAGAAAGAGAGTTTAGATTCTGATACTAAAATTAAGATTTTTGATGCTTTAACCTATATAATTTCTAATGCAGAAAGGATTCAAGCAGAAACGATAGATCTTGAGGATTCTAAAATTATTAGAAGAAGAATAATTCGAGGTGGGATATCATGATTAGGAATGAAACAATAATTACACATGACTTAGAACATACGATTAAATATAATTATCCTGTGATAAAGGAAAGATTCCAAGAGTTTTTTAGTTCCTTTATAACGAGGATACCTCATTATGACGAGTATTGGGAAGAATTTGGTAGAAGAATTAGAAAGATATCTCGCAGATTCTTTGATAAAATAAGTTATGAACCAAAATCTTTATTTATTAGTTTTTTAGAAAATTACATTGATGATGAATTTAATAAATATATGAATATATCCAGCAGATTTATAGGTTTGTTAAGAAAAGATCAGGTTTTTAATGATTATTTTAATTGGTTCAAGAAATTTCTACTATATTTTTTAAATTCAAATCACATTGATCATATTCATGGAGCTTGTTTAATTGAAAATGATACTAAAGACTCGACTAAAGAAATAATAAAAATCAAGATTCTACTTCCAATTGAGGATTTTGATGAGATTTTAGACTTAATGGAATTATTTGTAATAAAGCAGGAAAGATTTCTAAATGAATCCATTGAAGATAATTATTACAGGAGTCTGATTCTCCATAAATTTAAAAGAACAAATTTCATATTTAGATCAATGTTTTAAGTGGATCAGATTGAATCCAGAAGAAATCATTAAGTTAGGTTTAGATTTAATTGATGATGAACATTATTTTAGAGAAGCACGATACAGAACTGCCATAAGTCGAATATATTATGGATTATTACATCATATAAGGATTATTAAAAAATTATTGTATATTGATACTCACCATTTTCACACGGAATTAATTGATGCAATAAAGGATCTAGATACCGTACTTGGAACTTATTTGGGTAATATGCGAGAATATAGAACTGAATCAGATTATTTTATTACTCAAAAAGTTGGAAAAAAGACTCTAGATGACTTTTTAAAGGTTTATGATAGGGTAATTGAAAAAATAGAATAAAATTTTGAGAAATCCAAGTTTGGTACTTATCTCTTCGAATAAAATTGTACAATCACCAAAAGTGTACCTAATTTCCAATTTTCTATTACTTGACTAAATTTTTTTATTTAAATAGATCATTTAGAGAGACTTGACAATTTGTAGAAATTAAATCTTTAAAGATAAATTAGTGCAATTATGAAGTACTTACGTCATAAGGAATCCCAATATTGCTGTAAATATTTGTTAAAACCTCGTCCAGGATTATATAAAGGATAAAATCTTTTAAAAGAATGTCTTGCTACATCAAAAGATTCATCAGGGATCTCCTTTCTGCGTTTGGCTAGATAAAGGATAGCAAGGCTCGGTGCTCGTGATTCACCTCTATTACAATGTATTAGGATTTTTTGCCCTTCCATCTCATCCATGAAACTATAGAATGCTGTTATGATAGGGCGCATAAAGCGGTCATCCAGTCGATCCATATCTACTAAATTTAAAACTAAATGGGATTCTCGTCGAAATATTAAGTAATGTGGGTGAGTAGAAGGTAGGTTTTATTTATATCTTACAGCGTGGCGGTGGCAAGGGTGTTTACAGGCATGCACGACGGACCATCCACATCTTTCATCCCAAAAGCAATCCGTATCGTTACCAATGTAAATACCAAAACATTCTTTCATATTCCTTATATAGCAATCGAAGATTATAAAGCCTCTATAAATAACTTTTTCCTAAAATATTTTTAAAACTTTAAGTTTCCCTATGATCAAATCCATTTTCTATAAATTATATAATAAAATCTATTTGATTAAAACTCTTAAAACCCATCGGCGTGGGACACCACGGGAGAGGGAGATAAATTAATTTAAAGAAGTTATTCAACTAAAAACCAATTGAGTAAATCATACCGTATAACTTTCAGTCCAAATTTTGTATCTTCCTTTATGATTGCACTATTTAATATATCTTCATCAAAAAGAAAAATACTTTATATAATTCTATGCGCTAAATTTAAAAAAGCAGGCTATAAGTTTCAAATAAGTGGGAAAATTGCACTTCCTCCCATAACTATTGCTTGCTTTACGGGGGATATCTTATAGGGTGAAAGAAATAAAAAGTATAAAATTCTTATACTAAGAAAATAATTCTTCAGATCAGCATTTTAAATGGGTTTACACCTATTTCAAGTAATAAATTTTATTAGAATAGGTTATTATTAATTAATAATATGCTCAGAAATGTAAAAAAGAAATTTGATTACAATAATGTGGAAGCCTCATAATTTGGAACAATCACTCGAAGATTTTACGATTGAGAATATTGAATTTTTAAAAAAAATTGAAATAAGAGAGGGATTACACCTAGAGTTTAAAGAAAAATTCTCAAAAAAACTTGAACCTTCTTTATGTGCATACTTAAATACCGATGGGGGATGGTTAATTCTGGGAGTAGAGGAAAAGAATGAAAAAATAGGGAAAATTGTTGGAATATCAGAGGATTTCGTTCAGGATTTCAGAAAATCATTTAAAAAGTTCGATCCTTACATTGAGTGGGATCCTGACATACATTTAAAAGAAATACCACTAAATTCTGAGAAGTCTGTGTTTATAATAAAAATTCCAAGTTCTAAACATACTCATAAATTAAACGGTTTGTATTATATAAGAATTGGAGCAGAGACAATTAAATTAACAAGAGATACTGAAATTATTCAATTAAAGAAAGAGAAGGGAGAAGTTGACGAGTTAGGAAGAGAAATTCAAAGGTATAGGAAGATAACACAAAAAAATTACGATAGATTTATTGGGAGAGAAAATATCTATAAAGACATTATCAGAGAGTTAAGAAACCATCATCGTGTCATAAGTATTGATGGAATTGGTGGAGTGGGGAAGTCAACATTAGCTTTAGAAGTTGCATAAGTATCAAGAGAAGATTTCAAAATTAAGAAACCGGTTTCCAGAGAATTCCTAATTTATCCGCATATACTCTGACTTCTTGCATTTCTTGTGAAGTAGGTCTACGGTTTTCTCAGGATATTCAAATAATTTCCACTGTGGACGATATTGAGACATTATGTTTACGACAGCCTTCGGTAGCGATTTCTTGTTTTTTCAACCTTTAGAATGTCTTTAAAGTTTTGAATTATATCATCCCTTATCCATTTATCGCTATTACCAATTTTAATTTGTTCTCGAAACTTAGATATGGCGTTCTTAATCGGCGCGGGTTCATAATCAAGTTTTTCTAATTTTCTCTCCAAGATTATCCTTTCTTCTCCCTTCTTGCGTTGTTCTTCTTGTTCATTTTGTTTTTTAACCTCATCTCTCCTCTTTTTTTCTTCCCAGCATTTCTGACAATAATTAATAAAATTGTAAGAACTCCTTCCTTTTCTATCCATTTCATATTGAGAATGCGTTATGATCGTCTTGTATTCATTACAAATTTCACATATATCTCGTCGGTTCATTTTGGTGCATTCACGACAATTACAAGGGCGCCCCCAATCACAGTTTGGCATTTATATCACATCCTATAATATTAGTTATCATTATTTGGAGATTTATTAATGTGGTGCACCATCTCACTAAAAAACTTGTATAGATTTAGCTTATATGGTCTTTTGAAATTTTGGGTATAAATTTATGAAGGTGAAACTTCAATATAAAAAGTAAAATTGAATTGTACTTCTTTTATCCTTTAAAATGTGTCTGGATATAATAGTTGGTCTCACTTCTAGTAAAAGGTCTGGTTGCTGAACCTTTTCGTACATAGAATTCTTCCTCATTCGCTTTTTTAGTAAATACTGGTATTTTGCTGGGTTGGACTTCCAAAACACATATCTCTTTATCATCGATTGTTAAAAAATCTATCTTCCAATAATCGGAAAATTTGTTACCAATATGATTTGTGATCAGTTGTGTAAGAAACAATGAAAATTCATCCTTATCTTTTTTACGTTTTAATGCGTTATAATCTTTTTCTAATCCCTTTATCTCTTTTTTATCACTAACTCCAATCATTAATAGTCCCCCTTGAGCATTTAAAAATCCTGATATTTCTTTTATAACAGAGAATTCAAGATCCTTATTGACTTGGTTTTTTTGAATATCATATCGCAGTGTCTCTTTAAATTCGATGGTAGGACCTTCTCCCTTCTCAATCCCATATTTTACTCGTTGTTCTAAATTACCGTTAATAAGCTGTTTTAGTTGCTTAATTTCGACTTCATGATTTCGTTCTATTTGATTGGCATTCAACTTATATACAATTTCTTGTATCATTTTTAAAGCATAATGATAGAAAGACGCGGGGAATCTAACACTGTAAAAATCAAATGATATTTTCTTAAGATCGTCAGATACTTCATATTGCACATCATAAAATCTGTTTGGTCCGACTGAAATTTCAATCTCACCATCAAATCCTATTATTGAATCCTTTATTATTTTCCTTATTTTTTCAATATCTTCTTTGTATTTTTCTTCTATATTTGTCATTATACTTCGATTAATCTTTCATTAAATATTATTTAAACATTGAGGTTCCCTTAACTCTCACGTCTCATTTGTTTTTAATTATCATTATATTCTAAACTACCATAAAAATGGGGGAAATCTTGATGTGAGGTGTCTATGCATAATTTGCATTGACCTTGAATAGCTTTATATTCTTTAAGTTTATATAGAATTTTTTCTTTGGAAGCTAATTCGTCTATATTTCCTTTAGTTTTTATTAATTTAATGATAGAGACAACAATTATGCACCTTCTTGTTCATTATCTGTACTTGAGGGGAATCCTTATTTAAAAGAGGACATTTAGAGAGATATTTAACCTTTTTCATAATATAAGAATTAAATTATTGTTATAATATTACTCAATGCCTTTTAAAATCATTGTATTACTTTCTTCATATAAATCTATACCAAACGGACTATTAACAAGAGCCTTATCTCCAATTAGAACAACCCAACCTTTATCAATTATGAAATTTTTTACTTTATTATAGAGATCTCCATCCAAACAATTAATTGTAATTATAGAATTTGTATTTATAATATTTCCTTTATAATTTTGTTCTGGATTGTATATAATATTTATTTGTACTTCAGGATATTCTTTTAATATTATCTCCCTTAATTCTCCAGCTTTCGTTTGTTTTGGCATAATTTATAGAATAAATTTAGTTAATTAAAAAAAATTGTTAAAGGCTTATTATTCCTCTCTTTTTTGAATCTCCAAACTTATTTAAATATTTAGAGTAAATTATACTTAAGAATGGAAGAAAAAATTTACCGGCATTTTCATTTAACCTGTGTTTAACCCATATTTTTATTTTCATGTTTATATTTTCAAGAATAGCACGAGGAAATGTAGAATTAACAATCCTAGTTTTTCTCAAAGGACTTGAAGTCTTACAAGGCTGATGAGGTTAAGGTGATTTGGAAATTAAATAACCGAGATTAAAGAATTAGGAAAACTCGTATAGCTAAAAAATTTGATTTTAGAGAAAAATGAATTTACAGAAATTGAAGATCTTTTGAATTTAAGAAACTTAACTTAGTTGTGGTTAAGGTATAACCAATTAGCTGAAATTACAGACGCTTTAACGCTCATCTTCAAAAAATACCAATTTTCTCATAAATTTCAAAACATCTAAACCGTGTTGGTAAACACTTGGAGTCTTATATAAATCCACTATTTTTTAAATTATAAGGTCAATTTTGACTAAATAGATAAGGATTATTTTGAGTATTTAAAGGGGATTCAGAATTATTATTGGAGTTTATATAACTTTTTTTCGATTAAATTCTATCAGTAATTTTAAGCAAAAATCCTGAAATAGTTCATGAATAATCGATATTGACGTTTTTCTAAACATTTCATATTATATCAATAAGTTATACATAAGTGATGTCAAATGGAGAATAAATACAAATTAGCAAGCATATTTATCTTTTTTGAATCGTTATCCGTGGGGCTCTTTATCGGATTTAATCCTATTTTTTTAGATTTAATGCCTGTAGTAATTATTGTAATAGCTTTTTTTTACTGTTTATATATTTACCATAGTCAAAAAAATAGGGGAGGTATAATGCGACATTTAAAAATTAAGTATAATGAAATATTGAAAGATGATGAAAAATATAATGAAACCGTAACTGAAGAATTTATTGAACGTTTCAATGAAAAAATGAAATCTTCAATAACAATTTCAGCCTTATTAATTAGCTTCTCACTTCCGGGATTAGTTTTCCTTATTAACATATACATTCGAGTACCTACTCCCTTTAATGAAGTTCAACGTATTTACTTTATCTTTTCTATCGCAACCTTTCTTTTTTCAATAGCTTTTTTATTGCTGAAGTTAGAAATATCGAAAACTTGTCTTGACCCTTTTTTCAATATAAAGCAAAATCTTGCCTTCCACCTTAAAATTCAGTACTTTTATATTATAGTGTCTTAAATATTTTATTTTGAACTATTTTTATTTGAAAGTCTTAATTTTTCTCTTTATATTTTTTTACTAAATTTAAATCAATTTCAGTAATTTTTTTATGTGAAGTAGTGATTTTTCTATAAAGCTGCAAGAGACTTTTCAGAGTCATATTGAATATCTCTCTATTCTTTTCAACATAACTAGGTGTAATAATATCTTGAACTTGATGTACATTAAAGTTACCATCCTTTCGAAATTTCTCTAAATGATTAAATATATCATCGTGAATTGTCATTAGGTAAGATTTGTCAATTTCTGATCTCAAAAACCTAAGCAAATCTATAAGTCTTGAAAAGTCTCTAACTCTTCGTTGATTTTTATTATAATATAAATTTGTATATTCACCTTTTAAACATGCAGAGAAAATATCTCTCAGTATATTTTCAAACAAATTTCTTAATAGATTGGGTAAAATTTTATAAAAATCAGAATGTTTTACGCATAAATTTATTGAATCTTTAATTCCAATATAATCTGGTAATTGATATTGAAGAAAGTCAATTTCAATGTATTCTATTTCACTTCTCTGAGTTTGTGGCTTTAAAGCTCTTTGATCACTGTCGTTATAATTACTTCCCTCTAAATCCTCCGTATATATACCATCAAATGATTTTGACCATCTTGGAGTTTCAAAAGATTTTTCTATGTCAATAATGTATTCTCCACGAATTATTTTTTCAAACAACACTCTTATATTAAAATTTGGATCGCAGTCATTTTTACTGAAATCAAAATTAAATGAAGTTTTAAAGTAATCTTCAGAAAGATTCTTAGTATTTTTATCATTAAAATTTATTTGAAACTCTTTTAAGCCAATAAAATACTCTTCTCGTAACATTGGTCTTGAAAATATTCTATAAAATACAATTGAATTATTAAATATTTTGTGGTATTCTATTTCACCAGACAATACATCTTTTATAGATTTTAAATTTGAAAATTTTATGTAAAGCGGTAATACGAAAGAAAAATATAAACCCACATTAATATCATAATGATCCAATTGAAAAATCCTATTCAGAACATTATAAATATTATTTTCACCAATTTTTACAATTTCCTTATTTAAAAAACTAAAACTTTTATGATGTTCTTGAGGATGCGACAATGTACAATAGAAATTAATAATATTATATACCTTAACCTCATTTTCAGTCATCCAGAATCTACTTCTTGAAGTATTTAGTCTTGCATCTAATTTATCGAAAGGGCATTCTTCTGAAAATTGATCTATATTTTTATAAATTTCTTTAAGATTTTGTTCCCAATTTAGGATATCTAAGGCTCTATATATAACCTCAAAGTTGTCAGTTTTATATCTTTTTAGATTTAACTCATCATATTTTTTTTCTAGTTGTTCTTTTTCTTCATTTGAAAATCTAATAATAGTAAGAATTGGGTACCATTCTCCACCCTTTTTATATAATGCACTTCTAAAATCAATTATTTTATAGGAATCTTGAAGTACATGTAACGTTTTTAAAAAATCGATTTTTAGTGACATAGCTCGAAATAGCTTAATTTTTAACTGTTAAAAACAGTCATTAAAATAATCTCTAATCTCTTTAGGGTTTTATAGGTTTTTTCCCTTTTAAATTTACATTAATAATCTTTTATTTATATTAAACAACGATAACTTATTACAATTCAATTATTTTGACTCATTTGCTTGTTCAGAGCAAATATTACATTTTTTATTAGTTAAAAATTCAAAGAATAAGACTTCATTTCCACAAACACACTCCACATTACTAGTTTCCAATTTAAGGACGATATCATTCAACCCATACAAGACACCTAATGATATTGATTTTCCCAATTTTATTATTTTATGAGCAGATGGATTTCTGTAACCTGTATAATACCCTACTAATAAATATCTTGTACCTTCTTGTATGTTTTTACCATTGTTAGTTGATAGATCTGCAACTTTAACAACAGGGTTTTCCAACGACAATGTTTTATGAAATAAGTCTACTCCATCTTTTTCTTCTCCTGTTTTTACCTTGTAAACCTCCTTAAAATTGTCATTTAATTGAACAAGAACTGTTTGAACAGCATCAGTATAATGTGTGTCTTTAAATTTCTTTTTAGCGTTATTAGTAATAAATTCTGTAAAATTGTTCCAAGGATTTATTTTCCAATGTTTAACTAAGATTGAAGCAAATAGTATAATTAGAATAATTTGAATAATAAACAAAATGATAAAATTAAACCGTTCAAAAATCAATAATTCATAGTACAGTGCAAATTCAACATCACCAAAGAAAGGTTCTATAACTATATAGAGGGGTGTAATTATTTCCTCAATGTTTATAAAAATGGCTTTGGAATAAAGAATGTGTTCTGATGTTATGTTATCAAAATTAATCGGAGAAGGTATCTGGTTCCTTTTTTCCTGATATTCAGCATATTGGACTGCGTTAAAAACAAAGAGATCTACGACAGACTCTGGATTTATAACGATTTTTAGCTCTATATATGGAAAAAATACAAAATTGGTTATATCGAGTTTTTCTGTATAATATTCATCCTCACTATAATCTAAGTTAAGATTGAATCTGTTATCTTTAATTCTGAAAATAGGTAGGCTTAATATAGGTAGAAAAAATAGACTGAAGAATAGAACAAAAATCTCCCCCATTAAAATCAGGCCAAATATTTTAAACGAGTTTCTTGATAAAAAAGTCCTAATTGATTTTAACCATTTTAAAAATTTGCTCAACCTCATTAAATAAATCAACTTAATAATTCAATTTCTTATCTTTTGGTTTCTATAATCTTACAAGGATTGTTAAAAGATAATTCCTAACTGTTTCAGTTCATATTGTCCATTCTGTTTGATACTACTCCCAATATACATATTTAATAATATTATATAAATATGATCTCTCTTATTATTAGCCCGTTGATTAAGAATGGGAATTAATTAAATAAGATTTATATACCACCAGTTCAGAGTGTAATACAAAATAGCAATAATCTTTTGTTCCTCATAGTACATAAATATTCCTCTAATGTAGATGAGTTCTTGTTCAGTCGTGAATTCATTCCCATATCGGAAATTCGATACACAGAATTAACTCTCAGAATTTTAACAAGTATCAAATCTTAATGACAAATCGTCTTGTAACTACATTTTTTGTTATAAATGGTTAATATTCTTTTACTTTAGATTGATGTTGAAAAAAGTGTATTGCTCTCTTGCCCAGTACTCTTCCGACTGCTGTCAAAATGAGTAGTGGTGTTGGTGGTGTTGCCTCGACTCTACCGTGGAATTGGTTTGGTGGACAAATTGGTACAGCAGTCTTTCCCGCATGGGATGAAGAAGTAGGTGCACATGAAATAGGTCATGCATTTGGTATTGCATCCCACATCGAGGATAACCCAGATTATCCGTTTTCAGGGATAGGAGAGTATGGAGTGCATCTCAAATACTACGGGACGGTGATGGTTAACCATCCAGGGAGAAGTCAAGATATTATGTCGAC
Source organism: uncultured archaeon (assembly GCA_964486045.1). GTDB lineage: Archaea > Asgardarchaeota > Lokiarchaeia > Sigyniarchaeales > SOKP01 > Loki-b32. The sequence continues at coordinate 27,335 of CAZALK010000013.1, forward strand.
GAGACCAGGATGGGTTTCACCTTATACATATAATGACTTACTCTGTAAGACTATGAATCTGTATTGGACTTACGGTCCTGTTGACGCGGTACCTTCAAAGATCCAGCTTTCAGAACGAGTTGTAGTGCGTGGGATACTTTGGCCAGACTCAGGTCGAGTCAAACTTAGACTTTTATACCATAAACGGCTCTATCAAGATAGACCATGGCGGTATTCTACCCAGTTTGAGATTGCTTTGGTCAATAAACATGGGGATACACTTGTAGCTGAGCCAATTCGCACTCGTAGACCTAAAAAAGGTTTGATTCGAATTTTACAGACTATTCCTCTTTATCGAGGCACCGTAGCACTAGAGATTCGGGACGACAAGAAAGTCCTTATCCGGGTGGATCGAGATGTTGGTCGACCCATGATAAAGGATTTAAGGCTAGCAAAAGGAAAAACTGGGTGGTCCCTTGAATGGGATTCCAATCATAGGGATTCCAATCATTCTGAAGAGCATAAACTGGTCTATGACGTTGCGATAACATTTGACAACGGAAAGAGTTGGCAACCTTTAGCTACCGAATTGATAGAACCTATGTACTCTTTTGATTCGAGCAAGCAGGCTGGTGGGGATGAGTGTCGGCTAAGGGTTTTTGCTCACGATGGATTCAACAGCGCCTACGTAGATACAGAGACTTTCTCCATACCATTACAACCGCCATTAATCATCCCAGTAAACTTTAAAGACGGAGAGGATCTTCCAGCTTCAAGACTCCATTTTCTAAGAGTAGAGACCATTTCACCTCGTTTTGGGAGTCTAGATGATGATCAAATACGCTGGGAGTCGAAAACTGAGGGGGTACTCGGGATCGGTCGTATTATTCAAGTGGATCTGAAGGAGGGTGAACACGAAATAACGGTATATGCCGAAACATCTCCTTCATGTATTGCTCAAAGAACATTCAAACTTCAAGCAACACTTGAGCAAGAAGACAATATTAACCACATAAAAAAAAATATTGAAAAAGAATCCTAAATCACAAGATAAGAAAGAAAAATGAACTGGGTAAGAGTTTTCGAGAAATCGCAGAAGAATTAGGAGAGGATATGATCACCATGAGACATTATCTTGATGCAGATTTAGAGAAATACAAAAGAGAGCCCGAAAGATCTTAATATTATTCGATGGAAAGTATTTGAAATACACAGGTTAAAGGCGATAAATGAAGAATTTTTTGTAGAATATAGGCAACTGAAGTTTTTCCTTCAAAAGCACAAAAAATCAAAACTTATATTCGAAAGTAGTAATATGATCTTGGATTCTTATTGTATGATCACTCCAGATGGTTGGTTTTATCAAGATACTAATAATCAACTAATGAACATAGCTTACGTTTAATATAAGGACAATAATCTGTATAAAAGGAATAAATTTCTTCCATAATAATCAATTCGAATTAATTATGATAAAGCTGCAAAATTAAAAATTTAAAGTTGAATATTTAATTTTAATTATTATTTTTAAAAGACTTGAATTTTTTTTAAAATCATTTTAATTTCTACAGATTTTTTATATTTGAAAAATTTGTGGCAGCTAAATTTTGATATCAGGATGACCATACTTTTTTTGATAAAAAAAAATCCTTTCCTCTAATCTCAGTTTATTTGCTTTGTTTGTCATTTTCTTTAAAATAATTAATATTATATCGACAAAACTCGAAATTCAAGCGATTTTTGAAGAGTAGTCAAGTATTATTAATTCTTTAATCTAAGGTTTTTTATTTTACTTTCTCATGAGTAATATTATGAAATACAAGAATTTGGTTTCTCTTAGTATCATAATTGGCATCTCAATTCTATTAATAGCATTATTATTTATTTTTCAAATAATAGAATTGAAGGATTTAGCTATTAATTTGGTTTCAATTCTTCTGCTCTCAGGAATAGTTCAATACTTATTTCAAAAATATTCAAAAAAAAGTGAACTAAAAAATGTTATTAATAAGCATTATAATATTCTCTTTTCTTTCTTAGATGAGTTATTTTTAGAAAAGAGTTTTGCTTCAGGAAGAATTACTTTTATAACAAAATATATAGATGAAAACAAGAAAGATTATTTAAAATTCTTTGAATTTGAAAAAGATGAGGTAACTCTTCCTTCAGCTCAAAATTATCGTTTTTTAAGAAATAAGTATAGTGTTAGATTTACATATCATTTTGAGTTGCCTTCTATTATTATTCTTGATAAAGGAATAACAGATGATGCCAAAATTCCTCATGAGAAAGCTTTAAAATTGTACAATAATTTGAAAAAGGAGATTAAAACATCTATAAAAAGAGAATTTGAAATTAAAATAAAATAATTATTATCTTTTTCTCATTTCATTTACAGACTCGAAGGACAACTTTATTCCCCTGAGCCAATCCAAAGGCAAATTCTTTTCATTTTCAGATACATAATCCTGAAACCATTGAACTATTTCCTTTTTATTCATAAACTCTTTGAACAATAAGTTTTTTTAAAAGAATTAAAGAAATAAAATCTTGACTTTTAAGGGTTGTAATGCTTTTAGTAGCATAGAATATAAGACAAATGTATTTCCTACTCTCCCAATTTCTGTTCTCGGTTAAGTTTACAACTTTTAATTTTCAAATTATATTTGTTTTCATTTTATTTTGAGCCAGGTGATCAATTTAGCAGCTACTTTTTTTCTATTAACAAAATTGTAGTTTATATAATTTAAGTTGGAATAGTTAGTACGGAACGAGAAGATAATCAATATAAAAAAATTGAAAAATATCTGAAAGCATCATTAGGAAGGAAGTTTCAAAAACTCTCCGAAGACGTCAAAATGATGATAAAAAAATAATCAAGGATGAATACGTAATCTAATTTTTTACTTTTTTTGAAGTTCTTTCATGAGCATCTATAGCAGCTTTCTGATCCCTATCAACCAATTGAGTAACTTCTTCTTCATTTAATATGCTTTTATCTTCCAGAAATTTTACTAAATCAAAAAATTTATAATCTTCAAATACAATTATAATATAAAAACTCGCATTCTTTTATTATTATCGATGAAATTATGATACTCGGGAAGAATATAGGAAAGAATTTCTTTTTAGCTATCATAGAAATAATATAAATTAGAAAGTCATTAATCTATTAATGTTTAATTAAAAAAACAGTTAAACAAATCATAATAATAAAATTTTTGGGGGGAAAAAAATTATGAATAAAATAGAATGTATAATTGCATTATTATATGCTAATAATTCGGAAAAAATAAAGGGAATTACTCGATTTGAAAAATTACTATTTTATTATTTAAAACTACAAGAGCAATTAAATAAGCAAATTAACTTTAAATTTGAAGCTTATGATTATGGACCTCATTCAGATGAAATTCGAGATCTTCTCTATGCACTCCAAGACAAAAAACTAATTACTATAAAAACCTTAGAGACAGATAATTTTCTTGAAATTGATGATGTTGAAATTGATGAAGAAGAATTAAAGCCAATCGATTATGATAAGCAAGAGATTTATACAATAACATCTTTAGGTAAGAAAATTGGAGAAAAAATCTTTCAAAATATAGGAGATTTTGAATCTTTAAATAAATTTAAAAAAAATTTCAATAATCTCCCATTGAATAGGTTAATTCAAATTGTATATACAAAATATCCTGAAATGACTAAACAATCTAAAATTTTAAAGGAAGTTTTTGGTTGAAAATATGGGAGAGGTTACTAATTATGTTTTATACGGGATAGTATCACCTCTTTTCTTTGGTCTAGGAGTTTATTTTATAAATAAATATAAAAATTATAAAGATCCTAAAGAAAAGGCTTCTTATTCCCGTAAAAGAACTACATATTTTAATACAATATATTTTAATGAAATAGAACCATTAATAATCGATTTTTTCAAGAAATATCTTCAATATTTAGCTAAAAGTTCTTTTAGTTTTAAAAATTTTAGAGATTTTGTTAACCAAATATATAATTTAACAAAGAGGAAAATAAAGCTAAATCCTACAGAATTTAAAAGTATTATTGATAAATCTGATGTTTTTAATAACATTCCGCATTTAGAACTTGATCCAAATATTATTAAAAATTTAATAAAGGGATGTAATAATTTTTCTAAATTTAATAAAACTTTATCGAATTATAAAAAAACAGGTATTTTGTGTTTCTTAATATTTGGAACTAATACTATCATACTAATTGTTTTTGATTTTTTTCCTAATACATATTTATATTATTTAGGAATAACCTTATTTTTTTGGCTTTTAATCATTATTTTATTAATAATCTCCTATTTTAGATATTATAAAGATACATCTGTAATAATAAAAGAATTTGAATCTCAACCATGGGTTAAACGAGGTAATTAAAATTCTTGAAAAAAGCTTATATAAACCAATTAAAGAAAAATATGGTAAAAATTATAATGCATATTATGAAATTCGTCTTTATAGTAGAATTGTTGACATCCTCTTTGTAAGAAAAAGAAGTACTTATCCAATTATAGCAATGGAATTTAAAGTAAAAGATTGGAAAAAAGCCTTAATTCAAGGATATAGTTATTTTTTAATTGCTAATTATGTATATATAGTTTTATACTATAAATCAATTAAATTTATTGAAGAGAAGGATTTAGAAATCTTTAGAAAAAATGGGATTGGTTTAATTTCTTCTTCAACGAAAAAATATGAAATTATTTTGAAACCAAGGAAAAATAAATTTATAGATCAAGAATTAAGTAAAAAAATTATTAAAAATTTGAATTAATAGAGGGTTATAATGACAAATTTTAAAATTTATTATCGGTATGATAATCAAAAAAGAAATCTATTAGTTGATTCAAAATTACAGAATAATTTTCATGGAATTATAATAAATGCTTCAATTGCGTTATATTATCATAATTCTTTAAATTCTTTTTTAGAGAATTTTAAAAAACCTTTTTTTATTGATCCAATAACTTATTTTTTAAATCAATCTCCTCAACTTATTAAAAAACGTAATGGAAATATTAGGAGATCTTATAAACAAGTAATTGAACAATTTCTAAATCTTAATGAAGCTGAAATTGAAAGATATGTTAATAATAATAAAATTTTTATTCCATTCGATATAGATGATGATGATTTAGAGAAGTTCTGTAAAAATGTAATTGATTTCCAACGAGATTTTGCCCATTCGAGTGATATATATGAATTTTCATTAGAGTATGAAGAAATTTTAGGGACATATAAAGAATTAAATAGTGTAGAATACATTGTTGCTCCTTATTTTACAATTGAAGATATGAACACATATAACCTTAATAAAAGAAGTGTTTATTTTGCTAATGACCATATAAATCCGAATGATCCTCCTTTATGTGGGTGTTTTACTATTACTAAGAGTTTTTTTAACAAAAATCCTAATATTGGAGATCAAATTATTGATGATTTTCCTTTTTTAAAAAATTTCATTATTTGGGTTTCCGATTTTAATTCAAAAGCAACTAACGTGAAGAAACTTAACAGATTAAAAGATTTGGTAAGCAAATTATCAAATAATGGTAAAAATGAAGTAATTAATTTTTATGGGGATTATTTTTCTTTACTTTTATCAAAATTTGGTTTAACAGGTATGTGTTCTGGATTTGGAACATCTACAAAAAAAAGAGCAAAATTATCAAGAGGGGCTCCCGGGGGTATAACTGAAAGAATTTATGTCCCACAGCTAAATAATGAAATACTTAAAGATGACATGAGAATACTCATTAGAGCTCACCCTGAAATTATTTGTGATTGTGTTATATGTAAAAGAATTACTAATAATTTAAGGAGAGAACATCCTGATTTTATTATTAATTATTTTAACTTATTAATGTCTGAAAAAAATCATATTAAACATTTTCTCTACACTCGAAATTCAGAAAAGGAACATATTGAATCAACAGATACCGATGCAATCATTAGAGATTTAGAAATAAAATATGATAAATATTCAGAACTTCTATATACGGAACATTTAAAGAATTGGAAAGATGATCTTTAATTTCTCATTTCATTTACAAATTTATTTTTTTGATTTTTGCTTAAAATGGAACTATTTCCTTTTAAGTTGTTTATTATATTTGACAAAAATTACTTTTTTTTTTTTCCTAATTACTTAAGTCTCATTATCTTGTTTTTCTACCTTACAGTCTAAAAATTTATAATCTAACATTGATTAAGTTGAATTTATAAACCACAATTACCATTATTTTGGGATATCTTCCAGAAAAGTCAAGAATTGAATGATATAACATCGTCATTTGAAGAATATAGGGAATGGTCTAATTCGGTACTTTAAACTAAACCTTAAAGACGTTGCAATTATGTTTAATTAAATTTACTAAACCTTCAAATGATTGATCATCCAATAATGCTTGGTCAATTAGTTTTAACCACTTTTTTTTCCCCATTATCTTATTTATTTGTATAGAAATAAGAAGACAGAGTCTGGTAAATTCATAAAGATTTTTCAAAAAATTATCTTTCCCTTTTAACTTTTCTCTTAGATTTACAACACTTCCATGACTATAATTATTACGAATATTATAAGCCAAACTTATATTCTCAAAGATATTCAATGGATTGTATCCTATAGCTTTCAGAATAATTGAAACTTTTTGACTTAAACTTCTTTTTAATTCTTGTCCGCCTACAGAGAATAAAGCTTCTAAACAAGAAATAAGGGAAGTAATTCTTTGTTCTCTATTTTCAGCAAAAAGATATGAATTTTGATACCGATTTAAAGCAATCTGAAGGAACTTACTTTTTTTATTAGAAATGTAAAAAATTTTTCTAATTTCTTCATCCTGAAAAATTTTAAATATTTTTTTCAGATCTTTTACGTGATCTTTTGAGATGAAATACTTTTCAGTTGTTCTTCTTGGGGTAAATCCAGTCGTAATAGATTCCCTTGGAAATATTGAATTAATTTTGCTAATAGTCTTATTTCTAAATACTGGACCACATCTAAATAAGATAAAAGCTATGTCAATAAAGGACATTTCTATTCCTAATTCTTGTGGTCTTGTGTAATCTACAATGTACTCATTATAATAATTTGATATAAAGGTGTACTCCAGAATCACTGGTGGAAATTGAAATGAATAAGATTGAAGCATATTATTATATTCCCCAATATCATTACATTCAAAATCAAATGAATTTGCTTTTCTAATAATTAGATCATCTCTAATTTTATAACTATCATCTTCTAATTCAATACCAAGCAAGTAACTCTTAATGGTGTAGACAAAAGGATTTTTCATTAAATCATTGTATAAGTATTCTATTAGATATTCTATTTCCTTTTCACAGCTCTTCTCTCTGCATTTATTTAGTGAAAATTTAAGAAATTCTTGGATTAGTTTCTCAATCTTTTCTTGAGGCAAATTAATGTTATCTTGTACAAGTTTAATGATTTCTTGAAATTCTTCTAATTTTTTAAATTCTTCAAGTAATGAAAGTAATGTGGAGTAGCCATATTTTTTAATTGATTTTGAACTTATTTGAGTAGAGTTAACGAATTTTGGTAAAATTACTTGATATTCATGCTTTTTTTTATCACTTGTATCAAGATTATCTATGATTTTATTAAATAACATCTTGACCTTTTCAAATAATTCTTCTCTAATCATCTCTGTCCTCTTATAAAATGATATTTCATCTATTAGATTGTATAACAATTCATATATTTATTCTTCATTTATAACAATCCCCTATTTTTCTCTAAATTTTACATTTGGGATTGTTTTAGATTCAATAGTAAGTATTGTACTACATATTAATCCTTAAACTTCGAATTTATTGATATGACTTAAATAGAGCCAACCATAAACATTCTGGAGAGTATTGATTACTTATCCAAGTTTTTAAATATTTAATTGTTGTCTTAATGTTCCACTCCAAACCAGATTTGCATAAAATATATAAGGCATTTAAAGTAACTTAGAGGTCCATCTGAACCTAAATAGGCATATTTACATTTAACAGAGAGCTAACGTTATAATGGCTTTCAGATAATATACTGTAGCTCCAACATCAAATATTCGGGTTCGCAAAAAAATTGGGGTAGAAAGTTTTTATTTTTTTTACTAGTAAATTCCAATCATATGATCTGATCAATATCTGAAATCAATTGGGGCAATTGTTGATCAGAATATATTTAATACATTACAAAAACACAGAAATTCATTACCAAAATATATTAAATCTCTTACGAAATAAAACATAGAGAGCAATTTCAACTTATAGGTTCACATATAGAGTTTACAGAGCGTTTATAGAGCATATCATAATTATTGAGAAATGCCCCAAAAAAGAAGATTTTTTAATATTTGTATATATCTATTGAAAATAGGGAAGGGAAATTAATTTAAAGATAATTTGAGCTATCATTGGATTTCGCCCTCAATTAAACTCTTTAGAGTTTAATCTCTCCCTGATTGTTTTATTTGGGCTCAGATTTCTTTTCCCTTCCTTTCTTGGAAGAAAATACGGATTTTCTCACTATATCGCGAGTCTTTACCATTATTAAAACATTAATTTTAATTGAACTTGTGGTAAGCTGTAGATAAAATAGGATTTTAGCCCTCTTCTCTCCCTATTCATTTTTTGTCTGCAATAATATAAATGATTTTCTACCGGAAAGTCTACACAAAGTCTTAGATTAGTTTAAGACTGAAAAGTGAGTTTAACCTTATTTTTTTTGTTTTGACATAAAAATAATTTTTTCATTTAAGGTTCCAGCTCTTATTGCTAAATTTTACAGTATATTAAAAATTATATTTAAATTTGAATCAGAATGAGATTAATTTTCAACTTTAGTTCAAAAAAAAAGAACCGTAAAATCAGATTTTACAAGCGATTAGGAGTAATAGTAGGATTTTATGTTTTAGGTTTTTTTACTTTTATAAAGAATCGATGATTGTTCATGTCTAAATCTAAATATCCGTTGTCATTAATGATTTTATTAATATCCACCAATTTTTTGTAGTATTTCTTGACCGAAAAATCTGGAAAATCAAAAGGGATGGCTTTCAGATAATATACTATAGCTCCAACATCAAATATTCGCGTTCGCGAAAAATCTTCAAAACCTTCTAGTATTTCAAAACCAACTGCTTCTAATTCATTTATTGCATATTTTAAATTCCATTCCCCTTCATTTGTGGAAGGTTGTCTTAAATTTAACATTGAATTAAACTTTGAGTTGTTTTTATCCCCTACTTGTTGAGTAAAAAAGGTTCCTCCATGTTTTAGAATTCTATGCACTTCTTTTGGGTTGTAATATTCATGACGATTAATAATTAGCTCAAATTCTTCATTCTTGAATGGGAGTTTCTTTTCATCTTTTAAAAAGACAACTTTTACCCCCAATGGTTCCAATTTATTTTTCGCAACGGGTACATTTGGATCATATCCCTCAGTTGCCCAAGTATGTTTTGGTAATGGGGCTAGTGTAGCCAAGATCTCTCCTCCACCCGTTCCCATATCTAAGAGTGATTCTGATATCCTTATTAATGGTAATACTCTGCTGGAATAACTCCATGTTAAAGGAAACTCCACAAATCTACTATTTACATACGAGAAATCCCATCCAGAAAAAGGATGTTCAACTTCAGAAACAAGAAAATCAAATAGTTCATTATCTTTCATTGTACTCATCGAGTATACTAATTATTGGAAATCAAGTATCATTTAATTTAAATTTAGCATAACTTAGTCATAATCTTCTGAATTTTATTATAAATTTTTCGCTCTCGGAGATTTTAAATAAGCAAAATCTTGTATTTTTATTTAAATACATCAATAAGAATGTGTGTCACATGACTAGTAATATTTTTTATATCCCAAGATTTGAGTTGCTTTCATGTCCATTTATTGACACATGTGAACTTCCGAAATTGCAATTTTTATGTAAAATCCCTGATTGCAGGAATTGTACTGATTATATTGATAAAGCCCAAAAGTTAAAATCCAAGATTCTCTTCTAGTTTAATTTTAATTAATATCAATTACATATTGGCCTCAGGGGTATAGATAGATTGATAAGTAGGATTACAGTAAAAAACAATTAATTATAACTAACTCGAGATAATTTATTTAACTTAAATCATATTGTGAATTTTTCATTATTGAATTAAAAATAAAAAACAGAGTGTTAAAATCTTGATTTTTGATTCCCTTCAATTTCTTGCACCATTTATTATATGTATTTGTATATTAGTGTTCCTAATCATATCTGTCATTAACAACTATAAAAAAGGAAGAAATATTGGTGCGTTAATTTCTGCTTTAATAGTAATTGTGTTTATAAATGTGATTGTAGGATATTTTTTCTTTAGTAGCTTATAAATTCATGAATTAGTTCCTGTTCTTTTATTTTAGTATAAAATTAGCTAATTACTTCCCTTACAACAACATATGGGTAAAATTTTCACTAACTATTATCGTTTGAGATGAATTTATAAAAATACTATTCAAAATTTATAAATCTCAAATTGTATTTTTTATTATTAAGAATAAAATTGTATTAAAAAAATTAAGAAGTTTACCTTATTTATGACAGAGCAATTAAAGTCATCAACTAAAATTAATACGGAAAATAGACCTATCTACATTTTTAAGGTAGTTTTACTTGGACAAGAACGAGTTGGGAAGACTTGTCTTGCCAAGCGTTTATGTTTTAACACTTTTGAAGTAGACACAAAAGAAACGTTAGGAATTGAGTTTTATACATATGATCTCCCTATTATAGTTAGTGGAGATAATACCTTTGTAAGAATTAGTATTTGGGATTTTGGTGGACGAGAGCAATTCAAAAAATTGTTTCCCTATTATATTAATGGTGCCAATGGAATTTTTATGATATTTAACTTGGTAGATATACAAACATTACTTCGATTAGACTGGTGGTATGATAGGTTAGGCGAATATAATCATGGAACCACTCCTAGAATGTTCATTGGTGCCAAAAAAGATCTTGTAAACAAAATTGATGAAAAATCAAGGGTGGACGATTTAGTTATTGACAGATTCATGAGTCGTCATGAAGAAGTTGATTTTTTCAAAACTTCTTCGAAAGATAATTGGAATATTAAGGAAATAGTTAAAGAACTCGTTATTAGAATATTAGATAGAAACAAATTAGATTACGATCAAATTTATTAAATAAAATTAGTCAATTTTTTACATAAGTTTAAATCTCTTTTTCTGAGGAGTGGTAAAATGGTGGAAATTTATCATGAGAAAGATGAGGATCTTTCAAAATTAAAGGTAAAAACCACCGACTGGAGATGATATTTTGCAACCAAGGGGGATTTCAGATGAATTAAAATTATTTGAGTAGTACTATGAATGAAATTTAAAGTTAGTTATATAAGGATAAGAACAACCCCTAATATTGTTAGAATTACCCCAATGAATCCAAATTTAGAAATTTTTTCTTTATTTACAACATAGGTCAAAGGGAGTGCAAATAAAGGACTTGCACTTGCAATTAATGCCATTATATTTGCTCCAGCTTGATGAATTGCTTCTGTATAAAGATGTGCTCCGAGTGAGGTGCCCAAAATTGAGGCAATTATTAATAATAGCCATGTGCGAAGCCTTTTCTTTTTTTTCTGTGAAGAATAACTATCTTTTTTTATGTGATTTTCTCTTAATACCATCGATCCCAAGATCAGAGTGGCAAAAGGGAATCTAATCATATTTCCTATAACAGAACTCAATTCCTCAACATTAACAATTTGATCTATCTGGATTGTGGTGAATTCAATTATAACGGCTCCAATAGCCCATCCTAAAGATGCGGTAATACAAAAACCTATTGCTTTGAAAATATTTTTTCTAAGAATTTCATTAAATTTCTTTGTTTTATCTCCATTTAAGGAAAGAATTTTAACGTTTTTAGAATTTTCTGAGGTTATTTTAGACTTACCGATAATTATGATCCCAATACCGATCAAAACTAGTGTTAAAATCAAGGTAGGGTTAAACGGCTTAGTAAGGAAAATTAGAGATAATATGAATGTAAAAAGAGGAAATGTCATCGAAACAGCTAATGCAATGGTAGTTCCTAATTCTTTTTGTGCTGTAAAATATGCCGTATCTCCTATAACTTGACCAAAGATAAAACTCAAGATTAACAGGAGCCACAACTCCCATGGAATAATAAAAATAATATTAAATTGATTTATTAACAAAAGCACAAAAAGAAATGTTAGAGTTCCTATACTTGTACGAAAAAAATTGATAAAAGTTGGGCTAACTTCTTGTTCTGTTTGACGAAAGATAACGTTGGATCCAACAAACGTAAGTACTGCTAGTATCGCTAGAAATTCTTCTAACATTGATTTTGAAAAGGAAAGCATCAATTTTAGATTTTAAGATTTATCTTAAGATTAGAAATGAAATAAAGAAAAATTCTAGTGAAAAACACTCTATCTCAAACTTCCCGTCTAAATTTTGCTCTCGATTCTAAATTTTATGAATTTTTTCTCCATATTCATAGAATTTCAAAAAGGATTTAGCAGCAGCTTCAAGGGACGGGAAAACAAGAAAATTATCTTTTTGAAGCATGTCTATGAAAGTTTTCCGGGATACGCTAGGATATTGATGTAAAATAATAACGAAAATAACATTCTTTTCTTCTGCATACTTTTTTATATTTAACAAGTTGCTATAATACCCCTTAAAGCGTTCTCCTTCTGTGTCTTTCCACGCATCTGTTTCAAATATTACTATGCTTATATTTTCATCAATACCTGCCTTAGTTATTTCTACTAATACTTTCTGATGAGTAATAAAGGGTAAATCAAAAGGATTTGCTAAAGAACCCAACTTAAGATTGAAAATTTGCTTAAATTTCTCAACTGTTTTCCCTTCAAAATGTGGGACATCTAAACCTAACTCTATTAGCATATCAGTTGCCAATATCCCAAAACCACCAGAATAAAGTACAACTAAGGCACGTTTATTTTTAGGATATACGATTTCTTTATTAAGTGCCTTAAAACGTTTAAAATGGTAAGAGAATAAATAAGCATAATCAATTAATTCATCCAAGGATGAAGAAACTTCAACAATCGAAGTTTGTTTAAAAATTGCATTCCAAATATTCTTTCCTGTTGCTAAAGATCCCGTATGAGACAAAACTGCTGCCTGAGCTCTTTGTGTTTTTCCTCCCCTCATAAATAAAACTGGTTTTTTCATGTTTTTTAAGACATTTAATAGAACTTTTCCTTCATTTTTATGAATTGGTGAAATTCCTTCAAAATAAACACAAATCACATCAGTATCAGCATCATCATCTAAATATTGTAACACTTCAGAAATTTGTATATCAACACAATTTCCAATGCTTACACCAATTGAGAATCGAAGATCATACCTACGAGACCCAAATTTAATAGTTTTTGAATGTAAGTCTCCAGATTGAAAAATTAACCCTATATTTCCAAGTTCGGTTGGAAAAGATGAATAATATGCCGTTTTTCCTCGAGGACTATAAATTCCCATGCAATTAGGACCAATACTTCTGGTATTCTTATAATTATCCAAAATTTCTTTTATTTTCCTTTCGATTTCAGTACCAAATTCATCATATTCTCCTGTTCCTGCGGTAAAAATATGAAAAAATTTGACTTTCTTCTTAGAGAGAATTTCCTTTAAGGTTTGAACTAAAAGATCCCTTCTTATAGACAATATCAATAGATCGATAGTGTTAATTGGAATTTCATCTAAGGATTTATAACATTTAAGACCCAAAAAAGTGTCCATTTTTGGAGAAATTAAATATAAGTTGTTTAAATCAAAATGTTGTCTTTTAAATCCCTTTATGAAAAAATCTACGGCATTACCAGCTCTATAAATAACAACATTTCTGGGTTTAAACAAGAATTCTAAAGAATGCTTACTATTATCTGAATTCAACATTTTCCTCTGGTTTTAATATTAATTTTGTATTACAATTATAACAAAAAATAGGAGTAGAATCAAATTCTGTTGCACATTTCGGACATTTTGATCTAATTTGCTTAGCTACAATTTGTAAATCTTCTAGATGGTCAACAATTTTAACTTTCTTCATCTTTTTAAGAATATTAGATATTAACAATGAAATCGCTGTAATTAATAATCCAATTAAGATTGTATGTAAAAAATGAAATTGAAAATTTAAATTAAAATAATTCACTGAATGCTGATACAGAAAAGTATATACAAAGAAGTTAGGGAAAAAGAACGTCATCAAATTCATTGAGTAAGCTTTTTTAAAATTAATGTATAGGAAGTCAGGAATAAAAGAGACTATAATCCATATAACGTAGATAAAAATCATCCCAGATGAATTGTTAAATAAGACATAGTTAGCTACAAATTGAATAATTCCTTTCTGAGGAATAGTAACAGTGATATCAAAGTTTATAGTGATAAAATAACGAAAGTAAAATATTAATAAACTTAAGAAAAGAATCTGAATACAGAAGAGAATAATCTTACTTCTGAAAAAATCAATTACCTTCATTAGTAATTAAGTAAATTATATCCAAAAATTAAACTCTTTTAAATATCCTTTAATGAAAAAAAAAGAAGTATATTGGATTTATAATTCTCAGATTATCTTTTTGAATTTTTTCCGTTTTATAACTATTATAGCTATTCCCACAGCTAATGCAGCAGAAAAAATCTCAATCGGATAGCCTGGAATGCTTACTCCTTCCGAAGGTATTTCGAAATATGCAACAAAAACAGGATCATGAACTAAGTGACCTCCCCCGCTTTCTCCAAATTTTGGATAGCAAGTAATAAAGAAAGCTGCTGTTTCAGTAGGGTTGAAGGAATCATATGCATCTTCGAAAGGAATTCCGTAAGTAAATTGGTTAGTCTGATTAATTGCGTAACTAATCACTACTTTTGCGAAATTTCCCATTAATGGAAGCATTCCCGATACAAATTCTATAAATTCTGAGTTGTCATTGACATCTAGACTTTCATAATAAACTGGATATGTACCCATTGCTGTTCCATTAATATCTGTAATTTCATATGTTGGTTTTTGACTAAATTTAAAATCAAACGCATGCGTTCCTCCTAAAGTAGTTTGAACTTCAGTTAGTCCTGTTGTATGTGTGCTTGCGTTGATATCTCCTACTGCCAAATCTGTTAAGGCATAATCTTGCCCAGCCATAATAAAGCTCCACGTTCCAAGAGCGAGAGCCCATTCATCTGGCATATATCCTTGGTCACCGTCATGGACTTCTACCCAAGGTTCTGTTTGATTTGATCTTATCATTAAAGATCCAAACTTACCAGTTTCATAGTTTTGGTATAAGGTTGATTCACCTAGTGCAGTATCAATTTCTAAAGAGTAAGTATAGGAAATATACGTTTGGTTTCCAATAGCAGACGATCCGCTGATATATGTCCCTGGATCATCATACTGAAAACCCCATTCAAATCCAATTACTGTCCCATTATCAGAGTGGTTCGTTCGGGGAACATAAAAAATTATATCTGTATAATTGTAACCCCAAGTATATGTAATAACTGAACCGCTTTCAGAACGCTGTAGGGGGGTTAGCGTGGTTTTCGGAGTAGACTTAATTCCTACCGAATTTTGCATTTCAGATGTAGTTGATCCTAAATAGAAGAAAGGATTTATCGATTCCCCATCATCATAGAGATCATTGGAATTATTGTCAGTAAATCCAAACCAAGCACAATGCATTGATGCTATTAAAATTTCTGAGCCATTTATATAAAAATGTTGCCACCAAAATTGAGCGGGAGTAGTATAAGTTGAAATTGCTCCATCTTCATAATTTGTTTTGTTCATAAATGCTAACATTCCCATCTCAAAATTACCCTCTTTAATCCATTTAATGTTCCAAGTATTATTGATCCAACTAGTCTCATTATTAACTTCGGGATGATCCCATCTAGAATTATTGAAAACATTTGTGTCCCAAAAGTTTTCTTCGAAATCATGACCATTAAAAAGTTCATCTTGTGTTGGAATACCATCTTGTGCAGTGATATTAAGAGTAAACAACCCTATAACCAATATAGTACAGAAAAATAGGACAAATAATCTGGTTTTTTGATAATATTGCATTTATATCATTCTCTAATTTTAGAAGAAATTTTAAATAATCAAAAAAACTTCGCTTATTTAAATCTATTTAAATAAGGTTTTTCAATTTACAAGCTAAAATCATCGACCGGGTTCCTTATTGTTATTTAATATACCTTTTGGATGTCAATCATCTATAGGATTGAAGTTTAGAAGTTTACATAAAATTTAAAACACGAAAAATGATAAAATTTTTATTATTTGTTATCATACATTTCATACAGTGGAAGAGTCACTACCCTATTTTTTAAAATTAGCAGTCTATAATCAGTTTAGAGGATGTTTTCTCCTATGAGTTCTCGATCTTCCTTAAAAGAAATGTGTAACATTACTAACATGGAGGTAAATAGCATATGAGCTATACTTTTTCAAGAACCAAATTAATAGAAAAAATCAAATTTGGACTTTTAAGTCCAGATGAGATACGAAAAATGTCTGCCGCTCGTATTATTACAGCAGACACTTATGATGAAGATGGTCTTCCGATACCAAGTGGTTTAATGGATCAAAGATTGGGTACAATCGAGCCTGGTCAACGATGTCAGACATGTGGAAATCTAGTTAGTAACTGTATGGGACACTTTGGACATTGTGAGAAACAATTAGTTTCTTACGTCTAAATAGAGTTAGCCCGTCCAGTTATTCATGTAGGATATGCGAAAAAAGTACTTAAAGTCCTAAGATCTATATGTCCTGAATGTTCTAGATTAATGCTCACAGACGAGGAAAAGGAGGAATTTCGTCAAGAACAAATAAAACATAGAAAGATCTTTTTTGAGGGAGATGAAGAGGCTTCTAAAATAGTATTCAAGCGTGCAAGGAAAACTAAAAATTGTCCGTATTGTGGTGCTAAAAAAAAGAAGATTGTTATTGAAAAACCAACCACTTTTTATGAAGAGGAAGAAGGAAAGGGATCTCGCAGAATAACTCCTATTGAGATTTTAGACCGATTAAAAAAAATGACTGATATTGATCTTAGAGTCTTAGGTATTTCACCCGAAAATGCCCGGCTTGAATGGGTAATTTTTACTGTACTACCTATCCCTCCTGTATGTGCACGCCCTTCAATTACATTGGACAGTGGTATTAGGTCAGAAGATGATTTAACTCATAAATTAGTAGATGTTATAAGAATTAATCAAAGATTAAGGGAAAATATAGACGCAGGAGCTCCTCATCTAATTGTAGAAGATCTCTGGGAATTATTACAATATCATATTACCACATATTTTGACAATCAAGTTTCTGGGATACCTCCTGCTAGACATCGCTCAGGGAGAGCACTTAGAACGTTGACTCAAAGATTAAAAGGCAAAGAAGGGAGATTTAGAAGTAATTTAAGTGGGAAAAGAGTCGATTTTTCTGCAAGAAGCGTAATTTCACCAAATCCTTATATAAGCATTAACGATGTGGGTGTACCTATAGAAATTGCGAAAATTTTAACCATACCTACTAATGTTAATGATTGGAATATTGAGGAAATGAAGCAAATGGTCTTAAATGGACCTCATCATCACCCTGGGGCCAATTATATTATACGGAATGATCGTAGAAGAATTGACTTACGCTATGTTAAAAATCGCAAGATTATCGCTGATATGTTAGCGCCAGGGTTCACTGTTGAACGACATTTGAATGAGGGAGATTTAGTTTTGTTCAATCGTCAACCCTCACTTCATAGGATGTCTATAATGGCACATGAGGTAAAAATTATGGATGGAAGGACTTTTAGATTAAATTTAACTGTATGCCCTCCATATAATGCTGATTTTGATGGGGATGAGATGAATTTACATGTACCCCAAAGTGAGGAAGCCCGAACAGAAGCAGAATTGCTTCTTAAAGTACAAAACCATATATTATCCCCCCGGTTTGGAGGCCCTATTTTAGGTGGGATTCAAGATTTTATTTCAAGTGTTTTTCAATTCACAAGTAAGAATTCGTTATATAATAAAAAAGATACATTAAAATTATTGTATAATGGAGATGTGTTCATTAATAACCCTGATTTTAATCTAGAAGAATTAACTCCTTCAATTACAAATCCAGAACCTTTATATTCTGGTAAAGAAATATTTAGTAGTTTATTTCCTGATGATTTAAACATAAAAGTTAAGTCAAAATTTTGTAAAAAATGTGATGTGTGTGAAGAAGATAACTGCTCTTATGATGCTTATGTCGTAATTAGAAACGGAAAGCTGTTAACTGGAACAATCGATGAAAATTCTTTTGGTGCTATGCAATCTAATAGTATTCTTCAGAGAATTATTAAAGATCATGGAAATGCCCTTGGAAGGCAATTTTTAGATAGTGCCACTAAAATGCTATTGTATGTAATTAGACAAAATGGAATAACTATGGGATTAGATGAGGTTTATGTCCATGGTCATGCTTATGAACATATTCAAAAAATTTTAGAGGATGCTACTGATGAATCTAACAAACTTATTAAAGCATTTTATGAAAATGATACTTCTGTTCTAAAAAGAGCTCCAGGGAGATCAATGAGAGAAACTTTAGAATTGCGAATTCGTCAAGTATTGGCAGAGGCACGTAAGGAAGCAGAAGAGTCCGCTGCTGACTTCATAGGGGATGAAGCCCATTCAGTTATCATGACTAAATCAGGTGCAAGGGGAAACATATTAAACTTGGGACAAATGTCTGCTGTAGTAGGTCAACAAGCTATTAGAGGCGAGAGAATTAACCGAGGTTATGGTAATAGAACTCTACCACATTTTAAAGTTGATGATCTCTCCCCTAAATCCAGAGGTTTTGTTTCATCATCTTATAGAAATGGATTAAAACCAGCAGAATTCTTTTTTCATGCTATGGGGGGAAGAGAAGGGCTTGTTGATACAGCAGTGAGAACATCTCAGAGTGGTTATATGCAACGAAGATTAGTGAATGCATTACAAGATATGGTTGTAGAAAATGACGGAACTGTTAGGAATTCCGATAAAAATATAATCCAATTCCGATTTGGTGATGATGGAATTGATGCAATGCATACCGATCATGGAGCAGCAGTAAATCTAGATGTTTTATTGCTAAAAGCTAAAGCATTAGATGTAGAGAAGATTCGTAAAGAGGTAAAGGAAGCTTCTTCTACTAAAAAGGCTTCTTCTACTAAAAAGGCTTCTTCTACTAAAAAGGCTTCTTCTACTAAAAAGGCTTCTTCTACTAAAAAAGCTTCTTCTACTAAAAAAGCTTCTTCTACTAAAAAAGCTTCT
>CAZALK010000013.1:46840-172878 GCA_964486045.1 uncultured archaeon
TTCTACTAAAAAAGCTTCTTCTACTAAAAAAGCTTCTTCTACTAAAAAAGCTTCTTCTACTAAAAAAGCTTCTCCAAAAGTTGTGAAAGCATCTGAGCTAAAACCAAAAAAAGTAACTACTCCAAAGGAAAAGACTAAAGAGGAAGCCTCAACTAAAAAAAAGGAAAAAGATATTGATGAAAATGAATTGTTAAGACAATTTGAGGAAGATACCGGAAAAAAGGCAATTTGGAGAGGAAAGGAAACCAAGGGTTACCTAGATTGGAAAACTGAAAAATTAGGATAATATAATATAATTAAAAAACGTGAGAATAAGGAAATGACAAAAATAACACCACAATATTTAGAACAGCAATTAACAAATTTGAAAGACGAGGGGATCCCTGAGGATTTAATTGACAAAATTAGAGAAAAAATTAAAAATGAGGATCTCGAAAACGAACAATTAGAATATCTTCTAAATAAAATTTATATAAATTATAATAATGCACTTGTAGAAACTTCAGAACCAGTAGGTACCGTAGCCGCACAATCAATTGGTGAACCAGGAACTCAAATGACTTTGAGAACATTTCATTACGCGGGAGTAGAAGAGTTTTCAGTTACTCAAGGATTACCCCGTTTAATCGAAATTGTGGATGCACGACGATTTCCATCAACACCTGCCATGGAAGTTTATTTAACTGAGGATTATAGAGAGACTGAGGAAAAAGCTATTGAAGTTCATAACCGAATAGAACAAATTCGTGTAGAACAAATAATTTCTGATGTAGATCTAGATTTTGTAAATTGGCAGATTGTAGTTAACTTAATCCCTGAGATCTGTGAAAGAAAAGGAATTGATATTGATGATATTCCTGAAATTCTAAAGCGTTATAAGAAAAAAGGGACTATAAAACGTGAAGGGAATTCTATTATAATCGATCCAGGGATAGAAGATCTCCAGAGTTTACAAAAATTAAGAGAAAAAATCCTGAAGAAAGTCGTAAAGGGTATTAGAGGTGTGAAAAGAGGATTATTAACACCTTCTGATGACGGTGAGGAATGGATAATTAAAACTGAAGGTACTAACTTACAAGGAGTAATACAGATTGATGGGGTTGACGCTTCTAGGTCTGCTTCAAATCATATTCATGAAATTGAGAAATTGTTTGGTATAGAAGCAGCACGTAAAATGATCATAGTAGAAGCTCAAAAAGTTCTTGAACAACAAGGCTTAGATGTTGATTTAAGACATCTACTCATTTTATCAGACTTAATGTGTTATTCAGGTTCAATTCAATCGATCGGAAGACATGGAATATCTGGGTCAAAATCCAGTGTATTTGCTCGAGCTGCTTTTGAAGTTACTGTAAATCAATTACTTGATGCAGGACTCTACGGAGAAGAAGAACGATTGCTTGGAATCCCTGAAAATGTTATAGTGGGACAGATATCACCGATTGGCACTGGACGTGTAAATATTATGTTTGATCTAGATGCAAATTTAAAAATATTAAAACAAATGAAGAAATAAAACTCTTTTTGAATCGATAAATACAAAATCCCGAAGAAAACTTAAAAATTATAATATTAGTATTCCTTAATTATATAGGACATGAATTGAAAATATCATGGCAAAGAAGAAAAACAAAAGTATTCCAGAAAAACTTGATCTTTCTCGTAAGAAAAAGAAAGAATTTGATGTAGATTCTAACTTGAAGGTTGCAATGAAGACTGGAAAATTTATCTTCGGGAAGAACCAAGTGTTAAAACATTTAAGAATTAATTCATTCAAGATGATTATTCTATCAAACAACCTCCCGACTGAATTGGAAAAACGTTTAAATTATTATATTTCTCTCATGAAAGACAAAACCTACGTTCATAGATACAAAGGTTCCAGTTGGGATCTTGGTTTAGCATGTGCTAAACCTTACATGATATCTATTATTGGTGTTCTTCAAGAGGGTGATTCAGATCTTTTATCTCTAAGGACTCAACAAGTTTAATTACACATTATATTAATCATCCCAATGTTAAGAAAAAATATTAAGATTGATAGGGATTCAATGGAACTTATTTCTTTATTTAATAATATCTCTGGTGCCATTATTAAAGATTGCCTAATATTTAGGAATCAGGAGTATAATTCTGAGATAATAATCTTTTTAGTAAAAGAGGAGGATGTTGGAAAAGCCATTGGAAAAGCAGGTGAACATGTCAAAGATTTAAAATCAAAACTCAATAAAAAGATTGATGTAATAGCTTTTTCAGAGAACCTAAATCGCTTCATTCAAAATATTTTACAAACAACTAAAAATTCTATTGTTGTTCAAAATATTGAGATAAAAGAGAGTAGAAGTTTAAAGAAAACAGTAATAATTACTGTGCGACCTCAAGATCGGGGGAAAGCAATTGGTAAAGAAGGCTCAATGATAAGAAAAATTAAAGAATTAGTTTTAAGATACTTCGACGTAGATAATGTAATTATTAATACAAAAAATGTTTAACAGGTTTTTGCATTTCCTTGACTTTTAGTGGTACTTATTCTTTAAATTATTGCAGAAATAACGTTGATTTTAGATTAGAATGATTACTTGCTTTTTTTAGAAATTAGTAGGCTTAAATCGTTTAAACTTTCAGAGCTTTTAAAACTATTTTACTTCATAAAAATTTAGATTTAGCCTTATCCGACCAGTTTCCAATATTGAAAAGATATTAAATTATAGAGATGTAAAAGGGTAACCAAAATTTTAAGTTCTATTATGCATTTTTTCACATATAAATAATCAAAATTGAGTGGTCAAAGTGCCAAAAGGACTTTACGCAGCGAGGAAGCTTCAAGCTATTCGGAAAAAATATCGATGGTCAAAAACTAAATATAAAAGAAGAAAACTCAAATTAAAACAAAAAGTAGACCCTTTAGAAGGAAGTTGCCAAGCTCTCGGAATTGTTCTTCAAAAAGTTGGACGAGAAAGCAAACAACCTAATTCTGCGATCCGAAAATGTGTAAGAATTCAACTTAAAAAAAATGGGAAAGGTGTGACAGCGTTCTTACCTGGTGACGGTGCTCTAAATTTTATAGAAGAGCATGATCGGGTTATCGTTGAAGGAATCGGGGGAGCAAAAGGGAGAAGTATCGGAGACCTTCCAGGAGTCCGTTATAGAGTAGTGAAAGTAAACGGTGTTTCCCTTGAAGCATTAATCTCAGGAAAGAAAGAAAAACCATTGCGATAAGCGTGGGGTAAAGCATTATGAGTAAGATAAAGAAGGATATAAAACTTTTCAATAAATTTTCTTTTAAAAACATCGAAATTATGGATCCAACCCTAGATAATTATATTAACTTAAAACCTATTATAATCCCTCATTCTGCGGGAAGACATGAACATAAAAGGTTTTGGAAATCTACCAAGGTGTCTGTACTTGAACGATTTGCTAATAGATTACTTTCTCCTGGGTTTATTGGTAGTCGAATTAAGGGTCATAAAAGTTCCTATCATTCCGGTAAGAAAGGAAAATTATTGGGATGTATGAAAAGTGCTTTTATTTTAATGGAATTAATCACAGGAGAAAATCCGATTCAGATTATAGTAGATGCAATTGTTAATACTGCACCTAGAGAAGAAACTACCAAAATCGCTATGGGTGGGATAAGTTATGCGTCAGCAGTGGATATCGCGCCCCAGCGACGAGTTGACTTGGCCTTGAAGTATCTGGTTCAAGCTATTGGAGCAAGGTCGCATTCTAATGAAAAATTATTTGAAGAAAATCTAGCTCAAGAACTAATCTTAGCAGCAAAAAATAGTCAAGAATCTCGCGCGGTAAAGCGAAAGGATGAAATAGAAAGAATTGCAGTATCTGCTCGTTAATTAATCCCTGACTCCTTAAGCATCTATCATTTCAATTGGTTCAAACAAGCAAGGTGAAATTGTAGACAAACCCTAGACAAAAAATATAAGATAACAATGGGGGTGATCTCCTTCGAGCTTTATAGAAATTTCCCAAAAAATAGAGTTTCCAAGCGATTTTTTTTCTTAAACCTTATATATTAAAAAAATTGGGTAAATTCTGATGAAATTTACTAAAAAATCAAAGCTAAAATAACCAATTGAAATGTTAAAATAAAAAAGCTTAATTAAATACCAAACTCTTCTTTTACCCATTCACGAGTTACGGGATCGTCAAAATCTTCATGAGTCATTTCATCATAGCGACCAATCTTAAAACAATCAGTACATACCCATGACTCCAACCAGGGCACCCATACGAGATCAAGGTCAATCGGTCGATCCCTGGGGTTAAATCCGTGCTTTTTTGCCTCCTGAAAACTAATACAACCGGCCCCACAACCACATTGTAAAGTTGATTTGTAATAAGCACGATCAAGGTCTTTCCATTTTTCACCTAATTGTATTTTTCTCTTTTGTTGAGAGGGAGTCAAAATCCTTTTATATTTGTATAAATAATAAATTTTATCTAGCTTACGGAGTTCTTTTTTCACAGCTAATTTTAAGATTATCCTGAGATTGTCTCGTACTCGTCTTAAACTTGGTGTTTTTAATGTAACTTTACGGATTTTTTTCGATCTCATTAATATTATATTGCTGCTTTTAGTCTTTATATTTTTGGACTCTAAAAAATTAATGAATAAAAAAATTAAACAATTGGATAAATATTTTCCCGCAAATAAGTGCTTAAAAACCACTGCCAGAACTTATCTCTCTTTCTTTCATCGAGAAATAGTTTATCGTCCATTGGTATTTTACCATTCAAGAACAACTTAAAATCTTCTTCAATTGGTAAATATCTAAATTTATAGAAATTACTATATCCTTCTTTTGTATCTCGGAAAAATGCTTCATATCCATCTTTCTTCACCGTAAACCATCTCTTAATCCAATTCTCAATAATCTCTTTGTCTAAATCATCCCATATTTTTACGTCATTTCCATCTATTTGTACCGTCTTGCCTTGAAATTCATTTAAGAGGGTAGAATGATAGTTTTCGATGAATGGAGATTGGAATCTAGCTCAAGAACTAATCTTAGCAGCAAAAAATAGTCAAGAATCTCGGGCAGTAAAACGAAAAGATGAAATAGAGAGAATAGCCGTATCAGCTAGATGAGATGTTTTTTATTTTTTTTCAATATTGAACTTTTCAATTAAGTGGATTTTACAGTTAATAAATTAAATTTTAAACCCAATTTTTTAATATGTTTAATTTTCTTACTCACTTATTAAGATAGGACTTAATTTTTTTACAAAAATTGTCTTTTGATGATCGTTTACTTCAAAAGTTTACCAATTTATTATATAAAATAGCAAAGAAATCTAGTAATTAAGGTTCTTTATTGTATAAGAGTAATTACAAATTCACACTATTTTCTATAGAATATAAGAGGTCATAACTAATTACAGCACTAAAAAATAAAAAATGGCTACCCCTAAATAATTATTTAGAAAACCTAAATCCTAAGGAGCATAATAATAATGCCTTCAAAAATATCATTATGACAATTAAAAAAAATGAAGAGAGCATTAGGGAAGGTATTTTGTGTCCTTTCTGTCTTGAGAGGAATATAGGAATTAGAATATTTTGTTATAAATGCGGTAAGAGAATTAAACAATCCATTGAACTCTTTCGTTAATGAAATTTAAGAATGATCAATCAGACTAATTTCATACGACTTCCCCTGACTTTTAAATGAAAAAGCAGAAAAAAAATGGTTAATTTTAACTACGAGATCTATGTCAAGGATCCTATCCAAAGGATTAAGGCTGAAATTAAAATGAAACTTGTAAACATTAAAACAGTATATAATACTCGTTCCTTGAGAATTTTACCTCTATCTATCTTATACCACCAAATTCCAAAAGAGATGAACATTATCCATGGTATAATTAGGTTTAATATATCAATAATAATAAAATCCGCTTCAATAGCATAATGAGTTCCAAACACAGCATAAATCATTCCGTATCCAAAGATTTGTATGAGTAAAATATGGTAGGTTGATTTCCCGATTAAAGATATAGCTCTTGAAAATTTGTTATTAGATTTCTGAGGTAAATATCTTAGTGCCAATAAAACTAGGAATGCTGAATACGGGAATACTAGAAAATTATAATCACCCCTAAGGAGCGGAACAACACCTATCATAAATCGAAACTCGAAGAATTGATATGAAATAATATAAGCAAGACTTATCGGAAATAAAAACCACATAAAAAGATTTCGATGGGATTTAAGATTATGGTCAAAAGAAAACCACATTCCTAATCCAATGGCAGAAAGATAGAACAAAACACTATTCATGAACATGGTTAAGATATACACTTCATCCCAGGATGTAATTTCTCCAATAAAGAAAAAGACCGTCATTTGCATTACTATCTCTACAAGAAAGCATATAATTAATGTCAGAATAGATTTTTTTTTAAATCCTCTATAGATTAAAGGCATAATTAAAATAGACTGTAGAATTACTGGAATAAACCAATTTCCTGGTCCCCAGAAAGGTAAAATCCCTATAAACAGGTTTATTGAACCATGACCTGATTTACTGAATTGCTCTTGAAGCATTGCTGAAATGTCAAATCTATACCAAAGAAGGCCAACGAAAGTTGAAACTGCATAAAGAATTAAAAATGGCAGTATATAACGAAGTATTTTGCTTTTGAAATATTCTTTTGAATACAGTTGCTTTAAAGTAGCGTCTTCCTGTCGTTTAAATGACTTTCCCATATTAAATCCCATGATCACTAAAAATACTGGAATTGAGATTCTTTCCCATAAGGTGACCCCAATGTAACTTTTTACACTCCAAGAAACAACATGATCAAAAATAACCAGAAAAATCATTGCTGCTTTAAGAAAATCGACTTGAAAATAACGGTCTTCTCTTTCTTCTAGAAACTCTTCTTCTGGGGCTATTGCTCCTGATTCGCTAATCTGTTTTCCATTAGTCATAATAGCTCAACATCTTTATAAAATAAATATTACATATTGTTTATCTAAAAAGTAATTTAAAACATAAGGCACTAATTTTTTATTGTCAAGATATGGCAAATAAAGAAAATCACTAAGTCAAGGATCTTTTTCCAAAAAATCTCTACTTTCTAAGTTAAATCTCTTAATTTAAATTGGATATCACCTCTATATTATCTTAATTCAGAGTCAAGCAAAAAAAATCCTAAATTTTTAAATAATTGGTAATCTTATTATAACATTAAGCAGATTTAAAGAATTAGTGCAAATTCAATAAGTAAATTGAATTCCGACAAAAATAAAAATTTTTTAGAAAAACACTTAAAAGTATTAGGTCAAAAAATAAGGATAGATATTCTAAAAAAACTGAAAAATTCTCAAAACCAGAAATCCTTTTCAAAACTCCAGAAGGAAGTTCTAGAAAATAACAATTCTACAGTTAATTTTTCCTTTCATTTAAGTGCATTAAAAAAATGCGATTTGATTAATTCCACTGAACATGGTTATTTTATTACGAAATTAGGTGCTCAAATTTTAGAAAATATACTATCAATAGAAAGGATCCTCATTGATAAATCAAAAACCAGAATGATAAGGACTTCAAAATATTCAAAAGAATTGTTTGACACAAGAAAAATTGAACAATATCTCTCAACAGAAGGTGGATTGGAAGCTTTTTTGGCTAGACAAATTGCTCGAGAGGTAGAAGAACGGCTGGCTAAGACAAATATAGAATATTTAACAGCGCCATTAATGCGTGAGTATATTAATGTAGTACTATTGGAAAATGGTTTAGAGGAGGTAAGACACAAGCTAACCCGATTAGGAACACCCCCATATGAAGTATCTAAGTTGTTTAATTTAAAAGAAGTCTCACCAGATAAATTTATAAACCAATTAGGCTCAGATGTTTCAGAACAGTTTTTACTGTTAAATCTTATTCCAAAGAAGTTAGCCGATTTATATTTATCTGGCGAAATTGCACTCCTTCATTTAAATTATTGGAGTTTAAGACCATTAAGCATTTATTTAAACACTGACACGGTATTAGAGAATATCAACAATTATTCTAACATTTCAAAACAGTTAGCAGGAACTAAGGACCATGTTAATTTAATTTTAAATTTCTTTGATTTCTTATATCAAATTAGACAGTTTCACTCTGAAGATGTAGTGCTAGGTGATTTCAATAATAAATTTCTATTTAAATTCGATACACTAAAAGAAAATACTTATCTGATAGATCTGTTGTCATCACAAATAATCAGATATAATGAAAGTTTCCAAGATAATCAACAACATTTAACCATTGATTTTAGTTCTCAAAATGATTTAGCCGAAAAAAAACTCACAAATAATCAGACTAATAAACTTTTCATAAATTTATTAAAAAGAAATTATGTGGATAATAAAGGACCATTTTTTGTATTTGGTTTCTCAGATTTTACTCAAATATTAAAACGAAATAGTATAATCTGTGATCTTATATCAAGCCCTTGTAGAAAAAATGTTGTAATCTATAACAATAATTATTCAAATTTACTGAATTCTACTCTGATTAAGATAGACAATTCAATTAGCAACGATATCATCTTAGATAAAATTTTAATTAATTTGCACCTGATTTCGGTGAAAGCAAATCAAAATGATGATTTATTTTTTGAATTGTTACATGATAAATTGAATTCTGTTTTTGAATTATTCAAATTCAAAGAAAATTTAGTAACAAAGAAATTAAATACTAATAAAAAGTGGTTAACTTTAAGCTCACAGATTTTTAGTGAAAGTAAAAAGAATTTATTTCAGAAGGCTATAAAATCTATCAGTTTCTTTGGTTTAAACACGGCTATAACTAATCATTGTGGGATTGAGCTTGATAGAACAGAAAATAGCTTGAGATTTGCATTAGCAATTTTTACATTAATGCGAAGAATAATAGAAGAACAGAATGAGAAGGAAAATAATCGATATAAATTAAGTCAACCTCATAACGGTAGCTATCTAAGTGATTCATGGTATAATGGACTATCAAGTCAAGAGCGAAATATTAGTTGTTATTCATCGAGATTTATTAGGGAGAATTCTCCACTCACATTGACAAAAAAAATTGATATATTCCGAAAAATCGAGAGTAAATTTAATGATGGAATTGTTTTCAATCACGACCTTAATAAAAATAGAATTCATTTAAAGGAACAATTAAAAATATTATTGGATTCAAAGATAAATGCGATCTCATTTAACAATTATGAGAAAAACTGAAATTATTTGATCTAATCATGCATTAATTCTGCTAAAATGGCTTTTCGCATTGGAATGCCATAAAAAGTTTGTTTAAAATAAACAGACTTATCTGAACTGTCGACTTCTGGTGAGATTTCATTAACACGTGGTAAAGGGTGCAATAACCGGAAATCTTCTTTAGTATCTTCAAGGTCCTTTTCTGTAAAAATATATACGCTTTTAACTTTCTCATATTCTTCTAAATCAGCAAACCTTTCTTTCTGAATCCTAGTCATATAAAGAACATCCAAGGTGTTTAGAATATTTCTAAAGGTTGTGATTTCTTTATAGTTCATATGCCGTTGCCGTAAGAAATCTTTATCGCGATTTCTCATTTTCAATTCAACGGGGCTTATGAAATAAACGTTAACATTAAAATTCGATAAAAGAACTGAGAGCGAATGGACCGTCCTTCCATACTTAAGATCACCCATTATTCCTATATTCAAACCATCTAATGGACCCACCTCTTCAGTTATCGTTAGTAGATCTAGCAAAGCTTGAGTAGGATGTTCTCCGCTCCCCGATCCAGCATTTATAACTGGTACTTTAGCAAATTTTGCTGCCATTCTCGCAGCACCTTCAAGGGAGTGTCTAATAACTATGCAATCACAATAATTTTCTACTGTTCGAATTGTGTCTGCAATACTTTCTCCTTTTTTAATAGAGGAAACATCTCCAGAATGAAATCCGATCACATTTCCACCTAATCTATACATAGCTGATTCAAAACTAAGGCGAGTGCGAGTAGATGGTTCAAAAAACAAGGTAGCAAGGATTTTTCCGTTTAGAAGATGTGAGTTGTTTATGTCAATCATATCTCTACCCTTAGTTAAAATATACTCAATATCATCCTTATCAAATTGCTTTGCACTTATTATTCCTTCACGAAATTGCTCATGAAACATTTGAATTCTTCTTGGGAGTGTTTTTATTCACATTATGTAAGTAAGATTTATATGGTTTATTATTAAAGGATGGGTGTTTGAATGAAATAGATAAAACTAATAAAATTTAAAATTTATAAATAATTATCCGAGATAATTAGAAAGAAATGGTTATATTAAATTGAAATATCCACGAACAACCAAACGATACTGTCCCAAGTGTCGTTCACATAAAATTCATAATGTTTCACTTTACAAAAAAGGTAAAGAACGAGCTTTAAATCAAGGAAGGAGAAGATTAGAAAGGAAAAAAAGAGGCTACGGAAGTTTTCCAAAACCGATCTTTCACAAAAATGCTAAAGTTAATAAAAGGAGCGTTCCTATACTGGAATGTTCAGAATGTGGTAAAAAACATTATGCAAAATCTTATCGTGTAAAAAAATTCGAATTACAAGAAGTTTAACAAAAAATAAGGAGATCTCAACATGGCAAGAAATAAAAAATCAAAAATTCTAATTCCACACCCAAATAGCAGGTTTCTTCGTGTGAAGTGCTTAAATTGTGGTAATCAACAAATAATTTTTGGATGTTCCGCAACCGATGTTCAATGTCTAGTCTGTGGGAAAACTTTACTTCAATCTACAGGTGGGAAAGCAAGAATTTTAACAAAAATCTTGGAAGTTCTTTCTTAAGGATTTATCTCAAATCTACTCGGAGTTCAAGATCACCAACAGCTAATTTTTTTCTTGTAGGTCTGAAACCTAACTTTTTATAAGACTCTAAAGCATCTTTGTTTTGTGGTAAAGTATATATAATCAACTCTTTAGCATTATACTTGGATTTTACATATTGGAATACCAAACCCATAGCTTTTTTGCCAAATCCTTGGTTTTGATATTTATCTGCGATCATAAATCTCCAGATGTAGAGATAATCTTTGAAATGCTTAATGAATTTATATTTCAGCGAATTATCACCAAGCATAATAAGTCCGATAGCAATTTCTCCGCAATATATAGCGCGCATCCATGCTTCTTTATAGAAGTAGGCATCTGCCATTGATACAGCATTTGAAGCAATCAAGTATCTTTGGTTAGGTTTTACTCTTAGACTTGTTATTTCACGGTAATTTCGTCTCGTTATTCTGCGCAATGTTATTTCATTATTTTTAGTCAAAATTTCATCATCAAGAGGATTTAAATTTTCTTTTAATAATTTTGAATTTTTTTAATTATAATATGCCTGCTATTAAAATATATATTAAAAAGATCGTGAAACTGTTCTTTCACGTTTAAATAACTAAGTCTACATAATATAATATTTTTAATTTATTATATAAGATTTGTCTACCCTTAACACCATGTGCACTTATGTAGATTAATATTCACGCCATGTAAATTTGCACTTTAAACATCTAAAAAAATGAGTACTTGGTTCATCAGCACTTCGCATTTGCATTTGCCATGTTTCTGCTTCATTATTATTACATTTGGGACAAATTTCTTTTACTTTAGGAAGCACTGAAATCTTATCCTCTTGCTTTACAATGATCAAATTTCCTTCTAAAGCTTCTTTTTTTTTATTTATGTTTTTTTCATCAATATGCACTTCCGTACTCTTTTGATACCCGCATGCACATACAAGATATGCATCCCCACCTTCTATTCTTCTACGTAAAAGATTGGAGCACTCAGGACAAAATTGTACTATGTGATATCACCTATTTTCTTCTTTTCAAATTTACCCATATTTCTTTTTGAGTTCATATAATTTCTTATAATACTCAAAGTTTAATTGATTCTTATCCTGGATAATCTCTGCTAAAATAATTCTTTTTTCACTACCTTCTTTAACAAGATTACCAATTACGTTAATTAAATCATCTTCTTTGAGATTAAATTCAATATTTTTAATGGTAACCTTGATTTTTCCGGTTTTGTCATCTAAAACAAATTGCTCTTCTCCGACAAGATCCTTTACATAACCTGTGATTTGAACCCTCTCATCCTCGTTTTTAATGTCACCTATTATTCTTTGCTTCGCGAATTGTGTTGGCATTTTTTTAATTAACATTCCAATTTATTTCATTAATAAACATTGAAATTAAGGATAGGTATAAATAATTAATTTAATACACAGATTTGGTTTTATTAAAAGACTAATATTAAATATTATTAATAATGTCAATAAAACTTTATTATCTTAATTATAATTGGATAAAAATACTGAAGGAATATGAGCTTTACGTTAAAATTAGAAAATAGTCGGATATTAAAAGGGATTGTTGAAACTCTCGCCAGTATTATTGATGAAACTGAGTTTCGAGTCACTCCTAAAGATTTTACTATTTCAGCGATGGATCCAAGTAGAATTTGTCTTCTGAAATTATCCATCAAGAAGGATGATTTTGATGAATTTGAATGTAGTAAAGAATCTAAAATTGGCTTAAACTTGGATGATCTGGATAAAATTTTAAAAAGGAGTACTACAAATGACACAGTTGAAATAAATTTTAATGAATCTGACCAAAAGATTAAAATTAAAATGCAGAGAGAGGGAGTATCTAGAACAAGGACATTTAGCTTGGCATTATTAGATATCGACATCGAAGAAATTCCGATGGATAATTTACTTAAAATAGATTATCCTTCAAAGTGGGTAATAGATACAGATTTTTTGGTAGAAGCTATTAAAGATGCTGAAATTTACTCTGAAATTCTTAATATAAACGCAAACGAAGGAAAAGGTCTTATCTTTAGCTCTTCAGGACAAATTGGTGAAATGGAATACGACCTCAATGATGAGGATTTAATTGAGAGCCAAATTCAAGGATCAAGCTCGGGAGCATATTCATTAACTTTTTTAAAGGCGATATTAAAGATTGCCTCAATAACAGAAAAGTTAGAGATATCGTTAAAAACTGATCATCCATTAAAAATGAATTTTGATCTTCTTGAAGGTGGTGAACTGAGCTACTTCCTTGCTCCTAGAGTAGAAGAAGAAGAATTTGGAGACGACGATGATATGGACGAATTTTAATTTTTTTTTTAAATCTTTGTTACAGGGATGAAATAATCGAAAATACGAATTTTGAATTATTTGACCTCATGTTTTACTTATGAGAGATGAACCAGAAATTAGCAAAGAAATTTATGAGAAATTAGAAAAACACTTGAGAAATTTCTTTAAAAATAATAATTTGAAAAGTTACATTAGTAATCAGACTTGGTGTCAAGAAAAAAATTATCATCCGTTTCAATTGATTACCACGTAATACAGAAAAAATAATCAATAAAAGAGATTAAGACCTTCTTATTTGAATTTATATTGTCGGAATCATTATGAAACTTCCAAAATTTTACGAAAATATATAGTATAATACAATAGAATTGATTTTTAAAGTTTATAATGTGAAAAAATAATTATATTCTACAACCAATTAAAGACTTGGAGTCAAGAAAGTCATATAGTCTCTGATTAATCCCTTAACATTTTCCCTTTTCCTTATATTGAAAGTTCTCGACTCGAAATCAAAACCCATAGCCTATTAATAATTATCCTTTAAAAGCATATTAATATAAATTCATTATGGAGTTAAAAAACTTCAGTTTTGATTTTTCAAAAGATTCAAAAATCACAATTACATTGAATCTTGACGAACAAAAAGAATTAATTTCTAAATATATTGTAAAAAGGAAAAAACGAATAGACGATTGGATGTAGGATTCCCGAAGTCTAAATCGTTTTTACCTATTATTAATATATTCTTTTTTTTTTTAAAAATGTTGTTATGCTAAAAGAATTAAGCCAATAATAAAACTCCACATGACCTTATATTTTACAACCTAACAATCGAAGTGAAATAAAATGAGTGAAAAATAATTTCATTTTTATCTTATACTGAAATTGTAAAATAGAGTGTAAATCAATAATTACTATTCATTTATCAAAGTGATAAAAACATCATTTCAGGAAATAAATTTATTGGAAATAAAATTTGTATCATTGAAATTAATTGCCAGGAGAATTATTTTGAAAATAACGATTGTGATGTTGATGAGGAACAACCAGATAATGAACCAGCCATTCCTGGATATAACCTATTCATTTTACTTGGCATTCTATCCATTGTAGCAATCATTATAAGTAAATACGAAAAGCATCCACCCAAATTTTAGAAATATTGAACTCTTAATTCTGATTCTACAATATACATTTTTATTTGTGGTACTCTTCTCATCCTTAATATACAGAACTCCGAAACAGGATAATGCACCCCAAATAACCCCTCAAGTACACTTTCAACAGTCAATGGTCTTCTACTTCCTTAGTTTTTCCAAAAAAATCACGTGATGTGCATCAAATTTTGCATAATCAATTGATGTGAGGATGACTAGTCGTCTCCTAATAATTTGTGATATAAAGCGGATAATATTCTTTTTCAAGAGGGGGCACCACGGGGGAGGGAGGCAATAGCATTTTCAAAGGAATTTTCATTGGAAACGGACTCTGAATTTACCTTTAGTTCCTCTAGGAATTGTAGATTCGCCTTTAGGCTTTGAAAAATGTTGGCCGTCAATAGTTTTTGGTCTAAAGATGCAAATTTAGAAGTGATTAATGGTTGGAGAGGATTAAGGAGTTTAACAGCTGGACTTGGAGGCACAGATATTGCATCAACCCCATTTTCTTGAAGTTTAGTACTTGAAATTAAAGTTTCACGAACAATCGTTACATTCCGGAAAGCACACTAAATGCAAGAAAATAATCCAGGTTAAAGTAGGGGGTCGTATCATGCTTTAAGGTAGAATATAGTTTATAACCTTTTAATAATCTTTAAGTCTTGCAGGATTAAGTATCCTAAAGTGCTCCCCAGTCTTAAGAGTTATTTTACTGTTCATCCAAGTGTGTTTTTCAGCAAAATTTTTTGAAAAAAATTTAATATTTAGTCAATAAAATATATCTATTATTATGCAAACAATAATAATCGTTTTACTTGTAATCGTAGTTTTCATTATTCTCTTGACAATTAGTTTTAAGAAGTGGAAAAAATCCGCAAGTAGAGTAATGGATGATGGAGAAGTAATGGAGACAGCGATGGGGAAAATACATTACAAACTAACTGGAGAGGGACCAGTGTTATTTTTTATGCATGGGGGACCTGGTGGAATTGACCAAGCTGTCTTACTTGATGATATAGTTCAAGAAGGATATTCATTACTCGTTGTCTCAAGGCCCGGATATCTAAGAACACCTTTTGCTCCTCTATCTTATGAGGAACAAGTTGATCAGTATGTGGAATTATTAGACAAGTTAGCAATCGATAAGGTTGTTGCCATGGGATACTCAGCCGGTGGTCCGCTTGCACTCAACTTTGCTAATAAATACTCAGAGAGAACTCATGCTCTGGTGATGGAAGCTGGTGTTAGTACAGTATACGAGAGTGAGGAAGCGATGGATTCATTTTGGGCGAAACTATTTATGAGTAATCGAATACAAGATTTCTTTAGCTGGATTTCTGTAAAAGCTATTAAAATAGCTTTCAAGATGGTATTCAAGAGTATAATCGGCATGGAAACTTTACTTGACAAGGAAGGAATTAAGAAGTTTACTGATCTGGTTTCAAATGATAAGGAGAGAAGGAGATGGTTAATAAAATTTATGGATACAACCGTTCCAATGAGTATACGAAAACTTGGTCTTAATCATGATATAGAGCTCTTAACATCGATCGAGAAGATTCCAGTTGATAATATTAATGTAAAATCCTTATTAGTCTATAGTAAAGAAGATAATGATGTTAAATGGTTAAATGCTGAATATCTCGAAAGCAACCTCAAAGATTTTGAGCTATTGGTGACACATGGAGGCCATTTCATGTGGATAGGAGAAGATATGGATAAAATAAAATCAAAAAGAATTGAATTTTTAAAATCAATAAATTTTGAGTAAAGCACTATCCGGAAAAGTCTTATTTTTAACAAAGATAAGAACCTTCACAAATAACAGGAATCAAACCATTTATGTTCCGAACACCAATATAACTCGAAGATATTACACTATCTTCTTTACTTTTCTATTTTCTCATTTCCAGCATTCTCTTTAAGAATTAGTAATCAGTTATATTCATGAATAAATGTATTCCTTAACATTTTGTTCTTTATTAAGGATTTCTGACAATGCCCGTTCAAAATGTACATTCGTAATTTGAGTCTCTCTCTCTCTTAGGCACTTAATACCTGCTTCAGTAACCAATGCTTTAATATGTGCTCCACTTAAACCTTCTGTTTTCTTTGCTAAGTTTTTAAAATTTACATCTTTCAAATTCATTTTTCTCGAATGAATTTTTAATATCATTAATCGAGCCTCCTCATTCGGTAGATTGAACCTAATAATCCTATCAAATCGTCCTGGACGCAAGATTGCAGGATCCAATACGTCTTCTCTATTAGTCGCTGCTAAGAACATGATTCCTTGGGTATTTGCAAAACCGTCTAATTCTGAAAGGAGTTGCATGAAAGTTCTTTGCACTTCGCGGTCACCCTTATATACTTCACTAGTCCGTTTAATGGCAATTGCGTCAATTTCATCAATAAAGATTATTGCTGGAGTGTTAACTTTAGCTAATGTAAAGACCTCTCGTACCATTCTGGATCCTTCTCCAATAAATTTTTGAACAAGGTCAGATCCTACTAAATGGATGAACCGGGCATTAGTTGAATTTGCTATTGCTTTTGCTAATAATGTCTTTCCTGTTCCAGGTGGGCCAGATAAAAGCGCACCTGAGGGTGGGTCAATCCCAATTACCTTAAATAATTCTGGTTCTAATAATGGTAGTTCAATTACTTCTCGAATTGCCTCAATCTGTGCATCTAACCCTCCAATATCCTCAAATGAAACCTGTGGGATTTCAATCAGTTCCATTGAAGTAACTCTACCTCCAATATTCTTCGAGAGGATTTCAATTATGACAAAGCTTTTACCATGCAAAGAGACCGTATCTCCTGGCTCAGGCTTTAGGTCTGGACGTTGAGGAATTAGAAGTTGATTTCCGGGGGCATGAGATACGATTACACGCCCATCTTTTAAAACCTTTTGAACTTGTCCAACTATTAAGGGGCTAGTCTTCATGGTTTCTAACACATACCTTAGCTGTTCGTTTTCTCTCTGTAAACTTTTAATTCTCTTTATATCTGATTCTGCTGTCATTTCACTTAATAAAAATTTACTTCTAAGAAAAATTTTTTCATGGAAACTTTGCAGGAAATAAATTATATGATATAGACTAATAGTATAAAATGTGAAAAATTGTGGTTCATTTCTATTTATGTATAGTTTATTAGTTTGTTAATAGATTCATTAAAATTATCATTAAATCCTTTTACTCTTAATCTATTAATGCTTAAACCCATCAAATCTCTATCAAGTAAAATAATAATTATTGAAATCAGAAATTTATTGAATAATGAGCGTTCTTTTCGAATTAGTTAAACGTTATCCTTGGCTTCCTTCTTTAAAGAAACATTATCCTAAAAAATCCTCAATGGGTCCTATAGATTTCATTAATCAAATATTCGCGTTAGATAATAATAATATAAAAGAAAGAGTCTTGGAGTTTTTTAAAGCCGCCTTCAATAAAATTGAAGATTTCTCTTTTTATATGGATAACGAGGCAAATATTGACTTCTACTTAGTAATCAAGATTTTCTTAAGTATATTGAATAACAAACAAATTGCTAATAAAATTGCTGAGTTATACTCAAAGATCACCTATAGGAGCTTGAATAGGGAGATAAGTAAGGATTTTAATCTGTATTATATTTATAAAGATTTAGGCTTTGATATCCTTTATTCTGAGGAAGCTATAATCTACAAAAAAATTAAGATAAAAGAACAAGATTTTAATCTAAAAACCAAGTTTAGAATCCATTTTGTTAATTATTTGAAACTTGCATCCAGCCTGAGAGACAATTATCGTAAATTAGTCAATAATTCATTATCTAATGGTTATGTATTTATTCAACCTGATGATATCAATAGGTTAATACAAGAATATGTTAGAATTAAATTTCTGAATCAAATAAATATTGAGGATCTTAGAAAAGAGTTATTTAAAAATCAAACATTTAGAATTCTATATGAAGTAATCAGTGAAAACTGGGAAGAGAAGAAAGAAGAATTTGAATATTCCTTTGAAGTGGGATTTAAGAAAGATCAAGATGTAAGTAAGTATTTACCTCCATGTATCCAAGAAATTCTTGCTAAAATAAAAGAAGGACAGAATTTAATCCATACAGAGCGTTTGGGCATTGTGTGGTTTTTAAATGCACTGGAATACCCCGAAGAAGAAATAATAAACCTTTTTTCCTCTCTTCCTGACTTTAACAGAGATAAAACTGGATATCAGGTTAGATTTGCTATTAAAAAAGGCTATACTCCTTATTCATGTAAAACACTAAAATCCTATAGTTTGTGTATGGCGAAAAAGTATAAGGATAAATTATGTTTAAAAGGTTATTTCTCTAAGAAATATGACGTACAGAAGAAAATCTCACACCCTCTTTTTTACGTCCAATTTACACAATTTGTGTCTGCAGTGAAAAAAAAAAAAATAATTAGCGGTCAAGAATAATTATAATGGATGACATTCAATATTTAAAACGGCGCTTTATAGATTACTATAAAGAAAATAGAGCAAATCTACCATTAGTAAATTCATTTGATGAGAGAGAATTTGGATTTATTCCATGGGATACGCAAATAAGGATGATAAGACATATGAATTTTTCAAGTAGGGAGAATTTGGTGAAAAATTTGTTTAGTAATGGACCTCGACATGTATATTCAAGCGGGGCACTTTATTTGCAACCAGAAAATAAAGATATGGAGGGAAAGGGTTTTAAAGGATGTGATTTAATCATTGATATTGATGCCGATCACTTTTATACTCCTTGCAAAGAAGATCATGACCTTTGGTATTGTAAGGATTGTGGAAAAAGTGGAAGGGGAATAGTGGATCATTGTCCAAATTGCAAAAAATCAAAATTTAAAACTTTGACTTGGATTTGTGAGAAGTGTCTAGATGTAGCAAAAAATGAGATAATTAAATTAATTTATGATTTTTTAGTTCCGGATTTAGGAATTGATTTAAATTATGTGAAAATCGCATTTTCAGGACACCGTGGGTATCATCTGAAAATAGAAAATGAAAAAATAAGAACTCTTTCTTCCGATGAAAGACGAGAACTTGCGGATTATTTTGCAGGAGAAAATATTTCCTTTGAAATATTAGGTTTACAAGCCAAAGGTGGAACTTTTTATCGCTTTTCAAAAGACAATATTGGTTGGGCTCAAAAAATCATACGAAAGACTGTAGAAATACTTAATAAACCTACTACAGAAATAGAAAAATTATTATCAAATAAAGAAAAATTCAATTTTACTAAAAATTATGTTAAAAGTCTAATAAATTCCAAGCAGGATTTTCTTAATAAACTTAATGAAGATAAGAGACTGTCATTACCTTCAATTGAAGGTTTTGGAATAGCTAGTTGGAAAAGATTCTTCACAGGGGTAGTTCATGAACTTAGAGTAGAAATTGATACACCTGTTACCATAGATATCCATAGACTTATTAGATATCCGGGTTCTTTACATGGAAAAACAGGATTTAAAGTTCAAGAAATTTTACCAAATGAAATTGACGATTTTAGCCCATTAGACGAGAAAATTGAGAAGTTAGATCCAATAGTTTTTGAAAGTAAGGTCCAAACTACTCAAAAGTTAGAAATTCTAGAAGAACAAATACCAATTACTAAAATAAAGGGAGAAAAGTTTGGTCCTTATTCTAAGGGTGAAATAATTGAAGTTCCCCATCACCTCGCAATTTTTTTATTATGTAAAGAAGTAGCAAAAACTATATGATTTAAAACTTAATTGTATCTAGACTAGTGTTTCTAAATTTAAAGTAAACAGATTCGGTATTGATGAATTTAAAAAAAGATCATGAAAAGCTTTACCAACATTGGCTTAGCGAATTCCAACAAACAGAATTGACTCTTTTAAATAAGGAAATATTTGACAGCTACAAAAAAATTCTTAAAATTGTTAATGATCATAAAGAGGACACTAAAGATGACCTAAAGTTTAAGGTATTCGAATCCTACAAGCAAAATTTTAACTATCTTTTTGATGATCTCTTAAAAATTCGCGAAATAAAAATTACTAACTTTGCTCTTGCTTTAAAAGATATTGAAGTAAATAATATACTTGATGCTGAGAAATTACTTTACCAAAACTTAATTAGCTCGATAAAAGGCTATAAAAAAGTAAAAGCCGCCTCAATTTTTCAAGAAGACGAGGATTTAAAAACTGGTGAAACTGTCAATACTAACCTTAGTAGAACAAGAAAGATTGGTGAATCTGAAGTACCCATTAATGAAAAAGAACCAATCTCGCCTGAAATAAATTATGACGAACCAGAGGAGTGTATCGATTTTATGTTGCTAAGATTCCTAAAAGACACCCCCCCTTTAGTAGGAATTGATCTTCTAAATTATGGACCCTTTGAAAAAGAAGACATAGCAAATATGCCATCCCAGAATGCTAATATACTAATATTTGAAAAATTTGCAGAAAAAGTAGAATTGGCTTAAATCTATTTGAATTTTTCATCAAATTCTTCTCTGAAGTATTCTAATCGATATTTTCCATATTTATCCATTAAAGAAAATCTCGGTGGTCGTGGACTAACTAATTGCCCCCCACAATAATGACATTTTGATTCGGGGTTTGTTATTCCATATCTTTTACACTCTTTACACTTTTGTAAATATTTTGTCATGTGCCTAATACGCCTAGCTAATATGTTTTTTTAATCTCGAATAAACTCATAGGAACCGTTATATTGGTTTGCCTTTTGTTCGATAATTTCCAAGGCATCAGATAATATATTTTCAGCATCTAAATAATCTTTAGTTGTCACTTCTAATCGGTAAAAGGGTGCAGCTATATAACTAATCTTTAGATAACGACTTTCTTTTGATTCAATAACCTTCAACGCATCTAGTAAAGATTCTTTAATTTTATCAATTCCGTTTTCCGAATTATAGGATAATTTCACCTTACCAGATATACATACTGTTGAAATTTGTACATTTTCATCTACGATTTTTAATAAGGCTTTTTTTGCTTTATCTGAGACGTCATCTAGTTGATCTAATAATTCTTCTCCATTTTCCTTAAGATTTTCTATAGCTACTTGATAATTTTCAAATAAATTTACAATTGGAAAGCCTATTTTGTCATATGCCTCATCGAGAGTCATATTAATTCCTTCGGTCTCTGTAAGAAATTGTAGTAAATTCTCAAATTTCACGGCATACTTCCATTCTTTTAACCTTATTTCTTTCTGTGCGGAGTTTACTCTTCTTAAGGACATATCTACATGACCTTTGCTTGGATCAATGCGCACTACTCGCAATACTACTCTTTGACCAATTCGAACAAAGTTTCGTATATTTTTAATCCATCTAGAACTGATTTCTGAAATATGAATCATTCCCCTCGCAGCTTCCTCAGAAGGTAACCCTTCATAACCAATTAAATCAACATAAACGTATTGTTTCTCAACCTCTGTTACTTTAGCTACTACAAACTCTCCTTCTTTTGGAAACTTCGCTTGATTCTTTACCATGATAATTTAAAAATTGTTATTCTTCTTCTTTTTATACAAATTAAATATATTAACACACTATAGTTTTTTATTTTTATTATATTATCCACTAAGAACTTAAAGTATTTGTAGTCAACTTCTAAAAACTATTTATGCTCAGATGAGTGAAAATGTCATAAAACAAAAGCTAAGATATAATTTATCAAAAAAAGAAGTATAAAACTATTTATAAAGTGAGTTTAGGTATCAAAAACTCTCAGTTATCTGTAAAATATAGTAAAAAATATAAACTCATCCGCATTAACAATTATCATCTATTAAAAATTAATTTAATTCAGAATCATAATATTAAAAATATAAATTTTATAATATAGAGGAAATTGATGAAAAATGCCAACCAATAAACCTCATTTGAATCTAGTTGTTATTGGCCATATCGACCATGGTAAATCGACTTTGATGGGTGCGTTGCTCATAGAATCAGGTGCAGTAACCGATAGAGAAGCTCGCGAATTAGAATCGCTTGCAAAAGAATACGAAAGAGATTCTTGGTCTTACGCCTTCGTTTTTGACAAGCTTAAGGAAGAAAGACAACGGGGAATTACTATTGATTTAGCTTTTCGTAAGTTTGAGACTTCTAGTCGATACTTTACGATTATTGATGCACCAGGCCATGCAGACTTTGTAAAGAACATGATAACGGGAGCCTCTCAAGCAGATGCTGCTATTCTAGTCGTTTCTGGAAAGAAAGGTGAAATGGAAGTTGGAGTTGCTGCGAATGGTCAAACACGTGAACACGCATATTTAGCACAGACCTTAGGTGTAAAACAACTCG
Source organism: uncultured archaeon (assembly GCA_964486045.1). Lineage (GTDB taxonomy): Archaea > Asgardarchaeota > Lokiarchaeia > Sigyniarchaeales > SOKP01 > Loki-b32. The sequence goes on from CAZALK010000013.1 coordinate 69,490, forward strand.
TCGTTGCCGTAAATAAAGCTGACGTTTATGAATATAGTGAAACTAGGTTTAATGAAGTAAAAGAATCAGTCGGAGATCTTCTCAAAAATATTGGTTTTAAGCTTAAAGATGTACCTTTTATCCCCACAAGTGGGATGGCAATGGACAACTTATCAAAGAAAAGCGACAAACTTTCTTGGTATGATGGTCCTACTTTAATTGAAGCTCTCGACCAATTTGTGCTTCCTGAAAAGCCAACTGGCAAACCTCTAAGAGTTCCTATTCAAGATGCTTATAGCATCAAAGGACAAGGTGTAGTTCCTGTTGGTAGAATTGAAACGGGAGTGTTAAAGAAAGGAGATACTGTTATAATCATGCCCACCGGCTTCCAAGGTGAAATAAGATCAATTGAAATGCACCATGAAGAAATAGATCAAGCTGAACCTGGTGATAACGTAGGTTTCCTTATCAGAGGGCTTTCGCTAGAAGATGCTAGCCGGGGAGATTGTATGGGTCATCCAACTGATGTTCCTACAGTAATTAACCCCAATGGAAAATGGACAGGACAAGTCATTGTAATATGGCATCCTACTGCTATCGCACAAGGTTATACACCTGTTGTTCATGCACACACAGCTCAAGTTGCCGCCAAATTCACCGGCTTATTGAAAAAACTAGATCAGAAAACTGGTGCGGTTATTGAAGATTCCCCTAAGTTTATCAAGAGAAATGAAGCCGCAATTGTTGAGTTATCTCCAATTAAGAAAATGTGCCTCGAGAAATATGAAAGTTTTCCAGAAATGGGTAGGTTCGCCGTTCGGGATATGAGCCGTACCGTTTGTGTTGGAATCGTAAAAGACATTGATCCAGGAACCTCGGTTGTAGACGAGAAGAAATTAGACGAGAAGAAATAAACCCCTTTTTTTTGACTAATTTTATTTTATCCTTATTTTAAATTGACTATTTTTTGAAAATATAATCATTTCCAACTTGTTTATTTTCACTTTAAAGTAGTGAAAGCATTTAATCTAGATGGTTTTTCATTTCTTTTTGCACCCCTTTAAATCCAAATTTGAGCTTTCTTGATGTTTTAATCGAAACTCTCATGACATGTCAATATTATTTGAATTTTTGAAGCTGAGATTACGTTTTCTACTTAATAAAGTTCTATTTAGAAAAGGTCGAACAGCAATTCTCACGACAAAATCAAAAATATGCATTTTAGGGATGAGTAGTGTGGGTAAGTCTTCATTACTATCTTTACTTCAGGGGAGAGAACTTTCGAAAGAAGCAGATCCCACTGTAGGATTAGAAATCGAAGATTCAATTCTAAATGGTAGGAAGACAAGCATCTGGGACTTTGGCGGTCAGGGGCGTTATAGGTTCATGTGGCAAGATTTCTTGAGAGGAGCAGGTTTAACTGTTTTAGTATGTGATTCAACAGAAGAAAACATAGAAAAAACTAAGGAAATTTATAGAAAGTTTTCTCGGTATTTAAGTTCGAAAATAATAGCTATAGCAAACAAGCAAGATCTTCCCGGGGCCCTTAGCACTGATCTAGTTCAAGAAAAATTAGGAATACCCACGTATGGAATGTCTGCGATAAGGGTGGACTTGCGTGGAAGAATTAAACGCATTATAGAATATGAAATTGATGCAAAAGAATAAAGCTGAGCTAACCCAATCTCCCAATCAAATGGGCAATTCTAAGACATTCTGGCAATTTTGAATCTATACAAACTTTTTGTAATAATGACTCTATTTCTTTAATTTTGATCCCCTTTTTATGAAAATATATAGTTGAGAGTCCACCAGCAGTCTTTATTTTAGTTTGGTAAAGATCTCCGGCATTTAATATGTATCGAATTTTTTCGTTAGATACAGTGGGAAACTTATTTTCTAGGGTTTTTATGACATTATCTAAATTAACTTCTCTTTCATTGAGAGCAACAATGGGCTTATTTAGTTCATTATAGATCTTTTCGATATCAACAATATTAAATCCCCCAAATGTTATTGTATGCGTAAAGATGTATTGTACATGCTTGTCATTTTGGGCTACTAAATCGATTATTCTCTCCGTTCCATCGTGTCCATCAATATTGATATCACTTTTCACTATATTTACTACCCTAATACCTTGACAGACAACACCAATTAGTCTGGTTGTCTTAGATCCAGACTTTAAACTAAAAGAAGCATCATCAAATCCAATAACAATAGGATTTTCTTTCATTTTTATTATGGGTATTGTAATAATGTTTTAATCTTAATTAACAATTTAGTGAAAGCCTTTGATGCATTTTTTATTTCTTCGCTTCGAATAGTTAAATTTCCAGATAAGTTCCTTGTTAAGAAATCAATAATTTCATTTAAAGAAATTTTATTACTAATCCATACGTAAGCGACTAAAGCTTCTACTGTATCAGCAAGATCATGAGCATCAGCTCGAGATTTCGCAAAATCTTTCATATTTGCATTTTTTAATGAGTTAGATAGAATCTTCTTGCTAACTTTTAACCCTGTTCTTGAAATTTTGTTATTTATATTATTTCTGGTTAAAACTATCGATTTAGCCATAGAGTAAGCAAGATTCACAATTCCATCACCAATCTTCGCTAAACCTTTATCGGTTCCTATAGCTTTTTGAGATTTATTGCTACTTAGATCTCTAATCAAAAACTCATAGTCCATTAAGATCAGTTGAATTATGCAATCTTATAAAGTTTTCATATAAAAAGTGAAATTTAAGGATTACATAATTTTTTGGAATAGTTTTTGAGCTTCAAGCGTTTCTTCTCTTAGAGATTCAATAGCTTCAAATATTATATCCTTAATTTTATGATTCCCACTATCTTCAAGACGAATAAATACTTGGGGTGGTACTATCCCGGTTATTTTATAAGCAGCTGCCTTTACACCTTCAGTATTTAATAAATGTTTAACAAGGATATTACAAAAACCATGAGATTGACCTTCTATACTCAATTCATAATCAATATCACCATGGGTTTTAATTAAATCTAATCTCAGATATTTATAGTCTGGATATCTAGGCTCTTCTTCTACTTCATATGGTTCCTCTTCTTCTTCTTCCTCAGATTCAATGTCGCCCTCCCCGGTTAATGAAGAAGCCTTATCTTCATCAGAGGTTTTACTAGTCTTAGGGTATTCGCTTAATACTTCCTCCTTCTCTAGAAGATCATCTTCTAAATCATCCAATTCTTCTTCATCTTCTCCTTCTTGTTTCGTCGTTTTTTTCTTTGCCATATATAAAACACCAAATTAATGGGATTTGATTACCTAAATAAAAAAAATTAACAATAAAATAAATTTTTTATGGTTTTATGCCCTAAAAGTAAAATTTTATAACCACTGATTTGCCAAATCTTTTAATCTTTCAATTGCTAGATATTGAAGATCTCGAGAACCAAATAAAGTAATTTTTATGTTTTTTCCCTCAACAATCACATTCAAATTTAGATAGGTAATCTTTTTTTGTATGTTCTCAAGAAATGCAATTGCATTATCTAAAGAACCACTATTATTGTAGAAATGAATAACTTTTTTACCTATTTTTCTCAACAGAGGTCACACTTTATTATTAACAACCTTATTAATATTTATTTTAGGCTATATTACCATTAGAACCTGAAATGTTGATCGATTTGTCTATAATCATTAGCCAATTTCCTCGTTTCTTGATTTCCACATCTCTCACAACGAAGTTTATTATAGCTAATTTTTACAAGAGGAGTTCCACAAATAACACAATCTGCATATAATACTCCTAGATACTTTTCACTTGTACTTAGATCATACTCATTATAATTGAATTTTATCACACGAGCTCTAATTATGTCTGTAATTTGAAAAGCTTCTTGTATTTTTTCAACATATCTATCTGAGATTTGAGACACATGAATATTACCAAAATTACCTGAATTGAAATGAACTTTTCTGTTTATTGTATAGAAATTTATCCCAACAGAATATTGGCGTAAGAATAAAATTGCACCAATTACAACATCCCCAAGTTTTATAATTTTTCGTTTTTCTTCTCGGAGCGTGTTGATTTTTATTTTTCGTTTCTCATTATCAATATCAAGTAAACCTGATTTCGTTGAGTAGATCTGCCCATCTTTCACAAAAGTCGATTGTTTATCGGGAAGAAATTCCTCAACCACTCCAAGTTTTTGGCCCGTTAAGACGATATCATTATTTTTTAAAGCTTTATTCTCCACTTTTATCAACGTTAATCTTATAATTTCCCAATTTCTTTCTATCTTAAGTATATAGTATTAAATAATATAAATAAATTTATTGAATTAATTGTAAAAGAGTTAACATTTTTTCGGATGAAAATCAACAAGAAAGAATTAATCTCTATCATCCAAAACACTGAATCATTTATTAAACCTAAAATTGAGCTGGAACAGTATTGTATTGATGCTACAAGTACTATTGATATTATATTTTTTGCAGGTTTTGAATACAATGATATAACAAATAGATTTGTTGTTGACCTCGGATCAGGAACCGGAAGGTTATCTATAGCAAGTGCATACTTAAACGCGAATGCAATTTTGAGTGTAGATATTGATTTTGATGCGCTACGTTCTTTACAACGTAATATAAAAAGCTTAGGTTTGGAGAATATCATATTCCCTTTATGTGCGGATGTAGGGCATTTTGAAATGTTTAAAAAGCTCTTAATGAGAGACGTAAGGATTACTACAATAATGAATCCTCCTTTTGGAGTACAAAAAAGGAAAGCTGATAGAAGTTTTTTAGAAAAGGCATTTTCTTTTTCAGATGTGGTATATTCAATTCATTTGGCAGGAGAAAAGGTTTTTAATTTTATTTCTAAATTCTGTGAAAAATCTAATTGGCGTATTGATAATTATTTTCCCTATAACATGACTCTCGAAAGATCTTTTAAATTTCATACAAAAAAAACAAAATTAATTGAAGTAAATGTGTTTAGATTTGTAAAAAATAAAATAAATAATTTAAAATGAAATTTAAGTTGGTTTATTGAAATTTATTCCATGAATCTAAATTTTTCGGGTAAATTGCTTTATTTCCTAGTTCTTCCTCGATTCTGAGCAATTGATTAAACTTGCTTGTTCGATCCGACCTCGCTGTTGCTCCTGTTTTTAGCTGTCCTGTGCATAAACCAACTGCTAGATCTGCGATGAAAGTATCTTCAGTCTCTCCAGAACGGTGAGATACCATTACATTAAACTTATTTTCAAAAGACATCTTACATGCGTTAATAGCTTCTGTTAAAGAACCGATTTGATTCACCTTTAACAATAATGCATTTCCCGCTTTATCGTTAATAGCTCTTTGTAAAATTTTAATGTTAGTTACAGTTAAATCATCATCCACAATTTGCATTGTTTTATCGATCTTTGCTGTTAGGTTTGCAAAATTTCTAAAGTCTTTTTCATCAAACGGGTCCTCAATTGATTTAAATGGGTAATCTTGGATTAAATCGAGATAATACTGCAGTAATTCTTCTTCCCTTAATTTCTTCCCGTCAATGCTGTAAATACCTTCCTCATAAAATTCACTTGCGGCTGCATCCATTCCTAAGACAAAATCAGTTCCCATTAAAAATCCAGCTTCTTCAATTGCGCTTATTATAATTTCAACCGCTTCAGACGTTAAAGATAAATTCGGTGCAAAACCACCTTCATCCCCAACATTAATTGCTGATCGTCCGTATTTTTTGGCTAACAATATTTTCAATGTTTGATAAACTTCAGCTACATTTTGTATAGCATTTGAAAATGATCCGGCACCAATAGGTAAAATCATAAATTCTTGGATGGCTAAATTATTACCGCCATGTTCACCACCATTTATGATATTACAAGAGGGTAATGGGAGGAGATAGTCTTCTCTTGTTTTATTAAATGCTAATCTATGTATGTGAGTGTATAATGGTATTTCTGACAATTTAGCAGCTAACTTAGCTACTGCTAACGACACAGATAAAATGGCATTTGCACCTATATTACTTTTATTTTCGGTTCCATCAATGCTAATCATTTTTTCATCTATTTTTTCTTGTTCCCGTACATCAAAACCTATTAACTTTTTGCTTAAAATTTCATTAACATTAGTTACAGCTTTAGTAACATGCTTACCTTTAAAAGCTTTTCCACCATCACGTAACTCAAGAGCCTCTAACACTCCTGTAGATGCTCCAGAAGGGACTGCCGCTCTCGAATAAATTTTTCCGGCATAAACATCAGATTCTACAGTTGGATTTCCTCGTGAGTCTAGAATCCATCGGGACTTTATATTTGTTATTTTGAATTCGGTCATAAATATCTTGTATTTTTTTTTTAATCGATATGAATATTAATAAGGAATTAAGAAAATTTAATTCTTAATATAAACTCTTAAAATTTAAATTCATCTACTGAAAAAATGTCTCTTGAGAATAGACCTTTCGTAGAGAAGTACAGACCAAAGCTTTTGGATGATATCGTGAATCAAGAAGGTATCATTAAGCGTCTTAAACAATTCATTAAAGATAAGTCTATGCCTCATCTTATCTTTGCGGGTCCCGCTGGAACAGGAAAGACAACTTCAGCACTAGCCATGGTTCGAGAATTGTATAAACGGAAGAAAACAGCTAAACAGGCATATTTAGAATTGAATGCGAGTGATGCGCGAGGAATTGATGTCATAAGGACTTATATCAAGGATTTTGCAAAAGCACGTCCATCCTCAGAAGTACCTTTTAAAATTCTTATCTTAGATGAAGCTGATAACATGACCTCCCCTGCTCAACAAGCTTTAAGGAGGACAATGGAAAAGTACACAAAAAATTGCAGAATGATCTTAATTTGTAATTATTCAAATAAAATAATCCCGCCTATTCAATCTAGATGTGTCGTATTTAGATTTTCATCTTTAGGTAGTGAAGATATAAAAAAGAGAGTGAACTATGTTGCAAATAAAGAAGGAATTACACTCACTCCTGAAGGTTTACTTGCTTTAATAAACGTTTCTAAGGGAGATTGTAGAAGGGCAATAAATTATCTACAGTCCTGTGGAACAATTTCTAAAAAGATTGATAAAGATGTTGTCTTTAGAGTAGCTGGGGAAGTTCCCCCAGAAAAAATCAAAATAATTTTAAAAACGGCTTTAAAAGGGCAGTTGCAATTATCTATTGAACAATTAAATGATTTGATCAGAGAATATGGTCTGTCAGGACAGAATATAATAAAAAACATCCACAGAGAAATTTATGAATTAAATATTGCTGAGAGAATGAAAATTGAGCTATCAAAACTTTTAGCTGAATTTGAGTACCGTTTAAGTCAAGGTGGGACGGAAGAAATACAGTTACAAGCATTGTTAGCTAAAATTATTATGTTGAAAGAGTCTGAATAGTTGGTGTTTGAATCCTGACACCAATTCTTTCTTTAAAAAAAAATCCCCCATTCTATCTCTCGATTTCCTATCTTCTTTTAATTGAATTTTTTTTCCAAATTCAACATCCCATAAAACTAATCCTCTTGGATGTGACGGTTGATAAGAAATATTTTTTGTGGGATCGAGCAAATCTAGGAAATCCTCATACTTAATTTTTCCCACTCCTAATTCCAAGATTTTTTTAACCATCCGACGAACTTGCTGCCTTAAAAAAGCCCTACTTTTAAATTGTAATATTATATAATTTTTTTTCATCGATAAATCAACAAAATTCATATCTCTCACAGTATTTTTTTCATCCTTATCTCTTTTTGAGAAATTTACGAAATCATGTTTTCCTTTCAATTGCCTACAAGCTTTTTGCATTATATTAATATCAATTTCTGTGGTTTTTTGGAAAGAAATAAGTGGGATCGGGATTATGTATAAATAATGGCGTGAAATAGCGTTATATCGTGATAAAAAATTTATCGGTACTTTTGCATAAGCCCAAACTCCAATTTCAATGGGTAATGCTGAGTTAATTTCCATTAAGATTGGTTTTTTTTCTAGAATGCAAGTGAAACAAGCACCTCGAGCAGATACGCGTCTATCAGTTCTACTTGCTGCTTCAAAACCCGAATCCTTAAATTTGTTTATATACTTCTTTTTCTTAAGCGCTGCTAAAATACAATCTTCGATTGTTAGAAGTTGGGGTTGTCTTTGAGAACCATAATATTTCGATTTCCCAAAATAGTACATTTTAAAAATATATCTGTTTTTTTCCATAGTTTTTACTCTCGTTCTAATAACTCATATTAAGATTTTAAAAACTGCAAAATATTGATTCTCATTTACACAATTATGAATTTTGCGATATGTCAAATTAAAAAAAAACATTTTAATCCGAAGGACATTTTTTATATTCAAAATTTAATTATGGATATTAAAATATCAATTTATTAAATTATTAATTGAAATGGTAAATATTTTCGGTTCACTTAGAAACTTCCGTGATCGCATCAGAACATCTATAAGCATAAAGACTCGAAATGTTTTATTCTTTGTAGCAATTTTTCTTGTTGTATTTTTAGCTATTTTATTAAGACTTAGCCCAATTTTTAGAGGAACTCGGTTAATTAAAGCTTTTGATCCTTGGATTCAATGGTATAACTCGGAGTACCTATCAACACACACATTATATGAGTATTTCAATTGGCAGGATTTAAAGAGTTGGTATCCTGGGGGCTTTTATCGTGGAAGTTTGCGTCCTGGTCTAACTTTTACAGTCGTTACTATCTTCAATGTTGTTAACTTTTTTGGGCTACAAATTTCGTTATATGATATCTGCTATTTTTTCCCAGCAATTATGGGAGGTATTACAGTACTTTTGATTTATTATTTAGGAAAAGAAATGAAAGATCGCGGTACCGGATTGATTGCTGCGTTCTTTTTAGCTTTTAATCCCGGATATATGCAACGTACCATGGCAGGATTTTTTGATAATGAAACAATTGGAGTATTTGCATCTTTATTGACTTTCTTTTTTCTCCTAAAGGCATTGAAAACAGGTAAATTTTTCTTCGCTATTTTAGGTGGTCTTGCCCTAGGGTATTTATCTCTAAGTTGGGGTGGTTACCAATTTGTTTACTTAATTATTCCTATACTTTGTATCATTCTGATTCTCATTGATAAATATAATCATAATGTTTTAATTACTTATGCTGTAATTGAGGGAACTGGGTTATTGATATTCTCTTTGTATAAAAGTTTTCGTGTTGGTACTTTGTTCTCGGATTTAGAAATCGGGGGAATTTTTCTATTTACCATTATTTTAGTAATATTTCATATAATTCAGTCAAAGAGAAAAGATCACCCCAATTTATATAAAAACCTTATAAATGGTGTAAAGTGGGCTATAATTCCAGCAATAGTAATCGTTGCAATGATTATTTATGTTGCTCCTGATCTTATTCCTTTTGGTTTTGGTGCACGATTTCAAACTATTCTTAATCCTTTATTTCGTGAAAACATAAGCTTGGTCGCCTCTGTTGCAGAACAAATGCCGAGTCCGTGGGCTGTTTTCTACTATAATACACTAATTCCATTGATATTAACCCCTCTAGGAATTTATTTCTGTTTTAAACTTTTAAATGCTCCGGAGATATTATTAATGGCGTTTGTGCTCTTAATGTTTTATTTTACAGGAAGTATGATCCGGATTATCTTAATATTTTCCCCTGCAGTTTCTTTAATGGGCGCTTATGGATTAGTAAGTATACTTAACATTTTTGGGAGTTTTTTAGGAGAAAGAAGAGAGGGTGTTAGTAGAAAACGTAAAAGACAATTAAAAGGAACGGTGGGGAATTCTGAAGTACTTGCTTTATTTATGATTGTCGGTTTTTTAGGAGTTGCCCAAGTCGTTCATGCAACAAACATTTCAATAAATCAATTTTCCTTTACTCAGATTAATCCTGCGGGAGTTGTTCATGATTGGGAGGAAGTTCTGATATGGATGAGATCTAACTTACAAGGTACTGATGTTGTAGTGTCTTGGTGGGATTATGGTTATTGGCTTACCCCAATTGGCAATGTGACGACAGTAAATGATAACGCTACAATGAATCATACCAGAATAGGTTTAACAGGTATGGCTCTAATGCAAACCGACGAGATATACAGTGCAAAAGCATTTAAAATGTTAGGTGCAGAATATGTTTTAGTCTATTTTGGTTTAATGATTACCGGCTTAGGTGGAGATGAAGGAAAATGGCCTTGGATGGTAAGGATTTGTAACGATAATTATGCACAATACAAAAAGTTAGGTATGGAAGAAGACAATTGGGAAGAAAATTCTGTATTTAAAGAAAGTGACTATCAAGATCTAACTACTGGAAGAATGGGTGAAAAATGGTTCCAGAGCCAATTAATTAGATTGATGTTTTTTGGTGTACCAACAGATCCAAATGCCCTCGAACAAAACGATATTCGACTAACTTATGCTAATAAGATTAATAGCGACGTTACTCAAGGGGGTCAAGTATGGAAAGATTTTATTCCTAATAACGGTGCTTATGATTTCAATATATTTATACCAACCTACTTCTCTAATATGGGATTAGTTAAATTGTATAGAATAGATTATACTGTTTTAGAATCTAATTTCTTGATCCAAGATGCAAAAATATTTGATAATGGTTATGCAGTGTTCAACCTTCGAAATACAGGGACAAAGGACTTATTAATTAAAAATGTTAAGGTCAATGGAATAGATTACGATTTTAGTATGGGAGAGAGTGAAATAACGCATTTAGTAGAAGATGGTGATTCAGATATGGTATGGGTTGATATGAAATCACAGGGAACACCTTTTCAAGAGGACGATGTTGTAGAAATTAGTGTTACCGCTGAATCCGAGGGATTAGGAGGAAAACCGTATGAATTTTCGAACAGCACAAGCAATTTCTTCGTTAAAAAAGCAGAACAAGGAGAGTTAAAAATTAATAAGAGAAATAGTAAAGTAATTCAAAAAAATCCTACAGAGACTGAATTGTTTCTTGAAGTAGAAAATGTAGGGAATACAACTGAAATTCTTGATAGGTTTTACCTTAATGATGACATAGAAGAAAATAGAATTGATCCAACAGATATTGAATATCTAATCGGATCATCTATATTAAATCCCGGAGATTTAGCTAGTATTCATATATCTAATGTGACTACTAACTTTTACCCAATTAGAACATACAATAAGGTTGGAGTAGCAACCCCAAATGAAATAAGAGATGAGATGTTATTTTCATCCACTAAGGAAAATTATTCTTTATCTGTCTTAAGTGATGAGAGAATTCTATCACCTGAGGTTTTAGCATCCATTGATAGTAACTACCGAAAACACATCCCCATTAACCTCAATATGACTCATGCCTATACTTATGACAACGGAAGTACGATAATTAAAATTAATGTGAATAATACTGGTGATGTTATATTTGGGATAGATTCAATATACTTGACAGAATCCTTGATCGAAGTAGATTTTGCAGATTTTTACACTGAAAGCGGAAGTTTAATATTAGATCCAAATGAGGAAGATTTTATTGTCGTTGATGTAACTGATTATGCTGATTTCAGTGTAAATAATGAAATTCTAGTGAGTGTTACAGGTAGTTTTGGGACAACAACGACTTCAGATGCATTTTACGTGCATACAATAAAAGATCAAGTAGATATCCAATTAATTGAAAATATCGAGGGGACAACAACATCATACATTTATGCCAATGAAACTGGTAAATTACTAATTAAAAACACGGGAGATGAATTAATTACTATTGATGAAATATATGTAAATTCTACGCTCACCAGTAACTTATCATATCTCTATGGAGGTCCTATTTTAGATCTACAAGAGGTTGCAATCGTATCTTTCGATATTGCGGGTTTAAAGATAAATCAATCAAACAATATGATAGTAAATGTTACAACCACCTCTACTGCGGAAGTAAGCGCAACATTAGATGCTTATGTCGATCATGGATATTATGATTTAAGAATTGATGGCGCAGGTACTTCTATATTTGATATTGCAAACATGACTTTATTATTTACTAATTACGGACAACAAAATGTGACTATTGACTCGGTTTATGTTAACAATACTTATTTACCCCTATCAAACCTATTCGTTAATTTTAAGAGCACTTGGATACCATTAACTAGTAGTAATTTAGAAGCTTTTGAATTAGGAATAGGTAATTCGATGGAATTAACCATTATTGTCGATGACCTCGAATCAATATTAGGATTCCCTATTGGTGTGAGTGACGAATTAGTAATAATTATACGATTTGAAGAAGGCGCTGAAATAAGCCATGTAGAAAGTGTTATATAATATTCTTAAAAAAAAATCTAATATATTTTTATTTCATTTTTTTTTCGAAAAAATCAAAATATACTATTCATTAGAATATTCATAGACTTATCTCCTATATATTGGACCTAGTCTTAAAATAAAATTAAAAAACAATATTTGAAACCAATCATGAGCATAGGCTTTCAACTCCACACAAATTTTAAACCCTCAGGAGATCAACCTTTAGCAATTTCTAAACTAGCTAAGAATATCAGAGAGGGAAAATGCTTTCAAACTTTATTAGGTGCTACTGGTACTGGGAAAACTTTTACAATTGCCAATATTATTCAAGAGATCCAAAGACCCACATTAGTAATGGCACCTAACAAAACATTGTCCGCACAGTTGTATAATGAGCTTAAGGAATTATTCCCAAACAATGCAATCCATTATTTTGTTTCTTATTATGATTATTATCAGCCAGAAGCGTACATGCCGGTTTCAGGTCTCTATATTGAAAAAGATTTCTCTGTAAATGAGGAGATAGAAAGGTTAAGGTTAGCATCTGCTCACGCAATAAGAACAAGAAAAGATGTTATAATTGTTGCTACGGTTTCATGTATTTATGGTGTTGGAGATCCAGAATACTGGGAATCTGTAACCCTTTATGTAGAAACTGGTCAGACAATTAAAAGATCAGAAATTCTTTCCAGTTTAATAAAGATAAATTATGAAAGAAAAAGCATAGAATTTAAACCAGGTTCAGTTAGAGTAAAAGGAGATATTATAGATATTTTCCCTGCGTACACTGAAATTGCGATACGAATTTCGATGTTTGGAGATGAAATAGAATCGATACAAGAAATACACCCGATATCTAATAGAGTATTAAGAGAATTACCGAATTACAGAGTGTTTCCTGCCACACATTTTATGATCCCAGAGGAGAACAAAATTAAAGCTCTGCAATTAATTGAAAAAGAATTAGAAGAGAGAATAGAATTTTTTAAGAAACAAAAGCTATGGGCAGAGGCTCAGAGAATTGAAAGGAGGGTCAAATTTGATTTAGAGATGATACGGGAAATGGGGTGGTGTAAGGGTGTTGAAAATTATTCTAGACCGCTTTCTTTAAGGGCTCCTGGAACACCCCCAATGACATTGATTGATTATTTTCCTGAAGATTTTTTAATTGTAGTAGATGAAAGTCATGTAACTATCCCCCAGATACATGGAATGATTGGAGGGGATCGCTCACGCAAAAAAAACCTTGTTGAATTCGGCTGGCGCTTACCAAGTGCAATTGATAATCGCCCTCTTACATTTGAAGAATGGGAAAGTAAAATCAAAAAAATCATCTTTATGAGCGCTACGCCTGGAAGTTATGAAATCAAGAAGAGTAATGGCATTTCTGCAGAACAAATTATCAGACCTACAGGATTAGTAGATCCTGAAGTAGAAATTCGACCTGCAAAAAATCAAATCGATGATTTATTAGGTGAAATAAGAAAAGTTGTTGCAAATAATGGTAGAGTGCTCATTACGACTCTTACAAAGAGAATGTCAGAAGATATTGCAGAATATTATACCAAATTAGGAGTAAAAATCGCCTACTTACATTCAGAAGTAGATACAGTAGAACGATTTGAAATTTTAAGGCATTTAAGAGACGGGACTCATGATGTGATCGTAGGAATAAACCTTCTGAGAGAGGGATTAGATTTACCAGAAGTTAAATTAGTCGCGATATTAGATGCTGATAAACTTGGATTTTTACGCGATAAACGCTCTTTAATTCAAACAATAGGAAGAGCTTCAAGAAATGTAGAAGGGAGAGCAATATTATACGCTGACAAAGTATCTATTGCAATGAAAGCGGCTATTGATGAAACAAATAGAAGAAGGGAAAAACAAACTAAATTTAATGAAACGCATGGAATAACCCCTCAAACTATAAAAAAAAATATATTACAATCTCTATCAGAGGAACATAAATATAATGAGAGAGAAGTTAAAAAATTAAAGCAAAAAGTAAAATCTAAGATTGATGAGTTAGAAAAAGAAGGAGATATGGAAGTAGTGATCGAATATCTTGAAAATAAAATGTTTATGGCTGCTAAAGAACTTCGATTTGAAGATGCAGCTTATTTGCGTGATAGAATAAAGGATATAAAACAAACTTATAAAATAACAACATGAAATTTATCCATCATTATTAATTGACAAAGTTAGGAAAAAATATGAACGAGAACGCTATCATTATTAAGGGAGCTAGACAAAATAACCTTAAAAACATTGACGTTATCATTCCTCGAAATAAATTAATTGTAATGACAGGAATTAGTGGGAGTGGGAAGTCTAGTTTAGCAATGGACACTTTATATGCAGAGGGACAAAGAAGATTCTTAGAATCATTGTCAAGTTATGCAAGACAATTCTTAGGTGAGATGGATAAACCTGATGTTGATTCAATTGAAGGATTGTCTCCTGCAATAGCAATTGAGCAAAAATCACTATCTAAAAATCCAAGGAGTACTGTAGGAACAGTCACTGAGATCTATGATTATTATAGACTATTATTTGCTAATATTGGAATACCTCATTGCCCTACTTGCGGAAAAGAAATAAGACCTCAAACCCCACAACAAATTATCCAAATTGTTTTAAATTCTATTAAGGCAAATCAAAAGTTTCTGATAAAAGCTCCAGTTATCAGGGATCGAAAGGGAGAGTACAAAGAGCTCCTTCAGGATTTGAAAAAACAAGGCTATGTAAGAGTAGAAATTGATGGAATTCAATATACATTAGATGAACAGATATCCATGGAAAAAAATATCAAACATAATATTAATGTAATTATTGATAGGTTAGTGATGGGTGGAGAAATTAAAACTAGGCTAGCTGATTCCATCGAAACTGCCTTAGAACTAACAGATGGCTTAGTTATTATTGAAGTTATTGACAAAGGAGTGCAAATTTATTCAGAACATCTTGCCTGCATTGATTGTAAAACATCATTTCCACCATTAGACCACAAAATGTTTTCATTCAATATTCCTCATGGGAGTTGCAAATATTGCAGCGGGTTAGGTACAGTTATGGAATTTGATCATAGTTTAATAATAGGAAACGATTTAACTGTTCCACTTAAAGAAACTCCAATCAGAAATATTCCCGGATTTGGATCTTTAGATGGATATTCTTGGCAATCCATTATTCAGGTAGCTAAACATTACGGATTTAATGCTAATAAATCTCCACTTCAAGATATTAAACCTGCTAAACTCCAAAAAATATTGTTTGGTTCCAAAGATGAAGCAATTAAATTTCATTTTGAAAGTAACGGAAATGATTTTAAAAATCAGAATGGAGAACATAAATCATCTTGGGACGTAGCTAGACCTTTTGAAGGTGTGATTCCTTTGTTACATAGAAGGTACATGGAAACTCACTCTGATTGGGCTCGTGATACGTATGAAAATTTTATGAATCGTATCGATTGTCCACAATGCAAAGGAAAAAGGTTAAGGCCAGAAAGCTTATCCGTAACTATTAATAAATTGAATATAGCACAATTAACTGATATGGCTGTGAAAAAATCTGTCAAATTTTTTAACTCGTTACAGCTAAGTGAGACTGAGGTATCAATAGTAAAAGATATTATGAAAGAAATTTTTGATAGATTGTCGTTTCTAGACAATGTAGGGTTGGATTATATTTCATTAAGTCGCCGTTCGGATACACTATCGGTTGGAGAAGCAGAAAGAATTAGATTAGCAACTCAATTAGGTTCGAGCTTGGTAGGTATATTATATGTTTTAGATGAACCAAGTGTTGGTTTACATCAAAGAGATATAAATCGTCTCATAAGTATGTTGAAAAAATTAAGAGATTTGGGCAATACCGTCATTGTGGTCGAACATGATGAAGCAATAATGCAAAATGCGGATCACATTATTGATTTAGGGCCTTTAGCTGGTGCTCACGGTGGGGAAATAGTAGCTGAAGGGACATTGGAAGATATTGCAAAATCAGATACGCTAACGGGAAAATATCTTTCAGGTAGAGAAAAAATAAAAATCCCAAAAAATCGTCGTATATCAACTAATGAAAATCTTGAGATCTTAGGAGCACGAGAGAATAACCTCAAGAACATAGATGTAAAAATTCCTTTAGGGCTATTTACTTGTGTAACTGGTGTTTCAGGGGCGGGTAAAACTAGCCTAATTATAGAATGCTTATATAAAGGATTACATAATCTGATAAATACACGTAGTTCCAAAATAAAAAAAGGAGATTTTGACACCATCAAAGGGTATGACAAAATAGATAAAATCATAAATATTGATCAATCTCCAATAGGAAGAACTCCAAGATCTGTACCGGCGACATATACAAAAGCTTTAGATTACATTAGAGATCTTTTTGCTGGATTGATAGAATCTAGAGAAAGAGGGTATAAAAAAGGCAGATTTAGTTTTAATACTAAAGCGGGGCATTGCAAAAAATGTAAAGGTACTGGATATATACTCAAAGAAATGTATTTCTTACCGGATGTATATCTTAAATGTGATTTATGTAAAGAAAAAAGATATAATGCAGAAACTTTGGAAATAAAGTATAAAGAGAAAACGATTTCAGATGTTTTAAAAATGACATTCAATCAAGCATTAGAATTTTTTGAAAATATTCCAAAGTTAAAAAGAACCTTAAAGACTGTAGTAGATGTAGGGTTGGGATATTTAGAACTAGGTCAATCATCAACTACATTGAGTGGGGGAGAATCCCAAAGATTAAAAATTGCCCGAGAACTAAGAAAAACTAGTACAGGAAACACTTTATATATTTTAGATGAACCAACAACAGGTTTACATATGTATGATATTCAATTTTTAATTAATGTTTTACAAAAATTAGTAGATATAGGAAATACCGTTATTATTATTGAACATAACATGGATATTATAAAATCTGTTGATTACATTATTGATCTTGGACTTGAAGGTGGAGAGAAAGGGGGGGATATTGTTACAATGGGCACTCCTGAAGAAATAATTAAAAATAACCATTCTTATACTGCCGAATATTTAATTAGATATCTAAATAACAATTAATTTTTAAAACTAAACTTAAACATAATTCAACATTTATGTAAATATTCATTAATATTTATTAATTAATTTAGATTCGTGATATCGTATGGCAGAAGTTGAAGGGAAGATAATTAGAGCACCTATTACCTGCATATTGGGTCATATAGATCACGGTAAAACAACTATTCTTGATTATATTAGAGGAACCGTAGTCCAGCAAAGAGAAGCCGCTGGAATTACCCAACATATAGGTGCATCTTATTTTCCAACCGAAGATATTAAAATATTTTTAAGCAAATCTAAACAAGAATTCGCAGAAAAAGATATTAAACTCCCAGGAATATTAGTAATTGATACACCTGGACACGCAGCTTTTTTAAATCTTCGACGTCGTGGTGGAGCTGTAGCAGATATAGCAATATTAGTAATTGATGTAACTGCAGGGACTATGCCAATAACCTGGGAATCTGTAAGAATTTTAAAAGAGAGAAAAACACCTTTTATAATAGCAGCAAATAAAATAGACAGAATTTTTGGATGGAAGTCAAAAAAAGATGCAGATTTTTTAGATTCATACAATACTCAAGCACCCCATGTTAAAGACTTCCTGGATGAAAAAATTCTTCAAATAATGGGAAATTTCTTAGAAGAGGGATATAAGGGGATAGAGAGATACGATAAAATAAAAGATTTTACAAAACAAATCGCAATTGTGCCTACAAGTGGGAAAACTGGTGAGGGGATTTCTACTCTCTTGCTGGTTTTGATGGGATTAGTTCAGCAATTTTTAACAAAAAATTTGAAGTTTTCTGAAGGACCAGCTAAAGGTGTGGTTTTGGAAGTTAAAAAGGAGAAAGGACAAGGAAAAACTATGGATGTATTGATCTACGATGGTATTATTAATAAGGGCGACGAATTTATCGTAGGGGGATTAGAAAAACCAATAAAATCAAAAGTAAGAGCGTTGTTAATTCCAAAACCATTAGACGAGATAAGAGATCCTAGACAAAAATTTGATTCAGTTGATTTTGTAGCAGCAGCGGCAGGAATTAAAATTCTTTCACCAAATATCGATGATGTTGTAGCAGGATCCCCTTTTAGGGGGATTGGAGATCCTTCTGAAGAATCTGTGATATATAAAGAAGTTGAATCTGAAGTAGAAAGCATTCGTATTAAAACTGACAAAGCTGGGGTTGTTTTAAAAGCAGATACTTTAGGATCTCTTGAAGCATTAGAAAATTATTTTTCTAAGAATGATATTAAAATCAGCATTGCCGATGTAGGACCAATTAAAAAAGAAGATATAATCAATGCTAATATTGTAAAAGAATTTGACCCATACTCTGCGACCGTACTTGGATTTAATGTTCCGATACTTCCTGAAGCAAATGAACAAGCACTTATTGATAACATCCGGATTTTTACTAATAATGTTATTTATCGATTATTAGAAGATTATATTGAATATGCTGATACAAGAAAAGCGGAAGATACTGCTAAAGGACTAAGCGAATTAATACAACCTGCAAAACTAAAAATGATTCCAGATTTTATCTTTAGAAATTCAAATCCAGCTGTATTCGGTGTAAAAGTTGAATCTGGAACTTTGTATCCAAAGGTACCTCTGATCACTGGAGAGGGAAAAAGAATCAAAAGAATCCATCAAATTCAAGACAAAGGACAAACTGTAGAAAAAGCTTTGGTGGGAACGGAAGTTGCAATTTCTATTCGAGGTATCGAAATAGGAAGAGAAATTGGAAATGATGAAACTCTTTTTGTAAATGTCCCAGAATCCCATGTAAGGCAATTTATGGGAAAATTCAGTGACGAACTGACCACAAATCAAAAACAAGTTCTTAGAGAATTCGTCATTTTAATGCGAAAGACGACGCATCCTTGGTGGGGTATGTGAGAGAAATCTTTGCTGAAATTTTAGAGAAAATCACCCCAACTAATCAAGAAATCGCTCGAATTGAAGCTTTAACAGAAAAACTAATATATTTATTAGCTAAAAAGTCAAAAGAATTAGGTATTAGCTATACTAAGATTGAGCCACAAGGTTCAACAGGTATCAAACAAACACAACTAAAAAATGATTTTGATATTGATCTCTTTATTGGACTTGAATATCACGAGTTTAAATCAAGAAATGAAGATTTAAGTAAGAATAAATTAAAAAAAAAAACTAAAAAAGAATTTTTAGATTTATGTAATAAATGGATTATTCCAAGCTTAAGCTTGAAAGAATTTAAAAATCCTCGTCTTTTATATGCAGAACATCCCTACGTAACTGTCGATTATCATTTTGAGGATATAGAGATAAAGATTGACATTGTTCTATATTTTGATTTGGAATTAGAATTAATAAAAGAAAATGGACCCATAACGGCTGTTGATAGATCACCCTGGCATGGTCGTTTCATAAGAGATAACTTATCTAATGATCAAAAAAATGATGTTCGTCTCCTAAAACAATTCTTTAAATCAAACCATTGTTATGGGGATAAGAGCTCTTTAGGTAAAGTAGGTTTCATCGGATACAGCGCAGAATTACTCATTTACTATTTTAACGATATTCAAAATCTTTTTGAAAATTTTGATAAACTGACTTCTAATCCATTAGATTATTATAAGAGAAACATGAAAGATTTACAGAAAATTATTCATTTTCAAAAAGATTATTTGTTAATTATAGATCCAGTTGATAAAAATAGAAATGTTGCCTCAGCAATATCAGAACGTGCTTACAAATACTGTAACTACCAAGTTAACAAATTTCTAAAAAAACCAAGTAAACATTTTTTTGATATAAAACCAATTCCTGAAATTGACTTAAAAAATTCAAAGGATCTAGCTATATCAAGAACTTTTATTGTTGAATTGAAAAATATTGATAATAAAATTCATTATACCATAAATCGAGATAAACTACACTCTTTAGGAGAAAATATTAAAACAACTGGAGAAAAGGAGTTGTCTCGATCAGAAAAATTCGGAACAATTATTTATGAAGTGTATTTTGAAGATAACCTCAATGAATATAACGTAGCTTTGTATTGTGAAAAGCCAAATATTCCAAAATCCTATACACGTAAAGGACCTTCGGTTAAAAATGCTATTCACGCTATAAAATTTAAAAAAAAAAATCCAAATAGTTTTGCTAAAAACGGATATTTTTGGGTTGAAACCAAAAGATATTTTACCAATTTCCTTTTATTTTTACAGCAGATAATCAATACAAAAATCCCGGATAATTTCAAGGTCATCAATATCGAAAATTCCCTAAACACTGTAACATCCTCAGGAAAGAAAGCGATAACGATTCTTACTCGAATGGTCTTACCTTTTTATCTATAGAGTTCCAAAAATTTCAGGGATTAAGAGAATAACATTTGTGCCTTTTTCATGTTCTCCTTCAATTCGATCTTCAGCCCAGATAATTCCGTCAAAACTATTGATAACTTCTCTAACTAATAATAATCCTAAACCAATTCTTTTATGGGTTTTAGGTTTTTCATTTATTTTATAAAAGATATTTTTTTTCATCTTGTCAGGCATCCCAATACCGTTATCTCTGAATTCCATCTTTATATATTTTATATTTTCTTCCTGGTGTTTAGAAATTTTTATTGTTAATTCTACTTCCGGATTATCGTTATATCGAATTGAATTATTTAATAATATACGAAAAACATCGAATAATATCTTATTTGCATATACTACAGTAGGTTTTTCCCTGGAATTGATATTGACTAGAATTTTCTTTTCTAGAAATTTTGTCTTCACATATTCTATAGCCTCCCCTAAGATCTCATCTATTTGTATTGAGGAGTTTTTGATTTTCCCTGATTCAAGATCTGAGAGTTTTCTTACATTTACTCCAAGTTCTGCACCTCGATTCACCTGAATTTTAGCTATTTTTACCAGTTTATTAATATTCTTTTCATTTTTATGTTTCACTGCTTCTTGAGCAATTATTTCTAATGAAAATTCTAAATTTTGAAGAATATTGTTTATATCATGGACAAAAAGATCTTTATAAAATTCAGCTCTATTATAGGCTGAGCGATAATTATTTTCTGATTTTAATATTTTCTCTTCGATAACAGCGACAACTCCTGTAATAAGCATCATAGTAGCCATGACTATTCTAGAAAATTCTAAAAGATCCTCTGCTCCCGGAAATCCTTGATCACTAAAAATCCTCGTCGTTACTTGTAATAATCCAGAACTCATAATAAAACACATAAATGCATGGGTAGGTGTTCTTTTTCTCAAATAAATTCTTACGATCAAGAAAAGTGTGAAGAACAACAAAATTGAAATGAAAATTAGTAACCCAAGAGATGAAATTTGTTGCTGCAAAAGTAATACAACCATAGGAACTGTAAGGGCCTTTATCTCTCTTGAAAAGGTTCGATAATACTCAAGAAACACAGCGAAAATGAATATTATAAGAGATAAAGCTGAAAATGACATAGAAATTATCTCAAAAGTATCATACAATTCTTGAGAAAATAACCTAAAAACTTCAGATATAGAAGCTGCAATATACGCATATAACCAAGGAATTAAATTCCTTCGTTTGATGGACACACCTGCAAACAATAATGTGGCAAGGATTACAACAATGGAATTAGATAAATCCATAATAAAATAATCTGTCAATTTTCCACCCTTACTACATTTTAATTGAAGATTTAAAATAATAATAGAGGGAATCATTTTAAATTTACACTAAATAAAACAAATTCAGCTTAAAACTCAAATTTGTTGCTTAAATTCATAAAATACTATTGATTTTTACCGATCACATATTAAATATTTATTGTAAACTCTTTAATTATTCCGCTGTTGGCTCTCTTTATTTGGCTTACCATACCGAAACCTTGTTATATCTCTATAAAATTAGAATAAATTAGCTTATATAAAATAAATAGTCTGTTTGAAAATGTCAATCAAATCAAAAAGCAAAGATCATAAAATTTTTTACTCTTGAGATATTTAAGAATTTAGAAAATAAAAATAATGATTAAAAATATTTAAAAAATAAAATTTTATGTGATGTGACTTATTTATGGTTAAAGTAAAGAACCCAGATGAGATAGTAAAGCTCGTAACTTCCGGATCTTATGAGAGAAAGAGAATTTTCAGTATAACCGCGCATTTTTAATAAGGTTTCCTTATTATAGCGTAAATTGATCACGGGAAAACAACTGCTACTGATTATCTTCTACGTAGAGCAGGGCTCATGCGGCCAGAAGATGCTGGTCAACTTCAAATGACTGACAGCGACGAGGAAGAACAGGCACGTGGGATTACCATTTTTACAAGTGTAGTTTTACTTGCATTCAATGACTCTAGAAAACCAGATGACACTGAACCTTATGTTATTCAATTAAATGATACTCCAGGTCATATTAGTTTTACCGGGGAGGTATCACGAGCTCTAAGAGGAAGCGATGGTGCAATAATATTGGTCGATGCTCTTGAAGGAGTAATGACCCAGACAGAAACTAATATTCGTTTATCCGTTGGTGAAGAATTCTGTAAACCAGTTCTATTCATTAATAAAGTTGACCGACTTATTAGTGAGCTTAAGTTAAGTCCTCAAGATACTTTTGCTAAAATAGATAAAATTACACGCGAAATTAATGAACTTATAAGAAAAGTGAGACCTGAGGGTTCGGGTTGGACCATTGATTTTGCTAAAAATTCAGTTGCAGTTGGTTCAGCAAAACATGGATGGGGTTTTACATATGAGATTTTAGTTGAAAAAAAAATGAAACCTCAAGATGTTTTCGCAAAATATACTGAAGGTGACATTCAGTGGTTAAGAGATAATTTACCTTTAGATGAGCCTCTGTTAAGGATGATCGTAGACCATCTTCCAGATCCTATTAGTGCTGCTAAATATAGAATACCTCATATCTGGGGAGGAGACCTAAGTTCTGAACTTGGACAATCTCTCGTGAAGAGTGATCCAAATGGGCCTCTCTACGGAATGATAACTAAGATTTTCTTAGACCCAAAAAGGAATTATCAAGCTACTCTTATCGGTCGTGTTTTTTCGGGTACGTTCAACCAAACAGATTCAATTTATCTAATTAATAGCGATTCAAGCAACCGTGTGAAGCGGCTTGGAGTTATGGAGATTACTGATCTCTTAGATATTCCCCGGATTCCGGCAGGAAATTTATTTGCATTATTTGGTTTTGTATGCCCGGCTGGTGAAACATTTATGTTGACAAGTGAGGTTCCTAAAGATAAAGAAGAGAGGAAAAAGCTTCACCCCTTCGAGAAAATTAATTATGCGTGCGAGGCTGTGGTTTCGCGGAGTATTAAACCTAAGGACCATCATCTCATTGATAAATTAGATGATGTAGTCGGAAAATGGCTTAAAGCGAACCCTGAAGCTGAATATCGAAGAGATGAAGAATCTGGTGAATTTGTGCTCTCTGGAATAGACCCTCTCCAAATTGAAATCCTGACAAAGAGAATCAACATCCAAGTACCAATTGACATTGGGGAACCAATTATTATTTATAGGGAAAAAATTACGAAAAAAAGTCCGGAATATCATACAAAATCTGCGAACACTCACAATCGTATAGTGTTATACATTGAACCTTTAGACGAAACAACAGAAAAGCTAATCGAAACCGGTAAAATTAATGATTTACAAAATGACAAGGATAGAGCTAAAATTCTTAGGGAAGACGCAGATTGGGATGCTAAGGAAGCAAGGCGAATTGTTGATGTATATCAAGGAAGTCTCCTTGTCAATGGTACTTCGGGATTACAGAGATTTGATCGCGTGAAGTCCTATTTGAGTGCTGCTTTTAGAGATTGGCTTGGTAATTGTATAATAGCAAAAGAACCCGCTACAGGAGTAAAAGCTGTATTTACAGATTTAGTCATCCATGAAGACCCAAGACATACGCAATATGGCCAGATTGCGGGAATGTTTTTCTCAGCTTTATCACTTGCGATGTTGGAAGCAGATTCTCATCTCTTTGAGCCAGTCCAGAAAATTGATGTTAAAACACCTCAAGGAACAGAAGGAGGGGTAACAGCCATTATCTCTAAGCGTCGAGGGAGGATAACTAATGTTATTCCTGAAGGTGAATACGTTAGGATCAAAGGTCAGATTCCTGCTGCCGAGGTAATTGGCATTGCAGACGATATCCGAGGCTCAACGCAAGGGAGGGCTTTTTTTGGATACGAATTTAAAGGCTTCGAGAAGGTTCCTGCTTCTACTGAAGAAGATCTCATCATGGAAATCCGCAAACGCAAAGGACTGCCCCTAGAAATGCCTAATAGAAGGAGTTGGGAGCGTTTTATTTATAAACGTTCTTGATGTTTCAAATTTATTGGAGTTTGGATAATTTGCTACAAGATGATTTTTCAGATATATTTTTACATCATATTCATGAAATTACTTGGAGTATGGAGGAAGAGGAACTTGGTGCAATTACGAGGGGATCTCACTATGATTTATCCCATAGACGACGGATAGGTAGAATTGACTTATTCTCAGGGAGGAATAATTATAAACGCCACCAACGTTATTTTGAAGAGGTAAAAGCTTCACTAAATCCAGGTAGGCCTACAATACCCCCCGGTTGGACTCAAGATCAATTTGACACGTATTTAGATAGTCGTCAGTTTTATTATACCCATGGTGAGAGAAAGTGGTTTTTGGAATATTTCGGAGATTTCTACAGATTGTTTCAAAATAAAAAATTTTGGAATACTAAAAAATTATAATCGTTTAGGATATTTAGGTCTAAAATTGGTTTAATTGGGTTTGATTTTTATACCCACTAGAATAAATTTCTTTAATTTTATTTAGGACATCTACATCAAACATTTTTGGTTTATTTATTCTTAAGTTAATTTCTTTTAAGAATTGGTCTTTAATATGCTGCTCTCCCTTATGAACTTTTTTTATAAAAGGTATAACAAAATTAATTAAGATTGATTTATTTTTAAATAAAAAGTTTAGTTCATGTAGATTGTCAATAAAGCTAAAGAATCCCTCTACAGTTTCTTTACCAACTTTTTTGATTTTAATCCTATAAATTTTAGCGTAAAGTAACAATTCAATTTTTTTCAATTCACTTAACATATTAGATGCAATATATTTTTTTATACTATCAAAAGTCTGAGAATTGAGATTTGAGTTTTCTATTACTATCTTTAACTCTTCTGCATTTAAGATATCCAAGTAACCCTCATTTAACAAGAATTCCATAGTTTGAAAATGATTACTAGCAAATCTTTTGGCTATTTCTTCTTTAAGAATTCTTTTTGCTAAAGAATCTCCGATCCTCGTTAATTCATTTAATAGGGGAAAGGCTATAGTTCTATGTAATAATCGAGAGTTATAGTTATTTTCATTCCATACTTGTAGATTTGAGCAATGCCCCCAAAATTCAATTTCTGGCGGAACATATCCCGTTTCTTCAATTCTTTGATTTTCCATTCTTTCTGATACTTCATCAACAGAATTAATTTCATTTACGCTTTTTGCTTCAATAATAGGGAAATTTAGCAATAAATATTTGCATTGTAAGAACTCCTTATTTCTAATATAGAGATTTGTTTTATTTTCTTCTAACTTGAGGGTTATATAATTATTAACCTTGAATTCTTTCGTTCTCTTCAACAATTTTCACCCTTATATTTTAAAGATAGAAGATTTTACTATTTAAATGTCACCCGTTTTCAAGTTTTTAAGTAAAGAAGTTAATTCGCAACCTAAGGCACCAGACTCTTTATAAGAGGAATGATCCCTAAGAAATATAGACTTCGATTTAGACAAGTTTTAACAAACATAGCAGTTACCGCAATCATAGCAAAGCGTCGCTGGAAATGCCTAATAGAAGGAGTTGGGAGCGTTTTATTTATAAAAGATCATAAAATTTTTTTAATTATTTTTATCAAACATTACAATAATAAGTATAATACATGTAAAACTAGTTATTACTAAGATTTAAAAAACTAAATGATCCCTAAGAGAAACTACTTACTTTGCGATCATATGTAATTTTTTAACAAGAGCTTTAAACGCGTCAGTCACTTTTTGGCCTGTTAGAGCACTTGTTTTATAATAACCTATAAATCTATTCTCTTTTGCTAATGTTTCTACATTATTATCTGATGTTAAAATATTCGGATTCGAACTTAACTCACCTTCATCTATTAAATCAACTTTATTCCCAAATAGAACAATGGGAATACCTCCACAATGTTTCTTGAGATCACTAAGCCATCTGGGTACATGTTCATAAGTTTGGGTTTGATCAGGAGCATGAGAAAACACGATTATAGCTCCACTACTTCCCGTGTAGAATCTTTGGCGTAGGGCTTGAAATGAATCTTGACCAGCAATGTCCCATAGAAATAATTCAACTTTATCTCCATCAATTATTTCTTCATATTTAGAGAATTGAGTTCCCAAAGTTGATATATACTCTTCTCGAAAAGAACCTTGAGTGTATTTTTTAATTAATGAAGTCTTACCGACAGAACCGTCACCGATAACCGTAATCTTAAATCCATATCCAGTACTGTTACTCATATTTACCAGCTCTATTAAGTTTCCATTACTTAAATAGTAAAAGTTAGATATTTTAAACTTTTTTTTTTCGAAGATATATTTCTAATTCTAGTAATTAAAGTAGTGTATCACCATCATAATTATTTAATTATAAACTCAATCAATATTATTTAGGCTTTGATTATAAGCCAAAAACCCTGACAATTTCATCAGTATTGTCAATTTGATAGAAAAAATCGAATAGCTAATATTAAAAGATGATCTTATCCTTGTACGTCAAAATAAGTACTAAAATTGATTAATAAAAGAAAATTATATTGTAGCTCTTTGATGTAACTTAAATACTAATGCTTGAAAAGCTTCTTTTACTCCTTGACCTGTTAATGCACTTGTTTTGTAATATTCAATAATACCATGGTCTTGGGCAAATTTTTTTACGTGAACATCTGAAGTTGCATAATTTGGTGTAGCTAATGCATTTTGATCAACCTTATCAGCTTTATTTCCAAATAATATTACGGGAATCCTTCCACATCCTTCTTTTATATTTGACAACCATTTATCAATATGTTCCCATGATTCTAGATCTTCAGGAGCGAGAGAAAAAACAACAATCGCACCACTGCTTCCCTTATAAAATCTGTCACGTAGACTACTGAAACTTTCTTGTCCAGCCAAATCCCATAATAATAATTCCACATTTTCCCCTTCAACAGGAACTACATATTTCGAAAATTGCATACCTAACGTAGCAATGTAATCTTTTTCAAATGAATCTGTAGTATATCTTTTGATTAGCGAAGTCTTACCTACAGCTCCATCACCGACTACAACAATCTTAAATTTGAAAGCATCACTCATCTTTAAGTTTGAAAATATTTTTTATCTGTTTTCCTAATAGTACAAATAAGATTTTTTAAGCATTTCTACTCTATAAAAATCTAATAATTTTTCAACTATTTAAAAATCATTACAACTTATTCATTATACATCGAAGCTAGCTTGATTTATAGACTGAGTTTTGAAGAATCAATTTTCAATACCAAATAGTTGTATCAATTCATTAGTATTGTTTACCAATTTATCAGGATTATGTTTTCGTAAAGTTTCTTTTTGGGCAAGACCTGACGCAACGCATATCATCATTACGTCAGCAGACTTTCCCGCTTCTACATCCGTTGTCATATCTCCTATGAAAATGGCTTCAGATGGTTTCATTTTCCATTTATCGAGTATAATTTGGATTCCTTCTGGGCTTGGTTTTACTTCAGTTACCTCATTAAATCCTATAATTATATCAAAATACTTGGTGAGGTTAAATTTATCTAGCACTTCCTCAGCATATTGACTTTTATTATTCGTCAATATAGCCAATTTAAATTTTTTATTAAAGAGTTTCGAAATCAACTCATCTATCCCTACATAAATCGTAGATTCAGCGTCTTTATATTTGTTGAATTGGTTAAATAAAAAGACCGCGATACGAAGTTTTTTGAAAAAACTGATTCCCTTTAGAAAATTCACTTTCAATAATTCGTACGAGTTAAGTAAAATTTTGGGTACAGGGTAATTTTGGATTTCTTCAATAAGATGAGCAATTTCTTCCATGACTTCATCTCGCTGAATAGATAATTGATACTTTTCTATTCCATCATCAACAGCCTTCTTTAAAGCATCTGATATATTAAAAATTGTACCGTCTAAATCCCAAATCAAACCCTTATAATTTTCCAATATAATTTTTTCCATACTAAAGTGAATAAATATTTAGAATAATTTTAATTATACGATATTAGAATAAAAAAAGTTTAATATAATTCATTTTAATCGGGTTATGAGCGAAAAACAACAAGAAGGAAATGAAAAACTGACAAGTCAAGAAGGTGATGACTACGAAGACGATTTAAAGATTTATTTAGAAGAAATGAAAGCTCTTGAGGCTGATTTTTCGGATTTAGAGGATTTAGATATGGAAGAACTTCAAGAAATCCAAGAGGCCATCGCGAAAGTTAAAGACGGTGAAATATTATCCGAAATTGAATTAGACAGTGACCGATTATCTGAAGAAGGACTTAATCTTGAATTAAGTGAAGAGAAAGAGATTAGGAAGGCAATGATTACGGATTTTTCAGATATGGACAAAATTGATTTTGACGAATTAAAAGATATGCAAGATGCGATCTCAACTGTTAAACAAGAAGAAATGCAAGGGGTTCCCGATATAGATAGTACGAGTAAACCGTATCAAGAAGTTTCAAAAGAATTAGAGGATAAAATTAAACAAGAGCTCTTAAAACGAAAGGAGGATAAAGAGGAGGGTATTACACCAGAGAAATTTCTGGATTATATAAAGAACAAGAGAGAAAAAATTTGGTATCACGCTCTCTATTATATAGCATTCAAAGTTGAAGACCATATTGCATCAAAAGCCTTATTATATGATGTTTTAAAAGAACTAACAAGCAAATCTCCAATAGATCCAATTCCAGAACACCAATTTTATTTTGGATTGGGATATATTTTGAGATTAAAATTGAATCAAAAAAAAGTTGTACGATTTTTAAAGGATGGAAAGTTCAAAATTAATGTCAATATTGATAATTTAAAAGAACTTTTAGAGGTAGCTGGTGAGCCTTTTAGTGTACGTCCAATCATAAAAGAGGCGGAACGGAGAAAAATGTTTAAAGATTTTCTTAATGAAGATTTTATGGATATTTAAATTAAAATAATCCTTAATAATATAAGACTAAATGAGCGAAAAACCCTCTCTATTAATTATCGGGAATTCTAATGTGGGGAAGAGTTCAGTTACAAGATTATTATTGCCAAACCCTAGGCAGTTTAAAGGTAAAATTGGTAAATCTCCAGGTAGTACTTTATTGGTAAAACCAATAGTTCAAAAGAATTTACATTATAATATAATAGATCTTCCAGGTTTCGGGTATACAAGTCATTCTAGTCGGCGAAGGGGAGAACACTTAAAAAAACAAATTGTACGACATATTGAAAAACACTATAAAGATTATTTTTTTGGCTTAGTTGTAATTAATATTTTAAGAATTGAAGATGAGCTTGAAAAGTATTTTGTAATCGATAAAAAAACTATCCCATTAAGTTTTGAATTAATTCAATTTTTAAATGAGTTTAAAATCCCTCTCTTGGTGATCATAAACAAGATTGATAAATTCTCAATATATGATAAACAAAGGATTATTGAATTATTTATAAAATCTGCCAAGGAATGTGGTCTTAACTTAGTAGATCTAAATAATTTTAGTTATAAGAATAAATTCGAAATTCCTTATTTAGAATTTTCAGCATTAAAAAAGAAGAATCTAAAGGAGTTAAAACAAATAATTCAATATTATCTAAAATAAGACATTAATTACTTAATTCCTAAATGATTTGATATATATTTTTTTAATTCATCATATTTTGTACTTACTAAAAATTGTGGGAATTCTTCTTTTACATTATCAGGTGGTCTAAATAAGATTCCGTAATCGGCTTCACTAAGCATTCCAATATCATTATATGAATCCCCAATAGCGATTACGTTGTAATTTAGATTTTTAAAATTGTTTACAGTTTTCTTTTTCATGTCTTTTAATCGTAAGTTATAATTAATAATAAAACCATCATTGTCAATTTCAAGATCATGGCAAAATATCATTGGAAAATTTAGCTTTTGAGCTAACGGTTTAATTAACTCAACAAAACTATCAGTGACGATTACTACTTGCGTATTAGATCGAAGCCAATCTAAAAATTCTGCAGCCCCTGATAGTATATCCATTGTCCCAATTGTTTTTTGAATATCAAACAATGAAATTTTATTTTCTCTTAGAATTTTTAACCTTTGTTTCATGAGTACATCATAATCAGGAATATCTCTTGTTGTTAAGCTAAGTTTTTCAATCTTTGTATCAATAGCTACAATCTGCCAAATTTCTGGAGTAAATATCCCTTCTAAATCCAAACAGACCACAAACATTACACTTGGAAAAATAATGGGATCAATTTGAATTTTGTGATTTTATGAGAGTGTATGATATTAAAATGAGTAATATTTTCCGTTTTTATTACTTACAAATTAGTTAGTTTAGGATCTTTATCCTTATCCCAATTTACCGCAAATAAAAAATCTCTACTTGCTTGATTTTTATAAATCAATGGAAAACCACTCATTTCTTGAAATTCAAGGGCGAGATCCTCTAGAAATTTGTAATCAGGAAAATAGTGTTGTAGCGGATTATCGCTTTTCAATCGTTCTTTTATTAACATGGCTTTAGCTTGTAAAGTAAAACCCTTTATCTCAAAAAAATTAGGATTTGCTTTCTTAATTAAATTTAGATAATCATTTAGGTATTGCTCATGGATATTTATGTTTTTAATCGCTGTGAGTCTTATTAAAGTTCTACAAGATAATGTATTAATTAGTTCTAAACTTTTATTAATTTTATTCCATCCATGCTTAATCATAGGTCGGCAAGCTTTCTTGTATATTTGTTCATTTGGAGCTGGTAAAGTAATATATAATTGACTTGGTAAAGGATTTAACTCCATAATTCTATCTGGTAGAGTCCCGTTTGTAACAATAAATGTTGACATCGACCGTTTTTTGAACTCCTGGACAAGTTCAGACATTCTGGGGTATAGTAGTGGTTCTCCATCAAGGGAAATCGCCGCATGATTAGGAACCATAGCTTCACTGTGAGTTTGCATAATTTCATCTGGAGTTGTTAATGCTCGATTTATTAAAACTTCTATTTCCTCCCTGGAATTAATGCAACATTGAACGTCATCATCCAATTCAAAGTCTTTAAACATATGATTTCTCAGTTTAATAAAATTTTGATTTTTTAGGAGATTAAGTGCCCTTTCAACTTTATTTTTTGAAACATGAACTCCTTTCATTATTGAATTTATACTTTGAGGTTTATCCTTATTTAACAACATGTAGTAAAGGATGTCTATCATTATTTCATAGTTATCAAGATATCTTCTTAAGGGTAAATGATTTTTAACGATATCCTTATGGTGTCGCAGCATTTCACGCACTAAATCTTTAGGCTCATCTGGTTTCACATTAAACTCACTCCCAAGTGAACCAACTTCAATATCACGCCAACAGAAAACGCATTGATGATTACAGAACGGTAATGAAGGAGTATTTTGTAAACACCTATGACTTTTTATTCCAAATACTCCTTTGTAACAATTACGGTTATCCCTTCCTGTCAATAATCTCTGTTCTAACCAATGACATGGTTTGATTGAAGTGTGTTTATTTTCTCCAAAAATTCTATATGTAGTTTTTGTATAAGTTTCGACAAATTTAGCAGTGATTTTGTTATCGATTATAAACTCACTTTTCATGAAAAGACCACGTTGAACTCTAAATTCTCAATGATTTATATAAATAAATGTATTTTATTAAGATATTAAATAATATTCTTAAAAATTATAAGTACAATCATAATTAGTAGAGAATTTTTAAAATATAATTAAAACGGTTTAAGATGATAAATAAAATCAAGAGCGAATTGTTAAATTTAGGTTTAAAATTTATTTCGGTTGATGAGAAAATAGTTAGAATGATTTTAGAAACGAGTCCTTCAAATATAAACGAAATTGTAATACTTCCTGCAATAAAAACTGTAATGCAAAAAATACTCAAAAAATTGGAAAATAAAAGAATATACGGAAGAGTGTATAATGGAGTATTAAATAATGTAAAGGTTAGTGTTATTCGCTCGTTAATTGGAGCCCCAAATTGTGCGATCGCGGTAGAATGTTTGAAAAGGTGTAAAGCAAGAATTGTTGTTCGTTTAGATATTTGCGGAGGAATAGAAAATGAAAATTTGAAAATAAATGTTGGAGACGTTTTAATTCCACAATTAGCTTGTTGTGATGATGGAACCAGCCCGCAATATATAAGAGAACATCCATCATTGGCAAATGATTTAGATTCTATATCAAATCCACTCTCAAAATTCCAGAATCTTTTAACTGGAAATCAAACAATATTTATTTCAAAACCGAATATAACTTTAAAGGATCTCCTAATTGAGGAAGGAAATTCACTTTTTTCCGATAAAATAAAAGAAGTACAATTATGGAGCACTGATGGATTGTTTTGCGAATCATTAGACTTAATTAGAGCATTACAATCTATCAATATACAAGCTATCGATATGGAATCCTCAATATTATTCTTAAAACTTGAGTAAAACTGCTTCATTCTTGTCTGAATAAAATATTGAATTTTTCTCACCGTAATTCCTGAGTCTTCGCTGATTTTTTTAATATCATCAAATTCTGGTTTAACATTTACTATTTCCCTACCATTTAGCGATTCTATATACGAGATCTTAAAATTTACTTCATAGTTCTTTCCATTAATTTCAATTGTTTGCTTTTCAATAGTGCGATCAATGCAAACACGGTCCATTGTTTTATATCTTACTCCCAAAGTCCCTAATTCACGGATTATTTTCTCTATTATTTTAAATGTATATTTCGGATAACATAAGACTTTTACTATCTGGCTTGGTCGATTTTTTTTTGTTAAACTTGGAATAATTTGAATATCTAAGATTTCTTCACTTTTTAATTCATTGACAAAATTCCCTAATAGTTCTCCTGATACATCATCAACATCAGTTTCTAATACTGATACTTGTTCAGTATATTTTTGCAATGGATAGATAGAATTAGGGAGATTTTGGACATTATATTCTCCATAAAATAATCGCAAAATATTCAAAAAATCTTTAAATTCCTTTTGCCCTCTACTATAAATTGACTTTTTAATTATCATGTCAGGCATATATTCTAAAAAATTAGGAGTTAAATTTGTGAGTAACGCTACTCCTGTTGGGGTTACTAATTCAGATTCAATTGGACCTCCATGAGTTATTAATCTTGACCTTTCTAAAATCTTTAAGGTGCGGGAGCAGGTATAGCTAACTCACCGTGAGCTGTTTTTATTTTCCCTCCTCCTAAAGGAAGTCTACTACAATAAATTTTAAAGTTCTTATTGAAACCATTTATTTTATCTAAAGCACTAGTAACTCCTAAGATATCAATTAACGTATCAATTGAGCTAAATTCATGTAAGTGAATATCTTTTGCTAATTTACCATGTACTTCTTCTTCTGCGCGAATTAGTGAATTTAATACTTGAAAAGCGTAATTTTTAGCGGAATCAGAGAATACACAGTCGTTTAAATACGATTCTAAAGCTTTAAGTAGTGTTTCTGGAGACCTATGATCCCTTGATTCTTTAATTTCTAATTTTAATTGATTGAGTTGAATTCCTGATCGGGGTATTGATTTAAAATCAATATTTAATTTTGAAACACCAGGTAAATAATTTTTTATTTCTATTAAGTTATTTATAAGGTTATCAGGTTCTGAGACTAAACCTAAAAGAGAAGCGAAAAACATATCTCCCGAGATTCCAGAGTTATTCAAATCAATGTATAATATTCTCATATTAACTATTATCAAATTGTAGTATGATACACTAACAATATTAATTTTTTTAATTATAGCTAATTTAATTTAGCTATTAAGAAGGGATTTTAATAAATTTTATTAGTTTTTTAAGGAAATAAAAATATTTAATATTAATGCCAATTAATATTATTAATGGAAATATTGATATTAGTTGAAAAGCTGAAATATTAATACATTAAACATTAAAAAAGATTCATTTCTTCGTCATTTCAAGCTCATAAAAGAACTTGTCTATTATGATAATTATTTTTTGTAAAAAATTTTTTAAAAATCGAAATTATAAATGAATAATATGAGTAAAATAATAAAATGGGGAATTTTAGGTAGTGGAAGAATAGCACATACGTTTGCTGAGGGGTTAAAGGTACTTCCTGATGCGAAATTGGAAGCTGTTGCTTCTAAAACAGAGGGAAAAGCTGAAAGTCTTGGTAAAATGTTTGATGTGAAAAATATATATAATAATTATGAAGAATTAGTGAAAAATCCTTCTGTAAATGTTATTTATATTGCGACCACTCATAATTTCCATTATGAAAATGTGTTACTCTGTTTAAATCACGGAAAACCAGTTCTCTGTGAAAAACCTTTTACATTGAATGCCATACAAGCTGAAGGGTTAATTAACACTGCCCGTAACAATAATTTATTTTTAATGGAAGCAATGTGGACAAGATTTTTCCCTTGTATTGTAAAATTAAATGAATTGTTAGACCAGGGAATATTAGGAGAAATTCAACATGTTAAGGCTGACTTTGGAATTAAACAGGAATTAGATCCTAAAGGACGTTCATTTAATCTTGATCTAGGAGGGGGTGCATTACTTGATCTAGGAGTTTATCCTATTTCATTTGCAAGAATGATTTATAAACAATCTCCTTTAAAAATAAAAAGTAGTGCATACATTGGAGAAACTGGAGTGGATGAAAAATCTAATTATTTATTTGAGTATGAAAATGGACAAACTGCTATGCTTTCTTCCTCAAATAGATTGATAATGCCGCACAATGCTTCTATCTTTGGAACCAAAGGATTTCTGGAAATTCCTAATTTTTATCACCCATCAAAAATGATTTTAAAATTGGAGGGGAAAGAAAAGCAAACAATTGAAATACCATTTAAATCAACAGGTTATAATTATGAAGCAAGGGAAGTAATGAGTTGTCTAAATGCTGGAAAAATTGAAAGTGAAATCATGCCATTAGATGAGACTTTAGAAATAATGAAAACTATGGATATTTTACGCTCTCAATGGAATTTTAAATATCCTGGAGAATAAAAATTTATTACATTGGAATTTTAAAAATAAATAGTAAATAAAAAAAGAAAGAAGATGTAGAAACCATAAATATTGAGCCTGGTCATTAACATCTATGAATAATTTTATCATTTTAAAATTAGAAGGGTACGAAAAAAACTAATTCACCTGGATTTATTATAGGAATTTTCTCCATGGTTTGCCAAAGAGTAAAAAACTTGATATTGCTAAATTACTGCGTAAATCAATTCGCTTCATAGAATTTAAACCCGCTATTGGTTGTCCTACAGTTTTTCCCATTTTATTAGATTTCTTGGTTTGAAAGAAATCATTTTTATAAAATATGTTTGAGATATTTATTTGATTTCCAATTCTGTTTTATGAATATTTTTTAATTATTTCTTCAATAATCATGTTATTACTTTCATCAACTATTTGCCATGAAGGATTATTTCTATAGAATTCGATAATCTCTTTTACTCCATTTTGAAATGATTCAGTACACTCGAATTCGGGAACAAATTTTTTAATTTTGGAGTTATCAAAAATCACCGAATATGACTTATCACCTAAAAGACCTGCACCAACCTCAGAGTCAATTTTCGCTATTTTTTCAGAAGTTACGTGAACAGCTCTGAGTGGAACCCCTAATTCATCCGCAAAAGTTTGGTATATTTTATTCCATGTTAACAATTCATCAGAAGTAATATGGAATCTTTCACCAATAGATTTTTTATTTCCTAAAATTCCTAGAAAGCCTTTAGCAAAATCTTGATGATGAGTCATCACCCAAATACTAGTACCATCTCCATGAATAATAATTTTTTTTCTTTTTTTCATTCGGTCGATGGCAGTATAGCTCCAACGCAATGGAATTGAAGTTTTATCATATGTATGAGAAGGTCGAATAATCGTAATTGGAAATTGATTTTCTTTATACATTTCTTGGAAAAATTTTTCACATGCGATTTTATCCCTTGAATATTGCCAAAAAGGGTTTTTTATTGGAGTTTCTTCTGTAATCGGCAAATTTGGAATTGGTTTTTGATATATAGATGCAGAACTAATAAAAATGAATTGATTTGTTTTATTTTTAAAGAGATAATATGAATTTTTTGCATGCTCTATATTGAAGCAAATCCAATCAACAACAACATCAAATGAATAGTCCTTCAGCTCATTTTTTGCTTCAATAATATTTCGGATGTTTCCAATTATAGTTTTTACTCCATCAATATGTCGATGACTCTTTCCTCTATTAAAGTGATAAAGATCAATTCCTTTTTCAATAGCTAACCGTGAACAAGCTGAACTGATAAGTCCGGTACCACCAATAAAAAGAACTCTCATATTATTAATTCTCTTTCGAAATATAAAAGATTATTGTTTCAACTGTTAATCAAATTTCTATAAAAATTTATAAAATATTATAAAAATCTAAAAAATGTAAAGTTATAAATAATTAAAAAAAGTATCAACTAGAGATTTTTTTTCAAGTCAGATTTTTGATTTCATTTGATATAAAATAAAAAAAATTATGTATGATAATGCTATTGAATTATTTCACTATAAAACCCTTGTAAAATTCATCATCCTCTGAATATTTTGCTTTAGCATCCTTTTTCTTATAGTAATACCCAATTAGTAGTCCAACTATACTCCCAATAACAAGTCCAGTTATACTTAGTATAGCTATATAAATAAAATACCAATCAATAGACAACTGATATACTATACATATATAAATAGTAGGTGCAATAGTAGATAAGAATCCTCCAATAATACCTACCATGATACCTATTTTTAAAGGAGATTGATCAGGTTTCCTATTTTTCAAAGCAAAAATTACACCGATAATTGATCCAAGTAAGAAATCGATATCTCTAAATAATAACAATCCCCAAAAATTAAGGAAAAGTATAGAGATAAAGGTGATTAAAATAAAAATAAGGAGGCTATAAATTATTATCGAGACTTTTACCATCTCGACCTTCATCTCTTCTTTTCCTATTTCATTTGAGTTAGAAATTTAAACCACTAAATTTTATTGTTCTTTCTGCGAATTATGATGTGTTGAGATAATAAAAAAACAATAATTTATGAAAGTTATATTAATAGATTTTTTTCTGTGATATCTTATCGAAAATATGAATCCTATTAGTATCGAATGAGATCCAAACCTTTTCTCCTACATTCAGATCTCTATTAGTACTAGATACTGCAACGAGCGATTTATCTTTAACTATCAAATGAAAAATATTTTCCCTCCCTAATGGCTCAATGACTTCAACCTCTGCCTGGATTGCATAATCTTTGCTCGCTTTTGTAATGATAATATTCTCTGGTCGAATTCCTAACATAATTTCAGGTGTTTTTGTCTTCTCCATTATTTCAATCCCATTGGAAAGTTGATATGAAGAAAATCCAAATTCGACAATAATTTTTCCATTTCTCTCTATAAGAGTACCCTCAACTATATTTATAGGAGGGTTCCCAATAAAACCAGCGACAAATAAGTTTTTTGGATTTTCATATATCTCTTTTGGCGTACCTACTTGTTCTAAAACTCCATTGTTCAAGATAGCAATTCTATCACCCATTGACATTGCCTCCATTTGATCGTGGGTAACATACACGATGGTTGTACCAAATTCATCATGCAATTTCTTCAATTCTGCCCTAGCATAGCACCTCAATTTGGCATCGAGGTTTGAGAGGGGCTCATCCATCAAGAAGATTTTAGGATCTCTAACCATTGCCCTCGCTAACGCCACTCTCTGCCTTTGTCCGCCACTGAGCTGTTTTGGTTTTCTGTCCAGAAGTTTAGATATTCCTAAGCGTTGGCTCACATCCCTAACTTTTGATTCAATTTTACTTTTTTCCATTCTCCTAATCTTTAATGGGAAAGCAATATTATTAAATACTGTCATATGCGGATAGATTGCGTAATCTTGAAATACCATAGCCGCATCTCTATTTTGTGGTCTTGTAAATACGTCACTTTCTGAGGAACTAAGTGTTGTTTCTCCCATTCGTATTTCTCCCTTATTTGGTTTGAGTAATCCTGCGATACACAGAAGAGTAGTAGTCTTTCCACATCCAGAGGGACCAAGTAAGATAAAAAACTCTCCATCCTTTATCTCAAGGGATACATTCATAAGAGCTACAGTTTTTCCATATTTTTTCATCAAATCTTTTATAACAACGTTTACCATTTCACATCACTTTTAACCTTTAATAGCTCCTGCCATGAAGCCTTTTATTAGATATTTTCCAAGTACTAAATATACAATTAATGATGGTATTGTGTACCATAAAGTTCCTGCCATTTGAACATTCCACGCAGTAACAAAACCTCCTTGTAAATTTAACAACGCTACCGAAGCTGGCTGTGAAACACCTGCCCCTGTTAAAACTAAACCAAAGAGTAAATCATTCCAAACTTGAGTAAATTGAAAAATTGCCGCGACCACGAATGGTGTAACGGAAAGTGGTAATATCACATGAAGATATGTTTTCCCTATTCCCGCTCCATCGATTTTTGCTGCATTTATAAGGCTATCGGGGATACTATCATAGAAACTCTTGAAAAGGAGGGTACATATGGGGACTCCGTATGCAGTATGTGTTAGGATGAGACCAGATATCTCGCCATATAAACCAAGCTCAACTATAATCTGAACTAGGGGAATAAGTACTGCTTGATAGGGAATGAATATGCCAATGATAATTAAGAGAAATATAGTATTGGCTCCCCTGAACTTGACTTTGGTCAATGCATAACCCGTCATGGAACCTAAAATACAGGATAGAAGCGTGGCAGGTATTGTAAACATAAGACTATTTAAGATAGGTCCTCTCAATTCATTAAAGGCCGTTCCAAACGCGTCTAAGGTCGGTTTTACAGGTAGTTCTACTGGATTTGAATAAATTAAAGCCTCCTGTGTTTTTAAAGCAGTCATTATGGCACTCCAAAGAGGAAGGAGAGTCATAAATACAAAAAATATAAGCAAAAAATAAAGGAATACTCGTTTAGGATTTGGTAATCTCTTTTTTTTTGAACCAATTTTATTGGGCTTACTTAGATACTTTATCTCTTTCGTTTTCATTATTTTTCCCTCCTATAAGTCGTGTATAAATATGGTATAACTACTACCATTATTAACAAGAATAGTATAGTGGCGATAGCGGACCCATAGGAAAAATGTTTCTTGCGAAAAACTTCCTTGTACATTGTTAGGGGTAAAATCTCTGTGGCGTATCCAGGACCTCCATTAGTTAAAATAAATATTAAATCAAATGCTTTAAGAGCAAATACAATGAGTAAAACAAATCCGGTAAAAATAGGAGCTTTTAATTGAGGGATTATAATACGATAATACATCTGAAATCCTGACGCACCAT
This sequence comes from uncultured archaeon, assembly GCA_964486045.1. Lineage (GTDB taxonomy): Archaea > Asgardarchaeota > Lokiarchaeia > Sigyniarchaeales > SOKP01 > Loki-b32. The sequence goes on from CAZALK010000013.1 coordinate 109,599, forward strand.
CCACTGCTGCAGCCATAGTGTGAGATTCGGGGATGGACCTTATCCCGGCTAGAAAAATTAACATCATATACCCTGAATATTGCCAAATGAGGACCACACAAACCCAAAACATAGCCCAATCTGGATCTTGGATCCAGATATTTCTAAAAAATCCAAGCCCTATTGACTCCAACAGGGTGTTTAAAACTCCTCTGCTAACATTATACATCCACTTCCATAAAAATCCGGTAACCACGAAAGAAAGTGTAAAAGGTAGCAGGTAAATAAGTTTAAAAACATTTTCCTTCCTTACTTTTTGATCGAGCAGTATAGCTAAAAAAAGACCCATAATAAGGCTACCGGGCACAAAAATTAATATTAATACTACATTATTCCATAGGGAGGTTAAAAATATCTCGTTAGTAAATAAATCTTTATATTGGCCAAACCCTTTAAAATCATAGCTTGGCTTCAAGCCATCCCAATCAGAAAGAGATACAACCACATTCCAGATAATGGCTATATAGACAAAAATTACTACAAGCACTATAGGTATTATAAGAAATAATATTGTAGATATCTTGTCCCTCGTTATGATCTTTTTGATAGACTTCATTTTTTTCAATGCTTCTAATTTTTTGGCATATTTTTTTTATACGATTGGCTAATTAAAAAACTACCTTTTTTTTATCCATTTGGAAGCCTAAATGGGAGATATATCTACAAACTGAGCAGATCTCGGTAGCCCAAATGAACTTTATTGATATTTAAAGATACTAAAAAAAAAAAAAATTTAAATTTTATTAATTTTTTTAACTGAGGTTTACATTCACATTAGCGCCCAAACTGTAGTATAATCAGCTGCGTTATCGGATGCAAGGTTAGCTATTGCAGTTGCAGTTGCAGATTTAGTTGCAGGATCAGTACAGAATCCATTTATTACAGAATTTAATTCTGATGAGAAAGATTGAGGTGCGCCACTTCCATGAACTACGCTTGGGAACATATATGTTACAGAAGTGAAGTCAGCACCAGTCCAAGCATGATACGGTCCATATAAAGCAAGGTTGGAATCATTACGCGCAGATATCGAACCTTTTAAGGGATTAAAGGCGTCTTGACCTGCTTTAGAAGCAACAACCTCTAACCATCTATCTGAATTTCTTGGATGAGCAACACTTGCTGGATGTTGAAACGCATCAACAACAAGACCATACATGTCATTGGTTCCAGGCACTGCAATTGTTCCATAATCGACGTCATACGTTGAGTTAGCAACTAAGAACTCTCCGTTGGCCCAATCACCCATAATATTAAATATGCTATCTCCCTGGATTAATAAATCGGTTGCTTGATCCCACCCTAAGGTATTAAAATCTGGGTTGGTAAAATTCATGAAAGTCTCCAAAGTATCTAAAGCGGCTAAAAGATCGGCGTTAGTTGCAGATATAATATCTCCATTTATCCAAGCCTCATAAACATCGATTCCTTGGCCTGCCAGGATTTGCTCGAAAAGATGTGCTTGTGTCCAAGCTTCTCCTAATGCTATAGCATCTTTACCAGGATTTGCTAGTTCGAAGGCAACACATGCTGCAAAAAACTCTGCCCAAGTATCGATAAGTTTGGGATCAACAGCAATAGCTGTAAGTTCCGGTAAATTATACCATACTACATTAGACCTATGGATATTCACAGGCACCATGTAATAGTCCCCACCGAACTGACTCATGCTTTGCACTACATCAGGGATGACAGCTTCAAGGTTATTATCGGCCCATATATCATTTATATTTTCTAAAAGATCGGCCTCATAATACGCGATACCCTCGTATCCAGCGTGCATCTGGAAAGCATCTGGGGCTTCCCCTGCAAGTACTAAAGCTGTAATAATTGGAATCATTGTTGTCCCAGATCCACCTGCTACTGCCGATTGTATAACTACAGTATCAGGATATAAAGCTTCAAAAACATCTACTAACGCCCCAATTGCAGCGGCTTCTCCACCTGATGTCCACCAGTGGTATATTTCAAGTGCATCTGCTTCTTTTTCTGAGGGAGCCATAACAACAAAAGAAATGCCTGCTACTATTGCTGCAGTAGCTATTACAGCAATGATTACAAAAACAGCTGTTTGTTTTTTTGGATCCATTTTATTTACCTATTTTTTATATTTAATTTGTTTTTCTATTAGATTTTTCCAAAATTATTAAGGATTTATACCCTAAATTATTAAGGACTAAAATCCTAAATTATTATTGTTTTCCAAACTATTTAAGACTTTTTACACAAAAGCACAACAAAAAAATTAGTTAACATCAATAGAAGACTTGTAATTTCAAATTTAATTGGGATGTTAATAATAACGATTATCATAATGAAAAATGTAAAAATTCTCTACATTTTGCCTTACACTATTTATAAAATCTCAGTAAGAGACCACAAGGGAAATCCTCTATATGATCATGACTGGTCAGAGTCAAGTATAAGTGAGACTGTTTTTTCTGGATTTCTTAATGCAATTGAGATGATGAGTGAAGAAATAATGCATATGGGGGGATCCTTGAAATAAATCTAAATAAAGGAATTCTTTTTGTGAATAGATCTAAGCATATTACAATAGGATTAGTTGCATCTAAAGCATTTATAGTATTAAGAGATTGAGTGATTAATTTTGCAAATGATTTTGAAAATAAATTTGAAAGACTTCTTAAAAAATCCTGTATTGATATGAATGATTATAAGCCTGCTTATGAGTTAATAAATAAATACTTCTCAAATATTCCTTATCGTATTATTAAGAGTAAAAACCAGGTTCTAACATTATCATATAAATATAATAACATCCCAAAACAAATTAAAAACAAATTTAAAGACATTTTTGATAAAGTGGATGAATATGAAAATGTATTAAATGAATTAATCATACCTCCTTATTCAGATCCTTCTGAATTTTTTGATCTATTTGAAGAATTAAAACTTGAAATTGATGAACTAGATTTAAAAGACTCAAAACAACAAGATAAAAAAATTTACTTAGAATAATCCAAAAAAATCACCATTTATTAAAAAGATAGTTTCACACAGTTGTATCCTTTAATCCTTCCAGTAATTATTATATGGATAATTCTATCTTAGGTGTGTTTTATTCCATTAAATTTCCTTATATTGGGAGCGTTAAAAAAACGAAAGATAAGTAAATATTGATTATTTTTAAATTCTGTCATACAAATTATTAAATTCTTTTATTTCACTTTTTAATTATTAAGATTGTTTTTAGAGATAATAATGAAGATTGAACATATTGCCATTTGGACAAGAAATATAGAAGAACTTAAGTTATTTTATGAAAAATATTTTAAAGCAAAATCTACCCAAAAGTATATCAATAAAAACAAGCAATTTGAATCTTATTTTTTAAAATTTGATTCTGGGGCAAGACTTGAGTTGATGAGTATGACCTCAATTCCAGAATCCAAAAATGACGTGTTTGTCCAGTTTACTGGTTTAATTCATATTGCCATCTCAACAAGCACGAAAGAAAGAGTTGATGCATTGACACGGCAATTAAAAAATGATGGTTTTCAAATTTTGGATGCTCCCCGAAAAACTGGAGATGGTTATTATGAAAGTATCGTGTTAGATCCAGATGGAAATAGAATTGAAATTACTATTTAAAATTCTCCCTTCAATAATCTCATTTTAACCTTTATCAAATTGTAGTATGATACACATAAAAAAATAATATTAATAATAATCATTATTATATTAAACTTATAATAATAAGAATTTTCAAAATTATATGAAATATTTCAAGTTTAGGATTACTTAAAAATAAATTTGAGAAAAATATCAACCTCAATTACTCCATTAATTAATGAGACAACAAATCCACCGATTCATACTTGGGACGAGATTGAATCGATTATATCTAACTGGTTTGAAAAAAACAACATTCATTTTGAGATTAAGTACCAATTAAAAATTTTAGATGCACACAAATTTTACGATACATTGCCTCTATGGAATGATTTTAAAAAAAATGCTAAATATTCCTAATTTAAAAATAAAATGTATTACGTTTAATCATGAGCAATCTTGGGAATTTTCACATTCAATCCTTAATACCTATGTTAAAGAGATAATTAAGAAGATACAAAAATTTAATCCTAGTGTTAGGATGGAGTGGAATCAATATATAATAATTTTATTGACATAAGTATTAGGTTTTAAAATTTTACTTAATTTCTAATTCTTATTAATTAACATCTATTCTCTTCTTATTTTTTATAAAAAATTAGTGATTAAACTCATTAAAAAAACTTCGAATAGCAAGAAATATTTCATTTTTACTATATTCTTTAAAATCATAAACCCTCTAATAATTTTGAGAAATCTGGTTCTTTAAATATTTCGTTGTATTTTTTTATCAGCTCGATATTGACTAAGTGAATTTTTCCTGATTCTCTTTTTATTAATTTAACTAAATTAAGGTCTTTCATCTTTTTAATGTGATATTGAAGGGTTCCCGCATATATATCAAGGTTTTCTCCGATTTTTGAGATGGAAATGGATTCATCCTTAAAAATTTCTTCAATTATTTTCGGGATAAGCGAATTTATAAGAATTACTTTGACTTTATCTAAATCTTCTGGAACATCTCTGAGAAAGTAATGTAGTGTCTTGCCTATTTTTTTTGATCTTATGAGCTTAAACCGTTCTAATGTCATTATATGTTTTAAAAAAGGTGTTCGGGTTATCTTTAATACCCTTTCAATTTTTTCGTCTCTCGCATGGATTCCCGGATTATTTTTAATAAAATCTAGGATAGAAACAAGCTTTTCATTAGTAAGTATTTCTAACTTCGTTCTTCTTTCTTGAGTCACTATATAAGATTTAGTCTCTAGACTTCGAATAGCGAGAAAAATTTCTTCTTTACTATATCCTTTTTTATAAGATAATTTTGCGATACATTTAGCATATAACTTCTCTATTATGGGGTATTTTTGAATTTGACCCTCAGATTCAATTTCAAATTCAGCATCATAACGCTTTAATTTTAGAATATTTTTAGCAATATCTAGAACATCTTTTTCTATTTCAGTTAGTTCCTCGATAATTTCCTCTTTTTTTAATTTTGTCCTTTCTAATTCCGTTGTTTCCTGCAAAGGACTAAAATCTAAACGTCTAAATGAACTTTCCTCTAACTTCTCCTTTTTATTTGGCTTCTTGACTTCTCTTCTTCTTTCGAGCGACATTCTAAGCGTTTTCCTCTAAGAATTGAACAAATTTTAATTGTTCTTCAACATCCATTTGCCTTAATTGCTCTACAATTTTATCTATATGTTTGGTGCTAACGTTTGAAAGTTTTTTTATTCTCTCTATTAACTTTTTAGGTATTTCTTTATATAAATCGACTAATACTTCAATGTACTTTATTTGTTCTTCTTTTGTTAGGAATGCTAGCTCTTCTAATAACTCTCTCTTTTCTTTTTTGGAGATTTTTAAATTTTTAATTTGTTCTCTTAAATCTTTTGATAAGACTGCAAAGATTTTTGAAAAATATTCTTTAACTAACTTCTTATCTTTTTCATCTTTTACAGGTAAAAGTGATTCATGGAGTCTTAAATCAATCTTCTCTCCATTCTTCTCCTCCTCTCGTTTTTCTAATATCTCTTCTAAAGATTCAATTTTTTCCAGCTTTTCTCCAAGTCTTTTCTCTTCTATAGGTGTTAAATCTTTTTCTTTAGGTGTGGTAACAGTAGGTGGGGGTCTCATGGGTGACTCATCTATTAATTTTTCTTTTTCCTCGCCTCCACTCTTTAATGTTTGTTCTATTAATTTATAAGTTTGAGGAGTATATTCGGTTTTTTGTTCTGATGGTATAAATTGGGGTTTTTCTGAGGATTTGCCAAGAAAAAGGAAAAATAATAGAACTCCTTTTAACAATATAAATATCCCTGCGGCATAGAAAAGTGAACCTATTACACCAATGATTACCACTCTTATTGAATCGCTAAGATCGAACTTTTGTTTGATCTCAATAAGCGATTTTGATCGTTTATCTATACTTAAGGCTACTAAAGAAATGATTAATAATATCGCATAAACTAGCAAAACTATAGGTAATTCGAAGTAACCGGGGAATGTAATTGGAATGGGAATGGATCCTGCTGCTGGAAGATAAACCCCCTCATCATATGCTCTAAAAATACCCATAAGGATGATTACAAACCCTGCTTTGCTAGAAAAATAACTAATCGAATTTTTTGCTAATAGACCATAATCATAAGCTTTAAGATTTTTATCCTTTTGATTCTCATGATTAACTAATATATATATTATAATAAAAACACCTTTAATCAATACAAGAACTCCAAGTCCATACAAAACACACCCCAAAATCCCCCAACATAAAGAATCTAAAAAGATTTCGTTATATTTTTTTTCCTTTATCTTTGGGGCAATATATGCTCCATCATAGATTAAAAGAGAAAGTCCAATCAAACCTTGTAACAACCGGTTAAAAAGAATGAATCCCCAACTATCTAAATTAAATGCTATTTCAGCAATTAACCCAAATGAAATAACTGTGAAGAAAAATAAAGGGAGATATGAAATTTTATTTAAAAATTGAATCAGTTTATCTAGATTCGAAGAATCTTTTACAGATAAACCTAGGGTTCTATTAAATTTTCTCGTAATAGGAGTTGGTGCAGGCTTGAATTTTACACCCTCCAAATTAAATGGAGAACCACATCTTTCACAAAATACTTGAACATTATTATCTATTAAACCTGAAAGTTCCCTAGGGAACTCATACTTACACTCTCTACAAACATAAGTCTTTGGCATGCTTCTAAATTACACCTTAGTATTTATATTTTAATTTGATTCCTTTAATTTTTTTTTAAAATTTTTACTATTGGAAAAATGTTAAGAAAAATGTTAATGGTTTGAAACCAAAGGTGTTTGATATTCAACTACCTTTAAAGCTTTTCCACAGTAAACACAATAAACAATGCTATCTGAAAACATTTTATTTATCATCTTTTCTGATAATCTTTTACCACATTCACCACAATATAAAACTGTATTATTTACTTCGATATTTGTCTTAGGAATATTATTTTGTGGTTGATCTTTTGTCCATTTACCTCCTGAGACTAAATTATATAGTCCTTCGCTTAATTTGAAAAACAAAAGACCGATTCCCTTGAGGAGATAATAAATACCCTTAAGTACATAATAAGTCAAGTACGCTATACCTTTTATAATATAAAATGCAATTGTTATTAATAAAGTTAGAAGCACAATAACTCCCACAATAATTAATACCTGCCCATAGATTGGTTGTACTAAATACCAATCAAGGAACTCATTATACCATGTATCCAAATTATCTACAATATCTCTCCAATTCATTTTTATAACCTTCTTTTATTTATTTTTAATTCTAAATTGTAAATATTTAAGGTTGATTTTAAAAAATTTGGAGTCCAATGTTTATGAATTTTGAGTCGAAATTCTACAATTTTTGAGGATTTAATATGAGTTCTTGCCAATTTATTGATTTAACAGTACTTTTTAGTCTATGATCGTCATCAACTATTCTGTACTTTAAGTCATTAAAAAATATCTTTGCCCTTTCTCGAGCCATTTTATATCGAACAACTTTATCATTTTTTCCATGGTAAACTATAACTGGAATATCAATAGGTTTATACAGATGTGGTTTAAGTTTACGAGATACCAAAAAAGGTGCTAAAAGAACTAATTGGCATACTCTATTAGGATTTTGCAATGCATACAATACGCTCATAAGCCCTCCAAAGCTAGATCCAATAATTACCCAATTTTTTTTTTTATTATTCAAAATAGAGTTCAATTCCGCCATCCTATATTCTAACAATTTATACATAGGAATATCTTCATTGGATTTCTTAAAATCAGGAGTGAGAATATTTGGGAAAACACTTTTTAGGAATTTACCTTTAAACCCATGACCTGAACTTTCAAATCCGTGAACAAAAATAATATTATGCATGAAATATGACTCTTAGGGAATCTTTTTTGATTCAATTTTCAATTATTCAACTTCATCCTTCAAATGATAACTATAATCTTCCTCCCTGTACAATTTCAGTGCTTTCTTCTGACCAAAATAAACCAAGCCAAAAAACACTCCAAAGTATATAACAAGGATTAACATTGTGTAAAAATAATATTTATAAGTAAAACCCATAATGAAGAGAGCTGAACCAAGAACAAAACCAGTTAACAATCTGGTCGCAGTGGTGCTTTTTCTGAATAAGAGTCTTTGTGTACCCCAATCAATAATCCCAGGTATGGGTAGAATTATTATCAAAATAATTGCGACTTCTGGGCTAATCTCAGTCTTAAAGATTACCTCTATTAGATTAAAAACAAACATTGAGAATAAACCCCCAAGTACTACGCCTGAACATCTTGAACAAAAATATATCTTTGTTCTCCCAAATTTTAAGTAAAATGTGTGATCAGAATCGGAAGCTGGATGATGTGTCAAAAATATGTAATATAAATGCTTTTCACTGGCAGCAAAAGCTTTATCATATAACACTAACAGTAGTGGAATTATAAAGACAATTGATAAAAGAGCTTGGGAAAAAAATTTAAATCCATAATTGATGACCAATATATCTAAAGCAAATTGACCCGGATAAAATAATGCTTGAAGACTGATTATAACACCTGTTATTATAAATGAACTAATAATTAAAACGACAAATGTATAATATACTTTAATACTCTCAGAATATTTTGATGGCTTATACTTGTATAAGCCTGTTAAAAGTCCTATCAGTGCAACTATTAGGCACCATTCAATGTAAATTTGGTTATAAAAGGCTAACTGATAGAGAAATTCGGCAATGAAACCATTTATCAAACCATGAATTGGACCCGCCAAAACTGAGAAGAATGTAAAAATCAATAAGGTGACACCAAAGACAAGGGTAAATTCTTGACCGTTAATCACGAAAATTGAAGAAACCGAACCAAAGGTCTCAGCTGTATAGATATAGGAGATAATGATAAACATGCTAATTAGTAGATTCAAAAAAATTAAGCGTAAATAATTTTTTCTCTCTACATCTTGATTTGAAACTTCATTCAATGTAATTGATTACACTCTTTATATTTTAAGCTTTCAACTTAAAGTCTTATTAGTTAAAGGTATTATCAAGTTCTTCTATTAACTGTTTTTTAGTTAACTCAAAAGCTTTTCTGAGGACAGTTAAAATAATCTTTTTGGCAAATTTTGGCACTTTTAAAATAGTATCATCATTTTCCACCATTGAAATTCCCTCTTCATTATAATCCAATTGACGCTTCAAAGCTTGATATGCCTTTTCTCTTGTTTTAAACGCTGCTCTTGATAATTCCGGATAATTTTTAATATCTTCATTAACTTTCAAAAATAATACACTTTCTTCCACTTGTGTTATAAAACTTTGTTTTGTAACTTCCTTCAAAGCTTTATAATTATGATGATCCTTTTTACATTGACGATCGGTCTGATCATTTATCAAATATGTTGGAAAGTTTCTGTTAATAATATTATCGAATTGGTCTTTTGAGATCTCTCCATTTGTAATTAATTCTCTGGCAGAATTGAGAGTCACTCGTATTTGTTCTAGTGTTCCTACACGGGCATCTTTATCAGACCAATATTTATAAAAAGATTTAACAATCGGCTTGACAACAAAATTTAAAGGTCCATCTAGTTCTGAATCAAGTATATCCCTTCCAAAATTAAGGGAAATATCCATTTGCTCAATCATTCTTCCTTCTAAGATCTTATAATTTCTCTCGATGCCTTCCATGTTAGTTTCTCCAAAAAACAATTTGAGATTAAATAAATGAGTTCTTCATGAGTTTAATTTTTTATTATTTTTGATTGTATGTTTCATTAAGTGCATTAATGAATTCTGTTTTAGTTTGTTCGAAGCCTTTTCTTAGAGCTTTTACAATTATCTTCTTCCCAATTGGGGGGCGTCTAAGAATGGAAATATCTTTTTCGACAATTTTAATACCCCTATCCGTAAAATTTAACTGATTCATTAAATTTTGGAATGCTTCTTCTTTTGATTTGAAAGCTATTCTGCTTAAGTCGCCGTAATTGTCAACATCTTCCTTTACTCCTAAAAGTTTAACAACTTCTTCAAGATAGTTTATAAAGGTTTCTTTTGCTATTTGTTTTAACTCCTCATAATTTTTATGATGTTTATTACATTGTCGACATGTTTGATCTGCTTCAAGGAATTTAGGAAAATTTTCTTGAACTAATTTATCGAAAAATTCAGCTGAATCACCATCATGTAATAATTTTTTTCCTGATTCTAATGAAATATTGATTTGTATTAGGGTACCCTCCCTAGCATCATTTTGAGACCAGTGATCATAGAATATTTTGATGATCGGTTTAATAATTAAGGATAAGAGACCCAAATCTAATTCTTCGTCAATAAGATTTCTCCCCATTTTGATTGAATTTTCCATCTGTTGAATCATTCTGCCTTTTACTAGATGGTAATTTCTCTCGATGTAATCCAACGTGAAATCCCCAACTGAGTCAAAACAAAAATATAAATTCTTAAACTCAATTAATTATTATTAAAAGATTTCTATTCTTTTAAAATAATTTCATAAGTGTTATACTATTAATTTTATGTGTTTAAAATTAAAAATGAGAAAAAACTAATAACAACAAAAGAAACTGAAAAAAGATTTTAAAAAAATATGCATTATCACTTAAAAGTGTTGATCCTAGGTGATCCTGACACTATTCATTTCTATGCTTCCAGAGCTTTTGGGGAACCTGGAGAAGATAACGACACTTATTTTGAATGGTATAGAGAATTAAAAGTTTTAGAAGATACTTGTTCTTTAGAAATAGATGCAATTACAAGTATATCCGCAGATTTAGATGGGATACTGGAGATAGTTGATGGTATCGTCTATTTTTTAAATCCTTTAAATAGAGATGAATCTGAATTATTTGAGATGGTTCTTCCTGATATTTTTGCTGTAAAACGGGAGATTCCCACTGTTGTTAATTTTTATGATCAAAATGGAATTCTCCCCATCTCAATAAACGAGTTATTAACAAATGTTTGGGTCAGTTTTCCAAGTCTCGAGGCTTTTGTGAATCTTAAACCTAAAGAATTCCATCAAGCGCTCCAATCTCTCTGTTTAGCAATTATTAATGGTGATACACCTCTCAATATTGAAAATGCATGGATGAGATTTCCAATCTTTATTCAAATGGCTAATGTGTATTTTGATAATAATAATTACTATTATGCCGCCCAAGCTGTAAAAAAGGCTGCGTTAATTGCTGAAATTTACAATAAAAAAGAATATTATATTCTTTTAGACCAAGCAGCTTATCTATTTTCAAAAATTAATTTATATCAAGAAGCTAGTAACATTTTAGAAAAATTCGATAAAAAAAAATCGAGAAATTTTAAGACCTTGTACGCTGATGCCATGATTAGGGAGGGTAATATATTTTTCAATAAACATGAATTTGAAATCGCGGCTAGTAAATATGAAAGAGCTGGGCAATGGTCAAGTATCGAGATGCTAGATCATGATTTGGTTGGGGAAGCATTTAGATTAGCTATTAACTCTTGGATTTCTGCCTGTCAAGTTGAAAAAGCATTTAGAATTCTTGAAAATTTACCTCATCAAGAAGGTCTAAACATATTGAAAAGCCTTTCAGAAAAGATTGGTGAAGCAGCCGAATTTCTTGTAAATGCCAATAAGTTTGAGTTGGCAAGAGAACAATTATACATAGCAATAAAAAAATATCAAAAAAAATCTCTTTCCGATGATTTAAAATACCTTACATATAAATTAACTGGAATTTTAATCCATATTTTTAAGATCCAAGCCTATGCTGGTGAAATATATGCTGCAAAATATACTTATGATGAAATTGAGAATATGTGGGATTCTTATACTGTAGAAAAAAAGGATTTAGACTCCATTTTAAAACTACTGATAAATTCTTTTTTAGAAAAAAATAACTTTGGAATTGCGGCCACATTAATAAATAAGTTATCATCTTTGATGATGAGACAAGATTTAAGTAGGGTAAGTGCAGAATTAGAAGAAGAATACAAGACTTTAGTAAAAAAAGGAATCGAAGAATACATAAAGAGAGGTGAGGCAATTCTCAGTGAGTTTGTTAAAGCTGAATTAGATATAATTATTGAAATGAATAATAATGAAATACAAAAGGCTAAAGAGTTTATTAAGAGTGGAAAGTTCCTTAAAGCAGGATTTCATCTATTTGATCACGCAAATCACCTCAAAAAAATTGGAAAAGAGGAAATAAGTGATCAAATCCTCACAAAATCTTTAGACTTTTTTTTAAAAGGTGAGATTTTTTCAGAATTTTTTATCACTTTTAATAATTTGTCAAAAGAAATGAAAAAAAAATATTTATTCCGGATTTTTCCAAATTTTCTTGATAAGCTAAAGGGCGTTGATAAGCTTGATGATTATGAAAAAATCGAAAAAATTTTAGAAGAATCATTGAGGATTTATCGCACCCATTTATTATTTGATGAATCAAAAGAAATCACATTAATTTTCATAGATAATATCAAAAAAGAAGCTTTACAAATTCTCATTGATGAAAAAAACACTTTAGGGATTAGCAAGGCTAATAAGATCGTAAAAAAAGCAGCTCACATGTCATCAGCTTATTTAGATAAGCAAGAGCGTATTAAAATAAACTTTGATAATATATATAAAAAAATTTCAGAAATTTATATTGAATTAGACGATTTACCATCTGCGAATACATATATTGATAGAATTGAGAATAAAGCCTATAATTCAGAAATTCATAAGATAATCGCTGAACTTGAGGCTGAAAAAAGTGCGAAGAGGACAAAGAAAGCAGATGAGTCCAGAGAAGAAGAGGTTCTGAAAGAACAACTTTCAATGATTGAAAATTTAGCAAGAGAAGCTAATTTAGACAGAGATAACGGATTAAGAGAAAGAAAAGGTTATAAAAGAGCTTACTTCCAAGGAGCATTAGATCACCTTACAAACCAAGAATTTGAAGAATCAATAATTTTGTACCAAAAGAGTATAACCCAATTAAATGATATAAAGAAATATAATCTAGCTGGTGTTTCGTTAGCATTTGTAAGTTTGTTGCTGATAAAAGAAAATAGATTTAAAGAAATTAAAAAAATATTAGAAAAGATAAAAGAGGAATTATCTGGTGGATTAGGAGAGTCCTTTTCCAAAATTTTTCCAGTTACTCTAACAGAATACATAATTCAGTTGAGAAAATTTCATGATGAGAATAAGGTTAGAGGTGCATTAACATTTCTAGAAAAACTCCCATTATTTGAAGAAGAATTGAAATTATTAAAAGATTTTTTAGGAGAAACGGTTGCAGAAGAAGAAACAGAAGAAAAGCTTTCAAGAAAAGAAAAAGGGGAACTAAAAAAAATTGAAGTTGATTTAGATCAAAGACTTGACAAAATTCAATCTATGATGCGAGATGTAAAACATGAGAATGACAATTTTTTCAATAAGCGAAAAGCTATGAGAAGACGATATTACATTGAGATATTAGACATGTTTAAAACACCCAAATTTAAAGAAATTGCTTCTAAGTACTACGATTTAGCAATCATGCTAATAAAAAGAAAAGATCTAAGGACTGCTTCTCTTCTTATACTTTTGCAGGGACTATGTTTATTGAAAGAAGGAAAATCATATATACTTAACAAAAAAAATATCGATGAATTCTTAAATAGTTTAGGTATCAATAAGAAGTTAGTAAAAGATACCTTTTATATTATGCTTATCCTGCTTATTATGGATGTTAAAATATACTCTTTGGATAAATATATGCCAAAAATTAAAGGGATGTTAGAAATATTACCGTTATTTGAGGAAGAAAAACACCTCATTGACATTTAATAAAACAGGAATTTTAAACAGTTCTTTTTAATAACTAATCAACAATATTTGCGTACTTTTGTAGATCTTTTACCCTCATTCGTAGAGTTACCTCAGTTACGCGTGCCAGCTTTGAGATCTCCTTTTGAGTTCGGTTCTCATTGCTTATTTTTGACCCTATGTAGATGGCAGCTGCGGCGATTCCTTTCGGGTCCTTACCTGCGCTGTTGAAGCCACTTTCTTTAGCGTTACCAATCAGTTTTACTGCTATGTTCCTACACTGCATTGAAAGTTTTAGTTCCTCATTGAATTTATCAACATAGCGATCTGCTGAGAAGTGTTGCACTTTCATCCCCAATTTAGGAAGGATCTCCATAAGTATTAGGCGATAGCTTTTTATAACTTTCTTTTTAGGAATTTGCGCAACTTTGGATATTTCTTCAGCTGTTCTAGGGATTCCATGAACTCTTAAAGACGCAAATATAGATGCTGACAATAGCGTGTCAATGCTTCTTCCCATTGTTAATTTCTTTTTTACTGTTTGGGTATAAATTCTAAGAGCATCCTCTGCAACAGCATCTGGAATCCCTAATCTTTTTTGTAAACGCTGTAAATTTGGTAATGCAATCCACAAATTTCTTTCATAGCTAGTTGTTAATGATCTATGGATTTTAGCTAACCGGTTAAATTTAGATTTGTATTTAGGACTTAAAAGAGTACCTCTAGCGTCTCTAGACCCTCTGATAATTGTTCGAGGGCCAATTGGGCTATAAACTCTTTCACTGCTCTTTCTTTTCTGAATTTCTTCTTGGGTAAAAGCTCTTCGAGGACTATCATCAAGAATTCTAGAAAATACAGAACCGCAGTTTAAACAGACGGAAAACCCATCTTCTTCACTAATTTTTGCGCTATCACAACAGGATGGTCCTTCTTCTCCCGTATCTTTAAAGAAGTCATCATCTTCAGAGTGAGACGGCATAATTACTAGTTTTGATAAAGGATGAATATGGAATTTTCTATTTTTAGTATTAAATACATGATCAATTAAATATATATGTTTGATCTCTAAAAAAAATAAAGTTGTGAAAATTTAAATCAAAACCTATTTAACTAGTATCATTAAAGTATAAAAAAAAATCAAAATTAACATAATCTAATAATCCGCGAAAAGTCATTATTTACTATGTCTACTGAAAATTCTGATTTTATAAAGGTATTTTCAAAGTTTATAGATCCAAAATCCGCGAAATTAAATAAATTACATTCTCTTGATGATATCTTAAAATTGTCTATTCAATCCTACAAGTTTGTAGATAAAGAAGAAGCAACAATGATGAAGCAACTTCTAGAAATCTCAAGTATTGCTGATGCCTCTAAGCTGAACAAGGAAAACCCGTTTGAAAGCCTGATGAAAATAGAAAAATCAGAAGAATCTATAGAACTGACTGAAAACTTAAAGAAAAAAATAGAAGAACTAAAAATTAAATACCCGACTTTAGAAAGAACACTAAAAAAAACAGTTACGATTAGTTCACTTATAGCAAGTGTTACTAAAGAAGAAGGAATAGAAGTAAAGGGGGTGACTTCTTCACAAAAAGTACTTGTTGCAGGACTCGATGATGCTGGGAAAACTGCTACACTTTCAAAATTCGGTGGTCGCCTAGGTATTAGTGATACTATTGCGACACATCCTACTAGAGGTGTCGTTCGGATGAAATTTGGGAGTTCCAACTTGAATTTATTTATTTGGGATTTGGGGGGTCAGGAAGAGTATCGTCAAAGGTATTTAAGCAATCCAGAGCAATATTTTATTCAATTAGATTTACTTCTCTATGTTATTGATGTGCAAAACCCAGAGAGATTCGATGAGTCCCTTGAATATTTAGACAAAATTCTTAATTCGATAACAATGTTGGAAGAAAAACCTTATGTTTTAATTTTTATCCATAAGTTTGATCCGGATATAAAAAGTGATCCAAAGATTCAACTTAATGTTGAACTTTTAAAGGATAATTTAAATGAACTAATTAAAAATAAGGAATATGATTTTGATACTGAGATATATTTAACGTCTATATATTCGATGATTTCCCGTGAACCACAATTTGCAAAATATATTAAGAACCTCATGAGCTCACATTATTCACTTACAGATCCAACTGTTAAGAAAGTAGAAGGGCTTGGGAAGACATTAGAAGAAACACTGAATGCTGTTATTCGGTTATCAGAAAGTATTTCGACACAACTAAATGATTTCGATAGTCGAATTAGTGCCTTAGAGGCAGGAGCATTTCAAGCTGCTCAAAGTGGCGTACCCCTAGAAATATCCAATCCCTCCCAAAACACTGCTAGACAAGGGGAAAATGCAAGATTAAATGTTCTCAATGAGTTAAAAGATTTATTTAGTAAAAGAAAAAGATTAAATTTATAGATTTAACTCTTATGCCTTTTAAAATGGTCTATAATTCTTTTGTAAGTAGCAGATAAAAAGATCATTAAATAAATAATTATACAAAAAATAATATACCAAACCTGCTCACTTAACATTGAATTTATTCTTTGATAATCAATCTCATATATGATAAATTGCTCGACATAACTTAAGATTATTTGTAGTAGAGGGATGATAAAATAAATTGACAAAAGAAATCCTATTATTCCAAAAAGGCTACCGATAATTACATCGGAAGGATAATGAACTCCCAATTGAATCCTTGAGAACGATACTAAAACCGCTAACAAAAACATTAACAATGTCAATAACGGTGATTTTAAAAAATAACTTCCTAATAATAATCCATACGCCATAATATTATAGGAGTGCCAAGAGGGGAAACTGCGCGAACTTGGTTTTCTTTCAAGAATTATAATCTTACCTTCCTCGAACCTTTCAAATGGTCTTAATCTATTGAAAATTCTTTTTGTTCCTGCAATTAATAACAAACCAGTTAAAAATATAGCAGATATGCCTGTAATTAAGAATGGATCATACCAAATAAGCAAGAAAAATGCGATTAAGGAAAGCCAAAGTGTTTCTCTCCCAAAGAAAGATATAAACTTTAAAATTGTAGTGACTGGTTTCCCTCCCAAACCGTTATACTTAATTATTATTTTTTGGTCCCATTCGTCAACTTTATTAATAGAATCCGTAAATTTCATATCAATTAGCTTAATCGCTGAAATTTAATTGAATTTAAATACATATATGCATCTTTTACTTTTGTAATCTGGTTCTCAAAATAGTCCAATGAATGTGAATCAGAACCTACAAAAAAATTACCCCCTTCTTTTACTAATTGAGAAATTACTGATTTTGAAGGAAATGGTCGACCAATAGGAAATCTTTCACCAGAAATATTGTATTCTATCTTAATTTTATTAGCTATGCACATCCGGCCTAATTTCAACACGCGTTCCTCTGATGTATTACAATCTTTGGTAGGTTTTATATCATTTTCATTAATATAACGGAAAATCGTATCGATATGACAAAAATTTTTAAATATTTTTGAATTCACCATCATCTCACAAATCTCAAAATATTCATCAATAACGGTTTTTATCTTCTTTTTCTCCAACAATTTTACTAGCTTCTTCCTTGTTGTGACAGGATAACCATGAATCCATTCATGGATTGTACCACCAATGAAATCTAATTCTCTGTTATAGTCATCCATGAACTCTAAGAGTTCGATTTCTCTATCTCTGTAGTATTCAACTTCAAGCCCACTATAAATGAAATCATAAGTTTCTTTCAGTTCATCAATTTCTTCAAGGTAATTATCGATATTTCCTTCATAGAATGGATTTGTCTTATCTTTTTCAATCGAATAAAGCTCAAAATGGTTAAGAAAACAGACGTTTATCTCATGAATTTCTGCTATTTTTATATAGTCTTCGAATTCGGGTCCGTCTTTAGGAACATCCATACTCCATTTTGCAGTATGTACATGGTAGTCAGTGAATTTAAACTTCATGGTCTATCAAGGTTAATAATTAAGAAAGAAAAATAAAAATAATGATTAACTAATCATTGGAATCCTCTTGGTCAAAAAATACTTCATAAAAAAGATCCTTTTCTCCTTGTTCCGGAGGGGTTATTTTAGTATTTCCTCCCTGCTGTATAATATGAACAGTGCTTTTATTCTGAATATGTATCGTCCCATAGAACCCTTTAATTCCTTTTTCCTTTGCAATGATAATTAAATGTTGGTAAAGAAAGGTTCCGATTCCATCTCCTCTCCATTTTTCAGATACGATAAAACTATATTCAGCCATGTTTAAAGAAGGATTTAAACTATAAGTTGCGTTTCCAATCATTTTTTCTCTCCCAACTTCCCCTATAAAAGCCCCTATAGAGAAAATTTTATCATAATCAATATTTACCTCACCTTGGGTTTTAGAATGTGTAAATTCTTTCCTTACTTCAAAGAATCGCAAATATCTGTCTGTCTCATTCAAAGTATAATATAAGTCTTTAAGTAATGCTTCATCTGTAGTTTTAACAGGTCTTATTCTAATTTTTTTATCATTTCTGGCAGTGTAGATTGTCTCATATTCAGAAGGATATAAACATATGCGTCCATGTTCATCACAAGAAAGTAATTGGTCTGAATAAACATAATTTTGCTTCTTTGCTTCATCCAATAATGATTGTCTGAAGTCTGGATGAGCTATACATATCAATTCAAGCACTCTTTCTCTTATCGTTTTACCGTGAAGGTATGCTACCCCCCACTCAGTCACAACATAATGTACATCCCCTCGAGACAGCATTATTCCTGCACCCTCATCTAAATGTGGAACTATACGTGATTTCTTGCCATCTCTAGAGGTTGAAGGTATAATTATAATAGGTTTACCTCCCTTCGAAAATGCTGCTCCTCTCATGAAATCAATTGTTTCTCCTAATCCTGAATAAAATTGATAACCTTCTGTTGCGGCATTCACCTGACCTGTTAGGTCAATTTGCCGAGCAGAATTAATTGAAACCATCTTTTTATTCTTACCAATGTTTCTTGGGTTACATACATAATCAGATGGATGAAATTCGATGAAAGGATTATTGTTTACAAAATCATATAATTTTTTAGTTCCTAAAGCAAAGCTAGTTATTACCTTTTCTGGATGGAAATTTTTTTTTCTACACGTTAAAATACCATTTTCTACGAGTGGAATTATGTTATCTGTTATGTAATGTGAATGCATTCCTAAATTTTTTTTCTCAGTTAAATATTTTAAAGCAGCATTCGGTAGATCTCCAAATCCCACATGAATTGTGGATTTATTTTCCACTAAATTTGCTAAATTTCTTCCAATTCTCTCAGCAATTTCATCAGGTTCATCAAAATGAAATTCTAATAGAGGAGTGTTATTATAAACAAAATAGTCAATTTCTTTCATATGAATAAAACTGTTTCCTAAGGTACGGGGCATTTGAGGATTGATTTCAGCTATCGTTATATATGCTGATTGAGCTAAAGGTTTGGCGATATCTACATTGATCCCCAAAGAACAAAAACCATAAGGATCTGGAACAGTTACTTGGATAAAAGCAACATCTATATGTTTCCGACCAGTTAAAAATAAGGAAGGTATTTCACTAGCAAATATAGGGGTATAATCTGCTTGTCCTTTATTAATCTCCTCACGAAGAGTCCTCCCGATGAAAAAGGCATTGTGTCGGAATAAATCTTCTGCTTTATTGATAAAATATTTTTCAGAACCAATCGTTAAAAAATGAAGAATTTCAGTATCAATTAGCTTTTCTGACTGCTTTATCAATTCTGAAATTAATAATTTTGGTTCAGAGCAACCAGAGCCAATAAAAACTCTATTACCTGTAATTATCTTGTTTATTGCATCTTCTGCCTTAAGCTCTTTATCCTTCCATTTTGATCTCCATGTCTCATCTAACAAATTAGGGTTTTTCATTAAGGTTTTTTAAGTTTTATTTTCCATTTTTTAATATATAAAAATTAACTCCAGTTTTTTTATTAATTGTATTCTCATCAATATAATGTTTTTGAAATTATAAATAAAATGTTTAAATCCATTCAGTTCTTAATTGATTTAGAAATATCCTTATAATATAAAAAAAATAATATATTGAATTATAATCTAGGATTCAAAAGTGCTAAAAATAATGGCTAAAGAAGAAAGAATGAAGAGTATTCTTACTGAAAATCGAATTTTTAATCCAATTGATCTTAATCCTGAATATGCTAAAACTGGAATGTCAATGGAAGAATATAAAAAACTTTACAATTATTCTATCGAAGATATGGAAGGATTTTGGGGTGAACAAGCAAATTCTCTTGATTGGTACAAACCCTATGATAAAGTTTGGGAAAAAACAGATTTGTTCCCAGGAAAATGGTTTGTTGGAGGAAAACTCAATGTTGCCTATAACTGCCTAGATAGACATGTGAAAGCCGGGAAGGGTGATCATATTGCTATTATTTGGGAGGCGGACGAACCTGGTCAAGTTAGAAAATATACATATGATGAATTGTTAAAGGAAGTATCTAAAGTTGCTAATGGAATGAAAAAGCTCGGATTGCAAAAAGGAGACAGAGTTACTATTTGGTTACCGATGATCCCTGAGCTCGCAATAATCATGTTAGCGTGCGCTAGAATAGGTGTTATACATTCAATTGTGTTCGGTGGGTTTTCAAAAGAAGCTGTGAAAGATAGAATTGAAGATTCAGATTCTCGTCTTTTGTTTACAAGCGATGAAACTGTCAGAGCTGGTAAATTTTATCCTAAATTAGCTGATGTGGTTAAAATTATAGATAAGGTTCCAACTATAGAACATGTTATTGTTGTAAAACGTTCTGGAAGAGAAGTCACTCATACTAATAAAGATATCTGGTATCGCGAGTTTATTGAAGGTATGAGTGAAGAAAGTGAACCTGAAGAAATGGACTCTGAAGATACTTTATTCATTTTATATACAAGTGGAACAACTGGGAAACCAAAAGGAGTAAAACACACTACTGCAGGATACATTTTATACACTTCATATAGTCACAGAACCGTTTTTAATATCCATGAAGGCGATATATGGTATTGTACTGCGGATATTGGATGGATTACTGGGCATTCCTATATAGTCTATGGACCTCTCGCAAATGGTGCTACAAGCCTAATGTTTGAAGGGGTTCCTACTTATCCTGATGTTGATCGTTTTTGGGATATAGTAGAACATCATAAAGTTACCCATTTTTACACAGCTCCTACGGCAATTAGAGCATTAATGAGATATGGGGATGAACCAGTAAAGAAACACGATATAAGTTCGTTGAAGCTTTTAGGAACTGTTGGAGAACCTATAAATCCCGAAGCATGGACATGGTATCATAGAATAGTTGGAAAAAGTAAATGTCCTATAGTTGACACATACTGGCAAACTGAAACTGGGGGAATTATAATGACACCTATAGCAACTGCGACACCGACAAAACCAGGATCTTGCTGTATGCCTTTTATGGGTATAAAACCAATAATTTTTGACCTTGAAGGAGAGGAAGTTACCGAACCAGATGAAGGAGGATATTTCGCGATGGGACAACCTTGGCCAGGTATGTTGAGGGATGTATGGAGAAATACTGAAAGATTTAAATCTACCTATCTTGAAAAATACCCGGGATATTATTACACAGATGATGGCGCCCGGCGAGATGAGGATGGATATTATTGGATATTGGGCCGTTTAGACGATGTTATTAAAGTATCTGGTCATAGAATTGGAACTATGGAAGTTGAATCTGCTATTGTAAGTCATCCAAGCGTTGCAGAAGCTGCTGTTGCTCCCTTTCCCCATAAAATTAAAGGACAAGCAATTTATGCTTATGTAACTTTAATGCAAGGTGTTGAGAAATCAGCGAAGTTATCCAAAGAAATTAGAATGCATGTTAGACAAGAAATTGGTCCAGTATTTCAACCAGATGTCATACAATTTGCCGATGCTCTTCCAAAGACGAGAAGTGGTAAGATCATGCGAAGAATATTAAGAGCTATTGCCGCTGGCACTGATATCGGAAATGTAACAACACTAGCAGATCCATCAGTAGTAGATACCTTACTTGAAGAACGAAAGAAAATGGATATTGAAATAGGTTAAATTATCGTTCATTTTTTACTCTTTTTCCTTATTTTTGTATTTTTTAGAATTTGTTATAACATTCATTCAAATCTGATATGTCACAATCAATATAATTAATAAATGATTTTTGTTGATTATCTTAACAATGACTGACAGACAGAGCAGGTTTCGTGAGTTCCATCATTAAGTTCCCCACACATAGGGCAAATTATCCTAATCCCTTTTTTCATTTTCATTTCAGCTTTTCTTTGAGTCTGAAATTTAGCTAGTTTTTCTACTGTGATTTTTTCCTCCTTTTCCTTAGCTTCTCTCTCTGCTCTCTCTTTTGCTTCTTGTCGCGCTCTTAGTTTTGCTTCCCTTTCAGCTCTCTCTTTAATTTCTCTATCAGCTCTTTCCCTTGCTTCTCTTTCTCTCGCTTCTCTTTCTGCTTTTGCTTTTGCTTCTTGGTTTGCTTCTTCTATTGCTTCTTGTCTCGCTCTTTCTCTTGCTTCCCTCTCTTTTACTTCTCTTTCGGCTTTAGCTTTTGCCTCTTGTTTTGCTTTTTCTATTGCTTCTTGTTCCGCTCTTTGTCTTGCTTCACTTTCAGCCTTCTCTTTCAATTCTAGTTTTACTTTTTCTCGGGTTTCTTTTTCGATTTTTTCTATAGTTTTTCTTTCTTTTCTATCATCTAGTTTAGACTTTATATTATCTTTAGTGGACCCTAACTTTAGTTTTATAGTATCTTTACTATCTCCTAGTTTTTCTTTAAAACCACCTAATTTACCCTTTATCTTCTTTGATAAATCGCTAATTTTGCTCTTTGTTGAATCATCAATTTCATCATCAATATAATCTTTATAGTTTTCCTCTTCACGATCATTCATTTATAAAACCTCCTAAGTCATTATGGAATCATTGTCTTTCGTAATTATTAGTTATAATATAATTAATATTAATTAATTTACATTTTTAAAATCATTTCATATTGCTTTGTATAGGACTTAAATTGAAAGTATTTAGAACTATTATTTTAGAAGAGCATCCCCCCTCGAAGAACTACTCACTGAAAGTTTTATTTCTCCTCATCTTCTTGAATCATACGAGTAGAAAATCTTTTGTAATACGATTCAAATACGAATGACTTTTTATAGATAAAAAAGAGAATTGATATGTAATACAATTGAAAGCAAGAGATAAATGAAAAACAAAGATTTGTAGAGCAATCTGGATATATTCTTCTTTATTAATATAATAGCTTATAAGGAGATGCGAAGATGAAGCTATACGGGACATTAATCTCGCAAAACTCTCTTTATCATCCACCTTGGAATATCCAGTTTTTCAACCAGATGTTATACGATTTGCCGATGCTCTACCAAAGACGAGAAGTGGTAAGATCATGCGAAGAATATTAAGAGCTATTGCCGCTGGCACTGATATCGGAAATGTAACAACACTAGCAGATCCATCAGTAGTAGATACCTTACTTGAAGAACGAAAGAAAATGGATGTAGAAATAGGTTAATTTTTTTTTATTTTTATACTTTTAATTTAAATCTATCTTGTACTTTGTATAAATAGTGTCTCTTTCTCTTGTTCCTTTTCCCATTTTTTACGCTCTGAACGTAATTTGAAGAGATCTATATCTTTATATATCAAACCTTCCTCTTTTGCAGGTATCATTCGCTTAGACCTGTCTTTTTCTGGAGTATAAATAAGAGATTCTCCATATTCTCCAATATTCGCAAAAAATGAATAAGCATAAATGGATCTACGGGCATCAAAATGGGCAGCTTTAAAATCAGCTGTAACAGGTGTAAATGCGGGATTCAGAATTATATCAATAGGAGGCTCAAAATTTTTCAGTTCTACTCTGAGATCCATATCAAGGAAGTCCCGACAAATAACGATTACGATTCTACCATATTCTGTATTGCAAATGATAGTTCTCCGAGGTAATCTGCTAACTTCTATTCCTTCTTTAATACGGTTTCCTTCTCCAGTACTAATTACTGCGGGGATATGCTTCTCTTGTTCCCAGAGAATTCCTTCCGGTCCAAAAACCATACTAATATTTCGTTTTGTTTTTTGGTCATGAAAAGATCCAGGAACGATATACATGTTATATAATTTAGCCAAGTCTGATATTTCTTCAAAGAATACATTATAATTAAGGTCAATAGACATTTCAGGAAAGAGTAAAATATTGATTTCCTCACTATTCGCTTTCTCAATCATGATTTTAACATTAGTTCTCAATTCCTTAACAATATTTTCTTTTAAACTAAGAAGACCTGATGAATCCATCTTGAATAACTCTTTCATGATGTTTCCAGTCTCAGATATACCTATTTGAGCAATACCAACTCTGCATTCTTTTTTTTGAACTTTAGGATATGCTTTTAGCAAATCCGTATAGACCAATTCATACTTCTTCCTATCTATTTTCTCTATCGAAATCCGCCTTTCTTCAACATTAAACTGACGGGCTTCACTTAATCGTGGAGATTGGCTGCTTTCAATAGGACAAGAAGGAGCAACTATACCCATTGTACTACGGAAAATAGAAGGTTCTTTTATAGTACTTAAAGCTGAAAAAAGAATTGACTCTTCTTTCTCTACCCTAATTAATCGATCTTGAACTTCCTTCTTCTTATTTTCATAACCTGCTTTGCCAAACAGTTCTAAAGCAGATTTTAAATATTGTCCTCCTATTCCTAAAAGTTTTCCTTTTTCCTGAAGATCTGATTCTTCATCGGCTTTGATTAAGTGCCATGCTGCATCAAAATAAATAGAAGTTGCTTGAGCCCAATCAGCCCCACTTTCAAAACCTCCCTTTTCATACGAAGTAGCTGCTTTACTAAGCGTTACTTTAACTTTTGGGTATAAATCTGTTTTATCTTTCATTTCAATAGATTCATCAAATTTACAGCCATATTCAAGGGCTTGGCAAAAAGTTGAATTTCCAGTAGCTAATAACTTTAAATTTGTATCAGTGAAAAGATCACTGGCTTTTGCAAACAACACTGCTGCTTCAGAAAACCTATAAGGGTCTTCATATTTTTCAGCAAGTTCCATATTTTCCCAAGCTCTACACAGATAATAAACTGCTTCTAATTCCTCTCGTTCCCGTTTAATTTTAAATAAAATACATATATCTCTGAATTGAGAAGATGCAAGAGCGAATTTTTCTGCAGCTGCAATGTGCTCACCCTGTTTTCCTAAAATCCTTGCTTCTTCAAGGTTTACTCTAGCGATACAATGATTCACCCTTACTTGGGCTATTTTTTCAAATTTATTCATTCTCTCTTTCTCAAATTTTTCTCTTGAATGCGCATGTGATTTTTTCAATGCTTCAATTGCTTTTTCAAAGATTTTTGCTGTCTTTTTAAAACTTTCTATGGCTTCTTCGTGCTTTTCTTGTTTACTTAGTTGCTCTGCTTCTTCCAATGATATCCAACCAGAATAATAAGATGCTTCATAACGGTAACTTCGCAATTCTATTAAAATATCATAAGCTTTTTTATAAAATTCCTTAGCTTGAATATGATTTTCTCGTATATGAAACGATTTAGCTTCTTCAATAAAATTCCAAGCCTTTACATATTTAAATTTCTCATTGATTCTATTTTTTAAAAGTTTATATTTTATCATTTGCTGTGACTTATTATAGGCTTCCTGAGCTTTCTTGTAATTTTCAGCAGAAAGCATAAAATTACCCAAGCGATCTTCTATACGAGCTATATATTGATAACTAGCAGCCTCATAAGAAAAATATCTTCTATCAACACTCTCTTTTATTGTGTGGAGAAATATTTCCCGCGCTTGATTTAAATCAGTAGTTTCTCTCGTTATAATTCCTAATTCCTCATATAATAACCCAAGTCTCATTTGTTCTGAAAGAGCGCCAGTACGAGATAATATAGCATAATTGATTGATTTTTTTTGGGCGTTTATTGCCTTTTTGAGGTTGGTAATTCTGTCTTCTTTCTTTTTTGTGATTTCTGCAAGAGTTTTATGAGCCTTATAAAGACTTGTATAACCACCAGCCTGAGGAAATCCTCCTTCATACTTTAAACCGAATTCTTCTGCCTGTTTTGCGTGTTGAAGCATAATCTGGGCATATTCTCCTTGTTCTGTTTTTGATTCCTCGAGAATAGTAAGTTGAGAATAAGCTAATATTAAACCTTGGTATAACCATGCTATAATACTAGGGAAATTAGGTGCACTCATCGCTTCCTTTGCATATTGGATCCCTTTTTCAGCGTAGGTTTTGCGTTGTTCCGCAGTAAAAAAACCCCTTTGTGAAGAGTTTGTATAATAAAGTGCAGGTATTACTTTTGCCAGGGAAAAAAACATATTATAAGAATGTGCATAGATCTTCCCTAATTCCAAACAGTCTTTGATGTCATTAAGAATTCTCTTCTGGAGATAACCGACTCTACCACTAAAAAGTGCAAAATAGTCTATGAAAAACATACACCATAGTATATTATTTTTACTCTTCGTTTTACGGGCAAAATTTAAAGCTTTCTCTAGTAATTCTATTCCCTTATCAAGATATTCCTCTTGTTCTCTTTCATCTTCGATGAATTGATACCCAAACATGCAATAACAAACCCCTGTTGCTGAGTAAACTAGATTAAGAGCATATGGATCATTTAAGTTTTCAATAACCGGAATACTATTATTACATTCTATCAAGAGCTTCTTGGTCCCTTCCTCCATATTTTCATCATTTTTAAAGTCTTGGACTGTTAATCCATTGAAACTAATCAAAAGTTGCATATTCAACGACTCAGACAAAATCTGAATATTTCTAATCTCTTTTGAAATCTCCCAAGCTTTTTTAGCAGATTCAATTCCATGTAGAACAACCCGGTTATATTCTTCTTGATTAATATTATAAGACATGAGGATATGTGAAGCTGACGCTTTACGGCCCAATAATCTCGCAAAACTCTCATTAACGCCCTCCTTGGAATAAATTTCACTTGATTCACTAAAAAGTTTAATAGCCTGATAATATGCCTTCTGACCTTCTGCATCAGAAGTTGTGAGAAGTCCACTCGTAAAAAACATTTCTGCTTCGCACTCAAGCTCCATAGATCTATTTCCAAGCTGTTGAAAGAGAATCATTGCCTCTTTATAGGCCTCAACAGCACATTTGATTTGGTTAATATATTCTTCAACTGTATCAACAGTATCAGCAGCTCTACTGTGAGCATACCCAAGATTTTTATAATTTTCAGCAGCTCTCTCAACTAATTTTTTATCCAAATAAAGGCTGATAACTCGTTTATATAAATTAGCTGCTTCTATCCAATTATAAATTCTTTCTTCTTCCTGTGCCTTCTCTAATAATCTCTCTTCACTTTCTTCTAAAGTCATTCAGAATCAATTATTGAGTAGATTTTGTTTAATTTCGACCTTAACTGTCTAATATTTATTACTTTGAATTATTAATAAACATTCAGTTCAATTTAAAATGTTTTACTTTTTACTGGAAAAAATAATTGGTAATTTAATAATGAATCTTGAATATTATTAAACAATATTATAAAGAGAATTGTTTGTTAAGAGAAGGTGATGATAAAATCTCAGAAGTATTTCCTAAACCAATAACAAGTCTTCCTGAAGCCGATATTCCATTAGAGGGTGTAAAAGCATATTTATCTCAAAGCGACAACCATCAGATTATATTTATGGAGTTCGAAAAGGATGTTTCAGTTCCAGAACATTCTCATGAAGCTCAGTGGGGAATTATTCTTGAAGGGAAAATTGATTTAATTGTAGAGGGTAAACTTAACACTTATTCCAAAGGTGATAGATACTTTATTTCTAAAGGAGTAAAACATTCGGCTGTGATATATGCTGGTTATCGCGATCTCACATTTTTCAATCAAAAGGATAGATATATGCCTAAATCTCTAGAAAGTATTAAATAATTAAAAGCAATACTTTTGCCAAAATATTCAATTTTATCCAAGTTTTGATGAAAAATCATTTAATAAACTACAAGTAGTAAAGGATATGAAAGATTTTAAATTTTAAATTTCATTATTTTCAGGAGTTTTGGGGATTATTTCAATTTTTACTCCAGCAACTTTTCATGTTAATCCAAATTATGTTTACCATTTTTGGTTATGGGGATTAGCAGTATTTTTTGGTTTAAATTCAAGTGAAATAGGCTCTTATTATGTAACAGAAGCAGGAATTTTAATTCCAGGGTGGATTTCTATAATTTTAATCCTAATAGGGTCTGTTTTAATCCTGTATGTTACTTTAAAAGGTAAAAAAACGGAACAATTAAAATTAAAATTTTGTGTCATTGGAGGTATTATGATGATTACATCTCCTCTCTTTTTCATTATATCCAATCAAATTATCTCCATTTTTGTAATAGCTCATCCAACATTTGGGAGTGGAGACTCCTTTTGGCCAAATATTACGATTTTTTTCCAATTTATTGCAGGAACAATTGTTTTAATTTCCACTATTTTATCAAGTAAAACAAGAAAGATTTAAGTTCATTGAACTTATGAGATACCTTTTTTTTAATTAAGTTATGTTTTACAAAGTGTAGAAAAACTTTGAATTATTATAACACTAAACTAATGCTTTGTTAAGAAAAGATTCGGAATTATCAAGGCTAACGCATTTTCATTTATTATTATGAGTAGGAATAAGGAAAAGAGTAAAGGATATCGGAAGTGGCTTTTTAAACATTTATATAAACAATTGTATTTAGTAGTACTAGTACTTCTAGGAATTTTTTTTGTTAGTCTGACCCTTACTTTAATTCCTATTATAATCGGTGACATAATTGACAATGTTCTTCTTGTCCGTGATTTAGCAAATTTATTGTTTATGCTAGCAATTGGGCTTATTGTGTCTCTTCTTTACGCAGTATCAGATTATGGTGTTATGATGTTGGGACACTTTCTTGGTTTAAAGGTTGAGAAAAATATGAGGCAAGAATTTTTCGATACCATTCAATTAAAGTCGTTAAGTTATCATGATAATGTAAGAACAGGTGATTTGCTAGCTTTAGCAACTAATGATGTTCGAGTAATTAACACAATGCTAGCTCATGGGAGTTTTTTTATTTATCCCTTTATGCAAATTTTCATAACAATATATCTGTTGATTGAGTTCTTAGATTATCGCTTAGCTTTAATTTGCATTCCATTTATATTTTCTTACATTCACTTTGTATTTGATTATCGCAAAAGACTTTCTCCTTATGTGACTAACCAAATGACTCAGTATTCAAATCTAGCGGTTGTTTTGCAAGACAGTATTAGTGGTGCTAGTGTTGTTAGAGCATTTAACGCTGAGAAGTTAGAACGAAAAAAGTTTACCCTCGCCGTACGTTCTTTTAAGAATATTTTTGTCGGAAAATATAGAGTTCAAGCCAAATATTATCCTCTCCTAGCTATTAACCTTGTAATCGGGAGTACTTTTTTTATTGGATCTATCTTTGCTTTTCAAGGAACTCTAGAAGTAGGAGATTTAGTTGCTACAAATTTACTATTAATAGCACTTTTAGAGCCTACCAGAATGATCCATTGGTCAACCAACGACATGATGAGTGGATTTGCTGCTTGTTCCCGTTTGTATAGTTCTCTAATTGAAGGAGAAAATGAAGATAGACAAAATGAATATGAGGAATGGCCAAAGGAATTCAAAGGAAAAATTGAATTTAATAATGTTACTTTTATTCATCAAAATGAAAATAAAAATCTACGCCCTACTCTCAACAATTTGAACTTTGTTATTGAACCATTTCAGAGAGTTGCACTTGTAGGTCCTACAGGGTGTGGAAAATCCACCCTTGCAAAGTTAATCTTATCCCTTTATAGCCCACAAAAAGGTTCAATTCTATTGGATGGAATAGACATTCAGAATTATCCTCTCCAAACTTTAAGAAAAAATATTGGTTACATTGAGCAAGAAATTTATCTTTATCCTAGGTCAATAAAAGAAAACATAACTTTTGGCAAACCAGAAGCATCAGAGGAAGAAATGCTGGATGCCGCTAAGTTAGCTCAAGTACATGAGTTTGTGAGAAATTTTCCTAAAGGGTATGAAACTATTGTTGGAGAAAGAGGAACAAGGCTTTCTGGGGGAGAAAAACAGCGAGTAGCAATCGCTCGAGCCTTTTTAACCGATCCTGCGATTCTCATACTTGATGATTCTGTATCCGCTGTTGATAGTGAAACAGAAGAGAGAATAGGACGTGCTATGGAAAATATTTTAAAAAATAGGACAACAATAATCATAACACACAGACTGCATACAATAAGAACCTCTGATAAAATAATCGTACTCAAACATGGAGAAATAGTAGCGGAGGGTAATCATAAGGAATTACTACAAAGTTCGGAGGATTATCGACGAATTTTCGGTAAAAAATTAACTTTAACAGAATCTAAAATTAAGGTGAAAAGAGGATAAATTAAATTGGGACTCTATGCAGGATTATTGGCAGAAGAACATAAAAGAAGATATTCAGATCGTGAACTATTTATTAGATATATTAAAAGAATTGCTCCCTTTAAAAAAAGTGTTATTCGTATTGCACTCTTTATTGTAATTTCAGCACTAGCGGATATTTTTAGCCCTCTATTATTGGGATTTGGTGTTGATGAATTAGCAAAAACAAATCCGAATATTTTCTTAGTGATTAGTGCTACCATTGTATATATTTTGTTATATGTTATTATATGGGTCATGTTCTTCATGCAATACAGGGAAATGGCGAAATTTGTTCCCTCATTTTCACAAAAGCTCCGCGAAGATATTTTTGATAAATTGCAAGAACAAGATATGAGTTTTTTTGACAAAGAACAGACTGGTGGATTAAATACAAGAGTTACTAATGACGTCGGGGATTTTGGGAATATAACTTTCTTAATAGTAGAGACTATTGGCAATCTTATTCTTAGTGGTTTAACATTTGCAATATTGTTGTTGCTAAACTTATCTCTTGCACTAATTGCCTTAGCTAGCGTACCCTTAATTTTAGTGATTATGTTCTCTCTTAGAAAGCTAGCTAGAGTTGTAAGCAGAGCATATAGAGAATCTCTTGATAATGTCAATATTGCAATGGTTGAATTAGTAGAGGGAATACATGTTTGTAAAAGCTATAGTCAGGAGGTTATAGTTTCTGAACGCTTTAACGAAATTAATAAAAAGTATTTTAAAAATGGATTTAAATTAACCGCTGTAACCCATTTGTGGAGGAGGCTTCTTGGAATTTTATCAACAATTACGTTTTTAATCATTATGTATGTGGGTGGACAACTTGTTTTCAGTTATACAATAACTCCTGGAAGAGTTTTTATCTTTTACCTCTACTTACCAAGATTTTTCCGCCCAATAATGGTGTTAGCTACGTTTTTTCCTCAATTTAGTACAGGTATGGCTGCATACGAGCGAATTCTTGGTGTTCTTGATTCAAAACCATTTGTTACTCAATATCCTACTGCCTTTGAGGTTGGTGAATTAGAAGGAGAGATTGAATTCGAAAATGTAGATTTTAGCTACAATAATGATGAATGGGTTTTTAAGGGGTTGAATCTTAAAATTGTAAAGGGAGAGAAACTTGCCATAGTTGGGCATACTGGTTCAGGAAAAACATCCTTAATTTCACTTCTTGCACGATATTATGAATTTCAAGGGGGTTCAATTAAGATTGATGGAATAGATATTAGAAATATGAAATTGGAATCATACAGAAAAAATATTGGCATAGTTCAGCAAGATGTTTTTCTTTTTTCAGGAACAATAGAAGAAAACATCCGGTATGGAAGACGAGATGCTTCCGAAGAAGACTTATGGAAAGCAGTCAGGACAGTCCATGCGGAAGAACTGATTGAATATTTACCGGAAGGATTTCAAACTCAGGTAGGGGAAAGAGGAAAAGGAGTTTCAGTTGGCCAAAGACAACTTATCAGTTTTGCTCGAGCATTACTTACTAATCCGAAAATTCTCATTCTTGATGAAGCTACTTCAAGCGTAGATGCTTATACTGAAGCAATCATTCAGGAGGCTCTTGAAGTACTTTTATCAGATCGAACTTCAATTATCATCGCACATAGGCTCTCTACTATTGTCAATGCTGACCGAATCATTGTAATGGATCATGGTAAAATTGTAGAACAAGGAACTCATGAATCCTTACTTTCGCAGGGAGGTAATTATGCTCAATTATATAAGAAATACTTTGAACATCAAAAATTAGATTTAACTTAATCCTTTTCTAAGTTTAAATCAGATCTTGTGATTATTAAATAAATAAAAATAAATAAATCTAATTCTATGAATATTTCAAGGATTTTATTTTCTAAATGATAATTAATTATCACTAACTAAAGGTAATTCAACTTGAGCAGTAATGAAAAGCAATTGTTCGAAAAAATAGATACAATGGATCAAGAAAAAGCGGTAGAATCTCTTCTCTCTATCTTAACAACCTCCAAGAATTTAGAGAATAAAGTAAAATCGGTTGAAATTTTAGCAAACTTTGAAGATAGTAAGAATTCACGATTGCAGGACATAAAAGATACATTTTTAAATGACAGGCATCCTCAATTACGTATAAAATTAATTGATCTGTTCGGCACGATTTATGGGAATGAGGGTATTAAATTTTTAAAAGAACAGTATAAAAACTGTAATGATGGTACCGTAAGGAAAACCCTTATTAACGAGATTGGAAATTTAGATCTTAATGGTTCAATACCTTTCTTCATCGAATTTTTAGGTGATCCAAATATTGAGGTAAGAGAGTTATCAATTACCCTTTTGGGAAAATCTGGTAGCAAAGAAGCTTTGGTACCGT
This sequence comes from uncultured archaeon, assembly GCA_964486045.1. Classification (GTDB taxonomy): domain Archaea; phylum Asgardarchaeota; class Lokiarchaeia; order Sigyniarchaeales; family SOKP01; genus Loki-b32. The sequence goes on from CAZALK010000013.1 coordinate 142,484, forward strand.
TAATTGAGCGACTGCACTTTAGAAGTGCTGAAATATATGATCCACTAATTAAATCAATTGTTAAAATCGGAAAAAAAGGAAACCAACAGGTAATATATGATTATATAGACACAGATGATGTAAATATTAAAAGGGAAATTCCTGTTATCTTAGGAAAAATGGGAAATAAGGAGAGTGAAACCGTTCTAATTAATTTTCTCAGAGACGAAAACCCACTTATTAGAAAAAATTCTCTAAAAGCCTTAGAAAATATAATTGAACTTAAAAATATAAAAAATATTTTAGTAACACTTAATGATCAAGACATAGATGTGAGAAAGGAATCTATTCGAGTTCTAGGAACTATTGGAAGTAAAAGGGCAATCGGGCCCCTATCAAAAATTCTAAAAGATAAGGATTTAAAAATGAGAAATCTTGCTAAAAACTCATTATTCAAGATCTTTAAGAAAATCGAATCAAACGATGTTCTTTATGATATTTTAAAAGGAAAGAACATCAATGCAAGAAGGGAAGCAATAAAATTACTAGGAATGTTGAAGGATGAAAAGGCTATTGAACCCTTGATAAAAACTTTTGATAGCACAGTTGCGAGGATAAGAAGAGCATCCTTTAGAGCAATACTTCAAATTTTGCAGAATAAAGCTAATGAAAGAATTATTAATTCGCTAACAGAAAAATCTTGGCGTATAAGAATGTATTGTACTAAAATATTAGGTGAAATAGGAGACCTTAGCACTATAGAAAATGTTTTTAAATTAATCGAAGATGAAAACGGGAGCGTTAGAAAAGCTGCTGTTGACGCTTTAATTAATTTCAACTCAGATAAAGTTATTGTAATGGCAAAATCTTCATTAAAAAACTCAAATTGGAAAATTAGAAGGACTGGAGTTAAATTATTAATACGAGTTGGGAGCAAGGATTCTATTAACTCTCTCATTTCATGTTTAGATGACGAGGACGTATATATTAAAAGCTGGGCAGCCATGGCTCTAGGAAAAATTAAAGATTTAGATTCAATTGAGCCGTTCATTCAATTATTAAAAGAAACCGATGATAAGATACGTTTATCTGCAGTAAAAGCATTAGGTGATATAGGGAACAAAGATGCAATAAATCCTCTCATTGAATTATTAGGAGATGACAATTGGGATATAAAAAAGGAGGTAGAAAACTCATTGAGTCGTATTAATCCCGATTGGATGGAAGATTTGTAATATTCGGTTGAACTTTCTATATTAAAACGCTTATTTTTTGGATATAATCTTCCAACTGCTCAAATATGAAATTAGAATTAGATTGATTATTAATAATACAACTCAAAAAAACCTTCTTCTCTTTAATTTCAACTATTAGTATTGTAGCTTTCTCTAATTCAGCTATAATTCTAATAATTTTTTGACTCCCCATTGTTTCACCTAGACCAACAGCACTTTCAAAAACAGAAGCACACATGGATGCTAATTTTTTACTGTCGATATTCTTTCCAATATTATTACCAATAATCTCTCCGTTTCGGTTAGCTAATAGAATTCCTTTAAAATTACTTTTTACTCTTAAATCATCTAATAAAAGAGTTAAATCATTAAAATCATGGATTTTATTATTTTTTATTTCTTTCATAACCTTCTATACTCTATAAATTGATAATTAAATTAATTAATTACTTAATTTAACTATTGAATATATATGAAATCAATTGATAACATTGAAAACTCCATAAAAATAGGAAATAAAAAATTCATTGAATCAGAACTTCAACATTTTTTAAGAATTCCTAGTGAAACCTGTAATAAAAAAGGGATTTCAAAAGCTAAGAATTTTCTTATCACCTACCTTTCAGATTTTTGTGAGGAGATTAAAGAGTACGAAGGTAAAATAAACCCTTTAATATTAGCAAAAGTTGTCGGCAAAACCCAGAAATCTCTATTAATTTATATGATGTATGATACTCAACCAATAAATAATAAAAATGAATGGATTAGCCACCCATTTGGAGCTGAAATCCGTACTCTTCCTCCTCCTTTGGATATTATCGGAAAATGTATTATAGCAAGGGGTGCTTACAATTCCAAAACACCTCTTCTATGTTTTATAAACGTAGTAAAAGAGTTGAAAAAACATAAAGAGTTACCCATATCACTTTCCCTATTATTTGACGGTGAGGAGGAAATAGGATCCCCAGGTTTGCTGAAAATGCTTGATAATAACAGCAATATATTTAAAGATTGTATAGATGCATATTTCCCATCAACAAAACAAAATTTTAGTGGAGAATCAGTTTTAAAACTTGGATATAAAGGTATATTATCATTAACAATAAAAATATTGTCACGGAATAAAGAACCTCATTCAGCATTCAGATCTATGATTTCGAATCCTGCGGTTGATTTAATTTCCTTGCTTAATACTTTATATTCTAATAATGAATTTTTGATTGAACCCTTAAAGAAACCTTATAAAATTTCTGAGGATGAACTCCAGCTTACTGATAAATTGATGAAAACACTTGATATTGATAAAATTAAGGTAAAGGCAGGAATTGTAAACATTAATGAAGGTGATCCAAAGAAAGTTTTTATAGATTACCTGTTTAATCCAACATTCAATATTTCCACATTAAAATCGGGCTTTCTGGGGCAGGGTACAAAAAATTATGTACCTAATGAAGCATTTTGTAATATTGACATCAGGTTTGCTCATAAAATTCCTATAGATGTCATTTTTAAAGAAATTAAAGAATTAGTTAAAGAATTTTCCCACACCATAGAATCTAAAGTAATACTAATTAAAAATATTGGTTATGAAAGTTCTAGAGTTACCAAAGATTCAGTGTTGGTAAAAAGTCTTGTTGAGACCGCAAATATTTTAGGAGTTTTCACAGAGATTTGGCCAATTAGTGCCGCAGCAGCCCCTTTAAGTATAATTCAAAAGGTTTTAGGATTAAACTTTATATCAGGTGGATTAGGAATTGGTGGATCAGCGCATTCTGTAAATGAATTTATTCAATATAAATCAATCATTAACACAAGACTATCGAATTATCACTTTCTTAAAATTTATTCTCAATTAAATGACAACAAAAATAAGGGTAATTTAATCAAATAATCCTGCCAAACCCCTGGTTTTTGCTTTGATTGCATTTTCGCTGCATAACTCGGCACGACAGAGACATGAAATGCATTTTTTCCTTAAAAATATAGGAAAGTCGTCTACTTCAAAATTTATCGCCTCAGCTGGACAATTTTGAGCACATTCACCACATTTTATACATCTTTGTTTTATAAGTTCAGAAATTTTCTTAATTATCTTGTATCCTATATGTCCTGACATATATGCTATAAAACTTGTAAATGTGTTTCCTGGTACTTTAAATTTTGGCGTCTGCTCTTTAGCTTCTTCAAATGACAAACCTAATATCTCGATATTATCAAGACTTCCGACTCCTAAATTCCGTTCTATTCCACTTTTAAGATGAGGTATTTTCTGTGGATTAATCTTTCCAATTTCCATAGCAACTATATCTAAAGCTAATTTATCTGTCCCAGCGAGAATTAAATCCCATTTTTTCATCTTTCTCCCCGCAGGTCCCATCGAACCTTCCATTATCTCTTGCAAATCATAAACTGTTAACCTATTTGGTTTATTCCTTACTACCCATGAAAAATTATCTGCGAGGACTTCCCCAAATTTTTCAGCTGTTTTTCCGAATAAATGATAGTTAGCTTTTAAACCTCCAGGTATGATTCCCCAATAATTTTTTATTGCTCCTGTCATAGTTGCTTCCAAATGAGATTTTAAACGAGGAAGATTTATTAGTATATCACATTCCTTAACTATTCTAGCAACACGTATTTCTTTTAAACTTAAAGCACCATCAATCTTTTCCTTTAACGGGATGTCAACCTCAAAGTCTACAAAATTAATTCAAAAAGCTTCACATATACCATAAATTCCAATTTCTTTTGCAACGTCAGATCCAACTTTTTCAGATTGACCTGGTAAATCTCCTAAATACACATTAGCCATGGGGATACTATTCTCTTTAAGATATGAAACTACACCTTCAACAAAAGCAGGTTGAGTACAAGCATCCTTTTTTGATGTTAATAAATTTGGTTTTAGAAGGATTTTTTCTGATTCAGTAATATCAAAAGGTAAAGTATTTTCAATTAATTTAATCGCACTAATTACGGCTTCGGGAATACTTGCATATTCTTTAACATTCACTATCCTAATTTTTGTAGACATAAGACATCAGATTTGAAAATTAAGTAAAAAATTAAAATGTAATCCTCGCATTCAATTTTTTCAAAGAAATAAATAGCAAATATTAACATCTGTGTTCCTAATTATCGGAAAACAATTATTTTTAAGAATTGAATTTATACTAATTTTGAAGAGCAACTATAATTTTCATTCAATTGTAATACTAAACATAGATTGGAGATTTATTACAAATAAAAAGGTGAGAGGAAAGCATTCCGTTTAGTGATCTGATGTATAAGGTCTGCATTTTTGGAGATGGTGGTGTCGGAAAGACGACATTAATAGGACGGTATCTAACAGGTGTATTTAGAAGCAATAATGAGATTACTATCGGAGTAGACTTTAATATTAAAAAGTTGACTATTCTGGACAAACGAGTGACCTTACAAATCTGGGATTTTGCTGGAGAAGAAAGATTCAGATTCTTATTACCTAGCTATGTTTTGGGTGCTTCAGGAGGAATTTTCATGTTTGATATCACTCGATATAGTTCACTTAAGAATTTTCAGGATTGGATGGATATCTTTAAACGAGGATATAGAGGACCCATCAAAAAAGTCCCCCTCCTAATGGTCGGAAGTAAATTGGATCTTGAGTATAAAAGAGCGGTTTCTAGGGAGGATGCATACGAATTGGCGAAAGAAAATGACTTATTTGGATATATTGAATGTTCATCTAAAGATGGTCAAAATGTAGAAGAAATCTTCGTTGAAATTGGTCGATTGATGATACAAAATTCTAATTTAACCTAATCCTTTATTAAAAACAAAAATCTAGCCGATAGGGCCAATTTTATTGAAAAATTTCGCTTAAATTATTAATAACTAAATCTGGGATCAAATCCTTATCAAAATCCTCTTTAATTTTCAACCTTTCAATCATTTCTCTTGTTGTTACACCTGTCAAAACTGCTACTGATGTAATCCCCGCCCGGTTTCCTGCTAAAATATCTGTATTCAATCTATCTCCAAAAATACATGCTTGGTCAGGAGGAATTTTCGTATCATTTAATATTGTTTCTATCCCGTAGGGCTCAGGTTTTCCGAAAATTCGAACAGGCCCCTTGTCTATGCACGTTGTTAAAGCTCTTACCATTACACCAGCTCCAGGTTTAAATCCCCTAGCAACTGGCAAAGTTGCGTCCGCATTTGTTGCATAAAATTGAGCTTTTCCCTCTAAAATACATCTTTGGGCAATAGATAACTGATCATAATTGAATTTTCTGTCGAGTCCCACTATTACAAAATCAATATCATTAATATGTGTAGGTGTGCTTTCTATTTTATGACCTAAGGATTTTAATTCTTCTTTTAACCCGGTTTCCCCAATCACAAAAATATTAGCATTTTCTTTAATTTTTGTAATTTCAGTTGATGCGATCGAAGCGCTTGTATAAAAATCTGTAATTTTACTAGATATATTGAAATTTCTTAATCGTTCAACATAAGTTTGCCTCGTAACGGTTGAATTATTAGAATTATATAACACCAAAATAGAGAGATCTTTCAGTTTGTTAATGACTTTATCAGAATTGGTAATTAAAGTATCCCCACGATAAACAACACCGTCAAGATCAAATATTGCTAGTTTAATATGTTTAAGTTTGTCGATTATTTCAAGCATAGTTTTAGATTAGTTCAAATTTTTTAAATTGGTCTTACCAACCAACAGGTAAGCCTAATATTATTATAAATAGTTGAATTCCAATAGGAATAAAGATTGGGTTTAAAAGGTTATCAGCTGTAAATTTAGGAAAGTAATCCGTTATAAAAAATATAACAGCTCCAATTATAGCATATACTGGCCCAACTAGGATTAAACCTATTACGTATGCTACTACTGTACCCGCAAGAAAACCTTCGACAGATTTAATATCCTTACTCCTTACCTTAACTTTATGTTTTCCATATCTTCGTCCAATTATTGCCGCAGCAGCATCCGAGAAGCATGCAATGAGAATTCCTGAAAATACAGCTAAAATATCAACCAAATTTACCATAAAAAGCATATACGAAAAAATAAATCCCGTAATTATATAGATTTGCGGTCCAGCAGCATTTTTCTCTTTATTTCTTAGCATAGATCTCGTTAAAAAATTAAAAACTGAATACTCTGGACCCCAAATAATCCGAATTAAATCTGAGATTATCCCAAACATCAATGCTCCAATTAGAGCCATCATTGTAAGGTAGATAACTGCTGATTGATTGGAGATTGGATCTCCAATCGTAAAGGGAAATAAGGATAAATCACCCCAAAAAATGGTGTATGTTGGTCCTAGATTATTGATTAATTCAATCACACCGTCACTTATTATCCGAGTAACGGGATATAGAAAAGGTAATCCAAAATAAGCTAGTACAAGCAAGAACCCTGTTAAATGAAAACTCTTTCGTATTAGTTCCATTCTAATTGTTATTTTTTCACTGTAAGGGTTCATTTTAGTCATTCTTTCTACGTATCTTCTTATTAATGATTTATTTTCATTTCCAATAAGCGAATTCTCGCTTTTCATCTCGGTTTTTTTTATTTCTTTTTTAATCATCCGGAAAAATAAGTAATTGATAAGTAAAGTAATTCCAATCCACCATACCATAAACCCATTATAAGGATAAACGAAAAATTTTACAACAGAATTAAAATATCCAAAAATTATAAAGCACACACCACATAAAAAAGTAGAAATCCCTCCATATCGATTCTTTAATTTATATCCCTTTCTCCCGATTGAAAATGCAAAAAAAGCTAATACGAAAAATGAGAGCGATAAAGTAACATTATAAACTTCACCAACTGCAGTCCAATAATCCATATTCAACCAGTTAAAGAATTTTATTAACAGTTTTAATAATTTTTAATCTAATAATTAATCTTTGATTTAACCATAAAACTACAATAGAGACGATAAAAAACTTTAAATTATTACATTTGAGACGTCTTCTAAATCATGGCATTCCAAAAATGTCAAAACTAAATTAATAAAGAAATAATAATATATTTTATTAGAGTAGAAGTAATACAAAAAAATAAATAAAGTTAAAATAAGTTAATTATATCTATATCATTAAATAGTAAGTACGTTTTTTAATATAAAATTTTCAATCTAAAATAATAGGGAAAATGACCTCTATGAGTGAACCGACTACGGATTCCTTGGAAGGAATCTTAAAAAAATTGCTCTCTGCTATCCCTGAGGTAAAAGCAGCTGCGATAGTTTCTGCGGAAGGGCTACCGATTGCGTCGGCATTACCACAAGGGGTTGATGAGACTAGGATAGCTGCAATGACGGCGGCATTACTTTCGTTAGCCGAAAGGGCAGTCATCGAGATGGATAAGGGAGAATTTGCGGAGCTCTATGTGAAAGGAACTGAAGGTTATCTGCTGGTCATGGAGGCTGGCCCCAATGCGGTATTAACTGTCTCTACAACGAAAGAAGTAAGATTAGGATTAATATTTTTAGATTGCAAGCGAACTTGCGCAAAAATTGCGGCATTGATTTAATCTACCTCTATTTTAGTTTCAAATGTTTAAATCGGTTAACTGAATAATCAACAATTTCTTTTGCATGTTTCACAGCTTTCCATTCTTTAAATTTTACCCATTTATGTGGTTCTAATCTTTTGTATGTCTCGTAGAACTCCTGTATTTCTTTCAGCTTATGTTTATGAACATCTTGAATATCAATATATCCGTCAAATCGAGCATCATTAACTAAAACAGAGAGAATTTTAGGGTCATCCCCATGCTCATCCTCAATGATTAAGGCCCCAATAACTCGAACTTTCACGATACACCCTACTTCGAGAGGTTCATAACTTAAGACCATAATATCTAGAGGATCATTATCATCAGACCAAGTCTGGGGAATAAATCCATATTCAATAGGAAATATGACCGATGAAGGAATCACTCGATCTAGTACGAAAGCTTCCCATTCAGGGTTGTATTCATATTTGTCTCTTGAACCGCTAATAACTTCAATAACCGCATTTAAAATAACAGGAGGGTTATCTCCGGGCGGAATTTCTTTCCACAGATTCATAATTACGTAATCTATCTCATTTTTATTATTAATTCTTGATTAACTATTTTTGTTTATGCATTTCGTGTAATGAAGATTTAGATTTTAGCTTATTTACTTTGATACTGAAATCTAAAAAGCAAGCTTTATCTTATGTCAAATTTTCACAATATCAAAAAGCTAAGATAGACATTTGTTGAAAGGTGAAGGAAATCCAATTAAAGAAAAGCTCTTATTTTCTAAGCATTAATGAAGCTCCAAAATTCATGCAAATGGAGGGATTAGAAACCACAATACTTACCGGTTTAAACAGTGAAAAGATGATGATGACGTTTAATACCACATTACCTGGTTATACTGTTCCTGAGCATTCTCATGAACATGAGCAAATAGGCATGGTGTATAGTGGTGAAGCAAAGTTAACAATTGGTGATGAAGAACGCAACGTAAAGAAAGGAGATTTTTACTGTATTCCCTCTAATACTCCCCATAGTGATGTGTGTATAGGGGATAAGCCGTTTGTAATGCTCGATATTTTTTATCCTTTAAGAAATGATTTTTTAAACAAGATTAAGAATAATCTGTAAATGCCAAAATCACAAGGTTTCTATTGGATTTGAATATTATTAGCTGTATAAAGTAATAGAAAAATAAAGAATGAATTATGTATTGTCTTTATTCGACTAGCTTTTTAACATAGTGTTGAATTAATTTTGCATTTGGAAGGATAGTTTTTTCTAAATTTGGGGCGTAAGGAATGGGTACATCTGGTGTATTTAATCTTATAATTCCCTTCCTTAAATACTGAAAACCTTCTTCTGCGACCATTGCTGCAATTTCAGCACTTACTGAGCATGTTTTACATCCTTCATCTACAATAAGTAGTTTTCCTGTTTTTTCAACAGAATTTAGGATGGTTTGTTTATCTAATGGAACTAAAGTCCTTGGATCAATAACTTCACAATGAATATTTTCTTTTTCTAATTTCATAGTAGCGTTTATACTTTGATTCACCATAGCTCCAGTAGCAACTATTGTCACATCATCACCCTCAGTGAATTTTCTGGCACGTCCAAATGGAATAGTGAAATTTTTATCCAATGGAACATCTCCAATTTGGAAATATGATTGTTTGTTTTCGAAGAAAATGACTGGATCATCATCTCGTATAGCCGTTTTCAATAAACCCTTAAAATCACGAGGATCCGATGGTACTACAACCTTCAAACCTGGGACATGCATGAACCATGACTCAAATGATTGTGAATGTTGTGCTGCTGCCGAAAAACCAGCCCCAAAAGGGGTTCTAATTGTGACCGGAACAGAAATTTGACCTCCATACATATATCTAGCTTTCGCAGCTTGATTTACTATCATTTCCATACATACAGTTAAAAAATCCGCAAACATTATTTCTGCTATTGGACGCATTCCGACCATAGCGGCCCCGATAGCACAACCTAAAATTGCATTTTCGCTTATTGGAGTCTCACGAACTCTTTCAGCGCCAAATCTTTCATATAATCCTGCTGTTACCCCGAAAGCACCTCCTAAAATTCCTATATCCTCCCCCATTATAAATATTGATTCATCAAGTTCCATCTCTTCAACAATGGCTAAATTTATAGCATCCAATGCCCTCATTGATTTAGTATCTTCAGCCATTTTAATCACCATCAAATTTAATTGGATTTTTAAAGATCCCATCCAAAACAGAGGAGGGGTCTGGTTTTGGGCTTTTCTTAGTAAATTTTGAACTTAGCTCAATATTTTTCATGGTTTCTTCCTCAATTTCTTGAATTATTGCTTTATCCATGATTTCTCCCCTGATAAGGGTGGTTTTGAAAGTCTCAATTGGGCATTTCTTTCTCCATTCTTCCTTTTCTTCCTCAGAGCGATATTTATCAGGATCCATTACAGTTTGACCTTGCCACCGATAAGTTTTACATTCTATTAAAGTGGGACCTCCACCCTCCCTAGCAAGTTTAACAGCTTCTTTGGTTGTCTTATACACTTCCAAAACATTGTTACCATCAATTGAAAATCCCTTCATACCATACCCTTGGGCTCGAAGTGAAAAATCCTTAATCGCAGTGGCATTATGTACAGGAGTGCTCCACCCATACAAATTGTTTTCTAGTATAAAAACTACTGGAAGCTTCCAAGCTCCTGCAAGATTCATTGATTCATGAAGCATCCCTTGGTTTGCTGCTCCATCTCCAAAAAAACTTAGAACTACTTTCCCCTCTTTTCGCATTTTTGAAGCTAAAGCGACTCCAAGGGCTAAGGGAGGTCCTGCGCCTACTATTCCATTTGCACCTAGAATATTTTTTGAAAAATCAGCGACATGCATTGATCCACCCCGACCTTTACATATTCCATCCATTTTTCCAAAAATTTCAGCCATCAATGAATTAATATCCCCCCCTTTGGCAATAAAATGTCCATGACCTCTATGTGTAGATGTAATATAATCACTTTCATTAATTGCTGCACAAGCTCCTACAGCAATCGCTTCTTCGCCTGTATAAGTGTGAACAAAAGGTGATCTGATTTTTCCAAAATCCTTTGTAATTCGCATTTCAAATTTACGAATTGTTAACATTTTCTTATAAAGATCTATTAATTCATCATGACTCAAATCCTTAGGAAATTCATTACTATTCATTTTTAACCTCTTTCTTTATTAACCAAAATATTTGATCATAATTCTTAAAATTCATTAATTTCTTCTAGTAAAAAATTTGTTTGAGATTATTTAACTCTTTCTTTTCACTTATAAAGTTGTTTTCCACGAACTTCTGAAATCAGTCTAAACAATTTTATAGTATAATATGTTTACTAACAAATCCAAACACTAAAGGAAAGAATTTTTAAAAATTACAGCATAAACAAAATTTGTTATGAAACAAAAACATCATTATTATGCAGTGATTAAGCCGTATCGTCAAGATTTCCTAATCAATCCAAAAGAAAATGAAGATAAAATCATGTCCGATCACTTTAAATACTTAAAAAGCCTACTAAAGCAAAAAAAATTATTCTTTGCTGGTCCAACTTTGATTCAAGAAGATCCTTCTGGCATTATAATATTTGAAACAGAAAGTGAAAATGAAGCTATAAAGCTTCTTGAAAATGATCCGTCAATCAAGGCAGGTATTCAAAAAATCGCAGATTTAAGACCTATTCGCATCTCACTGCAAAAAAAATAGGACGGATTTTTTAGAATTTAATAATAGTTTTAATCATATTGTTTGCATTACGCCGTAGCCATACTATCCAGAATCACTACAGAAGTTTTAGCATATAATCCAAATGTTATAGCATCTTCAAAACTACCAATGTTCCCTGTATAACCGTTATACCCATAATGCATTGGGATAGCATATTTTAAATTTGAGGATACTTTCAGATAATCTACCGCGGTACCAGCTTCTTTGGCAGTCATCCATGCGAATCCCGAAACGGGTAATAAAGCGATATCTGTAACTATATCCTTCATTTCAGGAATTGTATCCGTATCACCAGCATGATATATTCTTGCTACTCCAAAATCAACTATAACACCCACACCACTTCCCATAGGATGATAAAGCACTCCAGAAGGTCGGAATTTATTAATATTATACATATAAACGAACTCAAATGATATCTTGTTAAACTGAAGAGTATCACCAGGGAATGGGGTGTAGTCACGTCCGATATTATAGGGAAAAGAGATTAAAGTCGTGTGTGATCGTGTGTTATAATTATAAAATCAGCTACTTCTGACTGATCTGGTATACTATTTGGATCTATATATACTACAATATTATTATATTTAAATTTAAATGATTCACATAAAAACCATTGAATATTAAATAAGCAAAGTGTCCGATATAAATCTTTCGTAATATGTTTCTACAGACTAAAAATAGGCAATCGAACTCAACTCTTATACTCGTGTTGTGGTTAATCGTAAAAAAGAATCAATTACAATGAAACAGTATAATTTAGGATCTTTGATTTTATAAACCATCATTGTATTCATAGGTCTAATAATAATACAACAAACAAAGGCTTTAGACCGAATCCTTTTAATTTCATATTATTTCAAAATCTTTTTTGATAATTCCTTAGAGACAAAACCACAAACTATTAATTTTTTAGTTCATTCTATAAAATACAAGACTTTGTTAATCTTCATATACTTAACGGGTATATTAATATGTTTAAACTTTTTACTATTGAAGGAAAGATCGAAATCCCTCCCTTTCTTTTTGATCAAGAAAAGAATGTAAGTGCTAGAATAATCCTGAGTGAAGATTATGAGGGCATTATAACACGAGATTATGGATTTATCATCGCTGTCGTTGATGTACTTGATGTTGGGAAAGGAATAATTATTCCTGGGAATGCAAATACATTTCATGAAGTGGAATTTACGATTCTTGCCTTTAAACCAACCGTTTCAGAAGTAGTTGAGGGGACTGTTGTTGAAATTGTTGATTTTGGTTCATTCATTCGTCTGGGGCCGTTAGATGGGTTAGTTCATGTATCTCAAATTTGCGATGATTATATCTCTTACGAACAAGTCGGAAATCGATTTATTGGTAAGGAAACTGGAAAGATCCTTGAAGTTAATGATCAAGTGCGCGCAAAAATCATTGCGGTCTCTATGGGTACAGGAAGAAGCGGAAAACTTGGGTTGACAATGCGACAAAAGTATTTGGGAAAGGAAGAGTGGATTCAGGGTGATATTGAGGATGATCATGCCGAAAAAAATACAGACCAAGCAGACATTGAGGAAGAAGAAAGTACGGTTGAATAAAAAATTAAAAAATTGCAAAAGGTTACAGGTGATTAGATGAAAGAAAAAGCGTGCAAAAATTGCCATTTAATAACTAAAAACGAGACTGTTTGCCCTAAATGCAAAACTCACACATTAAGTGATGATTACACTGGGGAAGTGGTAATAATAAATCCTAAGGAATCGAAATTTGCGGAATATTTAAAAATCCATTTTCCAGGAAAATACGCTTTAAGAGTACGCTAATCTCCAAGAAGATCTCCGATATATAGACAACAGATTTAATTATTTTAAAACCTCCTTAGACAAAATCTTGATTTTTATGGAAAAAAATCTTAAAGTTCCCAAAAATAGAAGAAAGTCTTTCGCAGCACCACTCGATATTTTGATTGGTGGTACTCGAGAAGACACAATTCCCCAAGTTGAAAATATGTTCAGAGATTTTCTAAAATCTGGACAGACATTAAATTTTTATATTGTAGGGGATATTGTTGCACAAGATTTCTTATCTAATCCTTTTTTGAAATCATTCATTAAAATCTGTGTTATTGATGAAAAAACTCAGAGGAATCCAATTAACATTGATTTTGAAGATTTTTTTGAAGAGGAAATCGAATTAAAAAACCCAGCAGGTACAATTAATAAAGAGTGCTCAGAAATTTTCCGCAGATCTATTAATTCAAACAAAAAAACATTAATTAGAATAACAGAGGGAGAAGAGGATTTACTTATTCTGCCTCTGATACTTGAGATCCCTATTGAGGATCAAGGACATTTTGCTTTTTATGGGCAACCTCCAATTACTGATTCTAGATTTGTTATCCCTGAAGGGATTGTAATTGTCAATGTTGATGAGAATATCCAAGAAAAAGTTAAGAGAGCTATAGCAGTCATGGGAGAGCTTTGATAATTTTATCGAGTTTCGTCCTCTAATGTATAAAGTCTAATATTATTAAAAAGCAAAATTTTATTTTTTATACCTTCTTTTGATTTTCATAGTTATTATAAAACTATATTATTACTTATCGATTTTATTAAAATAAAAACAATTGATTTAAAATGCCGTTAAATGTTGAGATTACAGAAGAAAAGAAAAATCCCCTAATAGATAGATTAGAGTTAACATTTAGGATCGATCATTTCGGGATGGGCACCCCCAATCGATTAGAAGTGAAGAAGAAAATTGCTGCAATACAAGGATCTGATGAAAAATTAACAATCATAAAAAACCTTGATGGTCATTTTGGTAATTCTTATACTCAAGGAGGGGCATATATATATGAAAATTCTCAAGATCTACAATTTTATGAACCATATCATATTCAAGTTCGTAATCTTGAGAAGGACAAGCGAGCAGAAATAAATCAATTAAAGAAGAGAAAAGAACCATTTAAACATATTTTTGAATATTAACGGTTATAAAAGCTAAATGATAAAAATGGATGCATCAAAATACTATAAAATGGAAGGAAGCAAGCTTGTTCGTACTCACAGATCATGTCCTAAGTGTGGACCAAGTTATTTTCTCGCAAATCACTATGATCGATGGAGTTGCGGGAAATGTGGCTATACAATATTTAAGAGGAAAGGGGCTGCTAAAGGAAAAACTCCTAGAAGAACTCCTCGAAAACGTGTTAAAACCATGTAGAGTTTGTTTTGATCTCACGATTCAAGAGAATATTAACCTTGATAATAATTTCTTTTTGCATAAATCCTTTTTCATTTTAAAAAATTTTAGGTTTCAATTAGAAAATATCGGTGAAATTAATGGTAAAATATTGTTTAGGCATCGAAAGCACAGCACATACTTTTGGTGTAGGGATAGTTGATTTTGAGGGGAGAGTAAGTAGCCTTATAAACGATATATTTATCCCTGAAAAGGGAGGACTCCATCCTGCATTAGTTCGAGAACATCACTTAAACGGCTTTAAACAAGTAATCACAAAAACTCTTCTAGCAGCAAAATTATCAATTAAAGATATAGATTTAATTGCCTTTAGCCAAAGCCCTGGTTTAGGGCCTGTTCTAAAAATTGGGGCATTAATTGCTCGACTATTAAGCCAAGCATTAAAGATCCCTCTTGTAGGTGTAAATCATTGCATTGCTCACGTAGAAATTGGACGTTTAATGTGTAGGATTGAAGATCCTCTAACATTATATGTTTCTGGAGGAAACACCATTGTTAGTGCATTTGAATCAAATAGATATCAAATTTTTGGGGAAACTCTTGATTTAGCAATTGGTAATATGATTGATTCATTTGCACGAGATGCTGGATTAAATCATCCAGGGGGTCCAAAGATCGAAAAATTAGCACTAAAATCCAAGAAATATCTTCAATTACCTTATACCGTTAAGGGTATGGATTTATCATTTTCTGGGTTGTATTCTGCTGCTCGACGATTATTAGAATCTAATAATTTAAATAAGAAATATAATTTGAATGATATAGCCTTTTCATTGCAAGAAACCGCGTTTTCAATGCTTGTTGAGGTAACTGAACGAGCACTTGCCCACACAGAAAAAAAAGAAGTCTTATTAACAGGAGGTGTTGCGGCAAATAAAAGGTTACAACAAATGATTCAATCAATAAGTGATGAACATGACGCGCGATTTGAGGTAGTCCCCCTAAAATTCGCTGGAGACAATGGAGCCATGATAGCCTGGGTTGGAATACTGAGATACAAAACTGAAGGAGGGTATGAAATATCTGATACAAAAATCAAACCAAAAGAAAGAATGGACTACATAACAATTCCATGGAGGGTTGATAGGGTACAGTGAAATCTATCATATCTAAAGAAAAAATGATTTATAAAGGGGGGGAAGCAAGTTTGTTTTATGGCCATTGGTTTGGTAGGAAAGTGATTTTTAAGTGCCGAATACCTAAAGAATATAGGTTAGAAGAACTTGATAAAAAGATCCGCACTGAGCGAACATTGAACGAAGGAAAAGCATTAATAAAAGTAAAAAAATATGGTTTAAATGTCCCTCAAGTTTATGAAATAGATGCTCAGAATTCAGTACTCATAATGAAATTTATCGAAGGAAAAAAATTAAAGAATGTCCTAAAAAGCCTAAGTGAAAATCAAAAAGATAAGTATTTTAAAAAAATAGGGAGGGATATCGCAATTTTGCATAAAAATGGACATATTCATGGTGATATTACCACAAGCAATTTAATCATTACTAATAATGAAGATATTTTCATTATCGATTTTGGGTTACATGAGTATTCGGATACGATAGAGGATAAAAGTGTTGATCTTCATCTTTTCAAGAGGGTATTGATTTCTTCTCATGGTAAGAACTTTGAATCCTGTTTTAATGCATTTCTTGATGGTTATGGATCTGAATATGAGAAAGATAATAAACAAGAATGTTATCAAATTATTAAAAACATAAATGCAATAGAATCTAGGGGTAGGTATATAAAAGCTGAGGATAGATTATAAGAGAACATCTCTATTGAAGAAATTTTCATTTATAAGCATTAGGTTATTCTTAACCAAATTGTTAAAAAAAATCCAAATTAAGGATATATTAAAGAAAGGATGTTTTTTTAATAAGAATAAAAGTTTTTCAGACACTCATTTAATTATTAATATAAATTGTTCATCTATGTAGTTAAACATTTAAAATAATTTATATCTGACATAGAGCACTTTAAATACTTTAGATAGAGATAAATAACTTTATAAATTTATTTTACTTATAATATATTAGTAGAAAAGAGTGAAGAACATTAAAGGTAAATAGCATATCTGCATTTCTTATTAACTAATTCATTTATAGGTAAAATTTATTTGAAACTTTCATCACTTGGAGCTATATCTAATGACAAACCTAGAGAAGAAGAAAAGAAAACCTAAGATGAAAAACATTACGATTAATATACCGGGAATCTATGATAAAAACATTCAAAAACTTATTAAAAAAAAAGTTGTACCAAGTCGATCTGAAGCTATTAGAATAGCCCTTAGAGAATTTTTACACAATGAATATAAAAACTTAAAGTTACTTGGTTTTTTTGAAGATGATGCTTAGGATTCTACTCTATTCACTTCAAATCCATTAACAATAAAGATCTATCCTCTCTTGGTTATTTGTATGAGTTAAAATTTAAAACTCAATTTTACTTAGTTTTAATATATTAATTTGAAACTGAAAAGAGAAACTCTATGAAAATATTTAGTGTTTACGAAAACGGCGCCTTAAAGAATGTCAAAAGAGTTGATTTTAATGATAAGAAAGTTTATTTGATTGATGATTTTAAAGTTTTTTATTTATGGTTTGGTTCAAACTCATCTGAGAAAAAGAAAGCATTTGGAAAAAAAAAAGCAAATGATCTAAATAGTAAACGCAGCTCTCTTGCCAAAATTCAAATTATTAATCAAAATGAAGAGTTTGGTGCCTTTCTGGCCGTTATGGATATCTTAAAAGAAGGCTTACCTCTGAAGATCTCTAAAGAAAAAAGGGGTGAATTGATCTTTGAGTTAGAAGATACACTTGAACTTGTTGATGCGGGTCTAGAATTGGATTTAGAAGCTGAAATAACTCTAAAAGCCCACAAACTTTCACAATCGGGAATTTCTTATGAAGACTTATCTAAACGACTTGCAGAGTTACAATTAATTCTCTTAAAGGGAAAGAATAAGCCTTTAGCAAAAGATATTAAGGTTAAAACCGAAGAAATAATTGGATCATCATCCACTTATGAAGAGTTGTGTTGGATTGTGTCGGAAATTGAATTATTAATTGAGAAAAAACAAATATAATAAATTTTAGCTTAATGATTAAAAAAAAATTTAAATGCTTGTAGGATTTACGACTATATCTTTATTGTAAAGAACCTTTTTGACTCCTGCTTTTTTGTATAATCCGAAAAATATTACAACAAATACGAATACGTCTATTAGTTCCACTACTGAAATATAACTTGCATTATCACCAAGGATTTTTTGCATTACAGGTCTAAGAATATTAGAAATCAAGTATAAGAAAAAACCCACCGTTAATATTTTTGGTTTTACAATTGAGAGACGATTTAGACGATACGCTAAAAAGAAAATATATACTATTCCCAATAATGATGGAATAACAATAACAGGTAATAAGAGTGCCAACGTATTATATCCTGGAGTCATAACGATCACAATTAATTCAATGATTACCATTAGGCTGATAAGTCTAATTCTGAGTTTATCTGTATATGTCTTATCTTTTAATTTTTGATATCTATCCTCTAACCTAAAGAATAATATTTCTAATCCCAAGTATATCAAAGGTGCAACTTCCAATACTATTGTAATATACCGTATTTTTAGCATAAGTAGAACAATGCTCTCACTTAGAATATTAAAAGTCATATCCCAATATATATCAATCGCTTTTCCGAAAGTTAGAATGAGGAAAAATAGGCTGAGTAAGAAAGGGATATCTGAAAAATATTGAGCTTCTTGTTTAAACCATTTCTTCAATAAATAATATGTTGTAATCGATAAAATAATTATTCTGACTAAAATGATAAGAGTTGCTTGAGCCATACCTTCAACATTTAGTAAAGCGTTAACGACCAGTGAGGAATTTAACAAGAACAATAAGAGAACTCCAATGAAACCTAAGCAAACGCTTGTTAATATGACTATTTTATAGGATGTTTTTTTTGAGATTGTCATAATTACTATTGGTCTCAAATTATAGATTTAAATCAAACGAATTTTTTTGTTTTTTACGATGCAGAATTAGGGTGAATACCTTATTTCGTAGTAGTTTAGCAAAGATATATTCTTGACATAATTAGTTTAAATGGAAATCACAAATAAAAGATGATATTAAAAATCTATTCATAAAACAAATAAAAAAGAATGAAAACTTTGTACTTAGACTGGTTAATCTGATGAGCTTTAATTCGATTTATCGTCGTTTTCGAATTTTTCTTGCTTCTCGTTCAACTTCTCTTAAAATCACAACATCATTCATTCTGATAGGTCCTTTAACATTACGTGTAAGGATTCGATTTTTATCAGGACCATCTAAGATACGAACCTTGATTTGTGTTATCTCTCCTGTAAGACCAGTTCGGCCAATTATTTGAATAACTTGAGCAGGTGTAGACTGATCTCTTACTACACGTCCCTTGTTTTTATCTACTAATTTTACTATGTGAATTCACCAAGTTATTCTATTTCTTCAGATCTTCCATTTTCTTAATTATATCATCTAAAATGCCGTCATTTCCTGTTCCTACTTTTTCTATAGCAATTGCACTGGCCGATACATTAATTCTGGCAGCATTACCAAGCTCTTTCTTGCTTGTTAAATAACTATAAGGAATGCCTTTTTCTTCGCATAAAAGTGGAATGTGGAACAAAATCTCTGGAGGACTAACATCTTCAGCCATGATAACGATTTTGGCTTGCACCCTTTCTATTGATTTAGTAACCTCATTCATCCCTTTTCGAATTTTTGAATCTCTTCTTTCAGCTATAGTACTTAATGCCTTCTTTAGTTGAGTTTTTAGCTTATCAGGAACTTTTACTTTAATATATGAAATTTTTAACCATCTCCTTCAAATATACATAAATATATTTTCATAATTCATCGATATTCGATACACTAATTAATACAAGATTAAAAATAAAATTTGTCTTTTGGGATGAAAAACCTAAAATTTTTTTTAGATGGTTCACTTAAAACCAATAAGTTCATTAGGTAGTGAACTCATCATTATAACTCGGTTTTGAGGATCTGAATTATCACTTTCTTGTGTTTAGTCTCTAAATCTTTAAATTGTAGGTTTAATATAATATTTAGATCTTATAAAAATAATTCTTAATGGGGGTTATTCCCATTTTTCGAGTCCTTCATGAGTTCATCACCCCATGCACTTAATTACTAGTTTATTTTAAAGAATCACAGTTTTTATATCTTAATAAAATAGAATTACTTATTCTTGGGGTTTTATTTTAATGATAACAAAAAAAAAAGATTATTGTAATCGAGGAAATTTAAGTAATTCATCGATTAGGTCAACATGTGAAACGATCATTCTTTTGCAGCAGAATCTCTCAATCCCTAATTCTTTAAAGGCTTTTTCAGAAGACTCCCCTTTTTCTATAAGCTCTAGGTAACTCTCGTAAACATGAGCGATTAGCTTGCCACATGAGAAACAGCGGATGGGTATAATCAAATATCATCATTCTCCAAATAACTATACTTATTTTGGTTAAGAAGCTTCATAATAATAAAACTTCTAACGATTATAAACTACTAAATGAATGATGTAAAAAAAACTTTTCTGTTTTGAAAGGTGGTTTAATTAAGTATACTGGATAGTGAACTTAGGAAGAGTTTAAAAAAAGTTTGGAAACCTGTATTTAAAAGAAAATTTTTATAATAACAAATCTATTAATTTACATAAAAATCTAAAAAAATAAGGCTCTCTAAAGGTTTATTAGATAAGAAATTTACTAAGGTAATAACTAAAGATAAAAATGTATTATGGAAATCGATAGGAAAGAATTCAAAATAAATGAATACATTACGCTAAGATTACAAGGAGAAAAGACATTAATTTATGCATTAGGAGAACTGTTTCGAGAATGTAAAAGTCTGATTCTTAATATCGAGTCCAACGAGTTCAGCAAATTTGAGGAAATAAGCTCAATCGATGAAATAGCAGTATTAAAACGAGATTATCTAATTGAAAATGAGGTTTTCAGGGAGTCAGGAAACGAGCTTGATTTAATTCATGAAAAAGGCATAATTTCCCCTGAACCTGAGTTTTGGGGGCACTGTAGCAACCTACAAGTCTGGGCAGAAAATAATTATGATACACGAATACTTAGGTCTAATCTGGCTTTTCCACTGCTAAAAAAACTGACAGAACTGGGAGATCTAAGAGCAAAGAAAATTTTCAAAGAAGAAATCGCCAAAAGATTTTTAAGTGGATTTATCCCCACACAATTCTTTCTGATTGGGGAAGGATACCTTTCATACTTAAACCATGAAGAACGAGACTTAATCTGGAAATCCCTATCGTCAAATTCGTGTAGAAATTTGGCTGAAAACCTTTTAAAACCAAATTGCAAATATTTAATTAGATTTATTATCGATTATCAAACGTTATATACTCGATTTCTAAATATCAGTCATGGAGAGTTGTTACTGAGACTCATACAACATTCTAAACCCGAATATGTAAAGAGTTTATTCAATAATCCAAAATCAAGATTCCTTGATAGGATAGTTCAAACGTTCAAATCGCAAGAAGTAAAACGGAAAAGAGACTTCTTAATATACTTGGGGTCTTCTCTCCTTAAAATCTCAAAAGAGTCGACTGAAGTAGTAAAGGAAAAAGTAATGAGTGTTTTGAATTCTCATGATATTGTTTCGCTTACAGTAATCTTGAATTTAAGATGGATAGAACTCTTAAATGATAATAACTTTCAAAAAGTATTAAACAGCACGGGAATAAATTTTATCGAAAAGATAAAAAACATTGTTAGGAAAAATCTTACTGACCCTTTCATGAATTTAAATAGATTTACCTATGACCTAGAATATTTAGTAGGGATATTCATAAAAATATATGAGTTGGATAAAAAAAGCTGGAATAAATTTTGTGATGGAATTGCTGCTCATCAAAAAGAATTCCGTGAATTTGTAGATAAGGTAATTAGATATGCAGGAAAAAATCTTATGTATGAACCTGAAGAAATAAAAGAAAAAGCAATAAAGTTAAAAAAAATATTGTAATTTAGAAAAATTCTTTATTTTAGAGACAATAAGGTATCGTCGTTTATTGAATATCGATTATCAGTTGTATGGTAGCTAGCTGCTAATGATTCGAAATACCTAAGTATCCAATCATCGAACTCCGAAGCGTCTTTAAATGCGTATATCGGGAAGATAATCTCAGAATTCCAAATGTTCTCATACTTTTGGTCATCATCGTTACCTAAACTTTGCTCAGCAGCATAAAGACTATTGGCGTAATTTGTCAAATGCCCCTCAAATGAATTTCCTGTAAATGATGTTGATATATAATCATTCGGCAGAAATTTGTCAAGAGATAAATGAAGAGCTTGATTATTAGAACCGGGTAAGCCTACATCAATAATAATAATCTATTCTTTTCCATAAAATGCAGTCCATCTTGTCTTTCTTGCATTTTTCTTTTGGATGAGCAAAGAAGTTTTACACTTTTTAGTACAAAAATTTAGAATTGTACCATCTTTTTTAATAAACATCATTCCACGGCCAATCGGTATTTCATATCCGCAGAATGAGCAACGTTTGACTTTCAAATAATCTCCTCTGTTTATCTTCTAAACTAGGTAATCTCTAAATCCTCAAAATGAAAACCAAAAGATTCGATTAAATAGAATTTACGAAATCTATTAAACTTTATTAAGATAATAAAAACTTATAATTCACTTCTGAAATTTAACTCGAAAAAATCAAGCACACCAAGCACCGAACTTATACGACTTTAAAGAAATTTGTACCCTTCTTAATTTTACCCTAGACGACATCAATAATGAAAAACAACAGCTAACCGATTATCTACACACTCTAAAACGCAAAATTAAGAACTCTCCAAATAAGCCTAAAAAAAGATCCAACAAAATTACTCAAAAAGAAATCGAAGAAGTAACCCTAAAACCCGACCTTTTTAACCAGAACTTAGACCAAGAATACAATAGGGTTTTTCCACTTTTAATCCGAAACATAAAGAAAAAATACAATCTCAAGGAACTAAGCAAAGCATAGGCAGAGAACAATCATATCATTTTTAACCTTGAAATTGTTATGGAAGCCGACGTTCGCACTCTAAACGATATTCGAAAAAATCTATCATTAAAGATTATTGACGAGACCAACCCGAAAATTATTCAGCAACACCAATCCAAGATTGAAAAGTTAGAAACCTTCATTATTAATTATGTAAGCAACGTTTACACGCCCATAATTAAAAAGTATAAATCTCTAAAAGACGATATTAATTCACCGTTAGAGCAGTTTTGCTTTGCCGTTGTGGATGCACTCAATACAAAGCTTGAAAAGGTTACTAAAAAGTTTGCTATGGATATTAATGAATTTTATTTTGACGACAATTTAGACCTTTCTATAGTGGTTAAAAACAGACCTTCGAGTAAATTCCCTCTCAAGAGCTTACATTTTTACGATTTGGAGACAAAACACAAGAGAATAATAATCCAGATCCTCAAGACCGAGTTATAATGATAGGTTCACTACCCAATGCACTTACTACTACTATTAAATTAACGAAGTAAAACGGGAATCGGTTTTTTTATCAACCTCAGTTAGGCTATTCTTTTTCTTTCTTAAATAGTTCGGCTTCCCCGTATTTAAGAACATTTAAATTAAGGAGCGTCATGTCACTGGTCACCTCATTACCTCTTACCGTTTTTCTCTTCTTTGCACCTTTTCTTATGGGTTTATACCCTATACCACGTTTAGAAACAAGAATTTTCTTCTTCACTGGCCCGTGAACGTCTCTTCTCATCGGAAAACCACTTGAATCGCTCCCGCCGGTAATTTCGAACTCATAGTTTGGAAATCCTATCAACCCGCCTTTAATGACTTCACCGATTTTCATTCCTTCAAACCTAAATTTTTTCTCATCAATCTCAATAAGTTTAGACCTTCCTTTTCCAGGGCCTTTATTTCCACCACTAATATTTAGCCTATAGACAAATTTTTCTGAAGACATGATACATCATATTCGAATTTGAAAAAATAAGATTAACATCAAAAATGTAGATTTTCATAAAAATTTTATGGATTAGAATTAGATTAATATTCTAAAGATAAACATATAATGAAATTTATTTTAGCAATAATTTCCTATTAAAATTATAATATATTTTCAAGTATCATCTTTTATGCAGATCTTTGAAGTAATTGAGTTGAAAGAATTTCCTTTTATGGAAACTAAGGAAACTGTAGAGGGTACAACTGTTCGTGATATATTAAATAAGGGGAGCAATAATAGGGCCTTTCTACTTGTAGATCACGATACAAAAAGAATTTGGACATATTATGAGCCTCATTGCTTACTTAAAAAGCAAATTTATATGGGGATCTTAGCAGGAAAGCTCCGTCAACAATTAAAGTTGTTTTATAGGGTTTACCCATTAAATTTTTATTCCAATTCTGATAAAGAATTTAAAGAAATAATGGATAAATCATTGGGTGTTGGAAGAGCAAAACCAATCGAGAAAAAAGATTTTTCAAAGCCAACACCAGACAAATATATTTCTGATGCCTCAATTCAAAATCCAAACATGAAAAAGGCGATTGAATATATATCTCAAATTACACGCCCAGAAAATATATTTAGAAGATTCATGGTAATTGGAGGTCAAATTTTTGCTGATGAGGAAATTACGGAATCTTTTTTAAAAGAGGAGAAAAATATTATTCAACCTGTAAAATTGGGGATGTTAAATAATGGTTTTACTCTATTTAAAGATCATAACTATTCCACTAGAATAATTATAAAAGATCGAAAAATACAAGGAATAGAATTATACATTAATAAAGATGACCGTTCTCCTCCCTTAGAACTGAAAATCCCAATAATATATGAAGAAAAATTTAATAATCCCGGTTCCATCAAAGACTTAATAATAGCTTTTCAAATTCCAGACAAATTACCAGAAGAAAACGATAATCCTTCATAATATGATTTTATTAATCAACCCTAAAACTTCAAAAGCCTCAGAAGTTCAGAGGGAGTTTTTTAGAGAGCCCAATTTGGGAATATTATATTTATCAGCGATGTTAGAGCTAAATAACATTACGGCAGATATATTGGATATTGAACAATTTTTAGATTTCACGGAATTAGAGCTAAAAGATAAAATAGAAGAGAAAGCAATAGTATATAACATTTTTGGGATAACATGCCTTACAAATACATTCCATCTAGCTGTTGATATTGCTAGAACTATTAAAAATAAGAATAAGAACAGCTATATCATTCTTGGTGGACCTCACGTAACGTTCATGTATGAGGATATCTTAAAAAATGATAAAAAATCAGAAAATTTAATAGATTTCATATGTATTGGTGAAGCTGAAAAGTCAATTCTTGCATTAGTAAAAATTTTATTATCCCAAATACAAACAAATAACCTTTTAGAAAGCTATGAGGATAAACTGCAAGAAATCAAAGGGCTTGCCTTTATTGACTCAAGTGGAGATTTAAATGCGAACTTAAATTCATATAAACTCGATTTAGAAAATTTACCACTACCAGCTCGTTTTAAATTACCTCAAGATTATTATTACTACACTATCGCCAACGTGATTGTTAATAGAGGATGCCCAAATCAATGTTCTTTCTGTTCAAGACAAAAATTATTTAAAAAAACTAAAATAAGAAGCATTTCATCAATTTTAGCAGAAGTTAGAGATATTTTGTCAATGCAAACATATAGACATATTAATTTTTATGATAATATCAATATAAACAATGCTTTCTTCAAGAATTTTTGTAATATATTCATTGAACACAAACTTAAAATTCCATGGGGATGTGAAATTCGTGTGGATACTATAGCTGATGAGGATGCTTATTTATTAAGAGAAGCCGGGTGTCAACTTATAGCAACAGGCATAGAGTCCGCAAGTATTGATGTTCTAAGAAAAAATTTCAAATATCAAGAGCCCAAAAGAGTAATGGAAGGAATAATAAATTTAAAAAAATATAAAATCCCAATTCAAGCATATTTTGTTCTAGGATTACCAGGAGAGACTGAGGAAACTTTTCAAGAAACTGTTGAATATATTAATACTTTACCCTTGGATGAAAGTGATACATTGAACTACTTTATAGCGACACCTTATCCAGGATCTCGTTTATGGGATGAAAAAGAACATTTTCAAATTAAAATAATAGAATCTGATTTCGCTAAATACGATTGTGAGCATTTAATTTTTGAAACAAAAGAGCTAAACAAAAAAGTGCTAGAAAATCTCATCCAAACTGCTAAGAAAATCGAAAACAGATTTAATGGAAATAAGAATATTTAGAAACAGTATTAGAAGGTGTATTGAAATTACGACAGATTTTACCCAAAAGGTTATTCAAATAATTAAAAATATCCCTAAAGGAAAAGTTCTAACTTATGGATCTATAGCTAAGCTGGCAGGAAATCCGAGAGCAGCTAGGCAAGTCTCATGGCTTTTACATTCGTCCAGTAATAAATATCACTTGCCCTGGCATCGAGTTATAAGTTCTAATGGATCAATAGGACTAAAATCAATTGACGATAAACAATATCAAAAGAACTTGCTAGAATTAGAAAATATCACCTTTTTAGATAATTTCAAAATTGATCTGGAAAAATACCTCTGGAAGCCCCAATCAAGTGAATTAGTTTAGTTATCTCAACCTGATTAGGTTCTGGATTTATTAACGATTTGATCTATGTGGTAGGCAAGTTGGAAATGTCCTAAAAAATAATGAAAATGCTACTTCTCCACTACCTTCTTTAATTAGTTTCCTAATGCTATCTATATTCTCTCTTTGGGTAAAAATTATCTTTGGATCAATCGTTACTTGAGTAAATCATTGCTTTGACTTTTTTATGCTGAATAGCAAACATTTAAATACATAAATTATTATTATTAAACTATAACGATATCATAATATCATAATAATCTAATAACCTAAAAAATTGAAAAGACGTGTTATATAAAAATGATGAGTGAACAGAGTTTTGTGGAAGAAAATCGAACCCAAACAGAAGAAATATTTACTAAAATTTGTCAAAATGAAATTCAAAGGAGATTAATAAGTATTTTCTCTGAAGTGATTGCCCAATACATATTTATTAATGAATTAACTATTATAGGGTTTTTTACCAAATGCATAAGAGTTTGGCAAATTGAAAATAATAAAAGCCTTTCTGACCTGCAAACTATGCCATTTGAAGAACAATTGTTTGCAATAAGCGCAATCTTTACTCTTATTAAAGCAGAATTAACAAGAATTTTAATAAATCCAGAACAAGAGTCAAAGCTTGATTTTGCTTTTAACGAATGCCTTGATTTTTTTGGGCGAAATTTTGGTCTAAAATGAATTATTCTTCTTTTTTTTTTATCAGATGGGCTATAAGAAAAATAAAAAAAATAATATAGGTATTCCTTATTTCCAATTAGAATGAAAATAAAACTCCTAAATCAACAAAATTTTTATTCAGATCACTTATCGGTTTGAAAACCCTTTCTTTGCTATGTATCATTTGCTATCATCCTTATTTTCAAATTTATTAAAATAAAAAAATTAAAAGGTTAACTTCTCTTCAATATGTTTCGAGATTGATTTAAAAGAAGATATGAACTCGTCTAGTTCAAAAACATCTGTTATCTTATTAGCCCATACGTTGCTATAAGCGAAGTTGTAGTTAATCTTTTCATCGAATTGTTTTAGAAGGAGATAAGCGACTAACTCAGCCAAAATCTCATTTTTTGCGTAGTCTTTTTTAATATCTCCCGCTATCTTTAAAACTGATATGGTGATATGATGCCCAGTTTCATGTAGAAGACTGTGAGAAGATTTCTCATAAAGGATTATGTCATGTGAAAGCGGTTCGTATGCCCCTTTTAGCCTTTGGGACTTGAAATCCTCTTCTATTTTTATCTTAGGAAAATTGGTTGCAACAAAGTTGAAGGCTGTGTTATAATCAATTTCGGTGTTCTGCATAATCTTTTCGTCAATTTGCTTTTGTTCTTCTATGTAATTTTCATACTCGGTTGTTTGCCACATATCAAAAACGTTGCCAACTTTAAAGAAATTTATCATCTTCTGCTTTTCCTCTTCCTCTGGTTCACTTCCCGTTTCTTTTAGAACTTTTCTAAACATCGGGATTAGAATTTGATATGCTTTAGAGTTTTTTAGGATTTGTATGTCTTGTTTTTTCCAGTTTTGAAATCCGTTAAGAATTCCAACAAATTTGTTGTCTCCTCTTCTTTCTGCTTGAGCCAACACTAAACAAGTATTTCTTAAGCTATATTGGTGCATTTGCTTGTAATTTGCGACAATTCCAATAAAATCTTTAATGGTTTTTTTCTCCATAAATTGTTTATAGAGGTCTTCAAGGTCTTGTTTTTGGGCTTCTTTCTTGGTCTTGTATTGTTCTTTTTGTTCGGGTGTAAATGTTCTTCAGTTAGCTGGTAATTAGTAACTAGCTTATTTATTTATATTTCTTAAACTATCGCTAAATTCTGAAAACATACTTCCACTCAAAATATCGATGAAGCCCTCGAAATTAATGCTTGGTAATTCTTGAATTAAACGATTTTGGAATTTAGTAGGCAAATATTTCACAATTTGTTCAAGTGCTCTCGAACTATCATGACTATCTGATCTACCAAAAATACCTTTACTTCTATACAGATTTAGAATCGTTTCAATTAGTTCATCATCGATAATAGAATCTCTATTTTGCTCTTTAATATTTTCAAGAAATC
The DNA here is from genome assembly GCA_964486045.1 of uncultured archaeon. Lineage (GTDB taxonomy): Archaea > Asgardarchaeota > Lokiarchaeia > Sigyniarchaeales > SOKP01 > Loki-b32. The sequence goes on from CAZALK010000013.1 coordinate 171,070, forward strand.
CATTTCTTAAGAGAGAAATCTTTAATTTCCTCAACTGGAATATTTAATAAAAGGAATTTACACTGACGGAATAATTCTCCCTTTATGTAGATATTAGTCCTTCCATCTTCCAACTTTAAAGTTATATACTCGTTAACATTGAATTCCTTCATTGATTTAATCCCTTTTTTTCTCATTAAAAATTCTTTTCAGAGCTGAACGAGCTGGTGGATTCATTCGGACTGTTCTGGTATCCGATTCTTTAATCAGTATTTTCTGTTCAATCAATTGAAAAACATGTTGATAACCACCACTGCTAGACTTATCTAGATTTTCAACTATCAAGTCAATATTATTTGGATCTCTATCATAAATTACCTTAAGGATTTTAGATTTAACATTGTCTACTAAAAATTTCTCTCTTAGCAATTTATCGAACTTTTCTTCTCTTATTTTATAAAAATCTACATTTTTATTTACCAGTTTGCAACAATATTCTACAAACTGAGAAGGATCATCTGCCTGTGCGTATTTTTCTCCCAGCGGATTATATTCTTCCTTATATCCCCCTAATTTAATAATTAAATCTTTTGTAAAACTTGTTCCAATAACTAATTCTTCTAAATTCATCAAGTTCTCGAGTCCCTTTAATTCTTTAATGTCATTATTATCTATTCCTAGTGTTTTCAATTTCGTGAGAGCAGCAAGACCTGTAATTTCAAAAATATTGTTACTACTTAAGATTAATGTCTTTAAATTTGTCAACTTATTTAATCCTTCAATCTCAGAGATATTATTGTTACTTAAGCCTAATCTTTCTAAATTTGTTAGTTTTTCAAGACCTTTAATTGCCGAAATTCTGTTCTCGGAAAATTCTAAATCCCGAAGATTTATTAGATTTTCAAGGCATTTAATTTCAGAGATTTGATTATTAGTTAAATCTAAGATTCTTAAATTCTTGAGATTTTCAAGCCCTTTAATTTCCACTAATTTATTATTTGTGAACTTTAGGACTTTCAATTTGGGTAGACCTTCCAAATCTGGAATCTCCGTAAATTTATTGTTTAAAAAGTTTAAAAATACCAAATTTTCGAGGTTCCTTAAGCTTTTTGTATCCAGTAAAAAATTTCCTTCACCACCTAAACTTAATGTTATCAAGGATTTTAACTTACTAATGGATTGAGGAAGCCTCTTAATATTATTTGAATCAAGGATTAAAACTCTAAGTAACTGGAGATTTCCAATAGCTTCAGGAAGATTTTCTAAATGATTACCACTCAAATCCAAATGATATAGATTAGTTAAATTTCCAATCGATTTAGGAAGTATTGTTATACTCTGGCCTTTAACTTTTAATACCTCCAATTTTTTTAAATTTCCAACTGATTCTGGTAAAAAATCTCCTGAAGTAGCGTCTTTACTCCATATATCTGAAGCTGTAATATAAAGTTCTCGTAGTTCAGTTAAATTTCCTATTGAGTATGGTACCTTCTTAATATCAGAACCTTTTAAACTTAATCCAGTGACTCGATGATTTTCGGTTGAAAAGGCCATAGAAGTATTAATTATAATCTCATCAAAATTTTCTAGGTATTCTTTTGTTGAGAAATTGTCTTCCTCTAGATCATAAGTGATATAATCTCTATCGAAGTAGCTAATAAAGAAATTATGGGTTTTAAATTTTTCTTTATAAGTGAAACATTTAGTTGTTTGAAGCTCAATATCTTCAAGAGATTGCGCTTCTTTTCTTGTAATCTCGGCATTTCGGAACATAATAAGTTCCATGGAATTGAAGTCATTTTCTTCAACCTCTTGTTTTTTTTTTTTTTT
>CAZALK010000014.1:0-153243 GCA_964486045.1 uncultured archaeon
AGAGTGTTATTGGATTAGCAATAATCTTTTATTTAGTTATAATAATATATTCAAAAAACCACATTTTATATCTTCAATACCAGATACAAGTACACTAAGAGGGCAAAATCTTTAACACTGCTTTTTCTCCCAAATAAGACAAAAAGAATAACAACAGAGACAATTATTAAATGAAAAAATCTGAAAATAGAAAAGAATACGTATATAATTATTATAGAGGATAATAATTCTTATCAAAGTGAAATGGATTAGAAGACTATGAGCGAAACCATTATAAAACTAGAAAATTTAAGCAGGAAATACGGTAATTTTACAGCCTTGGATACTGTAAGTTTTTCAGTTCAAAAAGGTGAAATTATCGGATTAGTGGGGCCAAATGGAGCAGGAAAGACTACACTGCTTAAACTAATAGCTCGCTTGATTAGACCAAATTCCGGAACCATTTTTATTAAAAATATTGATTGTCAATTACAGAACATTCATAAAAATTCAAAAAATTTAATCGAAATGGGATTTTTAATCGATATTCCTCACTTTTATAACACAACCCCGTATTGTTTATTAAGACATATTGCTAACATTAGGAATTACCCAAGGAATAAAATAAAACTTAGAATTGATAAGCTTTTAAAATCCTTGGATTTATATGATTGGAAATTTAAGAAGTTAAAAACATTTTCAAAAGGAATGATCCAGAAATTGGGTTTTATGATTGCGATAATTCACGACCCAGAACTAATTATTCTTGATGAGCCTCAAACAGGCTTAGATACAAATGCTCGTATAAAAATAAGAGAACATCTAAAATCTCTTCAAAATGAGGGGAAAACCATTCTTTTATCGTCCCATTTATTAACTGAGCTAAGAGAAGTATGTGATAAGATTGCTCTAATAAATCAAGGTGTTTTGATTGGATTTGATACAATTGATAATTTGGAGCGGGATTTCAAAACTAAGGAGTTAATTTGTGAAATTATTAATCCAATTCCTAAAGAAAGGGTAAAGGATTTAATTCTAAGATTGATTCATCAATTAAAACCATTTTTGGAAGCAAAAATGGACCACTCAAATTTTGATGGTTCGATCACTTATAATAACCAGAAAAAAATTTTTACAATATGCTACGATGGTAAACAAACTTCAAGAAGTGAAATTTTAAACATTTTGTCTACTGAATTCAAATCCGATTTGACCGTAAGTTCTTTTTACGAACCAAAGATCTCTCAATTAGAAAGCCTATATTATCAAATGATAGAAAAAAATCCTAAAAAACTAAAATGAGATTAAATGAGGTTACAATAAGTGAAAAAATTAGATAATCTATCTGTAAATCTTAAAGTGGTTTCACACACGATATTATTTGAAATAAAACTCCAAAAAAAGAAATTTATTATGTTTTCAATTATAACGTTTATTTTTTTCTTGTTAAATAGTATAATTCCTTATGTTTTTATCACAAATATGCCCTTACCCAATTCCCAATTTGATTTATATCACGATGGAATCGTAATTTTTATGACGATTCTATTCTTAACTACGGTGTTCTTTTTTTCAGGTATTATTTGTACTGAATATAAAAAGAAAACGGGTTTAACGTTGCTTCCTTTAATTGATAAGCATAATTTAATTATAGGGAAATATATAGCAAATTTTATATTAGTTATAGGAATTGCGGCTATTCAATACTTTCTAATGGCGCTTTTAAGTTTTTATTTTTATGCTGAGCCCATACCTCCTTCATTTTTTCTTAGTTTTGGATATCTTGCTCTATACATCCTAGCATTAGCTAGCGTTACAACATTTCTAAGCTCTTTTATGCCTTCAGCAGGTCCAGTGATTGTAATTATTATTGGCCTCATCTTATTTGGGTTTACAACAATCGATAATTTTGTTAGACCTACCAATATAGAGCCACTTTACTCGTTAACTTACTTTTACAATATGATTAGTAATATAATTTATCCTGAGTTCTCCACTATGGAAAGATATAGTGAATATACTCAAGATAATATTCTTCATCGATTTTGGAGGTTCCCGTCTGCAGAAGGAGCATTAATAGTTTTAACATTATATACAATTGTTTTTTTCCTATTAGGATATTTATTATTTAAAAGAAGGCAATTATAAGATAATTTCAATAAGATTTAGAAAAATACGATGAAAAAAAAATAATAATGTTTTGAAAATGTTAAATATTAAAAAAAAAAAAAAATTAAAACTTATAGTACTCGTGTTTTTAGGCATTTTTATAACAAATTATGAATTTTATCCGTTGGTTTCATCAAGTTCTAATTACACCTTATCTTTAGATAAGGGATCTCAGATTTTTGAGGTGTCGTATTACGATAAAGAAGCATGGAAAGATATTATTAATGATTCTTCAAATCCTACAGATTGGTTTAGTGGTGAATCAGATACAATTGGAGCTAAAAGTAAAGCTACTGTATTAGGAGTACATGATGGTGGTAGTAGTACATTAGGCATGTTTGGGATGCTTTTTTTTTCCTGGTTCGAAGTAAATAGCTCGATTCTTTGGCAATATGGATATTATAAATCTTTTATTGATAGTAATTATCCAAATAATTATAATCTATGGAGACCTTTTTTAACATTCTGGCCTTTTGGAACTGAACCATTTGATAATTATCATAATTCTTTTCACTCTATGCCTTTTCTTTTTCGAGAGCCCTTCGATTTTCAAAGCATTTTAAACAATTATATCGATTTTGCTGCTGTTGTTAATAATGATACCGCTTTGCAAGCATTAAATTTTTCCATACCAATCTTTAGTGGAGATGATTTTTTATGGCGCTTTATTTTGGAAAATTATGTGATGGTTTATCCAATTAAAAATTATCTTACTGAAGTTATTAACGCACTTGAATGCGAAAATGTGACTGTTCAGGATAATAAAATCAAATTTAGGAGATTTGGAGAAAAACCCTACATAACGGAATTTACTTATAATTCCCAAGGATTATTGGATACCGTTGTTGTTAAAAATAATGATGATAGCTTAATCTATAAAATTACAAGTAGTAATCTAAAATTTGTGGTATACATCATCATTGGAATTAGCTTAAGCGCGATTTTAGGATTAATAGGTCTCAGCTTCTATAGGAAAAGACGGTTAACTCTTCTTCTCAAATCCGATAAAATTAAAAGTGATCATAAAAAAATATTAAATGCAGTAACTTAACCAAAAACTAACATTTTAGGGTTGTACTTTACAATTTATTTTTATATTGAGATTTTACCAGCTAACATTGACAATTTAATTACCGATCTTTCAGGCACATTATTTTTAAAATGCAAGGAATTAAATAATTAAGGCGTATATTATGCATAGACAAAGATTTAAAATCAAATATGATGTTCACTATCCACCCCTGGATTTTTGTCTTTTGGTAGTGTAACTTGTTACACTTACAATTTCTCACCCTTATATTGGTTTGTCTCTTATTGAGACTCTGGGTAGTGAGCATCACCCTTAATATTTTCAAAGTTAGGGGAATTAAAGACTCAGAATTTTTTAGGAGTTTGTTTGTTTTCAAGAGAGAATTTTTTATTCCAGATGTTTAGTAATTGTTTTTAAAAAACAAGCAAATAAATAAGTAAGATATTTTTAGTATAATAGACAAGGATTTACAGCTAACCATGGTGTTCACTGCCTGACCCTGGATTTTTGTCTTTTGGTAGTATGGTTTTCCATACGCTAATTTAATCTCACCCTTTGTATTGGCTTAGTCTCCTCTTGAGACTCTGGGCGAGGATCACCACCTTTCTGCCTTTTACGAGTAATTAAATTAATCAAGGGGTGAAAAGAGAAAAGGTAAAAAAAAAGGAAGATATTAGTGAAGGTTTTTCCTTTTCCACTTTTTTAGATGGGCTTTAAACATAGAATTATCAATCCCTAAGGAGTTTACGTTATTATTAGGTAACTTGTTACCATCTGCTCGTTTTGGCCTAAGGGATTGCTGCCACTCATAATACGATTTTGGTCTCCCCATGAAGAAAAACAAAATCGCCCTACAATTAAATTAGGAGACGCCGACAAATTTTAGTAATTAGCACAATGTTAAAAAGATTATAACTTACATACGAGTTTGGTAGATTTCTCGAGTCTTTTAAAGTTGGAAATGTCTTTGATATAACCCAAACCACTGAATACGAGAATTACCTTAAGGAACAAAGCGAAATAGACGAAAAAATTATGAAAAATAGTGAAATTGATTATAGTACAGCAATGAATTTTGTTTCAACCAATTTCCCAAAAGTCATAATTAGAGAAGAGTTTAAAGACCAAGCAAAGAAAGGAAGTTATGATCCTATATCCCTTAAAATAACCTTGAATGAAAAGACTTCTCAAGCCCTTTTTCATGAAATCGGGCACTATTTAACCATAGAAGTTTTAAAGATCGCGGGAGATATCATAAAAGAATACGCAAAAAACGAAGTTCTAGCCGAACTAACCAGCTACCAACTTCTTAAGAAATTCGATGAAACCCTTTCCTACAATTTTGCTTATAGCAATGTGTGGGCTGACAAAATAACAGAACTTTTTGAACTAGACGAGTTTATCAAATGTTATCAAGCCATTTCTAAATATATTGAGGAAAAATTAGTCTTTAAAACATCTACGGGGATATCTGCAAAACTCATATCTTATATCTCCTCATTTAGTTTTTCTTAATGTATTTTTTATTATAATTTTTCAATTAAATTTTCTAAAAATTCTTTCCAATCATCATCACTAAGATTCGGTAAACTGAATCTAGCATTTGGATGAGAGTATTTGTCTAAATCAATGGTTTTTACCCAGTTTGTAAAGTTCTTGATCCTGGATAACGTTTGAGAAACGTAATATACTAAGTGTCCCCCGAAAATAGCCATTGAATATTGCCCTTCTCCGTCTAAACCAACCCAATCTTTATCGCATAAGCGATTTGTAATGTTAATCAGCGACATTTCATACAATTTATTCTCAGCAATTTTGTCTTTCAAATAACTGTATGCATGACCGGTACCAACAACGTGACAATCAATTTTATTTGCGATTTCAATTAAAAAATCAACAATCTTTTTACCATCAAGCTCCCAACTTAAAGACTCTGCGCCAATAACTAGAGCTTTCTTCATTGGGCTTTTAAGAAAATTAGCCATTACAACTGGGTCAGAAACAGATGTGCCCATTTCGGGGCCTGGAATGTTTGCTTTTTGATACGGACGTGTCATATTACTCATTTTCCTCTGATTTTATTTTTAGCTAAAAGCTGTAAAATTATTTAGTTGTATAATTCCTATATTTAGAATTATTAAAGACAGTTTAAAAAAATTGTTCTTATAAAGCTAAACAAAATTAGGAGGGTTAAAATATTATTAATATAATGAGAAATCACTTTTCTTTGAATGAAAAAAAAAAAATTTATATACATATCCAGAACCATTTTTCATATTGAGGAGATGTAATAATTCTAATATCTGAGGGTATATGAATATGGTTACCTCTTCTGTCCTCAAAATCATAATCGCCTGCCTCATAAACAAACCCACAACGAGCATATGCTATATCTGCATTTATGCCCTCAACCCAATAACTCTTTACTTCATCTAATCCTATTGTTTCATACCATTTGAGCTGATATGTAATCAAGCCTTGATCTGCTAAGGATAGGATAACATCTATAGCTGTTATAACTCCATCTTGAAGGGTATCATTCCTGAGATTATGAGCTGTAACACGTACATTATCAAGTCTTATATTGTTGCGAGGACTTCTAATTGTTATGCTTGGAATAATGAGACTACCATTATTAGCATTCAATCTTACAATTTCTCTTCGAAAAGTCTCATAAATATTATTTAAATGAGAAAGGGACGTTTGGAAAAACTCGAAACTCATCTTTGACTTATATGGATAATGATCAATTCGAAAAACGTTATTTTCATTTCGTCCCCCATCGTAGTACGAAAAATACCAAAGCCTATCAGTTCCATTAATAGAATCTATTATATTTGTATCCATCTCTGCATCAAAATGATATTCCATATCAATTTTCCCTGAATTATCCAAATATACTAAAATATCAAATATAGAGAAGTGCCCCTCTTTGAATAAATCTGGTCTAACTGTTTCAACCTGTTCTGGATCAAAATTTAAATTTCCGATCCCTGCGATTGTGAACGTATTACTTTGATTGTCAATAATAATATAGGGAATTATTAAGGGTAAAATTAGGATTGATATGAATATAATTGATGCACTTAAATTCCTTCTTTTTTTGAGATTTATTCTACTAAATACCTTTTTTGTTGTTGCAACAAGCCACTTCCAATTAAGGATTATATGTAAAAGAGCAAGAATAGCGAGTGTAATCCCGGCCCAATCGTGGATTACAACAAAAAATAACGAATTAACGGAAAGAAATTCCCTGTCAACATCCAATAGGGGAAATTTGATTATCCCGGTAATAAATACTAATGAAAAAGATGTGAGCATTCCTATATCAATAAAGTATTTTAGCGTTTTTCTATTCCGTTTTATGATTTTAGGAATTTTTTTAGTCATATTAAATATCCATTTCCAATGGAGTGCTAAATGAGCTAGAATAAGAATCCCTAATGCGATACCACTCCATTCGTGTAAAGTTGATAAACTTCCTGCAAAAAAATCAAGTAAATCTGTATGAATGTACATACTAAGGAATTTTAATACACCAGTAGGCAACTGAATTAAAGAGTAAACCACTATGCCCATGTCTACTAAATAATTAAGTGGTCTTCTCAAAATTCTTAAATTTTTTTTAATTTCCCTCTGTCTAAAGGAAATAAATCTCTTCATAATTAGTTTATCTTAACTTCTTTCAAATTTTCTAATTTTAAATCACCCAATAACTTCTTTGGGTACAAGATAAGTATTCAAATTTTTTTAAAATAATTTGAGATTTTAGAAAATAATATTTCTACCCCCCAAGTTTATATACTATAAGTATTTAGTTCTTATATTCTTAAAACCGAATCATTTTTTTTTTTTTGGAAAAAGAGCTGATCAATTATTTAAATGATATGTTAGTAGAACTAGTTGATTTTTTAAAAATGCTTATCAGGCTCCATCGTTTAGATTTAATATATAAATCTAAAATTTTCTCTCTATATTAAAAAGAGATTAAATAATTTTAATTAAAGTTTGGCTTTTTGACCTGCCATGGGGCAATTTCTTCAAAAGCTTGGGAAACCTGAAGAACAGAAACCTCATCAAATCTTTTCCCAATTATTTGCATTCCTATAGGAAGTCCCTCATTCGACCAACCACAGGGAATTGAAGCAGCAGGGTGACCACTCATATTGAAAGGATGAGTATATGGTGACCAAGCTCCTAATGAAACCGTTTTTCCATCAATTTTAGTTGGGGAGGATACACCTAATTCAAAAGCAGGACATGCCATAGTAGGAGTAATTAAAATATCAAATTCTTTAAAATGTTTGCATATATTCTCATAAATGATTTCTCTTTGTATTTCTGCGTTATATATATCTTCTGTGGCAAGTTGAAGCCCAAATTGAGCCAACTGAACTAATTCTTGATCTAAAATATCTCCTTTTTGCTCTATTATCGGTTTTAGGAAATGTCCAATTCCATATGCCCATAATGTATACCATGTCAAGCTATAATTATTTACATTCACTTGTCCTCTGAGTGTTTTTCCATTTGATAATAAATTAATGTTACTTTTTTCAACTGACCAATTAAATTCTTCAAATTTTTTCACAGCATCTAATACTGATTTTTCTACTTCAGAATGAATAGTTTCTAATCCACCCAAATCTATTGCATATCCTATTTTCAGTTTCTTAGGTGTTTCTTCTAAAGCATTATAGAAACTATAATTTGGCTTTGGTAAAGAATATCTGTCAATATCATCAGCTCCAACTAAGGCATCAAGCATTAGAGCAGCATCTTTTACATATCTAACTAAAGGTCCCTTTTGAACGTACGTGCCCATATTACCTTCTATTTTCATTGAAGTTTGTGGTATGCGCCCAAAAGTTGGTTTGATACCATATAAACCACAAAAACTACTTGGAATACGAATAGAACCTCCTCCATCCGAACCTTGCGTTAAAGGACTTAAACCAGAAGCCGTTGCTGCTGCCCCCCCTCCAGTAGATCCTCCCGTAGTTCTTTCTAAATGCCATGGATTTTTTGTTTCACCAAAAATTAAATTTACAGTTACCCCCTTGTACCCAAATGCAGGCATATTTGTTTTTCCTAAAATCACCGCACCCGCTTCTTTCAACCTTTTGACGGCGATATCATCGTTGGGTGAGATATAGTTTTCAAATGCTTTACTGCCACAAGTAGTTCTAATTCCTTCAATATCAACATTATCTTTGATAGAAGTCGGGATACCATGTAATAGTCCTAATTTTTCACCCTTTTTAACAGTAGTATCAGCTATTTTTGCCAAATCTCTAGCTAAATCGAATGTAGTAGTACAGTAGGCATTAATTATTGGATTTATCTTTTCAATTCTTTCAATTATTATTTCAGTAATTTCTTGCGATGATATTTCTTGATTTATAATCTTCTCTTTCATTTCCCACGCAGGCATAAAACATATATCTTCTCTCTTCATCATTTAACCTTACATTTTTATTAATATTTTATTTAACAATTTTAATTAAAATTAGGCTTTCTATCCTGCCATGGGGCAATTTCTTCGAAGGCCTTTGAAACTTGTAGAATTAATAATTCCTGAAATCGCTTACCAACTATCTGCATACCAATAGGTAAGTTATCACTTGTCCATCCACAGGGAATAGAAGCAGCAGGATGCCCCGTAAAATTAAAAGGAAATGTAAACGGTTGCCAATCTGTTGCTCTTACACTAACTCCATTTATTTTTTGAGGTGCAGCAATTCCTAATTCAAAAGCAGGTACGGCTGTCGTTGGGGTTACAAGTATATCATAATCTTTAAAAGTCTCATAAACAGATTCATAAAATTCAGCTCGAGTTTTCATAGCGAGTGGTAAGCTTGAAGCTGGGAATTGTAATCCTGCTTTGACCCAAGTTAGGAGGGTAGGATCAAGTTTATCTTTCCAATCATCTAAGTATGGCTGGATTTCATGTCCAAAAGCGACTAACCAATGAGTGCTAAAAGCAAGTGAAGGATCAATTCCTTTAAATTTTGCTTCTTCCACACTCCATCCAAGAGTTTCAAATTTTTGAACAGACTTTAATACAGATTTTTCTACTTCAGAATCTATGACATTAGCAAACCCTAAATCTAAGCTATAGCCAATTTTTAATTTTCTTGGTCTTTCATTTATGTGCTCGAAATAATTGACTTTTTCTTCAGGTAGTGAAAATCTATCACTTTCAGACGGTCCCTTGATTACATCTAGCATTAATGCAGCGTCTGACACATATCTTACAATAGGACCTATAACCGAGAGACCTAAATTAATTTTAAATACTCCTGAATCACGAGGAACCCTTCCAAATGAAGGTTTTAAACCATATGTTCCACAAAAGCCAGCGGGATGTCGAATAGATCCTCCTCCATCTGATCCTTGAGCTAATGGTCCCATTCCAGAAGCAACTGAAGCTGCTGCTCCTCCACTAGAACCTCCCGATGTTTTCTCAAGATTCCAAGGATTTGGTGTCACTCCAAATATTTGATTATCGGTTACTCCTTTGAATCCAAATTCCGGAGTATTCGTCTTTCCTAAAATTACACAACCTGCATTTTTTAAACGTGTAACTGTGATACTGTCTTCATCAGGAATGTTATTCTCAAATATTTTTGATCCATAAGTAGTTCTTACTCCTTTCACTGCCATTAAATCTTTTATAGAAGTTGGAATCCCATTTAAAGGAGGGATTTTCTCATTTTTTCTCACTCTAACATCAGCTTTTTTTGCCATTTCCCTTGCTAAGTCAAAAGTGGGAGTACAATAAGCATTGATTATCGGATTTAACCTCTTAATTCTTTCAATGAGAACCTCAGTAATTTCTTGTGAAGTCAATTCTTGTGTTTTAATTTTCTCTGCCATTTCCCAAGCGGGCATGAAACAAACATCATTTTCTACCATTTTTTCAACCTTGAATAAAAATAGTTTTTAAATTATAAAGATCTTTAATTTGTCTTTCTTTAAAAAGAAGTTTCTTCTCTTAATTATGGTAAAAAATAATAATTAGAATTTAATTGAAACTCCGTTTTTTATCTTGCCAAAGAACTATAATTCAATTAACCAATAAGAATGAAATTATAATACAAATATTACTTCTCATTATTTAAATAAATTCAGAAAGAAGGTTACAAAATGTGTGAATTTAAGATTATAAAAAGAAATGATGGTTCTCAGATAATGGAAGAAATCGTTATGTTATCTTATAATGAAAATAGTGGGTTGGTTTTAAGAGATGTAATTGGGATGGGAGAAATTCTTGACTCTGCCCTAATATTAGATGTAAATACAATGAATCAAAAATGTGAAATTCTTGAGAATCCTATTATAAAAGATTTTATTAGTTTAATTACTAAAATAAATGTTAATCAAGTAAATAGAATCGATTTTGACAATTTTATTTGTAAGTTAGAAGAATTGAAAGAAGAACTCGAATAATAAATAAACCAGTCGCATTAGAAGGTTTTTTAAGTAATTTTACTTCTTAAATGAATATGAGAGCAATGTTTTATGAAGATGTCAATAAATTCTATAACCATGTTTTTCCTTTTTTAGTAAAAAATGAGGTTAAAAATAGTCTTCCTTTAACTATTTTGAATTCTCTCAAAAAAAATATTCAAAGGTATGGGAAAGAGCCACCTCTTATGTTCTCGTTAGCAGAAAATCGATCTATTGAGCTCATATCATTAATGACACCACCACACGATCTCATTATTTCCTATACAGCTGATTTGAACAATATTAAAATCTTAGTAGAAGAACTTTCAAAACGAAATGTATACTTACCTGGGGTATTAAGTTTTAAAGAGGCAGCAGATAAATTTTCAAAATTGTGGTGTAAGAAGAATTCTTTGGAATCTCAATTATTGAGAAGAGAAAGATTGTATAAATTGGCTGAAGTCTCAGAAGAGACATTAGGAGATAAACTATTTTCTGTTGCAACAAAATCAAATCAATCAATAGTTCTTCAATGGGCAAGAGAAATGGCGACTGAAGCATTGGCAGAGATAACAGAAGAAGAATTAATGCGAAATATCAAAAATTTCAAGTTTGAATTTGAACAGGATGCTAGTCAGATCTATTTATTATTTGATGATCAAGAACCCGTTTCAATGGCGAGGAAAGCAGGTAAAAGCCCTCATGGAAATGCTATTAATCTTGTATATACTCCTCCTTTATTACGGAGAAAAGGTTATGCTACGGAATGTGTAGCAAAATTAAGTAAGTTTCTATTGGAAGAGGGAAATGAATATTGTTTTTTATTTACTGACTTAAGTAATCCTACTTCCAATAGTATTTATCAAAAGATAGGGTATCGTTCTATTATTGATGAAAATCACTATAAGTTTTTTTCAAAAAAATAAATTTGTAAGAATTACTTAAACCGTTGAAAAATTACTAGATTTCTTTTCGGAAACACTCTCCCATAATATCCTTAATTTTCAATTAATAATAAATAATAATAAACTGATTCGACACTAGTGAAATATTGATATTAATGAAGTTAAAATGAATAAATTCCTTATTTTACTTATTGATGCCAGTTAAAATCACTGATTTTACAAAGAAAAGTCTCGGAAGATTACTAAAAAAGGATTTAGTCAAATCTCCCAGTTTAAAAATTATTTTTAAATCAATTAACCAGCACTTATATGGGAAATTAAAGTATACTGATACAGATACTAGAGCACGTTCAAAGCAAATTATAAATCTTTTGTTATGTAAGTTAGTTGACGAAATTTCTAAGAAACCTGAAGAGGAAGTTGAAGTTTACACTAAGGAAGGCGAATCTCCTAAAGAATTGCTTGAGAGAATTCAATTATTTTTTGATAATAACGTTAGAGATAAATACAAAGATATAATTGATGAAGATGAACGTATCACCTTAACTAAGGATCTCATTTACTTAATTATAAGAGATTTAGAAAATATTTCACTTCTACAATCCTCTAAAGATATTTTTAGCGACGCATTTGAGATATTTGTAAGTAAAATATTAAAAGATGAAGCAGGACAGTTTTTTACACCTCCAAATATAGTCAAATTTATGGTAAATTATTTAGATCCGACAATTGAATCAAAAATTTTAGATCCTGCATGTGGCCATGGAGGATTTCTTCTTGAAACTAAAGAATTCTTATGGAGAAAATGTGAATCAAAATCTAAAAGAATTAAGATTATTTCTAATTTATTTGGTATTGATAAAGACCTGTTCTTAACAAAAATAAGCAGACTATATTTGGATATATTAAGCAATGGAAAATCTAACATTTTTTGTGAAGATTCATTAGATCCAAATAGTTACAGAGCTCCTGCCATGGAGGCAATAAAAAATGAATCTTTTGATTTTATATTTACTAATCCTCCATTTGGGGTTAAAATTCCTATTAATGAGAGTAGAATATTAGATAATTACCAATTAGGTCATGCTTGGAAAAATCAAAATGGTAAATGGGAAACTCAAAACAAGGTGACAAAGCAACAATCCCCTCAAGTTTTATTTATTGAGAGATGTGTTCAGTTACTTAAAGATGAAGGAAAATTAGGGATTGTTTTACCTGAAGGTATATTTGGTAATCCTTCAGATCGGTATATATGGGAATATCTAAACTCCAACGGACGAATATTAGGTATAGTTTCATTAGATCAAAATACATTTCAACCTTTCACATGTAATAAGACCAGTATCCTGTTTTTTCAGAAGTTAAAGACGATTCCAGCTGATTATCTAATAGATTTCGCCATTGTTGATAATGTAGGTCACGACAAGGATGGAAAGGTTTTGTATCAACTAAATAAAGATGGCAGTAAAAAATTGGATTCTAAGGAGAACCCGATTATTTTTGATGAATTAACAGAGCTTCACAAAAAACTCAGGGATGCAGAAGGATTTAATTATTTAAATGACCAAAAAGTTTTTAACATTAAATTCAGCCAGATTAAAAACAATGTTTTTATCCCCCCTTATTATACAGGAGTGGAAAAAATCCTTAAGAAATTATCAATTAATGAGAAGTTTAATCTATTAAGTATAAAAGAACTTACAGAAAAGGAGATTATTTATACTAATAAAGGAGGTTACTTACCAAGAGGATCTGAAATTGGATCTCATGTGTATGGTTTGGGAGATATTCCATTTATTCGAACTAGCGAAATTAACAATTGGGAAGTCAATTTAGATTCCTATAAAAAAACAAGCCAAGAGGTATATGAACAATATAAAGATAAGCAAAATATTGAATCGGATGATATTCTCTTGGTTAAGGATGGTGGACCAAATCTTATTGGAAAAACAGCTTATATAACTAAACTAGATACTAAAATAATAATTCAAAGCCATATATTTCAAATAAAAACCTTAGTAAATGAAGAGTCGATTGATTCTTATCTCATATTATATCTATTAAATCTAGACCTTGTACAAAAGCAAATTCAAACATTTACTTTTATTCAAGGAACTATTGCTACAATAGGAAATCGCATAATGGAACTAACTTTACCTTTTCCTTCTGATTTTTCTAAAAGGAAAGAAATTTCAAAAACAATAAAACAAATTATTGATAGTAAAACAGAAACACGAATAAAAATAAAGAGTCTCTCTCTAGATTCTCATATTTATTGATCCTTATCCATAATAAAAATGATTATACTACTTTCTAGTCAACATGAAGATTGAAAAGTTTTCTATGAAATTCTATGATGAAGTTATTGAGTTGTGGAAAAATGCTGGAATTTCTGTTGGTTCTTCGGATTCTAAACATGAAGTAGAGAAAATGCTTAAGAGAAATCCTGATTTATTTCTAATTGGAACGCTTAAAGAGAAAATTATTTCTGTTGTAATGGGGGGTTTTGACGGAAGAAGGGGTTATATCCATCATCTTGCAGTAAATCCTACCTACCAAAGGAAAGGATATGGAACAAAGATAATAACTAAATTAATTGAAGAGTTTCGCCAAAAAGGAATCCACAAGATTCATTTGTTTATAGAAAAACGCAATATGGAAGTTATGGATTTCTATAGAAATTTGGGTTGGGAGATTAGAGAAGATTTGACAATGATGAGTTTTGTCCCAGATGAAAAACTTTATAAAAGGAAACTCAAATAAAGAAAATTCATAGAGTTACCAAAATCTGGATATGGTAAGATTCTAGAATAATCATTACGAAATGAAAGAGGTTAACTTTTTTTTAGATTTCACTTTTATTACTTATCCGGCCTAAATTTTAGATATCCTCGACCCTAAAAAATGCTTAATCTAACAAGAGGTTATTAAATATAGGAAGAAAGAAAAGAGTATTTACTAAAATTTTTCACCGCATTTTTTGCAAACATTAATCTTACCCAACATAGGTTTGTGACCTATGTACCCTAAGATCTTTGATTTATCTTCTTCACTTTTAATGTCTTTTCCTACAGCACCACAACTTGGGCATATTAAACGATCTTCACTTGCGTATGCTGTTGGTTCGACAGGCTTCAATGAACTTAACTCTGTTTCTGCTTTTTCAATATGAGCCTTTTGTTCCCCCATTACTTTCTCTTTTTCCTCAAGAGATTTACTAAGTTCTCCTAATTTTGAATCTTTTTCTGAAAGTGATTTGGTTAATTCCTCATTTTTACTAGTCAATTCCGCATTTTTACTTGTTAATTCCTCAACCTTTGATGTTAAATTGCTAGCTTCTGATTTCAAATCAACTGATTCATTTTCTTTTGAGGATGTTAACCCATTAACTTGATTTTCTAAATCAGTTATTTTTCCTTTACTAGATTCTAACTCTGAATTCAGTCCTGCAATTCTTTCATTAAGTGAATTGAGTTCTCCATCTTTACTTGTTAAAGTGCTCTTAAGATCATAATTTTCAGAGGTTAATACATCATTTTTATTTTTCAAACCTTTAACAATCTTATCATCTAATCCTTCGGTTAAATCTTTTATATCGTCTTGAGTAATATACTTTCACCTTTTTATTAATTATTGATATTACGATAGAATCACAGAATTTAATAAATTGAATATTATATGACTTTTTTATAAATTCTACAAAAATTTTATAATAGAATTTATATTTAAGTTTTATTTTTAAGATACTTTATGTTAAAAAAAGAAATAATGCATTGAATTTTCTACAGTTAGATCTACTCTAAATCAACCTTTTTTATTTCTTCGTCATCAAGTAGGTTACGACTCTGGGTATTACCTTAGAATTATAATTTTCAACTTTAATTTGCTCGATTTCAAAAAATGATCCAAATCTTTGAGATACTTCACCTGGTTCAAGAGACATTGAACCCAAAATTGGGACTCGCCGTATTAAACGTTCCCACCATCGAATAGGCCACTCGAAGCAAAAAAATAAGAATTTTGTTCCTTTATGAGTTAATGGAAGAATATTTTTAATAAATAGAATTCGGTCTGTTGGGCTTAAATCGTCGAAAGTTCCATAATCAACTAAAAAATCAAAGGTTCCCTTTACATGCTGTAGATTTGTTAAGTCATCAACTATAAAATTTACGTGTACGCCCGCCTTTATAGCCATTTTTCGACCTTTTAGAATTGCAGCAGGAGAATAATCAACTCCAGTTACATCAAAACCATGTTCTGCTAAAAAAATACAATTACTAGCAGATCCGCTTCCCAAATCGATAACTTTGCACGGCTTAATTTTACCGCTTGTAACCAAAGAAACAAGCTCATCTCTAACCCCGATATCCCACGGAGCACGAAAAAAACGATACAAAAAGTTATAAACAAATTTAATCATAATTGTCGAATTTTAGAGTATTATTTCTTGACTTTCTAATAGAACTAATTTATTTTTATCTACAAACATTAGATGAGAAGCTAAATCAATTTAAAATCAAATTTCATAATTAAAAATTAGTATTAGATAATTTTCATTATAATTTAAAAAAAAGTTTTTTATTCCATTGAAAATATTGTATTTTCAATTTATTACAGATTATATTTGATACAAATACTATTCTATGTAATCATTTTTGGATCCCATAAGGGTGGTTGTTTCTTCGATCCAATGAGATAAATCTTTATCAATCCTACAGAAAGTCACTATTTTATCTAAATCCTTAAGCTTACTAAATGAACACTCTACTATTACATCCCAACCTCCGTATATTGGTGTTGCATATGTGATTTTCCAATTATCTTCTGATTCTTCTGATTTTAATCCAGTTAACTTCTCAACTATCTTCCATTCTGTACCAATTACTTTTAATCGTATTAATATATAACCTCGATAATACATTTTAGATTCTCAACCTCATTTTTACCTAAATTTATTTAGTTTAAAACCTTCTTTGATGATTTTAAAGCATTTTTAACTTGAAATCCAATCTCACTTTGTAAACCCCATAGTGGAATAAAACCGTAACTATATTTTTGATTAAAACTGCTACTTGTATCATAAGTTGCTAAGTTAAGATCATATAAACCATAAGGAGATTCTCTTGATACCACATTCACGCTTCCTTTATATAATTTCACCCTTACCTTGCCTGTTACCTTTTGATTAATTGTGTTAATAAAAGCTTCTAGGGCGTCCCTTAATGGATCGACCCATAATCCTTCGTACACAAGTTCGGTCCATCTTTGATCCACCATTGTTTTAAATGAATTCTCATGCTTTGTACAAACAAACTTTTCGAGATCTTTATGGGCTTTAATTAAAATTAAAGCAGCTGGGACTTCATACACCTCCCGTGATTTTAAACCAATTGCTCTATCTTCCATATGACCTACTCTTCCTATCCCATGCTTAGCGCCAAGGTTATTTAAATTTTTTATTAATTCAACCCCTTTCATTTCTTCATTATTTAATTGAACAGGGATCCCATTCTTAAAAAAGATTTCTACATACTCAGAGAAATCTGGAGCTTCTTGAGGTGATTTTGTCCAAGCGTTACAATCTTCTGGAGCTTCAATTTCAGGATGTTCTAAAATATCACACTCAGCACTTCTTCCAAAAAGATTTTCGTCGACACTATATTTCCGATTCTCCTCTCTTATTGGGATTCCATGTTGCTGTGCATATAATATTTCATCACTTCTGCCCATGTCCCACTCAATTAATGGCATTAAAACCTCAATTTGGGGTGCATATGCACTTATTGTCACATTAAATCTAATTTGATCATTTCCTTTCCCTGTACATCCATGAGCTATAGTATCGATTTTTTCTTGTTGTGCAATTTTAATAGCTTCAATTGCTATCAATGGTCTCCCAATTGCGGTACTCAATGGATATACTCCTTGGTACAAACCATTTGCCTTGATAGTCGGGAACACATATTCATTAACAAATTTATCTTTTAGATCTACTTTAAAATGTTTAACTACACCTAAATTGTAAGCTTTTTCTTCAATTTCTTTATATCTGGAGGGATCAGCAAATTCTTGACCGAGATCAGCTGTAAAGGTATAAATTTTGGACTCATATTTCTCCTGTAACCATTTTATCATACAAGATGTATCTAACCCTCCCGAATACATTAATAAAATTTTCTCATATTTTTCTTTTTTCGGCCCTAATTGATTCATACACTTATCACTTTTTCTTCATTTTTTAAAATTTATTCTAAATTGGAAATATGGGTATTGAATTTAATCCTGTATTCTCTTTTAAATTAAACATTATATTCATATTTTGGACAGCCTGTCCGGCCGCACCTTTAATTAAATTATCTATTGCCCCTATAATTATAATTTTATTCGATCTTTTATCCAATGTAAAGCCTATATCACAATAATTTGATCCTTTCACCCATTTTGTTTCAGGGAATACATTTTCCTTTGTCAACCGAACGAAATATTCATCTTTGTAATATTTCTCGTAAATTTTCTTGATTTCTTCATAATTTATTTTTTGTTTAGGCGTCCCATAAATTGTGCATAATATTCCTCTATTCATAGGTAAAAGATGTGGTGTAAAAATTACTGAATTCTCATTTCCAGTAATTTCATTAAGTTCTTGTTCAATTTCTGGTGTATGTCGATGAGATTTTACACTATAAGGTTTAATTGATTCATTGCATTCAGAGAAATGCGTTGTTAAATTTAGAGATCGACCTGCTCCTGACACTCCCGATTTTGCATCAATAATAATGTTATTCTCCTCTAAAATTTCTTCTTTAATTAGAGGAAGTAAACTTAATAAAGCACAGGTTGGATAACAACCGGGATTACTAATTAAATTAGAATTATTTATCTGGCTCCTCTTCCATTCACTAAGGCCGTATGTAGCCTTGCTTATCAGAGTTTCATTCATATGTCTAAGTTTGTACCATTCCTCATAAACTCTTATGTCTTTTAATCGAAAATCTCCACTTAGATCAATAATCTTGACATTATCTAAAACAGAGTCAGTTAATAATTCGAAAGCTTTCCCATTAGGTAGTGCTAAAAAAACAACATCAAGTTCTTCACTTAAAGTCTCGAGATCCTCCTCCTCACATTTCATTTCGGATATTTTATTGAAGTTTTCAAAAACTGAATTGTAAACTTGATCATTATGACTATTTGAGGATAGAGATTTAATTTCTACCTTTGGATGGTGATATAAAATTCTTACTAACTCTGATCCTGAATATCCCGTTGCCCCTATTATTCCTACCTTAATCATTTTCAAAACCTATATCAGTTAAAGAAATTTTTAAATACATCATCCAATATCGAAATTCCCTCATTTATCTCTTCCTTGCTAATAATCAGAGGTGGAACAAATCTTATGACGTTTTCTCCAGCACCTAGGATAAGTAAACCATTCTCCATACATTTAATAACAATTTCTTTAACCGCACATTTCAATTCCATTCCGATCATAAGCCCATGTCCCCTAACTTCTTCGACTTTTTCATATTTATCTCTTAATTCATTTAATCTTTTTTTTAGATGCTTTTCTTGTTTTTGTACATTATCAAGTACACCATTTAAAAGCTTTCTCACAACTACTTTACCTGCTGTACAAGCCAAGGGGTTACCGCCAAAAGTAGATGCGTGATCACCTGGTTTAAAAGCATCAGCTTTATTTTGCTTCGCTAACATTGCACCAATTGGAAAACCTCCACCTAAACCTTTTGCCAAAGAAACAACATCAGGTTCTATTCCGAATAATTGGTATGCAAATAGTTTTCCTGTTCTTCCCATACCACATTGTACTTCATCAAATACTAAAACTATATCCTTTTTATCACAAAGTGCTCTTACTTGTTGTAAGTAATCTTTTTCTGCGGGATGGATCCCACCCTCCCCTTGTATTGGTTCAATAATGATAGCACATGTTTTTTCATTAACCGCCTTCTCTAACAAATCAAAATTATTAAATTCAACATATGAAAATCCGGGCATTAATGGATTAAAACCACTTTGATATTTTGTTTGACCCGTTGCTGTTAAAGTGGCAAGAGTTCTGCCATGAAAAGACTTTTTCATTGTAATAATTTCATAACAATTATCATCATGAACCTTCTTCCCATATTTTCTACTTAATTTAATTGCCGCTTCTACGGCTTCTGCTCCACTATTGCAGTAGAAAATTTTGTCAAAGCAGCTATTCTTTGTTAATAATTCGCTTAATTCTATTGAGGGAATCATCCAATATAAATTTGAACAATGCTGTAATTTAGCCAATTGATTCGAGATCTCTTTCACATAGTCAAAATCATTATAACCTAAGGCATTTACAGCTATTCCTGCGACAAAATCCAAATATTTATTACCATTACTATCCCATAGATATACACCATTTCCTTTTTCTATAGTAATAGGGAACTGACTATAAGTATTCATAATAACCTTATTTCCTCTTTCAATCCAATCTTCCATGATTTAATCTAATCCTTAAATTTATGTTTATAATTAATTTTTAAACATTGTACCTATCCCTCTTGAAGTAAGTATTTCAAGCAATAAACTGTGCTTAATTCTCCCATCTATTATATGGACTGCTTTTACTCCACAATTCACTGCTTCAACACAACTCTTTACTTTTGGAATCATACCATTCGTAATTACTCCTTCTTCAATAAAAGACAAAGCTTGATCAGTTTTCATCTCCGTTATTAGAGATGTGGCATCTTCCATGTCACTTAAAACACCTAAGACATCTGTTATATAAATTAATTTTTCAGCGTTTATTGCTTTTGAAATAGCTAGTGCTACATCATCAGCATTTATATTATAAGTGTTTCCTAAACTATCTTTGCCTATAGGGGCAATTACAGGAATAATACCACTTTTTAATAATCCTTCTAAAAAAGAAGTATTCACAAAAGTAACCTCCCCAACAAACCCTAAATCTGTTTCATCAATGATTTTCTTTTTAGCATGTAAAAGATCCCCATCTTTTCCACACAATCCTATAGCATTAACACCTAAAGTTTGAATATCGTTAACGATACTCTTATTGATCTTTCCTGCTAATACCATTTCAACTATTTTCATCGTTTCCTTATCTGTAATTCTCAATCCGTTGAAAAATTTTGGCTTGATTCCTAACTTGCATAACATTTTATTTATGAAGGGTCCTCCGCCGTGAACTATGATAACCTTAATCCCTACCAAATTTAAAGAAACAACATCATCTATAAATCTTCTCTTAAGCTCGGGATCTTTCATGGCACTCCCTCCATACTTTACTATAATTGTTTTCCCATAAAATTTTTTTATGAATTGAAGGGCTTCAATTAAAATCTCTGCCTTCTCTAACTTTTCAACCATACTAAACAACTTTTTATGTTCTATAATCTCCATTAATCCTCACATATTCATAACTTAAATCACAGCCCCAAGCAATTGCTTCTCCTTCTCCTTCTTTAAGTAATACTTCGACCGTGATATTTGTTTTTTTTAGAATTTTTTTAGCTAATTTTTCATCAAACTTTACTGGAGTACCATCTAGCATCAGGTTAATCGAACTTGATCCATTTTTAAAGTTAATAGAAACTCCTGATGGATCAAAATTTCCTCCAGAATATCCCATTGCTGCGAGAATTCTTCCCCAATTAGCATCCTCTCCAAAGAATGCAGTTTTCACCAAACTTGATGTTATCACAGATTTACCTAAAATTTTTGCATCTTTTTTTGACATAGCCCCTTTAACATGCACCGTAATAAACTTTTTAGCTCCTTCTCCGTCCTTCACAATTTCCTGGGCTAAAAAAGTATTTACATAATGAAGTGCATTCTTAAAAATTTTGTAATTTTCATTTTCTTCTGTAATTTCTGAATTTCCACTCAATCCATTAGCCAATAGAATAACCATATCATTTGTACTAGTATCACCATCAACAGAGATCATGTTATACGAATCTTCGCTACTTTCCTTCAATGCTTTTTCTAATAACTCTTTTGATACATTTAAGTCTGTTGTAATGAATGAGAGCATAGTTGCCATGTTTGGATGAATCATTCCAGAACCTTTAGCCATTCCACCAATTCTTACTTCCTTATTATCTATGGTAAATTCAACAGATACTTGCTTTGAATGGGTATCTGTAGTCATAATTGCTTCCGCAGCTAAATTTGCATCATTCTCCGTATTCCCCAATTTTTTAAAAGTATTTTTAATGCCATTAATTATCTTATCAATTGGAAGTGGAACTCCAATAACTCCTGTAGATGCTACAAAAACTTGTTCTTTTTTTAAACCCAAACAAGAAGCTACCTCATTTGCCATTAATTCTGTATGATGTAAACCTATCTCCCCTGTACAAGCATTAGCATTTCCACTATTTACAACTATAGCTTGGGTTAGGTTATTATTATTAATTAATTTTTGATTCCAAAGTACTGGTGCAGCTTTAACAATATTTGTCGTGAAAACACCAACTGCTTTAGCTGGGACATCACTAGAGATTATAGCTAAATCTTTCTTCCTCTTCTTTATCCCAATATGGTTACCAGTAGCATGAAATCCCTTTGGACTTGTAATTCCTCCCTTGATTTTCCTTACTTTCGAATCTTTTGCATACATTTATTAAAACCCTTAAAAAGTTGTATTTTAATCTTATCTTGACAAAAAAAATAATAAAAATAAAATTTATGAAGAAGTGAAGAAAAAAATTGAACTTCAATTCTTATTTTTATTAAAGAATTAAAAACCGCGGCGTGACGGTCTTAGTTTATGCGGTGCATTTTGAAACTGTATTCCTACAATTTCATTCATCAAATAAGCATCGAGTGAGATCAAACTTTAAAACACCAACATAATTTTAACTTATACCTTAATATAGGTATAATTATATATAAATTAAACGATTTTTAATCTTTCAAATCATTTCTAAAAAACTCGAGTATAAAATTATTATTTCATAAACATTTACACATAATTTCATACTTCCATTAAAAAATTTTTAGGGGGCTTTTTTCTAAATATTAAGCTTATCGGAAAACCTTGAAAAATTTTCAAATACTAGCTTTTTTACGACTTTAAGTCTTTAATAATATCGCCTCGCAAAGACTTTGCTTTCTCAATATTTTCTATTCTATCGAGATACAATTTAAATAGCGATTCTTTTCTTTTGTTTAGTATATCAATATTTAATAGAACTTCCTTCTTTGATGGAGAACCTTTGCTAATTCTTTTTCCTAAGCATAGATCGAGATTTTTTAAGCTCTGAATTAAATTTTCTGATAAATTAACTTTTTTATTTTGAATTTTATAAATGGCTTCCTCAATATTTTCTTTATTTAACATATCTTCAGGCTTTTCTGAATTTTTCACCAGTTGTGCTACTATTATGTGTGATTTTCTAAAAGGAATATTATAATCCTGCACTAGTATTTCAGCTAAATCCAAAGCTTGAATGAAACTTTCATCGATCGCCTCTCTCATCTTCTCTTTTTTTAAATTTAAGGTTGAAAATATTCCCTTAAACATTTCAACTATCGAGATTACTAGATCAAAAGAATTTTTCAATATCATCTTTAAATCCTGAAAATCTCGGAAATACCCTGTAGGGATTGATTTAATAATCATTGAGCTACTAAATAAATTTGAAACTACTTTTGAACTTTTACTCCTTATTAATTCCACTGTGTCTGGGTTTTTCTTCTGTGGCATGACACTTGAAACTGAACAAAATCTATCATCTAATTCTATAAAGTCAAATTCTTTGGTGGACCAAATTATTAAGTCTTCTGCAATTCTGGAGAATTGAATAGCTAATAAAGAAAGACCCATTAGAGTCTCATAAATATAATCTCTCGAACTAATTGCATCAATTGAATTATAAACCAATCCATCGAACCCTAATAATTCTGAAGTTCTAAGTCTATTAATGTTAATACTTGTCCCTCCAATAGCACAAGCTCCAAGTGGATTCTTGTTAACCCTGTGATAAGTTTCTTCTATTCTTTCCAGAGTTCTTAAGATTTGTGCAATATAATTATTAATGTAATGAGAAAATACTCCTAATTGTCCTCGTTGTAGATGGGTGTATAATGGAATGAAGAAATTAATATTATTATTAGAAAGATTAAGGAAAATCTCAAATAATGCAAACAACTCTTTAGAAATTCTGTTTAACTCTTTTCTAATTTTCAATCTTAAATCAAGTGATATTTGATCATTTCTTGATCTACCAGTATGTATTTTCCCTCCAATTTCAATCCCAATTTCATCAATAACACTTTTTTCTATATAAGGATGAATATCTTCAAAACTCTCGTCTACTTTTATCTGGTTGTTTAAAATCTTTATTTTTATGCTTTCAAGAGTCAATAGTATTTTACGGATTTCACTTTTATTGAGAATTTTTTGTTCGTATAACATTATATCATGGACTTCTGTTCCAATAATGTCCTCTTCAATAATCCATAGATCTTCTTTTAAAGATGATAAAAATTTAAGTGCCTCATTATTGAGCGGAGAATTTAATCCAGACCTATACAAATTTTTTCCCATTTTAATTCTCTAACATTTTGTAATAAATTGTTTTAATATTAGTTTTTCTTTGCTATAATTTTTAACATTTTAATGGAAATTCTTCAGAGTTAAAATAAATTTTTGTAAAACTATAGTTATGAATTTGAAAGATCAAAGAAATAATTTCATTTTGTACGATTAATGTCTTTTTCTATCATTTTGTTAAAAGACCTTTTTCAAACTATTTATAATGTATAAGATTCTCTTACATAATTTTATAAATTTAGTTGGTAAAAAAGATGAAAATTGTCGATTTACGATCTGATACAATTACAAAACCTTCTCCTGAAATGTGGGAAACGTTACAGTCATTAGATAATACGAAAATAGGAGATGATGTTATGGGTGAAGATCCTACTGTAAATGAATTAGAAGAAAAAGCGGCTAAAATTGTTGGAAAAAAGGCAGCGTTATTTGTCACCTCCGGATCTCAAGGCAATCTTGTTTCATTACTTTCTCAAACCAAACCAGGTGATGAAATTATGGTAGAAGAATTAAGTCACATCTATGGGCATGAAGTAGGAAGTGCTGCTCGAATTGCAGGATTAATGATAAGAACTTATCCTTCAAACAATGGAATTCCTGACTTATCTGTGCTTCAAAGTATGATACGAGATAAAGAAGATATTCATGAACCTCCGACGACTCTGCTTAGTATAGAAAACACCCATAATTTTCATGGGGGATCAATAATCAATCCTTCGGAATTAGAGAATATTAATTCATTCGCAAAGAAAAATGAGTTGCAATTTCATTTGGACGGAGCGAGGATATTTAATGCTTCTGTTGCTCTAAATCAACCAGTTACTCAATTTACTAAGCATGTTGATAGCGTAATGTTTTGTTTATCTAAAGGTTTATCTTGTCCAGTCGGATCTATCGTTGCGGGGTCCAAAGAATTCATAACTAAAGCTCGTAAGTTTCGTAAAATGCTTGGAGGTGGAATGCGTCAAGCAGGAATAATCGCCTCATTTGGATTAGTAGCACTTGAGCCAAAATGGATTAAAAGATTAGAAGAAGATCACAAAAATGCTAGTATGCTTGCGAATGGCATAGAAAATCTGGATTTATCTATAAAAGTTCAAAAATCCAATACAAATATTGTAATAATCGAGTTTTTAACTACCAATAACATTTCTGAAATTATAAGAGAATTAGGTCGGAAAGGTATTTTAGCGTTTAATATTAGTAAAAAGAAAATACGTTTTGTAACCCATTATGGGATTCAAGAGGATGATATTCAATACGCCATAGAAATAATAAGTACTATCATTCCAAAATATTAATTTATGAAATTAGATATTTAAGTAACAATTCAGCTAAAAGGTCTTAAATTTGAGTTTTTATATTACAGCAACATTACCTAAAGGAACCCAGAAAGAGAAGATAAGAGAAATTCTTGAGCTTTACAAAATGGAATTTTCCGAAATACATAATCTTACAGTTCAAGCACAATTAAGACCTAATGAATTATACTTTCGAGCAACTAAAGATTATTGCGATTGTGATACTGTACTAGGATCTCTAAATAGTCTCCAGGATTTTCAGACGATATCTAAATCAAAAAAAATCAAAGCTTTGAAAAAGAAAAACTGGTCAGAGGAAGAAATCACCAATTGGATAAACGATAAGTTACAAAGCAAAAAAAACAAATCTGGTAAAAAATTAGTTCCAGCAGAGAGAATTAAACTATTAAATAGATGGGTTAATTTTTTACATGATTTACTGGATAATAAGAAAGTCTCCCGAATTGGGATTTTAAAGCATTGGTATACAAATGGATTAGAAGATGAGGAAATCACCATAATGAAAACTGAAAAGTTTACTATTAATCAAGTTACACCGGACTTAATCCTAAACTTATATGAGGATACATTATATGAGTTCTTTCCAGTTTATAATTTCTAAGTGTTAAGCAAATATTTCAATAAAAGGTAAAAAAATATTAGAAATTTTTAATCTTCACGTAGGTCTAAATCTTCAGAATCATCCTCTATTACATCATAGTATTCAATATCTGTCAACCCACCAGAAGGTTCTTCATTCCAATGCACTTTAACAGGCATGCCGATGTAAATATCTTTTACGTCAACCTCAGGATTTAATTCTGCCATACTGGTTGTATCAGCCCCATCATGATGAACTAAAACTGATGGACTTTCTTGAATTTCTCCGGTCTCTGGGTCTTTTAAATAACCAATAACGAAAGTAGACACTCTTCCCGTGTCTCGTACATCTACCCATCTATCTGGCTTTATTAAACACTTTCCACAAACAAATCGAGGAGGAAAATATACTGTATTACAACCTGAACATTCTAAACCAATTAATTTTTTCTCCTTCAATTTTGACAAGAATGGTTGCATATGAGTTATATTGTACTTATACTTATATTTGGTTAAATACCAGCTACCTGACATCTTTCTTGTTTCTTTATAATTTTCTTTAACATAATCTAAAGATTTTCTTTGAGTTAGTTTTGACATTCAAATCACCTCCATTTTCGTTGCGGTTCATCCGATAATACCATCATTGTGCAAAAGTTAAGTGCACCTCCCCATCCATGACCAATTGCAGTATGTACTGTTTTTGGAACTTGATTGGCAGCCTTCCCCATTATTTGGAGCGCTGCCACAGCAGGTCTTTCTAAAGCAGAAGCACCGATAGCATTAGTAGAGTTAACTCCTCCAGAACAACAAACTGGTAATTCACCATTTAAAGCGGTCAAGCCAGTTTCATACATTTGTGGGGCTGTTGTTTCTTCGAATAAACCTAATTTTTCAACCCACATTAATTCTTGATTAGGGAATGGAGAATATACCTCGGCATAGTCAATTTCCTTTCGTGGAAATGAAATACCTGCTTGACCGTAAGCCATTTCTGATGATTTCATAGCACCTAACTGTTCTGAGGGATCTACTTGTGCTGATCCACTAGCATTGTATCCGAGAATAGCCGTTTCATGTGCAACGCTAGCAACTCCATTGACATAGGCAGGAATATCACACATATCCTTAGCTTTCTCTTCCGTTGTAAATAATACAGCACACGCTCCATCTGAAGCAGGACATACCATACCATATCTTAAAGGATAAGAAATATATGGTGTATCAAGTACTTGTTCAATAGTGAGGTTTGGCATTTTGAGATGAGCCCACCAAGTTTTTGCGGCATTATGTCTGTTTTGTACAACTACTCTCGCTAGATCCTCCTCACTAATTTTTGATTTACGCATATAATTAGTAGCTTGAAAAGCTGCTGCTCCAATTGCAGCACCTCCCGACATGAGACGTCCTACTTGGCCAAAGGGGACTCCCAATTGACTTAATACTGTTATCTCTCCATAAGCTACATTTCCCAGACCAACGCTAGTATCTCCCTGTGATTGTTGCTCAAAAGCTACTGCTAAGACAGTATCAATACCTGGTAGGTCTGCTGTTACAGAGTAATATCCTGCGATACCTACGGAACCTCCTGTCGTTCCACCTGTTGTAACTCTCATTAATGGTTTATTTCGAGCACCAATCCAATCAGTCATCCATAATTCTGGCAAATTAGCACCTTCAAATCCAGGCATATTACCAGTTGCATATGCATCGATATCACTAATACTGATGCTAGGAACTTTTTTTAAACAATCCTTAACTGCCTCACTCACTAATTCAACAATATTAACGTCAGAACGTTTGGAAGCATGCTCACTAAATCCTGCTGAAACAATTGCTACTTGCCTTCCCATTCTTAATTACCTCCCTCCAATACGAATACAATATTATTTTGGGCACACATTCCAATTTGACCTGAGGCAATGGCTTTATTAGCACTATTAACCTGGTATCCGTTAGCTTCACCTTTTAATTGTTTAGCTGCTTCAATAATCCTTATTAATCCTGTACCACATGGGGGATTACCGCCAATTGCTCCTCCTGATGGATTTATTGGAAGATCTCCTCCAATTTCAGAATTCAAAATTGTACCTTGACCTTTTCCAGCTAATCCAAGTGCTTCGGAAAAAATAATTTCCTCGTGAGCATATGCTTCAAATAATTCTGCTACGTCAATTTCTTTTCTTGGATCTATAATCCCCGCTGCATCAAATGCCATTTTACCCGCTAATTCCATTGATTTACTTTCTGCCAAGTTCCGATCTCCTAAATAATAGGTTTCTTGACAATATCCAACTCCAGTTATCCAAACTGGATTATCTGTAATCTTTAGAGCTTGTTTTTCAGGTGCTAGCAGAAGGGCGGCAACACCATCACACGGTTGGGCAACCATTAATTCCCTAACTGGATCAGCATAAACATCGGATTCCATTACATCTTTAACAGAAATATTAATATCCTGAGCTTCTTGTAATGCCAATGGATTTTTTGAAGCGTTTTTCTTGTTTTTAACAGCTGTTTTTGCAATTTCCTCGGAATTAACACCAAATTTTTCCATATATGCTCTCATCTGAAAGCCTGCTGCTGTAATATCATTTACATAGGAAACTGGTCTTTCCCATGTAGGATCTACCTCATATAATCGAGTAGCATGATAAGGAAAACAAGATGCCATACTACCACCCCAAATAAGGGCAAGTTTATGATTACCAGAGAGAATCCGCATTAACCCATATAATACAGCGTGGGCTCCATCCATCTCAACTTTACTCTCATCTGTCAAATAACCACCTCCAACCTCAACTGTAAAGGCGTTTGAAATTGTGCGTCCGTCATAGTAGTCATTTGTACATGAGATAGCAGTAGTTATATCTTTTTTCTTCAGACCGGCATCATCAAGAGCACCTCTCACAGCTTCAAAGATCATTTCGTACCTACCATAATTAGCATCTGAATATAACTTGACTTGATTATACCCTACTATACCTACTTTTTCCATCTAATTTATCACCTCTTATAACTTACTAAACCCTTTGATATCAGAAGGGTGTCCTTTTGGTTTTTCTTCCCAAACAACATTTAATTTCATCCCGATCTTTATTGCACCTGGTTCCATATTCAAAAGAGGGTAAATTATTGCTGTATCACCCCCATCAATTCGTACAATTCCAACTATTTGAGAGTTTTTTCCTTTTCTAGCGGCTCTATCACTTACTTTATATTTAGTTATCGTATAATTAAGTAACGTCCCTGTATCTGGTAAGTCAACCCAATTTTCCTCGAGTGCAATTTCCTCATTACAACTTCCGCATATTTTTCTTGGTGGAACAAATACTTTCCCACATTTGGGACATTTATTTCCTATAATCTTCTTACTTTCTAAAGCATCATAAAACTTATCCATGTAACGACCGACCCAAAATGCGAATTCAGCCCTAACAAAACCGTTAGTAGTAACTACCACTTTTTCACTCATAATTTTTAATTTTCTTTTTAATTGAAATTTTCGATATGATAATAATAAGATGTACCTAAATAAAACATTGATTTCATTTGAAAAATACTAACCAGAAATTTTAAAATTTAAATATTAAAATATACAATACTAAACCTAGTGATTAATAAATCTAAAATGTTGAAATAAAAGTGTTTTAAAATGGTAGAAATATTTGAAAATAATCCTGAAAATAAGTTAGTAATTTCAGCAGCGTTAGCAGGTGCAGCTACGAGAAAAGACCAAAATCCTGCTGTACCGTATACACCAGAGGAGTTTGGAGATGAGGCAAAGAAATGTTATGAAGAAGGTGCTGCCATAGTTCATATTCATGCTAGAGATGCGTCAAAAGGGGGTATTCCCACTCCAGATTTAGATATTATTAAAGCTACTGTTGAAAATATAAAGCAAAAAGCACCAGATATAATAATAAATTTAAGCACCGCAATTAGTCCAATTGCAACAGATAGAGAAAGGATAAAGCCTGTCAGAACATATAAACCACCGCTCGCATCTTTAAATACTAACTCTATGAATTTCTCGATTGGTGATTTTAGAACTGGAAAAATAGTAATGGCCGCAGGTCAAATCTTTGCTAATACATTTTCAACCATCCAAACTTTTGCCAAGCACATGAAGAAATCAGGAACCAAACCGGAAATGGAAATTTACGATCTAGGTGGTATGTATAACATGCTCTTCCTTAATAGGCAAAAAGGTCTTTTTGAACAACCGTTGCATTTCCAATTTGTATTTGGAGTTTTGGGTGGATCTCCATTCAGCCCAGGTTATTTAGAAACCTTGCTTAATCTAAAACCTCCTGAGGCTACGTGGAGTGTGTGTGGTGTTGCAAAAGATCAATTTAGAGGAGGTATGTCCGCTGCTGGATGGGGAGGACATATTCGAGTAGGTCTTGAAGATAATATTAAAATGCCAAATGGGGCATTAGCTAAAGGTAGTTGGGAGCAAGTCGAATGGGCTAAAAAAGTTACTGAACTTTCTGGGAGAGAAATAGCGCAAGGAGAGAACGCAAGACAAATTTTCAATTGTTTGAGAGAAGATATAGAATTAGTGTAAAATTATATAATTCATTTTTTTTCCAAAATTTAATATATATCATATTTATTCCAAAAAAATTCTAAATTAAAGTATAAAAAAAGTAAACAATATAGGATGTGGTTAAGATTTCAGAAGATAAATCTAATAAATTGGTAATAAGTGTTGCTTTAGCAGGATCAGCGACGAGAAAAGAACCGAATCCTGCAGTTCCGTACACTCCAGAAGAGTTTGGAATTGAAGCAAAAAAGTGTTTTGATGCGGGGGCATCAACTGTTCATATCCATGCAAGAGATGTCAAAACAGGGTATCCTACACCTGACTTAAATCAAATCAAAGCAGTAATAGATAGTATTAATGAGAAAGCCCCAGAAATAATAATAAATATTACGAGTTCCGTAGGAATTACGCTCGAGCAAAGAGTTGCTCCTACCAATACGTTTAAGCCGTTAATAGCTTCACTGAACACAAATTCAATGAATTTTGGAATTGGTAATTTTAAAACTGGGGAAGTTGTTGCAAATGCGGATGGTGTATTCAGAAACACTTTTCTTACCATTGAAACTCTTGCTAAAGCAATGAAAGAAGCTAAAACAAAACCCGAATTAGAAGTATATGATTTTGGAGGATTATATAACATTTTGTTCCTTAATAAACAAGAAAGTTTATTTGAAAAGCCACTTCATTTCCAATTCGTATTTGGAACTTTAGGTGGTGTCCCTTTTTCTTATCAGAGTTTAGCAGGCTTTCTCAATTTGATGCCTTCTGGATCTTCGTGGAGTGTATGTGGTGTAGCAAAGGATCAATTTAGAGCTGGTTTATGTGCAGCAGCAATGGGGGGCCATATTCGTGTAGGGTTAGAGGATAATATTCGTGTTCCAAGCGGACGATTAGCAAAAGGATCATGGGAACAAGTAGAATGGGCAGCACAAGTAGTAAAACTTGCGGGAAGAGAAGTAGCAACTCCAGAGCAAACTCGCAAAATATTTAATTTACTTCAATAATCTCTAAATCCTGTACCTTAAATTTTTTTTATTCAACTTTTTTAATTAAAAAATGGTTGAAATTGCGTATAATATAAAAGAAAAATGAAAAAAAAATAAAATATACGAAATTAAAATGTAAAACCTTCAGGAAGCTCAGATTCCTTTGTACCTTCAAGAACAAAAGATAAGTCTGTAATGGTATAAGTGGGATCTTTAGTCCTAAAGATTGGTAATACACGTTTTCCGAATTCTGGTTCACCAACTGAAAGATAGCTCATTAAAATTGTTACAACAGTATCAAATTCGATATTAATGAATTTTATAGGCGTTTTGAGTGAGTTAAAAGCTCCAGATCGATGCGTTATTATAAAAGAATGAATTATTGCTGTGTTCCTAGCAATCTCTGTCATATCTATTATTGTTGCCTTTCTTAAACAATCTGGACAATATATTCTGAAAGGCATAAAAACTGAACCTTTCGATTCACATTTATTATTATCGCATCTCGTAGCCATAAGTTTACCTTTACTTAGGTTCTCAAAAAATGGTGCTTCTCCCCCATAAGAGTGCATGTAAGTCATATCTCTTGGATTAGTAATACCTGCTAAATTACCTGTATCCTTATTGAATATTGGCTGGTTTGCTTCTGGGATGTGAAATACTCCTCTTGGTTTGTATCTACCATTGATAACATCAACAAATCCTTTTTCCTCTTCTTTTTTTGGCATTTTTCTAATCCTCCTTTATTAACTTATCAGGATCCATTAAAATAGTACAAGTAACGTGAGAACCCACTCCTGCATGGCTTATTGCTAAACCGCGTTTAGCCCCGTTTACCTGCAAACTTGTCCAATCCTTAGGTTTTTCTCGATTAAAGGCTTCCCATTTTTCTTTAGGTTCATGAATTTCATCCCATCTATTCCAAATGTGGTACCCGATTTCAGCAATTTGCATAAGACCAGTTGCTCCTACTGCATGCATACATCCAATTAAACCTCCACATGGGTTGCTTGGTAATTTCCCAGGTTTCTTAGTATTCGGATTAATTACATATGCATCTCCGCTCTCAATGTAATCTCTTCCTTCTCCATAAGGTCTAATCCCTATATCTTCATAAGTTTGAATATCACTTATAGTAAACGCATCATGAAGTTCGACTACATCAAGATCTTCACCTGGATCAACGACGCCTGACATATTATAAGCATAATAGGCAGACATCCGTGCTGCTAAGAAGCTTGAAAATCCGGGATAACGGTCACCCCCGGGAAATCTTTTTCCCAAATCATCGTACTGACCTATTGTTTCATTTGGTAAAAGAGGTATTTGCATATTACGGCGATCTGCGACTCTTAATGTGTGACTTCCAGCAGCTATGTAAATTCTTAGAGGTTTATCTGTAATCTGATATGCTGTTTTTTCATCACAAACTATTCCACATGCAGAACCAACACTCATTAAACAACAATCTAGAGCACGAAGTGGAAATGCAACGACAGGAGAATTGATGACATCATCTACTGTTATCTTCATTGGTCCCTGAGCATGAGGATTCATTCTTGCATATCCCCGATTTTTAACAGCTATTTCTGCCATTGTTCTCCGAAATGAATCTTCTTCTTTTCCAAAAACTTTCCAATATCTTTGAGCCATAACGGCATAATATCCTGTATAAATGTGCCCTAAAGGTGTTTCCCAATCTTTGTCTGCCGCAGCAGAAATAAGATGGTTTCCCTCATCCGTGGGCACCTCATCCATTCTCTCCCACCCTAATGCGAGGGTACAATCACTATATCCAGAAGCAACTGCTTTTACGGCCTCCCACATTGTGGATCCTCCAGTAGCTCCTCCCGTTTTTACTCCAATATTTCCAAGGGGATCCAACCCAAGCCTATCGTGGATCACTGATTCTCCTAAGAGTTGATCACCAAAATGATCAGCGAAATGACCGTAATAACATGTATGAATGTATTGTTTTAATTCAGAGGGGGTCATATTGACAAAATCTGCGGCAGCTGTAAACGCTTGAATACAAAGCTCCTCAGTCCGTGTTTCTGGGAACGCTCGATCAAATTTAGACATACCTACTGTAGCTAAATATACCGGTCTCATTAATTTGGGAATTTTTAGTTGTTTATCACTAAATTTTATCATTATTAAATCACTACTTAGAATTTCACGTTTTTATTATTTTTAGAATTTAGTTTTCTATTAAATTTGATATTTTATTGTTATGTTTTATTTTGATTAAAATATTACTAATTAAACCTAATAGTGAGAAGTGGGAAAAAATTCCTACTTCAATTAACTCAGAAATTTTAGAATAAACTTCCTTCACATAAATTACGTTGGTTACCTTAAAGATCTTTAAACCAAGGTAAACCTTTATTTGAAATTCTTTTTTAAATAATATTGTAAAAAATTCATAAAATTCAAAATGTTTTTGATGATTAATTATGGATACGAGAATAACAGAATTTAAACCAATAAAAATTGTAAGATATGTGCCGGAATTAGACTTATTAAGTAATCCCATTCTTAATGCTAAAGAAAAGGAGTTCTTAGCTGATTTATATGATTTCATGGAAAAAGAACTTGATCCAGAATTAAAAAAGTTGGAAGATTTAAATTATTTAGTCGAAGTACCGACCCAAGATAAAAAGAGAGACATTGTTATAGGCATAATGAAGAAATTGGCTGAAAATGGGTACTATTCTACTATTCTTAATGCTGAAGATTACGAAATAGGAAGAATAGTAAGGAATGCGCTTATAGCGTTCGCTATTTGTGGGGGTAGATGGAGTGATTACAGTGAAAGGTATATAGCTGGAAATTATAGCATAGAGATGGGAAGGCTATCAGGTGGTACACTTTACTGTAATCCCATAAATTTTGCTTCTGACGAGTCTCAAAAGGAGCAATTCTTAATACCTGTTGCCAAAGATGGTCAAATCGGTGCTTCAGCAATGACTGAATTTAATGCAGGTTCAGATATCTTTAGGATGGAAATGAGATTTCATGAGAAGGATAACAAAATAATCGTAAAAGGTAAGAAACTCTTTATAACCAATGGGATGATTGCTGATTACATCGTTGTATATTGAAGATTAGATAATGGACAACTAGGCGCTGTAATCGTTGACACAGAACATCAAAAGTTAAAGAATTTTCGAAGTACAAGAGTGAGAACGTATGGGATGACAGATGCTTTTGTCAGTCGTTTAATTTTTGATAAGGTAGAACTTCCAAAAGAAAATATGCTCCACGGACATGGACTTGATATTGCTTTTCACCAATTGACTGAAGAACGTCTAGTTATAAGTGCAGAAGCTCTTGGAGATGCAATGAAAAAAATACTTTATTCTCATGCCTATGCTCTACAGCGCATGCAGTTTGAGAAAAGATTACATCAATATCAAGTTATTCGTTTTCCTATTTCTAAAAAGATAAGAGAATTAAATTTAATGTTTTCAGCATTAATCCAATATGCTAGACAAATGGATGAACATCCAGAATTAGCAGATTCAAAATTAATGGCAGCTAATGCAATGGGATTGAAAATTAGCTCTACAGAATTAGGATTCGAAAGTTCCATTCATTGTTTTAGAACTTTAGGAGGACGCGGATTCACACGACAGTATGCTAATGAAATTGGGTTATTAGATTCATATTGTATGCTCCACGGAGGAGGATCTAATTATGTTTTAGAAGATAGTGAATCTAGGAGATTCTTTAAATATAAACCTACTCGAGGAGAAGTTGAAGATGTTATTCACAAAATTGATTATTAATAGATAATCAAATTTAAGGATATATTTTTCAAATAGCCTTTTTTGTTATTATCAATTTCTATTTAGTTTTATTATAAATCTTTAGAGGATAAGTTATTAAATATCTTAACCTTATTATTATAGTTAATGGCTTCTTACGACACTCAAGGTTTCGATATAACCCCGTTAATCGAGCAATACCGGGGAAAAAAATTGGAAGAACTTTATCAAGAAAACCATAGAATTGTCAAAAATGGAATGGGAGATTTCATGGAATTTTATTGGCGAGAAGAAGATTTTCCCTGTAATATAAATCTTTATCATACAAGAAAAAAGCTACTGCATAACTTAAAGACAGTTCATTATATTGGCGAATTTATAGAAAATAGGCTGAAAGGTAGAGGAATAAGATCATTAAGAGACTTGAGATTTTTAAACTTTAGATATAGAGATTCTGCTAACCATATTTTGAAATTAATAAAATTAAAAGATTATGATAATCTTAAGAAGAATAAATATGTTGATGATTTAGATGTTAGCTTCTGCTTCAATGTTGAAGATTTACTCTTTCTAGATATTGAGACACTAGGGCTATACGATAATGCCATAATTATTGTTGGGATTGGATTTTTTAAAAATAAGAACTTTGAAATCCATCTTTTTTTTGCTCGGAGTTTAGAAGATGAAATTGCAATTTGTGAGCATTTAAAGAGTGATATTCTTCCCAATTTTAAGTGTTTTGTATCGTACAATGGAAAACGGTTCGATATTCCATATATAGCTAATCGATTTCTTTACTATTTTGATGAAAATCCGATGATTTCTGAAAAGGATACACCTTATGAAATCAGTAATACAAAATTCCATCATATAGATCTTTATCACATTTGCCGTCGTCGATTTAGGGGCATGTTTGAACGATATACGCTTACAAATATAGAAGAGCAATTGTTAAATATGAAAAGAGAAAATGAGCTTCCAAGTAGGATGGTTCCTATTTGCTATAAAAAATACCAAAAAAATCCTAACAGATATAGTGGATTAATTAAAGAGTGTATTGAACACAATTACTTTGATGTCTATTCGATGCCTCTTATCCTAAATAAATTATTAGAATCCTAGGTAAAAAATGTATAAAAATAAGAACATAAATCTTTAGTTATACTCACTCAGGATTTTAATACACATAAAATAGCTTTATTGATCAATCTGATAATTTTTTTTTTTAGAAAATAAGTAATCTAGTTCTTTTTGTTTTTTATAATTCTTTTAATTGCGGCAGAAACTTCATCATCTTTAAAGGGCTTTGTAATATATTCTTTTGCTCCTTTCTCTACAGCTTCAGCAATCGAAGATTCTTGACCCATAGCACTAACAACAATAATATTGGCAGCGTTATCTAAAGTCACAATTTCATCAATAGCTTGAATTCCATCATGATTTGGCATAACCAAATCCATTATGACTAAATCAGGTTTTAAATTTTTATATAGTAATACCGCGTCTTCTCCATTAGTCGCTTCTCCAACCACTTGAACAAAATCTATTTTCTCAACTATTTTTTTAAGTTTAATTCTTACGAAAGTCGCGTCATCAACAATGAGAACTCCCTTTTTCTTCATTTCATCATCTTTTTTTTTATTAAACGTGCTTTTGACTCAATATTAGTAAAAGAAGTTCGTTTTAAACTTTGGGTTAATCTCTTATTACGGATACCATGTATAGTACATCTATAGAACAATTAGTTTATACCCAAAAATAATTAATGACAATTTAGTTTTAAGAAGAATAATTTTACCCAAACTGAAAATGAAAATCAAAGTAAGTTTAATTACCAAATAATCACTTTAAAAATCTGATGGAAATGAATGAATTAGTCGAAAAGTTATTCGATCAGAAATGGAATTATAAAAATCGCAACAATATAATTAATAGATTACAAGAAAATTACTATGATATTATGGTAATAGGTGCGGGTATTACTGGGGCAGGAGTTGCTAGAGAAGCAGCATTACGAGGATTAAAAGTTGCTTGTGTGGATATGCAAGACTTTGCTGCTGGTACCTCTTCAAGAAGTTCAAAAATGGCACACGGGGGTTTAAGATATCTTACTTATGGTGAAATAGATTTAGTGAAAGATGCTACTCAAGAAAGAAATTGGATGCGAGTTCACATTCCACATTTAGTAAGACCACTTCCCTTTTTAATCCTATTTAAAAAGGAAGGAACATATAAAAAGCGCGTAATACAATCTGCAGTAAAGATTTATGATTTTTTGGGTGAAAATAATTCAGAATTTAAAAACTTTAAACCATTTAAAGAATACTCCCCTGAGGGAATTTCTGAAATAGAACCTACTTATTTAAATGAAGGAATTTTAGGAGGTTATGTGTATTACGATACAAACATAGATGACGCACGACTAACAATTGAGATTTTAAAAGAAGCAATAGTTAGAGGAGCAGATATAGTAAATTACTGCAAAGTTATAGACTATACTAATGAAAATGGAAAAGTAAATGGAGTTATTTGTAAAGATTTAGAAAAAGATTTTCAATTTGAAATTAAAGCAAAATTAGTTGTTAATGCTACTGGTGTTTGGACAGATCAATTGTTAGTTAATTATCCTGATGATATTCCAAAACCTTTAATTAGACCTACTAAGGGTGTCCATATTCAAATTAGACGAGAATGCATAAAAAATAACTTTGCTGTGGTTTTAAGCTCAGTTGATGATAACCGTATTTTTTTTGTCATCCCCCGTAATGAAGATTTTACAATAATTGGTACAACTGATACGGATTACCAAGGTGATTTAGCTAATCCTTTCTGTAATAAAGATGATGCTGATTATCTAATTAAATCGACTAAACATTATTTTCCAGATGCAAATCTAAGTTATGAAAACATACTTTCAACTTACGCTGGAATAAGACCCCTAGTAAGGCAAAAAGGAAAATTGGAGAGTGAAGTTTCAAGATCACATATTGTTTTTTTTTCTGATGATGGATTGTTAACAATTACAGGAGGAAAACTGACAGAATGGCGATCCATGGCTGAAAATTTGTTTGAAAAAATTAATGAGAAAAAAATTTTAGGGGAGATAAAACGGGAGAAAAATTTTTCAAGAAAAAAATTTATCATTACTTTAGAAAAAGAAGAATGGTTAAATGAATTAAAAAACTCAGGAGTTATGATACTTGAAAGCATTGCTGATCACTTATATCAACAATATGGAAAAGGAGCCATAAAGATTCTTGAAATTCTGCAAGAGGATGAAACTTTAAAAGAAAAAATTATTGAAGAAAATAACTTCATTAAAGCAGAAATCATCTATTGTCTAAGAAACGAATTAACACCACATCTGATTGATGTTTTTTGTCGTCGAACTGAAATGTTTCTCTGGATAACTCCGAATTCCGTGCTTGAAGCTACAGAGAAAGTAGCTAAACTTATGGAAAAGGAATACTCCTGGACTGAGGATAAAAAGAATCAGGAAATTGAAACTTATCTTGAATACAATAAAAAAACTCTTGAATTTCTACTCTAAATTTTAACTGAAATTAAATAATTCAAAATTTCTCGAATTACACTATACTTAAAAGGAATATCTTTTATTTTTGATAACGATTGAATGCTAGCATGTTGATTAATACTAAGTTGATTTAAAATCTCTTTTATTAAAAAAATAAGATCTTTAAAATAAGATGTTAAAGCTTGATAGAAATTATGATCTTTTTTCTTGTCTAGAAGCCAATTCATTAGAAGAATATCATTATTTCTGAAATATACTTTTAACTGGTTAATTATAAAAGAGTTTTTTACCTTCACAGAAAAATTAAAAAGTTTATCATACAAGACACCACATATAATATTTCTCAGTTTTCTTGGAAAAGAATTAATTTGATTAGTACCCTTGTAAAGAGTAATACTTGTGATTTTATTTCTCTCAAAAAAATTATTAGAACCAATCACTTTTTGTTCTCCCAAATATTGTATTATATACTTCTTTATTGTCTCCTTATCTGGAATAACATTATTACCAATATCTCTTAAATATTCTCTTATTCTAGATAGATTTCCTAACTTTTTATATAAATAAACATAAAATTTTGCTTTCTCACTTTCATAAGTAGTGTATCGATAAACTAAAGCTTCTGAAATTGCTCTATCAATCATATTATCTGTGATCTTTTCTAGGAAAGGATATCCAAATAGATTTTTAATATCATTTCTTAAAAATTCAGTTTCACACCAAACCTTTAGCAGATCTGCATTTTTTTTTGTGTACTTGAATATCATTTCATTATTTTTGTTCTTCCATATATTAATTTGATGTTCCATTAATTCCACTATATCTTTACCTAAACTTAGATAGATCAATTGACATCCTAAAAAAATTCGTCTTTTTCGTTCAGTTATTTTTTGAGGCTTTATTTTATTAAAAAATTCCTTAATTTGAGACTTACTTGAAATATAAACTTGATATTCCGGATTTCCATTTTCCTTATTAGATTTTATGATATTTCCAGTCTTTATACCTAAAATTGAACACATTTGAATGAAATCTTTGCAAAGAGGTAGAGAACTATTCGAAAATGCTAAGTTTAGAGTATTTCTATTCTTGATAACAGAAATACTTCCATCAGTATCAAACAAACCTCTCAAAGAAGAAATTAAAAAAACTTTGCCTTCAGATTTATCAAAATAAACCCAATCAGGAACGTCTACTTCATTTTTAACTTTATTTCCTGGAATTAATCCTTTCTTTTGAATTGATTTTCCTAATTCATAAATTGCATAATGTACCGACTTTCTTTGTGAAATAAGTACAACAGATTTTGGAGAAAGCTTGTGATTGAAATATTCAACAAAATTAGAATTTTTTTTGAATAATTTATCAATAATCTCGTGTTTAACATATTTAACATAATCAGGGTCATCAATAATATTGAGTGCAATAGTTGTACTACTTCCGTTTTTATCGAGATGTCCATCTCCGAGCATTATTGATATGAATTCTGCTGATATTTCGGTTCTTTCTATTGGTATATATTTATCTTGTCCAATATAAACATCATGAGGGATAAAGTCTTGGTTAAATATTTTTTTTAATGTATCTTCTCCAACTAAATTATTCAATTTAAAAAAATTCTCTTCTTTCATGCGACGACCTTTAGATATTTTGGAAAAATCTTGACCAATAATTTTATTAATTTCCTTGACTCTAATATTTCGATCTTTCAAGATTTCTCTAATCTTACTTAGTACTGAAGTCTTAACTTTAATCCATTTAGTAGGTAGAACATAAATTTTCTCACCATTGTTAAGAAATCTGTTCTTCTCTTCAGAATCTTTGTATTCTGCTAAATTAGAAACTATCTCATCTTGACTTATCAATTTTTGGTTTAAAATCTTTTTAGGTTCAATAATATCATATAATCCATTTTTCACATTAGTTTGTAAAACTTGATTAAAACTTTCTCCTATTAATGAATCAAGTTCTCCAATAGATAGCTTTTTTAATAATAATTTAAGTCTGGATTTATCTTCTTCATTATCTTGTTTTTTTTGAATAATTTCAATAATTTTAGATTTCTCATTCATGGTTAATTCTGTAGTTTTATATAAATTCTCCCTTAAAATCTCCTTTAAATTTTGAATTGAAGAAATTTCTCCATTTAAAATTTGATGGATTGCCTTCTCTTTCTTGATAATTTCTAATTTTTGAGACAAACACTTGACAATCTTGTTTCCTTCCAAGATTAAACTTTGTTCCATCCAATTTCTACTATAATTTTCATAAATACCAAGAAATCTTTTTAAAATTTCAAATAGTTCAAAAAATCTCGGATCATATTTCTCAATACGTCCTTGTATGAGTTTTTCCTTATCGTCTTTCAAAATTTTTTTGTTAAATAGGATGGTTCTAATTTCACAATACGTTTTTATTACAGTTTCTAATTCCTCTTTAACCTCTTTAGATATTTCCTTGTTCGAAACCTTATGAATAAGATTATTTAGTAAAAGTGCCCATTTTTCTCTTATTTGAAAGGACTTCTCTAGGAATTCTTCAAATTTTTCAGTATTCTCAGGTGATTTGTCTAGATTTTTTAATTGTTCTGTTCTTCTAGAAATATATGATAAAAACTCTCTGGTTTTTTTTGAAATGTAAAGATTAGCTACTCTTTTTCCAGATGTTCTAATTATTTCGTTATAATACCTGCGAAACCAATCAAAATTCATAAATAATGGTCTAGCAATATAACTTTTCTCAATTAATATGTGCTCAAATTTATTTACTTCTTCTTCAAACTCCTCTTCTGAAATTTCTTTAGTTTTTAATTTTTCAAGCAATTCTCTGAGAGTCACATATTTCTCAAGGAATTTAATAAGTTTTTCCTTACCATCTTTTGGGAACTCTGATTTTTTAATGCTATTTGCTAAATATTGCGCCCATTCTTCATTAAATTCTCGAATTTCTTTTGATTGTTCTTTAGTTTCTTTTTCATTCTTATGTAATGATATTTTTTTTTCTTCTTGATCTTCTTTCTGTTGTTTTAAATACTTCTTCCAGTTAATAAATCCTTTAGTTTCTTTTCCTGCATATACCGGTCTTCTTCCTGTCTCTTGTTTATATTGTTCTTTAATTTCACTCTCTTTTAAAATCTGATGAGCTTCTTGAATAGACTTTTGTTCGATCTCTTGGTTTTGCTCTTGGGGTTGTTCTTTTTCTTGAGTAATTTCTCGCTTATTTTCTTGGATTCTTTTCTGTGAAGATTCTTTTGCCTTTTCTTCCTCATCCTGTTCTCTAATTGATTCAATTTTCTTAATATTATTTTTTCTGGGTGTTTGTGAAATTTCTTTTTGGCTCTTATACGAAGGCTCTTGACTTAATTTTTGTTCTTGAGTTTGTTCTATTTTATGATTTGTCTTATCTTCTTCTTGCTCTTGAACTTTTTCTTGTTCCGAATCATGTGAAGTTGTTAAAACCTGTTCTTGTTCTAAACCACGTTCTTCATAACTATTAAAGAGTTTTTCCATTTCTTCTTCCAATATTTCCACTTCCATTTCATCTTGAGAAGACACATGCTCACCAAAAAATTCCATTGTCTCTGCATCTAAAATAATATTCCCCTCTTTGTCTCTTGAAAATGGTTCTTGGGACTCTTGCTGGAGGATTAATGTACTTTGGTCTGTTCCTATATTCTCTGTTTCTACACTTGAATTTATTTCTTCCACGTCTTCTTCTGAGTTTTTCTCTTCTCCCCTTAGTTCCTCATGAACTTCATCTCCTATCTCATCTGGATATTCATCGTGTGGACCTTCATTTGTATGTTCGTCGGGATTCTCATCTAAATACTCATCAAAGGGATCGTCATTTGGCTGTGTATTAGGATCCTCATCTGGGTATTCATCAAAGGGATCATCATTTGGTTGTGTATTAGGATCCTCATCTGGGTATTCATCAAAGGGATCATCATTTGGCTGTGTGTTAGGATCCTCGTCAGGAAATTCATCAAAGGGATCATCATTAGGTTTTGCGGTAGGATCCTCATCAGGATATTCATCAAAGGGATCGTCATTAGGTTTTACGGT
Source organism: uncultured archaeon (assembly GCA_964486045.1). GTDB lineage: Archaea > Asgardarchaeota > Lokiarchaeia > Sigyniarchaeales > SOKP01 > Loki-b32. The sequence continues at coordinate 42,924 of CAZALK010000014.1, forward strand.
AGGATCCTCATCAGGATATTCATCAAAGGGATCGTTATTTGGCTGTGTGTTAGGATCCTCATCAGGATATTCATCAAAGGGATCATCATTTGATAGTTCGCCAGGATCTTCATCTGGTTGTTCATTTGAAATTTCATCTGGTACATCGTTTGGATCACCCTCAGGGATTTCACCACCGGTGTCGTCACCATATTCACTACCTCCCTCAGACATAAGTAAATCATCTCTATTTAGAAATTACGTTTAACAGATTTAGTATCTTGATCTTCAGATTGCTTATGGAGATATTCCATAGTATGAATTGAGAATCTACGAGCATTTACTCCGTCAATAACAAGAGCACGCCTACATTTTTGATTAAAAACAGCCTCTTGTTCTTCTGAATTAAGTCCAAATAGTTGCAGACAACTCATGTCCGTTCTAAACAATATTTTTATATTTGGGAGTTTATAGACTGCTTCAAATAATTTTGAGGGGAGATGATCGGTGAGCATTAGAGATACACCTCTACTCCTAAATGCCCTTAAAAACGCAGTGAACACAATCTCTAAATGATATTTAGTTACTGTTTCATCATCATCAGAATTTTGAGACTGTGGTTTCTCTTGAATTTCACTAATCTCATCTATCATGATCACATTTCTAAGGGTATTTGTTCTCATTTCAGGCATGAGTGTCCTAATCATTTGAAATATTGCATGAGTTACCAGTCTTTTCCCGTTTTTACTGAATCTTGATAAATCTATAAAAACATTTCGACCCTGTTTCCATTCTTCAAACCATTGTGGAATCGGTCCTAATTCTAGTATTTTATCGATTGTTGGGGAGGATACCAGTTTGATAACACGATTTTTGATAGCCCTTGTGATATTTGTTTGATATTTGATGTGGTATGGACGTTTGTCAAACCACTCCAAAAGTTCTGTGAATAGATCCTTTATTTTTTGAGGTGGTGTCCCTTTATTAGAAATATCGCGAGTTAATACATTTTCCATAATTGTCACAACAACATTTTTTAACCCAAGTGATGCAACTTGATATTCAGCCACTTGTTCACATGTCTCTTCTACATCTTCACCCTTAATGAAATATGGAACCCGAAATCTAGGATCTCCTTTTTTTAAAACGATATCAGCATTAAATAACTTATCTTCTGTTTTCTTCACTAGATTGATTGTAAGAATCCCTACTTCAGGAGCTTTAATTTTAAATTCTTCAAGAATGTGAGCTAAAAATCTTGACTTCCCCACTCCAGATAAACCTGAGATAAATAAGTGGTGCACAAAATCTTCTAAACGAAAATATGCCTTTCTGTGAGTTTTGACACCATTACGGTATATATTTCCAAGTAAAATTAGTCTTTCATTTTCTGGTGTAAGAAATGAAAAGCTAATATTTTCTTTGGGAATAACATTTGCCTTTTCAATTGGCATATTACTAGGAATATTAAAATCAATTATATCCGGGTTTATAAAACCAGGTCTATCTTCCTCGGGTATGTCCTCTAATATACTTCTATAAAATCTACCAGTATTTTTATTTAAAAGGTTTTTATAAAAAGGTCTTGCTTTTAATATTTTACTCCAAGTATCAGAGGGTACATGTTTGAGATAAGCTCGTTCCCCATAAGCATTTTTTATGTTAGTAGTTAGATATTTTAAATAATAATTTAACTCTACGCCTTTCAAATTACTTTCGGAGGAAATCACGTTATGTGATTTTGCACCCAAAAAGATTTTTATCTTATAATTCCGATCAGTTTCTAATTCACTTTCCAATTCTGTCCCTTTAATTGACTTTATCAGTGAATCATCTTTTTGCCATAGAATATAAACTTGAATTACATCATTTTTATTGATATTGAACAGATTAATGATTTTCTTTAACAGAAATATTTTTCCTTCAAATCGTGGCGGAGGGATCACAATTTCATAAATTGGATCTTCCTTGTTTAATTCCTCGAATGTGATTGGCTTTACGCTAACTTGTCCATTTATGCCTGGATAAATTTCCATTAGATATGCCATCAGACAGTTACCATCTATTAATGCTTCTTCCTCTGTTTCTGCCTTTAAAAAAAATTTCCAATTGAAGATTTCATCACTGATTAAAAATTTTGCCCCATATACACGATTATCACCAAAAGGATTACATAACCATGAATTGTTTAGAATTTCTTCATTAAGTTTTCTTTCTACTTTGGGAATTTGTGTTATATTAATAATAGCCTGCCAAAATTCTGGTTCTAAAACAAAAAACACCTCATAAATTTTTTTAATAGATCATCTAAATATCACTATATATAAACAAAAAAGATGAAATTATCAGATTAGGATTTTTTATTTCAAGAAATCTCCCCTCTTTTTATTAAATTCAGAAGGTGGGGCTTAACAAAACCTACTTATTAAAAATTATTCACGAATTCCTAGCAGTTTGATTTAATAGATATTTACTAGGGATTAGATTAACAATTTTAATAATTGTTAGATTATATTCTCAACATTAAAAATAACAAATCGAACTATTCATAGGTTTATTAATATATGACTTAAATTTTATAATAATGAAGAAAAAAAGATGAAATCAAAAGCGAAAGCAAAATCAACAATTTTAATCACCTTAGGAATCCTCTTCACCTTCTCACCTACAATAAACAAAAGTTTCAATTTTAATGCAGGAAATAGTGATAACAGTATGGATTATAACAATGATTTTAAATTAGATAATAAAAATCTAAAAATCTCAGCAGTTTCTGGAAAAATTCATATTGATAACAATTGGTCTGCTGCCAAGATTGCGGGAATTTCTACTGGGAATGGCATTTATTCCGACCCTTATGTTATTGAAGATTTGATAATAGATGGTGGAGGTTCGGGAAATGCCATCTTGGTTGAAAATTCCAACGATTATTTTATCATAAATAATTGTACACTTTACAATGCTGACGTAGGCATAAAATTAATAAATGTCATGAATGGAGCAATAAAGAATTCCACCATTACAAATAATTTAGGGTTTGGTGCTGATCTTGATCAGAGCTCATACAATTTAATTACCAAAAGTGTTTTTGAATCCAATTATTTAGCCGGTATCCGGTTAGATCAGAACACTAACTTTAATGAAATTTTAAATAACAGCTTCATAGATGATTATATGAAATTTAGTAAAAATAACGATAATAATACCGTAAAAAATAATAGATTATACGGAGGGAGCATTATTTTTGGTGACCAGTGTGATGGAAATACCATTGAAGGAAATTATATAAAAGATAAAGGTACAAGCACCGAGGCATCTATCGTGTTAGATTCTCAAAACCATTTTAATATGATACAGAATAATATTATACAGAATGGGTCAGGGATAATATTAGGAGGTCTTGCCTCTGGGAATAATACAATTATCAATAATACCTCAAGTTTTAATGATTATGGTATTCATATGATTAATATATTCTCAAATCGAAGATCAGATAATCTTGTCATAAATAATACATTTCAGAATAATAATTACGGAATACGTGTAGCATTTGCTTCTCATAATAATATTACGGGTAACTTTATGAAAGATAATAATCTTGGAATAGAGATGTACAATGCTGAGAACAATTCAATTTATCTCAATATATTTAATAATCCTACGAATGCCATTGGGTTTGAAAATAACAAATGGGACAATGGTTCAGTTGGAAATTATTGGCGTGATTATATGGGTAAAGATATAAATGATGATGGCATTGGCGATATCCCATATAATATATCAATGTCAGCAGGAAGTCAAGATAATTATCCCATTTGGTGGGACGGACCAGTAATTTCAATTAATGAACCTTATCAATATGAGATATTTACATCAAATGCCCCAAATTTCAATATTTCTATAAATGAAGGAGTACCAGATACTCTGTGGTATACTATAGATAGTGGATTAACAAATTATACCTGTTCTGCAACTGGTTCAATTGATTCTGATACATGGGCTACTTTACCAGAAGGAGAGATTACTATAACCTTTTATGCCCAGGATGAAGTAGGATATATCGGTTTTCAAAGCGTAACTGTTATAAAAAGAATTACATCTCAAATAACGATTCATGGTTATAATCTATTCTTTCTGTTTGGCATATTATCGGTTGTAGTAATCCTCATAAGTCAAAAACTGAAGAAATCTTAATTGATACATTCTACTCCATCAAGGTTTATTTTTTAAGATGAGAATTTTTTATAATACTAATATACTCTACAATTTTATCTAAGTAATTTAAACAAACCAAATATTCAACACGATTAAAATTTCATTTATCTTGTATATTAGAGATTCTCAGGGTATTTACATATATTTTATCGTAAAAATCAGATAATAATTCATATAAATCATTAGCTCTCTTCTCAACATCATCTCGCTTAGAAAAAATCTGTTTAGACTTTTTATAATAAACTTTCATCTCATTTATAGTAAAAGGAATTAATTTGTAATCTACTAAATATTCATAAAAGATTTCAGGTTTCTCAAGTTCAGATGTAGGTATATCGCTGATCTTGAGGTAAGATTGATGAAGATTTATTATAAAGTCTCTTACTAGGGTTTCTCCGATTTTGAGAGACTTTTCAAACTCATTTCCTATAAGACACTCATAAATCAGAAATAATTCCCGAATCATTTTAGAGTTTTGCTTATTTATTATCTTTTGAAATTTCTGTTTATCGATAATGTACTTATTGTCTTGTTCCAGAAATAAACCTAACATTTCAGATTTATTCTCACTGTTTTGTTCTATAGCATCAACAGAAATATCTGATAAAGTATCCCCCTTGACACTAAAATAATCTTGTAACGCATCTTTATATTTTGATCCAACGGTATAAGATGTTCTTATGGATTCAGAACCACTTGCCCTATTTGGATGAGCTTCGATTAAGTAACCATGTTTAACTATCATGTCGAATATCTCGTCTCTTATTTCTTTAATTTGAGCTTTGTCTTGAACTTTTTTGGAAGCTTTTGAACTAATATAATTTAAAAGCTCACTTTTTACTTTACTTTTATATAAGTTTCCAATTTTATCAACTGTTTTTAAAGCACTGAGGAAATTTATAATTTCTTCGATAAAATCGGCATAAATTCCAAAATCTTTTTCAAACAGTGTTTTTTTAGTTTTTTCTAACATTTTTTTTTCAGCAAGTTTAAGTTTATAACCCTGTCTGTCCATATAGGCTATAATTTGTTCTTTAGTGAGAGGAGGAGTGTTATGGAGATTTTTAAACTCAAGTCTTCCTGGAAACGGTTGATAATTATCAGATCTTTTCACAAGTACTTCTTCATCATGCATACTCATTAAATAATCAATTTGATATGTGTTATTTCGTTTAGAACTATAGTAACCGGTCCCTTGTAGCTCTTGTAATTTCATTTGATTTTTTAAAACTGCAATATCTCGTGGATCTGTTGCTTGAAGCGATATAATATTGTGAAAATAATTAAAAATATGAGGATGAAGATATCGGATTTGGTTTGCAGAAAATACAAACCCAAATCCTTTTTTAAGAAATGGCTCAATGAACTTATCTATTTTTCCATAATTTACAGTATTAGAGCTTTTATCAATATAGTATGAATCGAAGAACATATCAACATTAGGAAGAACCATTATTTTTTTATAATAATCTTCCGAACCTTCGATGTAGTGAATGAATTTAGCTATGATTACAAAAGTTATAAAAGTTTTTTTCTCTAAATCTCTTAAAATGGAAAGGTCAATTATAACGGTCTTATCGTTCTTTAAAAAATCGATTGGATTGATATCTTCTCCATGTTCAAGGGTATTACTAGAAAATATTTCTCCTTGGTTAGAAAAATCTTTAAACAATGATAATAAACTATTAGAAGAGAAAGTTTTCTCCCATTTTTGCTTTAATTGAAGGTTTAACGTAATTGAAGTTAAATCCATCTCGTCATTCTTTAGAATCGTTTCTTTTAGAACATCAATGTTTTGCTTTTGCTCCTTAAACGCCAAAGCAAATACATCATAGAACAAATTTAAATAATTTAGATTATTTTTATCATATTTTATACCTGAGTGCTGTATTTCAATACTGAAGGAGGTTCCTAATTTGAAATGTAAAAAATTATTGTAATATTGAGAGTTTTCGAAGAAATGAATGAGTTTTGACCAATAACCAGAATAATCAAAAATTATAGACGGAATCTTTAATTTAACTAATTCTGATATTACTTTCATCATCGCATGCTCTCGCTAATAGGGTGCCCCATTTGTTATTAGCAATTGCTTTATTTGTTCAGATGTAAAACCTAAAGGAACCTCTTCCTCTAAAAATTCCGTATTAATAGTATGACCAATAGTAATAAAATTGTTTAGGTGTAATGGAGTATTAAACTCAGCAGCAATCCTTGTTTCAACTCCTTTTTTGAATTCATTCACTACTTTAGCGAGGTCAATTAATCTCTTACCTTGAAAATAAAGATAATTTAGATGAGTACCACCTAAGCGAAATTCATTATTTTTAAAAACCTCACTCAAAAATCCAGAAATTTGCAGTTTTTTACTAAGACTTATTAATTTGAATCTTGAGAAATTATTTTCAAAAGATTTACTTATTATTTTTGAATTCCTATTTACTTCTTTCTCTAATTCAATAAAATCCTCCATTTCAAATCTACTTGACAATTTATAAGATGTTGTTGATAACGTTAAAGTTGTCTTCCAGAGTCCTGATCTCATGTCTAGCCAATTATAGAATTCTTCTTTAGGATATTTTACGTTTCTGGCATTTTCACCATCAAGGGTGATAAATACAATCCCCTCAAGTGCATCCACAGTATTTTGGTTTAGGTAATTGGCACATTCTTTGCTAAATAATCTCCCATAGACCGGAATAGTATTTAGGTTATAAACAAACGGGATTTTATGGCTAATTAATGCTCTAAAGAATTTATCTGAATAAATTTCACTTGGATAACGACTCGCAGTTCTAAGGTTAAACATCTTCTTAGCTAAAAGTAAATGATCATGAATTAAGATAAAAAGACAGTTAGGAACGCTTAAAAATCTAAACTTCTTAAAAGGATCGACTAAGTTTAATCCCTTAAGGTGATTAAATCGAGATTTTGAGATAATAAACATTAAATCTCTTCCCCATAATGTTGTAAGAAAAAATCCTAAAATGAGAGCTATAGCTATTATGAAACCAACATGAACATTAAGCAATATTAATAAAAATGATGTTAATCCGATGATAAATATAAAAAGGAGCGTTTTAGGAAAAATTTGTAAGAACTGGCTCTTTGACATAAAATAATTGTCTTCTCCATGATCGATTTTAATAGATTGTTCACAAACAACTGATCTTATAGCGTTGATTAAATCATTACCAGCAAGTAATGCAATTTTTGTATGATGAAAATTTACGCTAAAATTTGATTTTAGTTCCATAGAATAATCTTGAACTTGCCCCATCAGTTCCCGCAATCTAGTTCTAGTTAAAATACCTTTTACAACATGATAGACGCTAAAGTAAATAGAAATTCGATAAGAATTGTTGTTATTATAATTTTTAGTTTGGTGAGGATTTATATGGATGTCCTGCGCTTCAGGTGAGATTAAAGGAATATTAATAATTGGGTTTTGTACTACTTGGTATGTGTATGGAACCCGGGCTTGATACAATGCCTTGATAAACTGATTTAATGTAGGTTGTACATTTTCAGGAAGTACTTCAATTTTAAATATATGGGTACCTATTGTTATCACATCTTCTTTATTCATAATTAATAAAGTGGCAGGGTCATCTTCTGCTATCCAGAATGTAAAGTTCTCAAAAGGGTTTATAACTTTGAAAGATTGAAATATTTTGTTGACTATATCTCTAAAATGAAAATGTTTTAAATTAAAAGCCACTGTGAAAAAAACTAATAGAAATGCAGTAAGAATTAATGATGTAGTAATGCTAGTTGTAATGATATAAAGCGATATTGAAAAGAATGTAAGAATTATAATTACAAAAACTATCTTTCGAATCCCTCGCTCGATATTGGTGTCTATATATGAAGGAATAACATCCCATATATCTAAATATTTTTTTTCAGATGATTTCTGCTCCTCTTCAAAAGACATATCTTTTTTATCTTGATCTTGAGATAAATTGCTTCTATCCCTATTTTTATACATAGTCATGGTACTTTTTCCAATAATATACTATTTTTTTAATAACTTCTATTTAAATTTCTATTTAAATAAAAAATTGAAAAAACTCGATTCCAAAAAAAAGTTTTAAAATTATTTATAAAGATTAGTCATAAAAGAGCTTCTTTAGCAGCAAAAGAGGTTGCTGAATTAATGGCGAAGGAATATTCATGGAGTGATGATAAAAAAGAAGAAGAAATTGGTGTCTATTTAGATTACATCAAGAAATCTGTTTCATTTATCAAATAAATACAAATATGTTAATATATAATCATTGGACTCCCTTTGAAATATATTTTTAAGTTTGTATATACAATATAATAACAAATCTAAATTTATATCTAAGAGTGAAAATAATTGATTTTGCAATTTGACTTTACAACAAATATTTTAGGACCTTTATCACAATGGGGAGGATTTTTCCTCCTGCTACTTGGTATTATTTGGATCATTTATGCAATATATGAGACAAAAAGGAGAGGATCTTTCAAAAAACGGAAAGTGGAAACCTGGGATTTTGATGTCACTAAATTTCTTAAAATTTTAACCTATTTCGGGTTTATCGTAGGAATTTTTAGCATATTGAGCGGAGTTGGAGAGCTAATTCTTGATGTACCTCCAAGTACAGCTTACGCTCTGCTAACCCCTTCGGCTGGTAAGAGCGTTTTTACCGCTATTATTCTAATCGTCTTTGGGATTTTTACATTTTTAAAACCTATAAATGATCTCCCAATCGCAAGTGTTATTGGTCTATTGGTTGCTAGTTTAATTATGGCTATAATAGCTCTAGCAATCCCCCAACAACTAGTAGAAGTTATCGCAGTATTTATTGATCCAAAGATATTATTAGTAATTATATTTATAATTATCTTTGCGATTGTCGCTCTTACGGCAAAATTCTATATGTCTGCAGTAATGGCAGTATCAAAAGCATTATCATGGCCTCCATTAGCATTTATAGTTGCTGCTTTTTGTCTAATTCAAGGGTTCTTATTATTAGTAGTTGGAGTTTCAATTTCAGGATATTTCTAACAAATTACTTTTTTTTCTTTCTTTTTGTGTTTAAAAGAGGTTAAATCTGTGAGAAGGTGATTTATTAATTTCCCCGATTATTTGATTTTTCAATTCATAGGAACACACGGAGCATTTTCTGTTATCTGTAACATTTATTTTCTTAAAGGTATATCCTCTTCTTTCTATTAGTACAAATCCACAATGTGGGCAATATGTATTACTCCCTTGCTCATGGTTAATATTTCCTATATATGGAAAATATAATCCAGCTTCTTTGGCGATTTTATAAGCCTTATCTAAAGTTTCGTAAGATGTCCTCTTCATAGAAGGCATTTTAAAATCAGGATGATAAGCAGAAAAATGGGTGGGTGTGTCTTTCCCTAAATTATCAACTATCCAGTTACAAAGTTTCTCGATATCTCTTTTACTATCATTTAATTCAGGTATGATTAAATTTGTAATTTCAACATGCATACCATTAGATTTAAAATATTTAGCAGTGTCTAAAACAGGTTGAACAGATTTAGCACCACATATTTTCTTGTAAAATTCATCTTTCATACCCTTTATGTCAATATTTGCGGCATCTATTCCTACTTCAATCAATTCTTTAGACGCTTCTGGAGTAGAGAATCCATTTGTAACTAAAATAGTCTTAATATTTTTCTCTTTCAGCAGCTTTGTTGTGTCTATAATCCATTCATGCCAAATTAAAGGTTCATTATATGTATATGCTAAGGTTTTTGCACCACTTTTTATCACTCTTTTTACCAATTCCTCTGGAGTCATCTCAAATAAGGACATTCCTTCCTTTTCATATCCTTTAAGATCATAAAACCCATCCTTTCCATTATCTGTTGGATTTGCTTGAGAGATTGACCAATTTTGACAATTTTGACATCGAAAAGAACATCCTATTGATGCAATTGAATAAGCTGTTGCACCTGGCCAAAAATTATAGAGAGGCTTTTTTTCAATTGGATCCAAACTTCCAGAAGAAATAAGGGATCCATATATCAAGGAGTATAACTCACCACCAAAATTCTTTCTAGTTCGACATACTCCAACTTTGTCTAGGACGATTATACATTCATTAGCACAAACATGACATTGAACTTTTTTATCACTGAGTTTATCGAATAGTCTTGCTTTAATTTTCACAACTATTACCTTCTCCAAATCGACAAATTGTAAATAGATTCTCTAAATATATAATAGATATGCAATTTTATATTTTTTATATATTATAACAATAAAATATTTTTGAAGAATGGATTGATGAAATGTCAAGAATAGAAGAAGCGGTATCTTGCTTTACCGATGGTTTTTCTTGTAGTCAAGCAATACTTTCTACTTATGGTACAGAATTAGGACTGGATCGCAAAAAAGCTTTAATGATTGCTACCGGCTTTGGTGGGGGTATAAGCCGACTGGGGGGTACTTGTGGAGCGGTGACTGGAGCTATTATGGTTATTGGTTTAAAATATGGAAGAGCTAAAATCGAGGATATGGGATCAAAAGAAAAAACATATGAACTTGTAAGAGAATATTTAGAAAGTTTTAAAAGCATCAATGGTTCAACTATTTGTAATAAATTAATTGATTGCGATATCAATACTCCTGAGGGGATGAGGCACGCAAATGATAGTAATTTATTTAAAACACTCTGTCCTGATTTCGTCAGATCGTCAGCCGTTATTCTGGAAAAGTTACTATAGATATTAAGATTTGTAATAAAATTTATCCTTTCTTTATTTCCTCATGACTGAGAATGAGAGTAAACTATCCGAAGAAAATTTAAATCAAATTTTAAGGAAGAAGATAGAAAACCTAAAAATTTTAGAGCAAAATGGGAAAGATTCTGACTACATTAAGGAATTAAGTGATATATCTCTTTTACAATTGCAACTAAAAAGATATGAAGAATCAGAAAATAACTACAAAGTATGTCTTGACCATTTTAGAAAACAAAAAGACAGATTAGGCCAAGCAGCAGTTCATGGCGTTTTAGGAATTCTACTTTTTGAGAAAGGTGATTATTCAAAATCAATTGAATTCTACGAAAAGGCACTTACCATTTATAAAGAATTAAATCAAACTCAGGAACAGATCACTTGCTTAAAAGGAATAGGAAATAATTATATTAAACTAAACAAGTTAGATGATGCATGTGATGTTTTCCTAAATTGTAGCTCAATATGTTCAGACTATAACGATATTTATAGTTTTTTAGATTGCCTTGGTAGCTTAATTTACATTCATGAACATACTGAACAATGGGATATTGTTTTCGACTTATATAAGAAAACATTGAAATCTTTTAAAGAACTTAAGGATAGTAGAGGAATTATTACTTCATATTTTAATTTAGGAATTCTTCAAAAGAAAAACAATAATTTAGAAGATGCGGTAAGATATTTTAAAAAAGGAACAAATGTATCAATTGATTCGAATTATGCAGAGTTAATCATTAAAGGTTTAAGCTATGTTGGGGAGACTTTATTCTATTTAGGCGAAAAGAAGGCAGCTAAGAATCAATTTATAAAAGCCCTACATTTAGCACAAAAAGTTAAGGCAGAAAATGCAATAATTCAATTACGCGTTTTATTGCAATCATTAGGGTTACAAGACAAGCATATTCTTGATGAATTAAGAAGATATGAAGAAAACAAAAGCTAATGCAATTATGTAAATTTTGAAAAGTCAGGCTTTCTATGCTCAAAAAATGCTTTAAAGGCTTCTTGAGCTTCTTGAGATTTTTGTCTTCTGAAGAATTCTGCTCCTTCTTCTGGCATTAATTTTGAAAGAACTCCCAAGTGATGTTTTTTAATTAACTCTTTTGTTTTTCTTAAAGCTCCTGGTGGTTTTTCCGCTAATTTTTCCGCTAACGAGACCACTTCGGTTATTAATTTATCTTCGGGGAAAATCTTATTTACCATTCCCATCTTCTCAGCTTCTTCAGCAGTAAACCAATCTCCAAAGAATAATAATTCTGCCGCACGTTGATGTCCAACCAATTCTGGTAAGTTAAAGGTCGAGCCGAATTCTGGTACTAAGCCTAAATTCACAAATGGAAATTGAAATCTGCAACCAGTGCCAGCATAGATTAAATCGAAGTGTAGTAACATAGTAACACCAACTCCAATTGCGTATCCATGGACCGCGGCTACTATCGGTTTTTTAGCTTTGAGAATCATTTCTGTCCAACTCACTGCTGGTCTTGTAGAGCCAGTTCCCCACTCCAGATCTTGAAAATCTTTTAAGTCATTTCCTGCACTAAAGCATTTGCCATTTCCATAAATTAATATCACTCTGATTTTTGGATCTTCTTCAGCCATTTCTATCCCTTCAGCGATTCCCGCGTACATAACTCTTGTAAGAGCATTTCTTTTCTCGGATCGGTTAAAAATGATGTGTTGTACACCATTTTCTGATTTTGTGATTATTTGTTCACTCATTTTTTCAAACTCTTTTGTACTTTTTTCAGATATTTTTATATTTATGTATTATATTAGATTACTTTAAAAATATTTAATAAAACTTTTGCAGAAAGGAGTTGCATTAATTGCTTTTTTTCTCTAAAACTTAAATGGAGTTTTAGTCTTACGATCTAATAACTGTCTGCTAGTAAAACAATTTTACTTTCGATGATTCTTATAATCTTCTTTCTTAGCTTTTCTTAAGGAGGACTGTTCTCCACATTTGTCACAAAAACTGTGTTCTGTGTAAGCAAATTCTCCGCAAGAACTACAAATGAAAGGATACGTTTTTTTAAAGAGCTTAGTGTCCAATAATTTTCACATCTAGTTTATAATTTTAATAAAGAAAAAATTGTTCTCTTTTATTTCTTATTAAAATGATTTATACATTTCATAGTTTCTTGAAAGAAATGAATATTTAAACAATAATAAAAATTTTTTACTTTAATGATAGAGTTATCAAGCACGATGTAAGCTGATCCAATTAGCTATGCTCCAAGCACTCCTCTTAATGAAGAGATAATAGAAAATGGATGGATTCCGAAAGATTTTCAATGAGAAAAATGGGGATTTTTACCTGTCATCGGAACTCCTTTAAGGATTAAATAATTATAAATAAGCTAATTTTCTCTTATTATTCAGAGGATTTCACAAAAAATCAGATTAAAATTTCATATTTATGAAAATCTGCCCGTATTGCAATGAAATACTTGAGGATGAGTATCCTTATTGTCCACATTGTAATAAACCTTTAATTTCTAATCTTAGGAGTGGAACGAATGAAAGTTTGAGACCTTACTATGAGAAATCTAATATATTCTCTCAAAATTGGGAAGAGATTGAAGAAAATTATGAAGAAACTTTAATCAAAGATGATCAAATTGAACGAAAAATACAGAAGATTGATGAGATCTTAGAGAGGAAAGAAATCTTAGGAGATCCAATTCCTGGAACACTGTTTTTAGATAAATCAAGTTTGTACTACAAAATGAGGGACATACAAAATACTTTGAATAACCTCGAACTAGCGTTAAAAAATTTTGAAGACGAAGATGATACATATAATATGGCTATTTGCCACAATGAAATTGGCTTAATTCAAGAAGACACTGGTTTTTTTGATCAAGCAATTTACCACTTTAATAGATCTCTAGAAATTCTTAAAGAGGTAAGTGATTATCAAAAAATAATCAAGGTGTTAAATAATTTAGGAAATATCTACTTTTTAATTAAGGATCTAGAACATTCCTATGAGTATTATCAAGAAGCTCTTGAATTATCTAAAAAAGAAAATTTAATGCTTGAGGAGATTAAAACTTCCAGCAATTTAGTTGAGATTCTCTTCGAATTGAGAAATTTTGAGAGAGTCGAAAAAATTTTGTCTAAAAATGCCGAATATTTCAAACAGAATGATGATATTTATGGTGTAATAACCAATGAAATCAAACAAGGAAAATTTTATTTTCTACAAGGTGAAGATTTTGATCTAGCCTACCAACATTTAAATAGTGCATTAGGATTGATCGAAAGTATAAAAGAAACTACCACAATTTATATTCGATCAACATTAGAATGGGAATGTTTTCTTTTTCTAGGGAAATTACACTTAATTTGGGAAAATATAATCGAAGCAGAAAATCTACTAATACAAAGTCTTAATTCTCTACGAATCTTCAGTATTGATGAAAATCTCTATGAAGGAGATATTTTAGAAAGTTTGGCAGAGTTATATTACGTAAAAGAGAATATGGACAAGGCAATAGAATATTATAACTTGGCCTTTGACATATTCTATAAATATGGCGATAACAAGAAATGTGCTGATATTAAAAGCAAAATTGGTACTATTCTCGTAGATTTTAGATTAGATAATTCACTTTCAATTAAATTTTTTGAGGAGTCATTGGGTATTTATGAGGATCTGAATTATTTTAAGGAAGCTGCAGACATTTTGCTTAAATTAGGAGAAATTTATACTCACAAAGGAATGATTGAAATGGCTTTGTCAAATTTAGAAAGAGCTCAAGATTATTATGAAGAACTTCAAGATAATATCAACTCCAGGATGATTCAAGAAAAAATAAAAGCTCTAAATAATCTGAATGATGTTGTTGATTTTTAAAAGAATTCTACCTTTTCAATTGCTTTATACTAATTAACAATTTCAAAATCATCCTTTCTGTAAATTCTCCTCTTATATTCATCAAATCCAATCCCTTTCATAAATGCATATGAAACCTTATTATCCTGGTATACTTCAGCTCGAATTTCTTTAACATTGTTATAATTTTGTTTTAAAAAGTTCCATATGTAAACTCCTAAAATTTTTCCTACTCCTCGTCTTTGGAATCTTGGAAGAACTGCCAACGCAGCAATTACAGCGATTTCTTTTTCTTTTCCCTCAAAGTCTAGAAGAACAAAGGCTGCATCAATCCCATAAACTTTTGCTATGAGAAAAACGGTGTCACCATGTTCAAGTATTTTTATAAGATCCGTTTTCGTTATAGGTCGAAATGGTGTATTACTCGTTAACCATGCTCGATTATATATATATTTTAAGGAGTCAACGTCTTCCTTTTTTGCTTTTCGAACAACTGATTTGACTATATTTTGTTCAATTTTATCTTTTAACTTTTTTTCGAATTCTTTAGTAATTTTTTCTACAGGAAGTCTCATTTGGATATAGACCATTCCATCTTCATATAATTCTTCCGTTGATTCATCAACAGGTTCTTCCTTTTTTTTTTTTTTTTCTATGGAGAGAAAAAAAGCTCTAATTCTCCTCTTTTTGAGATCTAATTTTTTTATACTTCCTAATTTAGAGGACGGCATAATAAAAATAAGAAATAAATACTCACTATAATAAATTAAGATTCTTGCGAATTTTATTCTCGATGTTTTCGTTAATAACTGCCGTTTCCTTAAGTTTTGAAAGGCCTAACTGGATTCTCTTTTTAAAGTTTGGATCTTTTATTAAATTTTTATTTTCGGTGGAAAACTCGAAATTTGACCTAATAGCCATATTATCTTCAATTATTTCACTTACTAATTTTTTTAAGCTTAAAACAGAATCTGAAATGAATTCATAAACATTATCTGGATTGTTTGTCAAATACCCTGGAAATACTACATTCATATATTCTTCCATGGTCTCTTCATTCTCTATGAACATGGTATATATAGGCATATAAATCCATTGAATAGGTCTAGAAAACAATTCTGATTGATTATCATTCATAGACCATGTAATTAACTCTTGAGATTCTTGTAAGCACATTTTATGCTTGATATCGATGAGTTCTTTAATTTTATTAAAAAGAATTTCAACTTTTTCTTTTAAAACTACTAAGCTTGATATTTTTTCTTGTTTTTCACTCTGGAATTCTAATAATAATTTGTCTCTATCTCTCAATTTTAAACTCAGCGATTCCTTGAGTTGTTTTAATCTTATTTTAGCCTCTTTTTCGATCGTTACAGCTCTTTCTTTTAGATCTACAAATCTTTTGTTAAGTGCTTCTACAGATTCTAAAAATTTTTGACCCTCATTTCTCAGATAGTTAAAATGATTCTGAAAATTAGGGATAACGTCTTCAAACACCCTACTTTTTAATGAATCCCCTCTTACAAAAAATTTATTTTTTTTAATTACGTCCTCTAGACTCCTTTCAGTTGTTTTAAACAAAGTTGAGATACTTTCAATAATTTTCTTTTTTTCTTCTACACTCCACTGATCAATTTTATCTTGTTCTAATTTCACTTGGTAGTCAATTTGAGTGGGATCAATCGTTGAAGAGGTCTTATTTATCTGACTAGAATATCGTTTCTCAAGATCTTTTAATTGTACATTTAAATCTACAAGCCATTTTCCTATTTCTCTTTCTATCAATTCAATTTGAGATTTCCACCTGTATGCATTACCTTTCATTGTGTTTACTATTTCTCGAAAATTATCAGCAATATTTAGAGCCATTTCTGTATTTATGCTATGATCCAAAACGGTATAATCAATGATAGGTTTATATTCTATTAATGGGATAATACTCATCAATGTTTTTAGAAATTCAGGATTTATTAAACCCTTAATTTTAAGTGTATGATATTCAGATTCCTCTCCCTCTCCAATTTCTTCTGCTTCTATATCTCTATATGTTAAAATCTCTACTAATTTGTTCAATTCTTCTAACTTTGTTCTATTTTCTACATTCCTTAGAATGTGGCCAATTAAAGGCTGGCGCGGTGGATTTGAAAATTTGTCACTCTTACTAAATATATTTAATCCATCCAACATTATGTGTGTGCTAAGGACTCCCTGAATACTTAATATCGGCCAGAGAAGTCTTGAGAAAGATACGATTTTTTCATTATTACCTAAATTATGTGTTAAAAGATAAAATGAAAGTGTAATTTCATCGTTTCCTTGAACAACTGGCCGTTTTGTAACTTTATTTATAAAAAATGGTAAAAGATGTTGGTTTCCATGCACTGACAATGATTTTCTCCCACGATTTAATTCTTATATTTAAAAAATTATTCTCAATTATTAAATTTAAAGAGATTCAGTTTTAAAATTTTAATCTTTTTTTCTATTGGTGAAAAATTATGTTTAAAATGTTTAAAATTGCTCTTTAAATTAGAAGAATGAAAATGAGAAATGCATTGATTTAAAAATAAATTGAATTTCAGAAGTTAACAACATTAGGTAAATCTATGTCATTTGAGCTGTTCGTAATTATTAGCAATTACCAATATCAAGAGTGCCAACAAGATTATTAAAGGGGGCAAACTCGCTCTTAAATGGGGTAAAGATGCAACATCCAGTGCACCCTGTAGTATTCTTCCAAGGAAATATAGAAGGAAGCCAATAGCATTTAAAGCATAAGACTTTCTTAGAACCCCAAAAGTTTTCCATGCAAGGTAAATAAAAATAAAAGGTATAAATACTACAGATAGAGGCATAAAGATGAAATTCAATAGAAACCTTCCAATGGGATATGACCATGAACCAAATTGTATTAATTCTAACTCAACACTAATGCCATAACCACCTTCGAGTACAGGTTTTACAAAATCTGGGTCCATGAAAAGATTATCCGGTAAAACTAATGCTAGAATCCCGATTATTATCGGTATAAATATTATAACGACCCGGATTAAAATTTTCTGATTATTTTTATCCTTAAACCATCCCCCCTCTGATTTACCTTCAGTTTTCTCTGGGGTTTGAGTATCTGGGGGGAGTAGTAATATCCCAAGCACTCCAACGGCACATGCTGTTCCCATCCAAGTGAAGAACGTTGCCAAGCGATAATTAAACATCAAAAATGCCACAACTTCAACACCATTAGTTCCAGTAAATAATTCTGGTGCGTAAAAATAATATACTATGAAAAATACTCTTCCTAAAGCAAAACAAACAAAAAATAAACTGAAAAATAACCAATATGGTTTCTTTGAAGTTCGATACCGCAAGAACAGGAAATAAAAGAACAATAAGAAGAAATATCCTACTATAATAAAATATAGACCCATCTCGATTCCATCCCAGAACGAGAAATATTGAAATGGAGTTTCTTGAAAAATCATAAATCTTCAGCTCATTTTTTAATATTTGTTAATATTATTTTATTTTTGAATTAAATTATAATTATTATCTTCTACTATTATAAAAATTTAATTTAATTTTCATCATTCCTTAAAATACAAATATTATAAATTCTTTTTAAAAACAACATGATAGTTGACGATACAATTGATACTTTTAACTCACTGGTGAAGAGAAGGGGTTTCATATGGGGTCCTTCTCCAGAAATTTACGGCGGATTAGCTGGTTTTTATTCTTATGGTCCTGCGGGAATGAGACTCAAAAATAATATACTCAACTTATTTAGACGTGAATTGCGTTATTTTGGATTTGGTGAGATTGAATGTCCAACTATTATGCCAGAAATAGTATGGAGGGCGTCTGGGCATTTAGAAAGATTTATAGACCCGGTACTGAAATGTGAAAATTGTTTTACAATATATCGAGTAGATAAGTTCCTTAAGGAAAATCTTCCTGATCTTATGATTGATGGACTATCCATTGAGGAAATGGAGATGCTGATTAAAAAACATGAAATAACCTGCCCGAAATGCGAAACAACTTTCTCTAAAATTGAGGAGTATAATTTAATGCTAAAAATTTCAGTGGGAAATAATGTTACTGCTTACTTACGCCCAGAGACAGCTACTACTACATATTTACTCTTTAATCGGTTGGATCAAGATGCACGAAGGCAGTATCCAATAAAAATTTTCCAATATGGAAAAGCCTATAGGAATGAAATCTCTCCTAGGCAAGGAGTTCTACGAATGAGGGCATTTGATCAATTTGAGTTGCAAATTTTTATAAGCAAACAACAAGAAATGGAATTCGAAGATTTTGAGGAAATAAAACACAACATAATTCCATTATTAGATTGGAAATTACAAGAAAAAGGTATAAATAAACCAAACTTTGTATCACTTGATAGAGCGATATCAGATAAAATTCTTAAAAAGCCGGCATATGCGTACTGTCTGTATATAGGGTATTATTTAACGAAGATACTTGAAATTCCAGAAAATGTTGTTCGTTTTAGGCAACATTCAATAAACGAACGAGCACACTATGCTGATGATGCATGGGATATAGAAGTTAACACTAGGCAATTCGGTTGGGTTGAGATATGTGGAATACACGATCGAACTAATTATGATTTAAGAAGACATGGTGAGTTTTCTAAACAAAACTTTGAAGTTAGTATGGGTTCCGACCCTAGTATTAAGGAAATTCCTCAAGTTCTTGAAGTAGCTTTTGGAATTGATAGAATTGTGTATACATTACTTGAAACTACCTTTAATGTTGAAGAGGGAAGAATAATTCTTAAACTTAATTCCATATTAGCCCCAAATACTGTAGCAGTATTTCCACTTGTGAAAAATAAAGAAAATATTAGAAGATTAGCATTAAATGTTCACAGAGAATTGTTAAAAAACCGTATAGCTTCTTTTTTTGATGCTGCTGGTTCTATCGGAAAACGGTACAGAAGACAGGACGAATTAGGTACAAGATGGTGCATTACTATAGATTATGAATCTTTGGATGACAGGACAATAACAATTAGAGAACGTGATTCAATGGAACAAACGCGAATAAAGATATCTAATCTCTCTCAAACTATTCAAAGGAAGCAAAAAGAATAAAATTTCACATTTTTGCCTAATATTAAGATCTTTTTAATCTCATCAGAAAAAATTTTAAAGAGAAGGATTTTTTAAAAATATAATTTAAAAATATATCTCTTGTTAAAAATATTAATCTTATTCAAATTATAATGAGTTTTTCCAATTTTTTTTCCATCGGAAAGAAAAGAAACCACCAAAAGCAGATTGTGAAAATATTACTTTGTATTTTCTTTATCCTAATCTTTTCATTCAATATTTTGAATATTATTAATTCTCCAACCCAGAAAAATTCCTCTTATGAAAATGTTGATAAAAACGAGACTTCGTTTAATTTTGGTCAAGAAAACCTTGAAACTGCAACAGATCTTTCAATACTTCAAAATCCCTATAGAGTAAACTTTGATAATATCCGTATTTTCTTTGAAAATAACTATAAGTCTGATTTAAATCCTGATACAACAACCTACTTTAGGTTTGGAAGTGAAAATGGGACAATCACGGATGATACTGTATACTCAGAAGATAATTTACTTATTTATAATTCATTGTTGAAATCAGAAATTAACCAAACTGCAATGTTTGATAATTATCTCAAGTTAAAATCAACTCCTTTATGGTATGAGGATACAAGTGAACAGTATGAATATGGTTTTGTAAAGTCTGTTGATAACTCTACAGGGATAGTAACAGATAGTAATCGGTATTTGGGTGATAATTTATTACCAATTTTCCTATTAATTGACAATATAGGTGAAAATATTGATATCCTTTCTATTAATGGACAGAAACCTAAAGAATTGATAGACGAAATATTTTTGCTTATAAGTTCTTCTGAATTTTGGGATAATACTTATAAGGGATTTAAACACTATAATTCGACATCGGACAAATATTCAGAAAGCAATTTTTTAAGCATTTTAGCAAATTTACTAATTCATCGCACATATCATCAACTCAATTTGGATGAATCTACTAAAATATTGTCTTATTTTTTAGCAAATGAGACAATGGTTTCAATGGATACTAATATGTGGGATATTACAGATAAAGCCTACTATTATTGGGGTGATGAAGACTGGAGCACCTTAACAGGAGGACAAAGATATATCCATTTAGATGTGAATGCTTTAGGAATTATAACGTTACTTGAATTTTGGATTGAAACTGGTAAGGAAGACGCTTCTCCTTATTTATCAAGAGCAATTGAACTCTATAATAGTTTAAATAATCACTTATGGAATTCTACTGATAAGCTTTATCATAACATTGGTTTTCCTTCTTGGGCTTTTTTAGTCGATAGTAGTTATAATCTAAGAGCAAATTCTCTGATGTTAGAAGCATGTTTGAAATTTTTCGAACTTACAGGAAATATCACATACTACGAAAGAGCAATTAATATTTCGAAGTCGTTTGATAACGACTATTATGATAGTACAAATAATGCATATCAATTTTCTTTAACTAATAGTACTAAAAATCTTAATTCTAATTTAAACCTATATAAGTCATATCTGAAAGCATCTGAAATTTATAGTAGAACATTATTAAAATCTGAATTTAATTTAACTGAAACCGTTCCCGATTATGTTATTAATCAAGATGTTATGAATTTAACTTCAATTTATTCATTCACTAAGGAAAACCAGGTTTACTATCCCGGGAATGATTCTTATGGTACATTTATAGTTAGCTACGATATTACTGATGTCGATATTAATTATCTGTTTAAATATCCTAATGGTACTTTTTTAAATAAATTTGAAGACCAAATCATTGATCCCGCTACTTCACATAATTTCAACTATACGATCGAAGAAACTTTACCACTAAAAGAAGGTTATTATATTTATATTTGGGCAAATAAAACTTATTTTAAAATAGCTGAAACTCAAAAGCGTTTCAATGTTGTTTCTGGTTTAGCAAATGAGGCGATTATAGGATTACCTGATATCCTCTATCAAGGTCAAACCCTTAATATAACGATTTTATTAAACTATACTAGGAATGAAAACTTAACGATAACATCATCTTTGGAAGGAAACGATATAATTAATTTTCCTTCCAAAGAACTAAATTTTACTTCATCAACCGAATTAAATGTAAGTTTTGATCTTACCCCAAAATTTGGAATATCTCCTGGACCGAGTGAAATTATTTTTAACTTTAAAAAGGACAATGTAATATATTTAAGTGTTAAAAAGGTAATAGAAATCGGATATTCATTTAATTTTGAACACTTAATTTATCAAAGTAAGGTTGTAAGTGGTCAAAATATACATATTTCTTTGGATCTAATAAATTACTTACCAAATGCAACCCAATTATTAAACATTAGTTTCACAGGAATATCAGAAAATGCAATTGAGACATTCACTCAAGAGGAAACTATTAATGAAGATGAGATTAAATCAATTTCATATAATCTAAAAACCCTCGAAGATATTAAAATTAAGAATATTAGAATAGAAATGAGTATTCTTCAAAATTCTACAGTATTTTTCACCAAAGAATTGACTATCGAAATTATCCCCGATTTTGAAATTATCAGCGTTTCCTTTCCAGGGCAAATTTCTCAAGGAACACCTGCTTCCCTAATATTAATTATCCAAAATAATAAAGAAGTCTTTGAAAGCTTTTCACTTACTATAAATGGGAAAAAAGTCAATGCAAATATTGACGAATTAGCCCCGGGAGAGAATTGGATAATCAAAAAGATAGTCCCATCAAATAATCCATATGAATTTGGGCGTAAAATATATAGAATCGTCATGGAGGATAGTGAAGATGAAGAAGTTGGAAGATTTTATTTTGAAGTTGTTTTAGGACTATCATCATTTAATTTAGTCGTATTCTATCTTTTACCTGGTATCATTCCCGTTGGTATTATATTATATTTTTTAAGTAAAGAAATAAAACATAAAAAATTGAGAAGATGAGAAATATTGAAAAATAGAAAATACATCAGTATTACTTTAACTCTTTTTATCATAACGAACGTCTTTCTTAATGTTCTTTTAGTTAATTTTAATAAAGTTCCAAATTTAAATATAAAAGAAGAAGATGAAGAGAACTTACCCTTTGATCCAATATTAGCAAATGGGCTGCCTTTAGCTTATTGGGCAATTATTCAAAATGCCACATCAGTTTATCGAATATTTGAATCCATTAATTTCACACTTAATACGTTTGGTTATAGTAATGTCGATCATACTCGAATCCAAATATCTTTTACCAATAACTCTATTAATAATTACAATATGGCTTTTGTGGTAGGTGATGAATATTACTATGAGTATAGACCAGAATACAATGCACCCCTAGGATTTCAGAATGTAAGTTTCCTAATTTATAATAATAATAACACACTATTAAACGCGCATACAACATATACGAACTTTACTATTAAGACAAATTATATGGCAATTACCAACAGTTCTGAATATTATATTGGAGAGGACTTATTTGCAGAATTAACTGTTAATGATTTTGGGAGTTATCAATTTGAATGGAATGTTACAATTGTTGACAGTAGAATTGAATCATCACAGAAAAATATATTTAACTTTGAAAATGACCTCGTTCAGTTTACTTATCTTATCTCGAACGAAACATTTAACAGCTATGTAGGTCAAACTTTTTATATTAAACTAAACATGACAAACAGCACCTCTGGATTAGTAGGAACGGCTTATTTTCCCTTTAAAGTTTTGAATTCAGATCCAGTTATTGATGGCTCCTCGATTAAATTATCTCCTTCTGAGGTATTTAGAACTGAAGACTGTGAAATAACATTTAATGTTACAGACATAGAAGATCTTTCCCAACTTTTAGACGTCAGCTTGACTCTTGAAGACCCTGAAGGGAATTTTGTTGAAATAATTACAATGGATCATATTAGTGACAATAATTTTTCAAAACAATTTTCTATTCCCGCGGGAGGACCAACTGGTAATTATAAGATCACGATTAACGCAGAAGATCAGAATG
The DNA here is from genome assembly GCA_964486045.1 of uncultured archaeon. Taxonomy (GTDB): domain Archaea; phylum Asgardarchaeota; class Lokiarchaeia; order Sigyniarchaeales; family SOKP01; genus Loki-b32. Next base: position 66,810 of record CAZALK010000014.1, read on the forward strand.
GCGGAATCGGTTCTTTCTTAACATTTATTACAGCAAAAAATAATTTACCCGAAATTCACAGTTATGAGATTAATGGGAAAACAATGGGTGAGGCAATATCAATTCTCTACGGCAATGATTTAATTTTTACATTTAACGTTTCGGACGTAGAAGACGTTGCGTATATTAAAGTAGCACTAATAGACGCGAACGATGAATGGTTTAATGTTAGTAAATCTTATAATGGAATTGACACGCAAATTACTATTCGCACAATAGAGTTAATAACAGGTGTTTGGTTTGTATATATTTATGTTGTTGATTCTGATGGAATAATTACCAGCCTTATTGGAGATTATAATTTAGCACCCCAGGCAATTAGGATCATTCCTGATGAGTTAAGTGGTTTACTTCCCTGGGTGGTTTTCATTGTTGGCACGATTATTGGGCTTCTCGTAGGTATAGGACTTGGATATAGACGCTATAAATCAAAATTAGTTGATCTTCAAGGTATCACTAGGAAAAAGAAAACCTCAATAAAGAAGCAACAAAAAAAGGAAATATCAAAACAAATATCCAATGAAAAAGAAGAAGATATAAAGCCTGACGAAGAAGTGGAGAAAGAAATTTCTCCAAAGCGTAAAATAAAAAGAAAATTATAAATATAGTTATTTGCTTTTTTTCCTTTCTTAATTTTTGTTCTAATGTTTATTTTAAAATATCATGAAGGCGGTATTGAAATTTACCAAGTTTTCCCCCATAATTTCCCGCTGAGATCCGGTTTACACCTGGTACTTTCACTGCTGCTTCAATTCCTAATTTTAATGCGGTTTTTATTGATTCTTCGGACGCACCATCCAAAATTATTTCATAAACGCAGTTATCTCCTTCCTTTAACTCAGAATTTTCAATTTTGTCTCTTAAAGTAGGACAAAGTGGATCATTTGTGCTGGCGTTTAAGAAATTATATTTTGAGCCCACTTTGGAACCAGAGCGCGCTATTCCTCCTGGGAATGGAGCTATTACGTTTGGAACATCCTTTATAGCTTCGACTGATCCTTCAGCTGCTTCTAAAGTGGAATCTTGATCTTTTCCAATGATTAAGAAATTACCTCCCGCAATCCCTTTTCCCACTTTTGCCATACTTTGAACTAAGAATTCACCTCCCATTACGGGGATTTTCCATGCTTCAAAAGGGAATTTCCCTTCAATCTTTTCTTGGAATCCATCACCAAAAAATTTCAAGTTCGCTCCAATTTTTATTTCAAATTCCTTTTCAGGAACTAACGATCCATCTAAGGCATCAAAACAAGCTGTTGTAGGACAAGTTAGAATACACTGTCCTAAGCGATTCATTACCACACTACTCATTTGATCTTTTTTTGTTTTGAAAAACATAATTGCGACTCCAGGGCGATTATCTGGAGTTTTATCTGATGAGATGAAAACATCAATTCCCGCTTCAGCATCACAATGAATTGTCGAAGTTCCATATCCTGTTGAAACCTGCGCAGCAATTCTTAGCCATCTTTCATTTTTCGCTGTTATTAATATTCGTGCGAAGAATCCTCCAAAAGCTTCACAGAAAGTATCCTCAATTTCTACACCATTTAATTTCATTTTAATTATTACTCCTTTCAATCGTTTTTTATTTAAATAAATTTTTAATAGGTTGTATTAACTAATAGCGTTCTATTTTATATAAAATTTTAAAAAAAAAATAAAAACAGTGAAAAATTTAAAGAAGTAAGTCTTTAATTTTAAACTAAGAAATTTAGATAGAGTTGTATAATATGAGTGAAAAAGTGCTTAAAATTGGAATTTTAAAAAATGGTACCATTGGATCATCGCTTTTATTAGCTTTTTTAATGGATGAGCGCGCTGAATCTACTAGAATTAATGTATACGAAGTTACTTCTGGAGCGAAAATGCACCCTCCAGTGATGTGCATTAAAACAATGGATGATTTATTAAAATGGGAACCTGAATTAATAATAATGTCAAGCCCTAATGCTGCTTTACCCGGACCAAAATCTACTAGGGAAATGTCTGGTAATATTCCTACAATTGTAATTTCAGATGCTCCAGCCAAAAAAGCAGTGGATGAAATAAAGGAAAAGAACATGGGTTATATCTTAGTAAACTGTGATAGTATGATTGGTGCTCGTAGACCTTTCCTCGATACAGTTGAAATGAGTATATTTAATTCAGATTTATTAAAGGTTCTTGCGATAACTGGTGCTCTTCAAGTTATCGCTGAGGAATTAAACAAAGTGATAATCGATATGCTAGAAGGTAGGTCACCCTTATTACCTCAAGTTATAATTGATTCAATTGTTGCATCTGAAGCTGCTAAATTTTCTAATCCATATGCAAAAGCGAAAGCTATAGCTGCCTTTGAATTAGCAGCATCAGTATCTAAAATTACAGGAAAAGCCTGTTTCCAATTAAAAGAAAGATCTGAATACATGCCATTACTAGCTGCGGCGCATGAAATGATGAGAACAGCCTCAATTATGTGTGATGAGGCTAGAGAAATTGAAAAATCCAATGATACGGTAATTAGGAGACCTCATCATGCAAAACAACATTTCTTAACAAAGATTAAACTTCATGACAAAGAACAATAATTAATAAATAATCAAAAAAGTCCCCAAATTTTAATATTTTATTTAAACTTATTTTTTAAGTTTCAGAAGATCTTAGATATATCTTTAAATTTTCGAAAATCTCCCCTGAAAGGGCATTCATTACACTTGAAAAAACACTAGTCTGTTTATTTCTTGTAACTGCCATTAAAACTGCTCCATTAATCACCTCTTTCACAAGAATCCAACAATCTTCTGACTCATAAACCACCGTTGATAATGTTAGAGGTGAAATGTTAGATTTATTTTGGAACTCCATAATTTGCTGATAGATGCTATAAATATTAGAATCTAAAGTTCCCATCTCAAATTTCATAAATTGTAAAGGTTTTGATTCAAACTTACCAAATGTAGAAGATATTATTAAACCATCAGGTTGATTAAATAGAAGATATTCAGATAAAGTATTAGCTTTCAATTGATCTAATAAATGTCGAATCTTCCCTAAACGTTGCATTGATAATGTACTCTTCTGGATTTCATAATCTAAGATCTCAATTAATCTATGCTGGGCACTACCCTCTTTTACAGAAACCGGGGTAAAAGAAACTTTGTCTTTAAAATTCCCATTTAAACTCTTAGATAAAACACTGTAATATTCATCCTCATTTGAATCCTGCAAATCAGTTTTATTTAATAAAACATATGCTTTATCAATTTCCGGGGAAAATTCAAATAAATATTTTAGGAAATTATTGAAAACAACACGTACTCCCGCCTCAACAACTGCAGAATCAACCATAAAAACAGCTGCTGTTACCTCAGAAAATATTAGTTCACGTTGGGATTCTGAAAAATAACGCTCTAGATATCTTTCCTGTCCGCCTAAATCCCATAGTGAGAGTTCTAAAATCCCGCGAAATATAAAATTCTCTCTTGAAACACCTTTAGTAGGTTTCAAATTTAGAACTTTCATAAAATTATATCCTAAGCAAGTAGTCCTCATCAAACTTGTTTTACCTGCACCTGCAGTTCCAAATAGAAGAATCTTCATCTTATTTTGTGTTTTCTATAGAGTATAATTAAGAAATTAATAGATTAATATTATATTCTATTAAATTAATTGATTTTATATACTCTTTATAATTTAATCAATATTTAATTTTTTCTAATTCTTCAAAAGAGAATTCAGTTTCAAAGGAAATTTATCTAATGACGATTCAAATAAATACAATTTTATGTTTAATTAAATATGATATATAAAATTTTAAATTAAAAAATGGGGAGAATCCCATATTAGAAAAATATTGGGGTACTGCTCAAAATGTCATTGCTGTATATAGGATGGTTGAAGATTTCAATGATTTTTCATATTTATTTACTCAAAATGATAAAAAATTTTTAAAAAAATTCTGGAAAATTTAATTTATATATATTACCGTTAGGTATTTTTTATATAATTTTAAATATAAAATTAAATTAGAAAAATCAATTTTAAAACTGGTGTTTTAATGGATTTAGATTTAAGCAAATATATTCGAACTATAAAAAATTTCCCGATTGAGGGAATTCAATTTAAGGATATCACTACATTGGCCAAAGTTCATGCCCCTTTTAAACAATCATGTGATAAAATAATAGATCAGTTTAAAGACAAAGGAGTAAAGAAAGTCACTGCTATAGAAGCAAGAGGGTATGTTTGGGGTGGAGTTATAGCGTACCAATTAGGAGCAGGATTTGTTTTAATTAGAAAACCTGGAAAACTACCTGCTGAGACGTTAAGTGAAACTTATGAACTGGAATATGGGACAGATGCCATTGAAATGCATAAAGATGCCATTGAAAAAGGAGAAAATGTCTTAGTTTTTGATGATTTACTCGCAACCGGGGGTACTGCAAAAGCTGCATGTAACCTAGTTGAAAAAGCTGGTGGAGTAGTTGTTGGGATTGCTTTTGTGATAGAATTGACAGGAAGTTTGCATGGAAAAGACAAATTGGATGGTTATGATGTTCTTTCTTTAATTGAAATCCCAGTAGAAGAATAAATCCTTATTGCTATTAAAATTAAAAATTGAATAAATACTCTTTTTTTTATCCCTTTTCTAATTCAGCAGGAGTATAGCCGAATGTATTAAAAAATCTCTCTCTAACTTGTTTAAAATTAAAAGTTTGCGTTTGAGCTCCTGTAGATTCAACCACAAATGAGCCGACAATTGCTCCTAATCTACAAGAATCTAATAAGGTCATATTAAGTACTAATCCCGTAAGTAATCCCGCTCTATATCCATCTCCTGCCCCAGTAGTGTCTTTAGCCTTTATAGAAGTTGCAATTGGAATATGAATTTTATGTAATTTATTATTTTCATCTGTGTAGGTTAATTCGGAACCTTCAGATCCTCTTGTCATTACAATTGCTTTGATATGTTCTAGGATAGACTCCTCAGATAATCCCGATTTCTCTTTAATTCGTTTTATCTCATGGATATTTCCAATTAAAATATCTGATTTCTTAATGATATCGATTAAATTTTCTCTCTGGAAAAGAGGGGTAACTTGACCTGGATCAAATATAATAGGAATTTTTAAATTATATAATTGAGTAGCAAAATTCTCCATAGCTTCTACACTTTGAGTTGAGTTTATTGCATAAACAAACTCTTTCGGATTTGATATTTTTTCTTTCAGGTCAATATCTTTACTCTTATCTAAAGCACCACCATGAAAAATAATCATTTGATTAGATTTAATGTCATTAACTATATAACACGCTGCTGTGAAAAGATCCTCGTACAAATCAACTTTTAGGTCTATATTTTTGAACTTTTGTATGTGTTCCTTATAACCTAATGTCTCAAAGTCGTTCCCAACTGATCCTAATATAGAAACTTTAGCCATACTTAGTAATCCTAGATTATAAGCAATATTACCAGCCGTTCCACCAAAAAATTGATGGCGACTATCTGCGGTAACAGTACTTTGATATTCTTCCTTAACACGGTCTATTGACACAGCATTAATGAAATTCTCTTTAAAACTCATTATGTAATCAAAAGCTAGTGATCCAAGTACGAGAACTTTGGTTTTTAGCATGAGACATTGAATTATATTTTAGAAATATATTTTTCACTAATCAATAATATGTTAAAACTTTATAGAATTTGGTAGCAGTAGGTAAGTTTTTTAAAAAACAATTAATTAAATTTTAAATTAATAAATTAAAATAGCTATATTGTTGTTTTATTATGGTAAAAATTGGAATTATTGGCGGTTCTGGATTAGATAACCCGGAAATAATGAAAGATGCTAAGGATATAGATGTTGAAACATCATATGGAAAACCTAGTTCTCCTTTAAAATTAGGAAAAATAAATGATATTGACGTGGTGCTCATCGCTAGACATGGGAGAGAGCATACTATTCCTCCGACGCAAATAAATTATAGAGCGAACATACAAGCGTTAAAAGATCAAGGCTGTTCTCATATACTTGCAACAACAGCTTGTGGAAGTTTGAGAGAAGAGATAGAACGAGGTGATCTTGTTATTCTTAACCAATTTATAGACTTTACCCGACTCCGGAAAGTATCATTTTTTGAGGAATTTCATCCTGGGGATATGAAACATACACCAATGGCTGATCCATATTCAGCAGAGTTGAGAAAAATTATTATAGAAACTGCAAAAGAGCTTAATATTAAACATCATGAAACAGGAACAGTAGTCACAATTGAAGGACCAAGATTCTCTACAAGAGCTGAATCAAACATGTTTAGGATATGGGGTGCAGATGTAATAAATATGAGCATCGCTCCTGAAACAATTTTAGCAAATGAAGCAAATATCCCTTATGCAGCAATCGCTATGTCTACAGATTATGATTGCTGGAAAGAAGATGAAGTTCCTGTGACATGGGAAGAAATTGTTGAAATATTTGGCAAAAATGTTGATAATGTTATCGCTTTATTGATAAATACAATAAAAAAAATTCAATAATTTTTCCATTTCACCGATTTTTTTTTCGAAAATATAAAAATCGTAAAGGAAAGTGTTGAAAAATTATTAAACAAAAATTTGTATTTTTTTATAAAAAAATTGATATTCCTTTAAGTGTTTTTACAATTAATAATTCTATTTTAAATCGAATATATCATGGTTAAGATCTCATTTTTAGGTAGTTGTCGAGAAATAGGTCGTTCGGGGATTTTAGTAGAATCAAAGAATGGGACCCAATGCATTTTAGATTATGGTATTGGATTCAATGGTGAAGACAGGTTACCTCTTAAAGTAGATATTAACAATCTTAAAGCTATAGCATTAACTCATAGCCATATCGATCATTCGGGTGGATTACCCTTTTTATATAAGGCAAGAAAGGTCCCTTTCTTTACAAATCCTGTTTCTATTGCAACAGCAGAAATTCTAATTAGAGATATGATCAAGATCTCGAATTACCCTTATCCTTTTGGATATAGAGAATTAAATTATCTTCGGCAAAATTCATTTTTTCTCAAAAATAAATCACGTCAGAGAGTAGCTGATAATTTTTTTTTAACTTTTACTAATGCAGGGCACATTCCTGGAAGTGTATCCATTTTACTCGAAGTAGATAATAAAAAGATTTTATATACAGGTGATATAAACACACAAACTGCTAATTTGATCAATCCTGCAAGCCCCACCGACATCCCTGATATAGATGCTTTAATTATAGAATCCACATATGCATTAAGAGAGCATTCCCCACGAGAGGTTATTGAGGAAACTTTTATTGAAAAGATAACTACCATTATTGATAACGGAGGTACGGTCTTAATTCCGGCGTTTGGTGTTGCTCGTTCCCAAGAGATACTGTTACTTTTGGAGAAATTTAACTTTAAAGGAAAAGTCTTTATTGATGGTTTAGCTAGAAAAATTTCGAGATTGTATTTAGAATATCCCGATTCAATTAAAAACATAAAATCGTTAAGAAGTGCAATTAGAAGAGCTCAGTTTATTTCAACACCAAAAACAAGGAATAATGCAAAACAATCGAATGGTGTAATAATATCCCCATCGGGGATGCTTAAAGGAGGTGCTGCAATTGAATACATCCCCTCAATACTAGCAGATAAAAAATCAGGAGTTTATCTGGTGGGGTATCAGATCGAAGGATCTCCAGGAAGAGTTTTAATAGATAAAGGAGTTTTTGAATTTAGGGAAAGGAAAAGACAGAGAATTAAAAGTGTAGATTTACGCATAGAAGCGAAATGTGATTATAATTATTATGATTTTTCAAGTCATGCCGATAATATACATATTCATGAGTATATCGAAAACCTAAAGTTTAAGAAGAGTTCGAATAGTGATATTTTTTGTATTCACGGAGATAATAAATCAACTACTAGTTTAGCAAGTGCATTAGTTTCCAGAAATTACAACTCAGTAGCCCCTGAGACAGGAGAGATATACCTTGTTTAGATTAATTTATCTTTTAGATAAATAATGTGGTTTATACTATATTTCATTTGGTTTGTAATTGATTACGGACGACTATATCACAATTATCTAAAAATTCTTCTACTTTTTTAGTAGGAATCTTAGTTCCTGCTGCGGGAGGGTGTCCACCCCCTAATGTTTCTATATTAGAGCGTTTACTAGCTTTTCTTATAACCTCTGATAGATTGACTCCCTGACTAACAATTTTTTCATGTGCTCTTCCTGAAACTTTGTACACATCCTCATCCTCCCTCTTAGCTAATCCAAATATTGGTTTTGAATGATCTACTCCTTTAAAGTGTTCAAATATTAAAATTGATGTTATTGTACCTATAATACTCTCAGGTATTACACCTTCACCATAATAATATTGTATCGAGTCTTTTTGCTGGATTTTGTCATTTTCTTCAATCCAAGAAAGGCTCTCACCTAGTTTTTTTTTGTAAGATTTTAATACATTCGTAGATTGTTGATAAATCTCTTTTCTATCTCCCATTGCAATGGCAATTCCTAATGAAGCATTATGCGTTCTACCGCAAGCGTTTAGAAGATTAGAAAATTCTTTAATATCGTGAATTTTCGAATTAGGGGATTCGTTTGATAAAAGATATCTGTTTATAATTAATTTTTTTATAATTTTATTTGGGTCTAAATCTAATTTAATTGATGCATATTCAATAATCGCTGATGAGATCTTTTGCTTTTCATCTTGATCTAGTTCATTTAGCGTTTTTATTTTACCATCAGAATTTTCCATTAGAATTCCTCTGGTTTTCAAGAAAATTAAAGCTCTATTTACATCTTTGGATAAACCAGGTAATTGAATTTCATTTGAATACGCTATTGCCTCATTTAATGGCTTTAATGTCGAAAAATTTAGATCGGTTACGACCTCGATTTGCCTAGAATTCATTGCATCTTCTAAAATTAAATTATTCAATCCTAAAAACGATTTATTCAAACCTTGATTTTGGATATCTCCGATTGCTCCAACTAAACCAAGAGGAGATAAGTCAATATTATCTTGGTTTAGACATTTTGCGAAGTAATAGCATAAACCAGCACCAGAGATTTCAATACTCCCATCAAATCCAAAGAAATAGGGATTAATTTGCCAATCTTTTGTCGCTTCATGAATTTCTTCAATTAAATTGAGATCTTCTTTTGAAGAAACATTTTGAGGAATATGGTGATCTAAAACTAGAAAATCAGTAATTTTCTTCTTTTGAATCAATTCTTTCTGTAATTCTAGATATTGACCACTCCCAAAATCAGAAAAGATTAGATAATTACTATAATCTTCAACTTTTTGTATGATCCGTGAAATTTCTCGTTTTTCTAATTGTCTAAGTACGGTTATTTGAAAGGGAATATTTTCTCGATACAATGCCTTACCGAGAATTGCTCCTGAACTTAATCCATCAGCATCTAGATGAGTGTAAATATGAATTGGCGCTTCTCTACTATCTTTTTGACTTAAAAACGACTGTTTGATCTTCTTCAGATTCGCATTCAGTTTCCCTAACTTTATTTTTTCATTATTCATTTTTTTGACAAAATAAAATAATCATAAATTCAAAATTGAAAATATACTATATATAATAAAATGAAATATCAAAATAATAATAAATACTCAAGTAAAAAAGTAAATCTAGTAAGGTGAAAATATATGCTTCATATACAAATTAATGAACTTGCTAAGAATCTTGTCGAGAAATTAATCCATAATAAAGAGATATACACGGTCGAAGTTCATAACCTAGTTAATAACTCTATTGTTCTGGATATGACAAAATCCTCTTGGATTGGGGGAAAATTAATTGGAGAAATATGTATGGGTGGTTTAGGGACTGTAGAATTTTCTTATTACAATTTAGATGGTCATTTTATACCAAGCGTTAATGTCCATACTTCAGAGCCGTTAATTTCTTGTATGGCATCTCAATTGGCCGGTTGGAGTGTGAAATTGAAAAAGGAAGTGGAAAAAAATGGAGTTTCAAAAAAAAAAGTTATTTTTCAATCATTGGGTTCAGGACCGGCTCGTGCTAAAAGTAGAGTTGAAAAACTTTTTGATGAAATTAATTATACCGACAGTTCTGAATGTGCTGTTATTGTTTTTGAAACTCCGAAATTACCAAATGAGGAAGTTATGGATATTGTGGCAGAAAAGTGTGGGGTGGAGGCAAGTAACACTTTTGCCGTTTGCGCTCCAACAGCTTGTTTAGCAGGTTCCATCCAAGTAGCTGCACGAATTGTTGAAACAGGTATTCATAAACTCCATGAAATTAAATTTCCTATCAACTTAATAAAGGATGGATTTGGAACAACCACAATTGCACCCATTGCTAAAGATGATCTAGGAGCGATGGGTCGCACAAACGATTCCATAAGTGCAGCAGGGATGACATATTATACAATTGATGTTGAGAAAGATGAAGAAGGGGATTTATTTGAACTTATAAATAAGGCTCCAGCTAATACCTCTTCCAGTTACGGAAAACCCTTTATTGAAACATTCAAGGAGGCAAATTTTAACTTTTATGACATTGATCCGGGATTATTTGCTCCAGCAACCTATACTTTTACGAATATTCGAACAGGAAAAAGTAAAACCGTTGGAAAAACAAATCATGCATTACTCAAGCAATCCTATGGATTTGAGTAAACAAAATCTCTTTTTTTAAAATATTTAAAATAAGCTAAATATTTGTTAGTTCTTCTTCGTACTTTGAAATTTCTTCCAAAGAAATATCCCTATCAAAAATAATTTTCTTTTGTATCCCTAAATACGCACATGCAAGTTTAGCAGCAGCTGCAACTTCTGCTTTTTTAAGAGTAATCGAATACTCATCCTGTTGAAATTGGTCTTCTTGATATTTCTTCTCTTGATTTCGGTGATCCTGAAATCGAGAAACTCTTTCATTTTTCATTCTATATAACAAAGATGACATTTTATTAGCTACTTTGAAGCGTAATTGGTTTTTAACTACTAAACGGATTATATTATTAACATCAAAATAATTGAGAGTTTCATATTTTGCTCGTAGAAAGCTTTTAAGATTTTCAGAGTTTCTTTCGCATTCTATTTCAGTCCAATCATGAATAGCTAACTTCCTTCTGAAGAAAATTAACTCCCAATCAAATCCAAGTTCTTTTAAAAATTCGAGTAATTTGTTTTCATTAGGGAGCCTTGATTCTATAACAATATAGAGCTGTAAACCATAATATTTGTGTTCTTGTTGAAGGAAAAAACCTCTCTGCTGCATTGAAGCAAGAATCAATAACTTTATAGAGAAAATGTTTTCAGAAACATTTTTCTTGCTGCAATTTAAGTAGAATACATTTCCTTCTTCACTAACGTATTCACAATCTACGAATCCTAAAATACTCTCCTTATTTTCCTCAATAAATGTATTTAATCCGGTAAGAGTCGGTTTAACATCAAAACTTATTAAGTCATTCTCGCCTATTGTGACGTAGTCATTATAATTGCTACCAATCGCCAATTTTATTGAATTTAATTTAAACTCTTTCTCTACACCAAAAACATTTTGAAAGGCTTCATTAATAGGAAATACTTCATCTTCAAGTATTTTTACATCTGCCATAGAACTCTCATATGGCACTGGATCATTTAATACTTTGTTTAACACTGGAGCTTCTGAAGCTGCTACTTCAATTTCATACGATTTTACTAAGTCCCTCCTAACAACACACACAGATCTCTTTTTTTTATTGTAAAATGAAATTGAATTATTATCATCAATTACTGCTCGAAAATGTTCAATGGCTTTGTTTTCTGTATTCTCTGAATTAACTCTTCTTCTCCGAATTTTGAATCAACTAGTTATTTTTAATATTATTTCTCTCGTTAATGTATTTATAAAATTATAATCTTAAATTCTTAACTAAAGGAAAAAATAATATCTATAAAATAAATAATAAAACACCCTTACAACCTAATAATTTACTAACCTATTTCATCTTCTAAAAAATATTTATTGTTTTTTTTTATATAGACAGTTGTAGAACCAAAGTTATTTCGAACCGTATATTTATCTCCTTGAATATCTAATATTTCTATTGAATATGAGAGTTTTCTCTGACTTAGAATATCTTCAATTATTTTTTTCTCTTCCTTCGAATCCATAAATAAAAATTATTTTTTAATTCAAAAATATTTTATCATTTTATTGTTACAATTTTTTTAACCTAAATTGGAGAAATGAAGATTATGAAAGATCAACCTTCAATTGTAATCTAAATGAAATCATTTCTAAACAAAAAGAAAAACTCTTACAATGTCAAAACTATAATTTTCATTTTAATATAATATTGAGATCCTATGTGTTCTTATTAAACAATTGATCCTAATCTAAGATTAGAGTTTCGATCAGGATAAAAAATTAAAAAACTGTAACCCAAATAAGAAATTAGAAACCAATTATACAAGAATTTTACAAAACAATTGATTTATTCACTTTATTAAAAATTTGAGTTTTTTTTAATAATCAGTTTTTTATATAAATAAGTATTTTATCAAAGTGTATCAAAAAAGAAACAAGTTATATCACTAATCAATCTCGCACCTTTAAAGCAATATGGCTAAGCAGATACTTGACATCGGATTTTTCACTAGTATGTATTCCCAAGTCAATGGTACAGCTATTGCATGCCGAAATCTCGCGGAATCAATAGCCAAACAAACTGACCATAATGTTCATATTTATGCACCTGGTATTCAAAGAACAAATAAGGAACCTAAAAATCTCTTTCTACATAACTTTTTAGGGGCAAAAATCTCACCTAAAACTGGCATGGTTTTAAGTTTTCCTCTACATAGATACTTTTTTTGCAAGCACGATTATCTTGATATAGCACACATCCACACTCATGCTAGTTTTGGCTCAATGGCTATTAATTGGGCTAAATATCTAGGAATCCCAATGTGTGGTACCCACAATTCTCCACTCTCATTTTATACTTCACAATATATACCTGTAGTAGGAAAGTTATTGTCGAGAATGGATTGGATTTGGCGCTATGAAAGACATGTTTTAGACAAATATGATCTTGTATCTGTTCCTACAAAATCTAAGAAATCATTACTCAGAAAACAACGATTCAAGGAACCCATTATCTGCCTTTCAAATGGGATTAATGAGGACTATTTTACTGATGTTAAGGAAAATGGAATACGAGAAAAATATAATTTGGATAATAAGAAGATCCTGCTTTATGCTTCAAGGCTTTCTCCTGAGAAACATCAATTAAGTATCATCAAAACATTCAGAAAAATTCACAAAGAGATACCAGATTCACATTTAGTTCTGGTTGGAAGTGATGGGCCATTAACATCGGATGTCGTAAAGCTGCTTAATAAAAAAGATTATAAAGATTATGTTTCTTATCTTGGCAGAGTTCCCTTCAAAGATTTATTGAAACTATACAATACAGCCGATATATCTTGTTTATGGTCTTGGGTAGAAGCGGAAGGGCTAGTTTTGCTTGAATCTATGGCACAAGGAACACCATGCATAGGATCTAACAGCCTTGGTATATCAGATGTAATAAGACATGGACAAACTGGATATTTAAGCAGAAATTTAGATGATTTCACGAAAAAGGCAGTAGAATTGCTTAAAGATGATGATCTTCGACTTGAAATGGGAAAAAATGCAAGAAAGGTTGCTGAAGGTTATCGGATTAGCAGTATTGCGAAGACGTGGATAAAACTCTATAAGTTTCTGATTAATGAGCTTTATCCTCTTAGATATTATAAGAAGGAAAGAAAAGAGAGGGTTAGGTTAGTAAAAGAATTTATCCACAAATTACCTTCAGTTAGTTTTTAATTTTCATCTTTTTTAGAAATTGAATTGCTTTCTAACTTTATTTAACTTTCCATTACAGATTGAGCAAAGTCTATATGATTTTTTATCAATTTCTTCAATAGTTTTTGAAAATTTCATGACACAAGAATTTTCATTACAATGTTCCGATCCTAATATAATATGTCCGATTTCATGAATTACCTCTTTAATGATTCTCTGAAAAAACAGATTTTGATCACTTTTTCTATTATAAAAACTTTCTTTCAACTTAAGAGTCGAAACTATACTGCATCGATGTTTTAGATGAGTTTCCCCAAATAGAAATAAAATATTTACCTCACTACTAGAATAAATAGGAAGATCCGTAAGGGCTATTATCATCCCGAGTTTTTCTTCTATTCTTTTATCAATTAACAAGCGATAAAATTTATTTGTGGGATGCATACTTAATTTATTATTACTTTTCCTTAATTCTTTATATTCTTTTTTAATGCCTTTCGAGTAAATCTCCTTTGAGAGTTTAAATATATCTAAATTTATTATTTCAAAAAAGAATGAATCGTAAACGATGTTCAAATAAGATTCAATTTGTTCAAATAAGTTAATGTTAAAATCACCATAAAACAAAATACCCATATGACAGGGTAGTATCAATTTTTTAGGTGTTTTATTGATTAATTCAATTTCTTCAGGAAAAGAAATTCCTATTTTGGTCACAAATTTTTTTAATTTCTCCATGTATTTTCGGATTTTTTGCTCGTACTTCTGAAATTTAGACATTGTTTGTGAGGTGTGTTTTATGGATTACCTAAATTAATTTTCTATTTATATTAAATTAGTTTAAATTCATTATTACTAGGTATTTAAATCATTAATTATATTATAAAATAAATTGCTTTAATTATATTATAAATTGAGCACAGAATCATGGCAGAAAATTTAAAAAACTTAGAGGAAATGGATTCCGATCAAACTCTTGTTAAAAAAGACTTCATTCCTCATTTTTTTCCAACCTACAGGATAAGAAGAAGACTTTATCCAATACCAATAATCCTTGTTGTTGTTATTGCGGGAATTTTATCCTACTTGACATATATTGTAGTGGGTGTTCAAATAGATGGCGGGTATGTCTCAGAAAGTGAATACGGAGCAATCGGAGGAATAATTAATGGAATAATATATACAGCAATAGCAGCTCTTTCAGCTTTTATTATAATTTTTGTAATTAAAAAAAAAGGAATTGGGGCATTGAAGTACATTTTTGGAGTGGGGTTCGGGATTGTAGCTTTTTTTCAGACGTGGTTTTTCGGGGAGATTCTTTTATATTTAGCTTTTAGCAATAATCCAAGAATATATTACTTATTTGATATTGAATTGATTTTTTTTACCTCTGTATTTACTGTGCTCATCATTTACAAATATTTCACATCGACGTCGATAAAAATTAAAAACTTTACGGTATTATATATTGGATTATTAATAGGGGCTTCTATGGGTGTTTTAATGCCACTTTGGACAACGTTAGCTATCTTAATTGGAATTTCCTTATGGGATATGTTTGCTGTTTTGTATAAACACGGACCCATAAAACAATTAATTGACATTGTTTCCGAGCCTAACGAAACGAGAAATGTTTTATCAGAAGAAGAAATTAATGAGAAAATTGGAAGTGGAGAGTATACTTACGACACCTCGAAATTAGAGATTGGAATTGGTGATTTAGCTTTTTATAGTATGCTTACATCAAGTGCTCTCGTTCAATCAAATAACGTTATCGTTATGATTTTAACATCAATAGCTATTATAATCGGAACAGGTGTGACGATAATGGGATTAAATAGAAATAAAATTCTACCCGGTTTGCCTATCTCTATTTTTCTTGGAATAGGAACAATGCTCATTTCATGGTATATTTTATCAATTATTTTTTAGTTTGATAATATTTATTCAAATTGGAAAATATATGTAAAATTTTTAGAATTTTTTTATATCTTATTTCCAAAAAGCTTTTATTAAACTTACCATAACTAATTAAAAAAGAGTAAATGGATAAAGAAACAATGTCGTTTATTAATGGACTTAAAGATCTTTTTAAAAAACCTCTTTATATTTTAATTATAGCTTCATTTATTGTTTCATGGTTTCTGATCCTATTTGGTCGCACATTCATATTTGTTGATGAATATTATTCATTTCTTTTCATCTTCATCGGTGTTTTGGCCGGATTTAACTTTCTTTTGCTTGTTATATCTTTTTTTAAATCATTAGAAAAATTGCATTATATTGTAATTATTATTGTTTTTTTACTCTCAATACCTACAATAATCTTTTTTTGGGGATTCCTTCGTTTATTTTCCTTTGTTTGTCTAATAGCAAATCAATTCCTTACTGCATTCTTTGCTTTCAAACTTTGTATGGATTCTTCAACGAAGGTTGATGATTTTCTCTATAAAAATGAAAGATATAACAAATTCACTAGATCATTTGAATTTATATTTTTTGGACTCTTAACCCTATTAATTTTTATTGTTACTAGGAACGTTTTAAGAAACCAAATTCCAATAGCAGCCAGAAATAGTGCGAATATCTTTCAAATTATTTTACTTATAAATGCTATTTTAATTGTAATCGTATTAACTAGATTAATTTTAATAAAAAGATTTGCAGCGTACATCACTTTGTTTTTTGTTTTGGCTTTTTTTTATATTCTCTACATTATAATAGATATAATTTCCAAAGCAATATTCCCAGATACTATAGGCTTTCGCTGGTATAGCTTTTTAATTGACCTTTTTTTATTCATTTTTATTATAGGGTCGGTATTTGATAAAGTCGAGTATTTAGAGAAAAAATTAAAATACCTTCGAGTGGAAACAATATCATTATTTATAATCCTTATGAAACTAATTACTCAATTTACAGAAGTCTTTCCCAATTTCTCGGGATTAGACACTCCTCTTGTTGAGAGTCAACAAGTCTATATTTTAATTATTTTTATCATCATTACCCTGATTTTTGGTATCCATTCAATTTTAGTCCATAAAGAGAGGAAAAAAGATATTGAGATTACAGAAAATAACTGATTACACTTTAAATTTACAAAAACTTATTTTATTTAGAACAGATTATTAAAATCTTATCGTATGTCAAATATGGAAAAAACTCCTAAAACCGGATTTGAAAAAATTATACATTATTTCAATTCCAAGCTGGAAATAAATCATCCTATAGCTATTGCTAAAGTAGTGGAAGATACAGGTTTCTCTTGGAGTTTTATTAAAAAAACACTGTCTAAAGTAAAGGAAGAATATGATGGGTTTCATTTTGAAAAATCAGGAAATACGTGGATAACGTGGAAAGATCGAGTTCATATCATAAAAAAATTAGATGAGACTTGTTCTCGTTTTTTGAAGGAATCCGATAATGAATGCTAATTTCTTATAGTTAGCTTCTATTTCTTAATACTTCCTTTTCATACTTCTCAATCTCTCTAATCCAAGAATATCCTACTGGAACATCATTTGTTAAACAGAAAAAATCCCATACAGAACCAAACGGAAGTGTCTTTAACTCTTCTAGAAAAGCCAGTCGTTGGAGATATTGTCCATTCTCTTCAAATTCCCTAAATATTTCCCATGGCTGAACCGAAGCATATAATAAGCTTTTTTGAACGGCTCGAGTTCCAATCACTCATGCTCCAATACGGTTAATTGAAGCATCAAAATAATCTAGCCCTAAATGAATTCTATTCATGGCTTTACTACGTACAATTTCTTCCATTACATGAATCAAGTCTTCACTTAAAATAACTACATGATCACTGTCCCATCTTATCCCACGACTAATATGAAGCATTAATTCTGGGATAAAGGGAAGAATAGAGGATATTTTATCTCCTACAGATTCAGTTGGATGAAAATGACCCGTATCTAAAGTTAACATCATTTGATTGGCAATGGCATAACCTAAATAAAATTCATGACTACCAACTACGAATGCTTCACTACCTATACCAAAAAGTTTTCCTTCAATAGTATCTTTCATTGATGAAGAAGGATATTTTTCTTGGAATATTTCATCTAACGAATTTTTTAATAAAACTCTATATCCTTTCCTATCTACAGGAATATCTTTTAAACTGTCAGGAATCCATATATTGTGTATACAAGGGCTTTTTAACTGCTTCCCTATTTCAGCACTTATTTCTCGACATCTACAAACATGATCAATCTAAAATTGACGAATTCCACTTGATTTATTGCTTAAAGTAAATCCTCCATTTGCTTTTGGATGAGAAAATAGTGTGCTATTCATATCTAGTTTTAAATCTCTTTCTTTCGCCCAATCAATCCATCTTTGGAAGTATTCCGGTTTGTACTGATCTCGTTCCACAAATTTTCCTCCAAAATCTCCATAGAAAGAATGTAAGTTTACACGATGATTACCAGGAATTAAAGATAATGCTGTTTCTAAATCCATTTGAAGTTCCTGTATATTACTCGCTTTACCAGGAAAATTTCCTGTAGCTATGATCCCACCCCCATTTAACTCTGTGTTTGGCCTTTCAAATCCTCCAACATCATCACCTTGCCATGAATGAATAGAGATTGGGATCTCTAATAGGGCATCTAATATTTTATCGATATCTATACCCAATTCATCATATTTTTTGGAAGCTAGAGCATAAGCTTCATCGATTTGATCATTCATCTCTATCTCTAAGATATATTTTATTCCATAATATTAATAATAGTTTCATTTTACTTCCATGATTAGGAGCAACTATCATTAAAAGCAATTATTAAAAGTAATTATCTATTTATGCAATTATAGTGTGAAGTTTCACACACACAAAAATATCAAATATTAAGGAAGAATCATATGAAAATTGAAAAATCAAGTCAAGATCTCGAAAATGAAGTAATTTATTCTGGTTTATGCATACATTGTGGCAGTTGCAATGCTTTTTGCTCACATATGGACTTTAACCAAGATAATGGGGAAGCTTATGTTGTAGATGAATGTGCTGAAACTGTAGGATTATGTTATAATGCATGTCCAAGATCATTTCTACCGATTTCTGAAATAGAGCAGAAATTATTCGGTAAAACACGAATAGATCTAGCTGTTGGAGTCTATAATGACATTATTCAAGTAAAATCTAAAAATAATGATGATATATTATATAATCTTGTTTTAGCTGCTTTCGAATCGGGAGTAGTAAAGCATATGGTCCTAAGTGAACCTAAAAGCAAAAAACCTCCGGTAGCTTTTCCAGTTGTGGTTGATAATGCGAATGATGCAAAAAAATTCATACCAAAATCCACGATGGATAACGCAGGTCCGTTAATTACAGGTATTGGCCAGGCTTATAAAGATTACAAACGTGATATAGGAATTATCGGCAATCCATGTCATTTTCAAGGATTAGGAAAGATTTTAGCTTCAAACTTTAATACAGGGGCAGAAAGAACATCGTTACGTATAGCATATGCTTGTTCTTCTGCCGGGATGACAGGTTGTAAATATTGTACTGATTTTTCTGGGGAATTCTCCGATATTTCCTATTCTCCTTGGGGTGCTCCAAAAGGATCTGATGAAGCATTCTTAATCATTAGAACTGACATTGGCCAAAAAGTTGTTGATGCTGCAATTGAAAAGAAATTGATTGAAATCACGGATGCAAATCCAGATTTAACTGAAATGAAGAAATTTATAAATAAAAAGCGTAAAAAAAATTTCTTAACTCTGATCGGTAAAAGCCTAATAAAAGCTAACTACCTAAATCTTAATGTTGATGAGTTGAAAGACATTCTTGAAAAATAAGTTAATAGTGTTATATTCCCATTTCTTTTTATATTTAAATACAAAGTCAGTTTGAATATTAAAGTAAAAATTATTTACAATTAAAGTCTATAATAATATTAACAATTTTATCTAATTGATTTAATAAGATAACGTAATAATGGCATCGCGAAAACTCTTATTCAAAGTGGTCGTTGTAGGAGACGGGGGCATAGGGAAAAGCACCATGATACAGAGATTGACAACAGGCCAGTTTATCCCACAGAAAATCACTATAGGAACAGATCTCGCCACTTTTGACATCCGTTTAAATGAAAATATGTCGATAAAACTCCAGATCTGGGATTTTGCTGGCGAAAGGCGCTTTCGAATATTCCTTCCTAACTATGCTCGAGGTGCAACAGGATGTTTATTATGCTATGATATAACTCGCAGAACAAGTTTTGAGAGTTTAAAGGAATGGTATGGCATCGTAAAAAATAACGCAGTTAATCCAGTCTTCATTCTCGTTGGAGAAAAGTTAGATTTGGCAGATATCCGTCGAAGTGTAGAAAGCTCACAAGCTGAAGAATTTAAAGAAAAGCACAAAATCATGCGTTTTTTTGAGACTTCCTCCAAGAGTGGAGAAAACAACAAAAAAATATTTGAGATTTTAACAAGGTTAATATTAAAAAACCAGGGAATTAAGGATTAAGTTTTCTTGATTTTTTACCCAAAAATCAATTGATTTTAATAGGTCGTTATTCTATTTTCATTTGTTCTCTTATTTTTTCATTTAATCCTTTAAGATTTTCAATAATTTGAATTTGAACGTTCTTCGGAAAGGTTTTAATAATCGTATTCAATTTCTCTCTATCAAATTTATTAATCTCTCTGTAATATAAAATCAGTGAAATAACAGTTAAAAGAGGTGAAATAATCAGTAAAAGATGAAAAATTGCTGAAACTTTTAGAGGTTCTGAGCCCATATTTCCAGTTCCAGGTAGGTTTAAAGGGATTCCAAGAGCTGTATCTATTGATATCAAGATTGTTGAGAGGGAATTTATAATATTTAAAATTATGAACACTAAGAAATTTATTATGCTTAGTATTCTAAAATTTTTAACACCTAGAAAAGACAACACATTTTTGCTATTAATTGAGTGATTAAATTTATGAATTAGGGGATTTTTATTAGATATATTACCAGAAATGATTTCTATTCTCGAATATTTCCACAAATCTATAAAAATCCAAAAAAATCCAAATGAATAAGAGAAAAAGAATAACAAACTAAAATATAAATAGTATCCTTCCACTAAATGCGGATGATATAGGGATTCAGCGCCCAACCAGAATAATAATATAAGTTGAAATAGAGCAGAAAAAAATAGACGATTAGCATGTTTTTTCTCTAAGCCTAAAGGGTTATAAATGATTAAGGAATTTTCAAATTCGGTTCTCCATTTATTTGTATTGATTATTCTAAAAAACAACGAAAAGCCAAAAATAATAAGTGGAAATAATAAAAGAAATATATCGTCCCAACCTTGTGTGTTTATCGCTATAAAAATGAATGTAAAGATTATGATGTCACGTATTAAACTTTCTCTGAGTAAATCTGTTACTGGTAAAAAAAATTCTTTGATATTATTCTCACTCATTTCTTTATTAAAATCAACTTAATAATTAAAATTTTATGATTGTATAACCCTAACATTTAGCTCCTTCCCAATGATTAACACATGTTCAGTTAATTTAAAGGATGACTATCATCCTAAACTCTAAAAATTTAAATTACCCATATTACTTTATTCTACAAGATACTAATACACATTATGTAGCATCAAAATAGTGTAGAAAAAGTGGATATTGAAAATAGCAGCAATAGAAAAACACCCTTCTACGAAATTCATGTTGAACTTGGAGCACGGATAATTAACTTTTCTGGGTGGTTAATGCCCGTTCAATATGAGAGCATTATTAAAGAGCATGAGGCTGTACGCTCTAATGCAGGAATGTTTGACATATCCCATATGGGGGAATTTTTACTCAATGGCAAAGACGTAATCCCTTTCCTTCAATATGTAATGATAAACGATTTAAATTTATTGGAAGAATCTAAAGGTCAATATTCTTGCATGTGCTATGAGAATGGGACTGTTATTGATGACTTATTTATTTATGAAGAAAGTAGAGAGATTTTTAGAATAATTGTGAATGCTGCAAATATTGAGAAAGATTTTCAGTGGCTAAATGACCACTTTAAGGGAAAAGATGTGAAAATCAAAAATTTATCTTCAACGCGATGTCGTTTGGCATTTCAGGGTCCTAAATCAGATGATCTTCTTCAACCACTCGTTGACGTAGATCTATCTGAAATAAAACGGTTTTATTTCAAACACTGTGAACTTAATGATATCTCTATCTTTTTAGCTAGAACAGGATACACTGGGGAGAGGGGATTTGAGATTTCTTTTGATAAAGAAAATTCAGAAGAAATATGGAATGCTTTATTGAAGACAGGAGCTAGTCCAGCTGGTTTAGGTGCAAGAGACTCATTAAGATTAGAAGCATCCTATTCATTGTATGGACATGAAATTAGCGAAACAATTACACCTGTAGAGGGTGGATTGTCCTGGTTGATAAAGCCTAAAAAGGGTATTGACTGTATAGGTAAGGAATTACTTTTGAAACAGAAATCTGATGGTACAAAAAGAACATTAGTTGGCCTCAACTTATTTGACAAAGGTATCATCCGCCAGAACTATAAGATTTTTAAAAACGGCAATGAGATTGGATATGTAACTTCTGGTGGGTACTCACCTACTCTTAAGAAAACTATCGGATTAGGATTAGTTAAAACCCAGTTTAAAGAAGTTGGTACTGAATTAGAAATTGATATCCGTGGAAAACTTTTAAAGGGGATTATAGTTTCTACACCATTTTATCGTAATGTGTAAAAAATAAAAGACTATTTAGAATATGTGAGTACGTATGAGTTATGAATTTCCAAGTGAATTAAGATACACAACAACCCATGAATGGGTAAGAATTGAGAATAATTTTGCCACTGTTGGAATTACTGACTATGCCCAAAATCAATTAGGTGATGTAGTATTTGTTGATCTTCCAGAGATCGGCATGGTGTTTGAAAAAGGTAGTAATGCCGGTGAAATAGAATCGGTAAAAGCCGTAGGAGATTTATCAATGCCTTTATCTGGAGAATTGATAGAAATAAATGAACGCCTTATAGAGAGCCCTGAGCTTGTTAACACTTCCCCATATGACAGAGGTTGGATAATAAAGATAAAAATTTTTCATTCCAATGAAATTGATGAACTTATATCTGTTGAAGAATATAAAGAATTTGTTAAATCAGAAGAACAATAATATTTTTTTTCTTTCATTCGTTAAATTTATTTTTAAATTGTTAATAATTGAGTTGAAATAATTCATATGGATTTTGTACCCCACGACAATAAAACGATTACCGAGATGCTAAGTGTAATTGGAGTTTCTGATTTAGAAGAATTATTTAAAGACATCCCTAAAGATTTGATAATTGAAAAATTAAACATACCTCCGGGTTTATCTGAACCGGATCTTTTACGTCGTATGGAAGGGATTTCAAAAAAGAATAAAATTTATTCAAATTCCTTTTTAGGCGCTGGAATTTACTTCCATTATACACCATCTATTGTTAATTTCGTTATATCTAGATCAGAATTTTATACATCATACACACCTTATCAAGCTGAAGCAAGTCAGGGATATTTACAAGCTATTTATGAATATCAAACTATAATATCCCGACTAACTCAAATGGAAGTTGCGAATGCAAGCATGTATGATGGGTCTACCGCCCTTGCTGAGGCTGCTATTATGGCGACTCTCATTACAAATAAAAAAACGATTGTCATGCTTGAGGGAATTCATCCAGAATATATTGAAGTTGTTAAAACTTATTGTTGGGGCCAAAGTGTTAACATAACAATATCAAAAGAAAATAAATTAATGGATAAGCTAAATGATGACGTTGCAGCTGTTTTATTCCAGAGTCCTAATTTCTTTGGTGATATAGAAGATATATCAAGGTTGGTAAAAAAGATTAAAGAAAAATTTCCCAATTGTTTAGTTATTCAAGTTATGACAGATCCATCGTGTTTAGGTGTTTTAAAACCTCCGGGATTATTGGACATTGATATTTTTGTAGCAGAGGGGCAATCTTTTGGAATAAATCCCTCTTTTGGAGGTCCAGGATTAGGAATCTTTACTGCTAAACAGAAGTTCTTAAGAAAGATACCTGGTAGATTAATCGGTAAGACTAAGGAAATTAATGGAGAACGAGAAGGATTTATATTAACTTTACAAGCACGTGAACAACATATTCGGCGTGAAAAAGCAAGTTCTAACATATGTACAAACCAGGCACTGTGTTCTTTAGCAGCATTAACATACCTTTTAGCTATGGGAAAAACCGGTTTAAAAGAAATAGCAACCCAAAACTTTCAAAAAGCACATTATCTCAAGAATGAACTGAAGAATGTTCCGGGGTATAAAATCTTGAACCAAAAGCCAACTTATAATGAATTTTTGTTGGAATGCCCAAATATTGATTCTTTCATTTCGGAGTGTAAGAAACGTGATTTATTACCCCCATTAAGGATTTCAGATTATTATCCTGATATGAAAAATATTGTATTAGTGTGTGTTACTGAAGTTAACTCAAGAAAATCAATTAATTCTTTGATTCAAGCTGCTCAGCAAGCATCAGATAATAGAACGGGGGGGAATTTGTGATGAAATCTAATTTAATCTTTGAGAAGGGAATTGATGAAGAACTACATAATTATGTTCCAGAAATAGATCTCGAAGTTGTAGGTCTCCAAGAAATCATTCCTAAAACTCTAATTAGAGAGGATCTACCCATTCCTAATATTCCAGAAGTCGAGATAACTCGTCACTTTATAAAATTAAGCCAAAAAAATTATAGTGTAGACACTGGAATATACCCCCTTGGATCTTGTACCATGAAATATAATCCAAAAATTAATGAATTTGTTGAGAGATTGCAAGGTTTCGCCAAAAATCACCCTTTACAAGAAGAAAATCAAGGTTCCATTGAGGTATTATATAAGATCTCAAAATTACTCGGGGAAATAACAGGGATGGATGCATTCACTCTTCAACCAGCAGCTGGGGCGCATGGGGAATTAGCAGGATTATTAATTATAAAAAAGTATTTTGAATCAAAAGGAATTAAAAAGCAAAAAATTATTATACCTGATTCTGCTCATGGAACTAATCCAGCTTCAGCTAAAATGGCAGGTTTTTCTATAATAGAATTAAGTTCAAATAATCGCGGAGAAGTTCCACTTGATCAATTAGAATATGCCATGACGGAAGGAGATGTTGCGGGAATTATGTTAACTAACCCTAATACTTTAGGAATCTTTGAACGACAAATTACAGAGATCACGCGAATCGTTCATGATAATGGTGGGCTGTGTTATTATGATGGGGCAAATCTAAATCCCATCCTAGGGATTTGTAGACCAAGGGATATGGGTTTTGATATTGTCCATCTGAATTTGCATAAAACTTTTTCAACACCTCATGGAGGGGGAGGTCCAGGTTCAGGACCTATAGGAGTAACAAACGAACTTACTCCATTTCTACCAGAACCATGTATAATATCAACAGAACAAGGCTTAGTTTGCCGAAAAAGGAACGTTAATTCAATTGGTCGAATTAAAGCATTTTGGGGAAACTTTGGGATTATAATCAGAGCCTACGCTTATATTCTAGCATTAGGTGCGGAAGGGTTGAAAAAAGTCGGTCAGATGTCTGTTTTAAATGCCAATTATTTAAGGATGCATTTAAGAAAAAAATATTTTGTTCCTTTTGATAGAACATGCCAACATGAGTTTATAATTACTGATCGTAATATGCCTAACGGTGTAACAACTGAAGATATTGCTAAAAGAATTCTTGATTTTGGGATATATGCCCCCACTATTTACTTTCCTTTAGTAGTTAAAGGTGCGTTGATGATAGAACCCACTGAAACTGAATCTAAAACTTCTATGGATTATTTTTCTGAAGTAATGGAAAAAATTTACAAAGAAGCCAAAGATCATCCAGTAACACTAAAAACAGCACCTCACAACACCCCAATAAAGCGTTTAGATGCGGTTCTTGCTGCAAGAAAACCTATATTACACGATTAATATTGGTAATTGAATAAATTTTTATACTCTTTGGCAATATAAAATTTAAAAAAACTAAAATAAGTAAGACTTAGTTAATTTAAATATTGGTGTACAATCATAAATTACTTATCATTTTTTCCCTACGATCAATTTAGAAGAGAACAAGAAAAAATTATAAAACAGATTGAAATAGATTCAAAATCAAGAAAAAATATTCTGTTAGCAGCCCCCAATGGTTCGGGAAAAACAATAATTGCATTGAGTGGACTACTTTCTTTAGCATATGAGAAAGATCTAAAAATTATTTATATGTGTAGAACACACTCTCAGAATAGAAGAGTTATCAGAGAATTAATCAAAATATCAGAAAAATTAGAGAAAAACCATCTTGGAATAAAATTAAATGGGCTTTCCATAAGAGGGAGGAACGAGATGTGCCTAAATGAAACTTTATTAGACTTAAAATTAAATCCTAAAGAGTCGATGTCAGTTTGTAAAGATTTAAGACAAAATAGGAACTGTTCTCACTTCTTAAATTTGTTAAAAAAAAAGGGAAAAGTAGAGAACCCTACGTTAATGGCCCCGGAATTATTCAACAAGCCCATTGATGCTGAGGAACTTATAGAGTTTTGCAAGAGTGACAAATTGTGCCCTTATTTTTTATGTAAATTCTTACTAAAAGAAATGAAAGTCATTATCTGTAATTATCAATGGATTTTCAACCCCCACATTCGGGAACTTTTCTTACAATTTGTGGATCAAGGATTAGACAATTGTATTTTAGTTCTCGATGAATGTCATAATATAATCGATGTAGCAACAGATGTAAATTCTAATAGAATAACACCATATTCATTGAGATTATGTTTAAAGGACTTAGAAATGTATAGATCACCACGAGTAATGCAAAGATTTGTAAGAACTTTATTGGATCACTTTGATGAGAAAAAAAGTAGTCTAAACTACGGGGAACAAGCATTGGACCCAATTAACTATTTAAAAATCCTTTTTAAAAAACTTAATCTCAAAGATTTGAATGAATTTAAGAATATAATTGAAGAATTGCATGAATTCAGTATTTCGGTTCACAATGAGAAAAATTCTGATGGTAAAATTTCAAGGGATTACTTAGGTTCTTTTTCCGAGTTTTGGTTAAAATGGCTAAAAACATACAACCTTGAAAATTATTTTTTCTGTTTTACAGTTAAACAAGTTAAGCGAAAGAGATCAATTTCTTTAGAGATCGTGGCTTTAGATCCAAGAGAAATTGTTATTCCAATCTTAAAATCTGTTTTTACTTCCTTAAACTTATCTGGAACAGTAAATCCTTATGTCTATACTAATTTAATGGGATTAAATGAGAGTGGTAAAAGTTACAATGAAATAATAGCACAATCACCTTTCCAAAAGAAAAATATTAAGGCGATGATTATTGAGGGAGTGGATACTAAAAGAGATAATAGAACACCTGAAATGTTTGAGAAAATGATTTCTAAAATAAATGAAGTTTTAATGTGTACTCCTGCAAATGTGGGTATATTTTGTGCCTCCTACCAAATACTTAAAGGTCTTATTTCGAATGGAATAGAGAAGATTGTAGAAAAGAACAATAAGAGTTTTTTTAACGAATCACCTGGATTATCTGCTTCAGAAAACAATACAATGGTGGATCAATTTAAAACAATGTCCTCGAATGGTGGGGCTGTATTACTTGGTGTATGTGGGGGAAGAAATTCAGAAGGCGAGGATTATCCAGGGAATTACATGAACTCTGTTGTTATAGCTGGTATTCCTTATCATTTACCTACTCCGAGAGTTAATGCCAAAATTAAATATTACGATAAAGTATTTAGACGTCAAGGTTGGAATTTTGCCTACTTATACCCAGCGATTCAGAGAGCAAACCAAGCCTCTGGTCGACCAATAAGAAAAATATCTGATAAAGGAGCAATAATATTTCTGGATAGTCGTTTTAAAGCCAAAAACAAATGGATTTCAGAATGGATAAGAGAAGAACTAGAAATTATTCCAGATAAACCTAATGCATTAATTCAGACTTTAAAACCTTTTTGGAAGGGTAACTAGATTTGCTTTACAATATAAAATAAATATAATTGGTAGTACAGGAAAGATTATATTAAAATACATTGTACTATTAAAATTTGAGAAGAAGACCGCTAATATATAATTAACAGATAGGTTTCATTTTTATTTAAGTTTTAGAAATATTATTGCCACAGAAATTAATGGAAAAACAATCATAAAAGACATAGCAATATAATAATTAGGATTAAAAACTAATAAGAGACTGAAAAAAAGACTTCCTATAAAACTACCTGAAAAAACACTAGCATTAGCATAACCCAATATCTGTCCTTTATTTTTTGGAGTTGTTTTTTGAGCAATATATACTATAGTGGCTGCCCAATGCATAGAATAGCTGAAAGAGAATAGAACCTGGCAGATGAGGAACATCCAAAAGTTCGATGCAATTATAAAGCCAAAAATTGATATAGTACTTAAAAAATAACCACTTATCATAAAAGATTTAATATTTTTTTTAGTAATCATCTTTCCCGCAGCAAGCATTTGAAAAAATTGTAAGAAAAAATTCAAACCAATTAAAAAGCCTACTTCTGAGTCGTTACTCAAATACAGGCTCATTATAATTGCTAGAATAGCCATTATTGGTTTGATACTGAAATTTCTAAAAAATAATCCAAAATATATTGATTTAGAGATATGGTCTTCTTCTACAGTCTGTATTTTATTTAAGGCATTTATATTTTTGACATCTTTAAGTTTATACTTTTCCAAAATCAAAGCTCTATTTTCTCTAATAAAAACAACAAAAAGAATGGCTGGAAGAGAAATTAACAAAAGAAATATAAAAATGTTTTCTATTGCATTGAGGTCAATGAAAATACCACCAGATTGGGCCCCCGTAAACCAACCTGCTACTATTGCAGCATTGTAATAGGAAATCAATTTCTTATCATCTTCAACTAATTCAGCATACAACACAAATGAAATATTCGATAAAGACATAGATAAACCAAGGAAAAGGAGTAAAATAACAATAAATATCAAATCTTTTGTTAAAGATAACGCTAAAAATACAAAAGATATTCCAATTACTCCAGATATTATGAAAACAACTCTATTTTGAAATCTGTCGGAATAAAAACCAAATAAAGGAGGAAAAATAAACGCAGTTAATGGAAAGATAGAGGCTATAAGTTGAATTAAAGGTTTTTCTAGTCCCAAATTTAATAGATATCTAGGGATATATGTGAATACCATCATTGATGCAGCGCTCGTAAAAAAAATAGTGATTAAAATTAAAATAACAGATCTTTTTAATAAAACCAATTTACTCAATTAGATGCGTATTACAATTATAAGTTCCAAATTTTTTATATATTAATTAGTTTTGGTTTTATACGTTGCTTAAACTTCAATAATATACTCATGGAAGAAAGCACGGGAAATACAACCATAAAAAACATTGCACTATAATAATTTGAGTTGAACACCACTAATAAATAACTAAATATAAGACCCCCAACAAATCCTCCTGAAAATTCCTAACGCTCTAATCCATTTAAATTTATAATTTTTTTGTAAATTTCTTTCACTTTTTTTGTAACAATGCCCCACCTAAAGTTAGTTTCTACTCGATTATGGCAATTTTCTTTAATTTTATGGTAAAAGTTTGGATCGAGTAACACTAATGATTTGAGAATATCGTCAGGTATCTGATTAACCAAATTAAGTGTTTCAGTCTCATAAATGGATTCTTTTAATATTACTTTTTTAGAGATTTCTGCAAGTAAAAATAGAGAAATTAGTGCATTGGCAAATTGAGATGGATCATCTTTATCAACTAAAACACCTGTTCCGATTTCAGAGAAGTTTCTGATGTCAATAATAGTCTCTTGAAATCCGCCAACACGGGTAGCAATAATTGGAAGTTTTGATGCCATTGCTTCTAAAGCAATGATACCAAATGGTTCCCATCTAGATAAAGCACAATAAACATCTGCAGAAATGTGTGCTAAATAAAAAATATCATTTGCCACTCCAAAGATTATTCGGAGATTATCAGGATATTTTTTTACTATTTCGGAGTAAGATTTTATTTCTTCTAAACTATAATCAGTTGGTAAAATTAAAAATAAAAACTTAGCATTGGGAATTGTATGAATTACCTCAGGGATGGCATCAAAAATAGTTTCAAAACCTTTTTGATACGACATTCTTCCTGTGGTAATAACTAACGGTCCAGGTTCATTAAATGGTTTTATATTCCCATTTTTTATAAACTGGTTTCCATTCGATATTTCACTTATCACCTTCAGGACTTTTTTTGACCTAATTAATGGACTTCTATCCAAATGGGCAATTTTATGAGTTAATAAGTATCTTTTCATATCTAATAAAGACAATTCTCTCTCGATAGGGATTTCCAATACTTTACGTATGTCTTCTCCATGCATTCTTAAAACTTCCCTATTGATCTCCTTATAATCCCAATCACATCCATCCCATATGAAATCAGACTTAAATTCAATTAAATGTTTACCACAATTCGGAATAACATCAGATATAAGATAAGATTGACTCACTGTTGTAACAATATCACAAATAACTGCTCCAATTTTTTCTACAGTTGGGGGTTGATTAATATCATTATAATCACTTGACACTTTACTTAAAGAGAAGATTTCATCTATAGATAGCGATTTATAGCCATCTTTTAATAAGATCTTAATGGGGGTTTGATCAATCCCACACGCATAATAAAAATCTATACCATACCTTGGCCAAGTTAGTAAATGAATAGTAAAAATGGAGTGAAAATCTAATCCATTCTTTATCATTTCTTGCTTAATTCCAATAAACGATATAACTGAATGATAATCATGTAAATGTAATATATTTGGTAAATTTTCTTTTTGATTGTCAATTAAATAATTTATAAAACAACGCATTCCAATACTAAATAAACAGATTTTCCCATTAAGAGTTTCAGGATTATAAACAGTAGAATCATCTAAAAAACTACTTGTAAAATGATTTTCTCCAACTAAGAGAATTATATTTACATTATCTTTTTTTGATTTATAGAAAGATATGTTGTAATTACTTACAGGCTCGTTTAATCCTAAAATTAATGGATCTATCTGACCAACACAATTAAATGGCAATTTTTCCCAAACGGAATTTTTCTTTAGATTATTAAACTGACCATGCGACGGAATAAAAACAGTAATTTCAAAATCATTTGAAAGATTTTTAGCTTGGTTTGCAGGTACTTCCCCAAGGCCTCCAACTTTTACAATTCCCGCATATTCAAAGGTAAATATCCAAATATTATCTTTATTATTATTCACAATGCTTCAAGTTTTTTAACGGAACAGTTAGCAATCAAGAATTAATTAAAAAGCTATATTAATTTAATTTAAGTCTTTAAAAAAAGAATTTTATTAAAACTTAATTAAAAGTTGACTTGTATGATTCAAATACGACAAAAACTAAATATTTTGATGAATATAATACAATCTAATAAATGAAAGATTTTTATTTTTATTATTATATGCAATTTATAAAATAAAACAAAGGTGGTTAAAGGAATGGTTAATATAGAAGCAATCGACACCGGGATCGCTAAAGCAGGTCCATATAGTCTTGGAATAAAAGCGGGTAATCTTATTTTTATATCTGGTCAAGTTCCTGATCCAGAAAAAAAGGGTATCAGAGAACAAACATTATCTGCTCTTGAAAAGATAAAGTCAATATTAGGAGCTTCGGGAGCAATGGTATCAAACATCACGAAAATAAGTGTTTTTTTGAAAAATATGGATGATTTTAAAAACATGAATCAGGCATATAGTGAATTTTTTGAACAGAATGGTGTTACTGAAAATTTCCCCGCAAGAAGTACTGTTGAAGCCACTTGTCCAATGCCCGGAGCTTTAGTTGAAATTGATGCTATAGCAGCAACTTAGACAATTAATTATTAAAAGGATTTAGAGTTAAAAGGAAAAATGTTTTACTTATACATATTTACTCTAAGATTATGTGTGACACATACGTTTGTTTAGGAACATGGTCTAAAGATGGGAATGTAATTTTTGGTAAAAATAGTGATAGACTAAGTAATGAAGTACAATTGATTACACATAAACCTAGAATGAGATACTCAAAAGGGGAAAAAGTAGAATGCACACACATATCAATACCTCAAGTAACGGAAACAGCAGAAATCTTAATGAGTCAACCATATTGGATGTTTGGTTGCGAGATGGGTTGTAATGAGAATAATGTGGTTATTGGAAATGAAGCTATCCCCTCAAAAGAACCTGTTATGGAGAAAGGACTATTAGGCATGGATATTCTAAGATTAGGATTAGAAAGAGGGAAAACGGCTAAAGAAGCTCTAGACATTATTATCAGTTTGCTTGAAAAACATGGACAAGGTGGGGCTCATAATTTAAAAGGCATGAACTATAGCAATTCATTTATCGTCGCTGATCCGATAGAAGCTTTTGTAATTGAAGATGTTGGGGAGTGGTGGATTGTTGAGATTGTAAAAGATTTTCGTTCTATATCAAACCACATTTCAATCCGGGGAAAAGGGGATTTTAGAAAAATGGGTATAATTGAGTATGCGATCCAAAATGATTATTGTAAGGATGACAATGATTTTGATTTTATGTCGACATTTTCCAATGTGCTCTTACCCGAAAAATGGCCTCTTGATTCTAGAGACGGATGTTCATTAAATCAATTATCTACTAATAAGAGTAGGATTACACCATCCTTATTGATGGAATTTTTAAGAGAGCATAAAGCAGGAATTTGTATGCACGGTCGTTCAGATCGATCGGTAGGTTCTCAAGTTTCTCATCTACGAAAGAACCAGAAGTCGGTGCATTGGTTTACAGGATCAACGATACCATGCTTAGGGATATTTAAACCCTATGTTTTCCCATATGAAGGAAAAAATACTAATGAGCCCGGTCCTTACACTGAAATTAACTATAAATGGTATTGGGCTCGCCATGATGCATTTATAAGAAATTATATTAAAAAACCAAAAGAAGATAAACCCGAAAGGAATAACTACTATAGAAAATTGAGATCTATTGAAACCAAAATATTAGAACGAGTTGACTCCATAATTTCTAAAAATAATATTTCTAAGACCGAATTTAATAGTTTATTAGTAGAAGTTAATAACTACTCATGGGAAAAAGCAGAGGAATTGATTAGATAGATGTGTGATACTTTAGTAGCACTTGAAAATTCCACTCAAGAAGGAAGTGTTATTTTTGGTAAAAATTCTGATCGTCCAAATGAGGAGGTTCAACTAATTACTTTTTCTCCAAGAGTTACATATCCCAAAGGAGAACAGTTAAAATGTACTTACATTTCTATTCCACAAGTTTCTGAGACTTATGCTGTTTTATTAAGTCAACCATGGTGGATGTGGGGTGCTGAAATGGGTGCAAACGAGTATGAGGTTGTAATAGGGAATGAGGCAGTTCACACACATGAACCTCTACAGAAAATAGGATTATTAGGAATGGATCTATTAAGGTTAGGTCTTGAAAGGGGAAACTCGGCTAGGAAATCTTTAGATATTATAACTAATTTATTGGAAAAATACGGTCAAGGTGGTGGTTGCGCATATAATGATCCAAGTTGGTTATATCACAATTCATTTATAATCGCTGATCCTCACGAGGCCTATGTATTAGAAACTGCTGATAAGTGGTGGATCGTTGAAAAAGTAAAGGATGTAAGATCTATATCTAATGGGTTATCTATTAGAGGAATAGGTGATATTAGAAGAAAGGGAATAATCGAACATGCAATAAATAAGGGCTATTGTCATGATGATAATGATTTTGATTTTTCAGTATCATTTTCGGGATTTCCAATTTCGTCAAATTTATCACCATATTCAAGAGAAGGGAAAGCTGCTTTGTTATTGAGAGAAAATATTGGAAAAATTTCCCCCTCTTTAATGATGAATTTTCTTAGAGATCATCAAGCAGGTATTTGCATGCACGGTGGTTTTGAATCAACTGGCTCGCAAGTTTCTCATTTAAGTAATGAAAAAAAATCAATACACTGGTTCACAGGAACATCACTTCCTTGTGTTAGCATATATAAACCATATGTATTTCCTGTTGAGGGACAAAAGTATTATAGCCCCGGTCCATATTCTCTGATTAACCCTGACTGGTTTTGGAAGAAGCATCAAAATTTAAAGCCTAATAACCGCAATTCTGAACTTGAAAGAAATGAAAATTCAATTATTTCAAAAATGAGCCAATTGAAAAATCAAGAAAATAAAATTTCTGGAGAAAAATTAACAGAAGAGATGAAAAAACTTAACCTGGAAGCTTGGGATAAGTCTTACGAGACAGTTAGATAAGGATTACCCTTTAGTAAATCCCTTATTAAATTTCGCAAACAAAATTCAAGTATTTTTTTTTAATATACTATCAACAAAGAGGACTAAATCTAAAAATACTTCCCAGCCGTTGGCATACCGATAAAACTCATTGGGGAAATTTTTGTTTTACTAAAAGCAACTTTCATTGGTAGATATAAACAATGATTTGATACAGAAATCTTTTTTCATTAATAAAACTTAATAGTTTAAGAGTATTTCTCTTAATAATTTATTATATTAAAATCTTGTATCGAGTTTTCATCGATGTCATTGAATAAATTAGATGTTTTGGGTATGGAAGGAGTTATCTCAAATTATAAACGAGGTCGACATACAATCCACCAAAAACATTGTATTTTAGTTTTTTCAAAAATAAATACCCGAAAAGATGCTCATAAGCTTGTCGGTAGAACAGTTGTTTGGAAAAGCTCAAGTGGTAAAGAATTAAAAGGTAAAATCACACGCGCTCATGGAAATCATGGTGCTGTTAGAGCTCACTTTAAAAAAGCAGGTGTACCCGGTCAAGCACTTGGGACTAAAATTAAGATTATCAAATGGTAAATTTCCCCTTCTTTTTTGTTTTATATTTCTTCAACATTTTTATAAATTCCGTAATGAAGAATTAATTCATGATATCATACTGCCACGAATTTATTGATTTTCAAAATATTGTTTCTTGGTACACCCTCAGTGGGGAGAAAGAGTTTTTTAAAGAAGTACATTACACCCCACGAGAGTCATTTTAAGAATGCTCCACACTTTTATCAAGAGCAAGGAGTAGTCTTCTTTCAAAAAACTTTTTTATATAATCAATTCAAGATTAAAGCAACTTTCTGGCTTATTAATAATGACAATCCTCGGTTCAGGTATGCCTTTTCAAGCTTCTGCAAGGGGGCGAGTGGTGCTCTATTACTTTATGATGTGACAGATTCTAAAAGTCTTGAACGTCTCCCAGATTGGATTCAAATCATAAAATCTCATGCTGGAGCAGTTCCCATCTGCTTGGTGGGAACGAAAATTGACCTAGGTCATCAACGAGAAGTTACCACTGAGAAAGGGAATTCTCTGAAAAACTCAAATCAAATTTCCTCGTTCTCCGAAATATCCATTATCACTGGAGAGAATGTAGATAAGACCATTACCAAGTTACTTGAATTGATAAAAGAAGCAAGGAACGAGAAAGATGAACGGAAAATGATAGTGGCTCCAAGAAAGGAAGAATCAATAATATAATTAACCAATAGCTTTAGGCAATTAGAAGCACATAAGAAATTCTTTCATGAATTTTTTAGCTATTCTCCAGTTAATTAAGAAATTGTATTCGAGAAAATTAGTGATGAATTTGAAACTAATGAATTAGTTAAAAATAAACTGAATGAACTCCAACTCCGTCTTTCAGGAGATTATTTTGATCGACATGGTATAAATAATCTTGTAAAAGAAATCGTATACTTGGCCAATGGATTTGAACCGTATGAAGAAGACATATATAAGTGGACACAGATAATAGATTTTCATTGTTTACAATGTGGTAGTGAGAATATCGATTTGGTTTCTGATGATGATTACGTGTATTGCTCAAAGTGTAAGATGACGTTTAAAAAGAGTGAATTTTTTGAGAATGTGCACGTGGGAATAAAGAGAGGATGGGCGATAAATTGTCCCAATTGTAGATATTCTATCGACTCGGAAGAGAAGTCTTGTTTCTTATGTAAGATTACATTATCTTAGCAGGATGTATTACCTTTGTCTCAGATTTTGGTATATTCGTGGATTCAAGCATGAAAAATTCATATTGCTAGGATTTTCTTTTTTCTCTATGTTAAATTGGCGAAGTTTAAATTTAAAATTTCATTGGTAATTAAATACCAAAAAATTAAATTTTACAGGAGTGATTTAAATTGAACGATGTGACGTCAAAATGTATAAGATGTTCCAAAACCGAAAACTTAAGGAATTACAAAATTAGGAGAAAAAAAGTAAAAGCAAAGGTGTGCCCTGATTGTAAGAAGATATTTTCCCGTTGGTTTATTATAGAAAGACTCTCGATAATTCTAATCCTGTTATCCGGGATGATCTTTTTACCATTAGCAGTAATCTCCAATATAGATTTTGTTTTCGAGGATTATAATCTAAATATTGTATGGAAGGGATTAATTTTAGGAAATATATTAACAGCCGTAAGTGTTATACTTACTATAGCTGGCTTTGTTCTTTACATTTGGAATAAAAGTATATCAAAAAATAATCCGAGTCGTTTTGTTTGATTAAATATGTTTAAAATTTGAATTAAAATTCTTTTTTTCTTTAACCAGAGAATAATAAATGATAATTTTTTTAGTTTTCAGAAGAAATTTTAGAAGAAGTATGTAAAAAACCACCTAAGTAATATGAAACATAAGAAAAAGCACCAAATGAAATTCAATATAATTCCGAAACCTTAGGATGTTAAAAAATTTGTACTGTCGCTTAGTGGAGACTCAAAAAAAAGCCTTTTATATATCCACATCTTCGCATTGATGTGTTTTTCTTTTTTTTAGATTATTTTAAGCTGAAATCTTTTTTGATTGTGATGGCCTCTTCACTACCTCGTGAACTTATTTGTAAGGAAAGGTAGATGTTTACTTATTCTAAGTTCACTAAAGAGTGAACTTGATATTTATTAGCTTTTTAGGATCGACAGGAATATTTCTAATTTTTAACATTCAAAAACGGTTAAATTTCGACTATTATTCCATCTAATTAGATAATTGCTACAATTCTAAACAAGCATAAGACCATACTTTTTAAAAATTAAATTCAATCTTTTTAATGTAATTAAAATTTGTGTCGAAATATTTTTTTATATTTTATTCCAATCAGCTTAACCATTCTCATTATATCCAGATATTACATGATACATGAATAATATAATTATTTAATTATAGCCAAATTCATTTTATCTTTGATTAAGCGATTTATAGCAGATTTTCTCATATTCTAAGGTTGGGTTAAAAATTTAAAATGCCAGAACAAATGTGTCGTTTTTGCCAGAAGCATGTTCAATTAGCTTATTATTGTGAGGAGTGTGGTGTTAGCTGTTGCTCTGATTGCTTGCACGAGGGAAAGGTCGATTATTATGTGTGTAGGGGTTGCGGTTCAAAAAGTGTGGGGGATAAGAAGGTAAAAGTGTGTCAGGAATGCGGAGAGGAGAGCATCACCAAAGAGATTATGAGTTTAAAATCATGCCCAAAATGTGGTTCTCACAAAATAATTAATATTTATGAGAAAAAAGAAGAACTAGAGAAAAGTTTCTTAGACTTAATTAAACACTCTCGGTCTTTTATTAACCCACTAAAAGAAATTCTCGATAAATTATTTATTCTGCAACAAAAAATCAAAAAAGCTCGAGATCCTCCTATTAGATGTTATCATTTTCCCAAAATGGAATCTGACCTATTAGCTCTTTTTAAATTATTTATTTACGTTCAAAATACTTTATATGATAAAATTCGGGCTCTCTACAAGCAGATGGTGCTAAATCAAAGCTATTTCCTTGATATTTACTCTCAACCTAACACCAATATTACAATTATAGAAAATCTACTTGATAATTTACTACGAAGTTACAATTCAATAAAAATCTTTATTGATAACAATGTAGATACCTTTAAAGGGAGTGTCAATTCTTTTGAAAGCAATCTAAAATTCATCAAAAAAATCAGCTTGTATTTTTCAACCTATAAGAATTTTTTGAACCTAGCGGACAAAGAAAAACCGGTGTATGCCATTTACGCGAAATTGACAAATGGGTTAAACACGGAAGAGAAACTTAAGAAAGATAAGGGAATACTATTTATTACAAATTTAGATTTATCCTTTGTTCACGAGCATGGTAGAAGAAAGAAGAAGCAAACTTTAACTTTTAAAGCTCCTGTTCGAGATTTAATAAGAATCAGGGATAAAGGAAAATTTTTCAAGAAGCTGTACATAGAATTTGAGTATGGAAAATACGAATTTACGTTTCCTCCTAAATCAATCAAAATCAATCAAATCATTGAGTATATTCTTCTATCTAGAAATTTTGATGAAACTACAGTCTATGATAGCAAATCCGCTTCTAAACTTCAAAGAATTGATATTGACTTAAACAGTTTAACAGAGTTCATTGAGGAAAGTATTAATTCATTTTTTAGCTTAAAATGCCAGTATAATAAGAGTTATGAAAATGGCAATAACAATAAAATTCCACCTCAAAATCCTAACCTATATCCCAACCAGATTCAAAATACAATTCCTCAGAATTATCAACAAGGTATGTCTTACCAAAATCCTAATTTTGGACAATTTCAAATTAACCAACCAAGAATGCAAAATATAAATTATCAAAATTCACCTTATCCTCCACCTGCTCCTGTTCAACCCTCCCAAGGTTTTAATAACTATGTAAATCCAATAAACCAATATCAGACATATCCTCGTTATGAAAGCAAATTCTTCCAACAAAATGTATACAATCCAAACAGGTACCAAAATTATAATCCCCAAGCAAATAATAATAACCTTGAAGAAATACTTGAATTTGATGAAAGTAATATTCTATCAAGAAATTTAAATCAACCCCAAAGATTCAATTCACAAAGTCCGAATGCTATAACTCATGATATGCTTGGTGATAAACAATTTCAAGAATATAACAAAAATCATTTATCTGAATTATTCAATTCAAGTAATTCCTTAACACAGCAACCGTATGGATATAAGAGAAAGCTGTTTAAATTAGATAGTGAAAAACAAAAAAAAATGCTTGAACTACAAAAAGATCATTATAGTCTTAAAGCAACATTGAAAAAACTTGAATCAAAATTTGATCAAGGATCAATATCAGAAAGCGATTATTTTCGAACTTACAGGAATTTGAATAAAGAGATTTATCTAATCGATAATAAAATTCAAACCTTAAAACAAAATCTAGAAGAGTTAGAATCAATTAAACAAAGTAGTAGGAATTTTGATAATAAAGGTTTTTATACTTAGTTCTCTTTTCAACTTATTCTATGCAGAAACAACATAATTGTTTAATCTAGATTTATATTCTATTAACTCTTATAAATACTATGGATAAAGAAGGATTATTTACTACCGTCGTCGGCAGCTGGCCTTTAAGTAATAAACCCGATAATATGGTTAAAGCTTTTAGTGATCAAATTGAAGCTGGTATTGATTTTCCATCATATCCTCAATTAGTTTCTATGATTAGTCAATTTTTATCTCCTTTAGCCAAAAGTGTTGATCAATTAGAAGAAGAAAATGAGAAGTTTTACTTAACTAATGATTTTAAAATTCCCAAAAATCCAATAGCCTTAGAATACGGAGAATTTATTAACGAATTTTTTAGTGAGCGACGATCTCTTTTAGAAAAGATTAAAGGAACAAAAGCCTGCCTTACGGGACCATTGACATTAGCTGCTGAAATTATACTGAAAGGAGAAATCGCTCAAGGGGTAAAGCCGAAAGTTTTTTCAGAACCTAGGGCAATTATGGTTGATTGGATTGTAGAAAAAATCGCAGAAGTCATGAAACAAGTGGGAAAAGCATATAATGATATGGGAATTGATATTATTTCCATGGATGAACCTCTTCTAGGAGTGTTAGTAGGACGGAAACCCCTATTTCACTCCGAAGATTTTTTAGTAGAAATTTTAAACAAATCAATTTCACAAATAAAAAAAATTTCATCGATTCATGTATGTGGGAGAATAAGTCCAAAATTACGAGATTTACTCCTTCAGACAGATGTAAAAATACTAGATCATGAATTTACGACAAATGAGAAAAACTTTGAGATTTTTCAGAAAGAACATTTCGAAAACACAGATAAGTTCTTAGCTCTAGGCACTGTAAAATCAATGTTTGGCCCCGAAAAAAGCAATAACATTAATGATTATGTTGAAAAAATAGATTTCCTCGAAAATTATCTTAATAAAGCGATTAACCAATATGGAAAAGAAAATTTAATAATAAAACCTGATTGTGGTTTTTTACCATTAAAAGATACTTTTGGAGAAAAAGAAGGCTATGAAATATCAATATGTAAAGTAAAAAATATGGTACAAGCCTTAAAGAATATAAAATAACGATTATTCCTAAAAATTTAAAAATTCTTTAAAAAAATAATTTATGTTTCAAGTTCTTTACGTAATTTCTCGATTTCGTCTTGGAGTTTCTCTTTTGATTTAAGTTCTGTATCCTCTTCTAGAGTATCATATTCTGGTATGTACTGAAGGTCATCAGAGGGTGTATCAGGCATAGTTCCTCCTTGATCAAGCAACATTTCAGTCTCAAGTTGATCCAATTCTTCCGATACGTCAATAGCAAGATCAATTTCAGGATCTCCGGCTAATATATCTGCGGCTTCTTCAATTTCAGCAACATATGCTTCAGAATCCTCTGCAATTTCAGCAACCTTAGCAGGTGAAGCTTTAGTGGCAATGAATTCTAATTCATCCCGTATACCACTGAATAAATTGCCTGTTTGTGAAATTAATTGACCTTCTTCAATTGCTTGGATCTGGCGTTCTATTTTAGCCCTAATATTATTTGTTCTATCAACTTTAGCATTATATGATTTGTATTGAATAAGAAAATTCTTAGCGCGAGCTTTTTCACCGCGTTTTAAAGCAATTTTAGCATTTTTTCGGCTTATTTCAGCACGCTTGTTAAAGTTTCTATTAATTACATTCATTCTATGGATATGACTCTTGGCTTTAGAGACGAGGTCGTCTTTTTCCTTCCCTTTACGAGGAAATAATTTTTTCTTTAGACCCAAGGTTATCAACTGTTATTTTTTTTTCTATTTTATGAATTATATGAATTTACTAACTTAAAAATTTAATAATAAACCAATACATTATATTAAAAGAATTTCGATAAAAAAACTTTCATAGTCCAAAGTCTGAGAATTTGATGTCATGAAAACAATAATCTTAAATTTTGAAAACAAACCTGGGAATTTCAAAGAATTAGTCCAAGAAGCATTTAACAAGGATATCCTAAATTTTTTAGTTTCCAAAGAAACTTATTCTGAGTTAGAAAAAATAGAGCGTGTAAATCTTTATACAAAAGATATGAGTATACCCACCAATTTTTTCATAGCTGAAAGTGAAGAGGAGATTAAGGAGTTACTATCTGACAAGCAATTTTCAGAAAGGGGTATTGGATTTTATAAAGAATTAAAATCAAAAGATGATGAGTTAACGATTTTAGATATTGCTAAAGAAAAGCAAGTTGATTTCGTAATTGTTTCTGCTAGTGATTGGAAAATAATCCCTTTTGAAAATCTTATCGCAGAGATGCATAAAAACGATACTGATTTAATTGCTGCAGTAACTGACACTCAGGAAGCGGAATTGATGTTAAAAACAATGGAAATTGGTGTGGATGGGATTCTTATTTTACCAAAAACTGCTAACGACATTATTGAGTTAAAAAATCTAATGCATCCTACTTTCAAGCTTGAACTACAAACGGCAAAAATCGTTAATATTGAGATTATACCTGAAGCTGAAAGAGTTTGTGTAGACACTACATCTTTATTAAATATAGGAGAAGGACTCCTAGTTGGATCTACAGCAGCAGGATTCTGTTTGATACATTCTGAAACGTTTGAGACGGAGTTTGTAGCATCTAGGCCATTTAGAGTTAATGCGGGAGATGTATCGGCATACGTATTAGTTCCTGATGAGGATCCTGAAAACTTATACCGTACTAAATATTTGAGTGAATTGAAAGGTGGAGACAAGGCTTTAGCAGTTACGAATATGGGTGAAGCAAGAATTGTTTCAATAGGGAGGGTTAAAATTGAAACCCGACCAATGCTGAGATTTGAACTGGAAGTCACTATGGCTGATAAAATAATTCCAATTAGCTGTATATGTCAAAACGCTGAGACAATTCGATTAGTTGGAGAAGATGGTAAAGCTAAATCTGTTGTTGATATAAAACGTGGAGATAATGTTTTAGTCCATATCGGCCCTGGAGCTACTCATTTTGGAACAGCTATAAAAGAAACTATTATTGAAAAGTAAAACAAGGAAGAATATTTATCATATTTAGACATTCGAGTTTTTAAATAAGGGAATAATCTCTTCACTGATAATTCTCGAAGCATCCCAATAAGTAAAAGGTGCATTCTTACTCGAAGCTCCATTATTTGAAGAAAATATGAAATGATCAGCCCCGGCTTCAATATAGCTGCGAATTTTTTTAATGATTTCTTCCTTCGATCCAATCATTGCGCTTTCACGAATTAAATCATCCGGAATTTCGTTCAAAATTGGTGCTAACTTACTATAATCAAACTTTGCAACATCTTCTCTATCGATCTTTAAAACATTCAATTCTTCACTTTTGAATCCTGTAACCTGTAAATAGAGATCTTCGTATTCATCTTTCCAAAATCCTAATTCTTTAATCCTTTGTGGATTATTCAATAACCCATATTTACTTCCTTGTATTCTCTGGTTGATTATATTTTCATCATCATTCACATAAGTAAATTGGAATATACCGAATGAAAATTTCTCCAAATCTCTTCCATTTTCTTTCATAGCTTGAGTTATTATCTCTTTTTTATTTTTATAAGTAACAGGATCAATCCCAACAGGCATCCAACCATCCGCAATTTCTCCGGTCAGCTTCAAAGTTTTGGGACTATTAGATCCTATCCAAATAGGAATTTCTGATACAGGTGTGGGAAGCAATCTAGCCTTTTCAGCATTATAGTGTTGTCCACCGAACGAAATATTTCTACCCTCTTTCCACGACAATTTCATAAATTTGATAGATTCTCTCATTTTAGAAAGAGCATGAGCACGTGGTATACCATAAGCCTTTAAATTCATTGCTTCACCCGCTCCAATCCCTAATATAAAATTTCCTTCAGTAAGATGGTTTACTGATGTACATAGTTGTGCCAATACTGCTGGATGGATTCGGTGTGGATCTGTAACTGCTGTTCCGAAGGATTTTCCTTTAACTAATTCTGCCATTGAACCAAATAATACCCAAACA
This sequence comes from uncultured archaeon, assembly GCA_964486045.1. GTDB lineage: Archaea > Asgardarchaeota > Lokiarchaeia > Sigyniarchaeales > SOKP01 > Loki-b32. Next base: position 110,202 of record CAZALK010000014.1, read on the forward strand.
CTCAAAAAATCATCAATTAAAGCTCCACTCATACCAGTAAGATGATCAGGAAGCCAAAGTGAATCCCAATTCTCTTTACTTGCTGCTATGACTTTTTTTCGGAAAAAATCATAAGAATGTGTGTAATACAATTGATGTCCAAATTTTATATCTTTCATATACTATCACTTTACAGTCTTACAGAAAAATTTTATTAAAACAATCCTATGTTTAATTTAATTTAACATTAATGATAATTAAAACATTAAATATCTTAATTATTTATAATGATATAAACGACCTAACCAAGTAAAATGGATACAAAAGTAAGTACTTATTATGTATGTTTTTGTCTACACATGTACCAACCTCCTACCCAAGATCTAAATATATTAAAAAAGATCGATAAAGAGTGTTATAAACCTTTATTTAATGTACTTGATTACCATGATAATGCCAAATTATGTCTAAATATCACTGGAGGTTTAATTGATTTACTTCATGAATTCAATCTATCTGATACAATTGATTCTTTGAAAAATCTTGTTTCTGAAGGAAAGATCGAGATAGTTGGGACTGGAAAATTTCATCCAATTCTCCCCTTAATTCCGGAGACAGAGGTTCATCATCAGATCCAATTGAATGAAGAAACAAATAAAAAGGAGTTTGGTAAGCTTTGGAAAAGAAAAGGCTTTTTCCCTCCAGAGATGGCGATATCTGGGAGTGTAGCAAAGCATATTCGTGAATTAGGTTATAAATGGGTAATTATGAGTGGTATCGCTTGTCCAGTAGCATGGCCTTACGATAAAATTTATTGTTCTCCAAATGGGCTTCAACTCTTCTTTAGAGATGATATTATTAGTAACAAAATCTCTTTTAAAAATATTTCACCACAGAAATTCCTTAGCGAAACCAAGATAATGCATAAGAATGAGAAAAATAACGACCATACCTATATCGTAATAGCTCAAGATGTAGAAACTTTCGGACACCATATCCCTCGTTATGAGAAAGATTTTTTAGGGAGAATGTTAGAATTAATAAATGATGATAACGAGATGGAGATGATTTTTATTTCTGACTTAGATCAACACTTTCCGATAAGTAAAGATAAAATTATACCAAGAGAATCGAGTTGGAGCACGACATATAAAGATATTGACGAAAATGTCCCATATCCGTTGTGGAAACATCCTGATAACAGCATTCATAAATATTATTGGAAGATAATGAAGAGTTTAATCAATATGATGGATTTAATAGATGAATTAGCTCTAAATAAGGTTTGGGATGTGCAAAATTACTACAAAACCGCTCGATGGTTTTATAACAAGGGGTTACATTCATGTCCTACGTGGTGGGCAAATCCACTAAGAGGAACTTGGAGTCCCAACTTAATATACAAAGGTGTCGAGTTGTTAATACGAGCTGCACTAAATGCCCAAATGGCACTAGTTCATGCTAATAAATCAGAGTTAGGCGAAGGTTATTTTGATAGTATTTCCTATTACCATGGGTTATTGCTAATGGAATTATCCAACACATCCATAAAGAATTTAAGTAGAACTAAAACAATTAATAATTCTTGAGCTTTATTTATTTCCCAGATTTAGTTCATTAAAGATTTTAATCCATTTATTTAAATCTTTGACAAACCAAGCAGCAGAATCTTTGTCTCCTTTCTCATTCGTAAAAACTATTTTTAGTAAAGATCTTAGAGCCGATCTATGCATATGTGATTTGGGATTTGTAATCTGAGATATTGACTTAACTGGGATACTAAACTATTTTTTTGGGTTTTCCACATACCAAAAATTAATTGTTCTTCTATGAGTATTAAAACACCAATTTCCACGAACTTTCCATATTCCCTTCGATTCAAGTCCAAAAAAGTTAGCCATATCATCAAAAATCAGAACTTTCTCATTTTTAAATTTTTCATGAATTTCATTTATTCTTCCTTTGAATATTCTCTTTAGCATTTATTATTCTCCTCGTAAATAGTAATTAATAAACTTTAAGTAGGTTATCTATGCTAAACAATAGTCGAAGTAGATTTCTTTTTATCTTCCTCCCATTAGTTATGAAGATCCAGGCCTAGTGAGGTATTCAATAATGATGAAAATATAATCATAAATTATTTAATTCCTAGTTTATATACTAAACCAAGTAAAATTTCAAAAACCTCTTCCCTCAAGGATAATATCAATTTTAAAATAACTGGTGGAAAATGTCCAAAAACAATGGAAAAAAAATAAAATACTGTGTTTATTGCGGAGTTGATGTTGGTAATGAGATATATTGCCCGAATTGCGGAAAGTTAGTTATAAAGCTTAATGGGAGTAAAAATTCAAATAGCAGTCGCATCATTTATAAACCTGATTCGATTCAAAAGGCGGATATTTCGCGCAAATGCCCAGGGTGTGGTTCTATTGTCACTTCAACTATTTTAGATCAATGTCCAATATGTGATGCTGCGTTAGAAAAAATTTCAGAAGCAAGAAAAGAATTAATCCAAAGGAAGCCCGGATTAATATTTACCAATAAAAAACTTGAACCTGAGCAAAAATTTATTCTGAAAAAGGATCAGTGGAAATTAAAAGAAGGTATCAATGTTTTTGCCACATGTATGTATGTTTACATTATAGTTTTCTTTTTAATATACTTCTTATTGATATCTCAAGGGGGAACTGGAACAATTGAACCAACGATCCAAGTTTTTTTAATAAGTCAAATTCCTGAAGTATTATTTGGGATTTATCCTTTATATTATATTTATTCTAAAGGGCATAGCTCCAAAAAGTTAGGATTTTTAAGAGATTCAAAAAAGATCGTAACAAGCATTATTGTGGGCGTCATTGGAGCAATAAGTTTATTATTGTTTGATTTTCTTTATAGTGGTTTATTTAATGCTTTAGGAGAAATTGGTTTAGACTTATCTAATGTTATGGCAGAATCTGCCTTGCAAAACCAGATAATAAAAGATGCAGATTTTATTTGGATATTCTTGTTAATAATTTTAATACTTGTTGGAGCATTTTCAATAGAATTAGTGTTTAGGGGTGTGTTACACAATACATTAAAGCAGAAGTTTAAAAATCCAATTTATGTGATAGTAATTGTCGCTTTATCGTATGCAATTTTAATGTTAATACTTTACCCTAGCCCAATTTATTTCTTTTTAAACTTATTTGGCTTTATCATTATAGGAATTGTTTTTGAATTAACAAATGGGAATATTTATAGTACAATTATAACAAATATTATATACAACATTGTTATTGTCGCTCTAATCTTTCTTTAAGATTAACCTTACATTACCCCCTCAATATAAACTTTTAATAATTAGAAAAATCAATAATCTCTCTAGACTTATTAAATACTATCTTTATAATTACACGACAAATTATCATTAGTTAGGAGTAAAAAGATTGAGTAAAACTTTTTATAGAAATAAAGGGTCTAAGGATAATATTGTCTTATCTCTTGCTGGTGCTCATGGTGTAGGAAAAACATCTGTTTTCAATCTTTTTAAAAAAATCGTTAAAGATAATAATAAATTTAAATTTTTTCCGGAAAGGTATGTAAAGAAACCCCCTTTTCCTTTTGGTTCTTCGGATAAACAGATCGGTTTCAGAAGTGAACTACATTTCCTTCAGCAGCTCATAAGAAGAAATCAAAATATTCTTAATTTTGATAATAAATATAACGGAAGAATATTAATTTTGGATAGAACTCCCTTATGTGTACTTGTGTACTCGAAGGGATTAAACCTTCAAGAAAAAGATTTTAAACTAATTTTGGATACCTACAAATCCATCAAATGGAAAGAGGACTATATTATATATTTAATTGCTAAACCCGAAACGATTTTAAAAAGAATTGTTCAGAGAGGTTCAATAGATATAATCCGAAAAGAGTGGAATGAAGAGGATAAAATTTATCTATTAAAAATTCTCTCGCTTTATAATCAGTTCTTATCTGCTAGAAAAAACATTTTTAAAATTGATACAGAAACGTTAACTCAGGATGAAGTAGTTGAGAAAATTAAGACGATTATAATCAATGTATCTGATTATTCTTTTGAAAAGATGAAGGAACCATCTACAACTCAAATGAACCTATCTGAGTTCCTTTAGCAAAATATGGAAAAATTATATTAGAAGAGTCTTTCTATTTATACTTAAATATCTATATAAATATTCTATTCGATCTTTAAAAGGGGTTAAAAATGTCAACTATTGATCCAGATATCCGAGAAAAGATGATGCACGTCCTAAAAGATGAAGAGAATAAAACTGATTTAAAGAATTTAGCAGTTTTGTCTCGGGTGGGGATGAAAGTAGCAAGTGCAGAATCCTCAGAATTAGATGCAGATGCTACATCAGCTTCAAGCACAGCATTAATAGATTTAGGCTTAAGATTAAACCAAGCAACGGGTAATGGAGCTCTTACTGAAATTCTTTTGCATAATTCCTCTGGATATAGCATTTTAATGGCAATTAATGATGAATATATTGTATTCGGGGGATTAAGTGCAGTTTATCGAATTGGATATTATTTGGGCTATTTACGAGAATTAGTGAAAAAATTAAATAGATTAATTTCCGGTGATAAAGAAACTGAAATGGTTCTCTCATTGCAAACTTCAGAGTTACAGAAAATTGAGGAGGAAGAAGCTTCAATGATAAAAAAACCATCAGTTGAGCAGGATAAAGCAGCACTAGATGATCTTTTAGGTTTTTTAGATGATTGGGAAAAAGATGATGAAGAAATTGAGGAATTTGAATCTCTAAATGAGACAAATATTGTTTCGATCCCTAAATCCATTGGAATGGAGCTTGAAAATGGAGTAAAAGAAGCGCAAGCAAGCGAAATATCACACTCATTGGTTGAGAAAAGTTCTAGTTTTGAAACTCAACCTGGAGTTGAAGTATACGATGATGAGGTTCCTCCAATCCCTCTTGATGAATACTCTCCAATGGAAATTGAAGAGGAATCCGTTTCTGAAGATACGACTCCTATAGAGAAATTAATACCTTCTGAAAAAGCCCCACAAAAAGAAGAGCTACCTCCTTTAAGTGATTTACCATCTTTAGAGGAGCTAGCACCTCCAGATTTCGATAACGAGTCTTCTGCCTCAGAATATGATACGGAATTTGTATTAGAAGAAGAATCTGAAGCTTTAGGTTCTGTACTTAAAGAACTTGGCTGGTCTGAAGATGAAGATTGATCTTTGTTGAAAAATCTTTTGTATTTCTATAACATACTCAAAATGATTTTGTTTTCTCTGATAAACGCTTTTTATCCTTGATAAACTTTTTTATAAAGTAGGTTCTAATCTTTATTTAATAAAATTTACTTTGATAAAATTAAAATATCTACAGAATTCTGATTAGGAATTGTTATGAGCGAAATTAAAGAGATCAAAAGGGAAAGTACTACTAATTTTAAAAAAATATTGTTTGGTGCACCTAGATTAGGTACTTCAATTGTTCTCGGTATTGAAGGATGGGCCTTATTAACACTATATACAAGTGGGTATGGCTTGCAACCCTTCCTGGCAGGATTTGCTATTGCTATGGGTTATTTAACTATTGCCCTTTCACAGTTCTTATTAGGTTGGATAAGTGATGCAAAATATACAAAATGGGGTAGAAGAAAACCTTACATAATAATTTTTGCTCCATTGCTAGGAATATCTATCATTTTTTTATTGTTGCCTGGATTAATGATAGACCTCGCTGATAAACAAACATTATTTATATGGATGTTAATTTGGGAGATAGTTTTCCGAGGTAGTTATGCAGTAACAACCCCCTACCAAGCGTGGATGGCAGAAGAATTTCCTGTAGAAGAAAGACCAAAGGCTTCACAATATCAAAATACTTTCAATTATATTGGAAATGGGATTATGGCTCTTTTTTCATTGATTATTCTTACAAAATATATTGAAGGGGGAGCGGGAAGTGATATACCGTTAGATTTTTTACTACCCATTATAATATTTGGTAGTCTAACAATTGTTTTATTTTACATTGTTGTGTTTAAATTTCCTACGGAACCTCATTATAAAATAAGTTCAGGCTTAGTTGATAGCTTGAAGACTATTGTAAAAAACAGAAATTTCATGAAAATCGTATTAATGGTTGGTATATCTGGTCTAGGTTGGTCAATGTTAACAACCGTAATGTTAAAATACCTTATCGATGCCTTAAATTTGGGTACGATCGACTACATGATTTCTGCTGTAGCTTTACTTTTAACGATCTTCATTTTCCTATACATATGGAGAAGAACTATCCAAAAATTGGGGAAGAAAAAGGCGTTACTTTACGTTTTTCTAGGTGCTATAGTGTTTCTACCTATATCTTTATTAGGTTTAATCCCCATGGGTTCTTATTTAGGAGTAGGTATAGTTTTCATAGTGGGTATAGGTGCTATTTTGGGTGGATGGTTTTTATTTCCCTATATAGTTTTTGCTGATGTAGCAGAGGATGATGAAAAATCAACAGGAGAGTTAAAAGCAGGAATCTATGCTGGATTTCCATCCATTATCCTTAACTTATTTCAAGCTGTAGGTGCTTTCCTTATTGGTGCTATTCTATCTTTACCAGATATTAATCCCACAGGAAACTTTAGCTATTCTATTGGATTAATATTATTTGGTCCAATCGTATCAGTGATAATGCTTATATCGTATTTGTATACAAGAAGTTATGTAAATTTAGATTTTGATTGGGAGAGAAAGAAAAATTCCTAATCGAAATTAATTCTTTTTTTTAAAAATTTTTTGTGAGTTGTGTTTCTTAAATAAAGTCAATAAATCATAAAACACTAAATTAAAGTGGATATGATTTTTGATATAGTTCTAAAAATTTACAATAAATATTACATCTGTGTCCATTGTCTTGGTAGGATGTTTTCTCTGTTAGGATCTCACACAACAAACCAAGAAAGGGGAAATTCTTTATTACTTTCATTAACTATGGAAAATCATAAAATTTTTCTGTCGAATAATAAGGAACAGCGTGAAATTGCACTAGTTAATCTAAAAATATTAGCTGAAAAAGCAAATTACTTACCGGCTAAAAGAGTTTTATCAAATGAAGGGTTGAAATATGTTACACTAAACTCAAGTCGAACATGTTATTTATGTCAAAATATTTTCTTAAAAATCAAAACTTATGGAGAAAAAGCCATAACTGCCCTTGAAGGGATTGAATTTTGTAATTTTTTAGTAGGATCTACTCCAGACTCTCAAATTATAAATCGAGAGGATGATTTTAAAGCTAATTTTAAGTTATTAGAAGCAGAATCTTTTAAAAGTCATTTCAATAGAGATATTGGGAAATATCTCTCAGAGAGACTTAATAAACCTCCAGATTTTAGCAAGCCAGATATATCCATAGTTTTTTTTGTTAACTATGAATCATCTTCTCTTAAATTAAACTTAAAATCTCTTTTTATATATGGAAGGTATAATAAGTTTATACGAGGAATTCCTCAAACCCATTGGTTATGCAAAAATTGTATGGGAAGGGGATGTATAAAATGTGATTTTTCAGGAAAACAATATCTAACAAGCGTGGAGGAAATAATATCTCCAATTTTCGTTAAAGAATCAAAAGCTACTGATTCTAAGTTTCATGGTGCTGGTCGAGAAGATATTGACGTGAGGATGTTAGGTACAGGAAGACCCTTTATTATTGAATTGAGAAATCCACAAATCCGAACGTTAATTCTCACTAAAATAGAGAAAAAAGTGAATAAAGTTAATAAAAAGAAAGTTAGAATTCGAAATTTAAGAATTAGCAATAAGCAAGAAGTTGTCCACATGAAAAGTGAGGCTTCAAACAACAAAAAAGTTTATAAAGCATTAGTTAAAACTAGAGAGAAAATCCCTAAACGGATCTTTGAAGAGAAAATAAGAGTATTAAAGCTCGCGCTTGAAAATAATAAAATTAATCAAAGAACACCCCTAAGGGTTTCTCACCGGCGTGCTGATAAAATTAGAAAGAAGATTATTTATAAAATAGGGGGGAAATTTGTTAAATCTAATTTATTTGAGTTTACTATTGAAACCCAAGGTGGAACTTACGTAAAAGAACTAATAAATGGGGATACTGGTCGTACATCTCCTTCCTTTTCAGACTTGTTTGAAGTACCTTTAGTTTGTAAAGAATTAGACGTATTAGAAATCTCATCTTAAAATGAATGAAGGTAATTTATACATCTAAAATCAAAAAATAAATAAATTATTATTCATATATCAACTCAATATAAATTTTTAAAGGTGTTCTGTTATAACAAATCATAAAGGTTATAGAAATAAGACTCGGAAACTCTATCGGAAGAAAGTAAGAAAGAGAGGGCTCGGATCGATTGAAAAATATTTAATTGATTACAACATCCAAGACAAAGTCGATATTATTGGAGATCCATCTATCCATAAACGTGGACTCCCCCACCGAAGACACTACGGAAAAACTGGCACGATTATAGGGCAAAGAGGTCGCTGCTTCTTAGTTGAGGTTAAGTTAGGAAATGCCATAAAAACCTTGATAGTTGGTAGAGAACACTTGAGAATAAATTCTGCATCTGTTAAATAATTAGTTATTAAAATAGGTAGGAATTAATATGTCTGGTCGTAAAAAAGATGAGAGAATAGTTTCTATTCCAGAAGTTAAAGAAATTATGAATTATGTAAAAGAACAAATGGAAGAAATCGATACTGAGGAAGGTATGTCACACTTTCAAGAAATAACTTATAATTATGTGAACAAGTTTGCTAAAATGGATTTTAAAACCTCAAAGAAAGTTAAAGATTTTCTTATTAAAAAGTATGATATTGAAGAACTTTATACCATTAATATTATAAACATTAATCCTCAGACTGTTATGGAATTGCGAGTTATTCTTGAGAAATCTTTTACTGGAAAAACTTTTACAGAAAAACAATTAGAAGTAATTTTGGAAGAATTAGAAGATATTAAAACCTCTTAAATTACGAAGAATTTATAAGTCTGTCTTGTTTTAAATTCTAATGTACTACTACCCTACATCATTGAGTAGTTAAATAATAAAAAATAAATAAGATGGTTTACGGAAAAGTAAAAAACAAAAGTATTGCTAATGATGGAACGAAGAGATCGATACAGAGGTCCACCTCGGAAAAGAGGTTATCGAAATGGTCCCAGAAAGAAAAAGCAGTTTATAAAGAAATTTCGGGAAGTTGTAATTTTAGATTTATTACTGCATGGACATCCCGAAGAAGATAAGCCAAGTTGGTCAAAAACACCGATAGCCCAAGTTCTTACTTTTCCGGATTTTGTACTTTACGAAGTAAAAATAAATAAAAATTCAGAGATTCAAGTTCAAGAACAAAGTACTTATGAGGTATTTTTAAACGAGGATAAATTAAGAGATGTTTCTAAAAAGATTGACTACAATGATCTTACTAGTACATCAAAAGCATTAATTCAGCCTATTCTTGAAGATGAGGTTTTAAATTATGAAGAAGAATTCATCAATTTCTTTAATAATTCTACATCAATAACTCCTAGGATGCATGCATTAAAATTATTACCTGGAGTCGGTCAAAAACATATGTGGGAAATACTTGAGACAAGAGAAAGGCAAAAATTTGTAACCTTCCAAGATATTTCCGACAGGACTAGTATTTCAGCTCCAGCAAGACTAGTTGCCCAAAGAATTATCAAAGAACTTTCACGAGATGTAAAATACTATCTTTTCAGTAAAACTCAAAAATATGAATAGAACGTATGAATTATACGGATGTACGGCTAACTTTAAACCGACTAAATTTAAAACCTAAAAAATCTCTAGGTCAAAATTTTCTAATTAATAAAAATATTTCAAGAAAAATTGTTACTACATCCGAAATTACAAAGGAAGATATTATTTTAGAAATCGGACCTGGTTTAGGAGCTCTAACAGAATTATTGGTGGAAAAAGCAAAAAAAATTTTTGCTATTGAAATTGATCCTAATCTGAGCAAATACCTCTCTGAAAAATTCTCTGTATACAACAATGTTGAAGTGATAAACGATGATATCCTAGAAGTTAATCTTTCAAACTACAATAAAGTCATCTCGAATTTGCCTTACACAATAACCGGACCTATATTAGAAAAAGTATTTTTCAAAAAAGATCCCCCCTCAGGAATAATAACAATTGAAAAAAGTATAGGAAACCGTATTTTTTTATCTGGCAATTATAAAGAATTCTCAAGAATTAGTGTTACTCTTAATGCGTTTATGACACCAATTTCTAAATATAATATACCACGAGAAAGTTTTTATCCTGTTCCAAAAATCGATCTACTTCTAATTAAAATTATTCCTACCGAAAATTTAAACTCATTTTTGTCAGATGCAAAATCTATAAACTATTTTTTAAAATTTGTTGCAGGAACCATGCCATACAAAAATAAAAATATAGCTAATGCTCTATGCCATTATTTCGAAACAATTAATAAAAATATGTGCTCCAAAGATAAAATCATTCAGATTTTAAACCAAAACAAGTATGAAAATAAGAAACTATTCAGTTTTAAAAACAACGAAATTATAGAAATTAGTAGCCTATTTTATTTTTAGGCTTTACGTCTAAATCCGATGTGATTCCATTTAACTCTATACCCGATCCTTTAATTGAATGTGATACTCAGAATGTATACTTTCCAAAAGAAGATTCATATCTCATTATTGATTACTTCAAAAATAACATAAGCGATACCTTTTTTGACGGAATAGATATAAGTGAAATTGAGATGGTTTTAGATATGGGGACTGGTTCAGGCATTATCGCAATAATTTTTCAATTTTTTAAGTTAAAAATTAAAAAATTTAACCCTAGGATATTTGCCTCTGATATCTTAGAAGACTCAATAAATTGTGCTAAACATAATGAAATTCTAAATAATTTTCATAATGAAATTGTATTCATTCAATCAGATTTATTTAATTCTTTCCCAGAATCACTTGAATCTTCGTTTAATATTATCGTTTTTAATCCACCATATTTGCCTTCCTCACCCTTAATCAAAGATAAGAGTAGTAAAAAGAATATCGATTGGAGTTGGGATGGTGGGCTAAAGGGCTTTGAAGTTTTAATTGAATTCATTAAAGAATTAAGAAATTTTCTCAATTTACAAAAAATTTATCATGTATATTACACCAGCTCAAGTAGGACTAATTTGGATGAATTAAATAAAACTGTTAATGAACTTGGATTTAGAAATGAAATCGTAGAAAGAAAACATTTTTTCTTTGAGGATATTTTTATAAATAGATTAACCAGTCTTAAAAGCTAAAAAGGTCTTCTGTTTCTTCTTTTTTCGAGAAGTGAAACACCATGCAGATGTAGAGTTCTTGTTAGATTATTCAACAAAAGATTAACTTCATTTGGTTTAAAAACAGCACGTTTATGGGCTTCGATTTGAGGAATAGGTAATCCATAATGTTCATTTAAACTAGAAATTGGCAATAATATTGAAGATATTAAATCTGCTTTTTTGGATGCTTTTTCTATTGAATGTTTTTCATCCATAAAAAATTCAATTCTGCATGGGGTGTCAAATTTAGCAGTTTTCAGATAAAATGCATAAAACGCAAGTGGAAAATAATATGGTATTTCTTTTTTTATACCAGTATCTCTTATCTTATCTATCTCTCTTTTACAATGAAAAATACAACTTCTTTCAGTTTTTTTTAATAATCTATTGAATAAATCAATATCAGAGAAATATTTAAAAACTTCCCTATAGTTAATCTTGATAAAGTCGCTCAACTTTGAATAATTTGGCATTAATAATTGTATAGATTCACTTAGAAGATTTGAGAGAGCAGAAGTTCTTGTATCTTTTATAGAACCTATTAATATTATATCTTTCTCCTTACAATTTAAATATAATTGATGGTATTCTTTTAATAAAATATCATAATTTTTGGATATTTCAGCATCTTTTGAGAATAGTAGGTTTATTGGAGTGATAACAATTGATCCATCAATAATTATCAGATCTATATCAGTTGATTTTTCTATTAATTCATTTAACAAATTGATTTCCATACATTTCATATTAATTGATGTTTTGACATCAACAATGGTTTCATCCTGGTTAAAAAAATTCCCCTCAACGATATAATTATTAAAGCCACTTAAATCTGGAAAATACCGAATACTCGCCACATGATTTTGATGAAAATAATATTTTACAGCAATAGCTTTTAAAAAAGAAAAATCAACATTCATAAATTTTTTAGTTACTGAGCTTCCATCTACACTTACAACATTTAACCCTCTAATATTCGAGAAGGACATAGATTTTTTTAGATTATCTTCCTTAATATAAAATCTAGGAAATGATTTGAAACCGCTAAAATCTAACTGTTCTATGTTTTTTAAAATGATCTTTGAAAATTGTTTCTTTAAAGCTTCAATATCAAGATAATTTTTCGCTAAAATTTTTAAATCATTCAGTAAAAGGTGCTCCTTTGTCGTACCTTTTTTGCCTAAAAAAATTCTTTCTTTTTTTACAAAATCTATTTTCTCGCCATTAATTTTAAATGATTTTTCACGTATGGTCATTAAAAGATGTAGAAGATAGAGATAATAATAATAGTAATGAGATATTTAATTTTTTGATTTGCCTAATTATTCTTAAGAGACTTAAACAATGCAACTAGGAGAAAATCCTTGGGTTTTAATTGGATTAACTTTTCTCGAATTACTCTTTATTATTGTTCCAGTAGTTATATCTAGCAAAATCGAGAAAAAAACTATCAAACAATTACTTTCTGAGATGGGATTCCAAAAAAATGAAGAGAAATTTATTAAAATAATAGCAGGCTTAAGCATTGGAGTCTTATTTTTTTTTCTTGGGGATTTTCTAATAATATTTTTTAGAGATGTAGTGGTAGAAAATTTATTTGGTACCAAATTTATTGAAGAAGGACAACAAGGAGTAATAAGTACCACCCCAATTCAGCCTAATTTAATCCAATTATCAATTCTAATATTACTACAAATTGGTATTGTTGGTCCCTGCGAAGAAGCTTTTTTTAGGGGATTTATTATAAAGAAGTTTAAAGTGAAAATAAAATTAGGATATTCCATAATAATTTCATCGATTTTTTTTACATTTTATCATGTTCCCCCTTTTTTAGTGCCTTTAGCTACGATCATTACATTTTTTGGATATTATTTTATATTTGGAGTATTATTAGCCTTAATTTTTGTATATTTTAATTATTCTTTAATTCCCCCCGTAGTGGCACATCTCATTTTTAATATTTTTCTGTTATTGCTATAATATTCTTATTATATAGTGTACTCGAAATGTAAATCTTAAATTAAACAAAAATTAATTAATACTAGGTATATTAATATCATAAGTCTAAAATTGAACTGGAAAATTTTTTACACTTAAAAATCGAGGAAATTTCTCAATATATTGTAAAAATTGAAGAGAATGACTGATTACGATTATACCTTTAAATTAATGATGTTAGGTGATGCATCCGTAGGGAAAACATCCCTTACCTTAAGGTATATCTCAGGATTCTTCATGGAAGACTTGAAACTTACAATTGGAGTCGACTTTTATAGTAAGACGATACTCTTCAACGGTAAAAAAGTAAAACTACAAATGTGGGACTTTGGGGGTGAGGAAAGATTCAGATTTCTCCTTTCTCAATATTGCAAAGGAGCAAATGGGGCGTTTTTTCTATATGATATAACAAATGTAAGAAGCATAGAACATTTGCCAGAGTGGACCCAAATAGTTAGGGAAAACGCAGGAGATATCCCAATAATGCTTATTGGGTCTAAGAAAGATTTGGATGAATTTCGAACAGTCCCGAGGGAAGATGGAATATTAGCTGCAAAAAAATACAACCTGGCTAGTTTTATCGAGTTATCATCGAAAACAGGAGAAAATGTTGAGAGCACATTTAAAGTAATGACTGAAACTCTTTTTGAAGATTATTAATAAAAAACCATACTATGGTTAGACAATTCTATTTCTCATTAACTTTTAGAAAGGGTTAATCAAATAATTTAAATCTAATAGTATTAAATTAAATATTATGAATGCTGAAGAAACCCCAAGACCTAAAGGGATAGATATAAACATAGAAGCACCTCAAATAGATACTGTGGATATTTATGATAATAAAGTCAATCTGAGTAATTTACTTATTGAATATAACGGTGTACTAATCGATTTTTTTCGAGGTAATTGGTGAAGTCATTGTAAAGCCCATTTGTCATTACTAACAGAACATATATCTGAATTTGAAAAGCGAAACATGAAACTTTTATCAATAGCAAGTGATAGTATAAGACTTCTTAGGAAATTTAAAGAGGAAAACAACTTTAATGTAGATATAATATCTGACCGAGGAGCTATAATAATAAAAAAATATGGATTAAAATGGTTTGCCCCAGGTGCAGGTAAGAAAATGAATATCAAACAAGCTGTTCCAAGTAAATACTTAATTAACAAGGAGGGAATAATCGTGTGGAAGTATATAGGGAAAGATAAGACAGACAGACCCTCCATTGAAATGATGACGTCAATTATAGATAAATACCTCATAAATCCCGAATAAGAATGATTCGTACGTAAAAATTATAGACGTTCGAGGACAACCACGCAATGGTTTTGGGATTAACATATTTTTTTAAAATTTCACCGTAAATTTTTTATAATTCATCTTTTATTAGATTCTCAAAACTTAATATGTGAAACTTATGTTTAATCGAGCATTTAAAAAATTCCTTGCTAAAAAACCCTCAAAAGAAGAGCTATATCCATATCTTTACTCAATAGCTTTTAAAGAATTAGGGAACTCTAAGAAACAAATTAAAAATGAACCTATAAAGTGTAAAACTTGTAGTGCAGTTTTTACTGACATTGATTTAATTAAAGAAGATGATCAAAATAGAGCTTATTATATATGTGAGTTCTGTGGAACTGATAATTCTGTTGACAAGACAAAAATTAAGGAAAAACTTCCAAATGATATTGATTTTCTTTTAGCCGCTTTAGAGGTAAAGAAACTTGAAACAGAAGCAGAAATTACCAAGGTTGCTAAAACAGAAGGTGATTTATATCTCTCTGTTATTGATATCTCTGGAAGCATGAGTGGTGCTAAAATTGAAGCAGTGAAAAAATCGTTAATTCAAACTCTAAAAGATTTTAAAACTAATTCACCAACAACGAAATATATTCTGGTAGCGTTTGAAAGTTCAGTCTATTATTACCTTAGGCATGATAAAAGCCCACTTAATTTTGGTGGGGACTTATTATTTACTTTGGACGGAATGAAATCTCAGTTTAAAAAATTAATCAAAAAAGAAAAATTCATTGGGTCTATTGGTGAATTTGCTGATGGGTGGGTAAAAAAAGTCGAAGAACTTAGGTCAATGGATATGACTGCACTTGGACCCGCTTTGTATTTTTCTATCATTTCCTACGAATTTTTCAATTCAACAGGAAGAATCACTCTTTTAACGGATGGTCTAGCCAATCAAGGGATTGGAAATTTATCTGGCACAAACCCCGGAGCAAACAAGTTTTATGAGGATATGGCAGATTTATGTAATCAATATAAAATTATAGTTGATGTTGTAGGGGTGTCTGCATCAGGGGATAATAATGAAATGGGGCTCCAAGTTTTAGGAAAATTAACAGACGCGACTGGGGGAACATTATATTTAATTTCAAGTGAAGAAATGGAGACAATATTCTCTGAACTTAGACAAATGAAGTATATAGGGAAGGATGTAAAAGTAAAAATCATTGTTCCACCGAGTATTGTTATTAAAAATATAACTGGAGCTTATAGCTCTAAAGGAGCGATAACAGGATCAGTAATAAATTTAGGGGCAATTACGGATAATAGAGAATTATTTCTTGAGCTAGAATCCACAAAAGAATTAGGAGAAGAAGAGGAAGTCCCTGTGCAGCTTCAAGTGGAATATTTAGATAATGACGGAAATAAGAGGATGAGAGTTATTAACGATAGGGTACGGGTTACCAAAGATGAAGATGAATTTAAATCTAAGTATAACCAAACGTTTAATGTAATGAAGAATATTCAGAGTGCTGGGGGAGGCTATTATTCTGGAAAAGCTGAAGAATCAAAAGAACAATTGACACACTTGAAAGCTGAAATGCTAAATGAGATGAAATCATTAAAATCAAGAAACAGAGCTTTTGCTGAACAAGATTTTGCTGAAGGTTTATCTTATTTAGAGGATGAGTTAGAAGAAATTGAAATTGAAGAAAAAGAAGTAGCTCAAGCTCCAGCAAAAAGCTATTGGGCAGCTAAAGGTCAACAAAGGGCCAGAATATCTTCAGGTAAATTAAAGAAGCGGATGGAAAAGAAAAAAAAATGAGCATTTTTGTTTTTTTTCAAATTTTTAATACATACTAAAGCATTCTAGATTAAGCCCGTTCAAAAACTGCTTGAATTAACACTGTTCGTCCTTCCTTTAAGTTACGGGTCCCATTTTTCCGTTTTTCACTGAAATTTGTATGGATTAATTCTATACTAATCGGTTTAGGTTTGGTGGATCGGTCTTTAGGGCTCCAATTCTCGATTACTTCAATAATTTTTTTTGTATTATCCGTCCATGAAAGTTCTCTAAATCCATTCTCACTAATTATTTGCCGGAGATCGTTAGGTAAAGAGAGGAAACTGATACTCGGATTATTTGCCCAAAATACAGGGAAATGTATATGCTCAACTGAACCCGCACAGATTGTATTTATTGCTAAACGACCTTTTGGGCGGAGAAGACGGTAAATTTCAGAGAATAAACGTTCTTTATTCTTGATGTTCATTGAAACATGTTGAATGAAGACAATATCGAAAATATTGCTGTTGAAAGGCATATCCAGCGCATCTCCTTGTCTAATTTCTATATTGTCAGTATAACCTAAACGTTCATTAATTAGATCGGCTGCACGACAAAATTCATTACAAATATCAATTCCGGTCACATTACATCCAAACTTAGAAACTAATGTGCGCGCAGGTCCCCCAATACCGCACCCAATATCAAGTACATTCATTTTCTCAGTGAGACCAACTTCTTGGGCAAGTTCTATTGTTGACGATCTTCCACGGAGATGAAGTTCTTCAAAAGAAGCAAGAGTTTCTTGAATTAATTTTGTAGTGTCAATCCCTTTACTTTGTAGCACTGCCAGAATCTTAATACCAAGATCGTTTTGCCCATATTGATCATTTATAGCTTTTTCATATTCCATATTGAACTCCTCCTTTAAGATTTTGTCCAGGTTTGGTCTCAATATAATCTATTGAAAAAAAAAAATCTTTCTTAAAGATCGTTATAGGTTTCATATTCGATATTAAAATTCATTAGTAATCTTTAAAAAATCTCTAACTTATCACAATTTTTTTATCCAATAATTAAGGAAAAATCTATGCTCTTATCAAATGGGAATTTAATAAAATTATTTCATGATATCAGTAATAATTGCCCTTCCCAAGAATTTTCCCTTACTTAATTCTTCAAACACCTGGTTAATATCTGAGAGATTTGCAACTCTACCTATGTGAGTTTTTACTTTTCCCTCTGCTGCTATTTTGATCAATTCTCTCATTTCTTGTACGTTCCCTGTTAACGATCCAATTATGTGTAAATCTCTCATTATTAGTTCAAATGGGGTGATTGACATCGATCCCTCACTAAAGGCTGGCAAACCACAACCAACAAGTACACCGCTTGGTCTGAGCAATTTTAACCCAAGCTCATAAGCGGGTACTTTTGCTGCAAATATTATACTAGCATGCACCCCTCCAAGTTTTTCAACAACTTTCTCAGCTTCACTGGCATCTATAGCCTCATCTGCACCTAGTTTCTTAACGAATTCTAATTTCTCAGAACCCACATCGATACCAATGACTTTATATCCAAATATTTTTGCGATCTGCACCGCATAATGACCAAGCCCACCTGCAGCACCAACAATAGCTACAGTTTTACCTGCTGTTATCTTAAAGCCTGCAAGCTTTTTGATGGCGGAATACGCAGTCAAACCTCCACATGCTAAAGGAACCTCATTATCACTTATTTCATCAGGTAGTTTTACTAAAGCGTTTGCCCAAACAGAGAAATATTCACCAAATATTCCGAATAAATTTGCATGAGTTGGGCAGTGCATAGGCTTTCCAGCAAGACAATATTCACAAGTTCCACACCATTTTGCTCCCGTACCACCTAGACCTAATATAACCCTATCACCTACCTTTATATTAGATTCAGTACCAGGACCTAATTCCTCGACTATCCCAATTCCTTCATGTCCCAGAGGAAGTGGCATTGGTAAATCCATCCAATCTCCATATGCAAGATGTAAATCTGAGTGACAAACACCTGCAGTACTAATCTTTACAAGGGCCTCCCCATTTGCGGGAGTGGGTTTAGGAATATCAATTATATTTACTTTACCAATTTCTTCAACCATAGCTGCTCGCATTTTACTTTCATCCTCTATTATAAATTTCCTTTTTAAAAAAGAAATTTCGCTAAATATTTTTATTATTATTATTTATTTTCCAAGTATAAAAGACTTTTCTCCCAAATGAAGTATTTAGTACTAATCATTGGAAGTTTTGATATCATTTTAACATCCATTTTTCTATTATTTTTAGCCCAATTTTAATTTTATTTTTAGCCCAATTTTAATAAGCTTTAACTCACATAAGCAAAAATCCCTTCAAGACCTTAGCTTTAATAAGTGGTTGATGCAAAGATCTAAAATGAGAATTTAAATGTTTTGGTATACTCATTCAATGGGTTAATCAAATAATAATAAATAATTTTAAAAATCAACTATAAAGTAATAATTATGAGGCCCAATAGTGAAGAGAAAGTTTATCGAAAGCTTCAGATATATTTAGATTCTCTCCCAATTGATTATCCTGAGACTAAATCTGGAGTCGAACTAAAGATACTTAAACATCTTTTTACTCCCCAAGAAGCAGAAATTGCCATAAATTTGAAACTTATTCCTCAAGAACCTAAAGCAATGTTTCGCCCTTTTAAAAAGCAAGGTTGGACTTTAGAACAATTTTCCGAAACCTTATTGACAATGGCTAAAAAGGGTGCTATAAATTGGATTCGTAGAAGGGATGGGACAAACTACTTTTCTATTGCTTTTTTGGCTGTAGGATTTTGGGATTATCAAATAGACAGAATTACCAAGGAATTTGGTAAAGATATTGATCAATATATGGAGGAAGGATTCATGTCTGCGATGCTTGAAAATGGAATTTTGCAAATGAGAACTATACCTATAGAAAAAAGCATTGATATCGAATACAATGTCTCTAACTTCGATGAGATTAAAACGATAATTGAAAATGTGGATAAAACCTTATTTTTAAGCCCTTGTATTTGTAGACTGTCAAAAGAGGTCCAAGAAGATGGTTGTGATCATCCAAAAGAAACTTGTATTACAATTGGTGTTACTCCACGGATTTTTCTGGAACAGGGTCGTGAGATTACAAAAGATGAAGCACTTGAAGTAATTCGGATGGCACAAGATAAAGGAATGGTTATTTGTCCAAGTAATGCCCAAAAACCATTTATAATATGTTGTTGTTGTGGATGTTCCTGTATGATACTTACCAATCTTAAAAAATATGCAAATCCAGTACAATTTATCAATTCAAATTATTTTGTAGGAATTGACGAAAATTTATGTTCTGGTTGCGCTAAATGTGTTACTAATTGCCATATGGAAGCAAACAAAATCAATGAAAGCGGAGTTAGCGAAGCTGATTTAGGTTATTGTATAGGATGTGGTGTATGTGTCACCTCTTGTCCTGAAAATGCACGATCCTTAAAAAAAAAACAAGTAGAATCAATCCCACCTATTAATTCCATAGAATTATATCAAACTATAACAAAGAGAAAAAAAATGCTCCTTGAAATGAGGAAAGTAGATAAAAACTATGGAAAAATCTATAGAATTAAATAAAACTCTATAAAAATCTGAAAAATTCCTCGTAAAATTACTGTAATTCTAATTTATTTGCACTACAAGGACTTTGAAGGAGTAAATTTCTTCATAAATAACTTACAATATAGCGGAGAGTGCTGGATATATATTGATTGTTTTGGTGATGTAAAAAATAAAAAAATAAAAAATTTTATTGTTTTTAATGTAGCAACATGAAATTGCTTATACTTAATCTTGAGTAAGGGAAGACTTTTTGTTATGTTCAATTGTATTAATGGCAATTTTTTCTCCCAATTCAAAGATTTTGCTTTGTTTTTCAATCCAACCAAGTTTCAAAGCTATCATAGAGTCTTTTTCATTTGTTGAGAAAGAAATGTGTAAAAAACTTTTCCCCAACAAGTTTCACTAAATATTAAATAGGAATGTTACTGAATATGAGTTAAAAAAGGCAAAAGAATCATGAAAAGTAATAAAAATCAAGAAAAAGAGAGAGAAGATGCTGAGAATGAGATAGATTTCTATGATATCATGTTAGAGGCTATCAAATTCGGATTAATGCCGAGAAGCTCTTAACTTTTCTTATCTGATACATATGGTTAGAGTTTGAGACAACTATATAAGTGAAAATAACAGATGACAAATTACAGGTCAGTTAGGATTCCAGCAGAATTAGTCAAGACTATAACAAAAGGAATAAAAGAAAATAAAGAATTAGGATACAAACCAAACCTTTTTTATATGGACATTTATCATATATATTAGTAAAAAAAATCTACTAAATCTGGTCTCCATATGGAAGAAAAAGAAGATATTTTCCCATCGGTTAATTTTGTAAAAAAAGATTCAGAAAATCTTAATATTATTGTAAATTATAAAGAAAATGCTATAAAAAATTCTTTAATATGCGGATTTGTTCTTATCATTGTGTTAAATCTTTTTAATCTTGGAATAATCGATATTTTTCATGTAGAAAATATATTTCTCTCTGTTTTTCTTACTAATCTTATTTTAATTTTAGCAGTAGTTATATATTGGATACATCAATCAAGATTTAATCTAGAATTTAAATTTGATAAAATTAATAATATATTTATTGTAGAAAGGAAAAATTTCAGAAATTTTAAAGAAAGAGATTTTAAAATTTCTGAGGTTGATAAAATAGAATGCTCCTGGGATACCATTGCAGGGACCTTTTTATATACTTTAAATTTAAGATTGAAAAATCATAAAAAAATTAAAATATTCGAAACAGCAAGTAAATCAAAAGTATTAAATTATTCTAATAAACTGAAAGATTTTTTAGGAGTAATATGTGATTATCCTATAGTCGGGAGTAAGAAAAATTGGTTATAATGTCAATCGTAAAATAAATAAATGCAATTTGCTAAAAATAATATGGGCTTATCCCGCTGCTTCAGCTAAAACTAGAAGATTTTTTATTAGATCCTATGATACTATCCTTTTCTATACTAAATCAGATGATTTTGTTTTTAATGATGATCCGAATATATATATGGAGTACTCAAATCGAGTGAAAAATGCTTTGAAAAGAGATGAGCATGGAATATTCTACTATCGAGGAGGGAGTCATAACGGAAAAAAATTATCTAGGAAAGTTTATGTAAAACAAGAGAGAATTTTCCCAAGAGACGTCTGGAATGATATACCTTATATTAGGGCAAATATCAAAGAGTACCAAGGTTTTTCTACACAAAAACCAGAACGTCTTTTAAAGAGAATCATTTTAGCATCAATTAATGAGGGAGATCTTTTAGCAGATTTCTTTTGTGGTTCTGGTACAACATTATCAGTTGCAGAAAACTTGGTAGACAATGGATAGGATGTGATTCAAATTATCAAGCTATCCATATGTCGAAAAAGCGAGTTCTTAATATAAAAACAAGTAATGATATTTTGAATTGGAAACAAAAATATAATAAACCTCCTCATTCTTTTCAATACAATTGCCTTAGATATGAGAGTTAAAGTTTTTCCATTAGAAATTAAGGAGACATTATTCGATAAAACTCCGTAATATTATGGTAAGTTTACTCATCCATGCTTTACTCAACCTTATTAAACAATTTTGACGAATTAATTCTCCTTTGGTGAGTATTCCTCCGCAGTACTTACAATAGGAAACCAGCTCTGGGTCTTCAACATTAAGTATTCTCGCTTGTAATTCACCTACTAATCCAAGATCCCCAGGAACTTTTAATTCTTTGGTAAATTCAACTAATTCCTCTCTAAAATTATCTATAATGCGGTTCTGTTCATCAAATTCTTTAATATTTTGAATTTGTGAAGCTGCTTTATCAATTATACTCCTTAAATATTTCATATTCTTATAGAAAAAAACCTTATCTTCCTCATCAATTAATACTGTTATTGTTGCCGCTAGAGCTTGACCTCGAGCCTCTTCGCCTAGTATAAGAAAAAAATAGGTCAAACCATTCAAGTTTAAATCGGGAAAGGGGAGAATTCCAAAATAATTAACGCCTACGTCTGAACCATGTGAATCTTGATAAGCAGAATCACCCATTAACAAACTAATTGTTTTCATTGCTACTAGAAGTCCTGACTTCTCCTCTAAAGTAGTAGGCCAGATAACTTTAGGAGTAGGTCCTTTTTCATCAAATATACTTAGTACGACAGCTTTTATTAGATTAGATCTTTCTAAGTTTGTATTGTTCTCTTTTTTCTTCCTCTTTTTCGATTTTGAGTTAGTTTTTGTCAATGTATTCCCTTAATTCATGTAATAAAAAAAGTACTATAATTTCCGATTGAAATAGATATTTCCCTCTCTAATCATCGCATCAGCGTACAGTTTCTTCTCCCTTGGAGACATTTCAGAAGGATCCTGCATAATTATCACTTATTTTTCGAGACTTAAATAAATTCATTTTTTGTTTATATATGGATTCCTTTTCCTTTATCAATCTTGGCATAATGTCCTTCATAGTTTGTTGCCAGTTTTTCCCTTCATAAATTTGACTTACCCAATTTGTAATCGTACTCGGAGCTACATTGAATCTTTTGGTTAATGATGAAGAATCAAATATTACTAAGATTTTGCAGGATACGATTTATACAGTTAACATTCAAGGACATTATAGAACGGATTATAGGAAACAATCAATGGACATCGCAGTTTGGGTAGATAAGTGGAGTCAAGACATAATACACAAATTATTTTATACTACCGTTTTATTGCTTTCTCATCTTCTACGGAATTATTATAGATAAAAAATACATAATTGTAGTATGTTATCTCTAATCAATTAATTTCGATGTTATGCTCTCTTCTCACATAATCTACAATGACTAAAAAAAAGCTATTTAAATTATTTATGATACCTTCCTCTGTTATTTCAATTAAATTATTTCTTGTTAAAAGAGTTTCCTCTCCACCGGTTTCCCTTCTAATCCTTAAAGTTTTGCTATTAGGAATTATATAATACAATCCATCTATAAAGCCTACTTTTTGATCATCTAAATAATCTTGCTGTCGAACAGTTATTCCAAAATATTCTTGCATTTCTTCAGATCGTAGCAATCTAGAAGTAAAAGTATAAGATGTCTCAGTATTTGGGTTGAAAAGCCTTGTTATTAATCTCTTTAGCCTGTCAAATAAATTTTGAACTTCCAACGTTCGTTCTGACCTTCGAGGGTACTCCCTAATCCTTTCACCACTAATGGTATGCATTAGTCTGCTTAGAAAATCATCAAAATTTATATTAAAATTTACACCTCTATAAACTTTTATGAGAGGTCTCACATTTTCAATATTTTGGAATATCGGGATAAACCTTTTATGTGTTAATATGCCAAAATCCAATTCCAAATTCACCGATTCTGATACTAAAGAGTTCTCTGAACTTATTGCCAAAATTATTTCACTATCAAGAATGCATTGCTCCATAAATGTAGGTATAGTTACATCGGAAACACTATCTCGATCCCAATAATATGCATTTTCAATTTCGGGTTTATTTTCAAGATATTCGGCAATTTCATGAATTCTAAATGTATTTAAATCTTCTGTATCGTAACTAATAAAAATATTCATTTGAGTATACTAATAGATTCTTTAGCTTTTGTATGATTTTTCCCCTTAAATATTTACTTTATTAGTTTTTTAATAAGATTATATGATAAAATATAATTTTCCATGTATCACATTTTGCTAATCAATTGATGTGTGGATGACTAGTCATCTCCTAATAATTTGTGATATAAAGCTAATAATATTCTTTTTCAGGAGGGGCACCACGGGGGAGGGAGATAATAGTTAAATATGTTAGTAAAAAAAATTAAGAATAAAATTGTTTAAAAATTAGCTTTTTTTATTCGATTATCTAGTTTAATATTCATTCTGTGACTAAATGTAGTTTTTCTACCATAAGTAAAGCTTCATTAGTCGTCAGAGTAGGACAGTTTATCATGTATCTCATTCCTTCTATATATGCAGTTACTAAGAGGAAATAATCTCCCCATTTCTTCCTAGTCTCCACTTCTCCTCCAGTAGAAGCCTTTTCATTTACCAGAATCGGCCAACTATTGATTTCTACAGCAGTTGTAAAAAGCATGCTTGCAGCTATAGATTCCAGTTCGCTATAGGTGGGAGGAGAACCTGCTGGAGATATTTGAATAACTAACTCAGCCGTTTTGTAATCAATATTCCCTTCTGCACTATAGACCACAATCACTATGAACGGGCTATCCTTGAGATATATTGCTGTACATTCAAAATCATCCGGTAATTCAGATGGTAAATATATTGATAAATTATATTGTTTCGCCACAATAATCGTTTCGTTTAAAGAAACATCTCTTGAAGTCCCATAGAAATCTGCTGGTACCCCACCGATAGAGATTACTATCTGTGGGCCTAATATAGAGAATATTATCAATATAAATGAGGATAAAGTTGCTAATGCTACTATTAAGGATTTAATAGCTCTTCTCATGACTTCTAACCTTGAGATTTTCTAACTATTCCATAATCAAAACGCCAAATTAATCAAATAATTTAGATTAGAATTATAAATTTACTTTCTTTTTTGTCAGTATATCATTTACAAAGCTAGTATTTAAAAGTTACGCTTGAATTTGAGACACAATAGGATATTTAAGGAAAATTTTCCTTATCTATTATAGGCAAAATATATAGTTTTCCACTATTAGTAAGAAAATTTTGTATGAAATATACTTATGAGGGTGTAAATTGTCAAAAATAGGCTTGAGTGTAAGCATGATTGGTGGTATTTTATACTTTATTTTAATGTATATTTATGCTAGACAATATTATCTTTTATGGATATATGGTATGAAAGGTCTTCTAGGTTTTCTTTTTTTTATATTCATATATGGTGGTGCAATAGTTGGGGCACTTTTAGGATTTATAGACAACATTTGGCAAATAGGTAAAAATTGGCAAATGAGATTGGTGAAAGTCGGGAGTATTATGTGTTTTTTAGTAGGAATCATTTATCCTCTATTGATTTTATATTATTTTTTAGCAAATCCATCTATTTTTCTTATTAGTTTTTTTGAATCGTTTCTTGATGGATTTTATCACACTATCCCTATGTTGATATTGTTTATTGGTGGTATTACCAGTATTATAGAATGGCAATTAGAACTAAGAAAAAATAAATTTGCTCAAGAATAGGCACTTTAAGAAAATTATAAAGTAAAAGTAATTCAACTGTTCTTCTTGCTTTCAATTGTTTTACTATACATTTTATATAAAATACTCTGAATTAAAACACGATAAGAAATTTAAAGAAAATTTTCCTTATCTATTATAGGCAAAATACATAGTTTTCCACTATTAGTGAGAAAATTTTGTGTAAAACATACTTAAAAGGGTGTAAATTGTCAAAGATAGGCTTGAGCATTAGTATGATTGGTGGTATCTTATTCTTTATTTTAATGTATTTCTTTGCTCGATGGTATTATTCTCTGTGGAACTGGGATGTGGAATCTGTTCTATTCTTTTATTTTTTTCTATTCCCTAATGGAGGTGCAATAGTTGGCGCACTTTTAGGATTCATAGACAAAAGTTGGCAAATAGGTAAAAATAGGCAAATAAGATTGGTAAGAGTTGGGCGTATTTTGTGTTCCTTATTAGGATTCAGTTTTCCTCTATGGTTGTTAATTTTAAATGTGACTAATCCATCTTCTTTTATAGGTTTCTTTGTATCTTTTGTTAGCTTATTTTACATCAATATCCCAGAGCTAATATTATTCATTGGTGGTATTACCAGTCTTGTAGAATTGGAATTAGACCTAAGAAAAAATAATTTAAAACATATGAGAGAAAAGGAAAATAGAAGTGGATCGGTTCTAGTTATTTCAGGTTTAATCATGCTAAGTATCCCTATTATATGGTACATCTCCTTGATATTAAATGTGAGATTTTATATATTTGGCAATGAATTCCTAATGTTAGGGTTAGGTGTTCTTGGATTATTGGTTATTTTTGTTGGTATTTATTCCCTAATAAGCAATCCTAGAATGAAAGGACTATTTTTATTGATTTTAGGTTCAATTTTTACCGCTGGAGGTTTATTTTTTACTATATATCTCCTCTCAAATATTAACATATTAAAATCTAAATCGGGTGCAATTTATTGGACGATATTCCTGACAATTGTCGGAATTATAGTTATATTATATGGAATAATGCGTATCATTATATATGAGTATAATGAGAGATTGAAGAAGAAAAGATTCTTTGAAGATGCTAATAAACAGCTTGCATAAGAAAAGGTTTCTAATGATTTTATAAAAAAAATGAATCATAATATCTTAAATTGGGATTAGTCTAATTGAGTTTTTAATTAAAAAATGTATTAAAATAAAAAGAAAAAAATAGTATAATAAAAAGAATAAATCCAGCAATCATGATTCCTTTATCAAAAAAAGCTTTTTCAGGATTTCGAGCAATTTTTGGCTTAGATGATGTTAAATACATATATCTCATTATTATATATAACGAAAGAGGGATTGTAAAAATTGAGATATATTCATAAAATGCAACATTTTCGGGTTCAACTCCAACTAAATTAAAAATTAGTAATAGATAAAGTGAATATGTCATGAATAATGAACCTGCAATAATAATGTGAAATTGGTCTAGTAGTTTCCCAGAATATTGATCATATATTTTTTTATGCTCAATAGCTTTATCCTTTCCAAGAAGCTCTAAATCTCCTTTTCGTTTAGCTATACTTAAAAACATAGCAACCTCAAATATAGCTAGAAATAACCAAGGAGAAACAAATTCATTGATTATAAAACAACCTGCTAATGCTCTCCATACATATCCAATAGATAAAATAATGATATCAATAAACGCATAATTTTTAAAAAAGTAATTATAGAGTTGACCTGTGATAATTATTAAAATCACCATAAATGCAAAACCCAACCTAGAGTCGCGGTTTATTATAAAAATAGGAAGGATAATCATTAAACAAGCTAAAATGATTAATACAAGTATAGCAAAATAAAGTGGGAGTTCTCCAGAAGCGAGGGGTTTTTTTCGCAGCTTTTCTGGATGCTTTTTATCATTTTCAATATCTTTTATATCATTAATGATATAATTAAAGGACGATGCACAACATAAAAGTACAAATCCTAAAATAATATTAAAGTAGAATGTATTTTCGAATAGATTTTTACTAAAAAAGATTCCTACAAATACCATCATATTTTTATAGTATTGTCGCACTCTTAGTAGAAAAAAAATGCTTTTAATTTTCCTTGCAATCATTAACTTTTTGAAAGACTCATTCAATTGAAGTTTTTCTATGGATTTAAAGGGAGAAAAAAGCCTTATTTAAGAGAGTGATACCCAGGTTATATGAAGCAAAACGACTTAAAGCTTGCGAAATTGTTTATGTCGTATAAATAATTATGTAGAATCAATAAAACTGATATGATTATTAAATCCAATTACTGTACAACCATTTACTAACGGAAGATAAAAACTTCAAGCTCTCCGTATTTAGAGGCTTAAGAATATAATCTTTATGATATCAAATAATACCTATTTGGAAGATACTCGTTTACAACCGACTAACAACGCTACAGAGCGGATGAATCTAGACCTAGAGCGTTATCCTTCATTAAAACACCGAATGAAAACGGGAAAAGGAGTAAACATTGTAGTAAAGGGTATCGTGTTTCTGCATAATTTTGAAGCCTTTCAAAAATATGTTTTAAAAACTGAGACGAAAATCTTAAAATTGGACCACAATATCGCCAAGTTCCCTGAAGATGAAGAATTAAAACGGTTAAAGCAAGGCCTCCGCATTCATCTGAGCTGGGTGAGAAAGTATTATGCTCCATATAAAGGAGTTTATTTACAATTTTTCAAGTTGAGTCATCAAATTTTTATTGTCGACTGAATTAAATATCACTAAATTTTAAGTAATCACAACAAATTATTGAAATCTACGTATTGTTTTACAATCTTTAAATACTTCAATATAAATAGATAATTATCCTTAACATTATTAAGCAAAAATTAAAATTTATATCACTGAAATTAATAAAAATAGGGCTTTAAATTTTATTAAGTAAAACAAGAATCAAAATCGTTTTTCTGTGGATCTTTTTTTTCCATTTGTTCTTATTCCCAATAATATCACAAACTTACTGGGAATTTGACAATATTACAAAAAAAAGGGTTGATGAAGGTTATATTAAAAAAAATCTTAAAAGTTCAGGGCACTGGAACCTTGAATTTAAAATACATATCGATGGTAATTGGTCAGAAACAAAAACTACTTATGATTGGTGTTCGGGCTCAGGAACTTGGAGCGATCCTTATGTTATCGAAAATATAACTGTAAATGGTGGAAATTCAGGTACTTCTATCTTAATCGAAAATTCCAATGCTTATTTTCGAATTAAGAATTCTACGGTTTATAATAGTGGTAGTGGGATTTTTCCAATTTATAAGGGAGGAATCAAAATGGTAAATGTGACTAAAGGAACAATAATTAATAATACAGCCTTCAATAACCAAATTGGAATATTATTATACAATAGCGAGAATAACACCATCTTAGGAAACACTGTAAATAATAATACTCTACTTGGGATTTCATTAGAAAAAAGTAATAATAACTTCCTCTCGGAAAACAACGCAAATCACAACAACGGCGGCATGTATTTATATATTAGTGATAATAACACTCTTTCTGGAAATATAGCAAATAATAATACTTATTCTGGGATAATATTAGAAGAAAGTAATAATAACCTCGTTTGGGGAAATACAGCAAACTACAACATTGATGCAAGTGGGATAAGCTTATCAGGTTGCAATGAAAACAGAGTTTCGTTAAATATTGTCGACAATAGTTATGTTGGGATAAGCATATATCTTAGTAATAAAAACAATATTTCAGAAAACACCGTGATGAATAATAAAATAGGAGGAATAAGGTTAACTGGAAGTGCTAATAACACTCTTTCTAGAAATACAGCAACTAATAATTATTGGTTTGGAATGTATTTATCTAGTAGTGATAATAACACACTTTCAGGAAACATCGCCAATTATAACAATCAAAGTGGAATATATTTATATAATAGTGTTAATAACACTCTTTCTGGGAATACGGCAAATAATAACAAATGGTGGGGGTTGTATTTATTAATTAGTGATAATAACATCATCTCTGGAAACATCGCTAATTATAACAATGAAAGTGGAATATATTTATATGATAGTGATAGTAACAACGTTACAGGAAACATCGCCAATAATAATTACTTTGGTATTAATTTAACCACCTCTAATTTTAACTATATAACTGGAAACACATTATATGACAATAATATTTGTTATAGCGAAGATGAAACTAGCATAGGGAACACATTTAAAAACAATATATGTGTAAAAGATGAACCTAGTGAAGATGATTGGATAATTCCAGGAGTAATCGGGATAATTATTGCTTCAATTATATTAATAGGGCTTTCGGTTTTGTATTGGCAATTCAAAAAAAAGATTAAATAAATCAACCATTTTACATTTTTTTTCATCCTATTCTTTTATCTTTCTAAAATTATTATATTCTGATTTTTAGGTTTATTCACATTGGTAAATGCTTCAATAAAAATTCATATTATTTAAATAATGGACCCCGGGAAAGCTAGAATGGAATCCATTATGAATGACGTCGAAACAAAGTCTTAAGGTTTTTTCAACAAGTTTTGCTCTATTGTACAGAAGTATATCCCCTATTTTTTACTTATGAGCTTATAGAGCTCCCAACACCAACGAGAAACGTAGCCAGTATATTAATCAACAATTTAAAAATCGTTTTTACTACAAAATAATCCAAAAATAATCCAAGAATAAATTGAATCCGCCATATAAATTATAACCCTCTTTATTACAATAAAAAAAAGTCTCATTGTAATCTCAATCCAAATAAAATATTTGTTATTCCAATAAAGCAATGGTATGAAGTGTTCTGCGAATTGGAAAAATATTATTTAACAGGTCATAGTCGGGTTGGAATGTGTAAAAATTTAAAATCGAAAGAATATTAAAATATTTCTTTTGGATTTTGTAGTAGTTTTAAATTTACAGTAATAATCCACAGTCCAGCATTTATCTGATTGGGTCATTTAATTAACCGATAAAAATTATAATGTCGAGATTTTGTATAATTTTTAAATACTTGGACCAGGATAAAATTCTTGATATGATGAAAACATTAATTTTGATCAGTTTTGAGATTTTTGATCTATTTCGAATATTATATCAACGAAATCAATAAATCATAGTACTAATTTTTCTTTATAAAAAAATAGACCATATTTCTTAAATGTCTTTCAGCAATAGCACCCCCTTTAGCGAATTTTAATACTTTTTCAACATATTCTGGTCTGATCTGCATTTGATACCGTTAAAGTAAGTTAAATTATTTTTTAGCAATCATTTATTTAAATTCCTTCCCACATTTTAAACAATGATTTGCTATTTCTGGATTTTCAATTTGGCATTTAGGACATTTTTTATGAGGATGATATCTTTCGTAAAGATAATAAATTAAGTTCAAAACATGTTCTAGTTTGCTTTTATTATATCCATTATCTCGGATGTCTTTAATGTTTTTCTTTATATCCTTATCACATTTTCTATCTTTATTTTCTTCTCCACATTCATTACAATAACCAGAATATGCATGAGTTATTATATAACCACAATTATTGCAATTCACCTTTGAGTAAATGATCATGTAATAGTAAGTCCATTAAAAGGTGTATTGGATGGATTGTATCAAGATTTAAAAGCGGGTTATTTAAAATCTTTCGCAGAACTTATTCATGCAGACATTTTTTCTGATTATATTGAGATGGCGGAATATCTTTTAGAAAAAGGTTATAAAGATCCAGCAGCAGTAATTACATGAAGTACATTAGAAGAACATCTAAGAAAATTATGTATAAAGAATGGAATTAATATTGAAATAATGCCAAGTGGAAAGTTAAGACCTAAAAAAGCAGAGGCAATGAATTCTGAATTAGCTAAACAAGGAGTTTATTCCAAATTAGAACAAAAAAGTGTTACTGCTTGGTTAGATCTTAGAAATAAAGCAGCACATGGTAAATATGATGAATATAATAAAAATAAGGTAGAACAAATGATTATGGGAGTAAGAGACTTTATTGTAAGAAATCCTGCTTAAAATTTTAAAAGGAGTTTAATGATTGTTGAAAAAAAATTATTCTTCTTTACCTAGTTCTTTTTTATATATTGATTGTAAAATGACTTTTCATCTCTTAAGATTTATTAACAAAATTTATGCAAAAATCGATCTTACACTAAATTAGGATACTACTTAAATTATGGAACCTAAGGTTTTATAGGTATTGAAATCTATGTGGTGATATAAAAATTAAACTAAAACTTGAATCATTAGATTGGAGTCTCAAACACTGTGAGCTTGAAAACCCTTACACAATTCTTTTTCCTAAACCTTTTGAGGTAAATGTAATAAAAGATAACTGGGATTCGATAAGAAATAAAATACTAAAGATAAATTTTCCGAAAGGTTGGAATATTAGAGAAGCAAGAAGAATTTTTACTCCCAAACATCATTTTGGATATAGAATTGCGACTCAATTAGATCCAATAGATGAAATTATCTACTTAGCTATAGTATATGAAATGGGTGAAGAACTTGAAAATTCAAGGATTCCTAAATTACAAAATATTATTTTCTCTAATAGATTTGCTCCTTCTACCGATGGAAAACTCTGGGATGAAGATTACAATTACAAAAAGTTTGATGAAAAAACACAGGAATTGGTAAATTCAGGAAATTTTACATATATAGTTGAGGCAGATATTGCTGATTATTTCCCTCGTATTTACAAACACGTATTGTTTAATGCACTTGTGGAAAAGACTGGTAAGGATCAGCATCTTAAATCTTTAAAAAAATTATTAGGTGATATTTTTCAAAACGTATCATATGGTATCCCAGTTGGAAATAGTGCATCTTTTTTACTAGCCGAGGTTATGATTGATTCAATTGATAGAAGATTAGTAGATGAGGGCTTTACTTACTGTAGATATGTGGATGATATTCGTTTATTCTGCAAAAGTGAAAAAGAAGCATACCACCACCTAGAATTCTTAGCAAGTCTTATTTTTAATAATTTAGGTTTAACCTTACAGCAACACAAGACTAAAATTCTCTCATTAGATCATTATGAAAGAATCCATACTATTTCAATAAATGCTACTCCTCCAATATCTCAAACATTCATTGATTTTTTGGAGAACGAGGTTGAATTTTCAGACCCTTACCAAATTATTGATTTTGAACAACTATCAACAGAAATTCGAACGAGATTTGATCAATTTGATTATAATGAAATAATTAATGAACAACTTTCTTTGGAGCAAAGTAATATTCGTTTAATTAGAGTAGTTCTAAATGCTCTTTCAAATACACCCAATCTTATAGCAATTCAAAATATTCTCACCCATATCGATAAATTTTATCCAGTTATGGGTACTTTATTGCTTTATTTTTCCAAAATTAGAAAATTTGATAATAGAACTATGGTAGATTTTGGAAGTCAACTTATTAACATCCTAAGAGATTCATATCTTGGAGAATCAAAATTCATTAGAATGTGGATTATTTATTTATTCACACAAAATAATAAATGGGGTGGAGCTGATGAATTCATCCGCTTATACAATGCGTATAATGATGACTTTACAAAAAGGGAGTTGATTCTTGCAATGGGTAAAGCCAAGAAGACTTATTGGTTTACTGCAGAAAGAAAGGATTTTCCTACTCGTTTTACTTGCTGGGTAAGACGAGCATTTTTAAGGGCTTATAGTTGTGTAGCAGAGGATGAAAAAAAACATTGGTACGACTCAATAAAAAGAAGGAATTTAGATTTCCTTGATGAAGCTGTTATTGATTGGGCAAAAAAAAACCCATATTAATTAATAAGAACCAGTAACATTGTTTAATCTTTCCTCTCATATGTGAACTCCTAACTTCACCAAAAAAGAAAAAGGAGCTTAAGTAAGTGAACGGTTGCTACATCATCCTCGATTATTAGGATGACGTATTGATTTTTTTTCTTTGGTATACCTTATATTAATGAATTTCTCTAAATACTTTTTCTTCTTCTGATTCCTTAAAGACACCAAAAAATTCCGATCTTATATTCTTCGTCTGGATATCTAAATCTTTCAAGGATAATTTTGCAGAATGTCCCCAATGTTGATCATATTAAATTTTTAGTACCGATAATTTTTAAACCCACACTCTCTACAATGTAAATAGAATTCCCATTTTTTTTTTCATATTCAGGAGCAGTTCTTGGTAATATATGAGCTCCATTGGTTTGAGTCATATATTTTTTATTACATTTTCTACATTTTATACGAACAATGCCTTCTTCTTTATTATATGTTATTTTATCTCCGTAATAAACGAATTTTCTTGTTACAATCACTTCTCCAATATTATCTTGATTCTTTTTTCTATAACTCTTTTCAATAATGTATAGGGAATAAAGAGCAAGAAAGAAGTCAGGAAGCATCTCATAAAGCAGCAAAGTAAAAATTATAACAATAATTAATGCATACGATATATCTCCAATTGGAGTGTTGATGCTATAAGGTATATATTTTCTCATTCATTTAAGATTAACTATTTTATTAAAAAATCTCTAAGATTGAGCAGAGGAAATTGACTAAATATAAAAGTAAGAATTGAAATTAAGAAAAAATAACTAGATGCCCATACAGATATCATCACTATTTCGTATTATGTTGTTCGGTTAAATTTAACCTTGTATTTTTCCAACTTCACGAGTCAATATAAAAAATGAATAATGGGAAACAAGGTAAATACTATAATGATTGTAATACCCATTATCATAAACAGTAGACCAGGTGTTGACCAAAGGAATATTGAAAAAACAAAGCCCATAAATATTGTAAAGAGATCGCTTATTAATATGATTATTTGATGAGCAAGCACATGTTTATTGCCTAGTTTTGCACGAGAAATCAATACACACCCTATAATAAATGAAAAAATTAACGGGTCAGTAAAATTATTTCCCCCTATATATGCTATCAACCACATAAAAAATCCAAAGTTAATAATTATGATCCCTCGTAGTAATGTATCCCTCGGTTTTATAAACGGCTTTAATGGTTCTCCTGTTTTAGATGAAATTGGTTGTCCCAACTTTTTAGTACTTTTCAAGTTCTACTCCTCCATAATAATTTATAATATTATAAAGGATTTAAAATAATTTTTTATTTAAAAACTCACCTAATAAAAGATAGTTATTATGACAATTGACTCAGAAGATTCAAAACCAATTTTTGTCCCCGAAATAGAACTGATAAAATGTCCACTGGTTAATTTATGTACCCTTCCAAAACATAGATTTCTATGCAAAGTTCCCGATTGTTGAGTGCTCTGCACTGAATATCTCTCTAAAGTGAAAAAAATTAAGGAACACACAGATTTCTGAGGGTGCCTATTCCCATTATTTTTTAAAATATTAATATATAAAGGTATTTGATATCTAATGCTTATAAAGTGAATAACCCAACTAATTTATTTTTTTAATGAAAATCATAATCTCTTTCCAACTAAGTATTGTTCTAGTGAATTTTTTTCTTACATTGGTTCTATTAACTCTCCCGAGATAAAGAACAAAGCTTTAGATTTGACTCCTATTGCTTTTTATTATACTTACTATAATTATTATGAAATTTCAGAATAATTTGAAGTTTTAAGGGTTAACATATCTTGACTTCTATATCTTTCATCTAGCACCCTCTCAAATTTATAACTAGGTGGTGTAATATAAACTCCTCTTAAAAAACACGATAATTAGAATTCCGATAATAATGGAGAGAAACATTATTGGGGGATAATAAGTTGGAATAAACATAAATCTACGCCCTACACCTGGAACGATAATTAACTTAAGTCCAGACGAAGAAGAGACTGATTTTCTCGTTAGTAGCCCAGTCGTGATGTCCCACTCATATCTTACATCAAGAATATTATTATATTTTAAATTCAGCTCCGCTATGTCATTACCTATGCTAGAATTTACATAAATAGAATGAATGAGATTCTCCAGTAGAGTGGTTTGTCCAAATAAAAGTTCAAAAAAATTGGTTCCGTTGACGGCAATTGGTAAAATTAGGAGATGATAATCACATATAAAATTTGCTGACAGAAATTGCAACGTCTCCCTCAAGGCTGATCCCAAAATCTAATCTGTCTCCTTCAAAAAAACTGAAGTTATTACCTGGAATTGAATGCACCTGTATTTGAATATCCCCTCCTGGACTATTTATCCCCCCAACTAAATCCCCATCAGGATATAATCCAGTGTCTGAAAATTGGTTTAGAGTAGATTTCCAATTGAATATTGAAGTGGAGACTGATGAGCTCCATTCGGTAGAACCTTCAACAAACATTATCAACTGAGATGTTAAAATCCCAGATATCACTATAAAGATACAATAAGTTCTTTTCATAAAGAATCTTTTAATAATAACATAATAGCTGTTTCACATTATATATGCTGCAAGTCTAATTGAGGTTTTATAATCGCTTTTTTCTTGAAATAATAACTCTTAATAACTTGACTTCCAACAGCACCACCAATTGCCCCACCTAAAATAGTCGGAAGTGACTGACTTACGAAGAAAATTATTGGAATGAAGATAATTGGATATCTTAAAGTCATAGCTAATACCATTCCTATTACACCACTTAACACTCCTCGTTTCATATTTTCATTAAGTAAACCAGCAGTAGTTCCACCTATAAATCCAAATAAAAAATAGGAAAAAAAAGATATAAGATCAAAGGAAAAAGTGAAACCAATGTAAAAATTAACAGAAATCATTTCATATAAAATTGCAGAGCCAAAAATACCAAGTATAAGATTTTTATCATAAGATCTTCGATAAACACCATAAAGAAGTAAGACAATAAAAACTATGGTAACCGGAATAATGAGAAGAAAATCCAAGGATATTGTAGTCATTTTTGAGATTAAAGATTGCCGTGAGATTTTTTTGATTAAGAGCTGGAATTCAACATTAATATATAAAGGTATTGGATATCTAATGGAGTGGAACCGAACGTTCGGTGGAACCTCTAAAGATTACGGAAGGGGTATTGCATTGAATTCGGAAGATGATATATATATCACGGGGTACACCGAAAGTTTTTATTTTAGTAGAAATCATTTACCTCATATTTTTCACGATGATTAAGATCCATTTTGATTAACATTAAAGAACATTTTCTAAATTTAGTTTCAGCAATTAGAGAGTGGGATTTATCCTTTGTTATCTGAATATTTCCTATATCAATAAATAAATTAGCTTCCTACAATAAAGGAACTGTCTTTATTAAATTAAAACAATTTGATAAAACTGAAATAAATTTAGTTTGAACTGTTTGAAACAAAACCGTGGATAACAACGGTAAAAGAGCTCTTTCCATTTGAGAATATTGAAATACCTTACCCTTTAGAATCAATGGAAGGAAGTGTATTAGTTGAGACGACTTCTAAGACTTATGGGAAAATTTTCTCTCGAACTTTGAAATATTCTGCAGAAAAAAAATAACACAATTCCAATGAAGGACCACACCTAACGCTAAATATTCGTCCATTTAGGCTTTGTCATTCTATTGTATGCATGTTGTCTTGATAATTGCCTTTCCACTAATCTTTTGGGATTTATTTTTAATGACATTTAGTTATCACCTTTTTTAAAAATTAATATTACAATATTTTTCTCTAAACCATTTATTTAATTTTCAAATTTAAGTTATCAATAATTGTTATATATTCAATTATCTTTTAAGATCCTTGAAGTATAAGGTGAAATATCTTGATCTTAAGCATTGCAAGCGGATTATTAATTTAGTTGATTTTATCCATTTCAAAAAAGTCATGGAGTACTATAGTCGAAATAAAGAATAAAAAATATTTGTTTAACAGAAATTAAACGATAATAAATGAAATTTATGGTCCAGAAAGAAAATAGAATAGGATTGATTCAAGTTATAATTGGTTTAGTTTTATTAATTCTAGCTATAATTTGGTATATGGCATTGTTTATAGACATAGGATTTTGTATATTTAGCTGCGATATTCTAATATTATTTTTAGGTGCTCTTGGATTATTGTTTATAATTATTGGTATTCATTCTTTACTACCCACTCCTCTAATGAAAGGATTATTAATATTGATTATAGGGTCATTATTAACAGGTGTAGGTTTATTTTTTACAAGATATTTACTCTTAAATTTTAGAATCTTAAAATTATCAGGTAAATCAATCTTTGTTTATTGGACAATTATTCTGACAATTATCGGAATCTTAATATTGACATATGGAATTATAGAAATCAAGAGAAAAGTTTCCACAAGAATTAATAAAACAAGTACTCTCAGCGATTAATCTTAAAGCTTTAAAAAGAATTTAAATTATTTTTATACCTGTTAGCCCATTCATTCTATTAGGATTAGTTAAAATGAAAGAAAAAAAAGATGAAATTGAGAAAATAAAGAATTTTAGAAGACAGTATAACAATACCCACGCAACTGATTACGATGATATGGAGCATGACGATAATCTTCTCGAAGAGATTGAGGGTTTTATCAAATTAGTAAAAGTAAAAGCTGGACAAGTTGTTCTAGATATCGCAACGGGTACAGGAAGATATTTGATTCAGATGGCAAAGTTAGGAGCTTTATGTTATGGTATTGATCAATCTCCAAAAATGCTCAAGGTTTTGAGTCAAAAGATTAAAAAGGAGAATTTCGAAAGAAATATTAAAAAGATAAGTGTAGACGCAGCTGATAGTTTACCCTACCCTAGTTACTTTTTTGATTGGATTACTTGTATAGGAATGTTTGAATACTATCCGTTAGAATATGTAAAAATAGTTTTATCTGAGATAGTAAGGGTAATCAAACAAAATGGATATATTTTCATAGATATAGCTGACCCTCTCAAAAAATATGCTCAAAAAAGAGACTGGATATTTAGTTATGATTTAAAGAAGTTTGAAACAATAGTGGGTGCTGTTGGATTAAAAATATTAACAACTAATCGTGCTGGATATATGCTTCAATATCTTCTGTCAAAAATATAGCTTCTTTTGATTGCTCCTTTTATTAGGAGGATTAAAATTAAAAAAAATAAAATGTAGTAATAATACCGATCTTTCAGGCAGATTATTTTTTAAAATGCAAGGAATTAAATAATTAAGGCGTATATAATGCATAGACAAAGATTTAAAATCAAATATGATGTTCACTATCCGCCCCTGGATTTTTGTCTTTTGGTAGTGTAACTTGTTACACTTACAATTTCTCACCCTTATATTGGTTTGTCTCTTATTGAGACTCTGGGTAGTGAGCATCACCCTTAATATTTTCAAAGTTAGGGGTATTAAAGACTCAGAATTTTTTAGGAGCTTATTTATTTTCAAAAGAGAATTTTTTATTCCAGGTGTTTAGTAATTGTTTTTAAAAAACAAGCAAATAAATAGGCATCATATTTTTAGTATAATAGACAAGGATTTACAAACAAACATGGTGTTCACTGCTTAACCCTGGATTTTTGTCTTTTGGTAGTGCGGTTAGCTGCACTCTCAATCTTTCTCACCCTATTTATTGGTTTTGTCTCTTATTGAGACCATGGGCAGTGATCACCACTTTTTATAACTTCCACAAGGTGTCATGAAAGATTCGGTTAAGAAGAACTAATAAAAATAGAAAGAGTAATCCAACATTACTGGAGATTTTTCCTTTTCCACCTTTCTAAATAATACTTAAATACGGTATCATCAATCCCTAAAGAATTTGTTCCCCCATCGTTTGATTTTTTGGTAGTTACTCGTTTTGGTCGAAGGGATTGCTGCCAGTCATAATACGATTTTGGTTTCTCCATCAAGAAAAACACAAGTATCTTAATAATTAAATCAGAAGACTCCGACAAATTTTAAGAATAAGCATATTCATAAAAGAATTATAATTTATACTCAAGGTTGGTCAATTTCTCAAGTGATTTAATTTTGTCCGAGCCTTTTTCGATATTTTGCCCATTGATCAACATTCCTGATTTTGAAAATGTGTATACTCTAAAGATTTCGCCATAATCCAATAATATCGCATAATAATCATTATGAGATTCTTTGACCGCTCGTTGAGGTAAGGGACCACCTAGAGATACTTTTTTTTCTTCCTTTACCCTTAAGACTCTGCAAGTTAAAGGCCGTTTTTCACGATACTCTTTTTTGGCAAACTTAACGACCTTTTTTAATCCATATCTATTGCTTAATTGCTTCCGAGTCATGACACACTCATAAATTACTATAAACAGTTCTTAACTATATGATTTGATTAAGTCACCGACAGCTTTAAACTCTGAGATTATCCACTTTATAATTTTTACTATTACCTGCCAAAACCCTTTTTCTTTAATCGCAGCAAATAGTTGTTTTAAATCATAAAAAGGCAACCCAATCCGAGTATATTGCAATCGTGCTTTTTCAAACCCTAATTTTAACAAGTGAACATTGACTACTTCCCGAATAATGGGTGCAGTAATTAACCTCAAGTTTGCTCCTATTAAAAATCGAACTACTTGTTCAGTAACAGTTTTGGAATCCTCTTTCGATATTTCTGTTTCTCTTCTAAGTGATTGATAAATAAATTCCGGATTAAAAACATATTCCCCTTTTCGAGTTCGGACCAATGGTAGAAACTTGGTGAAATCACGGTCTTTTCGATCTTTTGTGCTTGATTCAATCGTCACAAGTACCGTTATTTGTAAAAATATATAAAAGAAAAATCTAAGATTTTTTTATTTATAAATATTCCTTTCAATATGAAGACAAAAATAGAATAAAATTATGGGAGAAAAATGAGTCATAAACAAATAACTGATCCTCTACAAAAGAAAGCTATCGACGATTTACAGAAAATGAAACTACATTTTGATGTCGAATTTAAGGTTAAGAATGGAAATATAAAAGAGCTTTTCTTTTGGCAGAATTGGATTGATAAACTTCCTGATAAGGCTCAAATTCATGTTTTCCGTCATAATTGTACCCAATATTAAATACATAATAAATTCCATCGTTATCGTTATCAGGGGTTAAGATAAACACGGTTTCGTAAAATCCATTACCATCCGAATCGTAATAGAGATAATGACCATCCATCTTTCCTTCCTCCTTAGTAAAGGCATCTTTTTCAGATGTGTAATACACTTTTCCATCATTTTCTCGGTTGGTTATTACTTGATCTTATTGGTTTAATCACCTTTATCAAGCCATTCAATGAACCAAAAAGGTGGCTCAACCGAATTGCTTTTAAGTCATTTATGAGAAAAAAATATTTATTACTTTCTCTTAGTACTGAATTGATTGGAATAATTCTGCTGATCTCTTCTTTTAGCGTTCCTTGGTCTTATCAGCTATATGTAGATATCAATAGTGGAAAATTTACTCGACATTTTTATGCCAACCAGGCAATTAACCTAGAGGCCTTGCTAAATCTCCTTTTATTTTATGTGTATTATCTTGGTTTAGCTCTTATATTTGTTAAGATTTCTGTAAACCTAAAAATTCGCAAGCGTACTGCATTAGAATTACTTGAGCTAATATTAATAGTCCCAATAATATTGCTCATCTTCAACATTCATTCCGTGAATTGTACCCCATCACCAATTCCAGAAAGATTCTGTCTAAATTCGGGTTATTCCTCTGGATTTATCCTACTTTTCATTGGAACCACAGTATTAATCATAAATGGTTTGCAATTGAGTATTTATTCAAGGAGAAAGAGGGAAATATGGATGAATAAATAAAATTGTTTAAACTTTAAGGAACTAGCAATGGACCCAATTAATATTGAAAAAGAAATATTATTATTAGATAATTTTAGAATATTCTAGTTTTATTATTTTCCATTCAAATCAACCAAATCTCTGGGTGTATCCCTCAGTAGCAGATTATTTAAATTTTTTTTTCCCTTCAGTCTAGAATAGAAACTAAATTGTATTCCATTTATTATTAACAAAGAGATACTAATAATATATAAGAAGAAACCAGAGGTATAACCAGATTTAATATAAATGAGAATGGCTAA
Organism: uncultured archaeon; assembly: GCA_964486045.1. Lineage (GTDB taxonomy): Archaea > Asgardarchaeota > Lokiarchaeia > Sigyniarchaeales > SOKP01 > Loki-b32. The sequence goes on from CAZALK010000014.1 coordinate 151,934, forward strand.
ATAAAATAATAGTTCAAATTTTACATTGAAAATGAGAATTATTCCCGGGATAATAAACAAAATTTGAGTTACTTCAATCAGATAACGAATCTGTAGTTTTTGTTTTATAGAAATCTTAAGAAAGAGGAGACATAATCCAATTAGATAAGCGTAATACAAATAAATAATGAATATACCGTCTAAGTTAACAGCTTCTATAAAATAAAGGTATTGAAAATGATTTACACCGAATAAGTGGTAATACCAAGGAATAGAAAAAGAAATTACTAAAAGTATAATTCCAATTAATTCTGTGACAATAGAAAATAAAACATGCTTTTTGGGAATAAAAGACCTAAAATTCATTCCATTCTTCCAATTAGTTGTTCGATCAACCGGTTTAATAAATGTTATTAAACCAATAAGATCAAGTAATAACCAACCGAGGAAAAGATGTACTAGATCAAGTGTGTCACTCATAATTATAAAATTTCCTAATTCTTATTTACAATTCTGTATAAAGATTAAGCAGATCTAATTTATAATAACTATGATCTACAAATTTTTTCAATAAAGAAAAGGAATTAAATGACCTTCAAAAAGTAGGACCAGAACGAATTCTAACATTGGAACAGCTTCCTAATAACGGGGGAGGGGGAACTGAAATCGTATGATAAGCAAAAAGCAAATACGTTTCAAAATTCTACCTACTTCATTACTTTTACCTAATTCATTATCTTCAAGACTTTATTATCAAAAAGTTAATTAGATTGAAGAAACCACAACAAGTGAAACCTCCGCAGAACAACCTAAGAAATATACGACTTTTTGGAGAAACAAATGGATCACTTCAAATGCAGGTAGCATTGACGACTTTATTAAAATCTACGAAGATCTAGCAGTAAAGATGCGTATGTGGAAGGAGTAAGGTATTATCCTTGATCCAGACATACTTGGTAGTGTTGGGGATGACTATGCTCAATTCTGTACTTATAATTGACAGAGAATTCATAAAATCTTTAACGTTGAAAATTGATAAAGATAAAGCTAAATTTCATTTATTTCCTTATCATCAGCATAATTTTATTTATTCATTAGATGTCTCTAATGAATCTTTAGTATATCTGACGTATAATATTAATTCAATTATTAAAGCAGAGTATGCGAACCATACAGAGATTTTTACAGCTAGTATGGCATTTTGGGATATTAATTCCCCACATTGGATGGGGGCATGGTATATCAATTTTACACTAATACCTACTACTCCTAATTATAATTCTACGAAGATAATATTAAATGATGTTTTTCTGGTTAAAATGAATTTGCAC